>JALCNR010000001.1 GCA_022649165.1 Actinomyces sp.
CGTCCTTGCCGATCCCCACGCCGTCGCCGGGGTGGAAGTGCGTGCCGTGCTGGCGGACGATGATCTCGCCGGCGTTGACCACCTGGCCACCGAAGCGCTTGACGCCGAGGCGCTGTGCGTTCGAGTCGCGGCCGTTGCGGGAGGACCCGAGGCCCTTCTTGTGTGCCATTTCAGTGGATGCTTTCTGCTCGGGAGAGGTGGATCAGGCGATCTCGGTGACCTTGACGACCGACATCTTCTGACGATGCCCCATGCGCTTGCGGTAACCGGTCTTGTTCTTGAACTTGATGATGGAGATCTTCGGCCCCTTGGCGGAGTCGACGACCTCCGCGCGGACGGTGACCTTCTCCAGAGCGGACCTGTCGGTGGTGACCGTGCCACCGTCGACCAGCATCAGCGGCTGGAGTTCGATGCTGGAGCCGATCTCGTCGGCCAGCTTGTCGACGACGACGACGTCACCGACGGACACCTTTTCCTGCCGGCCGCCGGCCTTGACGATCGCGTAGACCACGTTGGAGCTCATCTCTGTCTTGTTCGGAACGGGAACTCCCCGGACATCAGCCGAGAGTGGACCCGGAGGAGGGGCGGTTCCCGTTGGCGCCTGTGTGCGCCGACGATCCAATCTAGTCGATGGCCCCGAGCCCGGGCAAGCCGCGAGGAGTCCGCGCCGGCCCTGGGACCTGTGCGATTCCACACGCGCCCGCGCCCCGGGGAGGGGCGGGGAGGAGAGGCCTCAGCCCTGGTCGGTGTCCACGACCCCGGAGGAGACCGCGCGGCGGTGGCGCCTGCGGGTCTGGGACGCGCGGGGCTCCTCGGCGTGGGAATCCGGCAGCTCGATCTCCTCGAGGGAGGTCACCCGGTGCGCCTGGGCCGACCCGGAGGTCGTCTCCTGAACCCCGGTGGGCGCCGCCTCCACGGGCGGCTCGACGACGCTGGCCGTGGCCGCGCGGCGCCGGCGCGGACGCCGGGAGGACGAGGACGGGGCCGGCTTCTCCGGTTCCGGCCCCGCGGCTTGGGCGGCCCCCTCCTGGATCTGCTCCGGTTCGGCGGTCCCGTCGGCTGCAGCGCCCTCCCCCGCGGCGTCGCCCTCGTCCCTATGCCCGTGACCGGACGCGGCGGCGATGGCGGACATGGCCTCGCGGGCCTTCTCGCGCTCCGGGCCCTCATCGATGCGGCGAGGCTCCTCGGCCGCCTTCTTGCGGGAGTGGCGGTTCGGGCGCGACTCCCCCGCGGGCTCCGACCCGGCGTGCTCGACGGGGTGGTCGTGGACGATGAACCCGCGGCCCTCGCACACCTCGCACGGGGTGGAGAAGGCCTCGACGAGGCCCTCGCCGACGCGCTTGCGGGTCATCTGGACCAAGCCCAGCGAGGTGATCTCCGTGACCTGGTGGCGCGTACGGTCCCGTCCCAGGCACTCGACGAGGCGGCGCAGCACGAGGTCGCGGTTGGACTCCAGCACCATGTCGACGAAGTCGACGATGACGATGCCGCCGATGTCGCGCAGGCGCAGCTGGCGGACGATCTCCTCCGCGGCCTCCAGGTTGTTGCGGGTGACGGTCTCCTCCAGGGTGCCGCCCTTGCCGATGTACTTGCCGGTGTTGACGTCGATGACGGTCATCGCCTCGGTGCGGTCGATGATCAGCGTGCCGCCGCTGGGCAGCCACACCTTGCGGTCCATGCCCTTGGCCAGCTGCTCGTCGACGCGGTGGGCGTGGAAGACGTCGTCCGTTCCGGTCCACAGCTGGACGCGGTCGGAGAGCTCCGGGGACAGCTCGGCGACGTAGTCGGCGACCGTCTGGTAGGTCTCCTTGCCCTGGATGACGAGCTCCGTGAAGTCCTCGTTGAAGATATCGCGCACGACGCGCACGGCGAGCTCCGGCTCGCCGCGCAGCAGCTTCGGCGCGCCCTTCGTGCTCTGCTGCTTCTTCTCGATGTCCTCCCACTGCCGCGTGAGCCGCGCGACATCGTCGGACAGCTGCTGCTCCGACGCGCCCTCGGCGGCGGTGCGCACGATGACGCCCGCGTGGCCGGGCACCACCTTCTTGAGGATCTTCTTCAGGCGCTGGCGCTCGTTCTCCGGGAGCTTGCGGGAGATCCCCATCATCGAGCCGTGCGGGATCAGGACGAGGTAGCGTCCGGCCAGCGTGATCTGGCTGGTCAGGCGCGCGCCCTTGTGGCCGATCGGGTCCTTCGTCACCTGGACCAGCACCGCTTCGCCGGACTTCAGCGCGCTCTCGATGCGGCGGGGGCGACCCTCCAGCCCGACGGCATCCCAGTTCACCTCGCCGGCGTAGAGCACGGCGTTGCGCCCGCGCCCGATGTCGATGAAGGCGGCCTCCATCGAGGGCAGGACGTTCTGGACGCGGCCGAGGTAGATGTTGCCGACCGCCGACTGCTGGGTGTGGCGGGCGACGTAGTGCTCGACGAGGAGCCCGTCCTCCAACACCGCGATCTGATCCAGGCCATCGCGGCGGCGGATGACCATCTCGCGCGTCACGGACTCGCGCCTGGCGAGGAACTCCGACTCCGTGATGACGTGGTGGCGCCGCCCCTCCTTGCGTCCCTCCTTGCGTCGCTGCTTCTTCGCCTCCAGGCGGGTCGAGCCTTTGAGGGCCTTGACCTGGTCGGACAGGTCCTCCGGCTCCGCGTCCTGGGAGGAGGAGCGGGAACGGCGGCGGCGCCTCCTGCGCGTCGCCGGGCCCTGGCCCTCCTCCTCCGCCGGGGCGGACGAGGACGAGCCCGCGGGCTCCTCCTCCGGCTGCCCCGCCTCCGGTTCCGCCCCGCTGTCCCCCTCGGAGGAGGAATCCGCCGCCGGGGACTCCTGGGAGGCAGGCTCCTGCTCGGCGGAGCGGGCGCGGCGCGAGCGGCGCGACCGGCGCTTGGGCGCGGCCTCCTGCTCCTCCGGCTCGCCCTGATCGAGGTCGGATGCGTCTGAGGCCGGGGCGGGGGCCGGCGCGTCCTCCTGGGCGGATCCCGCCCCGCGCCTGCGCCGCCGCCCGCGCGGAGCGGGTTCCTCACGGTCCCCATCGTCTTCCGTGCGGGTGCGGCCCGGGCCGCGCGAGGAGGATTCGCCGTCGAAGGACGGTTCGGCGAAGGCAGGGGCCTGGAAAGCCGGCGCCTGGAACAGCAACGAGGACGCCGGGGTCTCAGGTGCCGATGTCGTGTCGGAAGTACTCACAGTTCTCCAATTGTGTGGGCGCCGGGCCCGCACCGGCCTGCTCCGTGGCTCGCCCGCTCGGGGCGGAAATCCTCCAGGACCGCGGTGTTCGCGGCGACACACGGGGCCAGGGCCGTCTCCGGCCCACAGGCTCACCCGGTTCCCGCCGCGGGGGTGCGCCCGCGACGTCCGTTGTCCTCTCATTGTGGCACAGACATCGCGCGCGGTCCCGGAGCGCCGCTGAGCGTCTGCCCACACCTCATCGCGAGGACACGCCCCAAACAGTTCCTGACCGTTCGGTCGGTGCGATAGGTTGGTGACATCGCGCCACGATCCTGGTCCCCGGTCCGGGACGGTGCGCCCGTCCATCCCCTCCGACACGAAAGGCCGTCACCATGACGTTGGTTCCTGCGGCACTCGATGCGGTGACCGTGGGGCGGTGGCAGTTCGGGATCACGACCGTCTACCACTTCCTCCTGGTGCCGCTCACCATCGGGCTGTCCCTGCTGGTGGCCATCATGCAGACGATCTGGCACCGCACAGGCAAGGACGCCTGGCTCCAGGCCACGCGCTTCTTCGGCAAGCTGCTGCTCATCAACTTCGCGCTGGGCGTGGCCACCGGCATCGTCCAGGAGTTCCAGTTCGGCATGAACTGGTCGGAGTACTCCCGCTATGTCGGCGACATCTTCGGCGCCCCCCTGGCCGTCGAGGCGCTCCTCGCCTTCTTCCTGGAGTCGACGTTCCTGGGACTGTGGATCTTCGGCTGGGGCCGGCTGTCCAAAGGCTGGCACCTGGCGTGCATCTGGTTCGTGGCCATCGGCACGATGCTCTCCGCCCTGTGGATCCTGGCGGCGAACTCCTGGATGCAGCACCCGGTCGGCACCGTGTACAACGCGGAGACCGGCCGCGCCGAGCTCGACGGCGTCGGCGGATTCCTCGAGGTCATCACCAACTCGGTCCTGGTCTGGGAGTTCGCGCACGTCATCGTCAGCGCGTGGCTCATCGCCGCGACCTTCGTCGCCGGCATCTCAATCTGGTGGATGACCCGCGCCGCCCGCGAGGGCGGGAAGGCGGGCCACGCGGAGGCGCAGAAGACGTGGCGTCCCGTCGCCGTTTTCGGGCTGGTCATCATGCTGGTCTCCGGGGTGCTCACCATCGGGACGGGCCATATCCAGGGCCAGGAGGTGGCCCGGGTCCAGCCCATGAAGATGGCCGCCGCCGACGGCGTGTGCGTCTCCGACACCGAGGTCGCGATGACGGTCGCCCAATTCGGGTCCTGCCCGACCGACGACTCGGGGGAGCCGACCAAGTTCATCGAGATCCCCTACGTGTCCTCGATCCTGTTCACCAACGACCCGCACGGCGAGATCCAGGGCGTGGCCGACATCCAGCGGGACCTCGTCGACACGCTCAACGCGAACCCCGACTTCGTCGCGAAGTACGGCGACGCCGCCGACTACGACTTCCGCCCGCCCCAGACCGTCACCTTCTGGTCGTTCCGACTCATGATCGGCCTCGGCGCCTTCGCCGCGGTCCTGGCCGCGTGGGGGCTGTGGGCCGTGCGACGGGGCCGCGTGCCCACGGACCGCAAGCTCGGCACGTTCGCGCTCATCACCGTGCCCACGCCCTTCATCGCGGCCTCGATGGGCTGGATCCTCACCGAGATGGGACGCCAGCCATGGGTTGTCGTGCCGAATCTGGAGGACCTGGCCGGCGGGGGGTCGGTCTTCATGCTCACCCAGGCCGGCATCTCGACCGCGGTGCCAGCCGGGCAGGTGCTCGCGACGCTCATCGTGTTCACGCTGCTCTACCTGGCGCTCGCCGTCATCTGGATCGGCCTGATGCGGCGCTACGCCCGTGAGGGCATCCACTCCTCCACCGCCGACACGACGCCGGACGACGAGTCCGTGGGCGCCCTGTCCTTCGGCTACTGAGCAGGGAGACTCCCATGACACTGAGCATCCTCTGGTTCATCCTCATCGCCGTCCTGTGGACCGGGTACCTGGTCCTCGAGGGCTTCGACTTCGGCGTCGGCATGCTGCTGCACGTCGTGGCGAAGAACGACCGCGAGCGCACCTCCGTCGTGCGCACCATCGGCCCGCACTGGGACGGCAACGAGGTGTGGCTGCTGACGGCCGGCGGGGCGACCTTCGCCGCGTTCCCCGAGTGGTACGCGACGATGTTCTCGGGCATGTACCTGGCCCTCTTCCTCATCCTCGTCCTGCTCATCCTGCGCATCTCCGCCCTCGAGTGGCGCTCGAAGATCGCCACGGCGAAGTGGCGCGCGGTGTGGGATGGATTCCACACAGCCGCCGCGGTGGGCGTGCCCCTCCTGCTGGGGGTCGCTTTCGGCAACCTCGCCCAGGGCATGAGGATCGAGGTCGTGGACCGGGCGACCCAGCAGGTCGTGCCCACGGCGGACGTCGAGGCGGCAGCCGCCACCTCCGCCCACCAGCTCACCGGCGGGTTCTTCAGCCTGCTCACCCCCTTCACGCTGCTCACCGGCGTGGCCGTCGTCGCCCTGTGCGTCTCCCTGGGCGCCCAATTCCTGGCGCTCAAGACGCAAGGCCCGGTGCGCCAGCGGGCGAACACGCTGGCCGCTCCCGCCTCCGTCGTGGCCGTCGCCCTGGTGGCGGTCGTCGCCCTGTGGGGGCAGTTCGCCTACGCGAGCAACGTCTACGCGTGGATCCCGCTGGTCATCGCGGCTCTCTCGCTCATCGCCTCCGCGGCGCTCGCGCAGCGGGCGACGCGACGCGAAGGCCCGTCCTTCGCGCTGTCCGCCGTGGGCATCGCCGGCGTGGTCTCCTGGATCTTCTGCGCGATGGCCCCCGCCGTCATGAAGTCCAGCATCGATCCGGCCTACTCGCTGACCATCGACCAGGCCTCGGCCACCGGCCCCACGTTGAGGATCATGTCGGTCGTGGCGCTCGTCCTCGTCCCCGTCGTCCTCGTCTACACGGCCTGGTCCTACTGGACGTTCCGCCGCCGCGTGTCCGCCCAGGACGTCGAGGATAACGCGGGGCTGCCGCCCCGTTCCATCCGGCTCGGCCACAACTTCCTGGTCGGCTGAGACCGCCGCCCTCCCACCTGCCGGGGGCGGGGCCGGACGCCCGGCCCCGCCCCCGCCCCGCACCCCGGCAGGCAGATCCTGACAGAATGGTCACGTGAAGCCCTTCGACCCGCGGTTGATGACGTACGCGCGCTCCGCGCGCCGCTACATCCTCACCATCGCCGTCCTAGGGCTCCTCACCGCCGTCCTGGTCATCGTCCAGGCCTTCCTCATCTCCCGGGCGGCCAGCCCCGTCATCGAGGGAACCGCCACGCTGGGCGACGTGCGCCGCCCCATCGCGGCGCTGGCCGCGGTCGTCCTCGCCCGCGGCCTCACGGTCGGCCTGCGGGAGGCCTGGGGCCGCCGCGCCGCGGAGGGGACGATCCGCGAGTTGCGATCCGCCCTCGTCGAGAAGGCCGAGCGCCTGGGGCCGCGGTGGCGGGCCCGCCACGGCGCCGACACTGCCACCCTGGTCACCCGCGGGCTCGACGACCTGGAGCCCTACTTCGTCAAGTTCCTCCCCCAGCTGGTGCTGGTCGTCACCGTCACCCCGCTGGCCCTCGTCACGATCCTCCTCCAGGACTTCTGGTCCGCCCTGATCTCGGCGCTCACCGTCCCCCTGATCCCCGTGTTCATGATCCTCATCGGGCGTTTCACACAGGAGTCGTCGGAGAAGAAGCTGCTGGCGATGGAGCGCCTGGGCTCCCAGCTGCTGGACCTCATGTCGGGGCTGCCCACGCTCCGGGCGCTGGGACGCGAAGGAGCCCCCCGCGACCACATCCGCCGCCTGGGCCGGGACAACACCCGGACCACGATGACGACCCTGCGCGTCGCGTTCCTCTCGGGCGGCGTCCTGGAGTTCCTGGCGACGCTCTCCGTCGCGCTCGTGGCCGTCGAGGTCGGCATGCGCCTGGTCTACGGCCACGTCGGCCTCGCCACCGGACTGGTGGTCATCATGCTCGCCCCGGAGGTCTTCGAGCCGCTGCGCCAGGTGGGCGCCCAGTTCCACGCCTCCGCCAACGGCGTGGCGGCCGCGGCCGCCGCCTTCGACGTGCTGGAGGCCGAGGAGCCGCCGCGCGGCTCGTCGACCGCGCCCCGTCTCGCCGACGCCGACATCGTCCTCGACGACCTCTGGGTGGCCGCGCGGGGCGCGTGGGCGCCCGCGGGACTGTCGGCCGCGCTCTCCCCCGGCACCGTCACCGCCCTACGCGGCCCGTCCGGCTCGGGGAAGTCCACGACGGCGATGGTGTTGCTGGGGCTGGAGCCCGCCACGCGCGGACGGGTCCTCGTGCGCCCGCACGCCGAGGGCACGCCCACCGACCTGGCCGACATCGACCCGGCCTCGTGGTGGGCGGGGGTCACCTGGGTGCCCCAGACGCCGCAGCTGGTGCCCGGGACGGCGCGGTCGAACCTCCCCGGGGACGCCGATCCGGCGACTCTCGCCGAGGCGGCCCACGCCACAGGGTTCGACACGGTCGTGGACGGCCTCGGGCAGGGATGGGACACGCCCGTCGGCCAGGGAGGCGTCGGCCTGTCCGTCGGACAGCGCCAGCGTCTGGCCCTCACCCGCGCCCTCCTGGACGACTCGCGCCTGGTGGTCCTCGACGAGCCCACCGCCCACCTGGACGCCATGAGCGAGGCCACCGTGGTGCGCACGCTCGCCCGACTGCGGGACCAGGGGCGGATCGTCATCGTCATCGCCCACCGCGCCGCCGTCGTCGCCGCCGCCGACCAGGTCATCGACGTGCCTTGGCGGGCGGCGACCCCCCAGGAGGAGAGCCGGTGGCCGCAGCTGTCCCGCGTGGAACGCCTCGGCGACGTCTCCGTCAGCCTCCCCGGCTTCCTGGATCCCGACCAGGCCGGCGCGGACGAGGCGCACGAGCAGGGGAGCGCCCGGCGATGACCCTGTTCCTCACCGGCGCCGAACGCCGGGCCCTGCGCCGCGTCCTCCGGCTCCTCGAGGTCGACGCCCGCGGTGTCGCCGTGTCCGTCCTGCTCGGCGTCCTGTGGCTGGGCTCCGCGATCGGGCTGGCCGCGACCTCCGCCTGGCTCATCGCCCGCGCCTCCCAGCAGCCCCCCGTGCTCTCGCTGACCGTGGCCGCCGTCGCCGTGCGGATGTTCGGCATCTCGCGCGCCCTCATGCGCTACCTCCAGCGCCTCGCCAGCCACCGCGTGGCGCTCACCGGCATGGACGCGCTGCGCCAGAACCTCTACGACGCCCTGGCCTCCGCCCGCGTCGACCGCGTCGCCGCTCTGCGCCGCGGGGATCTCCTGGCTCGCACCGGGGCCGACGTCGACGACGTCGGCGACCTCGTGGTCAAGGCTTTCCTGCCCGCCGCGGTCACCGCCATCGTGGGAGCGGGCACCGTCGCCGGGATCGCGCTCCTGTCCCCGGCGAGCGCCCTGATCCTGGCCGGGTGCCTCGTCGTGTCCGGTGTCCTCACCCCCCTCCTCCTCATGCGAGCGGCCCGCGTCGCCGAGGAGGAGTCCCGTTCGGCGCGCACGGACCTAGCGGCCACGGCGATGTCGGTCATGGACGGGGCGGCGGAACTGCAGATCTCGGGGGCCCTCCCCCGCCTCCACCGCCACCTGCGCGACGTCGAGGACGCCCTCAGCCGATCCGCCTCCCGCGCGGCGCGCCTGTCCGGCGCGGCCTCGGGCATCGACCGCATCGCGATGGGCGCGGCCGTGGTCGGCGCCCTGCTGGTCGGCGTCCCCCAGACCGCTTCCGGCCAGGTCGCCGCCGTCGCCCTGGCCGTCCTGGTCCTCACCCCGTTGTCCTCCTTCGAGGGCACGGCCGAGCTGTCCGGGGCGGCCACGCAGCTCGTGCGCTCGGCCTCGGCCGCCGTGCGCATCGACGAGCTGCTGGGCCATGACACCCCGGTGACCGCCCACCCCGTCCCCGCGAGCCCGGACGGCCCCCGCCTGGTGGCGCGCGGGCTCGCGGTCGGATGGCCCGGCGGTCCCGTCGTCGCCCGCGGGATCGACCTGGAGGTGGGCCCCGGGTCCCGCCTGGCGCTCGTCGGCCCCTCCGGGATCGGGAAGTCGACGCTGCTCGCCACGCTGGCCGGCCTGCTCGCGCCCGTCGAGGGCACGGTGACCCTGGATGGGTGCGACGTGTGGGGCGGGGACCGCGCCGACGTCACGGCCCGGGTCACGATGACCGCCGAGGACGCCCACGTCTTCGACACGACGGTCCTGGAGAACCTCCGCGTCGCCGACCCCGGGCTCACCGCCGAACAGGCGAGGCGGCTGCTGGCGACCGCGGGCCTCGGCGAGTGGCTGGACCGGCTGCCCGGCGGCCTCGACACGCTGCTGGGCCCGGGCGGCACCGCCGTGTCGGGGGGAGAGCGTCGGCGTCTCCTGCTGGCGCGGGCCGTTGCAGCCCCGGCGCCGCTCATGCTGCTGGACGAACCCGCGGAGCACCTGGATCCCCCCACCGCCGACGCGCTGATGCGCGTCCTGCTGGCGACCGGATCCCGCGGGCGCGGCGTCGTCGTCGCCACCCACCGGCTGTCCGCCCTGGACGGCGCCGACCTCGTCCTCGTCCTCGACCGTCCCGCGCCGGGCGCCCCCGCCCGGGTCGTCGCCCGCGGGACCCACGAGGAGCTCACGCGGCGCAGCGACCGCTACCGTTGGGCTGTCGAACAGGAGGCATGATGACCACGGACCGCCAGGACTTCCGGCTGCTGGAAGCCGCCCTGGACCTCACCTCGAACCTGCACCTGCGACCCGCCCTGCAGAACTTCGTCGACCAGGCCTGCCGCCAGACGGGCGCCCGCTACGGCGCGCTGTCCGTCCTGGACAACTGGGGCGAGACCTCGATGTTCATCCAGCACGGCTTCTCGGCCGGCCGGGCCGCCCAGATGGGGCACCCGCCCGTCGGGTTGGGGCTCATCGGGGAGATCCCCACCGAGGGCTCGCTCATCGTCAACGACGTGGCCCATTCGGACCACTCGCCCGTGCCCCTCCCCCCGGGCCACCCCCGCATCGAGAACTTCCTGGGCGTGCCCGTCCTGGTCCACGAGCAGGTCTACGGCCGCCTCTACCTCACCGACAAGTTCGGCGGCTTCGACCAGACCGATGTCGAGATCGTCACGGCCCTCGCCTCGGCGGCGGGCGTCGCCGTGGAGAACGCCGAGCTCTACGCGGAGGCCCGCAACCGCGAACGGTGGATCGCAGCCTCCCAGAACCTCACGACGACGATGCTCGAGGGCGCCGACGAGGAGGAGGCCCTCGCCCTCATCGCGCACTCGGTGCGCGAGGTCTCCGAGGCGGACACGGCGCTCATCGTGCTCCCCTCCGTCGGCGACGCCTGGGCGGGGGAGATCGCGGACGGCTACCACTCCGAGCGCCTCGTCGGCGTCGTCTTCCCGCCGGAGGGCCGCGCGATGTCCGTCCTCCATGAGGGCACCGGCATGATCGTCGACTCCCTGGCCCGCGCCCAGACGATGCGGGTGCCCGAGCTTGCCGAGTTCGGGCCCGCCCTCTACGCGCCGCTGCGCACCCGAGGCAAGTCGATCGGCGTCCTCATCCTGCTGCGCCGCCAGGGCCGCTCCGAGTTCGGCTCCTCCGATCTGCCGCTCGCCGAGTCCCTGGCCTCCCAGGCGACCCTGGCGCTGGAACTGGCCTCCGCCCGCCACGCCGAGGACGTCGCGAACCTGCTGGACGAGCGCGACCGGATCGGGCGGGACCTCCACGACTTCGCGATCCAGCAGCTCTTCGCCGCCGGCATGCAGCTGGACGCCACGAAGCAGAAGGTCGCCGGCGGGGAGCTCACCCGCGAGGAGATCATCTCCTCCCTGGACGACTCCCTGGCCTCCGTCGACGAGGCCGTGCGCCAGATCCGGGCGATCGTCCACAATCTGCGCGAACGCGACCAGAACGTCGGGGTGGTCGAGCGCATCCGGCGCGAGGCGTCGCTGGCCCGCAACTTCCTGGGCTTCGCGCCCTCCCTGGTGATCTCCCTGGACGGCCAGGCCATCAACGCCGTGGAGGACCGCGAGGAGACGATGACCGAGCAGGCGGAGGGCCGGGTGGACGACGACCTGTCTGACGACGTCGTCGCCGTCGTCCGCGAGGGGTTGTCCAACATCGCCCGCCACGCCCACGCGACCGCCGCGCGGGTGACGGTCGAGATCGAGGGCCACGAGGAGACGGGGACCCTCACCGTGGCCATCGCCGACGACGGCACCGGCATCGACCCGGACCGCACGCGCAACTCGGGGCTGGGCAACCTGGCGGCCCGCGCGCGCCGCCATGGCGGCACCTTCGAGTTCCGCCCCGGGATCAATGGGCTCGGCACGGAGATCGCGTGGAGGGCGCCTCTGGCGAAGCCGTGACCCGCGGGCCCCGCCCGCGGGGGGCGAGCGGCTCCGGGGATCTGGTCAGTTGCGCCAGGCGGCGGCGCGCTGGCCGGCCACCCATGCGGCGACCTGCGTGCGGCGCTGGAGGCCCATCTTGGACAGCAGCGAGGTGATGTGGTTCTTGACGGTCTTCTCCGCGACGCCGAGCTTCTCCCCGATCTCGCGGTTGCTCAGGCCGTCCCCGATGAGCTCGAGGACCTTGCGCTCCGAAGGGGTGAGGTCCGCCGTCGGGTCGTCGTGATCGGCGCGCCGGCGCGTCACCGTGCGTTCGTCCAGCAGGACGCGTCCGGCCGCCACCGCCTTGATGACGTCGGTGATCTCCGCCCCGCGCACGGTCTTGAGAACGTAGGCGCGGGCCCCCTTCTGCAGGGACTCCGCCAGCGCCTCGTCGTCGTCGAAGGACGTGAGGACGATCGGCTTGATCTCCGGATGGCTGTGGCTGAGCTCGTCCATGATGTCGATGCCCGTGCCGTCGGGCAGCTGAAGGTCGATGAGAATGACGTCCGGCAGCACCAGGTCGGCGCGGCGCAGGGCGTCGGCGACGGTGCCGGCCTCGGCGACGACCTCGAGATTGTCCGAGCGGTCGACGATCTCGGCGATGCCCCGGCGCACGATCTCGTGGTCGTCGACGATCATGACGCGCACGGGGCTGCCAGGCTGGTTCACGTTCTCGATCACTCCCCCATCGTACCGGGGCGAAGGTCCCAGTGCTGACGCCGGACCGCTCATGAGGGCAGCCATTGCGGGTCGAGGCGTTTCATGGCGTCGCGCGCGGCCATGTTCTCCGCGTGCTTCTTCGAGGTCTCGGTGGCACGGCCAGCGGGTTCGCCCTCGCCGAAGGACACGCGCGCCGTGAAGACACGCTCGTGGTCGGGCCCCTCCCCCTCGACCGCGTAGACCGGTTCCTCCAGCCCCTGGGCGTGCGCGTACTCGACGAGGATCGTCTTCCAGTCCTGGGTCTGGCCCCTCTCGACCGCGTGGTCGAGCAGGCGGGCGAGGCGGCGGAGGACGACGGAGCGCGCCGCCTCCAGGCCGTGGGACAGGTAGGTGGCGCCGATGAGGGCCTCGACGGTGTCGGAGAGGATCGAGTCCTTGTCGCGCCCGCCCGTCAGCCCCTCGCCGCGCCCCAGCCGGATGAAGTCGCCCAGCCCGATGGAGCGCGCGACCATCGCCAGGGGCTCCTGGGAGACGGTCGCCGCGCGCATCCTCGACAGATCGGACTCGGGGAGGTCCGGGTGGTCGCGGAAGAGCCTGTCCGCCACCACGATCGACAAGACGGCGTCGCCGAGGAACTCGAGGCGCTCGTTGTGCGGGATGCCGCCCGCCTCGTAGGCGTAGCTGCGGTGCGTGAGGGCGAGCTCCAGCAGTTCGGGATCGATGTCGGCTCCCCACCGCGCGAGAAGCTGCGCGGGGTCGTCGTTGGGGGGGGCGGGCAGTCGCGGCGTGCGTGGCATCAGCGCGCGTCCCCCTCCGAGCCGGGGACGTCCTCCAGGAGGGCGGCGAGGCCCGCCAGGCGCGGATCGACGTCCTCGTGGCGGTGGCCGGCGGGCAGGTCCGCGAGCCTCTCGCCGCACACGGGGCACAGGCCGGGGCAGTCCGGACGGCACAGGGGCAGCGGGTCGACCAGCGTGACCACGGAATCGCGGATCAGCGGCTCCACGTCGATCGTGTCGTGCGGCCCGATCCGGGCGACGTCGTCCTCCTCCGGCTCGTCCTCCGCCTGCTGGCGCGCGCGGCGGTGGCGGGGGCCACCGGGCTCGAAGTAGACCTCGGCCGCCTCGACGTCGTGGTGGGCGCGCACCGGGTCCAGGCAGCGCACGCACTCCCCGATCAGGTCGACGGCCACAGTCAGGCGCACCAGCACCCCGTCGTCGACGGAGGTGAGGTCGACCTCGGGAGCCAGCTCGGTCCCGGGTTCGACGCGCATCGAGGAGGTGCCGAGGTCATCGGGCGCGGTCCAGGCGAGCGACCGGTGGACCGTGGAGCCGATCGCCCGCGGCAGATCGGTCAGGGTGAGGAGCAAGGGGGTGTCAGTCGTGGTCAATGCTGATGTCCGTCTGGTCGATTCCGTTGCGCTCGGCGATGGCGTGCCGGCCCGCGTCCGTGCGCCGCTGGAGGTCGGAGAGCAGCCGGGAGAGCTCGCCCAACGAGGTCGCGGCATACTCGTCGGCGCCGCTGCGCATCCTCTGCTCGCGGTCCTTCGCCTCCGAGACGATCTGGCGGGCGCGATCCTCCGCCATCTGCGTGATCGTCGCCGAGGACACGAGGCGCTCGGCCTGCGCGCTCGCGTCGGCCAGGGCGGACTCCGCGTCGGCCCGCGCCTGGGCGCGCGTGTTCTCCGCGTCCTCGGCGGCGCGAGCCGCCAAGTGGTCGGCCTGTTCACGGGCCTCGGCGAGCATCTGCTCGGCCTTCTCCCGCGCCGCGTCGATCGTGGCGCGCGCCCGGGCGTTCGCCTCTGCGATCGTGACCTCGGCGGCGGAGTCCGCCCGGCCGAGCACGGCGTCGGCGTCGGCCACGACGGCGTCGGCCGCCACGAGGTCCTCCGGGAGGGCCTCCCGGGCCTGCTCGATGAGGTCGACGAATTCCGCGCGGTTCACCATCACCGTGGCGGACAGGGGCACCGCCCGCGCCTGGCTGATGAGATCCTCCATCTGGTCGAGCGCGGCGATGACCGTCGAGGGGCCGTAGACCGTCTGGTCGCCCGACCAGTCCTGGTCCCCTCCTGCGGCGGCGCCGTCGGGCCCCGCGTCCTGCTGCTGCTCAGCCATCTCAGTCATCGTCCACTCCCTGCGACCCGTGTCCGTCCCGTCCGTCCCATGGCCCATTGTCCGCCAGGGCGCGCGCCACGGCGGCGGGGACATACCGGGAGACGTCCATTCCGAAGGAGGCCAGCTCCCGCACGATCGAGGACGAGACGTGGGCGAGCTCTCCCCGGGTGGGCAGGAACACCGTCTCGACGCCGCCGATCTCGCGGTTGACGCTCGCCTGCGTCGTCTCCCAGGCGACGTCCGCGCTGTCGCGGATCCCCTTGACGACGAGGTCGGCCCCGAGCTCGTGGCACAGGTCGACGAGCAGCCCGTCGAAACCGCGCACGCTCACGCCCGCGATTCCGGCGACCGCCTGGGCCGCCAGGTCGACGCGCAGACTCACGGGCAGCAGCGCGCGCTTGCCCGCGTTCACGCCGACGGCCACGACGACGTGGTCGGCCAGGCGCGTGGCGCGCCGCGCCAGGTCGACATGCCCCAGGGTGATCGGGTCGAAGGAGCCCGGCAGCACGGCGGTCGTCATGGGCCCAGTCTAGGCAGGGCACACGTCCGGCGCGGGTGAGGCGGACCAGACGGCCGTCTCCCCCCAGGTGCGGCGGTCCTCGAGGACCAGGTGGCCGGGCCACTGGGGCTCGGGGCTGCGCGTCGAGCGCTCGACGACGACCAGGGTCTCCGGCCCGATCCATGCGCCCAGGAGGTCCAGGACCTCCGCCAGCTCCCGCTCCTCGATGTCGTAGGGCGGGTCCGCCAGGACGAGGTCCACGTCGCCGCCCAGCATCGTCTCCCCGGACCGGGAGAGCAGGTACGTCCGGACGTCGGTGGTGTGGACGCGGGCGCGGTCGCCGAATCCCGTCGCCCGGATGTTGGCGGCCACCACCTGGGCGGCCGCGCGCGAGCGCTCGACGAGGTCCGCCCGCTCGGCGCCCCGGGAGAGGGCCTCGAGGCCCAGCGCGCCGGATCCCGCGTAGAGGTCCAGCACGCGGGCCCCATCCACGGCGCCCTGGTGCTCGAGCCGGGAGAACAGGGCCTCGCGCACGCGCTCGGAGGTGGGGCGCGTCCCGCGCGGGGGGACCTTGAGGGTGCGCCCGCCGACCTCACCCGCCACGATCCGTGTCATGGCCCCACTGTACGGGGTCCTCGACGGACATCGACGAGGGCGTCCCCGCCCGTCATGACCGTTCCATCCACACGAGGTCGCTTCCGGAGCGAGCCCGGACGGAGGCGGCGAGGTCCGGGTGGCCCGCCAGGCGCGGGTCCCGGGCCACCGCGTCCGCGGCCTCCTCCCGGGCGACGCGGATGAGGGCCTCGTCGCGCTGCACGGACAGGAAGCGCAGGCCGGAAGTACGTCCCGACTGGTCGGCGCCCAGCACGTCGCCCTCCCGGCGCAGGCGCAGATCCTCGTTGGCCAGCTCGAAGCCGTCCGCCGTGCCCTCGAAGGCGCGCAGCCGTTCCATGGTGGCGGCTCCGGCCTCGTGGCGGTGCACGGCCAGGCAGACCGACTCGCGCTCGGAGCGTCCGACGCGCCCTCGCAGCTGATGGAGCTGGGAGAGCCCGAATTGCTGGGCGTCGAGGATGACCATCAGCGACGCCTCGGGGACGTCGACGCCGACCTCGACGACGGTGGTGGCCACGACCACCGGGGCGCGCCCCGACGTGAAATCCTCCATGACCTGGGTCTTGCGCGCCTGCGGCATCTTCCCGTGCAGCTCCTGGATCCCCAGCCCCGCCAACGGCGTCGAGGCCCGCAGGCTCTGGGCGACGGCCGCGACGCTCGCCAGCGGGGGGCGCGAGCCCCCCGGCGCCTCCGCATCGGCGTCGGCGACAGCGTCGTCCTCGTCGATGCGGGGGCACACGACGTACACGCGCCCGCCGGAGGCGACCTCCTCCCGGGCGCGGGCCCACACGCGGTCCATCCAGGCGGCGTTCGCAGCATCGACCAGATAGGTGCGCACAGGGGTCCGGCCGGGGGGCAGCCCCGTCATGCGGGTCTCGTCGAGGTCGCCGAAAACCGTCATCGCCACGGTCCGGGGGATCGGGGTGGCGGTCATGACGAGCTGGTGGGCGACCCGCCGGGAGTCCCCGTCCGCCCCCGAGGGGCGGCGCAGGCGGTCGCGCTGGGCCACGCCGAAGCGGTGCTGCTCGTCGACGACGACCAGGCCCAGGTCCGCGAAGCGGACGGTGTCCTGGAGCAGCGCGTGCGTGCCCACGACGATGGCGGGATCCGTCCCGCGCACCACCTCGTCGACCTCGCGCCGGGCCCGTGCCCCCGACGCGCCCGTCAGAACGCGCAGGGGAACCTCCCGGCCCGCCTGCCGCACCGGTTCGAGGAGGCGCCTCAGGGACTCCGCGTGCTGCTGGGCGAGGATGCCGGTGGGGGCCAGCAGGGCCGCCTGGTGGCCGGCGCCCACGACCTGGCACATCGCCGCCAGCGCCACGACAGTCTTCCCGGAGCCGACGTCCCCCTGAAGCAGGCGCTGCATCGGGCGCGTGAGGGAGAGATCCTCCTGGATCTCGGCGAGAGCCGAGCGCTGGGCCTCGGTGAGCGTGAAGGGCAGGTGGCCGAGCAACGCCTCCAGGACGGCGTTGCCCGAGACCGGGCAGGCGGGGGCCCGCTCGCCGCTGACGCCGGCCCGGGCGGCCAGCAGACCCGCTTCCAGGACGAAGGCCTCCTCGAAGGCCAGCGACTGGCGGGCCCGCCGATGGTCCAGGTCGCTGCTCGGGGCGTGGAGCAGCCGCAGGGCCTCGGCGCGCGGCAGGACGTCCCGACGGGTGCGGACCTCCTCCGGCACCGGGTCGGGGACGTCGGCGTCGTCCAGCTGGTCGAGCACCATGGCGACGGCGCGCGCGATCACCCAGGAGGTCAGTCCCGACCCTCCCGGGTAGATCGGGATCGGGCGCTCCTGCCGGCGGCGGATGTCGTCCTCGGACTCGTCCTCGGCGCCCTCGAACTGCGGGTGGGTGAGCTGGAGGCTTCCGCGGAAGGACCCGACCCTGCCGGCGAAGAGGAACGTGGATCCGGGGACCAGGAGGCGGCGGTGCGGGGCCAGGCGGTACTCGGAGTGGGCGAAGAAGGTGGCGGCCATCTGGTCGGCGCCGTCCGTCAGCGTGACCTCCAGGCGCACGCCGGCGCGCGACCGGTTGGGGATGAGGCGCTGCGAGACAACCTCGGCGAGGAGGGTGACGTCTTCGCCCTCGCGCAGGCCGGACATCCGGGTGAGCGCCCCCCAGTGGTCGTAACGCCGGGGAGGCAGGGACAGGAGGTCGCCGACGGTCCGCATCCCGGCGGCGTCGAGCTTCCGGGCGGTCGCCCGGGGCAGACGCAGGGACAGGGGGATGTCCAGCGCGCTCATCGGATCCCCTGCAGGAGACTGGGCCCCTCCTGGCCTCCGTCCATGACCTCGAGGTCGGGCGCCGGCGGCTCGGGCCCGGCGCCGGCGAGGACCTGCCGGAGCACGGCCACGAGCATCGGCCCGTCGCCCGCGGACACCAGGACGCGGCAGGCACGTGGCTGGACGGCGAGCACCTCCCGGACGGCCGCCTGGACCCGAGGGCCGTCGGCGTCTCCGGGCAGAGGAACCACCGTGGACCGGGCCAGGGCCTGGTCGGCGGTGCCGCGCAGCATCTGGGCGACGAGGGCGGCGACCTCCGGCCCGCCGGGCTGGGGGAGGAACAGGGGGCCGCAGGCCTGGGCGACCGCCAGCGCCGAGAGGTCGTCCCGGCTGCCGGCCACGACGATGCGCGCCGGGTCGCCCTCGTCGATCCCGGGGAGGACGCCCGACCCGGGCACGACCAGGCACACGCCTGCGGAGGACCTGCGGGCCAGCGCGTCCACGACCCCGAGGTCGGCGGGATCGGGATCCAGCAGGACCACGGCCCCGGCCTGCGCGAGGTCCTCGACCAGACCGGGCGCGCGGGTGAGGGCGACGACAGCGGCGCGTTCGACCCGGCGCAGCGTGCGCCGCTCCAACAGGCGCACCCCGCGGTGGGTGACCCCATCGGAGAGGGTGTCTTGGCCGATCATCTCGTCCGGCCGCGCGTCGCAGACCTGGAAGCGGCGCACCGCGCCCGCGCGCGGCCTCACCGCCAGCGGCGCGGAGGTGTCGACGTGGAGGCGCCAGGTGCCGACTCCGAAGAGGTCGATATGCCCGGCGCAGGAGTAGCGCACGCCGAGGGCGTCCAGGGCGGCGCGGGCGGAGCCGGCGTCGGAGCGGGATCCTTGGAGGAGGACGTCGACGGTGAACGCGCGCCCGGGGGCCGGCGCCTGCGGGCGCGGTGAGGGCGGCGCGTTCGACCCGGCGAGTTCCGCGAGCATCCTGGCCAGGGAGTCGAGCATCGCGTGGTCGTCCCTGACGGCGGCGTCCAGGCAGGCGATCAGCACGGCGAGCACCGCGGCGCCCGCATCCACCCGCCCCGTCCGCTCCGAGGTGGCGTTGACGAGGCCGTACTGGGATTGGGCGGAGAACCGGGAGACGATGCCCGCCTCATCGGGGAGGGTCTCCCCCAACGTGTCGAGTTCGGACGTGGCCTCGTCGAACATGGCCTCCACGGCGACCGTCCACTCCAGGTGCGCGTCCGGGACCTCCCAGGGCAGCGCCCGCAGCATCCGGCGCAGCGAGACCGGGGTGACGGGCTGGGAGGCGCCGACGGCGCGCGCCCAGGCCGACACGACGATCGCGAGCAGCACGCCGATGTGCCCGACGCCCCCGCGCAGGCCTTCGACGGCCGACGCCTCCAGCGCGGCGTCCAGCGGGGCCGACGGATCCAGGGACGCCACCGCGTGCTCCATCGCCGCGACCGTGAGATGGGCGTTCGACCCGGTGTCGCCGTCCTCGCCGTCCCACCCGTCCAGGTCGTCGATGAAGACGCGCATCCGACCCAGCTCCTCCGCGGCGAGGCGCAGCGTCGCCGCCCACGTGGCTGCGGTCAGTGGCACGGTCCCCTCCGGGAGTCGTCGGACGGCGGACCGTGCGGCCCGCGACCCGCCAATTGTCGGCGGGGGCCGCGCTGTGTGCCACCTGACACGCGGGAAGGCGCCCAGCTGCTTGGACCGGCGCCCTCCTGTCCGTTATCCTGTTGTGGTTGCCCGTGCTGGATCCTCCACGCGGGCCGACCATCTCGCCCCGGCGGGATCACCGACACTGTCATCGAGGAGAACATCGTGGCTTCCGTTTGCGACGTCTGCGGCAAGGGGCCGGGCTTCGGCAAGAGCGTCTCGCACTCTCATGTGCGCACGAACCGCCGGTGGAACCCGAACATCCAGCGCGTGCGCGCCCTGGTCAACGGGACCCCCAAGCGTCTCAACGTGTGCACCACCTGCCTGAAGTCCGACAAGGTCATCCGCGCGATCTGATCGCCGGGCCGGTCCGGGACCGGCGGGGCCCGTGAGGAGAGATCCTCGCGGGCCCTCTTTCTCGCCTCCCCCGCTCCGGGCCCCCGTCACGATCGGCGGAAGTGGTCCCACCCGCCGGAGATCTCCCGGCCGTCCAGTCGCACGCGCGGCCCGGCCGCCGGCTCGACCGCCCCGATGACGCCGATGGGGCGGAAGGGCTGGGGCAGGACGACGGCGGGCGGGAAGGCCGCCAGCATCGCATGGTCCTCCCCCCCGAACAGGGCCCAGTCCAGTGCGGGGTGCCCGCACAGGCGCGCGGCGGGTTCGAGGGCCCGGGCATCGGGCCCCAGCAACGAGGAGTCCAGCTCCACCACCACGGCGGAGGCCCGGGCCATCCGTCCGGCGTCGACGACCAGCCCGTCGGAGACGTCGAGCATGGCATGGGCCCCATGGGCCGCGGCCGCGGGGCCCGCCTCCAGCGGAGGGACGGGAGCGCGGTAGACCTGGATCGCCTCGGCGAGGCCCCCGAGCACCGTCGGGTCGTGCTCGCTCCCGGCGACCAGACCCCGGCCCAGCAGCTCGAGTCCCGCGCCCGATCGCCCGAGCGTCCCGGCCACCGCCAGCGTGTCGCCGGGACGGGCGCCCGTCCGCAGCACCGGCGCCGCGGACGCCCACCCGTGGGCCGTCACCGCGATGGTCAGCTGCTCCCCCGCCGCCAGGTCGCCTCCGACCACGCCTGCGCCCGCGGCGCGCGCCCGCTCCCCGAAGCCCGCGACCAGGGCGAGCAGCCAGTCGACGTCGAGGTCGCGCGGCAGCACCAGGGAGACGACCAGCGAGGACGTCCGCCCGCCCATCGCGGCGATGTCCGCCAGGTTCTGGGCGGCCGCCCGGGCTCCGATCTCATCCGGGGCGGACCAGTCCAGGCGGAAATGCTCCCCGCTCACGAGCACGTCGGTGGTGACCAGGAAGGCCCCCTCGGGGGCGGCGATGACCGCGCAGTCGTCGCCGGGGCCCACCACCGTGCGCCCGCCCGACGGCAGCAGGCGCTGGAAGCTCTCGATCAGCTGAGTCTCGTCGAGCTCACGGATGCGCATGCCCACCAGCGTATCGGGCTCGCGAACCTGCCGTCTGGGACGCGAACAGGCAGATGGCCGCGGCCGATGCCACGTTGAGGGACTCCGCCTGCCCGGTCATGGGGATGCGCACGAGGAGATCGCACAGGGCCTCCTGGTCGGCGGACAGGCCCCGGGCCTCGTTGCCCATCATCCAGGCGACCGGGCCCGCCAGGACGGAGGGGGCGCGGACCAGGCTGTCCTCCAGAAGCTCCGCCAGATCGAGGGATCCGTCCGAGCCGGAGGTGCCGACGAGGACGCACTCCTGCTCGTGGAGCGCGCGAACCGCCTCGTCCAGGGGCCACCCGGTGACGACGGGCAGGTGGAAGACGGATCCCGCTGAGGAGCGGATGACCTTTGGTGCGCGCACGTCGACGGATCCGGCGGCGACCACGACGCCCGCCGCCCCCATCGCGTCCGCAGTGCGGATGATCGTCCCGGCGTTGCCGGGGTCCTGGGCCTCCGCCAGGACGGCGAGAACCCCGGGGGCGCCCCGGTCCGGGACGGCTCCGGTCACGGGCGCCGCCCCTGCGATCCGCGCCGCCAGGGCTCCGCGGCCTGGCACCGCCCCCCCGATCGCCCCGGCGTCCGCCACGGCGACCACGCCCTGCGCCTCGCCGGACATCGCGCGGGCGACGCCCTCTGAGATCTCATGGACCCAGCGGGTCGCGGAGCGCGCGGCCTCGTCGATCTCCGGATGGCGCTCCCGGGCCTGCGCCGTCAGGTAGACGTCAAGGACCCACGGGGCGCGGTGGCGGACCAGTTCGCGCACGGCCTGCGGGCCCTCGACCAGGATCCGCCCGCTCCGCTCGCGCGCCGAGCGCCCGACCAGTCCGCGGACCCGCCGCACGCGTTCGGCGCGCGGGTTGTCCAGGAGAGGCGGGCGCTCGGAGGGATTCCCTGCAGACACGGGGTGCCCGGAGGGGTCAGGCCGGCTTCGGGGCGTTGACGTCGTCGGGCAGAGCCGTCTTCGCCGCCTCGACCAGGGCCGTGAAGGCGCCGGGATCGCTGACCGCGAGCTCGGCGAGGATGCGGCGGTCGACCTCGATGCCAGCCAGGTTCAGCCCCTGGATGAAGCGGTTGTAGGTGAGGCCGTTGGCGCGGGCCGCGGCGTTGATGCGCTGGATCCACAGCCGGCGGAAGTCGCCCTTGCGGGCCTTGCGGTCACGGTAGTTGTACGTGAAGGAGTGGGTGACCTGCTCCTTCGCCTTGCGGTACATGCGCGAACGCTGACCGCGGTAGCCCGACGCCTGCTCGAGGACGACCCGGCGCTTCTTCTTCGCGTTGACGGAACGCTTGACACGTGCCATTTCCAGTGCTCCTTATGTCTCAGAACGTGCCGGTCACTTGCCCAGCAGGGTGCGGACCCGCTTGGCGTCGGCGCGGGCGACCACCTGGTCGGAGGCGATCCGGCGGGTCTTGCGGCTGGACTTGTGCTCCAGCAGGTGCCGTCCGCCCGCCTGCTCGCGCATGATCTTGCCGGACCCGGTCAGGCGGAAGCGCTTCTTGGTCCCGGAGTGCGTCTTGTTCTTCGGCATGTCTCTTCGTTCCTCATCTCTCGACGCCGGCCAGCGGCCGGTGCCTCAGTCCTTCTGTTGCCCAGCGGAACCCGCGCCACGCGCCTGGTCCCTGCTGGAGCGCTCGGCCTGCTTGCCGCGTCGCGCCGCGCGCTCGGCCTCGCGGCGCTTGCGCTGCTCGTTGACCGCATCGGCCTTGCGCCGAGTCGGGGCCAGCACCATGGTCATGTTGCGGCCGTCCTGACGGGGCATCGACTCGACGGTCCCCAGTTCCGAGACTTCCTCGGCCAGGCGCTGCAGCAGGCGCACGCCCGCCTCCGGACGCGATTGCTCGCGGCCGCGGAACATGATCATGACCTTCACCTTGTCGCCCTGGCCGAGGAACCTCTCGACATGGCCCTTCTTCACGGCGAAGTCGTGGTCATCGATCTTGAGCCGGAAGCGGATCTCCTTCAGCTGCGTGTTCGCCTGATTGCGGCGGGCGTCGCGGGCCTTCTGGGCGGCCTCATAGCGGTACTTGCCGTAATCCATGAGCCGGGCGACCGGGGGCTTGGCGTCGGGCGCGACTTCGACCAGGTCCAGTCCGGCCTCCTCGGCCAGACGCAGGGCATTCTCCACCCGGACAATGCCCACCTGCTCCCCGCCGGGGCCCACGAGGCGCACCTCGGGGACCCGGATGCGATCGTTGATGCGAGGCTCGCTGATGGGTGACTCCTTCCACTTCCACGATGTGATCGGTGTACCGGAACGGGAGAAGGCCCCCGTGCGGCGACGCGCACGAAGGCCTATCCGATCCGGCGCCCCGCCACCTGTGGTGGAGGGAACCGTCTGACCCGATTCCCTGCGCCGGCATGTCGCCTGCGCGCATCCGCGTGCGGCGAAGTGGTCGCACACCGACGGGCATCCAGGTGGGAGGATCTCCGCTTGCGTCCCGGGCATGTGCCCGGACGGTCAGGGCCAAGGATATCATCCCCGCCGCGCCGCCCTCCAGCTCCGCCTCCGATCTGCGGGGTGCGCTCGCTCACGCGGGCCGGCTCAAGGCGACGGCGAGCGCCCAGCGCAAGGTTCGACGTCCCCCGGAGGAGTCTGAGGGACGATTGGGCCGCTGAACCGCGCGCTCGGCGCTGTCCACCCCTCATACGGCCGGGACTCAGGCCGGGGACAGCGGGACGGGGACCAGCTCGACGCGGTCCGCCGCGGCCCGAAGCCGCGGCGAGGCTCCCACGCGCCGCAGCGCCAGCGCGAGCCGCGCCCGGACTTCGCCCGGGTCGCCCCCGACGGGCACCGCGAGCTCGACGCGGGTGAGGATCCCCCCTCCGAAGACGACGCGGACGTCGGCGACGGGGCCTGCCTGCGCGGCCCGGTCCAGCAGGTCCCCGCGCAGTTCGGCGTCGCGCCACGCGGGCAGCCATCTGTCCCCCTGGGCGAGCGCCGCCGTGGCGGGCCGCGGGAGGACCACCGCCGCGCCGCCGGGGTCGACGACCAGGTGCCCCCCGGTGTCGACGAGGGCGGCCAGCGCCGCTCGGCTGACGGGCGCCGGCATCGGCCGGGCGCCCGGCCGGTCCGCCAGGAGGCGGCGCGCCGAGGAGTACACGGCGAGCGCCGGTCCGACGGGGGTCTCCGAGCGCGTGAAGGAGGCCTCCGGGCGGCCTCCCGCATGCACCGCGCCCGCCCCGCCGGGGTCGGGGAGGACCTCCACCTCGACGGGAAGGATCACGCGTTCGGCGGACAGCGCCTCGACGAGGCCCTCCAAGCGGGCGCGCTCGGCCTCGAGGGTCCCCTCCCCCAGCGCCAGAGCCTGCCGAGTCAACGGGAGCGCGTCGCCCCGGTCCGTCGTGTCCACGCGGCGCGACAGCCGCTGCGCCAGCCGCGCCCGCTGCTCCTCGGAGATCATCCGAGCGCCACCTCCAGCGCCTCCTCCAGCGTGAAGGCCCCGGCATAGAGCGCCTTGCCCACGATCGCGCCCTCGACGCCGATGCCGGTGAGCCCGCGCAGGGCGGCGATGTCAGCCAGCGAGGACACCCCCCCGGAGGCGACGACCGCCGCCGGGGTCCTCCGGCACACGCGTTCGAGGAGCCCCAGGTTGGGACCGGCCAGCATCCCGTCGCGCGTGACGTCGGTGACGACGTAGCGCCGGCAACCCGCCGCGTCCAGGCGCTCCATCACCTCCCACAGGTTGCCGCCCTCGTGGGTCCACCCGCGCGCCGCCAGCGTCTCGCCGCGCACGTCCAGGCCGACGGCCACGCGGTCCCCGAACTCGGCGATGGCCCGCTCGGTCCAATCGGGGTCCTCGAGGGCGGCCGTCCCCAGGTTGACGCGCCGGGCGCCGGCGTCCAGGGCGCGGCGCAGCGAGGCGTCGTCGCGGATCCCGCCCGAGAGCTCCACATCCAGGGGCACGCGGGCGACGATCCCGGCCAGCAGGTCCGCGTTGGAACCGCGCCCGAAGGCCGCGTCCAGATCCACCAGGTGCAGCCAGGAGGCGCCGGCCCGGGCGAAGGCGCTGGCGGCCTCCAGGGGCGACCCGTAGGAGGTCTCGGTCCCCGCCTCCCCCTGGGTGAGGCGCACGGCCTGCCCCCCGACGACGTCGACGGCGGGCAGCAGGGTCAGGGGCATGGTCATCAGGTGTCCTTCCAGGGGGGCGGGGCGGGCGTGGACGAGGGCGAAGCGGGCGTCAGGCCAGCATGCCCAGCCAGTTCGTGAGCAGCCGGGCGCCGGCCTCCCCGGACTTCTCCGGGTGGAACTGGGTCGCGCACAGGGGCCCGTCCTCGACGGCGGCGACGAAACGCGACCCGTGCTCGGCCCAGGTCGTCAGCGGGGGCGCGGAGGGCCCGCCCGCGGCCCCGGCCGCGGGATCCGTCAGGACGCCGAAGGAGTGGACGAAGTAGAAGCGCTGGTCCTCCACGCCGCGGAACAACCGGGTCTCGGCGGGCGGGGCGACCTCGGACCACCCCATGTGGGGCACGACGGGGGCGTCGAGCCGCTCGACGGTGCCGGGCCACTCGCCCAGGCCCGCGTGCTCCCCCTTTTCGGTGGAGCGCTCGAACATCACCTGCAGGCCCACGCACACGCCCAGCACCGCGCGTCCGCCCGCGAGCCTGCGCTCGATGAGCCGTGGGGCGCCGACGGCGCGCAACTGGTCCATGACCGCTGCGAAGGCGCCGACCCCGGGAACAACGAGCCCGTCGGCGGCGAGGACTTCGCCGGGGCTGGCGCTCAGGGACACCTCCGCGCCGACGCGCTCAAGCGCGCGGCACGCGGAACGCACATTGCCCGACCCGTAGTCGAGGACGACGACGCGAGGCGGTGTCATCGCGTGATCACTTCCTCCGGAACCAGTCAAGAGGCCCGCGCCGGCGCCGGGTCGCCCCGTCGGACGTCACGGAGTCCGGGTAGTCGCGGGGCTCGGTGCGCCCGAGCAGCAGGTCCTCCGTGGCGGGCGGCATGGCGCCCAGGAGCACACCGGCCGGGATGTCGTCCTCGGGCTCGCCCCGGACGTAGCGCCGCGCGCTGATCTGCCCGGAGACCCCGGGCTCCACCCCGTCGCCCTCCACGAGCCACGACATCATGGCGACGGCGCCGAACCTCGACAGCCGCGAGACGACCCGGGCCACGCGGTCGACCGCCGGAGGCATCGTCCGGCCGCCGCCCAGCAGCTCCTCCAACTCGTCCTCCGGTGCGGGAACCGTCTCGACGCGCAGCCACACCGCCGTCCAGGGGCGCAGGCGGACCACCGTCTCGCGGAATCCCGCCAGCCCCAGCAGCGCGTGCAGGGCCTCCGGCGAGGACACCGGAGCGAGGACAAGCCCCACGGAGAGGCGACCGCCCTCCAGATGCAGGGACTCGTCGACCGGGGTGTCCAGATCCTCCCCGTTCTCCGGCAGGCGCCCGAGATCCGAGAGGTCCTCTCCGGGGGGGACTAGCGCCGGCTCGTCGAACTGGGCGATGAGGTCCTGGAATTCCCGGTCGATGTCGTCGTCGCGCTCGCTCATGGCCGCTCCTTCCCGGCGAACCGGACCATGTTACAGCGAGCCCTTGGTCGAGGGGATGCCGCTGACGCGGGGGTCGGGCTCCACCGCGGCCCGCAGGGCGCGGGCCAGCGCCTTGAACTGGGCCTCCACGATGTGGTGGGGGTCGCGTCCGGCGAGGACCGTCATGTGCAGGCAGATCCCCGAGTTGAAGACCAGCGACTCCAGGACGTGGCGGGTGAGCGATCCGGTGAATTGGCCGCCGATCAGGTGGTACTCCTGACCGGCCGGTTCGCCCTCGTGGACGATGTAGGGCCGGCCCGCCACGTCGACAACGGCCCGGGCCAGCGCCTCGTCCAGCGGGACGGTGGCGTCGCCGAAACGCCGGATCCCGCGTTTGTCCCCCAGGGCCTCCTTGAGGCCCAGGCCCAAGCAGATCGCCGTGTCCTCCACCGTGTGGTGGACGTCGACGTCCGTGTCCCCGTGGGCGCGCACCGTCAGGTCGATGAGGGAGTGCTTGCCGAGGGCGTTGAGCATGTGGTCGTAGAAGGGCACCGTGGTCTGGATGTCGGTGACCCCGCTCCCGTCGAGGTCCATCTCGATGTGCACCGTCGACTCCGACGTCGCCCGGTCGATGACCGCCACCCGGTTCCCGCTCACAACGCCCCTCCTGACTGTCGTGTCGCCACGTCGTCCAGGGCGACGCGGAAGGCCTCCATCTCCTCCGGCGTGCCCACCGACACCCGCAGCCAGCCCTCGGGCCCGACGACGCGGATGAGCACACCCCGGTCCAGCAAAGCACGGAAGACCGCCCGGCGGTCAGCGAACGTCCCGAAGAGGACGAAGTTCGCGTCCGAGTCCGCCACCTCGAAACCACGGCCGCGCAGCCAGGCGGCCAGCCGGTCGCGCTCCCCGCGCAGGCCGGCGATCTGGGCCATGAGCTCCTCCCGGTGACGCAGAGCGGCCAGGGCCGTCGCCTGTGTGGTCGCCGACAGGTGGTAGGGCAGGCGCACCAGCATGAGGGCGTCGACGATCTCCCGGGCGGCCGCCAAGTACCCCAGGCGCAGGCCCGCCATCCCGAAGGCCTTCGACATGGTGCGCGAGACCACCAGATGGGGGTTGCCGGCCAGGAGCTCCAAGGCCGAGGGAACCCCCTCGCGCCGGAACTCCCCGTAGGCCTCGTCGACGACGACCACGGCGGCCCGGCGCGTCCCGGCGACCTGCGGGCCCAGGTCGCGTGCGAGGTCGAGGACGCGCCGCAGGTCCGGCGCCTCCAGGGCGGTGCCCGTCGGATTGTTGGGACTGGCCAGCAGGACCACCGAGGGCCGCTCGGCCCTGAGCACCCGCTCCACCTCGTCGAGGTCGAGCGCGAAGCGGTCCCCACGCTGCCCCTGCACCCATCGGGTGTTCGTGTCGCGGGCGTACTCGTGGTACATCGAGTAGGTGGGGGCGAAGCCGACAACTGTGCGCCCAGGGCCTCCGAAGGCCTGGAGCAGCTGGACCATCACCTCGTTCGACCCGTTCGCGGCCCACACGAGCGAGGGGTCCACCCGCACTCCGGACTCCACGGCCAGGTAGTCCGCGAGCGCGGCCCGCAGCTCCGGCGCGTCCCGGTCCGGGTAGCGGTTGAGGCCGCGGGCCGCCTCCTTCACCGCCCGCGCGATGTCCGCCACCACGGCGTCGGAGGGGGGGTAGGGGTTCTCATTGACGTTGAGCCGCACGGGGACATCCAGCTGGGGGGCGCCGTAGGGCTCCAGCCCCTCGAGGTCCTCGCGCAGGGGAAGGGGCGGGGTGGCCGGCGAGCTCATGACTCCCTCCTCGCACGGATGCGCACCGCCGCCGCGTGCGCCGGCAGGTCCTCCGCCTCGGCCAGGGCCTCCAGGGGCGCGGCCACGGAGGCCAGGGCGCCGGGCGAGTACTCGACGACCTGCTGGGAGCGCAGGAACTGCATGACGTTGAGCCCGCTGGAGAAGCGGGCGGTTCCCCCCGTGGGCAGGACGTGGTTGGACCCGGCGATGTAGTCGCCCAGCGGGACCGGCGAGGACGGGCCGACGAAGACCGCCCCGGCGTTGCGGACCCGGCTCGCGTCGTCTGCGGCGGCGCGGGTGTGGACCTCCAGGTGCTCCGGCGCGTAGGCGTCGACGACCCGCAGGCCCGCGTCGATGTCATCGACCAGGACGATCCCCGACTGCGGGCCCGACAGCGCCTGGAGGATCCGTTCGGTGTGGCGCGTCGCGGCCGCCTGGCCCGGGATCCGGGCCTCGACGGCGTCGGCCAGGGCGCCGGAGTCGGTGATGAGGACCGAGGCGGCCGCAGGGTCGTGCTCGGCCTGGCTGATGAGGTCCGCTGCGACCAGCGCCGGGTCGGCTGAGCCGTCGGCGAGCACGGCGATCTCGGTGGTGCCCGCCTCCGCGTCGATCCCAACGAGGCCTCTGACCAGCCGTTTGGCGGCCGCGACGTAGATGTTGCCCGGGCCGGTGATGACGTCCGCCGGCTCGCAGACGTCGCCGCCGTCCTCGAACCCCAGGGCCAGCGCCGCGATGGCCTGGGCGCCGCCCACGGCCCACACCTCGGTGACGCCCAGCAGCGCGCAGGCGGCGAGGATCGTCGGATGGGGCAGCCCGCCGAATGCGGCCTGGGGCGGGGAGGCCAGCGCGATCGAGCCGACGCCCGCGACCTGGGCGGCCACGGCGTTCATGACGACGGAGGAGGGGTACACCGCCAACCCGCCCGGCACGTACAGGCCCACGCGCGACACGGGGACCCACCGCTGGGAGACGACGCCGCCGGGGACCACCTCGACCGAGCCCGGGCGGGGCATCTGCTGGAGGTGCCCGACGCGGTTGTGGGCGATGGACAGCTCCAGGGCCGCTCGGACCCGCGGGTCCAGCTCGGCCAGCGCCCGCTCGATCTCCTCGGCGGGCACGCGCAGCCTGCGGGGACGCACATGGTCGAAATGCTCAGCCAGGTCGTAGAGGGCGGGGGCGCCCTCGTCCCTCACCCGGTCGATGAGCGGGCGGACCACCTGCGCAGCCGCGGCGGTGTCGACGGCGGCTCGCGGCAGGACGGTGCGCAACTCCGAGGTCTGGGGGGTGCTCCCCCGCAGGTCGATGCGTCTCATGCGCCCAGCCTAGGGGTTCGGCGCCACTGGGAGCGGGCAGGGCCGGGAACCGGACGCCGATGCCCTCTCCGCGCGGAGGCGCCGCCCCTACACTGGAAGGGCGATGACGCATCCGGCGCCACCGCTTGGGAGGGAGTGACTCGTGAACGACGAACAACTCACCCGGATGGGCCACGGAGCTGGGTTCATCGCGGCCCTCGACCAGTCCGGCGGTTCGACGCCGCGCGCGCTGGCGAACTACGGGATCACGGAGGGGGCGTGGCAGACCGAGGACGAGATGTTCGATCTCGTCCACCGGATGCGCACCCGCGTCATCACGGATCCCGCCTTCACCGCCGACCACATCCTCGCGGCGATCCTGTTCCAGCGGACCATGGACTCCGAGGTCGAGGGCCTGCCCACAGCCGCCTACCTGTGGCAGCGCAAGCACATCGTCCCGATCCTCAAGATCGACAAGGGGCTCCAGGACCCCCAGGGCGGCGTGCGGCTGATGAAGCCGATCCCCGACGTCGACGCGGTCCTCGGCCACGCAGCGGAAGGCGGGATCTTCGGGACGAAGGAGCGCTCGGTCATCCTCGAGCCGCAGACACTCGGGATCCGCTCGATCGTCGAGCAGCAGTTCGACCTCGCCCGCACGGTGCTGGCCCACGGCCTCGTCCCGATCCTGGAGCCCGAGGTCGACATCCACGCCCCCGACCGCGAGGCCGCCGAGACGGTCCTGCTCACCGAGATCCGCGCGGGCCTGGACACGCTCGAGGACGGCCAGCGGGTGATCTTCAAGCTGACCATCCCCGCGCGCCCGGGCTTCTATGCCCCGCTCATCGCCGACCCGCGCGTCGTGCGCGTCGTGGCGCTGTCGGGCGGCTACAGCCGCGACGAGGCCTGCGAGCGCCTCGCCCTCAACCACGGCCTCATCGCCTCCTTCTCCCGGGCTCTGCTCGAGGGCCTGCGGGCGGACCAGTCGGATGAGGAGTTCTCCCAGACGCTGGGCGCCTCCATCGAGATGATCGCCCGGGCGTCGGCCAGCTGATTCGCGCCCGCCTCCCCCATGGCCCACACTGGGTCCATGGGGGATGAGCGCGGGAGCGGGACCAGCGGCGGAGAGGCTGTGCCGGGCGTCGGCGTGACCGGGGTGATCCGGCTCGGGCAGTTCCTCAAGCTCGCCGGCCTGGCCGAGGACGGGGCGCAGGCCCGCGAGATCGTGCGCGGAGGCGACGTGTCGGTCAACGGCGCCCCCGAGACGCGGCGCGGCCGCCAGTTGAGCGCGGGAGACCTCATCGAGGTCGCGACCCCGGCGGGGGTCCTCCGCGCCCGGGTCACCTCTGCGTGAGGACGCCCCCCACCCCGACGATCGCCTTGACCTGGCTGAAGAACGCGCTGGTCTGGGACACGCGCAGCCGGGGATCCACCTCCACGACGGTCGTGCGTCCGGGCTGGCGCAGGTGCAGCCGCACCGGCGACGCCCCCGGGAAGGCCTCCAGGCAGCCGCGCAGCTCCGTCAGCAGGCCGGTCGTGCACCGGCTCGCCGCCAGCTCCAGGTCCAGAGGCACGTCCTGGTCGTCGCGCAGGTTGAGGACGGTCAGCGACTGCCCGTACACGGACACCTGGTCGTCGCGGATGTTCACCTTGCCCTCGACCTGGACGATGATGTCGGGGGCCAGGACCGACTGGATGGTCTCGTAGGAGCGCGGGAAGAAGAGCACCTCGATGGACCCGGACAGGTCCTCCACGGTCGCGATCGCCCACGGATTGCCCTGTTTCGTCACTTTCGTCTGGACGCCCGACACCAGGCCGGCGATCCGCACGACCCGGTCGCCCATCGACTCCTCGCCGCCCACGATCGCGGCGATCTCGACGTCCTGGAAGCGCGCGAGGGCGTTCTCGACGCCGCGCAGCGGATGGTCCGAGACGTACAGGCCGAGCATCTCGCGCTCGTCGGCGAGCTTGCGGCGACGGTCGAACTCCGGGAGGTCCGGGATCTCGATGGCGAAGCCGGCTGCGACCTCGCCCGCGTCCCCGCCGAGCCCGCCGAAGAGGTCGAACTGGCCCACGGCCTCATTGCGCTTGACGTCCGTGACGGCGTCGACGGCCTCGTCGCTGCGGGCCAGCAGCGCGCGGCGCGTGTGGCCCAGGGAGTCGAAGGCGCCCGCCTTGATGAGGGACTGGATGGTCCGCTTGTTGCACACGACGGCGGGGACCTTGTCCAGGAAGTCCTGGAAGGAGGTGGCCGGCCCCTTCTCCTTGCGCGCCTGGACGATCGCGTCGACGACGTTCTGCCCGACGTTCTGGATGGCGGACAGCCCGAACCGGATGTCCCTGCCGACAGGCGCGAAGGTGCCCATCGACGTGTTGACGTCCGGGGGCAGGACCGTGATGCCCATGTGGCGGCACTCGGCCAGGTACAGGGCTCGCCGGTCCTTGTTGTCCTTCGTGGAGGTGAGCAGCGCCGCCATGTACTCCGTCGGGTAGTTCGCCTTGAGGTAGGCCGTCCAGTAGGACACGAGGCCGTACCCGGCGGCGTGGGACTTGTTGAACGCGTAGCCGGAGAAGGGGACCAGGACGTCCCACAGGGTCTGGACGCACTCGGCGGAGTACCCGTGCTCCATCATGCCGGCCTTGAAGGGCTCGAATTCCTGGTCCAGGATGTACTTCTTCTTCTTGCCCATCGCGCGGCGCAGGATGTCTGCGCGTCCGAGCGAGTACCCGGCGACCCGCTGGGCGATCTGCATCACCTGCTCCTGGTAGATGATGAGGCCGTAGGTCGTCTCCAGGATGTCCTTGATCGAGTCCTTGAGCTCGGGGTGGATCGGGGCGATCTCCTGGCGCCCGTTCTTGCGCAGCGCGTAGTTCGTGTGCGAGTTCGCGCCCATGGGCCCGGGGCGGTACAGCGCGTTGGTGGCGGTGATGTCCTCGAAGTTGTCGGGCCGCATGAGCTTGAGGAGCTCGCGCATGCCGGAGCCGTCCAGCTGGAAGACGCCCAGCGTGTCCCCACGGGCGAGCATCTCGTAGGTGCGCGCGTCGTCGAGGGCGACGTGGTCGATGTCCAGGGGCTCCTTGCCGTTGAGGGTGATGTTCTCCAGCGCGTCGGAGATCACCGTGAGGTTGCGCAGCCCCAGGAAGTCCATCTTGAGCAGCCCCAGCCCCTCGCAGGTGGGGTAGTCGAACTGGGTGATGATCGCGCCGTCCTGCGGGCGCTTCATGATGGGGATGATGTCCGTGAGCGCGTGGGAGCTCATGATGACGGCGCAGGCGTGGACGCCCCATTGGCGGGTCAGGCCCTCCAGCCCGCGGGCCATGTCGACGACCTCGTGGGTGTCGGGGTTCTCCTCGTAGAGCTTGCGGAACTCCGCGGCCTCGGCGTAGCGGGGGTCGGACTCGTCGAAGATGCCCTTGACGGAGATGTCCTTGCCCATGACGGAGGGCGGAAGTGCCTTCGTGAGCTGCTCGCCCATCTTGAAGTCCTTGCCCATGATGCGCGCGGAGTCCTTGAGGGCCTGCTTCGTCTTGATCCGCCCGTAGGTGACGACCTGGCTGATGCGGTCCTCGCCGTAGCGGCGCTTGACGTACTCGATGACCTCCTCGCGCCGACGCTCGTCGAAGTCGACGTCGATGTCGGGCATCGAGATGCGCTCGGGATTGAGGAAACGCTCGAAGATCAGGCCGTGCTCCATCGGGTTGAGCTCGGTGATGTTCATCGCGTAGGCGACCATCGAGCCGACGCCGGAGCCTCGTCCGGGTCCCACGCGGATGCCCTGGGACTTCGCCCAGTTGATGTAGTCGGCCACCGTGAGGAAGTAGCCGGGGAAGCCCATCTGGACGATGACGTTCTCCTCGTACTCCGCCTGCTTGCGCACGGCGTCGGGGACCCCCTCCGGGAACCGCCCGCGCAGCCCGAGGTCGACCTCCTTGATGAACCACGAGGTCTTGTCCTCGCCCTCAGGCACGGGGAAGTCGGGCATGTAGTTCGCGCCCTCGTCGGTCGTGGTGAAGTGGACGTCGCAGCGTTCGGCGATCTCCAGGGTCGAGTCGCACGCCTGGGGCAGTTCCGACCACACCGCGCGCATCTCCTGGGAAGGGCGGATGTAGTAGCCGTCGCCGTCGAAGTGGAAGCGGTCGGGATCCGCCAGGCGGGAGCCGGAGTTGATGCACAGGAGCGCGTCCTGGATGTCGCGATCCTCTTTCTTCACGTAGTGGGCGTCGTTGGTGGCCACCAGGGGGGCGTCGAACTCACGGGCCAGGCGCAGCAGGTCCTTGGCCGTGCGCCTCTCGAAGTCGATGCCGTGGTCCATCACCTCGACGTAGAAGTTCTCGGGCCCGAAGATGTCGCGCAGCTCGGAGGCCTCGCGCACGGCCTCGTCCCACTGGCCGAGCCTCAGGCGCGTCTGGACGGCGCCCGAGGGGCAGCCCGTGAACACGATGAGGCCCTTGTGGTACTCCTCCAGGAGCTCCTTGTCCGCGCGCGGCCACTTGCCGAACTGCCCCTCCGTGGAGGCGCGGGATCCCAGCCGGAAGAGGTTGAGCATGCCCTCCGTGGAGTACGCGAGGAGCGTGAGGTGGTTGTAGGCGCCGCCCCCCGAGACGTCGTCGCCGCGCTGCCACGCCTCTCCCCATTGGACCTTGTGGCGGTCGAATCGGGAGGTGCCGGGCGTGACGTAGGCCTCCAGGCCGATGATCGGCTTGATTCCGGCCTTCTGGCAGGCCGTGTAGAACTCGTAGGCCCCGAAGAGGTACCCGTGGTCCGTCAGCCCGAGGGCCGGCTGCCCCAGCCGGGCCGCCTCCTGAACCATCGGCGTGATCTTCGCGGCGCCGTCCAGCATCGAGTACTCGGAGTGATTGTGCAGGTGCACGAAGGAGTCGCCGGAGCCCATGCCCCGATCCTAGAGGAGCGCCACCCCAGGGGCACGGGCGGACGAGGGCGACGCCTCCCCCTGGACGGTGCGCGACATGGTCCGGTGCCAGATCCCGGCGTCGAGGAACGGCTCGGACCCCGTCTCCGCGTACCCCAGGCGCCGATAGAAGCCCATGGCCTGGATCTGGGCGTCCAGGGTGATGAGGCCCTCCCGCCCCGCCGGTGTGCGACGCGCCACCAGGTCGTGGACGGCGCGGACCAGCGCGGCCCCCGCCCCGCTGCCTCGCGCCTCGATGCGCACCGCGAGGCGCCCGAGATGGTAATGATCGTCTCCGTCGGGGATCAGGCGGACGACGCCGAGCGCGCGCTCGGTGCCGTCCTCCAGTGCGGCGAGGTGGACGACGTCGTCGCGGAAGTCCCGGGCGTCGATCTCCAGGACCGGCTCCACTCCCTGCTCGACGACGAACACGTCCCAGCGGATGGCGATCTCCGCCATCCGCAGCTCCCGGGAGGTCGCCTCCACGACATGCACGGCGCTCACGCCGGTCCCCTCCTCAGCAGGTCCAGCGCATGCTGGAGGTCCTCAGGGTACGGCGAGCGCACCGTGAGCGGGAGCCCGGTGCGCGGATGGGCGAAGGAGAGCTCGACGGCGTGCAGCCACTGGCGGCCGAGCCCGAGGCGGCGGGCCTGGACCGGGTCCGCCCCGTAGAACACGTCGCCGACGCAGGGGTGGCGGATCGCGGCCATGTGGACGCGGATCTGGTGGGTCCGCCCGGTCTCCAGGTGGACGCGCAGCAGCGCGGCGCCGGGCACGAGCTCCAGGGTGTCGTAGTGCGTCACCGCCCTCTTCCCGCCGTCGATGACCGCCATGCGCCACTCGCGCGAGGGATGGCGCCCGATCGGCGCGTCGATGGTGCCCGAGTCCGGGTCGGGATGGCCCGCGACCACCGCGTGGTAGATCTTCGTGACCGTGCGCTCCCTGAAGGCGCGCTTCATCACCGAGTAGGCGAGCTCGGACTTCGCGACCATCATCGCCCCGGACGTGCCGACATCCAGCCGGTGGACGATCCCCTGGCGCTCGGGCGGCCCCGAGGCCGAGACCCTGAAGCCCGCCGCCTCGAGGTTGCCCAGGACCGTGGGGCCGGACCATCCGGGACCCGTGTGGGCGGCCACGCCGACCGGCTTGTCCACGACGACGATGTCCTCGTCGTCGTAGAGGATCGCCATGCCGGTCACGGGCGGGGGCGTGCGGTCGGGCGGGGGGATCACGACCTCGACGAGGGAGCCGGCCTCCAGGCGGTCGGACTTGCGCACGGCCCGGCCACCGACGCGCACGTGCCCGGAGGCGACCAGGTCCTCCACCCTGCTGCGCGACAGCCCGAGGAGGCGCGCGAGGGCGGCGTCGACGCGCTCGCCCGCGAGTCCCTCGGGCACGGGCAGCAGGCGGGCGTCACTCATCGTCGGCGCCCTCGCGCCCCCCGCGCGGGCCGGCGGTCGCATACATCACGGCCAGCCACAGGGCGGCGGCGACGATCCAGACGTCGGCGATGTTGCCCACGAACCACCCGTTGTAGTTGATGAAGTCGACGACGTGCCCGCGTCCGAAGGCCGGGGGACGGATCAGGCGGTCGATGAGGTTCCCCACGGCTCCGCCCCCCAACAGGCCGAGCGCCGCAGCTGTGGGCAGGTGGGCGATGCGCGGGGCGCACACGGCGATGCCCGCCACGATCGCGGCGGAGAGGATCGTGAAGATCCAGGTCGCGTTCGCTCCCAACGAGAAGGCCGCGCCGGAGTTGCGGACGAGCTGGAGGGTGAGGATGTCCCCGACGAGCGGGCGGGCCTCCCCCTCCGCGAGCGCGCCCACGGCCCACTGCTTCGTCGCTTGGTCGGCGGCGGCTGCAGCCACCGCGACGGCCAGCATCACCGGCCAGCCGCGCCGACGCGCGGGAACCTCAGTCACGGGCACCTCCGGGTGACGGGCGCGGGCCCGTGGGACGCTGTGCTGCTCGGCGCGATACGGCCGGCCGCCTCGTCAGTTCTCCGGGCCCTGGTTGACCTGGGCGAGGAGGCCCTGGAGATGCTCGCGGATCGAGGTGCGGTAGTCGCTCTCGAAGTTGCGCAGCTCGTTGATCTTCGTCTCGAGCAGGCCGCGCTCCTGGTCGAGCTGGGCCAGGATGCGCTCGTGCTGGCGCTGGGCGTCGGCGACGATCTCGTCCCCCTTGGAGCGGGCCTCGGCGATGATGCGCTCGGACTCCTCGCGGCCGTCGCGCACGTACTCGTCGTGGACGCGCTGGGCCAGGGCCAGCATCGAGGTCGCCGACTCCGACTCGGAGGCCGGTACCTCCTGCGGGGCGGGAGCCTGGATGACGGCGGGCGCCGGCTCGGCCTCCGGGGCCGCGACCGGAGCCGGGGCCTCCTGGGGAGCCGGAGCGCCCGAGGAGAGCTCTGCGATGCGGCGCTCGGCCGCCTCGAGCTTCTCCTTCAGATCCTGGTTCTCGACCTGAAGGGCGTAGATCGTGCCGACGACCTGGTCGAGGAACTCGTCGACCTCGACCTGGTCATACCCCTCGCGGAACTTGACGTACGTGAACTTCTTGTTCAGGACGTCCTCTGTCGTGAGAAGATCCATTGCCTCACCCTTCGCTGCTCACTGGGCCCGAGCCCTGCTCGGGACAGGGACCCAGGCGTCCGGCTCACCGGTTGGGACCGATGACTTTCAGTCAGACTATTCGAATGATAGTCGACACGTGTGCACCTTCGGCAACTGCTTTCACACGCGTCACACCGACACGGCCCGTGCCGGAGGAGATCCGCTCCCGGATCAGCCGGTCTGCCCCATGACCTGCAGCAGCCCGCCGAGCCACTGGACGACGATCACCGCGAGGAACAGGACCATGAACCCCACGTCGAGGGCGATCCCTCCCCCCAGGCGCAGCGGAGGGATGCGGCGGCGCAACGCCCGCAGGGGCGGGTCGGTCAGGGCGTAGACGACGTTCGCGACAACCAGGACCACTCCGGAGGGGCGCCACTGCGGGGACAGGATGCGGACCCAGTCGATGACCATCCGCACGAGCATGACCAGCAGGTACAGGCCGGCGGCCGCGCGGATCAGACCGCCGAGGATGACCAGGGCCACGGCTCAGCCCTGGTTGAACAGCGCGCCGCGCCGCGCGCCCGTGATGTCGCCGCTCACCTCGACGGTGTGCGGCGAGAGCAGGAACACGCGGTTCGTCACGCGCTCGATGACGCCGCGGAGGCCGAAGGTCAGGCCGGCGGCGAAGTCGATGACACGGCGGGCCTCGGCCTCGGACATGTCCGTGAGGTTGATGATGACGGGCACGCCCTTGCGGAACGACTCCCCGATGGGCAGCGCGTCGTTGTAGGAGCCGGGATGCACCGTGACGATGCGGCTGAGGTCCGCCGCCGGAGCAGCCGCCGCGCGCGGGCGATCGGCCTCGCGCCTGAGGGGGCTGACGACGCCGGAGTCCGCCGAATCCTCCTCAGCGACCTCGTCGAAGGCCCCGAAGCCCTCCTCCTCGGACTCGACGTCCTCGGGGGAGTACCAGCCCATGAACCTCCGCGCCCTGTTGCCGAACGAGTCACCCATCTGCGTCTCCTCACCTGCCTGAGATCCCGTGGTGTCACGCTAACGCACCGGCGGGCGCCGCCCGGGGCGGCGCGCCCGGCATGTCGCCGGTCGGGCGCCACCCGGGGAACGCCCGTCATCCGCTCCACTGTCACGGCGCGGGCGCGATCACCCCGGCCTGGCGGCCGCAGGCGGGGTCGCGCCGGTAGGAGTGCAGGACCGGGGTCTCGCGGGTGCACGCCCCCACGGCCCGGACGGCCACACCGAGCCCGGCGAGCTCCTCGCGCGCCGCGGCGGGCAGGTCCAACGAGGCCGTGCCCCATGAGGTCGTCGCCCACGCGGCCGGATGGGTGCGGGCGACCTCGGCGCGCAACGAGTCGGGGACCTCATAGCAGCGCCCGCAGATCGCGGGCCCGATCGCCGCGTGCACCTCGGCGTCCTCCCCGCGCAGGGAACGCAGGCGGGCGACCGCCTCGGTGAGGATGCCCCCGGCGAGCCCCCGGCGCCCGGCGTGCACGGCGGCGACGGTCATCCCGTCGGCGGTGGCCAGCAGCACCGGCAGGCAATCCGCGACCACCACGGCCACGGCGGGCGCGCCGGGCCAGTCGCGCGCGTCGACCACCACCCCGTCGCACTCCAGAGGGCCCCACTCCGGGCCCTCCCACCGTCCGGCGTCAGAGCCGGACACCACGTCGACGCGCGTCGAGTGGGTCTGCGCCATCCACACGACCGCCCGGCCCAGGCGCCGCGAGAGGCCGGCCCGCCGGCCATGCACCAGGGCCGGATCGTCGCCGACGTTCAGAGCCAGGTTCGCGCGCAGGGAGCCGCCGCCCGGTCCGGCCGTGGTGAGAAGGGCCGGAGCGGCGCCGAGAAGAAGACGCGTGTCCATGTCCGCCGGTCAGCGGAGGAACTCCGGGATGTCGAGATCGTCGCCGCCGGCCTCGTCCTCGTCGAAGATGCGCGGCACCTCGAGGGACTTGTCCTCCTCGCGGGCCTCCCGGCGCGGCGGGGCGGGCGGGGGGACATGACCCAGGGGCAGGGATCCGGTGCGGGTGGGCACCTCGGGCACCGCGCGGTGGATCCCGTGTCCGCTGCCCGTCTGGGGCAGCGTGCCCAGGGGGCGCGACTCCTGCAGAACGGCAGCCGGGCGCGCCGGCTCCGCCGCGGAGGGGGCCGGGGCGGGGACCGCGGCCGGGGCCGGGGCGGCCGAGGACTGGGCGACGGGTGCGGGCGGCTCGCCCGTGTCGTCGAAACCGGCGGCGATGATCGTCACGCGGATCTCGTCGCCCAGGGAGTCGTCGATGACGTTGCCGAAGATGATGTTCGCCTCGGGGTGGGCGGCCTCGCGCACGAGCAGGGAGGATTGGAAGATCTCTTGGAGCCCCAGGTCCGAGCCGCCCTGGAAGAACAGCAGCACGCCATGCGCCCCGTCGATCGAGGCCTCCAGCAGCGGGGAGGAGATCGCGGTCTCCACGGCGCGCAGGGCGCGGTCTTCGCCGGTCGCGGAGCCGATGCCCATGAGCGCCGATCCCGCGTCCTTCATGACGGACTTCACGTCATTGAAGTCGACGTTGATCAGGCCGGGGGTCGTGATGAGCTCGGTGATGCCCTGGACGCCGGAGAGCAGCACCTGGTCGGCGGCGCGGAAGGCGTCCAGCACCGAGATGTTCTGGTCCGAGATCTCCAGGAGCCGGTCGTTGGGGATGACGATGAGGGTGTCGACCTCGGAGCGCAGGGCCTCCACCCCGGCGTCGGCCTGGGCGGCGCGGCGGTTGCCCTCGAAGGAGAAGGGCCGCGTGACGACGCCGACGGTCAGTGCCCCCGCGGTGCGGGCGATCTTCGCGACGATCGGGGCGCCGCCCGTGCCCGTGCCGCCGCCCTCCCCCGCAGTGACGAAGACCATGTCGGCCCCCTCCAGGGAGTCGGCGATCTCATCGGAGTGGTCCTCCGCGGCCTGGCGGCCCACGGCCGGGTCCGCGCCGGCCCCCAGGCCGTGGGTGAGGTCCCGCCCGATGTCGAGCTTCGTCTCGGCGTCGGACATGAGCAGCGCCTGGGCGTCCGTGTTCACGGCGATGAACTCGACCCCCTTGAGGCCGACCTCGATCATCCGGTTGACGGCATTGACGCCGCCGCCGCCGACGCCCACGACCTTGATCACTGCCAGATGGTTCTGCGGTGTCGCCACGTCATCCCCCAACGCCTCGTCAACCCTCAAGCTCTGCTTCACGGTTCAGGTTGAGCCTGCCCTCTGCCGGGAAGAAGGTAGGGAAGCCCGGCCCGTCCTTCAAGGCCAGCCCCGGGCGTGTCGGGACACCGCCCCTCATGAGGTCACCGGGCGCGTCGGGACGGAGACGTCGTAGGTCGTCGCCGGCCGCCGGGCGAGCAGCACCGCCAGCACGCGGGCCTTGAGGTCGGAGTCCTCCTCGGTCCCCCACCGCACCGTCTGCCCGCCCGCCAGCGAGAGCATGACCTGCGCGCCGTCGGAGGAGATCGTGCCGACCTGGGCGCGCAGGTCCTCGGGCAGGGCCGCCCATACGGTCCCGATCTGACCGGCCGCCTGGGTCCGCGCCTGCGCCTGCCCGTCGTCGGGCAGGACCGCCAGCGGCAGCCCGTCGGGCCTCTCCGCCTGCTCGCCCACCACGACCCCCTGGTCGTCGACCAGCTGGACGCCGCCGTCCGCAGACACGGCCATGGCAGCGGTCCGCACGGTCACGCCGACCCTCACCCCGTCCGGCCAGTCACGCGCCACCGTGACGTCGCGCGCCAGGGGCAGGGCCGAGACGGCGCGGGCGACCTCGTCGGTGTCCAGGAGGACCAGCGGGGTGCCCTCGAAGGGCTCGACCGCGGCGCGCACCTCGTCGGCGGACAGGGCGCCCGTCGCACCCTGGACCTCGACGGCGTCTCCGCTCAGGCGGAGGAGGGGGGAGGCGAACACCGCCCATACCACGACCGCGACCGTGCCGAGCATGGCGACGAGGACCGCCGCGCGGACGGCCCTCAGGTGCCGGCGGGCCCGGCGGCGCTCCTCCAGGCGGGCGGGCAGCCCCTCCGAGACGCCCTCCTCGTGGGATCCCAGGATCTCCGCGGCGTCCGCGGCGCCGACCGGCCCCTCCATCCGGACAGGGTGGCGGACGCGGGCGACCTCGACGCGCCGGCGCTGCGTCCCCCCCTTCTTCTCCTCCGTCCGCGTGGGCGGCTGCGGAGCTCCGTCCCCGACTCCGGGGGCCCGCCCGCGCTCGGCCCGCTCCCCCGCGGACCGTCCGGTCCCTTCGGGGGAGGCCGTGCTCCTCGGCCGGGGCGGTTGCCTCACGCCTGGTCCTCCCTGCGCCACTCGTCGAGGACGTCGTCGCCGACCGTCGTGATGTCGCCGGCGCCCATGGTCACCAGGATCCCTCCGTCGCCGGTCAGGCGCGCGCCCGCCCGGGCGGCTTCGTGAAGGTCGGGCACGAGCCGCGCGCCGGGCAGCCGGTCCGTGATCAGGGAGGAGTCGACGCCCTCGATCGGGTCCTCGCGCGACCCGTAGATGCCGGTGACGACCACGGCGTCCGCGGCGCCCAGGGCGCAAGCGAAGCGGTCCGCGAAGGCGCGGGTCCGCGAGTACAGGTGCGGCTGGAACACGACGGTCACCGGTCCGTCCCCAGCGACCAGCCGGGCCTCCGCCAGGGCGGCGGCGACCTCGGTGGGGTGGTGCGCGTAGTCATCGAAGAGGCGCCGCGAGCCCACGCGCCCACGCGCCTCGAAGCGCCGGGCCGTCCCTCGGAAGGCGGCCAGCGAGCGAGCCATGAGTTCCGGGGCCACGCCCAGCGCCACGCCGGCCGTCCAGGCCCCCGCCGCGTTGAGCACGTTCTGCGCGCCCGGGACCGACACGGTGAGCCCGACGCGCTCGGCGCCGTCGACCAGCGCCGCCCGGGACCCCGAGGAGGATTCCCGAACCTCCTCCACGCGCACGTCGGGAGCGGGATCGCAGCGCTCGGGCCGGCCGTAGGTGCGCACCGCGTGTCCGCTCGCGGCGGCCGTGAGCGCCAGGCGCCGGGCGCCCGCATCCTCTGCGCAGCACACGAGGACGCCGCCGGGGCCCAGACGGTCGGCGAAGTCCGCGAAGGCCTGCTCGAAGGCCTCCCGCGTGCCGTAGTGGTCGAGGTGGTCGGGCTCGACGTTCGTCACGACCTCCACCGCGGGGCTGTAGTTGAGGAAGGACCCGTCCGACTCGTCGGCCTCGGCGACGAACACGTCGCCGCGCCCCAGGAGAGCCCCGGCCCCCAGTTGGGGGACCACGCCGCCGATGGCGGCCGAGGGGTCCATGCCGGCCTCGCGCAGCGCGATGACCAGCATCCCCGAGGTCGTCGTCTTCCCGTGGGCGCCGGCCACGGCGACGAAGCGCATCCCGGAGGCCGCCAGCGCGAGGGCCTGGGAACGGTGGAGGACCCGCTGCCCACGTCCCCGCGCGCAGGCCAGCTCCACGTTCGAGTCGCGCACGGCGCTCGAGACGACGATCACGGCCTCGGGCGGCACGTTCGCCGCGTCATGGCCGACGTGGACGTCGACGCCCAGGGATCTCAGGTGGTCGAGGGCGGGGCCGTCGGCCTGGTCGGAGCCGCTCACCCTCATCCCGCGGTCCGCCAGCAGTTCGGCGACCACCGACATCCCCGCCCCCCCGACGCCGATGAAATGGAACGCCCGGTCCGCCATCTGTCCTCTTCCCTCCGTCGTCATGCCCCGATCAGGCCCAGCACCAGGTCCGCGAGGGCGCCCGCAGCGTCGGTGCGTCCCAGTGCCGCCGACGCCCGCGCCATGCGGCCCAGCTCGTCGGACGCCAGCAACGCGAACACGCGTTCCACGATGACCTGCGGCGTGAGGTCGGCGTCCGCCACCAGCTCGGCTCCGCCGGCCGCCACGTGGTCCGCGGCGTTGAGGCGCTGTTCCCCGTTGCCGATGGGCAGGGGCACATAGACGGCCGGCAGCCCCAGGGCCTGCAGCTCGGCGACGGTCCCCGCCCCCGAGCGGCACACCACCAGGTCGGCGACGGCCAGCGCGTCCTCCATCGTCACGAGGTAGTCGAGGACCCTCCAACGCTCGCCCGCGCCCGCCCGGGCAACGGCCTCGCGGACCTCCCGATCCTTGCCGCGCCCCGTGAGGTGGAGGACCTGCGCGCCTGGCGGCAGCGCCGGGGCGGCCTGCGTCACCGCCTCGTTGAGATGCTGGGCTCCCAGGGACCCGCCCGTCACGAGCAGCGTCCGGGCCCCGGCGTCCAGGCCAAGCCGGGCGGCCGCCTCCCGACGCGCCCGCGCGCTCCCTTGGGGGGTCGTCCGGGCGCGGGCCAGGGAGGCGATCGCGGGGCGCAGCGGCAGGCCGACGGTGACGGTCCGTCCGCTGCGGGCCCGCAGCGGCGTCGAGGCGAAGGTGAGGGCCACCACCGCGGCCGTCCGAGCTCCCAACCGGTTGGCCAGGCCGGGGCGGGCGTTCTGCTCGTGGATGACGACGGGGACGCCCTCGGCCCGCGCCGCACGGTAAGCGGGGGTGGACACGTAGCCGCCGAAGCCCACCACGGCGTCGGCGCCGCGGATCGCCAGGCGGGCCTGCCTCTCGGCGCCGCGGAAGCGCGCGGGCAGCGTGAGCAGGGCCGGCGTCGGGCGGCGCGGCAGGGGCACGCGGGGGATGGCGACCAGAGGGTACCCGGCACCGGGGACCAGCTCGGACTCCAGCCCCTGCGCGGTGCCCAGCACGACGATGTCGCACCCGCGCGAGCGCAGCTCGCCGGCGGTGGCCAGCAGCGGGTTGACGTGGCCTGCGGTTCCCCCGCCCGCCAGGACGACTCTCGGGCTCATGGGCGTGCCTCCTTCGGTGTCGCGGACGCCGCCCGGCGCGCGCCGGGGCGTCCCGGGCTCCTGCGTCGGGGCGGGCGACGCGGGTCGCGGCCGACAGACCCCTCGGCGGGCGAGCCGATCATCCGCATCCCGGCGTCGGCGCGGGCGAAGGACGCGACGATCCCGACTGCGCACGCCGTGAACAGGAAGGAGGAACCGCCGTAGGACACCAGTGGCAGCGGGACCCCGATGACGGGGCCGATCCCCGTCACGGACATGATGTTGAGCAGGGCCTGAGCGCCGATCCATGCGGCTACTCCGCCGCTGGTCACGCGCGCGAACCCGGAGGTGCTCTCCCGGCACACGCGGATCATCCCCCACACGAGCAGCCCCAGGCACACGAGAACCGTCAACGTCCCCAGCAGGCCGAACTCCTCGCCGATGATCGCGAGGACGAAGTCGGTGTGGGCGGCCTGGAGGTACTCCCACTTCTCCCGCGAGGCCCCGGGGCCCAAGCCCAGGAGACCTCCCGATCCCAAGGCCCACAGGGCGTGGTCGATCTGCTCCGGAGCCGTGGTCGACCGGGAGGCGCCGTGCCCGGGCAGGACGTCGATGACGCGCTGCAGGCGCGTCGGGTTCTGCACGATGAAGAAGGCCAAGGCGGGCACGGACGCGCCCCCCAGCACGGCGAACCACCCGCCGGGCAACCCGGCCACCCACAACGCGCCCAGCGCGCAGGCGAAGACGACCAGCGCGGTCCCCAGGTCGTGCCCCAGCATCACGGCGCCCAGCGCCGCCAGAATCGGAAGCCCCGCGGTGGCCGCCATCTGGCGCCAGTCGCGCAGGCGGGCGCCGGGCCGGGCCAGCGAGGCGGCGAGGAACAGGGCGAGCGCCAGCTTGAGGAACTCCGAGGGCTGGAGGAGCGTCGGCACGCCGGGGATGTGGATCCAGTTGCGGTTGCCCCCCTCCGTGGCGCCCAGCGGTGTGACGACCAGGCACTGGATGATCAGCGCCGCGAGGAAGATCCAGGGGGCCCCGCGCGACCAGATCCGCTCGGGCGCCATCTGGACGACGGCGGCGCAGGCCAGCGACACCACGATGATGAGGAGCGGGCGCAGGAAGGCCTCATAGGGGCTCGCCCCCGCCGCGATGTTCGTGACGGCCGAGGCGGAGAACGCCATGAGCAGCCCGAAGCCGCACAGGATGAGGGCGGGGATGACGATCAGGTAGAACGTCGCCACCGGAGACGCGGCAGCGGGATGCGCTGTCCCGAACTCGATGCGCGGGAGCCGCGGACGCCGGCGCGCGCCGCTCACGTCTGCTCCCCCCACTGCTCGGCCAGGCGGCAGACCGCTCCCGTGAAGGCGTCCCCGCGCTGGCCGTAGTCGTCGAACTGGTCCCAGGAGGCGCAGGCGGGCGCGAGGACCACCGTGTCCCCCGGGCGTGAGAGGCCCACGGCCTCGTTGACGACGGAAAACATCCAGTCGGGGTGGGCCCCGACCTCGACGACCGGCACGGACGGGGCGAAACGCGCCAGGGATGAGCGCAGGGGCTCCCGGTCGACGCCGATCAGGACGACGCCGCGCAGCAGCGGCGCGACGCGCTCGACGAGCCGGTCGAAGTCCTGGCCCTTCGCGTCCCCTCCCGCCACCCAGATGGCCGTGCCCGGTCGGATGCCCGCCAGGGAGGCGGCGGCGGCGTGGGCGTTCGTCGCCTTCGAGTCGTCGATCCACAGCAGGTCCGCGGCCCGGCCGATGACGGCGCGGCGATGGGCCGCCGGGTGGAAGTCCCTCAGGCCCTGGGAGACGGCGTCCGGGGCCGCGCCGTGGGCCCTCGCGAGAGCTGCGGCAGCCAGGGCGTCGGCCAGGAGGGCCGGTGAGGGATCGGCGCCCGCGATGTGGGCGAGGTCGGCGAACGAGGCGAGGTGGAGGGCCTCATGACGGCGGTTGTCCAGGAACGCACGGTCGACGAGGGCGTCCCCGACGATCCCGACCTGCGAGACATCCGGCGCGCCCAGCGTCGTCCCGATCGCTCGGGCGCCCTCGACGACGTCGGCCTCCTCGACCATGCGCTCGATGCGGGGGTCGGACGCCGGGTAGACGCACGCGAGGCGGGTGCGCTCGTAGACGCGGGCCTTCGCCTGCGCGTAGGCCTTTTCGCTGCCGTGCCAGTCCAGGTGGTCGGCGTCGACGTTGAGGCACGCGGACGCCTGCGGGGACACCGTCAGGGCCGTCGCCAGCTGGAAGCTCGACAGCTCGACGGCGAAGACGGCCGCCTCGGAGTCGACGGCGCGGGTGATCGGCGTCCCGATGTTGCCGACCTCCAGGGCGTCCTCCCCCGCCGCGCGCAGCATGGAGCCCAGCATTCCCACGGTGGTGGTCTTGCCGTTCGTGCCCGTCACGGTCAGCCAGGGGCGCCCCGCGTGGGGGCCCGACTCCTGGAGCCGCCAGGCCAGCTCGACCTCGCCCCACAGGGGGAGGCCGGCGGCGAGGGACGCCTGCCACACGGGCGTGTGCGGGGCGACGCCCGGGGAGACCACGACGAGCGCCGGGCCCATCGCCACCACGGCGTCCGCGATCTCTCGGTCCCCGGGGACCACGCGCACCTCGACGTCCGCGACCTCCTCCCCGTCCGAATCGGAGCGCTCGCGCTGGTCGAAGGCGACGACCTCGTACCCGCGCGAGGCCAGCGCGTGGGCCGCCCCCCGGCCGGAGCGCCCCCACCCGATGACGGCGACGGGTCCCGCGATGCCCTCCATCGTCGCGCTCACAGCTGTGACGCCCATTCCGCGTAGAACAGCCCGATGCCGATGACGGCGAACAAGGCGGCGATCAGCCAGAACCGGATGACGATGGTGATCTCCTTCCACCCCTTGAGCTCGAAGTGGTGGTGGAGCGGGGCCATCCGGAAGACGCGCTTGTGCGTGAGCTTGAAGACGCCGATCTGGATGACGTCGGACATCGTCGTGACGACGAAGAGCCCGCCGATGACGACCGCGAGGAACTCGGTGTTGGTCAGCACGGATAGACCCGCCACGGCCCCTCCCAGGGCCAGTGATCCCGTGTCGCCCATGAAGATCTGGGCGGGCGAGGCGTTCCACCACAGGAACCCGGCGAGCGCCCCGACCAGGCCCGCGCAGAAGACGGCGAGCCCCAGGGGGTCGCGCGTCGCGTAGCAGTTCGCCTGGTTGATCGTGGGTCCCCAGCACGATTGCGTGTTCTGGAACAGGGCGATGAGCATGTAGGCGACGAACACGAAGATCGAGGACCCGGTGGCCAGCCCGTCCAGACCGTCGGTGAGGTTGACGGCATTCGACCAGGCCGCGACCAGGAAGTTCACCCAGATCACGAAGAGCACGGCGCCCACGGCCGCGCCGGCCCAGGCGAGATCCACCGATGTCGGCCGAGCCACCGAGACGGACGTGGATCCGGGGGTGATCCCGTGGACGTCCGGCCGGGTGAGCGCCAGCGCCGCGAACACGGTGCCGACGGCGATCTGGAGGATGACCTTCGCCCCGGCGTGCAGGCCCAGGGAGCGCTCCTGGCGGATCTTGATGCCGTCGTCGAGCAGGCCGATGACGCCGAGGCCGACGAAGAGGAGGACCAAGAGCGTGGACGACCAGTCCGGCCAGTGCCCGTTGAGCAGCGAGCCCGCCAGCCAGGCCAGCACGGTCGCCAGGATGAAGACCACGCCGCCCATCGTGGGCGTACCGCGCTTGGCCAGGTGCTCCGTGGGGCCGTCCTGACGGATGAACTGTCCGAAGTGGTGGGCGACCAGGAAACGGATGTAGAGCGGGGTGAGCCCCAGCGAGAGCACGAGGCCCACGGCGAAGGCGACGATGACGCCGATCATCGCGCACCCCCCGCCTGCACGAGGGCGTCGGCGACCCGCCAGGCGCCCGATCCGTTCGATCCCTTGACCAGGACCACGTCCCCATCCTCCAGTATTCCGCCGACGAGATCGATCGCCTCCTCCGGGGTGTCGACATGCGCGGTGCGCCTGCCTCCGCGCTCCGGGCCGGCGAGCGCTCCGGCGCCCGGGCCGAGGGCGAGCACCACGCCGATGCCGAGCTCCGCGGCGCGCAGCCCCGCCTCGCGGTGCAGCCGATCGGCGTCGGGGCCCAGCTCCAGCATCTCGCCGAGCACGGCGACCATGCGCCGTCCTCGCGACAGGGAACGCAGCGCCTCCAGGCCGGCCCTCATCGAATCCGGGTTCGCATTGTAGGAGTCGTCGACCAGGGTGACGCGGCGCCCGTCGAGGACCAGGTCGGAGACGGCCATGCGGTGGGGGGAGAGTGGGCCGGCGGCCGACAGGCCGGCGGCCGCCTCCTCCACGCCGATCCCCAGGACGTGGCAGGCGCCCGCCGCGGCCAGCGCGTTGCGGACGTGGTGGCGGCCGACGAGACGCAGCCGCACCCGGGCCGTCCCGTCGGGGGCCTCCAGCGTGAAGGAGGCCCGGTCGTCCTCGTCCACGTCGATGGCGCGCGCCCGGATCTCGGCGGCGACCCCCTGGCAGGCGGAGAAGCGGACGACGGGGCCGGGGGCGAGGGGGACCATGCGCATGACCATGTCGTCGTCGGCGTTGAGGACGGCCGTGCCCCCGGGCCGGAGCCCCTCGACCAGCTCCGCCTTCGCGGCCATGATGCCCTCGCGGGACCCGAACCCGCCCAGGTGGGCGGTGCCGACCATGAGCTCCACGGCCACGTCGGGAGCGGCGATGCGGGTGAGGGAGGCGAGGTCGCCCGCGGCTGAGGCGCCCATCTCGAGGACGAGGTGGCGGGTGGCGGCGTCCGCCACGAGCACGGTGAGGGGGACGCCGACCTCGTTGTTGAAGGACATCCGGGGCCACACGGTGGCGGCCCGGCGCGTGAGGACCTGGGCCAGGAGGTCCTTCGTCGTCGTCTTCCCGGCGGAGCCGGTGATCGCGATGACGTCGAGGGGGCCCTCGCGGCGCAGGTCCTCCAGATGGGCATGGGCGAGGGCGCCCAGCGCGGCCGTGGACCCGGGGACCACGATCTGGGCGAGGCCGGCTCCGGGCACCTCGTGCTCGACCAGCGCGCAGACCGCGCCGCGTCCGGCCGCGGAGGCGACGAAGGAATGGCCGTCGGCCCGCTCGCCGCGGCGCGCGACATAGAGGCTGCCGGGGGACGCCTCGCGGGAGTCGGTGACGACGGGGCCGCCCACCGTCACGTCGTCTCCGAGCAACCGGCCGCCCACTGCCGTGGCGATCCAGCTCGCGCGCCTGTCCATCGTCCTCCCTCCGGGGGCCAAAGGGTCCCCTGGTGCGGATCTCCGCTCATTCATCGGGGCTGGTCGGATACAGATCCGCAGGCGTCGTCGAGGCCGGGATGGCCAGGCTGCGCACCGCCTGGGTCACCGCCTCGCTGAACAGCGGCGCGGCCGAGTCCGAGGACAGCGTTCCGACCTTGGGATTGTAGAGCACCACGGCGACCGCCAGTTTCGGCGACTCCGCGGGCACGATCCCCGCCACCGTGGAGACCACGGCGGACTGCCCGTCGACGACGATGTCGGCTGTGCCGGTCTTCACAGCGAGCCGGTAGCCGTCCACCCGGGCGGCCTGTCCGGTGCCCGTGTCGGTGTCCACGGTCGACTCCATCATGCGGATCAACTCGGAGGCGGTCGTCGCCGACATCGCCTGGACGGGCGTGACCGGGTCGGGGGTGCCGACCGTGCCGTCGGGCAGGGTCCACGACGTCACCAGCCTGGGAGGGACGCGCACTCCGCCGTTGGCGATCGTCGCCATCAGCGTCGCCTCCTGGAGGGCCGTCATCATGTAGGACTGCCCGAACATCGAGACATAGCGGTCCCGCCCCGCCCACTTGTCCGGAGTCTGGAGGACCCCGGCGGACTCGCCCGCCAACTCGACGCCGGTGGACTGCCCCAGGCCCAGGGCCTGCATCATCTCGTAGCGGTCCTGATCGGTGACGGTCTGGCCGACCAGCACGGACCCTGTGTTCGAGGACTCGGCGAGGATGCCCGTCGCGGTGAGCTGCTCGGTCTCGTGCTCATGGAAGTCCGTGATGGGCTCCCCCTGGTCGGGCAGGTCCGTGAGGGCGTACGGGACCGTGAAGACGGTCGTGGGGGTCACGGTGCCCTTCTCCAGCGCCGTCGCCATGGTGATCACCTTGCCGACCGAGCCGGGCTCGAAGGCGTACTGGACGGCGCGCGCCGTCTGGGGCGCGGCGTTGTCGGGCTCGACGGAGCCGGAGTCCGCCATCACGAGGATGTGCCCCGTCGAGGGGTCCGTGATGACCACGGCGCCCCAGTCCGCCTCGTGCTCGGCGACCCGGTTGTCGAGGATCTCCTGGACGGAGTGCTGGAGGTCTCCGCGCAGCGTCGTCGCCACGGTGGCCCCGTCCGTGGGCTCGACCGTGGTCTGCTTGCCGCCGGGCATGATCGCCCCATTGGGCGCGATCTCGAACGCCTCCTCGCCCGGGGTCCCGGTGAGGAGGTCCTCCATCGATGCTTCGAGGCCGGAGGAGCCGCTCCCCTCCGCGTCGACGGTCCCGATGAGCGGCGCCGCCGTGTTGCCGTTGGGATAGGTGCGCTGGTAGACGGCCTCCCACTCGATCCCGTAGATGTCGAGGGCGCGGATCTTCCGGTAAGTGACGGCGTCCACGTTCTTCTTGAGGTAGACGTAGGTCTGGTCGCCCACCATCATCCCCCCGAGTTCGACGGCGTCGATCCCGAGCAGGGAGGACAGTTGGCGGGCCGCCTCCGCCGGCCCGCGCCCCACCGTGACCGTCGCCGTCGTGCCATCGGCCTGTTCCTGGGTCTCGGTGTGGACGTACTGACGGATGTTCCGCTGGTTGACGGCGATGTGGTAGGTCTGGATCGAGTCGGCCAGCACCATTCCCGTCGCGTCGACGATCGAGCCCCTGCGGGGATTGACCTGGGTGGCCGAGGTGCGCACGGCCTGCCCCTCCGCGGCGAGCGTCGGCCCCTCGACGATCTGGAGCTGGAAGAGCCGGGCCGCGCACACCAGCAGCGCCACGGTGACGACCACCAGGATCCACCGGGCGCGCCTGGCCTGTGTCATGACGGTCGGCCCCCGCTCATTGCGCGGCCTCGCCGCCCTCGACGGTCCCGGCCTCCAGCGAGATGAAGCCGGTGGGTCCGGCGGGCACCATCCCGTGGGCGCGGGCCGCCTCCTCCAGGGCCACGGGGGAGCTCACCTGCTGGAGCTGGGACTGGAGGGACCAGGCCTCCGCGTCCAGCTCGTTGAGCTGGAGCTGCTGGTCGCGGATCTCGAAGGAGGTCTCCGCCATCTGGGTGTTGATGACCATCGGCGCGATGATGGAGATGAGAAGCACCAGGAGCGCGACGACGGCGAGCGGGACCGCCGACCTGACGGGCAGCGTGCCCTCGACGACCCGGAGCTCGGGGACGGCCGGGGCGCGCAGATGGTCGGGGCGCGATGTGGGGCGCGTCCGCGCCGCGGAGCTGGCGCTCATGGGCGACTCCTCCAGGGTGAGACCACTTCGACGGCGCGCAGCCGGACCGACGCGGAACGGGGGTTGCGGGCGAGTTCGCGCTCATCGGCGCGCGCGGCGCCCCGGGTGAGCAGCCGCAGGGGCGGTTCGAGTCCCGCGGGCACGATCGGGAGGCCGGCCGGCGCGCGGTCCTCGGAACCCTGTCGGAACACCGTCTTGACGATGCGGTCCTCCAGGGACTGGTAGGACTCGACGACGACCCGCCCGCCGACGCGCACATGGGCGAGCGCGCGTGGGAGGGCGTCCTCGAGGAGGCGCAGCTCGTCGTTGACGGCCACGCGCAGCGCCTGGAACGTCCGTTTCGAGGGGTTGCCGCCGGTGCGCCGGGCCGGGGCGGGGATCGAGCCGCGCACCAGGTCCGCCAACTGCGAGGTCCGCGTCAGCGGGCGCTCACGGCGTTCGGAGACGATGGCCCGGGCGATCCGCTGCGCGAAGCGCTCCTCGCCGTAGTCGCGCAGGATGCGCGTCAGCTCGCGTTCGTCCGCCGAGGCGAGGAGGTCGGCGGCCGACGGGCCGCCGGTCGGGTCCATGCGCATGTCCAGCGGGGCGTCATGGCTGTAGGAGAACCCCCTCTCGGCCTCGTCGAGCTGGAGGCTGGAGACACCGAGGTCCATGAGCACGCCGTCCACCAGGCCCTCGCGTCCGTGGGCCGCGGCGACCTCGTCGACATGGTCGTAGGTGGTCCTCACGGCGGCGAAGCGCTCCCCGAACGGGGCGAGACGGCGTGAGGCGAGCGAGATGGCCTCGGGATCGCGGTCGATGCCGACGACCCTGAGGCCCGGGAAGCGCCGGAGCGCCCCCTCGGCGTGTCCGCCCATCCCCAGCGTCGCGTCCACCAGCACGGCGTCCGACGAGGCCAGAGCCGGGGCCAGGAGATCCAGGCACTCCTCGAGGAGGACGGGGACGTGGAGGTCCCGCGCGGTGCGCTCTGCGCCCATCCCTCACCTCCTGGGTGTCCGTCGGGCCGGCCGGGACGCGGACCGGGGTCCCCCACCGCGACCTGCCATCGGGGAAGTGACGTCAGGGCAGCGGGCGGAGACCCCGGTCGGCGCTCAGAACATGCCGGGAATGATCTCTTCTGCGGTGTTGGAGAACACGTCCTCCTGGACGGCGAGGTACTCGCGCCAGGACTCGGCGTTCCAGATCTCGGCTCGGGAGCCCGCGCCGATGACGGCGAGGTCGCGGTCGAGTCCTGCGTAGGCACGGAGATCGGCGGGGACGACGATGCGCCCCTGCTTGTCCGGAACCTCCTTGTAGGCGCCCGAGAGCATCACGCGGATCCAGTCGCGCGCCTGTTTCGAGGACAGCGGCGCGCGGCGCAGGTCCGCGGTCATGGACTCGAACTCCTGGGCCGGGAACGCGTAGATGCAGCGTTCCTGACCGCGGGTGAGGACGATCCCTCCCTCCATGTCGTCACGGAACCGGGCAGGCAGGATCACACGTCCCTTGTCATCGAGCCGGGGCTCGTACGTGCCGAGGAACATGTGCCACACCTCCCCCACTCCGTGGCCGGTTGCCCCACTTTAACCCACTTCTCCCCACCAGATCGCGCAAAGAGAGGAATTCGGCGTGGCTCATCCGGAGAATTCGCTGGAATTCCGGGAGATCTACCCGGTGGAGCGTGGTGGAGGGAATTCAGCGGGGACGGCGCCGGCGCGTCGCCGCGCCCGCCTCATCGGGGCGATGCGCCCGCCGCCAGGCGGCAGCGGCCGCCGCGCGGGGATCCCGCGTCTTTGCAGGTCGGATCCCATTCCGATCGCGACAGGCGTCCGTGGCCGGACGGAGCGGCCGATGAGATGGAGCCACGGGTGGGGTGAAGTGGGGAAAGCTCACCGCCCGGCGCGGGCCGCGCTCGGCCCTGACCGCGGTCCGGGCGAGGGAAGGCCGCCAGCATGGCCTCGGACGCGGCACGCCGGCGGAGGAAGGCGTCAGGAATCCTGGCGCTTGTCCCAGCGGTCCTCCTGGCGGGCGACGAAACGCGACCATCCGTCGCCCCGGCGCGATCGGCGGCCGCCGTCCGTGTGGAGGGCGAGCATGACCCCGCCGACCATCATCGCGAAGCCCAGGATCCCCAGGAGGATCGACCAGATCGAGTATCCGATGGCGACCCCTGCCAGGACGACGCCCAGACCGGCGACGGCCAGCACCGCGCCCGCCGCGACGCGACGCGGATCCATCCGTCCGCCGGAGGCGGGCGCCCGGGTGCCGTCGGACGGATGGGAAGACATCGTCGAGGCCAGATCCGGGTCCGCGCGGCGGAGGTCGTCCTCCATCTGTTGGAGGACCTCCCTCTCATGCTCCGAGAGTGCCACGTCACACCTCCTGCGCCGGGACCGGTCAACGAGTCGGTTCCATTCTAGTGCCCCGGGAAGATCCAGGACCATTCGTCGCGGCCTCCCCCGCCCCATCTGAGTCGCCCAACAGGGACGCCGGACGGATCGCTCCCCCTCCGAAGCGGCTCACCACGGCGTCCATCGCCCGTTCGGCCGCCAGGGGGCGTCGATCATCGTCCAGGGTCACGGCGATGCCGCCGGCGCGGGTCTGGAGGTTCTCCGCGCGCACGCCGAACAGGCGGACGCCGCCGGTGGGCATCGGTTCGCGGGCGAACAGCGCGGCGGCGGCGCGCGCGATCTCGCGGCCGACATCCGTGGGCGCGGCCAGGGTGGTCGAGCGCGTCACCGTGTGGAAGTCGGCGTCGCGCACCTTGATCCCGACCGTCCACGCGACCAGCCCCGAGGCGCGCAGGCGCCTCGCGCACTGGTGTGCGGCGCCGAGGATGAACTGCTCGATCTGGGCGCGATCGGAGACGTTGACGTCGAACGTGGACTCCGTTCCCACCGACTTCTCGGCGCGGCCCGGCGTCACCCGACGCGGGTCGATCCCCCAGGCCTGGTCGTGGAGATGATGCGCCAGCGCCGGTCCGAACAGCCGAGTGAGGCGCCCGACATCGGCGCGCGCCAGATCGCCGACCGTGTCGATCCCCTCACGTTCGAGCACCTGCCCGGTGCGTCCCCCGACGCCCCACAGCGCGCCAACGGGCAGACCGTGCAGGAAGTCGACGGTCGCCCCGGCCGGGACCAGCAGCAGCCCGTCCGGCTTGGCATGGGAGGAAGCGATCTTCGCGACCCCCTTCGTCGCGGCAATGCCCACGGAGGCCGGCAGGCCCACCTCGGCGCGGATGCGGCGGCGCAGTTCCCGGCCGATCCGGACGGGCGGCCCGAGCCGAAGGCGCGACCCGGAGACGTCGAGGAACGCCTCGTCGATGCTGACCTGCTCGACCAGGGGCGTGACCTCGCCCAGGATCGCCATCACGCGGCGCGAGTACTCGCCGTACACGCCGTGACGCACCGGGACGAACCGGGCCGTCGGGCACAGCGCCCGCGCCCGGCCCGTCGGCATGCCGGCGTGGACGCCTGCGGCGCGGGCCTCATAGGTGGCCGAGGTGACGACGCCCCGCGTACCCCTTCCGCCCACGACCAGCGGGCGGCCGGCAAGAGACGGGTCCTCCGCCAGCTCGACGGAGGCGAAGAAGGAGTCCATGTCCACGTGGAGCACGGGCGTCGCGGAGTCGTCCGCCCCCCAATCACGACGGGCGCGCCCATCCCGTGGCGCCTTCGACATGCGATTCACCTCCACTCGTTTCCATCGTACGGGCCGCGGCGGGAGTCGTCCTCGCCCCGCGGCCGGTCCCGTCCTCTAGGGTTCCCCTGTGACGACGCGACAGAGACGAGGGCGAGGCCGGGACGCCCACCGGGACGATGCCGCGGAGGCGCAGCGAACCGTCGACTCGGGCACGGCCTCCCTGTGGTGGGACGGGCCGCGCGCGACCCTGTTCCTCGACGGCGTCGAGTCCTCCTGCGTGGATGTCGACCATCCCGGCCAACTTGAGTTCGAGTACATGCAGCAGATGACGCAGGCCCTGAGCGCCTGGCTGCCCGAACCCGCCCCGGTGCGCGCCCTGCACCTGGGGGCGGCCGCCTGCGCCCTGCCCTGGGCCTGGGACGTCCGACGGCCCGGTTCCCGTCAGGTCGCCGTCGAGGTCGACGCCGCGCTGGCCGCCGCCGTCCGCGAATGGTTCCCCCTGCCGCGCAGCCCTCGCCTGCGCATCCGGGTGGGGGACGGTCGCGGCGTGCTGGAGGCCGCCCGCGAGGGCTCCTGCGACGTCGTCGTGCGCGACGCCTTCGACCACGGCAGGGTGCCCGGCTCCCTCCTCACCGCCGGAGCGGTGCGCGCGGCGGCGCGGGCGCTGCGTCCCGGCGGCCTCTACCTGGCCAACGCCGTCCATGGCGGCCCGCACGACGCGCGCCCCGATGTGGCAGCCGTCTGCTCGGTCCTCCCGGACGCTTGCGCCGTGTGGGATCCGAAGGTCGGGCGGGCCGCCCGTCAGGGCAATGTCGTCATCGTCGCCCAGAAGCCGGATCCCTCGTGGGAACCCGGCGCCGGGGTTCACCCGGATCCGGGTCGGGCGGGTCCTCCCCGGATGGACCCCGAGGAGCTGGACCGCCTCCTGCGCCGACTGCCCCTGCCCGCGCGTGCGGTCCGGGGTCCCGCCCTGGAGCGCTGGCTGGCGGGCGCCCGACCGCGCGAGGACGCGCCGGCGGGTCCAGGCCCGGGGCTCACACCACCCGGCCTGCCCGGTGCCGGATGAGGGTGGCGGAGACGGCGACGCCGAGCACGCCGACCGCCCAGGCCAACGCCTGGACGGCCATCGCGAGCCGGAAGTCGGGCCAGGCGTAGGCGCGGTCCGCCGACCCGCGGTCCAGGAGCCATCCGATCAGCTGGACGCTCAGCAGCGCGGCCGCGAAGCCGCCCATGTTCGTCGCGCCCGTCGCGGTGCCCAGCCGATGCGGCTCGACGCCCTGGCGCACGAAGTCGAACCCGATGGAGGACGCGCAGCCCGACGCGGCCAGCACGACGACCAGGACCGGCGCCGTCCAAGAGGGAGCAGGAGAGGCCGGCGCCAGGACCGCGCTCCAGGCCACGGCGACCGCGCCGGCGACGCCGAGCACGCCGGGAACACGCCCGCGGGGGTGCCGCGCGGTGAGCTGGCCGACCAGCGGCCCCAGGACGATGCCCGCCGCCGTGTTGGCCACGAGTACGGCGGAGGCCTGCGCCTTCGTCATCCCCATGCCCAGCGTCATGAACGGCACGCCCCATAGCAGCGTGAACACCGTCGAGGGGCCGGCCCCGCTCCAATGCGTGAAGAACCCCAGCCATGTCCAGGGGGAGGACAGCACCCGGCGCACGGTGAGGAGCACCGGCTCCCTCGTCCTCGCGCGGGCGGAGGCGTCCCCGGCCGACTCCGGGGCGGGCGCGTCACGGACCAGCGCCCCGACGGCCATCGCCGCGGCGAGGCCCAGTCCCGCCATGATCGCGAAGGCCGTGGACCAGCCCGCCCGGTGGAGCACCCAGACGAAGGGGACCGCCGAGATCACCTGCCCGAGCAGGCCGATGATGGAGGTGAGCTGCGTGAACAGGGGAATGCGGAAGGGGGAGAACCAGGAGGGCAGCAGGCGCAGCACGGAGACGAAGGCCGTCGCGTCCCCGATCCCCAGCAGGACGCGGGCGGACAGGGCGGCGGGCAGGCCGGTGGCCAGGGCCATCCCGGTCTGGGCCACGGCCACGAGCACCGCGCCGGTGACCAGCAGCCGGCGCGGACCCCACCGGTCCAGGGCGATGCCGACCGGGATCTGAGCCGCGGCATAGACCCCGATCTGCAGGGTGGAGAAGGAGGCGAGGACGCCGGCCGACATCGAGAAACGGTCCATCGCCTCGACGCCGGCCACACCCAGGGAGGTGCGGGCCGCCACGGCGCAGACGTAGGCCGTCATCGCGCCCAGCCAGACCGCCAGCGCCCGCGACGCCGGCGCGGGGCGCGCAGGTGCGGCGCTCACCGGGCGCGCCGCCCGGGCGCCGCCTGCTCAGGGCTGCTCGGACCCCGTCTGGTCCCATGGGTTCTCGGCGCGGTGCCGGGCCCGACGCAACCCGTCGGAGCCTGCGCCGCCGAGGCGCCGCAGCACGTCCTCGACCGTCTCGGGGCGGCGGGGCTCCGTCCCGGCGGGGTCGCGGCGGGGCTCCTCCATCGCCGTCCCGCCGCCCGTGCGGGCGCCGTCCTCCGTCTGCCCCTGGCTCGCCTCGCTCGTCTGCTCACCGTCAGACTCTCGCTCACGTCGGTCCCGGTTCGCAAGGTAGGCCTCGATGACGTCGCCGATGTCCTCCGGTGAGGACCCGTCCCAGGCGTCCTCGGGCAGCGTCGGGGCCGACTCCGCGTCGTCGCCGCCCTCGAGGGCGTCGAAGTGGTGCTCCAGGGCCTCCACGGTGCGCGTGACCTCCGCGTTGCCCTCGATGAGGGAGGCGACCTGCTCCATCTCCTCGGCGGCCCCGCGTTCCAGGTCGCCGACCGGCAGCGACAGGTCCGCGTAGTCGGACAGGCGGGTGAGCAGGGCGGACGCGGCGCGCGGATACGAGTTCTCCGCCATGTAGTAGGGGACGGCCGCGATGAGGGTCGCGCCCTCGATCCCCTCGCCCGCGAGCCGGTCCTGGAGGTAGCCCGACACGGGCGCGGGGAACTGCATGGTGCCCGGCATCTGCGGCTGATCTGGGATCAGCGAGTCGTCCGTGGCCTGGACGTGGACCGGGGTCGGACGCGTGTGCGGCACGCCGGCCGGGATGCCGTACAGGGAGAAGCTGATCTCGACGCCGGCCGCCCGCGCCAGGGCCGTCACCGCGTCGCCGAAGGACTCCCACCGCGCATCGGGCTCGGGGCCGTGCAGCAGCAGGATGGGATGCCCCATGTCGTCGTGGACGAGGTCCAGCGCGATCTCGGGCATCTCGATGTCCGTTGTCACCCATTTCTCCACGGACATGACCGGCCGGTGGGAGCGGTAGTCGATCAACAGGTCGGAGTCGAAGGTCGCGACGCGCTGGGAGCCCAGCGAGCGCATCATCTGCTCGATCGCCAGGCCGCCCGCCGCGCCCGCGTCCATCGCGCCGTCGAAGTGCGTGACCAGGATCGGGGCGTGGGCGCCCGAGGCGGGCCCCTCGCGGTACAACCCGACTCCCCGTCCTGTCCGTGCCGTGTTGCCCATCACGCGCCTCCTCCCTGTCGCCCCGCATGTCGCTGTCTGCGGGGACTGCCGTCCCCGATGCCCACGGTACCCGGCGGGCGCACCTGCGGCGAGGTCTGGCCCGCGGATTGCGCCACGGGTGGAATCGGGCGGCCCCCGTCCGATCGGAGACGTCCGCCCTGGAACGCGCGGCGCGCGGCACGGCCGCGATGGGGCAGAATAGTGGACCGGTTTTCCGGTGAGGAAGGGTGCGATCGCGTGGACGAGGAGCGGAGCGCGGGCTTCGAGGACCAGGTGCGGATCGAGCAGGAGGTTGTCGACCGGGTGTACGCCCGGCTCGACGGCATCCGCGAGGGGTACCGATCGAGCCTGCGCGAGGTCAACGCCTCCCATGGCGTGGGCACCGGGCAGGGCGACCGCGAGCGTGACGTCATCGCCTCCCACTTCGGGGAGCTGATCGAGCGCCTGGGGCTGGTGGAGGAGCGCCTGGTCTTCGGGCGGCTCGACCCGCGCGAGGGCGGATCCCGCTACATCGGCCGCATCGGGATCTCGGACGAGGACGGGGCGCCGTTGCTCATCGACTGGAGGGCGCCGGCCGGACGCGCCTTCTACCAGGCGACCGCCGCGCATCCGGAGGGCATCGCCAGGCGACGCCACATCGCCACGCGACGCCGGGTCGTCACCGGACTGGAGGACGAGCTGCTCGACACCGACTCGGCCCGCGAGCAGGGGCTGGAACTGCAGGGCGAGGGCGCGCTCATGTCGGCGCTGTCCCAGGCCCGCGAGGGGCGCATGACGGACATCGTCTCCACGATCCAGGCGGAGCAGGACCGCGTCATCCGCGCTCCCGGGCGCGGGCTCCTGGTCGTCGAGGGAGGGCCCGGGACCGGCAAGACGGCGGTGGCCCTCCATCGCGCGGCGTTCCTGCTCTACGCGGAGCGCGAACGCCTGGAGCGCTCCGGTGTCCTCATCGTCGGCCCCTCGCGCGTCTTCCTCCGCTACATCGAGCAGGTCCTCCCCTCCCTGGGCGAGTCCGGCGTGGTGGCGACGACGCTCGGCGACCTCGTCCCGGGGGTCCACGCGGGCGCGGTCGACCCCGAGGACGTCGACCGGGCGAAAGGGGATCCCGCCTGGGCGGGGGTCCTCGCCGCCGCCGTGCGCGACCTCGAGCGCGTCCCGGACCGCGACCAGGTGCTCGACATCGGGGGGCACCCGGTCACCCTGACGGTCTCCGACGTCGCCGCGGCCCGCACGCGGGCGCGCCGCAGCGGGAAGCCGCACAACGTCGCCCGGGAGTCCTTCGCCCTGGGCCTCGTGGACCTCCTCGCCCAGCGGGTGCTCACGGAGGCCGCCGACGAGGACGACGCCGCCCCGGTCCAGCGCGATCCCGAGGAGCTCCAACTGTGGCGCCAGGAGGTCCGCGAGTCCGTTGACGCGCGCCGCGCGATCAACCTCGCGTGGATGCCGACCTCGGGAACGGCCCTGCTCGAGCGCCTCTACGCACGCCCGGACCGGCTGGCCCGGCTCAACGCCTCGGCGTCCCCGCGGCTGTCCGCGGAGCAGCTCGCCCTGGTCGCGCGGCCGAAGGGGGCACCGCTCACGGTCTCCGACATCCCTCTGGTCGACGAGCTGGAGGAGCTGCTCGGCCCCTCGGCGGCGGTGGGCGCCCGCGAGGCGGCCGAACGCACCCGACGTCGGGACCTCGAGCTCGGGCGCGCACAGGCGACGCTGGAGGACATGGGGCTCGAGGACAGCCCCGTCACCGCCGACGCGCTGGCCGCCACCGTCGAGGAGGCGAGGACGGTGGCTCCCCTGGCCGAACGCGCCGCGGCCGACCGGTCATGGACCTATGGCCACATCATCGTCGACGAGGCCCAGGAGCTCTCCCCCATGGCCTGGCGCGCGCTGCTGCGCCGGTGCCCCTCTCTCAGCCTCACGGTCGTCGGGGACCTCGACCAGCGTCGCGGACATCGCCGTCCGCGCACGTGGCGTGCGGCGCTGGGCCCCGCCGCGCGGGCGCTCGCCGATGAGAAGGTGCTCTCGATCTCCTACCGCACCCCGGCCACCCTCATCAAGCTGGCGGAGCGCACGATGGCGGACGTCGGGGATCCCGTGCGCCACCCCGTCCGGGCCGTGCGCGACGTCCCCGACGCCTACGCGCTCACCCGGGTGCCCGGGGGCGTTCGCGAGGCGGCGCCCCGCGAGAAGGACCCGATGTGGGGGCATGTCCAGCGCGCCCTCTCCGAGGAGACCCGCCGCCTCGACGCCACGGCGGGCACGGGACGGGGGCGCCTGGCGGTCGTCGTCGCCACGCGGCGCGCCGGCGCCTGGGGGGCCGACTCGGTCGGCTACTCGGGTCTGGACCAGCGGGTGTCGCTGCTGTCCGCGGTGAGCGTCAAGGGCCTCGAGTTCGACGACGTGATCCTCGTCGAGCCCTCCGAGATCCTCGAGGACGGCACCGGCGACCTCTTCGTGGCGATGACCCGGTCCACCCGGCGCCTCCACGTGGTGGCCGCCGGGGCGCTCCCCGCGGCGATGGACACGGACGACTCTCAGATCCGGGCTCTGGCACGATGAGACCATGACGCGCGCACTGCTCCTGGAGAACCCCCATCCGGATGCCGATCGCATCCTGGCCTCCCGGGGGATCGAGGTGACGCGGGTCCGAGGCGCCCTCGACGAGGACGAGCTGATCGGCGCCCTCGATGGCGTCGACATCCTGGGGATCCGCTCGAAGACGCGTGTCACGGCCCGCGTCCTCGACGCCCGCCCCCATCTCGCCGCCATCGGCGCCTTCTGCATCGGGACGAACCAAATCGACCTGGCGGCGGCGACCCGGCACGGCATCGCCGCGTTCAACGCCCCCTACTCGAACACCCGCTCCGTCGTGGAGTTGGCCGTCGGGGAGATCATCGACCTCACCCGGCGCGTGACCGTGAAGAACTCGCGGATGCACCGCGGGGTGTGGGACAAGTCCGCGGAGGGATCCCACGAGGTCCGCGGGCACACCCTGGGGATCATCGGCTACGGGAACATCGGCACTCAGCTGTCCGTGCTGGCCGAGGCCCTGGGCCTCAACGTCATCTACTTCGACACCGTGGAGCGCCTCTCGCTGGGCAACGCGACCCAGATGCCGACCATGGAGTCCGTGCTGCGCGAGGCGGACATCGTCTCCATCCACGTCGACGGGTCGTCCCGCAACACGAACCTCTTCGGGGATCGCGAGTTCTCGCAGATGAAGAAGGGAGCTCTGTTCATCAACCTGTCCCGCGGGTTCGTCGTGGACATCGCGGCCCTGTACGACCACCTGGTCTCCGGGCATCTGGGCGGAGCCGCGATCGACGTGTTCCCCGAGGAGCCGCGGGCCAACGGGGAGGCCTTCGAGTCCCCTCTCACCGGGCTGGACAACGTGATCCTCACCCCCCACATCGGGGGTTCCACGGAGGAGGCCCAGCTCGACATCGGCCGGTTCGTGTCCACGAAGCTCGCCGACTACCTCGACACGGGGTCCACGGAGATGAGCGTGAACCTGCCGGACCTGCAGCTGCGGCCCTCTGCCTCCAGCCGCTACCGCATCCGCCTCATCCATCGCAACACCCCCGGCGTGCTCGCCCTGGTCAACCAGACCTTCGCCGAGTCCGGCGCGAATATCGACGGTCAGATCCTCTCCACGGCTGGCGGCATCGGCTATGCGATCACGGACATCTCCTCCGAGCTCCCGATAGAGGCCCTCGAGGCGATCTCGACGATGCCCGACACCGTCCGGCTGGCCGTCACCCCGCTGTGAGCTGCCGCCGCGGCCTTGCGGGGGACGTCCCCGTGCCCCGGGTGAACGCGGGAGAGCGACCTACGCTACCGTAGGATTCCGTCACCACGCGTCACGAGGCTGGAGGTCAGATGTCCCTCACGGATGAGCTGCGCGCCGGGTACGCGCCCGGCGTTCCCTTCACCGTCAACGTCACGGACCAGCGGGTCCCGGATCTTCTTGAGGACTCGGCCCGTCGCCACCCCGATCGCGCGGCCCTGGACTTCTTCTCCCGCACGACCTCCTACCGGCAGCTGGCGGACCAGGCCCGGCGCGGTGCCGCGCTGCTGGCTCAGGCGGGGGTGCGTCCCGGCGATCGCGTGGCGCTGGTCATGCCGAACTGCCCGCAGCACGTCACCGCCGTCTTCTCCGCCATGATGCTGGGCGCCATCGCCGTCGAGCACAACCCCCTGGCCCCCGCGCGGGAGCTCGAAGCAGAGTTCCGCCGTCACGGCGCGCGCGTGGTCGTGGCCTGGGAGAACTCGGTGGAGAAGCTCGGCTTCCTGGACCCCGGGGTGGTGGTCTTCGGGGTGTCCCTGGCCGACGCCCTCCCCCTGGCCTCCCGCGCCCTGCTCCGCCTGCCCCTGCCCGCCGCCCGGCGCCGTCGCGCCGACCTGTCGGCGCCGACGCCTCCGGGAGTGCGCTCCTGGGACCACGGCGTCGCCCGCGCCTCCCGATGGGAGGGCAGCTGCCCGGCCGGACCCGACGACCCTGCCCTGCTCATCCACACGGGCGGCACGACGGGCGTGCCCAAGGCGGCGACCCTCACCCACCGCAACCTGTGCGCCAACGTCGCCCAGGACATCGCGTGGGTGCCCGACCTCCACGAGGCCGCAGAGGTCTTCGACTGCGTCCTCCCCCTGTTCCACGCCTTCGGCTTCGGGATCTCGATGCTCGCCGGGATCCGCCTGGCCGCCACCATCGCCCTCTTCCCGAAGTTCGACGTCGCCATGGTCCTCACCTCCCAGAAGCGTCTGCCGTGCACGTTCTTCGTCGGGGTCCCCCCGATGCTGGAGCGCCTCCTGGCCGGCGCCGATGAACTGGGCGCCGACCTCACCTCCATGCGCTACACGCTCTCGGGGGCCATGGCCCTGGACCGCGACTTGGCTCGCCGCTGGGAGAAGGCCTCGGAGGGGCTCATCATCGAGGGATACGGGATGACGGAGGCCTCGCCCGTCATCGTCGGCAATCCCGTGTCGCCCGAGCGCCGCCCCGGAGCCCTGGGGGTGCCCTTCCCCTCCACCGAGGTCCGCCTGGTCGACCCCGAGGATCCGTCCCGCGACGTCGCTCCCGGCGAGGTCGGCGAGTTGATCGCCCGTGGGCCCCAGGTCTTCTCCGGCTACTGGGACAGCCCCGAGGAGACGGCGGAGGCCCTGCGCGACGGCTGGCTGCGCACCGGCGACCTGGCCCGCGTCGACGACGGGTTCCTCGTCATGGCCGACCGCCGCAAGGAGATGATCAACGCCCAGGGCTTCAACGTCTATCCCAGCCAGGTCGAGGACGCCGTCCGTTCGATGCCGGGGGTGCGCGACATCGCCGTGGTCGGTGTCCCCGCCGGCGCCTCCGGCGAGAGCGTTGTGGCCGCCATCGTCCTGGAGGCAGGCGCGTCGGTCACCCTGGAGGACGTGCGCACCTGGGCGGAGAAGTCCCTCGCCCACTATGCGCTTCCCCGCCAGATCGTGGTGATGAAGGAACTGCCGCGCAGCCAGATCGGCAAGGTCATGCGCCGCCGCGTGCGCGAGGAGATCCTCGGCGTCCAAGAGCGGGTCGCCGGCCTCGCCGACCAAGCCCAGATCGCCGTCAACGCGGTGGCCGCCGAGGCCGCCGAACGCCTCAAGGGGCTACGGGACCTCCGCGAGCAGTCAGGGCGCGGCCCCTCCCCCTCCGGCACGACGGGATCGGACGCCGCCGGCTCCGAGAGCGCCCGGGGCGACGGAACCGCGGACTGAAGGCGGGGCCGACGTCATCCGTCAAGCAGCGTGGGCTCCTCGGGTGCCGCGGCCGTCCGCCGCGGGCGGCGGCGCGCCTGGCGCGCCCCCGGAGCCTTCGACTCCCCGGCGGGAACGGCGTCCTGGGCTGGAGCCGGGTCCGGCACGTCCTGGCGACCTCGGAGCTCCGCGATGGCGGCCTCGAAGTCGTCGAGGGTCTTGAAGCCGCGGTACACCGAGGCAAAACGCAGATAGGCGATCTGGTCGAGGTCTGAGAGGTAGGGCAGGATCGCCTTGCCGACCTCCTCCGAGGACACGATGGACACGCCGCTGGCGCGCAGCGTCTCCTCGACCTGCTGGGCGAGGAGGGCGAGATCCTGTTCCGATACCGGCCTCCCCTGGCAGGCCCGGCGCACCCCGTTGACGACCTTGTCCCGGGAGAAGGGCTCGATGACCCCGGAGCGCTTGACCACCTGGAACAATGAGGTCTCCAGCGTGGTGAACCGCCTCTTGCAGGCCGTGCACTCACGGCGACGGCGGATGGAGGCGCCGTCGTCCGCGATCCGGGTGTCGACGACGCGGGAATCCGCGTTGTGGCAGTAGGGGCAGTGCACGTTGGCCTCCAGGGGTTGACCGCCCCAACGGTACGTTTCGACCTGCCCACGTGCAACACTGGCCACAGGGGCCACGGGCTCATTCCACTGGCAGCGTGACCTCCTGGCCGGCGGAGAGTCCCCCGTCGAGGTCGTTGAGCCGTTCGATGTCGTGGACGACCTCATCGAGGGGACGGTCGGAGTCCAGCTGCGCGGCCAGGCCCCACACGGACTCCCCCGCGCTCACCGAGTGCGTGAACGTCGGTCCGGCATACGGGTCCGGCTGGGCCGCAACGCCGGCGGCCACGGCGACGCCTGTGGCGGCGGCCACCGCCGCCATCCCCGTCACGATGCGCAGAACGGGGGAGCGACGGCCCGCCGTCCCCCGTGCGCCCGCCCCCACGCGGACGGACGCCCCTCCCGCCGGACGGCGCTGGGTGGCGGGATCCTCGGCGAGGACCGCCTCGCGCCGACGCGCGGCCGAGGGCGCCGTGGAAATGTCGCGCACGTCGGCCAACGGGGCGTCGGGAACCGCCCGGAGACGACGCGGACGCGGGGCGCGCGCCGGCGCGCCTCCGGATGCCATGGTCAGAGCGCTCATTGCTGTCTCCTTGCCATTCAGTCGCACACACGTTCGTCGAACACCTGTACGATATCGCCATCTGGGGCTCGTTGTCGAGACCCGCTCGAACATGTGTTTCACATCGGCGGGTTCGTCGCCTAGCCTGAGACCAGTGGAACAGCACCCATGTGCATCTGCGGACGCGGCCCCTCGCGCCGGCGGCGTTCCCCGGGCGACAGGAGGAGACCACGATGAGCGACCGTCCGCCGCTCTCGGCACGCCAGCAGCAGATCCTCGAGCTGGTCCGCGCCAGCGTCGGGGAGCACGGCTACCCGCCCTCGGTGCGCGAGATCGCCAACGCCGTCGGCCTGGCGTCGCCCTCGACCGTCAAGCACCACCTCGACTCCCTTGAGAAGGCGGGCTACCTCCAGCGCGTCCCGGGCCGGCCCCGCGCCCTGGAGGTCACTCCCACGGCGCCCGCCGCCCCCGAGGCGCGTCCCGCCTCGACCGTGACCACCATCGAACTGCCGGTCGCCCTCGCCGAGGGCGAGGGCGCGGCCGCCGTGCCCCTCGTCGGACGCATCGCCGCGGGAGCCCCCATCACGGCCGAGCAGTACGTCGAGGACGTCTTCGAACTCCCCACGCGCCTGACGGGACGCGGAACGCTGTTCATGCTCGAGGTCCACGGCGACTCCATGGTGGAGGCCGGTATCCTCGACGGCGACTACGTGGTCGTGCGGTCCCAGCCCACGGCCGAGGACTCCGAGATCGTCGCCGCCATGATCGACGGCGAGGCCACCGTCAAGGTCCTCTCCCGTGCCGATGGGCACGTCTGGCTCCTGCCGCGCAACGCGGGCTACTCCCCCATCCCCGGCGATGAGGCCGTCATCCTCGGCCGGGTGGTCACCGTCCTGCGATCCCTGTGACGGTGGAGCCCGTTCCTCCCCGCGATCCGGCGCCGCCCTCGTTGATCCCGTCGGGATGGACGAGGGCGGCGCCGTCGGTGCGGGCGCGGCTCCTCAGAAGCCCAGGTCGCGCGCGACCTGGCGGAGGCGCTGGGCGGAGGCGGTGAGCCCGTCGCGCTCGGCCAGCGTCAGCGGCGGATTGAGGACGCGACCGGCCCCCGGGCGGCCGACGATCGTCGGCGCCGCCATGCAGACGTCGGAGATGCCCTCCCAGTCCTCCAGCAGGGTGGAGATCGTCAGCACGCGGGACTCGTCGCGCAACACGGCGCCGGCGATGTTCGACGCCGCCAAGCCGATCGCGTAATTCGTCGCGCCCTTGCCCTCGATGATCTTGTAGGCGGACTGGATGACCTCCTGAGCGATCTCCGACCGTAGCTCGGCGTCGAAGAGCCGCCCGGACAGGGTCGGGCCCCAGTGGCGGACGGGGACGTTGCCGATCTCGGCCGAGGACCACAGAGCGACCTCGGAGTCGCCGTGCTCGCCGGCGACATAGGCGTGGATGTTCTGGGTGGCGACCCCCGTCTGCAGCGAGACCAGGTAGCGCAGGCGCGAGGTGTCCAGGACCGTCCCCGACCCGAACACCTGGTTGCGCGGCAGGCCGGTCAGCTTGAGGGCGACGTAGGTGACGACGTCGACCGGGTTCGTGATGAACATGAAACGCGCATCGGGCGCAACCCTCTGCAGGTTCGGGACGATGTTCCTCATGAGGGCGACGGTCGACTCGGCGAGTTCCAGACGGCTCTGGCCCGGCTTCTGCTTGGCGCCGGCCGTGACGATGACCAGGTCGGCCCCGGAGACGATCTCGACGTCGTCCGATCCCTCGACGGAGCCGGTGGGGGTGAACTGGATGCCGTGGGCGATGTCGAGGGCCTCGGCCTCGACTTTCGCCTTGTTGATGTCCTGCAGGACGATGCTACGGGCGTCCCCCCTCATCGCACAGGCGTAGGCCACCGCCGTTCCCACGGCGCCCGCCCCGATGATCGCGATCTTCGATGGGTGGCCCGCCGATGTGGCGGGGTAGAGACTCTTCGCATGTGACTCCGGCACGATGTCCTCCTAGATGTGGGCTTGTGCTCCGGCCGATGCCCCCATCCTTCCAGACCGGCGGCCGGCAGACGAGGTGCTTCGGTCCCTGCCTGCCCCGCCCCAGGGCCGGATCCCGCGCCTTCCGCGGCCCCCTGTGGATCCCCTCACCCGTCGAGGGCGTCCGCGAGCCGCTCCAGGGACGCCCGCGCGACGGCGGGGTCGGTGGTCGGCCACATCGCGGGCATTGAGTGGCGGATAAAGGATCCGTATCCCTTCGTCACGAGGCGCGGATCCAGGACCGCCACCATGCCGCGGTCCTCCCGCGAACGCAGCAGCCTCCCAGCCCCCTGAGCCATGAGCAGGGCGGCGTGGGAGAGGGATACGGCGCGGAACCCCGACAGCCCGTGCCGCTCGGCGTCGATCGCCCGGGCTTTCGCGACGGGGTCGTCCGGGCGGGGGAAGGGGATCCGGTCGATGGCGACCAGCCGGCACGACGGGCCCTGCACGTCCACCCCCTGCCATAGGGACAGCGTTCCCACCAGGCACGAGTCACGCCGGTCCCGGAAACGCGCGACCAGCGCTGAGGTCGTCTCCTCGCCCTGGAGGAGGACCTCCAGGTCCGTCTCCCCGCGGAGGGCCTCGGCCCCCGCCTGCGCCCCGCGCCAGGAGGAGAACAGGGCGAGCACGCCGCCCCGGGAGGCCTCCGCGAGCGCGACCAGTTCCTGCAGGGCCTGGGGCTCCGGGCCGTTGCGCCCGGGGACGGGCAGGTGGGCCGCGGTGTAGAGGATGCCCTGGCTGGCGGCGTCGAAGGGCGAGCCGACGTCCACCCCGTGCCAGGGGACGCCCGAGACCATGAGACCGGTCTCGCGCGCCAGCGCGTCGAAGGACCCGCCGAGCGCCAGGGTGGCCGAGGTGAGCACGGCGGGCCGGGCGCCCAGCGCGACCGTCCCGATGCCGGCCGCGACGTCGAGGGGCGCGATGATCAGCCGCTCCGTGGCGTCCCGGGCGGAGGGCGCCGGACGCGAGACCCAGGTGATCGACTGCTCGGGCGGGCGGGACCAGGCGTCCATCGCGCCCGAGAGCTCGTCGAGGGCCCCCTTGGCCAGGAGCTTCGGCGCCTGGTCGGCGGACGAGCCCTCGATCTGGGTGAGCGCGTCGCGCACGGCCGCGTCCACTGCCGCCATCGCGGCGCCCAGCCGATGCGGCCGGTCGAGGAGCAGGCCGTCGTCCAGGCCCGCGATCGCGGCTCCCAATGCGGCGCCGGCCGTGTCCAGCGCGGCGGTGTCGACCTTCGCGTGGGCCCGGGCGGTGCGCGCGACACGTTGGACGAGGGGTTGGGAGACCTCGCAGCTGGCCTGGTCGCGCACCCTGGAGGCGAGCTCGTGGGCCTCGTCGACGACGACCGCGTCGATGTCGGGGAAGAGGTCGAGGGCGCCCATCGACTGGATGCCGAGCATCGAGTGGTTGGAGACGACGAGGTCGGCCTCCGAGGCCCGGTCGCGCGCGCGCTGGGCGAAGCACTCGTCGACGAGGGGGCACGCCCGCCCCAGGCACTCACGCTTGGTCACCGACACCTGCCGCCACGCGCGGTCGGAGACGCCGGGAACCAGGTCGTCGCGATCGCCGGTGTCGGTGGAGGCAGCCCATTCGCGCACCCGCATCACCTCCCGCCCCAGGTCCGTGGCGGGGGCTTCCGCTCCGCTCCCGCCGCCCGGGGCCTCCGCGGCGTCGAAGAGGGTGCCGGTCTCCGGGTACCCGCCGCTGACGCGGTGGAGGCACACGTAGTTGTTCCAGCCCTTGAGCAGCGCGACCTCGGGTCGGACGCCGCACTCGGCCTCGACGGCGTCGACGACGGCCGGAGCGTCCTTGACGAGGATCTGGCGCTGGAGCGCGAGCGTGGCGGTGGTGACCAGCGCCCGCCTGCCCTGCGTCGCGCAGGCGGTGAGCACCGGGACGAGGTACCCGATCGACTTGCCGGTGCCCGTGCCCGCCTGCACCATGACATGCGCGCCGGAGCCGAGGGCTGCGGCGGCCTCGTCCACCATGCGCTGCTGCCCCTCGCGCTCTCCCCCGCCCATCGCCGCGACGACGCGGGCGAGCACGCGGCGGGGCAGGTCCGGGGCGGAGTGCTCGGACGGGGGCGCGGCGGCCTCCTCACTCACCGTCGGGACCCGGTGCCGGGGCGGCGTTGACCTCGCCCAGGCGCGCCGCCAGGGCGTCGTCGACGCGGGCGACCAGGTGCGTTCCGGCGTCGGCATAGTCCTCGGAGGCCACCTCGCCGTCCTCGTGGACCTGGTGGACCAGATCGCCGCGGGAATAGGGCACGACGACATCGACGAGGACGCGCGGGCGCGGCAGGACCTCCTGGATGCGCGAGCGCAGCGCGTCGATGCCCTCGCCCATCCGCGCCGAAGCGGGGACCGCCTCGGGATAGGCGGTGCGCAGAACCGCGAGCTGCTCGGGCGCGGCCAGGTCCGCCTTGTTGAGGACGATGATCTCGGGGATGCCTCCGGCACCTGGGATCGTGTCGAGCACGGAGCGCACGGCCTGGACCTGCCCGGTGGGATCCGGGTGCGCGGCGTCGACGACGTGGAGGATGACGTCGGCCTCGCCGACCTCCTCCAGTGTCGAGCGGAACGCCTCGACCAGCTGCGTCGGCAGGTTGCGGACGAATCCGACGGTGTCGGTGAGCGTGTACACCCGTCCGTCCGGGGTCGTCGTGCGCCGCACCGTGGGATCCAGCGTCGCGAAGAGCGCGTCCTCGACCAGGGCGTCGGAACCGGTCAGGCGGTTGAGAAGCGTCGACTTCCCGGCGTTCGTGTATCCGGCGATCGCCACGGAGGGCACGCCCCCGCGCCGCCGCGAGGCGCGCTGGGTCCGCCGCGAGGGCTCCATGTCCCGGATCTGGGCGCGCAGCCTCGCCATGCGCGTGCGGATGCGGCGCCGGTCCAGCTCGATCTTCGTCTCGCCCGGGCCGCGGGAGCCGATGCCCTCGCCCCCGGCGACGCGGCCGCCGGCCTGGCGCGACATCGAGTCGCCCCATCCGCGCAGCCGCGGCAGCAGGTACTCCAGCTGGGCGAGCTCCACCTGGGCCTTGCCCTCCCTGGATTTCGCGTGCTGGGCGAAGATGTCGAGGATCAGGGCCGTGCGGTCCACGACCTTGACCTTGACCACGTCCTCGAGCCCGCGCCGCTGCGAGGGGGCCAGCTCTCCGTCGACGATGACTGTGTCCGCCCCGTTCGCCGCCACGGTCTCGGCGAGCTCCCGCGCCTTGCCGGACCCCAGATAGGTGGCCGGGTCGGGAGCGGGGCGACGCTGGATGAGGCCGTCGAGGACTTGCGATCCCGCGGTCTCGGCCAGCGCGGCGAGCTCGCGCAGGGAGACCTCGGCGTCCTCCTCGCTCCCCGACGTCCTCAGGCCCACCAGCACCACGCGTTCCAGGCGGATCTGCCGGTACTCGACCTCTGAGACGTCCTCGAGTTCCGTGGACAGCCCCTGGACGCGCCGGGTCCCCTCGCGCGCCTCGCGTTCCAGCTCCCCGGCGTCGTCCGCGTGGTCCTGCCCCTCCGTCGAGGCGAGGGCCGTCCCCCGTCGGGCGAGGATCCGCGCGACCACGTCCTCCGCGCGACGCAGTCCGTCCTCGCCGCCGCCCGTGGTCGTGCGCGGTGCCGTCGTGTCGTCGTCCATCGGTCCTCCCGGGTGCCCCGCCCCGCCGTTGTCGCGAGGGTGCCCCCAGTCTGTCACGGCGGGCCCGCGTCCCCCGTTCCAGTACGCTCAGGGCTGTGGACGACCAGTACTTCACCGATTCGGCGCCGGCGGACGAGGACGAGCTGCGCACGCTGACCGTGCGCACGCGGGGCCGCGAGCTCCGCATGCAGACCTCCGGACGGGTCTTCTCGAGCCACCGGCTGGACCTGGGCACGGCGCAGCTCCTGGACAAGGCGCCGGCTCCTCCCCCGTCGGGCCGGTTCCTGGACCTCGGATGCGGGTGGGGCCCGCTCGCCGTCGTCCTCGCCCTCGAGGCGCCCCGGGCCGAGATCTGGGCCGTCGACGTCAACTCGCGGGCCGTTGACCTCACCGCGCGCAACGCCGCGGCCAACGGCGCGTCGGGGGTGCGCGCCCTCCCTGCCGCGGAGGCGTTCGAGCGGGCCCGCCGGGACGGCCTGCGCTTCGACCTCATCTGGTCGAACCCGCCGGTGCGGATCGGGAAAGCCTCCCTGCACCGGATGCTCGCCGACTGGCTGGCGCTCCTGGCCGAGGGCGGCGCGGCCTACCTCGTCGTCCAGCGCAACCTCGGCGCGGACTCGCTGAGGGCCTGGTTGGACGAGAGCGGGCTGCCCACGCGGACCGTCGCCTCGAAGAAGGGCTATCGCATCCTCGAGGTCCGCCCGGGCGGACCTGTCCGGCAGATGTGACGGACTACGCTTCATGCCATGCAGAGTTCACGCGTGGAGGCGTTCACCGACGGCGTGCTCGCCATCGTGCTCACGATCATGGTGCTGGAGCTCCGCCCGCCGGAGGGCTCGTCGTGGCCGGACCTCGCGGGGCTGGGGACCTCTCTGCTCACCTACCTGCTGAGTTTCGTCTACGTCGGCATCTACTGGAGCAACCACCACCATCTGTTCCAACTGGTCGACGTCGTCAGCGGGCCCGTGCTGTGGGCGAATCTGCATCTGCTCTTCTGGCTCACGCTGATCCCCTTCACGACCGCGTGGATGGACGACACCGACCTCGCGCAGCTCCCGGTCGCCCTCTACGGGCTGGATCTGGCGCTGTGCGCGGTCGCCTGGCGGATCCTCGAGCACGCCCTCGACCGCGCCGATCCCACGGACCGCATCCGCCGGGTGCTGGGCCCCGATCGGAAGTCCTGGACCTCGATCGCGCTGTATGCGCTGGGAGTGGCCCTCTCCTGGGCGGCACCGGTGGTATCGGTCGTCGTCTACGCCGCGATGGGGGCCGTGTGGTTGGTGCCCGATCGGCGTTTCGAACGTGCCGCCGCGATCGGCAGGGAGTCCGGGGCGCCTCCGGGCTGATCACCGCCGCCTCGCGGGAGCAAGAGCCGCCCGCGCGGGAGCCTGGCGGATCAGAGCCGGATCTCGGCGATCTCGACTGCGGGACCCGAGAGGATCACGGATCCGCCCGGCTCCATGGGGAGCCGGACGCCCACGGTGCCGCCCGGGACGTCGACCCGCCAGTCGGCCGGCGCGCCCCCTTCCACGCCCCCGCGCCGGATCGCGGCCGCCACGGCCGCCGCGCAGCACCCGGTGCCGCAGGACTGCGTCTCCCCGACGCCGCGCTCGAGGACGCGCATCACCAGATGGCCCTGCTCCGCATGGCCCTCCGCCTGGGAGCCGGCGCCCCGGCCGGCCCGGTCTTCCGTGACGTCCACCGTCAGCTCCAGGTTCACTCCCTCTGCCGGCCAGGGGTCGTAGGACGGCCGCAGGCCCGCGGGGGCCGCGAGGACGTCGGCGCCCGGCAGCACCGCCGCCTCAAGCGCCTCGCGCGTGTGCACGTCGATGACGGCGTGGGGATTCGGCAGGGCGACGCGGATCGCGTCGAACGCGCCGCGGAGCCCGACCACGCCGACCCGCATGTCAGCGACCCCCGAGGTCGCCGCGGGCCCCATGTCGACGCTGTACCAGTCGCCGCGGGCGCCCCCGGCCCCGCGGATCCCCCCGGGACCGCCCCCGGGCCCCAGGACCTTCACCCGGCGCGTCCCCCCGCGCGTGCGGACGGGCAGCGCCTCTCCCTCCTCCAGCGGCGCGAGGCCCGTGCGGCGCAGGTGGTCGACGAAGACGCGGATGCCGTTCCCGCACATCTCGGCGATCGACCCGTCGGCGTTGCGATAGTCCATGAACCAGGTGCCGTCCTCGCGCACGCAGCGGATGAGGCCGTCCGCCCCGATGCCGGTCGACACCGCGCACAGCGCCGCCACCGAGGAGGCCGGGACGTCCAGCCCGCCGTCAGGATCGTCCAGGAGGAGGAAGCAATTCCCCGTGCCGTGGGCCTTCGTCAGACGGGTGCCCGCGGGCAGCCCGAAGTGCGCGGTCATGCCCCCACGCTACCGAGCCCCTCGGCGGCGGAGCGCACGACGTCCACCGCGCGGTCCGCTAGCGCGCGTCCCCGGGCGTCGACGCCTCCCGCTCCCTCACCGGCCTCGAGCCACACGATGCGGGGGTCCGGCCGGAACCACTTGACCTGGCGGCGGGCCAGCTGCCGGGTGGCCAGCGCCACGGAGTCCACCGCGTCGTCCTCGCCCATCTCCCCGTCGATGACCGCGAGCGCCTGGGCGTACCCGGTGGCCCGGCGCGCTGTGCGCCCCTCCCGCAGGCCCGCGGCGATCAGCCCTCGCGTCTCCTCGACCAGCCCGTCCCGGAACATCGCGGCGGCTCGGGCGCCGATGCGCCGGTCCAGCTCCTCCCAGGGACGCCGCACCCCGATCATGACGGCGGGGGCCTGGAACTCCCGGCGCGGCATGTGCGAGGAGTAGGGCCGCCCGGTGAGCTCAATGACCTCCAGCGCCCGGACCAGTCGGCGCGCGTTGCGGGGGTCGATGCGCGCGGCCGAGTCCGGGTCCAGGACCTCCAGGCGCGCGTGCAGGCCCCGGGGCCCTCCCGGCCCCTCGGCCTCGGCCTCCAGGCGCGCGCGGACCCCGGGGTCGGTGCCGGGGAAGTCGATGACGTCGAGGAGGGCGCGCAGGTACAGTCCCGATCCCCCGGCGACGAGGGCGACGCCGCCGCGCCCGTGGATGGCCCCGATGTCGCGCCGGGCGTCGCGCTGGTAGGCGGCCACCGAGGCCTCGTCGGTGACGTCGAGGACGTCGATCTGGTGGTGGGGGACGCCGCGGCGCTCATCGGGAGGGGTCTTCGCGGTGCCGATGTCCATGCCGCGGTAGAGCTGCATCGCATCGGCGCCGACGAGTTCCGCCGGGGCGGGCGCGCCCAGCGTCCCCGGCAGCATGCCGGCGAGGTCGAGCGCCAGGTCCGACTTCCCCGAGGCCGTCGGCCCGACCACCGCGACGATGAGGTCGCGCGGTTCCGTCATCCCCCGGCCTCCCCGGCCGCAGTCCTCTCCCAGCACACGCTCACGGCGACCGGCCGGAAACCGATCCGCGTGTTCATGGCAATGACCGGCGTGTTCTCGCCCTCGGTCCACGTGTAGACCCGGCGGACGCCGGGATGGCGGGCGAGCAGCTCCCGGAGGTTCACGCGCTTCATCCATCCGGCCAGCCCGTGCCCGCGGTGGTCGGCCCGCACCAAGGTGCCCTGCTGGAACACGACCTCGGGCAGACCCGGCGGGACCATGAGCGTCGTCCAGCCCACAAGTTCGCCGCCCACGGGGCGCACCGCCGTGGTCACCCACTCGCGGCCGCATCGCTCGGCCAGGGCCTCCTTGCGCATGACGCGCCCGTCATCCCAGGCTCCTGGCTCCACCGTCATCTCGCCCGAGGGCATGTCCGTGGCTGCGAGCGCGTAGATGCGGGCCAGCTGGTCCAGGAGATGCTCGGGGCTGCGCGGCCCGGACCAGGACACGGCCTCGTAGCCGGGCGCCTCGCCCAAGGGAACTCCGTCCCCCTCAGGCTCCGCCGTCCCGGCGACATCCAGGCAGGTCACCCACTCGGCGTGCACCGGGCGGTAGGCCCGCGCGCGCAGCAGGTCGGTGAACCCCGTGCGCATCGGGGAGGCCACGTCCCCGTCGCCGGGGACCGGCGTCGCCACCCCGGAGACGGCCTGGGGCGAGCCGGTCTGCGCCCAGCCGGGGCAGTCCGTCCACACCTGCAGTACCGGGCGCCCCCATGCCGCCGCGACCGTCTCGCCGAGAGCCGTCAGCAGGTCGGGGAGCCGGGAATCGCCCCAGCCCGGGGCCACCATGACGTCGATCTCGGCCCGGTGGGGATCGCTGGTCAGCGACGCGCTGACCTCCACGCTGCCGACGACCGCGGCCGGTGTTTCCGGCGCCGCCGATCCGGAATCCCAGGCGGGGACGGCCTCGTCCGGGGACGGGGCACGGGCGCCACCCACCCGGGCGAGCCACTCGTCCACGCCCCGTCCTCCCCCGTCGAGGACCGCCGCCACGCGGAGGCGCCTGGTGTCCGCATCCGAAGCGAGCGCCCGGTACTCCTGAGCCGAGGTCGTGAGGTCCTCTCGGCCCACCAGGCGCAGGGAATGCGCCCGGCTCAGCCCCTCCAGGCCCTCCAAGAAGACCCCTGGAGCCTCCGCCTCGCCGGCATCGGGCAGGCGCGCCAAGCGGATCGTCGCGGTCATGGCCACAGTCTAGGGGCCTCCCTCCGGCCGCCACGCCCGCCCGCGCCGGAGCGCCCGGAGGGGATCATCTAGGGTGGAGGCATGACTGCCAGCATCCCCGCCCCCATGACCCGCGACCGGGTGGCGACGGCAGTGCGCGAGGCCGGGCTCATCCCCTTCCTCGGGGACTCCGACCAGGTGGCGGCCATCGTGCCGCGGCACGTCGTGCGCATCGTGGTGCCCGAGGGACGCCCTCCGCAGGGCGTCGCCGAGTGGCCGCGTTCGCTCGCCATCCGCCACGCGCCCGCCATCGCCGAGGTCGTCCGCCAGTTCAACGCGACGACCTACCTGCCCAAGATGACGACGACCGTCACGGACCGCGGTCAGATCCGCGTCCTGCTCCAGCACACCTTCAACTGGGGTGGCGGCGCCACCGACGCGCAGGCCTCCGCCGAGGTCCGGCAGTTCATCCTCGCCAGCCTGGCCGCGTTCAACACGCTCGACGCGAAGTTCCCGGACCCCTGGGCGAAGGAGGACAGCGATGGCTGAGTGGAAGACCTGGTCGCTGGGGGGAGCATCCGGGAAGGAACCGCACGGGGACGGGGGCCGCAACGAACCAGGGAGGCCCCTGCCTCCCGATGCGGCCGAGAGATGGGGGACGGAGGTCACGCCCTTCACCCTGGAGCGCGCGGCCCGGGTCGTGCAGGGCGACGGATTCCCCGTGACCCGTGACGAGGCGGCGATCGGAGTGCTCATCAACTCCCTGCCGATGCGCCTCCACCGGGAGCCCGCCGACGCCCCCTGGGCCCAGTTCGAGGCGCACGTGCCCCTGCCCGACGGCATGGACGAGGGCGCTCCGGATCCCTTCGACCTCCAACAGACCGCGAACGCCTGGAACTCTCAGCATCTGCAGCCCACCGTCATCCCGGCGCGCAGCGACGAGCGGTTCTTCTTCCACCTCTCGACGCGGTTCTTCGTCGGCGAGGGGCTCTCGGACCGCCAGATCCATCTCATGATCGCGCGGGGGGTCGTCGTCACGCTCCAGGCCGCGCGCCAGCTGCCCGGTCTGGTCACGCCGCCTGAGGACGCCTGACCCGCCCGTCCCGCGCCGGCGGGCGGGTCAGGCCCCCACGCGCAGCCGCGGCATGCCCAGGGCGACCCGCGGATCCTCCTCGCGGGACTGGCGGGCCTGCCAGGCGTCGCCCGAGCGGGTGCGGCGCACGGCGAACAGGCCATCCGGTGTCAGCGCCGAGTCGGCGATCAGGTGGTGCGGGGCGCCGTGGGTGACGACCGCCCGCACGACGTCGCCGGGCCGGGGCCGGGCCTCCTGGTCGAGTCCGGCCGGCAGGGCGACGTGGACCAGCCGGTTGTCGCGCGCGCGACCGGAGATCCGGTGGGTGCCGGCGTCCTTGCGTCCCTCGCCCTCGGCGACGAGCACCTCGACCTCGCGGCCCGCGAGGGCGGCGTTGTCCTCGGCGCAGATGCGCTCCTGGAGGGCGACGAGGCGCTGGTAGCGCTCGGAGGCGACCTCGGGGGGCACCTGATCCGCCCTGTCGGCGGCGGGCGTGCCCGGCCGGGGGCTGTAGAGGAAGGTGAAGGCGCCGGCGAAACGCGCCTGCTCGACGACCTCGAGGGTCTGACGGAAGTCGTCCTCGGTCTCGCCGGGGAAACCGACGATGATGTCCGTGGTGATCGCGGCGTCGGGGATCGCGGCGCGCACGCGCTCCAAGATGCCGAGGAACCGGGCGCGGCGGTACGAGCGGCGCATCTGGCGCAGCACGGCGTCCGACCCCGACTGCAGCGGCATGTGCAGGCTCGGCATGACGGTGGGGGTCTCGGCCATCGCGGAGATGACGTCGTCGGTGAAGGCGGCCGGATGGGGACTGGTGAAGCGCACGCGCTCCAGTCCGGGTGTCGCCCCGACCTCGCGCAAGAGCCGCGCGAAGGCGCCGCGCTCGCCGAAGCCCACCCCGTAGGAGTTGACGTTCTGCCCGAGCAGCGTCACCTCGAGGGCTCCCTCGGCCACGACGGCACGCACCTCGTCGAGGATCTCGCCGGGACGGCGGTCGCGCTCCCGTCCGCGCAGGCGCGGCACGATGCAGAAGGTGCAGGTGTTGTTGCACCCCACGGAGATCGACACCCAGGCCGAGGAGGCGCTCTCCCGGTGTGTCGGCAGCGTCGAGGGGAAGGTCTTGAGCGATTCCTCGATCTCGACGGCGGCCTCGCGGTTGTGCGCGGCCCGGCGCAGCAGGGCGGGCAGGACGTCGATGTTGTGCGTGCCGAACACGGCGTCCACCCACGGCGCCCTCTCCAGGATCCCGTCGCGCATCTGCTGGGCGAGGCATCCCCCGACCGCGATCTGCATGCCCGGCCGCGCGCGCTTGACGGCGGCGAGCTGGCCGAGGTTGCCGAAGAGCCGGGTGGCGGCGTTCTCGCGCACCGAGCAGGTGTTGATGACGACCACGTCGGCGCCCATGTCTCCGGCCTCGGTCGCGCGGGCGGCCGCGGCCGGGACCTCCTCGACGGGGAGCAGGCCCTCGGCCTCCAGCAGGCCCGCCATGCGCTCGGAATCGTGCTCGTTCATCTGGCAGCCGAGCGTGCGCACCGCGTAGGTGCGGACGGAGGAGCCGGACGAGGTGCGGAGGCGGGGGGTCGTCGGGATCGCGGTGTCGCTCACCCGCGAGATTCTACCCGGGGGGATCGACGAGGGCGTCCCGCCCTCTTCAGGCCCGCCCCTCGACGCCGAGCGCGTCCGCGAGCAGCCTGAGGGCGGCCTCCACGCTGCCTGCGCGGACCGAGGAGCGGTCGCCCGGCAGGCACAGCTCGCGGTGGACCTCGCGCTCGGGGGTCACGCAGGCGATGTGCACCGTGCCTGCGGGACGGCCGTCGGAGGGACCGGGCCCCGCGACGCCGGTGGTCGACAGCGCGACGTCCGCGCCCATCAGGCGGCGCGCCCCGCGCGCCATCTGCAGGGCGACCTCCCGGTCGACAGGGCCGGTGCGCGCCAGTTGCCGGGGGTCCACGCCCAGCACCTGCGCCTTGAGCTCGGTCGCGTAGACGCACACCCCTCCGCGCACCGTCTCCGAGGCGCCGGGCACGTCGACCATCCGGGCGCACAGGGCGCCGCCCGTCAGGGACTCCGCGGTCGCGATGGTGAGGCGGCGGCGGATCAGCAGACGGACCAGCGCGGTGGCATCAACGGACATGAGCTCAGGCTAGATCCTCCGCATCGCGGCCGTTGAGTGCCTCGGTGACGACTGAGACGCACACGTCGCCCGGGTATCCCTTCCGTGCGAGCATGGCGGTGAGGCGCCGGAAGGCGGCGTCGCGGCCGATCCCTCGCATCGAGCGCAGCCGGGCCGCCACGAGGGCCTCGGCACGGGCATGCTGGTCGTCGCGTCCCACCTGGGCCATGGCTCGGGCGATATCGCCGTCGCCGACGTCTCTGCGACGCAGCTCCTCGGCGACGGCCTGCCCCACCTTGCCCGAACGGAACCGGTCGCGCACCAGGGCCGCGGCATAGGCGGCGTCGTCGATCAAGCCGACGCGCTCCAGCCGGTCCAGGACGTCCTCGGCGACGGACGGCGCGAAGCCCCGCCGGAGGATCGCCTGGCGCAGCTCCCCGCGCGAGCAGGACCGGGCGTCGAGCCGGCGCAGCGCCACCTCCCGGGCCGCCTCCACCGCCGCGGCGCCCGTCAGCGCCGCATTGCGTTCACGCGCCCGGGCGAGTCTCTCCCCCGGCGTCGTGCGCCTCCGGTCGGCCTCCTCCTGCCCCTCGGGATGGGTCTCCGGATCGACGTAGCGGACCACCGGCTCCTCCCCCTCAGAAACCGGCGTCCTCGGACGGGTCGGCCTCCGCGCCCGGGCCGCCCGCGGTCCCCGCCGCCGATGACGGCTCGTCCCCGTCCTCCTGCTCGGGGTCTGCAGCGATGCCGACGGCCACCAGGATCCTGTGCTCGATCTCATCGGCGAGCGCGGGGTTGTCGACGAGGAACTGACGGACATTCTCCTTGCCCTGCCCCAGCTGGTCGTCCCCGTAGGTGAACCAGGAACCGGACTTGCGGATGATGCCGTTGTCGACTCCCATGTCGATGAGGGAGCCCTCACGGGAGATCCCCTTGCCGTAGAGCATGTCGAATTCGGCCTGCTTGAAGGGCGGGGCCATCTTGTTCTTCACGACCTTCGCCCGCGTGCGGTTGCCGACGGCCTGGTCGCCCTCTTTGAGGGTCTGGATCCGGCGCACGTCGATGCGCACCGACGCGTAGAACTTGAGGGCCTTGCCCCCCGTGGTCGTCTCCGGCGAGCCGAAGAAGACGCCGATCTTCTCGCGCAGCTGGTTGATGAAGATCGCCGTCGTCCTGGTCGAGGAGAGCACGCCCGCGAGCTTGCGCAGGGCCTGGCTCATCAGGCGCGCCTGGAGGCCGACGTGGGAGTCGCCCATCTCGCCCTCGATCTCCGCCTTGGGGACCAGGGCCGCCACCGAGTCGATGACGATGATGTCGATGCCGCCGGACCGGATGAGCATGTCCGCGATCTCCAGAGCCTGTTCGCCGGTGTCGGGTTGGGAAACCAGGAGGTCGTCTGTGTTCACCCCCAGCGCCTTCGCATAGGTGGGGTCCAGGGCGTGCTCGGCGTCGATGAAGGCGGCGTTGCCCCCGGCCTTCTGCGCGTTGGCCACCGCGTGGAGGGCCAGCGTGGTCTTGCCGGAGGACTCGGGACCGTAGATCTCGACGATGCGGCCCCGCGGCAGCCCGCCGATGCCCAGCGCCACGTCGAGGGCCAGGGAGCCCGTGGGGATCACCTCGATGCCGGCATGGACCTCGTCCCCCAGGCGCATGACGGAGCCCTTGCCGAACTGCTTGTCGATCTGGGACAGGGCCAGTTCCAGAGCCTTGTCCCGATCCGTGGTCCCGTTCGCGCCCGCGCGCGCCATCGCCTTGGCCATTGTGGTCTCCTCGCGTCCTGGGGCCTCTCCGGCCCACCCGATCTGGCTGGTCTGGTGTCATGCGGTCCCCTCTCCGGGGCGCATGGATGACGGTATGCCCGACCATCGGCACCTGGGTCGCGCGTTCCGTCCGGTTGTGGACGGGACGCGCTCCAGTCGCATCTGGTGGACAGCGTAGATGGAACGCCTGTTCGATGTGCTCCGACACGCCGCAGACACGGCGCGACGTCAAGGACGTTTGACGTCACGTGGGCGCGTACGTAAAGTACGCTTGACAGATTCGGCCGGGCGCACGCCCACACGAGAGGCAGACGATGTCCCCCACGCAGACGGCACCCCGCAAGAACCGGTTCGGGCGCACGAAGGCGGGCGGCGTTCCGGCGCTGCGCGTGGCCATGCCCGTCGGCCTGCTCCTCGCCCTCGGCCTCGCAGCTCCGAAGGTCATGCTCGGCAACCCCGAGGGGCCCGCCAAGTGGATGGCCGTCGCGATCCTGGCGGCGTTCCTGGCCCCCTGCGCGATCCCGCTGGTCTGGGTGCTCATCGTCGACAGGTCGACGCTGCCCGGCGCTCTCCCCCACCCGGAGGCGAGCGTGGAGAGCGCCTGGTACTCGCGGGCCGCGGAGGACGCGTTCCACGCCACCCTCGTCCTCTGTGGACTCGGAGCGGCCACGGCGGGCTTGTGGGCCCCGGAATCGGTGTCGTGGACGTTCGTCGCCGTGTTCGCGATCGCGGCGCTCTCCTTCGCCGTCAGCTACCTCATCCGCACGCACCGGTGAGACGATGAGGAACCGGCTGCGCCGACTGCGCCAGGACGAGGGGCTCTCCCAGGAGCGGCTCGCCGAGATCCTCGGCGTGAGCCGGCAGACGATCATCTCCATCGAGAAGGGGCGCTTCGACCCCTCCCTCCCCCTGGCCTTCCAGATCGCCGCCGCCTTCGGCCTGCGCATCGAGGACGTCTTCACCCCGGATCCGCCCGGACCGTGAGGGTCCTGCCGCCCCGCTGCGGTCCGCCGGTGCCGGAAGCGCGGCCGGGAACCGTCAGTGGCCCCCCTTCTTCAGGGGGCGGCGATGGGCCCAGCGCGCCTCCTCGCCCCGGCCGGACTCGCGCACCAGCGCTTCCCAGACCTCGTCCGGGGCGCGCCCGGCATCCAGAGCCTCCTGCGCCGTGGCGCGCAGGCCCGGCAGGTACAGGTCGGCGACGAGAGAACGCCCCAGAACGGATCCGAAGACCCGTTCCAGGGCGTCCCAGAACTCGGAGAGCGTCACCGACCCGGCCCGGCCGTTCAGCCGATGAGGGCGACGGGCATGAGGTCGTCCGGAACGGTGTCCGGGACCAGCGCGCGATCGGCGGCGGCCATGCGGTCCGACACCTCCCGCAGCACGAACCACAGCGGCACGCCGAGCGCGCCGGTGATGGCCTCGAGCAGCTCCGAGGACGCCTCCTTCTGCCCGCGCTCGACCTCGGAGAGGTATCCCAGCGACACCTGGGCCTGCGAGGACACCTCGCGCAGAGTCCTCCGCTGCTGCTGGCGCACGGTGCGCAGGACGTCGCCGATCTCCCGGCGCAGGAGAGGCTGCGCAGTCGCATCGGTCGAGGCCATCGTCCGGGCGTCCTCCTTCTTCGTGTTGAGGGCCCGGATGCGCAGATCCCCGACGGGCCGGTTCGGCGCGGGCCGGGTGGCCCGGACCGACATGTTCCTGGAGGGAGTCCTGTTCGTCATGACCATCTCAACGTCCCCTCCATCGGCGCTATTCCACCGTCCGACATCCGGACCCGTGTAAGTTGCGTCTCCATGACTCAAGTCTAACCCGCCGCGAGCAGGATCCGCCCGGCGAACGGTCACGCTCGCGCCCCGCCGCCCGCCCGGGACAGCCGGACGCCCTCGGCGCAGTACACGGCGCCCGACCACAACGTGAGGGCCAGCGCCGCCGCCCCGACCGCCCAGGCGATCCAGAAGACGGGTTCCGGCAGGCCGCCGCGCACCCCCAGGCCCGCGTGCGCAAGCCACGCGGTCCACGGCACGAGCATGAGGGTGATGAACAAGATCTGCAGGACCGTCTTCAGCTTGCCGCCCTTGTTCGCCGAGACCACGATCCCCCGGCGCAGCAGGACGGCACGCAGCGCCGTGATCCCCAGCTCGCGAACGGCGACCAGGACGGTGAACCACCAGGGCACCAGAGCGTCGACGCTGAGCATGACGAAGGCGCCCAACGTCAGCGCCTTGTCCGCGATCGGGTCCGCGATGCGCCCGAAATCGGTGATGAGACCCCGCGCCCGCGCGATGTGCCCGTCGAGCTGGTCCGTCGCCGCTGCGACGCAGAAGACCCCCAGGGCCCACCACCGGGCGCCCTCGCCGTCGCGGACCATGAGCCACACGAAGACGGGGACGAGCACCAGGCGCAGCACCGTCAAGGCGTTCGGCACGTTCACCACCGGGACGCCGGGCTCCTGGCGCCTGGACACATTCGACTCATTCATCCCGTCGATCCTACCTGCCGCGCAAGCCCGACCCGCCGGAGCGGCGCCGGCGTCATCGGCCGGTCAGCTGCCAGGCGTCCTCGCCGTCCTCGGACTCCTCGTCCTCGAACCGCGGCCCCTGCCCTCCGAAGTCGTGCCCCGCGTACGGGTCGCCCGCCGAAGGGACCCCGCCCGCCTCGTCCTGCGCGTCCCGAGGAGCGCCGACCTCGCCTCCGGCAGGCGCCTCGGGCGGCGGGGTCTCCCCGCGCAGCATCGCCAGCACCTCGGGCAACGACTCTGGGGGAACCAGCACCTCACGGGCCTTCGACCCCTCGGAGGGGCCGACGATGTCGCGCGACTCCAACAGATCCATGAGACGGCCCGCGCGGGCGAAGCCGACCCGCAGCTTGCGCTGGAGCATCGAGGTCGAGCCCAGCTGCGTGGAGATGACGAGCTCCGCGGCCTGGAGCAGGTCGTCGAGATCGTCCCCGATGTCCTCCGCCACCTTCGCCTGCTTAGCCGGGGCCACGACATCGGAGCGATAATGGGCCTCCATCTGCGACTTCACGTGGGCGACGACGGCGTGGATCTCCGACTCCGTGACCCAGGCCCCCTGCACGCGCAGCGGCTTGGCGGCGCCCGCCGGCAGGTACAGCGCGTCGCCCTGTCCGACGAGCTTCTCGGCGCCCGGCTGGTCGAGGATGACGCGCGAATCCGCCAGCGACGAGGTCGCAAAGGCCAGGCGCGAGGGGATGTTGGCCTTGATCAGCCCCGTCACCACGTCCACCGACGGCCGCTGGGTGGCGAGCACGAGATGGATGCCGGCGGCGCGCGCCAGCTGCGTGATCCGCTGGACGGAGGCCTCGACATCGCGCGGGGCGACCATCATGAGGTCCGCGAGCTCGTCGACGACCACCAGCAGGTACGGGTAGGGGTGAAGCTCCCGGTTGAGGCCCGGCAGCGCCTTCACCTGTCCGGAGGACACCGCCTTGTTGAAGTCGTCGACATGCTTGAACCCGTAGGTCGCGAGGTCGTCGTAGCGGGCGTCCATCTCCCGCACGACCCACTCCAGCGCCTCCGCGGCCTTCTTCGGATCGGTGATGATCGGGCTGACGAGATGCGGGATGCCCTCGTAGATGGTGAGCTCGACGCGCTTGGGGTCGACCAGGATCATGCGGACCTGCGCCGGGGTGGCCCGCATCATGATCGAGGTGATCATCGAGTTGACGAAGCTCGACTTGCCGGAGCCGGTCTGGCCGGCGACCAGGAGGTGCGGGGTCTTCGCGAGGTTCGTCACCACGTAGCCGCCCTCGACGTCCTTGCCGACGCCGACCATGAGCGGATGGTGGTTCCGCCTGGCCGCCCCGGAGCGCAGGACGTCGCCCAGGGCGACCGTCTCCCGGTCGGTGTTGGGGATCTCGATGCCGATGGCCGATTTCCCGGGGATGGGGCTGAGGATGCGGACATCGGCGCTGGCCACGGCGTACGCGATGTTCTTCGACAGCGCCGTGATGCGCTCGACCTTGACGCCCGGTCCCAGCGTGACCTCGTAGCGCGTGACCGTCGGCCCGCGGGAGAAGCCCGTGACCCGGGCGTCGACGTTGAACTCGGAGAGCACCTGCTGGAGGGCCTCGACCACGTGGTCGTTGGCCGCCGAGCGGGTCTTGTGCGGGGCGCCGCGGACGAGGAGATCCTCGTCGGGCAGTTGATAGGCGATCGACTCGTCCAGCTCCGGCTGGGTCGGCAGACCAGGATCTGCGCTGGTCGGAGGGACGGGAAGCACCTCCCCCACCGCCTCGATCGCCTCCGTGGGCGCCTCGTCTGCCGACGAGGGCGACGCCGGCTCCTCGGGCGCGGCAGGATGCGCGTCCCCCTCCCACACGGTGGTCGTGTCGTGGGCCCGGCGGAAGGCCTCGTCCGCGTCATAGGCGTCCAGGACAGGATCGTCCCCGGTCGCCAGCTGCTCGCGGTTGCGGCGCCGCCTGCGGGCCCCAGCGCCCCCCTCGCCCGCATCCGCCTTCCCGGCTGGCCGCCGGCGGAACCAGGCGAGGGCCTCGCGGCACCGGTCCGGGATGTCGGCGACGCGCGTGCGGGTCGCCAGCAGCACCGAGTAGACGAGCAGCAGCACGAGGACCGCGGCGGCGCCCCAGGGGGACAGGAGATTGGCCAGCGGGCGGCCGACGAACCACCCCGCCACCCCCCCGGCGCGCTCGATCGCCCCGATGGGGCGCAGCGACGGGTTCCCGGCCGAGACGTGGACCAATCCGGTCAGGGCGAGCGCCGCTCCCGTCCCCCCCGCGACGTGATGGGGCACCGCGTAGGACTCGCCCCCGCCGCGGGCGCGGAACAGATCCGCGGACAGGATGACGAGCGCCAGCGGCACGACGACCGAGAAGAGGCCCACGGTCCCGGCCACCGCGTGGTGGATGAGAGCGCCCGCCTGCCCGGAGATCCCGAACCACTCGCGCAGGGCGACGACAACGGCGAGGGCGAGGCACAGGAAGGCGCAGGAGTCGCGTTTCGCCTGCGGATCGACGCTCCGCCAGCGCCCCCAGGCGCTCCGCGCTCCCGCGGCCGAGGCGGCGAACAGACGGGCGAGCGCTCCCGGGCGCGTCGGGGCGCCGGACGAGGATGCGCCGCCTGTCCGTGACTTCTTCGCTGGTGGTGTGTGGGCCATGGTGATTCGACGCTACCGCGGCCGCGGGAGGAGCGGGCGTCTGGCGCGCCGCCGGGCCCGCGACTCGGGTCCGGTCAATAGGAGTAGGTGACTCCGCCCTCGGCCAGCACCTGGTCGATCTGGTCGCGGGTGGGCACCGGGAGCGCGGACTCGTGCGAGATCGTCAGCGCCGACGCGGCGTTGGCCATCCGGCAGGCGCCGACCAAATCCATGCCGGCGAGGATCCCCGCGCACATCACGGCGATATGCGTGTCCCCCACACCCGCCGTGTCCACGACGACGGAGTCGAAGGCCGGGATCTGGACGCGCGCCTGGGCGGCGTCCGCTTGGACCTCGCACCCCATGACCCCCAGGCGCCGCACCAGGGCCGCCTCGGGGCGCAGCACATGGCGCACCCCCGTTCCCGGCTCCGACGACGCGAGGATCCGTCCCAGCGTCGAGGCCTCGCGGATGTTCATCGTCACAACGTCGGCGCGGCGCAGCAGCTTCTTCCACGCCCACACCGGCACCTGGTCGACAGCCGGGGACACGGACAGCACGAGCGTGACGTCGCCGGGGAGCCCGGCGGCCCAGCTGGACAGCACCTCGGCGCTGGTCTCGCGGGTGAGGTCGGCCCCCGCGACGTGCACCAGGTCGCCCGGGCGCAACTCGACGCGGTCCAGCACCCGGCGGGACGGCTCCGACTCCACCCCCGAGGTGACGACGGACGTCGTCGAGCCGTCCGCCTCGACCAGGGTCATCGCCACGCCGATGTCGCCGACCAGCTCCTCGGTGAGGATCTCGACGCCGGCCTCGACCAGCTGGCGCCGCACGGCGAAGGAGTTCGGCCCCGTCCCCAGGGGGGACACCATCGCGGCCGGCACGCCGAGCGCCGCGACGGCCGCCAGGGCGGTGAAGCCCCCGCCAGGCTGCGAGGTCGCCGTGTCCGCGTGCTCGGAGGCGCCCCTCTCGGGCAGATGGTCGATGTGCAGGGGGATGGTGAGGACGACGGAGTGCGTCGAGATGAAACGCCCGGTCATGCCCCCACCGTACCGTCCGCGATCCGGGTCACTGCTCGACGACCACGGGCACGATCATCGGGCGGCGGCGCAGCCTGCGGGCCACCCACCGGCCGATGACGCGGCGCATCGCCTGCTGAAGGACGTAGGGATCCACCCCGCCGGGCGCGGCCGCCTCCCGGAGAGCCGCATCGACGTCGGGCAGCACCTCGTCGAAGACGGAGTCGTCCTCGGCCATGCCGATGGCGCGGATCGTCGGAGAGGCGAGGACGGTCCCCGTGTCGTGCTCGACCACCGCGTAGACGCTGACGAACCCCTCTGTGCCCAGCGTGCGCCGGGTCTCCAGCTCGTCCTCGGAGATCTCCCCGATGGAGCGGCCGTCGACATAGACGTACTCGCAGGGCACGGCGCCCGCCACACGCGCCTGCCCATCGACGAGATCCACCACGACGCCGTCCTCGGCCAGCACGACGTTCTGCGGCGGCACGCCGGTCTTGACGGCCAGCTGCCCGTTGGCCACCAGGTGGCGGACCTCGCCGTGGATCGGCATGACGTTCCTCGGCTGCACGATGTTGTAGCAGTAGATGAGCTCGCCCGCCGCGGCGTGGCCGGAGACGTGGACCTTCGCGTTGGCCTTGTGGACGACGCGCGCCCCCAGGCGGGTGAGGTCGTTGATGACGCGGTACACCGAGTTCTCGTTGCCGGGGATCAGCGAGGACGCCAGCACCACCATGTCGCCGGGCTCGATGTGGACGAAACGGTGGTCGCCCCGCGCAATGCGGGACAAGGCCGCCATGGGTTCCCCCTGGGAGCCGGTCGCCATATAGACCCGTTTCTCGGGAGGCAGGTCGCCGATCTTCGAGGACTCGATGAGGACGCCCTCGGGGACCGTGAGGTACCCCTTCTCCTCCGCGATGCGCATGTTGCGCTCCATTGAGCGCCCGATCAGGGCGACGCGCCGCCCGTGGTGGGAGGCCGCGTTGATGACCTGCTGGACCCGGTGGACATGGGAGCTGAAGGAGGCGACGATGATCTGGCCCGGAGCCTCTCCGAAGGTCCGGTCCAGGACCGGTCCGATCTCCCGTTCGGGGGCGATGAAACCGGGGACCTCCGCGTTGGTCGAGTCGACCATGAACAGGTCGACGCCCTCCTCCCCGAAACGGGCGAAGGACCGCAGGTCGGTGAGGCGGTGGTCGAGCGGCAGCTGGTCCATCTTGAAGTCGCCGGTGATCAGCACCTTGCCCGCCAAGGTGCGCACGAACACGGCCAGGGCGTCGGGGATCGAGTGGGTGACGGCGACGAATTCCAGGTCGAAGGGCCCCACGCGGACGCGGTCGTGCTCGGCGACGACGTGGAGCTCGGGCGCGGGAAGGCGGTGCTCGCGGATCTTGGGGGCGACGAAGCCCAGGGTGAGGTCGGACCCGTAGATCGGGATGTCGTCGCGCAGCTTCAGCAAGTAGGGGACGGCGCCGATGTGGTCCTCATGCCCGTGGGTGAGGACCAGCCCGACCACATCGTCCATGCGGTCCTCGATCCACGAGAAGTCCGGGAGGATCAGGTCGACCCCGGGCTGGGTCTCCTCGGGGAAGAGGACGCCGCAGTCGACGATGAGCAGATGGCCGCCGAACTCGAGCACGTTCATGTTGCGCCCGACCTCTCCGAGGCCTCCCAGCGGGATCACGCGCAGCGCGCCGTCCGCCAGCGGGGCAGGCTCGGCCAGATTGTCGTAAAGGGGACTCATGGGACGATTCTGCCACGGCGCGCACCGCCCGCCGGTCCCGGATCGCAGGGACGCCCTCGTCGGGCGGAACGTCACAGCAGGTCCAGGGCCTCCATCGCTCCCCTCAAAGCGGCGGCCTCCTCTTGGGCGGGGGCCACCAGCGGGAGCCGGACGGCGGGATCGGGCAGGATCCCCTGGAAGTGCAGGGCGCACTTGGCCATCACCGTGCCCTGGCCGCCTCCCATGACCGCGCGGACCAGGGGGGCCAGGGTGCGGGCGAGCTCGCGGGCCTCGAGCCATTCCCCGGCGTCGACCAGGTCGATGAGGCGCCGGTAGTGGGCGGCCGCCACGTGCGCGACGACCGAGAGGCAGCCCGACGCCCCCTCGACGAGCCAGGCGAGGTTGAGCCCGTCGTCCCCCGAGTAGTAGGCGAGCCCCGTTCGGCGCATCCGTTCCCCGCCCCGGCTCACCTGGCCGGTGGCGTCCTTCACGGCGCGGATGCGCGGGTGGGCGGCCAGCTCGTCGAGCGCCGCGTCGGAGAAGGCGAGGCCCGTGCGCCCCGGGATGTCGTAGAGCATGATCGGCAGGTCCGTGGACTCCGCGATCGCGCGAACGTGGGCCACCAGGCCGGCCTGGGACGGCCGGTTGTAGTACGGGGAGACGACCAGCAGGCCGTCTGCGCCGCAGGCCTGCGCGTTCTGCGCGATGCGCACGGCGTGCGCCGTGTCGTTGGAGCCCGCTCCGCACAGGATGAACGCCCGATTGCCCACGGCCTCCACGACGGCGCGCGTGAGCTCGTCCTTCTCCGGCTGGTGCGTGGTCGGCGACTCCCCGGTGGTGCCCGACAGCAGGATCGCGTCGCACCCCTGGTCGACCATCCGGCGGGCCAGGACCTGCGCCGTGTCCGCGTCCAGCGACCCGTCGGCGTGGAACGGGGTGATCATCGCGGGCGCGAGCGTGCCGAAAGTGCGGTCCGGGGTCCCGGTGGGTGCGACGGTGCTCATGACCGTCAGCGTAGAGGACGCGCCCGGAACCGGGGAGCGGTGTTCATCAGGGGGTCGCCCGATCGCCCGGTCTCCCGGGACCCGGTGCGGCGGGCCCTCACCCGGACAGCCGCGACCACCACAGGTGCTCGGTGACGGCCCGTCCTCCGACTGCCAGGCGGCGGCGCAGGCCCGCCGGGGCGAACCCGGCGCTCTGGTAGAAGCGCGTGTGCGCGTCGTCCCCAGCGGTGACCCACACGCGCAGGACGTTCGGCCGGGCGATGTCGACCAGGGCGGACAGCAGGCGCGAGGCATGGCCGGACCGGGCGAAGTCGGGGAGGACCTCGAGGGCGAGGATGTCCGTGCCCGCCGGGACGTCCCCCTGGTCCCCGGGCACAGGGCCGAGGGCGGGACCGGGCGCGCAGGAGAGGAAGCCGGCGACCGCGCTGCCATGGAGCGCGACGAGCGTGTGGCAGCCCGACGGGGCCGCGGCCTCCAGCGTCGTCCTCCACCGCTCGCGCACGGCCCCGGTGGAGAGGGCGGGCGCCTCGCCCTGCGGGCCCAGGCCAGCCTGGATGGCCGCCCGGATGCCGCGAACCTGGATGCGCGCCACCGCATCGGCGTCCTCGGCCACGGCCGGACGCACCGACCGGTCGGGACGGGCCGCGACGCGGCGCCGGTCCGTCATGCCAGCCCCATCGCGGCGTCGAGCCCCACCGTCAGCCCGGGGCGCTCGCCGACATGGCGCACGGCGAAGAGGACGCCCGGCATGAAGGAGACGCGGTCGAAGGAGTCCGTGCGGATGACCAACTGCTCGCCCGGGTTGCCCAGGAGGATCTCCTCATGCGCGGTGAGACCGCGCAGGCGCACAGCGTGGACCGGCACGCCGTCGATGCGGGCGCCGCGGGCTCCCAGGGGATCGGAGCGCGTGGCGTCGGGCATCGCGCCCATCCCGGCCTCCGCTCGAGCCGCCGCGATCCCCCGGGCGGTGGCGGCCGCCGTGCCCGAGGGGGCGTCGACCTTGTCGGGATGGTGCATCTCGAGGACCTCGGCGCTTTCGAAGTAGGGCGCCGCCATCGCGGCGAAGCGCATGGCCAGCACCGCGGACATCGCGAAGTTGGGGGCGATCAGCACCGACCGCCCAGCCGTCCGCGCGTGGGCGCCCACCCGATCCAGGGCGTCGGGCCCCCAGCCCGTGGTGCCCACGACCGCATGGATGCGAGCGTCCAGGCAGGCGTGGACGTTGGCCTCCGTGACCTCGGGACGTGTGAAGTCCACCGCCACGTCCGCCCCCGCCAGCGTTCCTGGGTCCAGGGCGTCGCCCGCCTCGATGCGCGCGACCAGGTCCAAGTCGGGCGCGGCCTCCACGGCCCCGCACACCGTCGAGCCCATCCGCCCGGCTGCGCCGATGACCGCCACCTTCACCATATGTCCTCCTCCGTCTGCCGACGCCGATCCCGGCTCATGGCTCCGCCGGCAGCACGAGCGCGCGGCTGCGCGGTCCGGCTGCCAGCTCGCCGGCCAGCCTCCTGACGTCCTCGGCCTCCACGGCGTCGAGCCCCGCGAGCGTCGCCTCCACCGTGTAGTAGCGGCCGAGCATCTCGGCGCGTCCCAGCCGCGCCATCCGGGACCAATTGTCCTCCAGTCCGAGCGCGAGCCCGCCGCGGAGCTGCCCGCGCACGCGCGCCATCTCCTCCTCCGTGGGGCCGTCCGACGCCAGGGACTCCAGCTGGGCGCTCATGATGTCCTCGACCTGCCCGACCTTCCCGGGCGCGGTGCCCGCGTACATGCCGAAGAAACCGGTGTCGGCGAAGGGCGAGTCGAAGGCGTACGTCGAGTAGGCGAGCCCCCGCTTCTCGCGGACCTCCTGGAACAGCCGCGACGACATCGATCCTCCCAGGACGCCGAGCAGCACCGACATCACGCGACGGCGGGGGTCCCCCGCGCGCATGGACGGGCAGCCGACGACGACATGGGCCTGCTCGACCTCGCGGCGTCGCACGATCTCGCGCGCCTGGGACGCGCCGGCGACCGGCTCGGCGGGGTCCTCCGGCCGGCGCGGCCGCGGCCCGCCCGCGCCGCCGGCCCATCCGGCGCGTTCCAGCGCAGCCGCGACCTCGTCGAGCAGCCGGTCGTGGTCGACGTGCCCCGCCACGGCGACGACCAGGGTGTCCGGACCGTAGGCCGAGCGGTAGTGCTCCCACACGTCGTCGCGTCCGATGGCGCGGATCGCCTCGGGCGTCCCTCCGACGGGCCGGCCGAGGGGCGTGTCCCCCATCGCGGCGGCGGCGAAGGCGTCGTGGACGACCTCGGTGGGGCTGTCCTCGGCCATCGCCAGCTCGTCGAGGATGACGCCGCGCTCCAGGTCGAAGTCCGCGGGGGCGATCCGGGAGGCGGCCACCATGTCCGTGAGGACGTCGACCGCCATCCCGAGGTCCTGGTCCCGCACCCTCGCCCAGTAGTTCGTCGACTCCTTGCCGGTCTCCGCATTGGATTCGCCCCCCACCGCGTCGAAGGCGACCGCGATGTCCAGGGCGGAGCGCCGAGCGGTCCCCTTGAACAGGAGGTGCTCGAGGAAGTGGGTGGATCCGGCGTGCTCCGGGGTCTCGTCGCGGGAGCCCACCGGCACCCACAGGCTCACGCCGACCGAGTGCGTGGCGGGCACGTCCTGGCTGAGGACGCGCACGCCTCCCGGCAGGACGGTGCGGCGCACACGGGTGTCCCCGTCGTCGAACTCCAGGGAGGTGGTGAGGTCCGGTCCCTCCACCGGCAGGTCGAGGGGATCGGCCTGGGGAGGTGCGATGCGAGTCACGCCTGCCGGTCCTCCGTCCATGTCGGCGCCGCCTGGCGCGCCGCGTCACCGGGCGCGTCCGGGCCGGGCGCCCCATCCGGCAGCCCCGGCTCCGGCCTCTCCTGCGGGGCGGGCGTGGCCTCGTCCTCCCCGACCGGTCCGGTCTCGGAGACGGCCGCCGGCGACGAGGGCGCCTCAGCCGTCTTCTCCGGTTCGGAGGCGCTGCCGGCAGTCCTCTTCGCCGGACGCTCGATGCCGCCGGTCAGGGCGATGAGGAGGCCGACGACGCAGGCCACCGCCTGGATGCCGAAGAACCAGGCCATCCAGCTGAGGCCGACCTCGATCCCCTGGGCGGTGGCCGTCACGCCCGCGGCCCAGGCGACGACCGACCCCAGCACCGACGCTCCGAGGGCCCAGACGTAGAACCTGCGCGGCGCCGCGCCCGTCAGCGCCCGCGCCAGGGCGAGGACGCCGGTGACGAGCAGAGCCGGGCAGGCGATGACGATGACGGCGCCCAGGGTCATCGGCGCGATCCGACCCGGGTCGGCGGCCTCGATGCCGCCGGTGAGGTCGAGGATCAGCCAGGCGAGGGCGTCCAGGGCGAACAACGCCAGGAACAGGACGGAATCCGTGAAGCGGCGCATGCGCGCACCTCCTGGTATCTGGGATCGGGCACTCATCGGGCAACTCCCCCGAGTGTAGGGCCCCGGCCGCCCGAGCGACGGGCCCGCAGCCAAGTGGCTGCGGGCCCGTCGGCAGAGCGCAGAGGCTCAGTCGGTCACGCGCTCAGTCCTCGGAGGCGTTCTCCTCCGACGCCGGCGCCTCGCCCTCATCGTCATGGTGACGACGCGAGCGGGTGCGCGGGCGGCGCTCACGGCGTTCGGCCCGCTCGCCCCGCGGGGCGCGCTCACGGCCGCCCTCGTGGGACTCCTCGGCCTCGCCCGCCTCCCCGTCGACGACGGCGTGCAGCGACAGCTTGCCGCGATCGCCGATCTCGGCGATCTCGACCTCGACCTGCTGGCCGACCTGGAGGACATCGTCCACCGAGTCGATGCGCTTGCCGCCGACCAGGCGACGCACCTGCGAGATGTGCAGGAGGCCGTCCTTGCCGGGGGTCAGCGAGACGAACGCGCCGAAGGACGTGGTCTTGACGACCGTGCCGACGAAGCGCTCGCCGACCTCGGGCATCTGCGGGTTCGCGATCTGGTTGACGAGCGCCCGGGCCGCCTCGGCAGCCTCGCCGGTCGAGGCCCCGATGTAGACGGTGCCGTCGTCCTCGATCGTGAGGTCCGCGCCCGTGTCCTCCTGGATCTGGTTGATCATCTTGCCCTTCGGACCGATGACCTCGCCGATCTTGTCGACCGGCACCTGCACCGTGATGATGCGCGGCGCGGTGGGCGACATCTCGTCGGGGCCGTCGATCGCCTGGTTGATGAGGTTGAGGATCACCAGCCGCGCGTCGCGGGCCTGGGCCAGAGCGCCGCGCAGGACGTCGGAGTCGATGCCGTCGAGCTTCGTGTCCAGCTGGAGCGCGGTGACGAAGTCCGTCGTGCCCGCGACCTTGAAGTCCATGTCGCCGAAGCCGTCCTCGGCGCCGAGGATGTCGGTGAGGGTCACGGACTTCCTCTCCCCGTCGACCTCGCCGGTCATCAGGCCCATCGCGATGCCCGCGACCGGGGCGCGCAGCGGCACGCCGGCCTGGAGCAGGGACAGGGTGGAGGCGCACACCGACCCCATGGACGAGGAGCCGTTCGACCCCAGCGTCTCCGAGACCTGGCGGATGGCGTAGGGGAAGTCCTCGCGGCTGGGCAGCACCGGCTTGAGCGCGCGCTCGGCCAGGTCCCCGTGCCCGATCTCGCGGCGCTTCGGGGAGCCGACGCGCCCCGTCTCGCCGGTGGAGAAGGGCGGGAAGTTGTACTGGTGCATGTAGCGCTTCGCCGAGACCGGGGAGAGGTTGTCGAGCTGCTGCTCCATGCGGAGCATGGCCAGCGTCGTGATGCCGAGGATCTGGGTCTCGCCGCGCTGGAAGAGCGCGGAGCCGTGCACGCGGGGCACGACCTCGACCTCGGCGGACAGCGACCGGATCTGGGTGGGCGTGCGCCCGTCCATGCGGACGCCCTCGCGCAGCGTGCGCATGCGGATCGTCTGCTTCTCCAGGGAGCGGAAGGCGGCCTTGAGCTCCTTCTCCTCCTCCGGGCGGTCGGCCAGCAGCGCCTCGAGCATCTCGGCGCGCACCGCGTCGACAGCCTCGTCGCGGGCCAGCTTGCCCTCGGTGAGAAGAGCCTTCGCCACCTTGTCGCCGACCCAGGACTCGACCGCCGCGTACTGCTCGTCGGTGTAGTCGAGGAACAGCGGGAAGTCCACGGTCTCCTTGGAGGCCTTGGACGCGATCTCCATCTGGGCGAGGCACAGGGCGCGGATGAAAGGCTTCGCGGCCTCCAGGCCGTCGGCCACCACGTCCTCCGTGGGCGCCACGGCGCCGGCCTGGATGAGATTCCACTCGTTCTCGCCGCCGCCGGCCTCGACCATCATGATCGCGACGTCGTCGGTGCCGTCCTCGTGGGCGACGATGCGCCCCGCGACGGTGATGTTGAAGACCGAGCGCTCCATCTCGGACCAGCGCGGGAACGCGACCCACTGCCCGTCGATGAGAGCCAGCCGGGTGCCGCCGATCGGCCCCGTGAAGGGCAGGCCCGCGATCTGGGTGGACATCGAGGCCGCGTTGATGGCCAGGACGTCGTAGGCGTCATCAGGGTGGACCGACAGGACGGTCTCCACGACCTGGACCTCGTTGCGCAGTCCCTTGACGAATCCGGGGCGCAGGGGGCGGTCGATGAGGCGGGCGGCCAGGATGGCCTCCGTGCCGGGGCGTCCCTCGCGGCGGAAGAACGATCCGGGGATCCGTCCCGCGGCGTAGGCGCGCTCCTCGACGTCGACCGTCAGGGGGAAGAAGTCGAACTGGTCCTTGGGGTGCTTCCCGACCGTCGTGGCCGAGAGCACCATGGTCTCGTCGTCCAGGTAGGCGACCGCGGATCCCGCGGCCTGCTGGGCCAGGCGCCCCGTCTCGAAGCGCACCGTGCGCTTCCCGAAGCGACCGTTGTCGATCGTCGCCTCCGCGGCGACGATGTCAGGGCCTTCCATCATGTGGCGTGATTCTCCTTGGATGAGGTGGTATCGCGCCTGGTGCCGGCCTTCGATCGAAGCCCACGGCATGCGGTCGGGGAGATCCGCCCGGGTCCGTGAGCCACTGTCGAAAACCGCCCACTGCAGCGCGGTGTCCGGATGGGGCCGGGGCCGGTCGGCCCCACGCCCGCTGTGGAACCGGCCCGGAACCATGGGGAACCGGGCCGGGGTGGGTCAGCGACGCAGGCCGAGGCGCTCGATCAGCGAGCGATAGCGCTCGATGTCGATGCCGGCCAGGTAGCCGAGGAGGCGCTTGCGGCGTCCGACCAGCAGCATCAGACCACGACGCGAGTGGTGGTCGTGCGGGTGGGACTTGAAGTGCTCGGTGAGATCCTTGATGCGCTGGGTGAGCAGTGCGATCTGGACCTCCGGGGAGCCCGTATCGCCCTCATGGGTGGCGTACTCGGCGACGATCTGGTCCTTGACGTCCTTGGTCAGCGGCACGTGAGCTCCTTGATGTCTCGTTGCGCGGAGCACCGGGGCTGTCCCCGGGCATGACTGTCCGCGGCCGATCGAACGGCGTGCTCAGGCTAGCACGGCGCTCTGGCGCATCCGGGCGCCGTGAGGCGCCCCACGGCGCCCGGCGGGGTGAGATCCCGCACGCCCCATGCCGCGCGCCTACTGGGCGCTCACCTGTGCGGGGTCGACGCGGCCCGACACCGCGACGCCCAGGACCGCCGCCGTGCGCCGCAGGTCGTCGTCCATCTGGTCCTGCAGCTGCTCCACGGAGTCGAAGGCCGTCATCGCCCGGATCCGGTCGACGAAGTGGACGGCGATGCGCTCGCCGTACAGATTGAGATCCGTTCGCCCCAGCACATGGGCCTCCACGGTGCGCCTCACCGCGTCGAACTGCGGGTTCGAGCCCACCGAGATCGAGGCCGGGAGGAACTCACGCGCCGTCGTGCCCGGCACCTCGCGCACGACCCATCCGGCGTACACCCCATCGGCGGGCACGACGCCCTCGATCCCCGAGCTGAGGTTCGCGGTGGGGAACCCCAGCGCCCGACCCCGCTTGAACCCGTGCTCGACGACGCCGCGGATGCGATGGAAGCGCCCGAGCACGCGCGCTGCCCCGGCGACGTCGCCCTGGGACAGCAGCTCGCGCACCCATGACGAGGACCACCTGCGGCCGTCCTGGTCGCGGATGTCCGCGACGACCACGACGTCGAAGTCGTGCCGGCGCCCGATCGCCCGCAGGGTGTCGACGTCGCCGGCGTTGTGGCGCCCGAAGCGGAAGTCCTCCCCCACCACGACCTCGAGGGCGCCCAAGCGCTCGACGAGGTACTGGACCGCGAACGCCTCAGGCTCCAGCGTGTACACCGAGGCGTCGTAGTGGACGACGAGCGTCGCGTCCAGTCCCGCCCCGGCCATCGCGTCGAGCCGGTCGCTGAGGGGGGTGATCAGCTGAATATCCGCCTCGGGATGATGCACCTGGGAGGGGTGGGGGTCAAAGGTGCAGGCCACCGCGTCCACCCCCTTGCGACGCGCGTGCCCGACGCATGTCCCGATGATGCTGCGGTGCCCTCGGTGCATCCCGTCGAAGTTGCCGATCGTCACCACCGAGCGCTCGTCGCCGGGCACCTGGTCCAGTTCGGTCCAGATCTTCACGCGCAGTCCCCTTCCCTATGTGGCGCCGCCCCGGTCAGAAGACCAGGACCGTTCTCAGCGCGCCCGCCCCGCCCTCCGGGCCCTCGATCCGGGCCAGTCCCAGCACGGTGGCCCCGTCCGGGGCGAGGACGCCCACCGGCCCCTCCCCCGCCGACCCGCGCAGCGTCTCCAGGGCCGCCGGGTCGCGACGCGGCGCCTGGCCGTGGGAGAAACGGATGGCCTCGTCCTCGTCGAGCACGAGGTCGGGGAACATCGCCCGGACCGCGGTGTCCAGCCCGAGGAGGGGCAGCGCCTCCCCGCGCTCGGCGCGGGCCGTGAGCTCCGTCAGCGTCTCCGCATCGTTGAGCGTGAAGGACCCGACCTCGGTGCGGCGCAGGCGCGTGAGGTGGGCGCCCGTGCCGAGCGCCAACCCGATGTCGCGGGCGAGCGCACGCACGTACGTCCCCGAGGAGCACTCGACATGCAGGTCGACATCGGTGACCGGAACGGGCCGCGCCTCCGGGGCGATCGTCTGCTCCCGCGGCACGCCGACGACATCGAGCCTGCCGACGCGGACAGGACGGGCGGGGATGTCGACCTCGACTCCCTCGCGCGCGAGCGCGTAGGCGCGCCGCCCCCCGATCTTGATGGCGGAGACCGCGGATGGGATCTGCCAGATGTCGCCCCGCAGCGGGGCGATCGCCTCTTCGAGTGCCTCGTCGGAGAGTCCGGAGCAGCCCCGAAGCTCGACGGTTTCGCCGTCGGCGTCGTCCGTGGATGTGGTCTGGCCCAGTCGCATCGTGGCCTCGTAGGTCTTCGAGTCCGCTGTCAGCCACCTCAGCAGCCGCGTCGCCCGGTCGACCCCGACGATCAGGACGCCGGTGGCCATCGGGTCGAGCGTGCCGGCGTGGCCCACCCGGCGGGTCCGCGCCAGGCGCCGCACCCGGGCGACCACGTCGTGGCTGGTGAGCCCCGCGTCCTTGTCGACGACCAGCAGCCCCGAGGGCGTGCGCGGCGCCTCGCTCCCGGTCATCTCAGCGGATGCCCCCGCTCTCCCCGGATTCGTCGGGAGCGGGGCCGTCCTCGTCGCGACGGTACGGGTCCGGGTCCCCCGCGAAGGCAGCGCCCTGCGAGCGCCGCGCGATCTCCTCGTCGCGGGCCCGCGCGGCCTCCAGCGCCTCCTCCAGGGAGGCGGCGGTCTGCGGGAGCGCATCGGGAATGAACTCGAGCGTCGGGGTGAGCCGGATGCCCAGGGCGCGGCCCACCTCGGAGCGCAGGATGCCGGCCGCCGAGGAGAAGGCCCGCGCCGCAGCCTCGCGCTCCGGCCCGTCGCCCAGGACCGTGTAGAACACGGAGGCATGCTGGAGGTCGCCGGTCACCCGGACGTCCGTGATCGTCACCGGCGCGAGCCGCGGATCCTTGACGCGGCGTCCCAACAGACGCGCGACGGTCTGCTGGATCCGGTCCTCGACCTTGTGAACACGTGTCTGGTCCGCCATGCGGCCTCCTCCTGGTATCGGCGCTGTCCCGGCCCGGACGCCCCGAGCTCACGGCCCTCCATGGTACGTGGTCCCCGCGCGGCACCGCGCCCGCGGGGACGTCATCGACATCCCCGCGGGCGCGGTGCGTGCGCAGCGATCCAGCGGCTCAGTCGCGCGTCTTCTCGCGCATCTCCCAGGTCTCGACGACGTCGCCCTCGGCGATGTCCTTGTACCCGAGTGTGATGCCGCACTCGTAGCCCTCGCGCACCTCGGTGACGTCGTCCTTCTCGCGGCGCAGCGACTGGATCTCCAGGTTGTCCGCGACCACGACGCCGTCGCGCACCAGGCGCGCCTTGGCCCCGCGGCGGATGACGCCCGAGCGGACCAGGGAGCCCGCGATGTTGCCGAACTTGCCGGAGTGGAAGACCTGGCGGATCTCCGCCGAGCCCAGGGCCACCTCCTCGTAGATCGGCTTGAGCATGCCCTTCAGAGCCGCCTCGACATCGTCGATGGCCGCGTAGATCACGTTGTAGTACTTGATCTCCACGCCCTCGGACTCCGCCAGCTCCGCCACGCGCTCCGCCGGGCGGACGTTGAACGCGATGATGACCGCGTTGTCGACCGTGGCCAGGTTGACGTCGTTCTGCGTGATGGCGCCCACGCCTCGGTGGATGATCCGGAGCTGGACCTCGTCGCCCACGTCGATGCGCAGCAGCGAGTCCTCCAGGGCCTCGACCGCGCCGGAGACGTCGCCCTTGATGATGAGGTTGAGGGTGTCGACCTCGCCCTCCTTGAGGACCTTGTCGAAATCCTCCAGGGAGACGCGCTTGCGGCGCTTGGCCAGCAGGGCGGCCCGCTCGGCGGCCTCGCGCTTGTCCGCGATCTGGCGGGCCGTGCGGTCATCGGGGGCCACCAGGAACGAGTCGCCGGCGCGCGGCACAGACGTCAGGCCGATGACCTGCACCGGGCGCGACGGCAGGGCCGCGGGCACCTCCTTGCCGTACTCGTCGAACATGGCGCGGACCCGGCCGTGGGCGGAGCCCACGACCACCGCGTCCCCCACGTGCAGCGTGCCGCGCTGGACGAGCATCGTCGCCACCGCGCCGCGTCCCTTGTCCAGGTTGGCCTCGATCGCGACGCCGCGGGCGTCCGTGTCGGGGTTCGCCCGCAGGTCCAGGGCCGCGTCGGCCGTCAGCAGGACCGCCTCCAGCAGCTCCCTGATCCCGATGCGCTGCTTGGCGGAGACGTCGACGAACATGACGTCGCCGCCGTACTCCTCTGCCACCAGGCCGTACTCGGTGAGCTGGGAGCGGATCTTCTGAGGGTTCGCGCCCTCCTTGTCGATCTTGTTCACCGCCACGACGATCGGCACGTCAGCCGCCTGGGCGTGGTTGATCGCCTCCACCGTCTGCGGCATGACGCCGTCGTCGGCGGCGACCACCAGGACCGCGATGTCGGTGACCTGGGCGCCGCGGGCGCGCATGGCCGTGAAGGCCTCGTGCCCGGGGGTGTCGATGAAGGTGATCGCGCGGTCCTGCCCGTCGACGTCCACCCGCACCTGGTAGGCGCCGATGTGCTGGGTGATGCCGCCGTGCTCGGTGTCGACGACATCCGTGTGGCGGATCGCGTCCAGCAGCTTCGTCTTGCCGTGATCGACATGGCCCATGACGGTGACCACCGGCGGACGCGCCTTGAGATGCTCCTCGTCGTCCGCCTCCTCGGCCTCCAGGTCGATGTCGAAGGACTCCAGAAGCTCGCGGTCCTCGTCCTCGGGGGAGACGACCTTGAGGTCGTACCCGAGCTCGGCCCCCAGCGCCTCGAAGGTGTCCTGGTCCAGGGACTGGGTGGCCGTGGCCATCTCGCCCAGATGAAAGAGCACCGTGACCAGGGCCGCGGGATTGACGTTGATCTTGTCCGCGAGATCGGCCAGCGAGGCCCCCTGGCGGATGTGGATCTCCTGCCCGTTGCCGCGCGGGATCGACACGCCGCCGATCGTTGGCGCACTCTGCTGCTCGAACTCCTGGCGCTTCGCGCGCTTCGACTTCCGTCCCCGCTGGGACCGGCCGCCGCCGCGCCCGAAGGCTCCCGGTGTGGAGCCCCGCCCGCCGCGACCGCCGCGCGGGCCGCCTCCGAAGCCTCCAGCGGGCGCGCCGGTGCCGACGCCGGTCCCGGGCCCACCGCCCGTGCGGGGACCGCCGCCCCTCCCGCCGCGACCGCCACCGGGCCGCGCAGGGCGATCACCGGGCCGCGCGAAGTTCGCGTGCCCCGGCATCATGCCGGGGTTTGGGCGGTTCCCACCCGGCCCGGGACGCCCGGGACGGGCGCCTGGGCGCGGACCACCGCCGCCTGCGGCGCCCGGGCGTCCGGAGCGCTCCGATCCGGGCTGGCCCTGGTGCCGGGCTCCGGGACGAGGTCCCGGGCGCGGGCCGCCGCTGCCGCCCGGCCGGGGCATGCCCTGGCTCGAGGCATACGGGTTGTTGCCCGGGCGCGGACCGGCCGGCCGGGGGCCGGGACGAGGGGCACCTTGACGGGGTGCGCCCGAGCGCTCCTGGTGCCCTTGTCCCGCGCCGTGGCCCGACCTCGCGCTCGGCGCCGGACGGGACCCCTGGTGCTCGGACTGGGAGGGCCCGGGATGGGGGGCGGCATGGGTCGTGCTCGAATGTTCCGGACGGCGCGGCGCCTCGTGCCCGCCGTGCGAGCGGGCCTGCTCCTGGGCCGAGCCGGAGCGAGGTGCCCGAGGCCCGGGCGTGGGGTGCGGACCCGCATGGTCCCCGCCCGACCGCTGGCCCGAGGAACGGGCGCCGCCGGGCCGGGCCGGACCCGACCCCTGCTTCCTCGCGTCGGCAGTCCCCTCGGCCTTGCGGGGGGACAACGACTGGTAGTGCTCACGCGCGGACCGCACGACCGGCGGCTCCAACGCGGAGCTGGACGCCTTGACGAACTCCCCGCTGCTGCGCAGGTACGTCAAGAGGTCCTTGCTGGTGATTCCGAGCTCCTTCGCGAGCTCGTGGACACGCAACTTTGCCACATCTCTCCTGTTCGGACGCGCCCCCGGACAGGAGGCGCCTCTACTGGTCTTGCTGGCAGCTCATCGCTGGGTACTCATCGGGTGCCCATCGGCTTCCAACCCGCTTCCATCACTCGAGGTCCGGCGCGCCAGGCGCGCCGCTGAATGGCTGGCGATCTCCAGCAGGTCCGCCCACACCTGGTCCCCCGCCTCGCGGGTGAGCCTGAGGGAGCGCGTCAGCGCCCGCCGGGAGCGGGCACGACCGATGCAGCCCGGATCCGGATGGACCCAAGCGCCCCGGCCGGGGCGATCGCCATACGGATCCACCGAGGCGGATCCGTCGGGGGCCGCTCGCACGCGGATAAGATCCGCCCGCGGGGCCCGTTCGCCGCACCCCACGCAGGTGCGGACCGGGCCCGGGGCTCCCCCCGGTGTCCGACCAGCGTCCATGTGCAGCAACAGCCTCCTCAGTCTAGCCGAGCGTGTCCGAGTCCACGCCGGGCGCCTGTGAGCGACTGGTCACGTCGGGCGGGGCCGAGGCGTCCGAGGGATCCTCCGACTCGTCCTCGGGGTCGCCCGGCGCCCCCGGGACCGACGTCCCCGCGACGGGGACGGCCCCGGCTTCGACGACCGTGTCGGACATCGACGATCGTGACGCCCGGGCGGTGTCCCCGGTCTCCGCGTCGGAGTGGATGTCGATGTGGTAGCCGGTCAGGCGCGCGGCGAGCCGGGCGTTCTGCCCCTCCTTGCCGATGGCCAGGGACAATTGGAAGTCCGGCACAATGGCCGTGGCCGTGCGCTGCTCCACGGAGTGCACGATGACACGCGAGACGCGGGCGGGCGACAGCGCGTTGGCCACGAAGCGCCCCGGGTCGCCCGACCAGTCGACGATGTCGATCTTCTCCCCGCCCAGTTCCGTCATGACCATGCGCACACGGGCCCCCATCGGGCCGATGCAGGCGCCCTTGGCGTTGATGCCGTCGCGCGTGGCGGCCACCGCGATCTTCGTGCGGTGCCCGGCTTCGCGGGCGACCGCCTTGATCTGGACGAGGCCCTGCTGCACCTCGGGGACCTCGCGCTCGAACAGGCCGAGCACCAGCCCCGGGTGAGTGCGCGACAGCGTGATGCGCGCCCCCTTGTCGGTGCGCTCCACCGCGACGATGTAGGCGCGGATGCGGTCGCCGTGCCGGTAGCGTTCCCCGGGGACCTTCTCGGCGTCGGGCAGGACGGCCTCGAAGTCGTCGGCGAGCTTGACCAGCGTCACCCGCCCCTCACGGGCCTGCTGGACGATGCCGGTGACGATTTGGCCCGTCTTCGAGGCGAAGTCGCCCAGGACCCGGGCGTCGTCCGCGTCGCGCAGGCGCTGCATGATCACCGACCGTGCGGTCGACTGGGCGATCCGCCCGAAGTTGGAGGGCGTGTCATCGAACTCGCCGATGGGGTTCCCGTCCTCGTCCTCCTCCGTGGCCATCACGGTGACGCGGCCGGTGCGCCTGTCGATCTCGATGCGCGCGCGGGAGATGGCGCCCGGCATGTTGTGGTACGCCTTGAGCAGGGCCTCCTCGATCGCGTCGACGAGCGTCTCCAGGTCGACGCCCTTCTCCTGCTCCACCATGCGCAGTGCCGTCATGTCGATTTCCACGGTCGCCTCACTCCTCAGAGCCGAACTCGACGCGCGGACGCGCCTTCTTCACCTGTGCGTAGGAGATCGTAACCGCCTCGCCGTCCACGTCGAGCGTCGCCGACTCCTCGCCCGCGGCGACGAGGCGGCCCGTGACCTCCGAACGGTCGCGCAGGCGCACGCGGATCACGCGGCCGATCTCACGCCTCCAATGGCGCGTCTCGGTGAGTTCGCGCTCCGCGCCCGGTGTCGAGACCTCCAGCACGTACTCGCCGTCGATGGGATCGGCGCGGTCCATCTCCTTCGAGACGGCGCGCGAGACCTCCGCCAACGTGTCCGAGTCCACCCCCCGCACGCCGTCCGCCGCGTCGACGACGACCATGACGACGGGCGTCCCGCCGCGCTGGAGCTCGCGCACGGACTCCAGGACCAGCCCGGTCTCGGCGACCACGCCCTCGAGCAGCCCCCGCAGGTCTGCGGATTCGTGTGCGGCCACGGTCCCTCCCAGGTGTTCTTCGCCATCAGCCCCACGACATGGGCCAGAGGTCCATCCTACCCGTGGGGACATGGGATGATCGGGGGGTGATCCAGTTGCCGCCGCGCCCGTCCTCCCCGCGTCCCCACCGCGCTCTCCCGTCCGGGACCCGGGTGGCGAGGGCGTCGCTGGCCGTCGTGGCCGCGCTGGCCGTCGCGGGGACGGCGACGGGATGCGGCATCCATCTGGAGGCCTCCCCGGGGGCGCTGCCCGCGCTGACCGGCACCGCCCTCGTCCGCGACACGAGCGTGCGCGCGGACGCCGCGGCCGCGGATCAGGCCCGGGCGCTCTCCGCGAAGGCCACGGCCTGCTCCTCGTGCCGGGAGTCGCTCGACGCCCTGGCCGCCGCCTCCGACGCCCGCGTGCAGACGCTGGGGGGCGTGTGGGATCCCTGGAACGGGGCCACGCCCGAGGGCGCCACCGCGCCCGAGCCCGTCGCCGACGCCCCGATGGATCCGCAGGCCCTGGCCACCTGGCTGGCCGCCACCGCCCGCCGCGACCTGGGGGAGATCTCGGGGAACACGGAGGTCGCCGGCGAGGACGCCCGCACGCTGGGCGCGGTGGCCGTGGGACGGCTGGCCTCCGCGCAGCGCCTCGCCGACGCCTACGGGGTCGACCTGAGCGAGGGGACGGCGGAGGTGGACTCCCTCCAGGCCCGGCTCGAGGTCGCGATGACGGCCGGCGGCCAGGGTTGGCGCGGATGGTCCTTCGCCGACGAGGAAGTCCCGGATCCTCAGCCCAGCGCCTCGCCGCTGCCCTCCGACAGCGCGGACGCCCAGAACTCTGAGGATCTGGCCCAGGCCGTGCGCGTGTGGGATTGCGCGGCCCAGGCCCTCCCTCGCCTGCAGGTGGTGGAGGGGGAGCTCGATGACGCCTCCGCTCGCGCCGACGCGCTGCTCGCCCGCGCCGCCGCGGTGCTGGCGATGGGCGTGTCCGATGCACGCGAGCAGCGCTGCGCGCTCGCCGGCGACGTGGATCTGGCGGGCGTGGACGCCCTGGTCCTGGGCGCGGATCTGGACCTTCTCGCCTCCGATTCTTCCACCGTGCGCGGCATCGGCGCCCAGATGGCCTCCCAGGACGTGCTCAAGTGGGAGGCCACGGGCGACGCCGGTCTGGAGGCCGTGCCCGGGGTCCAGGTTCCCTGAGAGGGTCCGGCCGGGGACGGAGCGGCTGGTCTAGCCTCCTGTCAAGGCCGGCTTTTTTTTTTTCCCCCCCCCCCGGATCGCGGGAATCGATCTCGCCAGCGGGCGGATCGTCGGGCACACCGCCTACCTGTCGCCCCGGTTCTTCGCCGACCGGCGGCTCCTGGCCGTCGAGGTCGGCAGCTCCTGGCTGGCCCCGGCGGCACGCGGCACGGCGCTGAACTCGGCCTCGAAACTGGTGCTGTTCCCCCACGTCTTCAAGGACTGGGAGGTCAAGTCCTGTCGCGCGCCTCGACATCAAGACGGACGCCCGCAACGAGCGGGCACGGGCCGGCGTGTGAGCCCTGTTCGGGCCGGCGCTCCGCCGGCTTCGCTGAGAGCGCGGTTCGCGTGCGCACTGGGCGCCGGACCCGAGGTTCGACGCTGAAACAGACTCGTAAAGACCCTCAGATCGCGCCGAACCTCGCGCTCGGCGCCGGAGGCCGTCGCGCGGTGCCCCGAGTCGGGCTTGAACCGACGACCGACGGATTATGAGTCCGCTGCTCTGACCGACTGAGCTATCGGGGCCCTCTCAGGGTACCGGCTCGCGAGCGGGCTCCCGGCAACTCCGCGGGGGCGGCCTCGTCCCACGACACAACGACAAAGCCCCCGGTCTGGAAGACCGGGGGCAGCCGTTCGCTCCGGCGGCTGGATTCGAACCAGCAACCGTCCGATTAACAGTCGGATGCTCTGCCGTTGAGCTACGCCGGATCGCGTGGTGCACGGACGATACTAGCGAGGCCCGGCTGACCGCGGCAAATCACGGCGACGTGGCGCGCGACTCAGCCGGCGCGCCGGCCCGACGCTCTCCTCAGTCCAGCCCGACGCCCTCGCGGACCTCGCGTTCCAGGGCATCGGCCGCTGACTGCCCGAGCTCGTCCAGCGGGCCGTCGGCGACCAGCGCCGAGAACAGCCGGCCGTCCTCGCGGCGCCGCACGGAGGCCGTGATCCGCGTCCCGCTGCCGGTGACCGCGGTCTTCTGGACGACCAGCGCGTGAGTGACATTCGCAGAGACCTCCGCCATGAAGCCGCCCGGATCCTCGGAGACGGTCGTGGCGGTCAGCGGCGGGCGCGCCGGATCGACCCACACGATCGTGAGTCCGCGCGTCGCGGCGTCCCACCGCGCGTACTGCACCTGGTACCACATCGCGGAATCCGTCACGCCGCCGGGGCCGACCACCACCAGGGCGTCGCGCCCCGCGACCGCCCAGCTCCCGTCGGAGAGCTCCTCGGCGGGGCCCAGCGACTGCGGACCGGACACGAACCGGGAGAGCTTCGGGGGCAGGGACGGTCGTTTCGCCATACGCCCAGCGTAACGGGGACGGCGGCGGCGGGCCGGACGGGCCTCCGCGGTCCCGGCACCGATGCCGGTTGCTACCGTGGTCGCGTGGATCCGCAATCCGAGAGACCCCTGGCGGCGCGTCCCGCGCCCGGACCGACCGCGATCAGGTCCGATGCGCTGGCCGCCGTGGCCCTCTTCCTGACGTCGGTCCTCACCATGGCGCTGACGACGATGACCGGGCTGTACCCGCAGGTCCCCGGGCCGGCGGCATCGCTGGCCCTGTTGGCCCTGACGGTCCTGCCCCTGGCGCTGCGGCGCTCGCGCCCGTGGCTGTGCGTCGCGCTGGTGGCGCTCGGGTTCGGCCTGGCGGGCGGCGTCGGGGTCCCGGAGTACCTCATCACCCAGATCTCCCTGTTCACCGCGCTGTACTCCGAGGGGGCGTGGGACCCCGACCGACGGCGGGCGGCGTCGGTGCGCGGCCTCGTCGTCGCGGGGATGTTCGTGTGGCTGCTCGTGTCCCTGTTCCGCGCGACCACGGATCCCGACGTCCTCGACGCCCTGCCGCTGGACGCCTCCGGCTGGTCGTTGTCCCCCTTGGTCGCCTACATGCTCGTCCAGCTCCTGACGAACGTCCTGTACTTCGGCGGCGCCTGGTGGTTCGGGGAGAGGGCGTGGGCCTCCGCGTGCGACCGCGCGCGGCTGGAGGACCTGGCGCGCGAGCTGTCCGCCCAGCGCCGCCACGCCGAGCAGCAGGCGGTCGCCCTGGAGCGGGTGCGCATCGCCCGCGAGCTCCACGACGCCGTCGCCCACCATGTGTCGCTGATCGGCGTCCAGGCCGGAGCCGCCCGGCTCGCCCTGGAGGCCCGGCCCGACGGCGCCCGCGTGGCCCGCGAGGCGCTGGTCCGTATCGAGGACGCCTCACGCTCCGCCGTCGACGACATGCACTCCATCCTCCACGCCCTGCGCCGGGGCGGCGGGGACGGGCCCGCCGGGGTGCTCGAGGCCGGCGCCGACGACGCCGCGCACCCCATTGCCTCTCTCGGCGTCGACCGTCTGCCCGAGCTCGCCGCCGAGTCCGCCGCCACCGGCGTCCCCACGACGTTCACCGAGATCGGAGCCCCTCTCGCCGTCCCGCCGCTCGTCTCTCTCAACCTCTACCGCGTCGCTCAGGAGGCTCTGACGAACGTCCGCCGCCACGACGGCCCCGGGACGACGGCCGATGTCCGCCTGCGCCACGGGGAGGGCTGGGTGGAACTGGAGATCGCGAACACCCGCCCTCCGCGCCGCCTCGCCCGCCCGATGTCCGGGCCCTCGGGTCTGGGGCTCGTCGGGATGCGCGAGCGCGTCGAGTCCGACGGCGGGCGGTTCGAGGCCGGCCCCCTGTCCTCCGGCGGCTGGGTCGTCCGCGCCCGCGTCCCCCTCTCGCGCGGGGCCGGGTCATGAGGGACGAGGGCGTCGCTGCCGACCGGGACGCAACGGCGCCCCGGAGGCCTGTGCGCGTGGTCCTGGTCGACGACCAGCCGCTGATGACCGCCGGCATCCGGATGATCCTCGAGACCGACCCCGGCATCCGGGTCGTGGCCACGGCCGCCGACGGAGCCTCCGGCGTCGCGGAGGCCCGACGCACGCACCCGGACCTGGTGTGCATGGACGTCCAGATGCCCGGCGTCGACGGGCTGGAGGCCACGCGCCGGCTCACCTCCGACCCTGGTCTCCGCTGCGCCGTCCTGATGCTCACCACGTTCCAGCGCGAGGAGTACCTGGTCGCCTCCCTGAGGGCCGGCGCCTGCGGCTACCTGCTGAAGAACACCCCGCCCGAGCGTCTCATCGCGGCCGTCCACTCGGCGGCCGCCGGCGACGCCCTCGTCGCCCCCGAGCTGACCGGGGCCCTCATCAGACGGGCCCTGAGCGGCCAAGACCCGTCCGGAGACGCGGCGGAGCCGAGCCTCGCCGCCGGCCCGGACGACCCGGTGGAGGTCTCCCCGGGCGTCGAGCTCACCCCGCGCGAGACGGACGTCCTCCGCCTCATGGCGGAGGGATTGTCCAACGGGGAGATCGCTGCGCGCATGGTCGTGGGGCGCGCCACCGTCAAGACCCACGTCTCCAATGTCCTCATGAAGCTCGGCGTGCGCGACCGCGTGCAGGCGGTCGTGTGGGCGCACCGCCACGGCCTCGCCCGCTGAGGAGCCGCCCTCGTCCCCCGCGGGGAGGACCCTGGGAATTCCCCCGCCAGGGGGAGGCCCCTCTCCCGGTCACCGCCTACCGTGATCCCGTCACCCCACGAGAGGACGGAACCCATGGCCCTGGCCGTCGAGCACATCACCCGCACCTTCGGCGGGCGCACCGCCGTCGACGACGCCTCCTTCACCATCGTCCCTGGCCGGCTCACCGGGTTCGTCGGCGGAAACGGCGCCGGCAAGACCACGACGATGCGCATCATCCTGGGGGTGTTGGCCGCCGACGGCGGCCAGATCACCTGGCAGGGTCGTCCTCTCGACCCCGCCTCCCGGCGGGGGTTCGGCTACATGCCCGAAGAGCGCGGGCTCTACCCGAAGATGCCCCTGCTGGAGCAGCTCGTCTACTTCGCCCGCCTCCACGGCCTGTCCCGGACCCGGGCCGCGCGCAACGCGGAGGAGCTCGTCGAGGCGCTCGGCCTCACCGAACGGGCGAAGGACCCCATCGAGAAGCTCTCGCTGGGCAACCAGCAGCGCGCCCAGATCGCCGTGGCCCTCGTGCACGAACCGACGGCACTGGTCCTGGACGAGCCCTTCTCCGGGCTGGACCCCCTGGCGGTGGACACGATCGTCACTGTCCTCTCCGAGAGGGCGGCCCGAGGGATCCCCATCCTGCTCTCCTCCCACCAGCTGGACGTCGTCGAGCGCCTGTGCGATGACCTCGTCATCATCTCCCGAGGCAGGATCCGCGCCCGCGGCGGCATCGACGAGTTGCGCGCCCGACACTCCGGACGCCGCTACCACATCGATGCGGGCACGGACATGGGGTGGCTGCGAGGCGTGCCCGGCGTGGTCGTCACCGAGCTGTCCGGGGACCGGGCGATCTTCGAGACCGACGCCGAGGCGACAGCGCAGCGGGTGCTCCGGGAGTCCCTGGACCGCGGGCCCGTCCACGCCTTCACCCCCGAGGTCCCCCGACTCGCCGAGATCTTCCGCGACGTCGTCGCCGACACCGCCCCTGGCACCGACCCGGCCCACGCGGCCCGCACCGAGGAGCACGCCGCATGACCACCACGACACCGGGGGCGCAGGCCCCCCAGAGCTTCTGGGGCGCGACCGGGCTGGTCGCCGCCCGCGAGATCACCTCCCAGGTGCGCACGAAGTCCTTCGTCGTCTCGACCGCGATCCTGCTGGTGGCGGTCCTCGCCTCCGTCGTCGTCGGCGGCCTCCTCGCCGGACGCGATCCCGATCCCATCCCCGTCGCCGTGACCCCCGAGGTCGCTGGCGCACTCGCCGCCGTGGCGGAGGGCTCGCCCCTGGAGCCCGTCGAGGTCGCCGGCGCGGACGCCGCCCGCGCCGCGGTCCGCGACGGCTCCGTCGACGCGGCGATCGTCCCCGATGCCACCGGCGCCTCGCCCTTGGGGATCCGTGTCCTGTCCCTGGACTCCCAGCCCTCCGACGTGGTCGCCGCCTTCACGGTCGCGCCGCCTGTGGACCTCCTGGAGCCCCAGACCTCCGGCGACGGCATGCGTTACTTGGTCTCCGCGCTGTTCGGAGCCGTTTTCATGATGTCCGCCATCGGGTTCGGGGCGACCATCGCGAACAACACGATCGTCGAGAAGCAGACGCGCACCGTCGAGATCCTCCTCGCCGCCGTGCCCGCCAGGGCGCTGCTGGCGGGCAAGATCCTGGGCAACAGCGCCCTGGCACTGGGCCAGACGGCCGCGGTGGCCGCCGTGTCCGTCATCGGCCTGATGGCCACCGGCCAGGATGATCTCCTGTCCCTGCTCGGGGCGCCGCTGCTGTGGTTCATCCTGTTCTTCATCGTGGGCTTCGTGCTGCTGGCCGCCATCTTCGCCGCGAGCGCCTCTCTGGTCTCGCGCATCGAGGACTCGGGCAGCGTCCTCATGCCGGCGATGATGCTGACGATGCTCCCCTACTTCATCGTCATCCTGTTCCCGGAGAACCGCCTGGTGATGGTCGTCGCGTCGTACTTCCCCTTCTCCGCGCCCGTCGCCATGCCGGTGCGGCTGTTCACCGGGGATGCCGCATGGTGGGAGCCGCTGGTGTCCCTCGCGGCGCTGGCGGTATCGGCGGCCGCGGCCATCGCGGTGGCCGCTCGGATCTACCGGCGATCCCTGCTCAACGTCGGCCCGCGGGTCCGCCTGAGGGAGGCCCTGGCGGCGGGCCGGGTGTGAGGGGGCTGGCTCCTCCGCACCCCTCCGCGCCTCACCGCGCCACGCCGCTCCCGAGGCCGTAGCGTGGGGGATGTCATCGCCTGCGCTGCCTCGAGGAGGACCCATGGCACGGATCGCGCTCATCGGAGGACACGGCAAGGTCGCGCTCCTCGCGGAGCCTCTGCTCGTCTCCGCCGGGCACGAGGTCGACGCCCTCATCCGCAACCCCGACCACGCCGGGGATGTCGCCCGCACCGGCGCCGTCCCCGTCGTGGCGGATGTCGAGCGCCTCGACCGGGGCGGCCTCGCCGAGAAGCTGGCGGGCCACGACGCCGTGATCTGGTCGGCCGGAGCCGGCGGCGGGGACCCGGCGCGGACCCGCGCCGTGGACCGCGACGCCGCGATCCGCGCGATCGACGCCGCAGCGGCCTCGGGCATCGGTCGGTTCGTCATGGTCTCCTACTTCGGGGCCGGGCCCGACCACGGTGTGCCGCCCGCCGACCCCTTCCATGCCTACGCGGAGGCGAAGGCCGCCGCCGACGCCCACCTACGCGCCAGTTGCCTGGACTGGACGATCCTCGCGCCCAGCAGGCTGACGCTCGGCGCGCCGACCGGACTCATCGACGTCACCGCGACGGAGCCGGCGGCCGTCGCCCGCGGCGACGCCGCCGCCGTGATCGTCGCCTCGCTCGATGAGCCTGCCACCGTGCGCCGCGCGATCGCATTCAACACCGGCTCGGTGCCGATCGCGCGGGCTCTGGCCGGCTTGGCGGGCTGACGCCCGGCGGCGACGCCGGCCCGCCCGGGCTCATTGGGCGGGGAGGTCCAGGGCGTCGAGCGCCTCCCAGGGCATCCATCCGGCCTCCTCCGTCGGCCGGCCGAGGTGCCCGCGCTCGCGCATCCACCCATCGGAGAAGATCTTGTCGAGGTAGCCGCGCCCGGAGTCCGGCAGGATGACGACGATCACCGCGTCCTCCTCCGCCTGCCTGGCCACCCGCAGGGCCGCGGCGACCGCCATCCCCGAGGACCCGCCGACCAGCAGGCCCTCCTCCCGGGCCAGCCGGCGCGTCATCGCGAAGGACTCCGCGTCGTCGACCCGTTCGACCGAATCGGGGACTCCCGGGTCGTATGTGCCTGGCCAAAAGTCCTCTCCCACGCCCTCGACGTCGTAGACGTGGACCGGTCCACCCGAGTAGATCGAGCCCTCCGGGTCCGCGCCGACGACGCGCACCGAGCCGTGGGAGACGTCTTTGAGGTAGCGTCCCGCCCCGGTGATGGTCCCGCCGGTGCCGATCCCGGCGACGAGATGGGTGACCTGCCCCGCCGTGTCACGCCAGATCTCCGGGCCGGTCGTCGCGTAATGGGCCGCCGGGCCGTTCGGGTTGTCGTACTGGTTGGGCACGTAGGCCCCTGGGATCGCGGCCTCGAGCATGCGGGCGACGGAGTAGTAGGAGCGCGGATCGTCGGGAGCGACCGCCGTGGGGGTGACGATGACCTGGGCGCCGTAGGCCCGCAGGACGTTGCGCTTCTCCACGCCGACCTTGTCGGGGACGACGAAGACGGTGCGGTATCCGCGCCGTCCCGCGAACAGTGCCAGACCGACGCCGGTGTTGCCCGAGGTCGGTTCCACGATCGTGCCGCCCGGGCGCAGACGTCCCTCTCGCTCGGCCGCCTCGATGATGCGTCCCGCGATGCGGTCCTTCGCGGAGCCACCGGGGTTGAGGTACTCGACCTTCGCGAGGACGGTCGCCGCCAGCCCTTCGCTCACGCGGGCGAGGCGGACCAGGGGGGTGTTGCCGATGAGCTCGGTGACGTGATCGGCGTAGGCCATCGGACGGGGGGCGGAGGGCGCCTCCGGCGCGGGGGTGGATGAGGTGAGGGGCGCGGACGTGGACATGGGGGTCTCCTGTGCGGGTGTTGTCGGAAGGTTCGGGTGCCCCGGGGAATGACGCCGGGGCGGCTCCCCGGTCCCGTCTCATGGCGCGCGGCATCGCGGACCGCCTGACCGGGGAGGTCAGCGACAACGACAACACAGAAGAAGCACGGGGCCACTGTATCAGCAGCTCGGTCCCGGCCCCATACGACGCCTGGGCTCGGGCGACCACCTGGGGACGGACGCGCCATCGGCCCCGGGCCAGGTCACCCGGTGGGGTTCCGGTCCCACCCGTCCGGGAATTGCAGGGGACCCCATCCGCTGTCCGGGACGAAGGCGCGCCAGTCCCCGATCGAGGCGAGGAATCCGCGGGGATCCTGTGCGATCCGCTCGCCGACCTGCCGAGCCGACTCCAGATTGACGTACCATCCCTCGAACCCGCCGCTTCGGGGATTCCAGAAGTGGAGGACTTGCCAGCATTCGCGCAGAGGGATGACCCGCAGGACGCCGCTTCCCTCCCAACGTCGGGGAGCATGGCCCAGGGCCTGGCGGAAACGCTGCGGCAGCGGCACGGTACGGGGATCTGCCAGGCCGTCGGCAGTCGCCCAGTACTCGATCTGGGTGCCCACGGACAGCCACGCCACGACTGTGCCACCCGAGTCCTCGACCACGCGCATGGGCAGGGCCGCCTGCAGCCGGCCGTCCGGATACAGGTACCGCAACAGCATCGTCCGGCCGGCCCCCACCCTCATCTCCCGATCTCGGCGTAGGTGCGCCGACGCTGTTCGAGGCGCATGAGGTCCTGGAAGGCCTCCGCGTACCCAGGATCGTCGGGCTCCATGCGCTGCAGGGAGGCCCGCGCCTCGGCCGTCCGGCGTGTGAGGTCCATGCGCACGAGCGCCGCCATGACGCCGCGCGCGTAGGCGCGCAGCCCTTCGGGACGGTCCTGGGGCAGGGGCGCCACCGCGAGCTCGGTGACCACGGCCCCGACGACATCGCCGGCCATCTCGCGCACCGCCTCGTCGAAGGCGCGCGTCGCCGCGCGCCCGGCGTCCTCGCCGACCCCGAGTCGCGCCTCGGCCTCCTGGAGCATCTGGACGAATCCGTCCAGGCCTCCGACCGCCCGCACGGCGTCATGGACGGCACGGTAGGAGGGAACCGAGAAGGAGGCGCCCTCCAACTCCTCGAACCCGGACCCGATGAGATCGGCCGGCCGTTGGAGCAGCGCCTCCAGGGCCTCGCGTTCGACGCGTGACACCGGGTCCTCGGGACCGCGGCGCGGAGCGGGTCCCGGCCGCCCCGCCCCGGCCATCGGCACCGCCGTCTGCGCGTCGCGGCGTCCCGGCGACGCGCGCCCGCCCTCGTCCGCGGCGCCCCGACGCGCGGCCGACTCCGCGGAGCGGACGGCGCGCGAGACCTCTGAGACCTCCATGCCGAGCCACCCGGCGAGCTCGCGCGTGTACTCGTGGCGCAGCGCGCGGTCCTTGATGCCGGCGACCACGGGGGCGGCCCCCCGCAGCGCCGCGACCCTGCCCTCGACGGTCCCGAGGTCGCACTGGCGCAGGATCGAGCGGATGACGAACTCGAACAGGGGCGTGCGCGAGCTGACCAGGGTGAGCACCGCCTGGTCGCCGCGCGCTAGGCGCAGATCGCAGGGATCCATGCCGGACCTCTCGACAGCGACGAAGGTCTGGGAGGCGAAGTTCTGGTCCTCGTGGAAGGCCCGGATCGCGGCCTTCTGCCCCGCGGCGTCGCCGTCGAAGGTGAAGATCACCTCGCCCCCGTGCGCGCGCCCGGAGGACAGGACGACACCGGCGGCCGGGTCCGCGGCATCGCCCAGGAGGCGCCGCACGACGCGCACATGGTCGGATCCGAAGGCAGTGCCGCACGTGGCGACGGCGCAGGTCTCCCCGGCGACGTGGGCGGCCATGACGTCCGTGTACCCCTCGACGATGACGATGCGGCGACGGCGCGCGATGTCGCGTTTGGCCAGGTCCAGTCCATAGAGGACCTGAGACTTCTTGTAGATCGCGGTCTCGGGGGTGTTGAGGTACTTCGGGGACTCCGGGTCGTCGTCGAGCCTGCGCGCGCCGAACCCGATGGTCGCGCCCGTGATGTCGCGGATCGGCCACATCAGCCGTCCCCGGAAGCGGTCGTAGGTCCCGCGGCTGCCCTGCGTGCCCAGCCCCGCGGCCTGGATCTCCGCATCCGTGAACCCGCGCCCGCGCAGGTGGCGGGTGAGGTGGTCCCACCCCTGGGGCGAGTAGCCGACCCCGAAGTGGTCGCTCATCGCCTGGGTGAACCCTCTCCCCGAGAGGAAGGCGCGCCCGGCGTGCGCCTCGGGCGCGAGCAGCTGCTCGCGGTAGTACTCCTCAGCGACCCGGTGGGCGTCGAGGAGCCTCTGGCGCCTGCCCGGCTCCTCCTGGCGGACCTGGCGTCCGCCCTCCTCATAGTGCAAGGTGATGCCGGAGCGCTGGGCGAGCATCTCCACGGCCTCGGAGAAACCCAGATGGTCGATCTTCTGGATGAAGCTGATGACGTCGCCGCCCTCGCCGCACCCGAAGCAGTGCCACAGGCCGACCTGGGGACGCACGTGGAAGGAGGGCGTGCGCTCGTCGTGGAAGGGGCACAGGCCCTTGAGCGACCCCACGCCCGCGGGCTTGAGCGCCACGTGCTCGCCGACGATGTCCTCGATGCGGGAGGCGTCGCGCACGGCGGCGATGTCCTCGCGTCGAATCAGGCCGGCCATGCCGTCCAGTGTAGGCTGGCGCGCCCCGAACTCCCCGGGGAGGGGCCGGCCTGGGGACGAGGGCGTCCCGGGTCCGCCACGGGCCTCAGATCGCGAAGCCGTCCTTGAGCGGACCGTAGAGCGCGGGGTGCCCGGTGATGAGGCCCCAATACGGGTCGCCGTAGGACCAGTGCCACCACTCCGCCGGGGAATTGACGAAACCGGCGCCCTCCATCGCCCGCGCCAGGAGCCGCCTGTTCCCGCGCTGCCCGCTCGAGATCAGCGGGCATCCCGTGTCGGTGAGGTTCTCCGGCGCGACGGGCTCGTCGTTGAAACGGGTCCCCATGTCGAGCTGCGCGCCGTCGCGCACGCGCGGGTCGTTGAGGAGAATCATGTCTGCGCTCCTCACATCAGGGTGGACAGCATCCCGCACAGGCGGGCATGCCATCGCCCGGCCGAGGGGTCCGTGAGGCTGGCGACCTGGTCGATGACGGCGCGGATATGCCCGCCCTCGCTGCCGGGGCCCACCCCGGCCTCCCGCCAAGCGGAGGCGAAGGGCTCCTCCAGCTCGCCGGGACCGGCCTGGTAGAGGGCGTCGACCAGATCCATCAGCAGGGTGCGCTGCTGGTAGTAGATCGGTTCGCTCTCCCTCGGGCTCATGACGTAGTGGACCGCCATGCCCTTGAGGACCCGGATCTCCGCGCGCGTCTCCTCGGGGACGACGAGGTCCGCCCCGTGGCGCACGAGCGGCCCCCCGCCGAAGCGCTCGCGTGTGGCGCGCACCGTCGCGTTGCAGAAACGTCCGATGAGCTGGCTCGTGAGGTCCTTGAGGTGCGCGCGGTCCGCGTAGGAGCCGGTGTAGGAGTCCATCCACACCGGCAGGGCCGTCAGCCGGCGGTAGGCGCGTTCGAGGTCGCCGGCCGACACCCCCGCCCCATACCAGTCCAGGGTGGAGGCGAGGACGCCGTCCTCCGTGGCGCCGCGCCCCATGACCGACAGATCCATCTTCCCGGTGGCGACAGCGTCCTCGACATCGTGGACGGAGTAGGCGATGTCATCGGACAGGTCCATCACCTGCGCTTCCAGACAGCGGTGCCCCGCTGGGGCGGACGCGCCGGGGCCGCCCCCGTCCGCGCCGCGCACCCATGCGAAGACGGCGGCGTCGTCCTCGTAGACGGAGTACTTGCGCCGGGAGCGCTCGGGGTCCGGTCCCCGGCCGCGCTGCCAGGGGTACTTCGCCACGGCGTCGAGGGTCGCCCGCGTGAGGTTGAGGCCCGCGGGGCGCCCGTCGGGGGTGAGGACCTTCGGTTCCAGGCGGACCAGCAGGCGGAAGGTCTGCGCGTTGCCCTCGAAGCCGCCGGCGTCGGCCGCCAGCTCGTCCAGGACTTTCTCCCCGTTGTGCCCGAACGGGGGGTGCCCCAGATCGTGGGCGAGGCAGGCGGCGTCGACGATGTCGGGATCGGCCCCCAGCTCCTTGCCCAGCTCGCGGCCCACCTGGGCGACCTCCAGCGAGTGGGTGAGGCGGGTGCGCACGAAGTCGTTCGAGGACGGCCCGAGGACCTGCGTCTTCTCACCCAGACGGCGCAGGGCAGAGGAGTGCACCACGCGCGCCCGGTCGCGCTCGAAGTCCGTGCGGGCGGGGTTCTTCGGGCTCTCCGCCACGAACCGGGCGCGATCGGAGGCCGAGTAGGGGGCGCCGGTGTTCACGCGGACAGCCTAGCTCCCGCTCCCGGGCGTCACCTGGGCCCCGTCCCGGCGCGCTCCTCCCCGGTCCGCCGCCCGCCCGCCGGAGCCGCTTCCGCGGTCCCGGGCCGCACGGGCGTGGCCGGAGGGAGACAATGGAGCCGTGACCGAGATCTCTTCCGTCGATTCCGCCGTGACGACCCTGCTCGTCCACCGTGTCCACCGCGGCGACGCCCCCTGGTGGAGCCACGCCGTGGTCTGCGACGTCGCCGGCAGCGTGGACGACGCGGAGATGGCCGAGGTCGGCGGCCTCCTCCTGGACATCTCCCGCGCCGGCTTCTCTGCCATCCTCATCCGTCCCGCGCGCTCCGACATCGCCCTGGACGGGTCCGCGCTGGCGGGCTTCGCCACCCGCGCCCACCGCGCCGGCCTCAAGGTCCTGGTGCGCCTCTCGGGCGCGCGCGCCCCCGGGGACCCGGAAGACGCGGGCGGCGCCTTCACCGATCTCGAGGACGGCGTGTCCACGCTGGTCGTGCGCGCGCGGGCCGCGCTGAAGGCCGGTGCGGACGGCATCGATCTGGGCATCATCGACGAGGGCGGCCCGGCCCGGGATGAGGCCGATGCCGGGCGTTTCACCCACCTGGTCCGGATCCTCCACGCCGAGCTGGCCGACTTCGACCCGATGCCGATCCTCACGGCGGAGGCCCTGCTGGGCGACGAGGCGGCGTTCCGCCGTCACCTGGAGGAGGACTGGTTCCACCATCTGCGCGACGACGCTCTGGTGACCGCCCCCTGGGAAGCGGGCGCGCTGCGACGGCGGGTCCGCTCCTCCTTGTCGGAGAGGGATCGGCTCGGGCAGGTCGCGGCATGGCACTGGTCGCACACCCGCGTGGTCCACGACTCCGCCCACGTTCCGGAGGGCTCTTGGGAGTATGGCTCCTCCGAGGCGAGGCGGACGGCGATGGCGTTGTACTCGCTGACGCTGCCCGGGGCGGCCTACGTCCCGTTCTGCCACCTGGGAGGGCGCACGCACGCCCTCCCCTGCGCCTCGTCCGCTCCCGGCGCGCGGGAGGCCGATCGTTACCACCGCACGTGGGGGGCGTCCCCGCAGGCAGCCGGGGAGGCGCGCCTGCTGGCCCGCGCGACGCGGGTGCGCGCCGAGCGCCTGATGGGAACCGGCTCCCTGGCTTTCGTCGATGGACTTCCCTGGGCCCCGCCCGAGGTCGCCGTCCATATCTGCGCCGGCGTCATGGTGGTCCTCAACACCTCAGACGCCCCGGTGCTGGTGCCCGCCGAGCACCGTCTCCTCCTGTGCTCGGACGCCTCGGCCGCGGCGGCGGCCGACGAGCCCACGCGGATCGGCCCCGATGCCTGCGCCTGGTTCGACACCGCGCGCGTCCAGCCGGCGCCCGTCGAGGTCCACGACTGACGCGCCCCTTGGTTCCGTCCGCCCTCGGCGCCGGGGGCGGGGGACGCGGCACGGGGGCGTCGAGAACCGCCCGCCGTGGCGCGCGCGATGCCGGGCGGATGGGGCCGGCGTCAGGCCTCCATGACGTCGAGGGCCTCCCGGACCTGCTCCGCACGGAACTGGCCGGGGGCGGACGGGGCGCCGACGGTCGCGAAGGTGGCGGCCGATCCCAGCGTCGCGCCCGCGATCCGGCTGATCGCGCCGGCCCTGCCCATCGAGATCGCGATGACCGGAGGGCCGATCCCGGTGCGGGCCCACATCTGGGCGTCCATGACCTGGAGCAGGTCCAGCGGGCCTCTGGCGGCGTAGGCGATCTTCGCGATGTCCGCCCCCGCCTCCGCCTCAGCTCGCAGGACGTCGATGATGCGCGGCTCGGGCGCGGTCCCGCTGAAGTCGTGGTGGGAGCCCACGGCGACGGCGCCCGCCTCGTGGATGCGGGCGATCAGCGCGGCGGCCCCGCCCTCGAGGCCGTCGCCGCGGGCGACCTCCGCATCGACGGCGTCCGCCCGCCGGGCGAGCCAGGCGACCAGCCGGGCGTAGCCGGTGTCGGAGAGGGAGGCGGCGCCGCCCTCGCCCGCCGTGCGGACCGTGGCCAGGACGGGCCGACGCGCCTCGCCGAGCACGACCGCGCAGGCGCGCGCGATCTCGTCCGGGGCCATGGAGGCCAAGGCGTCGACCCGCCATTCGATGAGGTCGACGGGGTGGCCCGCCAGCGCCCGGACCTCCTCGGCGAGCGCCTGCGGCCCCGGGGCCGACACGGGCACGATGATGCGGCACCGCGCGACGCCGTGGGGTCCCCCGACGACGACCGCACCGCGCGGGCCCGACGGGTCGCGGCCGATGCTGACCGCGCGCTCACCCACCGGAGACCCCGATCTCGGCCAGGTGCAGCTGGGCGCGCTCGGCCTCGCTCAGGCGCGGGGAGTCCAGCCACCCGTCGGGCAGGTGCGGGACCTTCTCCCCGCCCGCGCGCCCGCGGCGGCCCTCGCCGGCCCGCGGGAAGGGCTGGTCGAGGTCCAGCGCCTGGAGGCGCTCGTGCAGCTCCTCCAGCGAGGACACCAGGTTGAGGTCGCGCCGCGCGGTCCCCCCGACCGCGAATCCGCGCAGGTACCAGCCGACGTGCTTGCGCATCTCGCGCATCGCCCGGCGTTCGTCGCCCTGGTCCAGAACGGCCCATCGCGCGTGGCGCTCGACGACCTCGGCCACCTCGCCCAGGGTGGGGCCCTCGAGAGCCGGAAGCCCGTGGAGGGCGCGCACGATGTCGCGGAACAGCCAGGGCCGCCCCTGGCAGCCGCGTCCGACGACGACCGCGTCGCACCCGGTGGTCTCCATCATCCGCACCGCGTCCTCGCCCGAGAATACGTCCCCGTTCCCGAGGACGGCCACGCGCTCCGGCACGGCGTCCCTCAGCCGGGCGATGCTCGACCAGTCCGCCCGCCCCGAGTAGTGCTGCATCTGCGTGCGCGCATGCAGCCCGATCCCCGCGACCCCGGCATCCACCGCGATCCGGGAGGCGTCGAGGTAGGTGACGTGGGCGTCGTCGATGCCGATGCGCATCTTGACCGTCACGGGCACGTCCGCGGCGGCGCGGACCACCGCGGACACCAGGTCGGCGAACAGGTCGCGTTTCCACGGCAGCGCCGCTCCCCCGCCCTTGCGGGTGACCTTGGGCACCGGGCACCCGAAGTTGAGGTCGATGTGGTCGACGAGGCCGCGTTCGACCAGGATCCGCGCCGCCCGCGCCATTGTCGCCGGGTCCACCCCGTACAGCTGGACGGAGCGCACCCGTTCCTCCGGGTCGGGGCGCACCATGCGCCGGGTCTCCTCATTGCCCTCCACGAGGGCGCGCGAGGTGACCATCTCCGTGACGTAGAGTCCGGCGGGGGCGTCCACGCCGCGCACGGGCCGCCTCCGTGCGGCGCCGTCCTCGTCCCCGCGCTCCGCGTCCACCCCGGCGGGGCGCAGTTCCGGCGGCAGACCGGACTCGCCGAAGCGGCGGCACAGGCGCCTGAAAGGCGCATCCGTCACCCCGGCCATGGGGGCCAGGACGACGGGCGACCACAGGCGCAACGGCCCGACCTCGACCGCGCGAGGCGCGGGCGCAGCGGGCGGCGCGCTCACCTCAGCAGGCCCCCAGCCGCTCGACGAGCCAGGAGCGGACCTCGGTGACCGGGATTCGGACCTGCTCCATCGTGTCCCGCTCGCGCACTGTGACCGCATGGTCGGTGACCGAGTCGAAGTCGTAGGTGAGGCAGAAGGGGGTGCCGATCTCGTCCTGGCGGCGGTAGCGCCGGCCCACGGCGCCCGCGTCGTCGTAGTCGACGTTCCAGATGCCGCGCAGCTCCTGGGCGAGCTCGCGGGCGGGCCCGGTCAGCTCGTCTTTGCGGGAGAGCGGGAAGACGGCCGCCTTGACCGGGGACAGGCGCGGGTCCAGGCGCAGCACCGTGCGCGTGTCCACGCCGCCCTTCGCGTTGGGCGCCTCGTCCTCGGTGTAGGCCTCCACCAGGAAGGCCATGAGCGAGCGGGTGAGACCGGCCGAGGGCTCGATGACGTAGGGTGTCCACCGCTCCTTCGTCACCTGGTCGTAGTAGTCGAGCTTCGCGCCCGAGGCCTCGGAGTGGACCGTGAGGTCGTAGTCGGTGCGGTTCGCAATGCCCTCCAGCTCCCCCCACTGCGCGCCCTGGAAACCGAAGGTGTACTCGATATCGACGGTGCGCTTGGAGTAGTGGGACAGCTTCTCCTTCGGGTGCTCGTACAGGCGCAGGTGGGAGGGGTCGATGCCCAGATCGGTGTACCAGGCGAAGCGCTCGTCGATCCAGTACTGGTGCCATTCCTCGTCCGTGCCGGGCTTGACGAAGAACTCGAGCTCCATCTGCTCGAACTCGCGCGTGCGGAAGATGAAGTTGCCGGGCGTGATCTCGTTGCGGAATGACTTGCCGATCTGGCCGATGCCGAAGGGCGGCTTCATGCGGGAGGTCGACATGACGTTCGCGAACTGGGTGAAGATGCCCTGGGCCGTCTCGGGGCGCAGGTAGTGCAGACCGGACTCGTCGTCGACGGGACCCAGGTAGGTCTTGAGCAGGCCGGAAAAGGCGCGCGGCTCCGTCCACGCGCCGGGCTGGCCGGTGACGGGGTCGTTGACGTCGGCCAGGCCGCGCGGGGCGGGGTGGCCGTGCTTCTCCTCGTAGGCCTCCAGGAGCTGGTCGGCGCGGTAGCGCTTGTGAGTGTGCAGGGACTCCACGAGCGGATCGGTGAAGGCGGTGACGTGGCCGGAGGCCTCCCACACCTGGCGGGGCAGGATGACCGCGGTGTCGACGCCGACGACGTCCTGGCGCGAGCGCACGACGCGGTTCCACCACTGGCGCTTGATGTTCTCCTTGAGCTCGACGCCGAGCGGACCGTAGTCCCAGGCCGACCGGGTCCCCCCGTAGATCTCGCCGGAGGGGAAGACGAAACCGCGGCGCTTGGCCAGGCTGATGACGGAATCGAGGCGGGAGGCTCCCTGTGCCACGTGACGCTCCTAGGGCCGGGCGCCGCGCCTGGCTGGCGCGGCGCATCGGGAGCGATTCTAGCGGCGCTCCCCGCTCGCGCCCGCCGGCGTCCGAACGGCGCTCCCGGCCGCCCAGCCGCCGCGCGGCTCAGTGCCGGACGTCCCCGCGCATCCGTTCGACGAGGCGGGCGCCCAGGTAGATGAGGAAGGAGATGGTCGTGACGAAGGGGCTGATGGGGACCGCCGAGCCCAGCGCGACCATGATGCCGCCGACCACCGAGACCAGCGCGAAGGCGACGGAGAGCACGGGCACCACCACGGGAGAGGCGGAGAGGCGCATCGCGGCCGCCGCCGGGGTCACGAGGACCGACATGACGAGCAGCGCGCCCACGATCTGCACGCTGACGGCGACCGTGAGCCCCAGCAGGGCCATGAACGCCAGGGACAGCCCCCGCATCGGCAGCCCGCGGGCCCGCGCGACCTCCGGGTCGAGGCTGGCGAAGGACAACGGCCTCCAGATCAGGAGGATCCCGATCAGCGCCACGGCGCCGATCGCCGACAAAGCCCCGAGCTGTGGGTCGTCGATCGCGACGATCTGGCCGGTGAGCAGGCCGAATTTGTTCGCCGTCCGTCCCGGCGCGAGCGAGAGGAAGAGGATCCCGAGCCCCAGGCCGAAGGGCATGAGAACGGCGATGGCGGAGTTGCGTTCACGCTCGCGGGTCCCCATGAACCCGATGAGGAGGGCCGCGATCATGGACCCGAGGAGGGCGCCGGGGACGACGCCGATCCCGATCAGAAGCCCGGCGGCGCCGCCCGAGAAGGACAGTTCGGAGATCCCGTGCACGGCGAAGGCCATGTCGCGTTGGACGACGAAGACGGCGATGAGCCCGCCGATGAGGGCGAGGACGACGCCCGCGAGGATCGAGTTGCGCAGCAGGACGACGAGCTCTCCGTAGTCGGAGAAATCGACGATCTGGTTCCACCAGGCGTCCGAGGCCGGAGCGAGCAGTGCGGTCATCGATGTGCCTCCACGTGGTGGGCGCGGGCGTCCTCGGGCGTCTCGGGGACCCCCGCGACGAGGACGCGTCCGGAGGAGCGGATGACCTCGACCGGCGAGCGGTAGAGCTCGCTGAGCACATCGGAGCGGAGCACCTCATCGGGGGCTCCGAGCCTGGCGCTGCCCCCGGCGAGGTAGAGCACGCGGTCGACGACGTCGAGGATCGGGTTGATGTCGTGGGTGACCAGCAGGATCGCGAATCCCAGACGGCGGCGCATCTCGTCGATGAGGGCGCTGATCTCAGCCTGGCGGCGCAGGTCGAGGGAGAGGAAGGGCTCGTCGGCGAGGACCAGCCGCGGGTCCCCCGCCAGCGCCTGGGCCATTCTCACCCGCTGCTGCTCGCCTCCGGAGAGCAGGCCGATCCGGGTGTCCGCCAGGGGCAGGGCGCCCACCGAGTCGAGGAGCCGGTCGACGCGCTCCCGCCGACGTGCGGAGGGGAGCCCGGTTCCCCATCGGTGTCCGTCGATCCCCATCGCGACGAGGTCGCGCGCCCGCACGGGCACCGACGGGTCGATGAGCCGTTGCTGGGGGACGTATCCGATCCGCCGGTCGCCGCGGCGGAGGGGCTGGCCCAGCAGGCGGATGGAGCCGGAGTCGAGGCCGTGCTCCCCGAGGACGGCGCGCAGCAGGCTCGTCTTCCCCGTCCCGTTCGCGCCGAGGACCGCGATGAACTCCCCCGGGGCGACCTCCAGGTCGAGGTCGGACCACAGGGTGCGGCCGCCCAGACTGAGCGTCGCCCCCCTGAGGGCGAGGACGGGAGTCCCGCCCCCATCGGGCTGAGATGGGCGCGATGGCGGGACGCACGTCGAGAGATGACCGGTGTCGGACACACAACCTCCTGGGACGGGCACGGCCGCGGAGGCCGCAGCCGGTGGCGGCGAGCGCCGCTGCCGGCCGCGGCCTCCGTCATGCTAGTGGATCAGCCCTGGAGAGCCTTCGAGATGCTGTCGATGATCGAGGTCTGCCACCCGAGATAGTCCGTCCCCTCGGGCAGGGTCTCCTGGACGGGGACCACTGGGACGCCGGCGTCCTGGGCGGCCGCGAGGACCGCGTCCGACTGCGGGCCGGAGGTCTGCTCGTTGTAGACGAGCAGGGAGACCGCGTGGTCGGCGAACAGATCGGTCGTCTCCTTGAGGACGTCGGCGGGAACGTCCGTCTCCTCCTCGATGGCCTCCGAGAATTCCTCGGGGGTTTTGTTGTCGAGGCCCATGTCGTCCAGGAGGTAGAGCGGGACGGGCTCGGTGATCGCGACTCCGGTGCCGGAGTGGTCCTCCTTGATGGTCGCGACCGAGGCGTTCAGCGTGTCGAGGCCCTCCTTGAACGCCGAGGCGTTGCCGGTGAAGGTCTCGGCGTTGGCCGGGTCGGCTTCGCCCAAAGCCTCCGCGATGGCGTCGGCGACCTTTCCGACGGTGCCGTAGTCGTACCAGACGTGCTCGTTGAGCTCGTCTCCGGCGCTCGCCGAGTACCCGGAGACGTCGACCGCGTTGATGACCGTCGCCGAGGAGTTCCCCGAGGCTGAGAGCATCGTGTCGACGAAGTCGTCGTAGCCGCCGCCGTTCTCGATGACGACCTTCGCCGAGGACAGGGCCAGCTGGTTGCGCGAGCTCGCCTGGTACTCATGGGGATCCTGGCCGGGGTCGGAGATGATGCTCGTGACCTCGACCTGATCCCCGCCGATCGTGGAGGCGATGTCGCCCCAGACGTTCGTGGAGGCGACCACCTCGATGGCCGCGGAGGAGCCGGAGGCGCTGGCGCCGTCGGACTCCCCGCTCGCCGACTGGGCGTCGGGAGAGTCGGAGCAGGCGGATAGGCCGAGGGCCAGTGCGCCGACGGCAGCCAGGGCGGGAAGGAAACGTGTGTTCATCGATACCTCTTCCGATGGATCGGGCCGCCAATCGGCGCCCGAGACGCTCGGCAGCCTATTCATAATGAGAAGCATTGTCAAAAGTCTCGCGCTCCCCGCCCCGGACCCGGACGCCCCGCCCCGCCCCGCGTGCCTCTACTCACACGGACGACGAAGGATGGCCTGTGTAGACTGGTGGCCGGCCGCCCGCAGTGACGCGGCTCTCACGCCCGCGGGCCAGTCGCGGGAGGCCCCGAACGGGGCGGCCCGGCCCGGCGGCCGCAAGGGCCCGCCGGGGAGGGGAGGAACCGTGCAGCGCATGACGCGCCAGCGCCAGTCCGTGTTCGAGGAGCTCGAACGCCTCGACGACTTCCGCTCGGCCCAGCAGATCTTCGACGACCTCCAGCGCCAGGGGCACCGCGTGGGCCTCGCCACCGTCTACCGCAATCTCCAGTCCCTCAGCGAGTCCGGCGACGTCGACGTGCTGCGCTCGGGCGACGGCGAGTCCCTGTACCGCCTGTGCACCGGCCGCGGCCACCATCACCACCTCGTGTGCCGCAACTGCGGGCACACGGAGGAGATCTCCATGGACGCGATCGAGTCCTGGGTCGCCGAGGTCGCCCGCAGCCACCGCTACACGGCCGTCGAGCACTCCATGGAGCTGTTCGGGCTGTGCGAGGCCTGCACCGCCGAGCTGGGCGACGAGGGGCCGGCCAGCCCCGGTCCGGCGCGGCCGTTTCCTGACACCCTGTGACGCGGGCGCCCCCGCCCCGACTCCTACGCTGTCCGGAGACGCGACATCAGAAAGGACCTCCCGTGCCGACTCCGGATTGGGCTTCCTCCGGCCCGCCATTGTTCATCTTCCTCTTCTGCGTCGTCCTCTCCCGGGCACAGGGCACGTACTGGCTTGGTCGCGCCGCAGCCGCCGGCGCCCTCGCCGGCAGTGGGAGCGACGGCTGGCGAGGAGGGCTGGCCCGGTGGTTCGCCGGGCCCGTTCCCCGCAAGGGAGCGGCTCTGCTGGAGCACTGGGGGCTGATCCTCATCCCCCTGTGCTTCCTCACCGTGGGCATCCAGACCGCCGTCAACGCCGGCGCCGGACTGGTCCGCCTGCGCTGGCGGACGTACACCCTGGCGATGATTCCGGGATGCGTGGCCTGGGCGCTGCTCTACGGAGCCGGGATGCTCGCCATCTGGATGGCCGTGCTGCAGGCGGCCGCCGGCAATCCCTGGGCGTGGCTCGTCCTGGCCGCCGTGGTGGCGGGCGTGGTCTTCACGGTGCGCCGCCGCCGGCGTCACTCCCCCGCCGACGGGTCGCCCGACGGCTCGGAGGCGGTGCAGGCCTGACCGCCCGCCCGGCTCTCCGAGTCCTCCCGTCCGGTCCCGTCCCCCTGGGCGGGACCGGTCCTCAGTTCGAAGGGGCCGTCGTGGCGTTCCATGCCGGAGGCCACGCTCTTCTCCAGGACCTCGCGGGCGAGCCGGTTCTGGATGACCAGCGGATCGCGTGAGAGGTCCCGCCAGATCGACACGCACAGCGCCAGCATGACGACGACGAAGGGGAGGGCCGTCACGATCGTGACGTTCTTCAGCCCGTTGAGCGCCGTGTCGGGATGGTCCCCGCCGGCCAGCAGCATGATCGCGGCGACGCCTCCCGTCGCCGCGCCCCAGAACACGACGTTCCATCGCGAGGGCTCCCCGGCCCCGTCCTCGGCCAGGCCCGCCATGACGATGGAGGCGGAGTCGGCGCCGGTGACGAAGAAGATCGCCACCAGGACGACGCACAGGCCCACGAGGGCCAGGGACAGCCAGGCGGGCACCGGGAGGGATCCCAGGTACTGGAACAGCACGGTGTCGAAGTCCACGGCGACGGATCCGTCGGGCTGGTCGACGACCAGGCCGGCCGCGCCGCCGCCCGCGGAGCGGGCGCGCTCGAGAACGCCGATCGCCCCGCCGCCGAAGATGCCGAACCACAGGACGGAGACCATCGACGGCACCAGGAGCACGCCGGTGACGAACTGGCGGATCGTCCGCCCGCGGGAGATGCGCCCGATGAACATGCCGACGAAGGGGCTCCACGACACCCACCAGGCCCAGTAGAAGATCGTCCACGAGGACATCCACTCAGCCATGGAGTCGTCGCCCGCGGCCGCGGTGCGCGAGGCCATCTCGGGCAGATCCGCGATGAACGTTCCGATCGACGTCGGGATGATGTTGAGGATGAACAGCGTGGGCCCGGCCGCGAAGACGACGAGGGCCAGCAGCACGGCCAGCACCATGTTGATGTTCGACAGCCATTGGATGCCGCGTTCGATGCCGGAGATCGCCGAGGCGATGAAACAGCAGGTCAGCACCGCGATGATGCCGATGAGCAGGGGCGAGCCCACCTGGCCGATGACGCCGCTGTGCTCCAGGCCGCCGCCGATCTGCAGGGCGCCCAGTCCCAGGGAGCAGGCGGAGCCGAACAGGGTGGCGACGATCGCGAGGACGTTGATGAGGCGTCCGCCGACTCCTCGGACCGCCCGTTGTCCCAGCAGTCCGGCGAACATCGAGGAGAACAACTGGGTGCGTCCCAGCCGGTAGGTCCCGTAGGCCATGCCGAGCCCGACGATCGCGTACATCGCCCACGGATAGAGGGTCCAGTGGAACATCGCCGTGCCCATGGCGGTGCGCACCGCCGTGGCGGACTCCGGGGTCGCTGTGCCCGGCGGCGGCGAGACGTAGAAGAACAGCGGCTCGGCGACGCCGTAGAACATCAGCCCGATGCCCATCCCAGCGGCGAACATCATCGACACCCACGACCACGTCGAGTACCGCGGGACGTCGTCGTCCGATCCCAGAGGGATGCGTCCGAACCTGCTGAAGGCGACGACCAGCACGAAGACGACGAAGACGGTGGCGGCGATGACGAAGAGCCAGCCGAAGTCCGTGATGACGACGTCCAACGCGGCCGCGGCGAAGGCGCCGAGCCCCTCGGCGTCGGCGATTCCCCAGGCCAGGAAGGCGACCACGACGGCTCCTGCGACGCCGAACACCCATCGGTCCAGCCCGGTTCCCTGTTCACCTCCCCTCGCGTCGGGCGTCGACGTCGACGCATCGGTGCGGGTGGCTTCGGGGGTCCCGTGTGGTCCAGTCATGGATACGTATCAGATCCAGGCCCATGGACGGCGTCCGTGCGCGTCCAGCGGTCCGGGATTCCTTCTCCTCAATGTCAAAGACGGGCAAATACCTGGCCACCCTACCGCCCTCGGAGGTCCCCGTCCACCGATGAAAATCTCTGCTCAGGAACCTTTGACCTCGTCCCGCACCCCGCCGAAGCGCCGCTCCCTGCCCGCGAACTCCAGCAGGCAGTCCCACAGTTCCTCGCGGTCGAATGCCGGCCACGGCGTGTCGACGAACATGAGTTCGGCGTAGGCCAACTCCCACAGGAGATAATTCGACAGCCGCTTCTCCCCGGAGGTCCTCACCATGAGGTCCACGTCGGGGACATCGGGCAGGTAGAGGTGGCGGGCGAAGGTCCGCTCGGTGACGCCCTCCGGCGAGATCCGCCCCTCCGCGGCGTCGCGGGCGATCCGGCGCGCGGCGTCGGCGATCTCCGCGCGCCCGCCGTAGTTCACGCACATCACGAGATCGAGCGTGTCGTTGTCCTGCGTGCGTTCCTCGGCGCGCTCGAGCGCGTGGATCACGGACTTCCACAGGCGGGGCCGGCGGCCGGACCAGCGCACCCGGACGCCCCAGTCGTCCAGCTGCGGGGTCCGCCGCCCCAGCACACCCGAGGCGTACCCCATGATGAAGCGGACCTCCGCTGGCGAGCGCCGCCAGTTCTCCGTGGAGAACGTGTACACGGAGAGGTAGCGCACCCCAGCGTCGATGGCGCCCGCGATGGTGTCCATCAGCGCATACTCGCCGGCGCGGTGGCCCTCCGTACGGGGCAGGCCGCGCGCGTTCGCCCACCTCCCGTTCCCGTCCATGACCAGGGCCACGTGGGCGGGCACGTCCCCCTTCCCGAACGAGGGCGGCGTCCATCGCGGGTCGCCGGGCCCGGGCAGCGGGGCGCGGGGATCGGCCGGGGCCCGGTCAAGCGGGGCCGTCCGTCCCCGCGCGCCCGACGAGGGCGTCCCCGGCCCGCTCACCGAGCGGCCCCCGCCGCGAGCGCGTCCTCCAGGACGCCCAGCGAGCGCAGGCGGCGCTCCAGATGCCACTGCGTGTACGCGGACACGAGGCCCGCGGCCTCCCCCCGGCAGTAGCCCTCCGACGCGTCGGCGGCCTCCCAGTCCCCCGACAGCAGGTCGCCCATGAGGGCCAGGGCGCCCGGCGCGGGAGCGGCGGAGCCCGCCGGCCGGCAGGCCTCGCACACGGCCCCGCCCTCGGGGATGGAGAAGGCCCGGTGGGGGCCCGGGGCCCCGCACACCGCGCAGTCGAAGCACGACGGCGCCCAGCCCGCGATCGCCAGGGCCCTCAGCAGGTAGGAGTCGAGGACCAGCATCGGATCGTGGCGCCGGTGGGACATCGCGAACAGGGCGCCGACCAACAGCAGGTACTGGGCGTGCGCGCCCTCAGGGGAGTCCGCCGTCAGCCTCTCCGCGGTCTCCGCCATGACGGTCGCCGGGGTGAAGAGGTCGTAGTCGCGAGCGAGATCCCGGCCGTGGGAGGCGATCGTCTCCGCCTGAGTGATGACGTCCAGCGTGCGTCCCCGGTGGAGCTGGACGTCGACCACGCTGAACGGCTCGACGCGGGCCCCCAGCTTCGACGAGGTTCGCCGAACTCCCTTGGCGACCGCCCGAACCTGCCCGTTCCCGCTGGTCAGCAGCGTGATGATGCGGTCGGCCTCACCCAGTTTGTGGGTGCGCAGCACGACCGCCTCGTCCCGGTAGGTCCTCAGCATGAAGTCATTGTCCCACCGAGCGGCCCCGCTGCCCGGAGGGGCCCGCCCGGCGCCGCGGCGCCGGGCGGGCCGTCAGCGCGCGCGGAGCGCGCGGTTCACGGCGGAGATCACCGCCTTGTAGGTGGCACGCGCGATCGAGGGGTCGATGCCCACCCCCCACACGATCTGGCCGTCGACGGCGGCCTCGACGTAGGAGGCCGCCAGGGCGTCGCGCCCCTGGCTCATCGCATGCTCGGAGTAGTCCAGGACGCGCACGTCGACCCCGAACTGGCCGAGCGCCCCGACGAAAGCGTCGATAGGGCCCGAGCCCTCCGCGTCGATCTCGACGGGCTCCCCGTGGTCGCGCAGGACCGCGTGGAGGTCGACATGCTCGTCGTCCCCGTGGCTGGAGACCTTCGTCGCCCCCAGCTCGAAGCGGCCCCACGGGGTGAGTCCCTCGGCGGCGGATGTGGGGAGGTACTCGTCGGCGAAGATCGTCCACAGCTTGTCCGCGTCGATCTCCCCGCCGAAGGAGTCGGTGTGGCGCTGGACGATGCGCGAGAACTCGATCTGGAGGCGCCTGGGCAGCTCGAGGTGGTGGACGGTCGACATGAGGTAGGCCACGCCGCCCTTGCCCGACTGGGAGTTCACGCGCACGACCGCCTCATAGGACCGCCCGACGTCGTGCGGGTCGATGGGCAGGTACGGGAGCTCCCAGATGACGTCGCCCTCGGAGCCGGCCTCGGCGACCGCCTTCTTCCGGGCGGAGAACCCCTTCTTGATCGCATCCTGGTGGGAGCCGGAGAAGGAGGTGAAGACGAGGTCCCCGACATAGGGCGTGCGCGGAGGCGTCGGCATCGAGGTGCAGTGCTCCACGGTGCGGCGCACGGCGTCGATGTCGGAGAAGTCGATCCCCGGGTCCACGCCCTGGCTGAACAGGTTGAGGCCCAGCGTGACGAGGTCGACGTTGCCGGTGCGCTCCCCCTGGCCCAGGAGGCAGCCCTCGACGCGGTCGGCGCCCGCGAGCACGGCGAGCTCTGCGGTGGCGACCCCGGTGCCCCGGTCGTTGTGGGGGTGGACGGACAGGGCGATGTACTCCCTGCGCGAGAGGTGCCGCGACATCCACTCGATCTGATCGGCGTAGACGTTCGGGGTGGCGCGTTCGACGGTGGCCGGCAGGTTGAGAACGATCTCCCGGTCCTCCCCCGGCTCCCAGACGTCCATGACGGACTCGCAGACCTCCAGGGCGAAGTCGAGCTCGGTGTCGACGAAGATCTCCGGGGAGTACTCCAGGCCGAAGACCGTGTCGTCGTCGAGGATCTTCTCCGCCTGCGCGATGACCTCGCGGGTGCCGGAGACGGCCAGGTCCACGGTCTGCGCCCGATCCGCGCGGAAGACCAGGCGCCGGAACAGGGGGGAGGTCGCGTTGTACAGGTGGACCGTGGCGCGCGGGAACCCGACGACGGACTCGACCGTGCGCTGGATGAGGTCGGCGCGCGACTGGGTGAGCACGGAGACGGTGACGTCCTGCGGCACCGCGTCCGTCTCGACCAGGGAGCGGACGAAGTCGAAGTCGGTCTGGGAGGCCGCGGGGAAGCCGATCTCGATCTCCTTGTAGCCCATGCGCACCAGCAGGTCGAACATCGCGCGCTTCCGGGCGGGGTCCATGGGCTCGATAAGGGCCTGGTTGCCGTCGCGGAGGTCCGTGGACAGCCATCTGGGGGCACGTGTGATGCGCCGGTCCGGCCACCGGCGGTCGGGCAGGGAGATCGGGTTCGTGTCGAGGAAGGCCCGGTACTTGTGGGCCGGCATCGGGCTCGTCGCGGGTGTGGGGACGTGTGCGGTGGTCTTCATGGTCTCGTCTCTGGTTCCTGTGCGTCTGGCCTGCATCGGCCGGGCATGACGAGCGCCGCGACGAGGATCCGGCCTGTCAGGCCCCGTCGCGGCACAGAAGCAGCAGGCGCTCCGTCCACATGGGGCCAACCTAGACCACGGCGCCGGATCCTGTCACCGCGGCCACGTAGTGGACGCCTCGTCCGGCCGGGACTCCGACGCCGCGCGGGGACTCACACCCTCACCGGGACGGAGCGGGCGCCGAAGGTGCCGGCCTGAGCGTCGAACCGCCCTGGCACGCCCTGCCCGCACTGCGGGCAGGTGCCGCGCGGAGTGATCCGATAGTCGAGGATGCGGTACCAGTCGCGGCGGATGAGCGCCGCTCCGCACCCCGGGCACGAGGTCGTCTCCCCCGCCGGATCGCGGATGTTCCCCGTGTAGGCGAAGTGGAGGCCCTCCTCCAGGGCGATCTCTCGGGCTCGGCGCAGAGTCTCCGGCGGCGTCGGAGGCACGTCGGGCATCTTGAAGGCGGGGTGGAAGGCGGAGAGGTGGAGTGGCACGTCGGGCCCCAGTTCCCGCCGGATCCACCGGCATTCGCGGCGGATGTCACGCTCCGCGTCGTTTCGTTCCGGGATCAGCAGGGTCGTCAGCTCCACCCAGGTCGATCCCTCGGCGACGGCCCAGGCGATCGTGTCCAGCACGTCGGCCAGGTGCGCGCCGGTGGTGTGCCAGTAGAAGTCCTCCGTGAACCCCTTGAGATCGATGTTGACCGCATCCATCGGGGCGAAGAAGTCGGCGCGCGCGGCAGGCGCCACGTAGCCGGCCGTCACGGCCACGGCGCGCACGCCCGCGTCGTGGCAGGCGCGCGCCGTGTCGATGGCGTACTCCGCGTAGACCACGGGATCGTTGTAGGTGAAGGCGACCTGGGGGACGCCCCAGCGCTGCGCCGTCCGCGCGATGCGCTCGGGCGTGGCGGCGGCGCCCAGGCGGTCCCACTCGCGCGCAGCCGAGATGTCCCAGTTCTGGCAGAAACGGCACCCCAGGTTGCATCCTGCCGTGCCGAAGGACAGCGCGGGCGTGCCGGGGTGGAAGTGGTGGAGCGGTTTCTTCTCGATGGGGTCCAGGCAGAACCCCGAGCTTCTTCCCCAGGTGGTGGACACGATCGAGTCCCCTCGGCGCTCCCGCACGAAGCAGAAGCCCCGCTGGCCCTCGCGCAGGCGGCAGGCCCGGGGGCACAGATCGCATTGGAGGCGCCCGTCGGCGAGCAGGTGCTGCCACCGGCCCGTGCACGCGCGCGCCGCGCGCCTGGGGGACGCCGTCGCGCTCATCGCCGATCGGGCCCCTCCCGCCAGGACTCGACGGTGTAGGTCTCGAACCGGGCGTCATCGGACCACCAGCCGTCCGGCAGGCCGGCCTTGCGCTTGAGGTGGAGCAGGAAGTCGGCGGGGTCCGGCAGCTCGTCCCACACCTGCGGGAGGAACGTCGCCCGGTTGAACGGTCCCGCCTCCAGGACCACTCCGTCGATCCCCGGTCGCAGCGCGTCGCTCACGGACCGCTCCGAGGAGTACGGCAGGGGCGTCCTCTCGGAGAGCACCGACACCTCGATGAGGACGCCGTCGAACTCCGCCTCGGTGAGGGGATCGAAGCGGGGGTCGTGGAAGGCGGCGGCGATCGCGTTGTGCGCGACGTCCTCGCCCAGAGGGCGGTGCGGGGTCAGCGTTCCGATGCATCCGCGCAGGCGCCCGAGCGCCTCCAGGGTGACGAAGCTGGCTCCGGGGCCGGCCAGCCAGTCCGGACGCGACCCGCGCGCCGCGAGGTCGGCGACGGGGATCTGCCCCGTGCGCGTCCCCGCCAGACGCGCTTCGACGGCGCTCCGGGCGATCGGCAGCAGCAGGTCACCGGCATCGGTGGGAAGTGTCATGAGCGGGTCTCCTCGACAGTCAGCGCCGCGTACCCGACGACGCGGTCATGGTCACCGGCGACGTCGCCGGAGTTGTGGGCGCCGAGCAGCCTGGGGCGCAGGCCCCGGCGCGCGCAGCAGGCGAGCAGGCCGTTCAGGGGGCTGGCCCCGCAGGCGCGGTCCGCGGGGATGGGTCCGTCGAGGTCGACGATCTGCCGGATCGTGGCCTGGTCCACCTCCCGCGCCCGCTCCGACGTGTGGTAGTGCGAGAGGTCGGAGGAGACCGCGACGACGGTGCCGGGCCCGTCCCATAGGGCGTCGATGATGTCGGCGACCTCGTCGGGACGCGTCAGCCCGACATTGAGGGGGACCAGGTCGACATCGCCGAGGACCCTCTGGATGAAAGGCACCTGGACCTCCAGGGCGTGCTCCTCGGCATGGGTGAGCGGGTCGACGCTCACCGGGCGGGCGAGCGACGCCGTCGCCTTCAGGACCTCGTCCGCCGGGATGCGCAGCGCTCCCGCTGGGGTGGCGAAGAGGTCGACCCCGGGCAGGGCGGCGCCTCGGATCGCGACCCGGTGGGTCGGGCCCAGCAGGACGACGCGGCCGATGCCGCCGGCCCGCGGGGCCAGGGTCTGCCAGCCGAGCGCCGCGAGGTCTCCCGACCACATCCATCCCGCGTGGGGGACGATCAGCGCCTTGGGGTGGGGCCGGTCGGGCATGTCCGCAAGCCTGCGCTCGGCGGCCTCAAGAAGGCGGTCCGCCTCCGCCACGATCTGCGGGGCGCGCGCCGGATAGAACATTCCCGCGACCGCGGGCGGCCGCACCGACAGCGTCACGGCGTCCTCCCCCCGGTCGGTGGATCAGTCGGTCCCGAGCCTAGTCCTCCCTGTGCGCCAGCTCACTGGAAACCGGCCGCCCGCTGCCCGAGCTGAGCCGGACGTGGCGGCGCAGCCGCCCCATCCCGGCCGGGTCGGCCCGGTCCGGGGCGGCACGCGCCACGTGCAGCAGGCGGCGCCGTACCTCTGCGCGGTCGAGATGGGCGCCGACCGCGACGAGTTCGCCGGCCGGCGGCGGCGCCGGCAACGCGGCAACGTGAATCTGAGGACCGACGGTGTCCACGAGCCAGCCGTGCTGCGCCCTCGGGCCGCGCGTCCGGACCCTGCCCTTGAGACGGTAGACGCCCTCGGGGGGATCCTCGAGCAGATCGACCAGCGGGCCCGGTGCCACCGGGGCGCCCAGGGGGAGGCTGACGGACTGGGCGTGCTCGTGGCGGTCGCCGTGCTCCTCTCGCATCAGGCGCGCGATCGGCAACTCGTCGGCGGGGTCCTCCGCGGCCGCGATGTCGAAGATCAGGGCGGGATCGACCCCGCCGCGCCGGGCGATGAGGACCGGGACCCGCGGGTTGCGCCGCGCCACGCGCGCGCGGATGCGCACCGCCGTCTCCTCCCGCTCCTGTGGGGCCAGGAGGTCTGTCTTCCCGATGACGACGAGAGTCGCGGCGGCGAAGCGGGCGGGGGGCTGCGGCCACCGGTCCACCGTCGCGAAATACTCGAGGGCGTCGATGACCTCGATGAGCCCGCCGGGCCGGACGCGCCGCGCCCGGCTCGCGCGGATCAGCCGGGCGACGGTCAGGGGGTCGGCCACCCCGGAGGCCTCGACGAGGATCGCGTCGAGCCGAAGCCGGGGACGGGCGAGGCGCGCCAGGGCATCGTCGAGGCCGCCGGCGTCGGGGAGGCAGCACAAACACCCGCCGGTGATCGCCGCCGCCTGCTCGACCTGCCCGCCCACGAGCGCCGCGTCGACGTTGATCGCCCCGAAGTCGTTGACGACGACGCCCAGCCGCGCGCCGGGGCGACGCAGGAGGTGGTTGAGCAGGCTTGTCTTGCCCGCTCCGAGGAAACCCGTCACCGCGACCACCGGTACCCGCCGATCGCTCATCGCCTCGCTCCGTCCCATCCGCCCACTATTGAGAAACATTATCATCAGCCAGGTCGGGGCGCCCGCCCCGCCCGACCTGGCGGAACCGCGAGCCCGCCGTCTAGGGTGGCCTCATGCGGAAGTGACAGATCTCCAGCGCGTGAGCGGCATAGCCGGCCCCGGGGGACGACCCCGTCCGCCGAAGCCCTGCGCGATCCTTCCAACCCCTCAGGTGCCATGACTCCCCCCCCCCCCCGTTCCTCGCCCACGCACACGGGTCGAACGGGCCGGGGACGCCCTCGCCCTGGACCCGGATGACCCCGAGCGGATCCGGGAGCTCGCCGCGGCCGAACGCACCGGCGCATGGACGGCCGAGTCCCGGGCCGAGGCCGCCGTCGCCGGACTCGGCCTGGCCTCCGTGGACCCCTGCCGGGCCCTGGAGACGCTCTCCGGAGGCCAGCGTGCCCGCCTCATGCTGGCCGGGCTCCTCCTGGCCCGCCCCGACATTCTTCTGCTCGACGAGCCGAGTTCGCGAACGGAACGGAGGGTAGGGAGGACCTACCTGATGTCTGTGGAACTCACGGCAACCAGCACCGCCGCCGCGCCCGTGGAGGCATTGCTCTACGGGCGCGCGTCCCAAAGACCGCCACAAGCCCATGCGGTCCATCGGCGACCAGGTCGAGAAGCGCAAGAACTGGTGCGAGTCTATCAACTGGCGCGTCGGCAGGATCATCACCGACGCTGACCGGTCTGCCTCCCAGTGGCGCCGCCGGGAGCGGGAGGGCTGGGAGGAAGCGATCGAGCTGATCCGCTCGGGCCGCTACGGGGGCTTCGCCACCTGGGAGCCATCGCGCGCGGGCCGCGACATGGCGATCTACGTCCAGCTCCGCGCGGCCTGCCAGCAGGCAGGCGCGCTCTATCTGACGCACGGTCGGGTCTACGACTTCGCCCGGTCGGACAACTCGTTCATCCTGGGCTTCGAGTTCCTGCGTGCGGAGGCGGACGCGAACACGATGCGGGAACGGCAGCTGCACACGGCAAGGCTGAACGCCGAGCGCAGCCGGCCCCACGGACGACTGCCGTTCGGGTACCGACGGGTCTACGACGAACGCACCGGGGTGCTGCTGGGCCAGGAGCCCGACCCGCACACGGGCGAGCCGGTGCGGATGATGGCGCGCGAGGGGCTTGCCGGGACCTCTCCCTCCCAGATCGCGAGCATGCTGCAGGATGCGGGCGAGCCGACCCCGCAGGGATCGCGCAACGGCAACCTGTCGACGGGCTGGCGGGAGCCGACGGTCAAGCAGATCCTGGACAACCCGACGATGGCCAGCAAGCGGGTGTACCGGAGCGAGGTCATAGGCGACGCCGATTGGGAGCCGTTGATCTCCGAGGAAGACTTCGAGCGGATCCAGCGGATCATCTACGACCCGGCGCGCCGGGTGCACGTCTCCGACGGGGTGCACCCGAAGGCCCTACTCTCCCACATCGCCCGGTGCCACTGCTGCGGGCGGCCGTTGGTCCGCACGATCGGGGCCAAGTGCAAGAATCCCACCCAACCGCGCGCCCCGAAGTACCACTGCCAGTTCCGCGGCTGCGACAAAGTCGTCGTCGCCGCGGAGTGCCTCGATGAGTTCGCCAGCTCGGCCGCCATCGAGTGGTTGAGCCAGCCGGCCAACATCTCCCTGCTCACAACCGACAACATCGACTGGAGTACCCGGATGCGGGACGTAGATGCCCGCGTCCGTAAACTGCAGGCCCGCCTGGACGAGGCGGCCGACCAGTACGCAAGCGGCGCGATCACCCTGCAGACTCTGTCGCAGGTGGAGACCAGCCTGCGCCCGCAGATCGAAGAGGCACAGCGGGCCGGGGTGCCCCCGATCGCCGACGACGGAGTCCGCGCGCTCGCCGCAGCCGACGACGTGCGGGCTGCATGGGAAGCGACAACCTTCGAGGAGCGCCGCCGGATCATCAAGGCCGTGTTCGAGGTCCGCGGCAAGCAGGTCTCGGTGAGACGAAAACAGGCTTTCCAGCCCGCACGAGGGCGGCCATCGACCGCGCTGCCAGGGCGTCGGCCCTGGGCTGAGGATCGGCGCCGTTCCAGGCTCTGCGGAAGTCAGCCGGTGCACCAGGGGCCACCTCCCCGACGTTCGAGCCGGGACGCATCGGTGAGACATCCGGCTGAGAGCTCATCGGGCGGACAACAGATCGCCTCGAAGGAAGGACAGCCCGCGCGCGCTCATTGTCGGCTCGGCAGATCCAGTACGCCCAACAGCACGATGACGGCAACGTTGACGATCGTGCTACCGAACAGCGAACTCAGCGGCAATGCATGGGGGAAGACAGCAGCCGCGATCAGGGAAGTCACGGCTGAGACGACGGCCACGACGCGCAGCCAGGGCAGGTCAGCACACAGCCCCACCGCGCACGCAAGGAATCCGAGGGTCGGAAAGCCGAACAGAAGCACCGCCACCGTACGTGCGACGGTGCCCTCGACCAGCCAGGACTCGGGACTTTCCGCCGAGGAGGTCCAGGAAAGGCCGAGTGGCGGGCCCCATCCGAGCACGTGGCCAATCCCATGGGCACCGATGACGACAGCTGCAACGACGAGACTCCAAGACATGCGTCCTCCTTCTGGTCGCGCGCGAACAACACGAGATGCGTACATTGTACGCACCGGGTTGCATACAGCGTACGCTACTGTGGATCACGTGTCAGCACCGAGGCCTCGAGAGCCACTCACCCGTGGGAGGATCGTCGACGCGGCAGCCGTGATCGTCGACGAGAAGGGACCCGATGCACTGAGCATGCGGAGGGTCGCCGACAAGCTGGGAGCCGGAACGATGTCGCTGTACCGGCACGTTGCCGACCGCGAGGAGCTCTTGGACTTGGTATTGGCGCAGATGACCTCGGAGATCTCACTGCCCGACCTCACCGGACGCTGGCGGGAGGACCTGGCCGACATCGCCCGCACCTTCCGTTCCGCACTGTCGGCTCGCCCAGGGCTGACGGCGCTGCTGAGCAGGCGCGGTGGACAGAACAGAGTCAGCCTCGTCCTGATCGACGCCAGCCTTGCCGTCCTTCGCGCGGCCGGCCTCCACCCGCGAGAGGCCGTGCTCGCCGGCAACACCCTCGGCGGTTTCGTGGCCGGTGCTGCGCTCCGGGAGATGGGGCAAAGCACAGCCAAGGGGACGGGCACCACCGCCACGGCGCGCGTCTTCGACGCAGGCGAGGAACCGCGACTCGATCAGATCGCGTGGGCGGGCCCAGCGTTGGTCTCGACATCGTCGGATGAGCTGTTCGAAGCCGGACTCCTGATCGTCCTCACCGGGATCGAGTCGCTGGTCCATCCGGGAGAGGACCCCGCCACCTGACCGACCCGACGTGTCCCACCGAGCGCCTTCCGTTCACGTGCACGATGCCTGAGCGATCGCGCGGTCCTGCCGGATCGAGCGGGGCCGCCCGGTCCACGGGGCGGAGAGTGTGTCCCACCCTCGACGTCCATACCCCGCTCTCCGCAGTGAACACCACAGGGCAGAATGACAGGAGAGGGGTATCCATCTTGGTGCCAGCGTCGTGCGGTAGTGGTCATGTGGGGCGTTCGCGTCGCCAGGGCTGATCGGCCGGGGTGGCCTCGAGTGTTCTCGGCGTGCTGCGCGTGTGGCTGGCCACGCCGGTCGGGCTGGTCATCTTCGGGCGTGAGATGCGCACGAGGTCGCGGTAGGTGACCGGGGGCGAGGCGATGGCTCGTTGCAGTAGCCGCATGAAGACCAGGCCACGGCTGCGGGTGCGGCGACGGTTGAACCGGAACACGTACTCGTCGAGGTACTCCTGAAGGTGCTCGTGGGAGCCGCCTCCCTGGTAGGTGCCCTCCAGGAGGCGCTTGACGAGCGCGAAGACGCGGTGGATCGCGGGCAGCGACCCGCGTGCGGTTCGCCCGGACGCGGCGACGTTCACCGGCTCGTGGTGGTACCCGGTCAGCGCCGAGGGATAGCTCACCCAGGCGTCGGAGACGACCGTCGACCCGGGTGCGACGTTCGCCGTGACGAACCCGCGCAGCGACGTGGCCGACGCGCCAGGGATGACGGCCAGGCGCAGCCGGCCCCACCCGTGCGCGGTGGTCTCCACCGCACCTGCGACCAGCACCTTCCCGGCCGCGCCGCGGCCGGGCTTGCCCGACTTGATGCCACCAACGAGCGTCTCGTCGACCTCGACGCGACCGGCCAAGGGCTCCCGGTCGGTGCTCGACAAGGTCGCCCGCCTCTCGGCCGCCGTGGCATCCGTGGTGGCGAGCCGAGGCCGGCGGCTGCGTCGGCGGTGGAGGGGTCGGGCCGTCCGGCTCGGCAGAGCGGCCCTCGCGGTGCGGGGTCAGCGCGACGAGCACTCGGCGCAGCGGCCGAAGACCTCCAGGATGTGGCGGGTGACCGTGAAGCCGTGGAGGTCGGCGGAGGCGCTAATCCACTCCTCGTCCGGCGGGTCGATGTCCACCGCTCTGCCGCACGCTTCGCACACCAGGTGGTGGTGGTGCCCATCCGGCTCGCAGGCGCGGAACAGCTGGCCGCCGGGGCCGGAGATCGTGTCCGCGTACCCAGACTCCGCCAAGGCGTTGAGCTGGCGGTACACCGTGGCGAGCCCCACGGGGCTGCCTTCCTCGTTCAGGCGCCGGTGCAGCCGGCCAGCGGAGATGAACCCGGCGGCCTCCTCCAGCGCGGTGCGCACGGCCTCCTTCTGGACGGTGTTGCGGCGCTCGCGGATCGCGGCGGACACGGTCTGCTCCCTTCGATCGGACGGGGGGCTCCCCCCGCGTCCCCTGGGCGGGGCGGGGCCCACGACTCGCAACGTCATCGTCTCCGGATCCGGCGGGCGTGGAGGACATGGTCCTCCCGGGAACCGGTCTGTCCATCGGGTCCGGTGAGCGCGACGGGGACGACGGCGTCGCGCAGCACCTCCCACGCTCCGTCCTCAAGGTGGAGCGCCTCCCGATTCTCCCGGGGAGTGGGAATCGCGAGGTCGGCGCGGCGCTCGCTCCCCGGCATCCCCCGGTACCACGGTGGCATGCCCCAGTGCGAGACCACGAGGAGGCGCCCGTCCGGAGCGACCGCCCGCGCGGCGCGGCGCAGAATCTCCTCGCGTTCCCCCGGGGCGGCGACGGGAGAGTGCAGGAACTGCGCGGAGACCAGATCGAACTCCCCCGACGGGAAATCGGAGGAGAGATCGTGCTGTTCGAAGAGGATCCGGTCGGCCAGTCCGAGTCGTCGGGCATGGTCGCGGGCCCGCTCCAGCGCCGTGGCCGAGACGTCCGCCCCGGTGACCGTCCACCCGCGCTCGGCGAGCCAGATCGCGTCGGGACCCTCGCCGCATCCCAGATCCAGGGCGGTTCCGGGAGACAGGCCTCCGGCCTCCGAGACGAGGTGCCGGTTCACGGGCCCGTGCTCGCCCCACGTGTGATCTCCATAGAATCCGTCCCAGAACTCCTCGGCGGTGGGCAGGGCATCGGCCATGGGGGCTGTCCTCTCGATCCGCGTGTCGGCCACGGCCGCCGCATCCCGCGGGCGGCGGCGCCCGCCCCAACACGTGAGAACTGTTCTCAATATCGGGAGTCAATCTACACGAGGACCGAGCCTTCGCAACCGGTGCCGCCCAGGCGGGCTCAGAACCCCAGCCGCCCCAGCATCTTCGGGTCGGACTGCCAGTCCTTGGCGGTGCGCACGTGCAGATCCAGGAAAACCCTCCGACCCAGCAGCCGCTCGATCTGCGCGCGCGAGCGCGTGCCGATCTCCTTCAAGCGGGCGCCCCGCCGACCGATGACGATCGCCTTCTGGGAGTCGCGCTCGACGAAGATGTTGACGCGCACGTCGAGCAGCGGAGGCTCGCTGCGCCCCGGGTGCGGCTCGCGCTCAGCGATCTCCTCGACCTGGACGGCAAGGGAGTGGGGCAGCTCGTCGCGCACCCCCTCCAGGGCGGCCTCGCGCACGTACTCCGCGATGAGGGTGTCGCGCGACTCGTCGGTGACGTCCCCCGCGGGATACAGCGGCGGAGAGGGCGGCATGAGGTCGGCGAGCACGTCGGCCAGCTCGCCGACCTGCTCGCCGGCGAGCGCCGAGACCGGGACGATCGCCGCCCACTCCCCCAGCCGGTCGATCTCCAGGAGATGCCGGACCAGCCGCTCCCGGCCCACGAGGTCCGTCTTCGTGGCCACGGCCACCTTCGGGGCGCGCACATCGCGCAGCTCCCGGGCGATGAAGCGGTCGCCGGGGCCGATGCGCTGATCGGCCGGAAGGCAGAAGACCACGGCGTCCACCTCGGCGAGGGCCTCGCGGACCATGTCATTGAGCCGCCGGCCCAGCAGGGTGCGCGGGCGGTGGTAGCCGGGCGTGTCCACGACAACGATCTGGCTGTCCGGACGGTGCACGATCCCGCGGATGTTGTGGCGCGTCGTCTCGGGACGCCCCGAGGTGATCGCGATCTTCTGGCCGACCAGGGCGTTGGTGAGCGTCGACTTGCCGACGTTCGGGCGGCCGACCACGGAGACGAATCCGGCGCGGAAGCCCTCCGGATACTCCGGCGCGACCAGTCCGGCACCCGCGTCCGCGCGAAGGCGACGCAGATCGGCCAGCTCGGCCTCCGCGGACTCGGCGACGGCGCTGTCCGCGTCCTCCAACCCCTCGCCCTCCAGGGCAGCATCGTCGTCGACCAGCGTGCCCCCTTCCCGCGGCCCCTCGCCCTCCAGGGCCCCGTCGAGGGCGTTCGGTCCGGCCATCAGCTCATCGTCGCTGGGGAATCTCATCGTGTCTCGTCCTCGTCCTCGTCCTCGGTCGCCGGACCGGCGCCGCCCTCGCTGGTCGCCCTGGAGCACAGGATCGTGCCCACCTGGCGGCGCCTGCCCCGTCCCTCCTCGGCCACCATGTGGATGCCCAGCAGGTCTCCCCGGCTCCCCGGCAGCGGCACCTTGCCGATCGCCTTGCCCAGGAGTCCGCCCACCGAGTCGACGTCCTCGTCCTCGACCTCCAGGCCCAGCAGCTCGCCCAGCTCATCGACCGGGAAACGGGCGGGGACCCGCCACACGCCGGGGGAGACCTCCTCGGGCTCGACGACATTGCGGTCATGCTCGTCGGTGAGTTCGCCGACGACCTCCTCAAGGAGGTCCTCCAGGGTGACCAGGCCGGAGATCCCGCCATACTCGTCGACGACGAGAGCCAGGTGGAAGTGCTCCGACTGCATCTGGCGGAGCAGGTCGTCCGCGGGCTTCATCTCGACGGTGTACTCAGCTGGGCGCATCATCTGCTCGGCCGTCAGTCCCGCGGCATCGCCCCCCCGCGTCTCCAGACGCTGGACGACGTCCTTGAAGTAGAGGACGCCGCGCACGTCGTCGACGTCCTCGCCGACGACGGGGATCCGGGAGAATCCGGAGCGCACGAACAGTCCGAGCGCGTCCCGGGCGGAGGTCTCCGCGTCCACCGTCACCATCTCCGTGCGGGGGACCATCACCTCGCGCACGAGCGTGTGGCCCAGCTCGAAGACGGAGCGCAGCATCTCGCGGTCCTCCTCCTCGAAGCCCTCCGTCTCCCCGACCTGGTCGACCATCTCGCGCAGGTCGTCGGCCATCTCCTGGCGGGCCTCCGCCTCCGTCTGGGACGGCTGCGGCATCCATCCGCGGACGGCGCGGACCAGGGGATCCGCCACGTGGGTCGCGCGCACCACGCGGACGGCCGCCCCGGCGCCCAGCAGCGCGACCCCCTCCGGGTTGCGCGTGGACACGCGGAAGGGAATGACGCTGACCAGCGCGAACTGGACGGCTCCCACCACGACGACCGCGATGAGGGCGATCACCCACCACTCCAGGGGAAGGCCCACCAGCGCCAGCGTGCCGGCGACGGCGCCGACGACCTGGAGGAACGTTCGGGTCCCCCGCAACGTCATCCGAGTCCGCTCGCGGTGGGCCAGGAGCTCGCCCAGCAGCTCCGCGTGCCGGCGCCCCTCCTCGGCTAGATCCTCCGCCGCCGCCCGCGACAGCTTCTGCAGCGCCGTCTCCACGGCGGAGACGACGCCCGCCATCACCAGGGCCGCCACTCCGATGACGATCAGGGCCGCCACCGGCGCCGAACCGAAGGCGCCGCCGGTCATCGCGTGGCCAGGAACGTGAGCAGGAGCCGGCGCTGGAGGGAGAACATCTCCTCGCGCTCCTCCGGCTCCGCGTGGTCGTAGCCCAGCAGGTGCAGCATGCCGTGCGTCGCGAGCATCAGCATCTCCTCCGCGGCGGAATGCCCGGCCTCCTGGGCCTGGGCCTGGGCGACTTGGGGGCAGATGCAGATGTCGCCCAGGACGCCCTCGGCGGGGTCGTCCTCGGTGCCGGGACGCAGCTCGTCCATGGGGAAGCTCATGACGTCGGTCGGGCCCTCGAGATCAAGCCATCTCTTGTGGAGCTCAGCCATGGGCTCCGGGTCGATGAAGAGGATGTTGAGCTCGGCCCCGCTGGAGACGTGCATCTGCGTGAGCACGAAGTCGGCGAGGGCCGCGAACTCCGCCCCGTCGACCTCGGTCTCCGTCTCGTTGAGGATCTCCGTCACCGGTCGTCTCCCTTCAGATGCGCCCCTTCCAGGCGGGCGCGGTGTTCGTCCCATCGGGCGTAGGCGTCGATGATCTCCCCGACCAGCTGGTGGCGGACCACGTCGGCGCTAGTGAGGTGGGAGAACTCGACGCCGTCGATGCCGGCGAGGATGTCCTGGACCACTTGGAGCCCCGAGCGCTGATGATCGGGGAGGTCGATCTGGGTGGTGTCCCCGGTGACGACCATCCGCGAGTGGAAGCCGAGCCGGGTGAGGAACATCTTCATCTGAGACGCCGTCGTGTTCTGGGCCTCGTCGAGGATGATGAAGGAGTCGTTGAGGGTCCGCCCGCGCATGTAGGCCAACGGGGCGACCTCCACGGTGCCGGCCGCCATGAGCTTGGGCAGCGCCTCCGCGTCGAGCATGTCGCGCAGCGCGTCGTAGAGGGGACGCAGGTAGGGGTCGATCTTGTCGGTGAGCGTGCCGGGGAGGAACCCGAGGCTCTCCCCCGCCTCCACCGCCGGACGGGTGAGCACGATGCGCCTGACCTCGCCCGACAGCAGGCGGGAGACGGCCTCAGCCATGGCCAGGTAGGTCTTCCCCGTGCCTGCGGGGCCGATCCCGAAGACGATCGTGGCGCGCCCGATCGCCTCCGTGTATGCCTTCTGGCCCGGGGTCTTGGGGCGGATCGAGCGTCCCCGCACGCTGAGGATCTCCTCCGGCGGTCCCTGCGGGGACACGGCGGCGGCCAGGAGCGAGATCGCGTGCTCGACGGAGGGGACGTCCAGGGTCGAGCCCGATCGCGCCAGGACGAGGAGTTCGTCGAGGAGTTGCGCCGCGAGATCGACGTCGGTGGGGGGACCGGACAGCGAGATGTCGCGTCCGGTGACGAGGATGCGCACCGCCGGGAATCCCCTTTCCACCGCGCGCAGCACCTGGTCGGAGGTCCCCAGCACGGCGATGGGCTCCACGTTCGGGGGGATGACGAGGCGGCGCGAGGCCGCCTGGGGGCTCGATACGGTCGGGTCACTCATGCGATGCGCCCACACACTCCTCCGGTCGGCCAGTCGAGCGGTCACGACGAGTCTAGCCGGGCAGCTCCCCGGTCATGTACCGCTGGATCGTCGGAGCGGCCAGGGCGGCGAGGTCGTCGGCCGCCATCGAGGCGATCGGCTCGATCCGGGCGACCTTGCGCGCAAGGATCAGCCCGACCGTCTAGGAGGCGACCAGCGACAGGCGCAGCCGGGCCGACCCCGATCCGTCGTCCACCGCGGGCTCGAGGGCCCGCAGGGCGACCTCGAGGACGAAGCTTCCGATGACCGCCTGCCCGTCGGGGGAGGAGACGAGCGTGCGCAGCGTCGAGACGAGCGCTGGCTCCGCCTCGGAATCCCACAGCCCGAGGACGGCACGGAGGTAGGCCTCTCCCATCTGCTCCCGCGGCGCCGCGAGGACGCCGCTCCGGCCTCGTCGCGGATCGTCGTCAGCGCGTCCACGGCGTCGCTCATGGGCAGCGCGTCGGAGACCCACCGCAGCGCCTCCGGCATCGCCTCGCGGGCCACGAGCAAACCGCACAGGAAGATCTGGGGGCCGACGACCAGGGGCATGAGCTGGACCGACTGGAACTCGCTGCGCGCGAAGGCGCTCGCGGCGAGCCCCAGCGCGACGCCGACGACCGAGTCGAGGGCGGCGACGACGAGTACCCAGGCCGGCGACCCCACGGTCTCCACGCCGAGGACCAGGCCGACGGTACGCTTGTCCTCCCTGAGCTAACGCAGGACGCGCAGGGCCTCGTCCATGACATGCGAGGAGATCAACAGCGCGCGGACCGCGTCGGACAGGGCGCCCACGCGACGCCGGACAACGCGGCGAAGTAGGAGACGTTGTCGCGCACGGAGAGGTCCGGGCAGACGGACAGCCGCTGGGTGACGTCGCCGATGCGGCCGCGCAGGCTCCGGTCCCCCGCCGGCCGGTCGAGCACGGTGACCGATCCGGAGGCGATCGCCTGGGCACCGACGATGGCGCGCATCAGAGTCGTCTTGCCGCATCCCGAGGGGCCGAGCAGCCCGACGACCGCTCCGCGCGGGACCGTCATCGACGCGTCGCGGAGCACGGGTGTTCCGCCATGCGAGACGTCGAGTCCGGCGACCCGGATCGTCGCTCCGCCGCAGGGCCCGGCGGCAGGTTCCGCCCGGCGGGGAACCCCGGTCGGCGAGATGTCATCACGCGCCATTCTCCCGAGCTCTCGACCAGCGTCCGGTCGCCGCGCTGACGAGGACTGCGGCCGCCGGACCCGCGCTCGCCGAGCGCAGGACATGGGGACCCAGCAGCACGGGGACGGCTCCCGCCGCGCGCAGCGCCTCAAGCTCGGCGGCATCGACGCCGCCCTCCGGTCCGACGATCACCGCGATACCGGCCGTCCGGCCCAGGTCGGCCCCCAGCTCCTCCAGATGAGCGGTCAGTGCCCGACCGGCCTCCTCGTGGCAGACCAGGCAGAGGCCGCCCTCGTCAGTGAATCCGCGCACCCACGCGGCGAGCCGCCTCGAGTCCAGGACGGGAAGGACCTCGGGGATCCGAGCCCGGCGCGACTGCTTGGACGCCGCCCGGACGAGCGCCTGCCACTTCGCCTGCCCGCGCTGCGCCTTCGCGCCCTGCCACCGGACGACGGACCGGTTCGCCTGCCAGGGCACCATGCGGTCGACGCCGATCTCGGTCGCCGTCTCGACGGCCTGCTCGTCACGTCCGCCTTTAGCCAGGGCCTGGACCAGGACGAGAGAGGGACGCGGCTCCGGCTCCTCGCGGCGGGCGCGCACGAGGAGCTCGGCGCCCGCCGAGGACACGGCCGTCGCCTCGCAGGTCAGGCGCAGCCCCGCCCCGTCGACGACGTCGAGGAGCTCGCCGACCGCCAGACGGCGGGCGAGGGCGGCGTGACGCCCCTCGGCGCCCTCCAGGCGCGCCGCGTCACCGGGACGCAGCGCCGCCGCCGACGGGACCAGCAGGTCGTCGGCCAGGAACACCGGCAGGGTCATGGCGCGGCCCGTCCGTCACTGTCCGGAGAGCTTGTCGCGCAGACGGTCGAACATCGATTGGTCCCCCCGGTGCGGCTCGACCCGGCTCTCCCTGCGCAGATCGGCCAGTTGCTCAAGCAGCTCGCGCGCGCGGTCGTCCAGACGGCGGGGGATCTCGACGTCGACGTGGACGCGCAGGTCTCCGCGTCCCGAGCGCTGGAGGCGCCCGACGCCCAGTCCCTTGAGGACGATCTCCTCCTGGGGCTGGGTGCCGGCGCCGATGGTCACCTCGCGCGGGCCGTCCAGGGTCTGCAGCTGGAAAACGGTGCCCAGCGAGGCGGTGGTCATCGGGACCGTGATCCACGTATGTAGGTCGTCGCCGCGCCGGGTGAAGATCGGGTGCTTCTTCTCGCGGACCTCCAGATAGAGGTCGCCGGCCGGACCGCCGGCGGGACCGACCTCACCCCGGCCGGACAGGCGGATTCGGGTGCCGTTGTCGACCCCCACTGGGATGTCGACGCTCATCCTGCGGCGCGTGCGCACGCGGCCCTCCCCGGAGCACTCATGGCAGGGAGAGGGGATCGTGGATCCATGGCCCTGGCACGCCGAGCACGGCGTCTGGGTCCGGATGTTGCCCAGAAGCGAACGCTGGACGCGGGTCACCGACCCGGTCCCGCGGCACACGGGGCAGGTCTGGGGGCGCGTGCCGGGCTCGCAGCACGTGCCCTCGCACCGCGGACAGCGGATGTAGGTGTCGAGGGAGATGTCCTTCGTCGCGCCGAAGGTCTCCTCCTCCAGGGTCACCTCGACGGCGAGCAGCTGGTCCTGCCCGCGACGCGCCCGGGGGATCGGCCCCGACGAGGACGCGAACGACGACCCTCCGAACATCGACTCGAAGATGTCGGCGAACCCGAATCCATCGCCGCCCATGCCGCCCGCGCCGCCGCCGTGGACGGCCTCAGGGCCGCCGAGGTCGTACATCTGGCGTTTCTGGGGGTCCGAGAGCGTCTCATAGGCGACCGAGAGATCCTTGAACGCCTCCTCGGACTCCGGCCCCGCATAGTCGGGATGGAGCTGGCGGGCCTTCTTGCGGTAGGCCTTCTTGATCTGGTCCTGGCTGGCGTCCCGGGGCACGCCCAGGATCTCGTAGTAGTCGTTCACTCGCTGTGGTCCTCGTCGATGGATGGACAGGTGCGCATGCCCGGCCTCAGCCGGCCAGGAAGCGCGAGAGGTAGGCGGCGACGGCCCGGACCGCCGACATCGTGCGCGGGTAGTCCATCCGGGTGGGGCCGACGACGCCCAGGTGGGCGTCGTGCCGGTCGCGTCCGCCATAGGTTCCCGAGACCACGGACGCCTCCGCGAAGGCGTCGTGCGGGTTCTCCGCCCCGATCGTGACATGCACCTGGTCATCGTCGGGGTCGACCTCGGAGAAGAGCCGCAGCAAGGCCATCTGCTCCTCCAGGGCGTCGAGGACGGGCACGACGTCGCGGAAGTCGAGGCCGCCAGCGCGCGCGAGATTGGAGATGCCGGCCATGACGAAACGCGCCTCGGAGCTGGGGCGCAGCATCTCCACGAGGGCGTCGCAGACGGCCTCGACGACCTCGGCCCGCTCGGGGGGCGTCGTCTCGCGGATCCGCTCGAGCACGGACCGGACCTGGTCGGCGGCCTGGTCCTCGAACTCGGCGTTGAGGCGGGCGCGCAGATCGCGCACGACCGCGCCGTCCACCTCGCCGCGGACCTCGAGCATGCGCTCCTCGACCCGGCCCTCGTTCGTGATGACGACGATGAGCACGCGATGCTCGCCCATGCCGACGAGCTCCAGACGGCGCAGGGTCGAGGTGCTCAGGGATGGATACTGGACGACGGCCACCTGCCGGGTCACCTGGGCGAGGAGGCGCACCGTCCGGTTGACCACGTCGTCCAGGTCGACGCTCTGGGAGAGGAACGCCTCCACCGCGCGCCGCTCAGGGGGGCTCATCGGCTTGAGCGTGGCCAGGCGGTCGACGAACAGCCGGTACCCACTGTCGGTCGGCACCCGGCCCGCTGAGGTATGGGGCTGGTAGATGAGGCCCTGGTCCTCCAGCACCGCCATGTCGTTGCGGATCGTGGCCGGGGAGACGCCCAGGTCCCGGGTGCTGGCGATCGCTTTCGACCCCACCGGCTCGCGCGTGCGCACGTACTCGGAGACGATGGCCCGCAGCACGTCGAGACGCCGATCATCGCTCATCCTGCGCCGCCTCCCATCCTCACGATCCCGCCGCCCCGGGCTGTCCCCGCCGATGCGGCGCGCGCCGCCCGGGCCACTGGCACTCCCGCAATCCGAGTGCCAAGTCTACCCCGTCACCTGGCCCCCGGCTCGGTGACGAAGTCGATGAGTTCCTCCACGCGCCCCAGCAGGGCCGGTTCCAGATCGCGGTAGTCGCGCACCCGCGCGAGGATGCGCCGCCATCCCTGCGCGATGTCGGCCTGCGAGGCATGGGGCCACCCCAGCGCCTCCAACGTGCCATGCTTGATGTCGGTGCCGCGCGGCACCTCCGGCCAGGAGGGGAGCCCCACGCGGGCGGGCCGCACGGCCTGCCAGACGTCGACGAAGGGGTGCCCCACGACCAGCACCGCGCCCGCCCAACGGTCCTGGACCCGCCCGGCGATACGCGATTCCTTCGAGCCCTCGATGAGGTGGTCCACCAGCACGCCCGCCCGGACGTCCGGAGTGGGGCCCATCACCTCCAGGACCTCCTCCAGGTTGTCGACGCCCTCGAGCAGCTGCACGACGATCCCCGCCTCGGCCAGGTCGTCGCCCCACACGTGCTCGACCAGGTCCGCGTCGTGGCGCCCCTCCACCCAGATCCGGCTCGCGCGCGCCACACGGGCGCGCCGCTGCGGGACGGCCACGGAGCCGGAGTTCGTCAGGCGGCGCCCCCCCGGTCCGGTGAGCCCGTCCCGGGGAGCCGCGACCGCCGGGCCGGGCAGCGGGGGCAGGGCGACGATCGGGCGCCCCTCCAACCAGAACCCTCCCCCCAGGGGGAAGGAACGGCGACGCCCCCTGCGGTCCTCCAGCTCGACGATGCGCATGCCGCCGGACGTCTCCACCCGGATCACCGCGCCGACGAACCCCGTCTGGACATCCTCGAGGACCATGCCCGTTTCCAGTCGGACCTCCCGCGAGCGCGGGCGCCGGGCGCCGGGCCCGTCGCGATGCGGATCGAGGCGAAGGACATCGGTGCCGTAGGGGTCGGCGGGGCCGGGTCCCGGCGCGCGGCGGGAGGCACCGGCCCGAGGGGTGTCGAAGGGGAAAGCCACGGACCCCAGCCTAGGGCCTCGCCCTTCCGGGGGAATCCCCACTGCCCGCAGGCCCCTACGATGTCCCCATGGGCTCCCGCGCGCGCATCCTCGACCTCTCCTTCTCCCAGCTCCGACGCGATGCGCGGGTCCTGCGCCAGCTCAGCATCGTCGCCGGCTACGGAGCGGTGACGACGCTGGGTTACGGGCCTGCCACCCCGTACTCGGACGAGCACCTCGAGATCCCCGCCGGCGCCCCCTCCCTGCCCCAGACACCGGCCGGGGTGGCGAACCTCGCCCTGCACCGCCATCGGGCCGCCGACCTGCAGGCCCCGGGCGTGCGTGCCGCCCTCTCGGCGCTGCGGGGCCGATCCTTCGACGCCGTCGTGGCCAATGACGCGAGATCCCTGCCCCTGGCGCTGGCCGTTGCGGACGGCGCGCCGGTCTGGGCGGATCTGCACGAGTGGGCGCCCGAGGAACGCACCCAGGTGCGGTCATGGCGCTTGCTGGTCGCCCCCTGGATCGATCACGTCTGCCGCGATGGCCTGCCGCGGGTCGCGGCCTCGACGACGGTGGGCGCGCGCATCGCCGAGCTCTACGCCGAGCGATACGGGATCCGCCCCCGCGTGATGCGCAACGCCGCCCCGTTCGCGGACCTCTCCCCCAGCCCGGTCGCGCCCGACGGCCCGATCCGGCTCGCGCACTCCGGCGGCGCCGTGCCCGGGCGCGCCCTGGAGACCATCATCGATGCGACACTGGCGGCGGGCGGTCGCTTCACCCTGGACCTGTACCTGGTGCCCGCAGGCGACGGCGGCCGCTACCTGCGGGCCCTGCGGCGCCGCGCCGCCGGAAGTCCCGCGATCACCTTCCACGACCCCGTTCCCCCCGCCGACCTGCCGGCCGCGCTCAACGCCTACGACGTCGGCGTGTACTGGATTCCCCCCTACTCGACGAATGCGCGCCTCGCCCTGCCCAACAAGCTCTTCGACTTCGTCCAGGCGCGGCTCGCCCTGGCGGTGGGCCCGGCCGTCGAGATGGCGGAGGTCGTCGACGCCCATGGTCTGGGCGTGGTCTCCTCCGGCTTCGAGCTCCCCCAGATCCTCGAGTCACTGCGGACACTCACCCCTGAGCGCGTCGCGACGTTCAAGGCCGCCTCCCACGCAGCGGCTCGCGGCCTCAGCTTCGAGTCCGAGGCGCGCGTCGCCCGGGACATCCTCGAGGGTCCGCTGGGACTGGGGCCGGAGCACGGTGCGGACGGGCAGGAGGCCCGCGCATGAGGGTCGCCTCCGTGGTCGGCGCCCGCCCGCAGTTCGTCAAGCTGGCGCCCGTCGCCCACGCCTTCTCCCGCGCCGGCGTCGACCACGCGATCATCCACACGGGCCAGCACTACGACCCGATGCTCTCCGAGGTCTTCTTCGAGGAGCTCGGCATCCCGGCCCCCGATGTGCACCTGGGGATCGGCTCCGGGTCCCACGGGCACCAGACGGGCCGGATGCTGGAGGCGCTCGACGACGCGCTCCCCGGGCTCGCCCCCGACTGGGTGCTGGTCTACGGCGACACGAACTCCACGCTGGCGGCGGCGCTGTGCGCGGTGAAGGCCCATCTGCCCGTCGCCCATCTGGAGGCGGGGCTACGCTCCTTCGACCGAGCCATGCCCGAGGAGATCAACCGCGTCCTCACCGACCACGCCGCCGACCTCCTCCTCGCTCCGACCTCGGTGGCGGCCGAACACCTGACCGACGAGGGCCTGGGCGCGCGCACGATGGTCGTCGGGGACGTCATGACCGATGTCCTGCTGGACACGCGCGACGCGGTGGCCGGCGCGCCTTCGCCGCTCGCCCGGGAACTCGGCGTGGAACCCGGCGCCTATTCCGTCGCCACCATCCACCGTCCCCAGAACACCGACGATCCCGCCCGGCTGCGCCGCGTCCTGGGATCGCTGGCCGCTGTCGGGCACCCCGTCGTGTTGCTCGCCCACCCCCGTCTGGTGGCCCGGTGCGCCGAGTTCGGCATCCCGCTGCTCCCCTCCCCGGAGGATCCCGGGGTCTGCGGGCCGTCGCCCCTCGACGGAGGCGGCTGTCTCCTGATCCATCGCCCCCTCGGCTACCGCGAACTCGTGGCGTCCGTGCTGGCCGCCCGCGGCGTCATCACCGACTCCGGCGGGCTGCAGAAGGAGGCCTTCCTGCTGCGCGTCCCCGCCACCACGGTGCGGCCGACCACCGAATGGGTCGAGACCGTGGATCTCGGGTGGAACGTCCTGGTCGGGCCCGGTCCGGACCTTGTGGCCGCCGCGACCCGCCCCCGCCCCGAGGACACCGGCGCCGCTCCGTACGGCGACGGGCACACCGCCGACCGCGTCGCGAGGGTGCTGGCCGAGCGCGCCGGTTGAGACCGGTCTCCGCCGCGGTCTCCCCGCGGGATCGGCTCCAGGCCCACGGGGACGGCCTCGCCGGCGCCCGTCAGCTTTGGGGCCGGCGCGCAACGGCGAGGACGACCTCGGCGGCGTCCCTCCCGGTGACTGCCAGCGAGCGGTGAGCGGCCACCCACGAGCGCAGGCGGGCCCCTTCGCGTGGACGCGCCAGGACGTCGCGGACGGCGTCGGCGACGGCCCCCGCATCGAAGGACGCTGCGACAGCCCCCAGGCCGGCCCCGGCCACGTCCTCTGCGACGGGGCCGGTGCCCGCGTAGACCACCGGCGTCCCGCAGGACAGCGCCGCCAGCACCTTCGTCGGATACGCGAAGTCGTAGCCCCGCCCCGGGACGATCGACACGAGGGCGGCCCGGGCCCGCGCCTGCCACGCGGCGGCTTCCTCGGGCGGACGCCGGCCGAGGACGTGGACGCGGGGATCGCCCTCGGCGCGCCGAGCGATCGCCTCCATGTCGGAGCCCTGGCCCAAGTACACGAGATGGAGGTCGGGGAACTCCTCGCGCACCCGAGCGAAGGCGTCGAGGAAGATGCCGGCGCCCTGCCACTGCGAGGCCGTGCCGGCGTAGACCAGGTACGGGGCGTCGCGGAGGTCCCCTGGTTCCGCGCCGCCCGACGAGGACGGCCCGGCCGGGTTGAACAGGGAGATGTCGATCCCGTTGAGGACCACCTCGATGTCGCGCGCGCCGAGCTCGCGGACGCGCTCGGCGACGCCCTGGTTGACCGCGATGACCCGCGTCGCCCCGCGCAGCGCGAAGCGCTCGACGACGCGCAGGGCCCTCACGACGGCACGCGGCGCCCCCATCGACTCCGAGGCGTCCGACCACACGTCGGCCGCGTAATAGACGTAGGGGACGCCCAGCAGGGAGGAGGCGACGCGCACGACGGCGCCCGTGGTCGGCGGCGGCTCGGCCACGATGACGTCCGGGCGCGGGCGGGTGGCCAGCAGGCGCGCCGCCAGGGGCGCGTCGAAGGAGAGGTACTGGAGATAGCCCTTGAGGTAGCCGGACCGGTCGCGCAGCGTCCGGGCACGGCGGATGCTGACGCCCTCGGGATCCCGGGAGGTGTCGAGGTCCGGGGGCCTCGAGGTGAGCACCCGCACCCGTGCTCCGGCGTCGCGCAGCGCCCGGGAGAGCGCGTCGAGGCGGAAGGCCGCGGCCGCCGCCTCGGGCGTGAAGATCCGGGTCGCCACGAGGATGCGCGGGGGGTTCCGGCGCGCGGAGCCCGGGTGGGGAGAAGGGGATCTCGGGGATCGACGAGGACGGATCACGGATGGCTTTCCGATCGACGGACGGGACGACAGACGAGGCGGCGCGGACCGCCACGCTCCAAGTGTGCCTCACCGCCAGGCGCGCCCGACTGCGCGCCGCTCCCCCGGACTCGCCGAGTGGTCGCGCGCATGCGACCACTCGGCGGGGCCGTGGTCCCCGCGCCCGGTCCAGCTTCCACCCGGGTGCCACAATGGGCGGGTGAGATCCGGCCCCTGGCAGCGTGCGCGCGCCCTCCTCGCACGCTCACCCACCGCGGTCAATGTGGGCACGTTGATGTCGGGCACCGTGCTCTCCCAGGTCATCATGCTGCTCACCCAGGCAGTCGTCTCCCGCTACTTCGGCCCGCAGGAATACGGCTCTTTCGCCGCTTTCATGGCGATTCCCCAGACCGTGGCCGTCATCGCCGGACTCCGCTACGACATGGCCGTCGTCCTGCCGAAGCGCGACGCCGACGCGCGGAAGCTGGTTCGCGCCGTCCTCGTCATCGCCACGATCGCCTCCATCGTGACGTCGGCGCTCACCTGGGCAGCCGCCCCCACGATCGCGAGCTGGATGAACCGGCCGGAACTGGCGCCGTGGCTGGGCTGGTCCGGCGTCATCGTCTGGGCGACCGCCACGGTCAACCTCATGGGGTACTGGTTCACACGCACAATCAACTACTCAGCAATCTCAGCCAATCGACTCCAGCAGTCCGCCACGGTCGAGGGCGCCCGTATCCTGGCCGGAGCCACGGGACACGCCGGTGGGATCGGCGGGCAGATGTTCGGGCAGGTCCTCGGACAGGTCCTCGCGGCATTGACGATGCTGTGGCGGGGGCGCGACGCATGGCGTCAAGATCCTTCGACCGTCGCGAGTGGTCGCAAGCAGGCGACCACTCGACGAACAGAAGACGAGGAAGCGCCAGCCGCGTCCACGCGCGCGCTCCTCCGCCGCTACCGGCGCATGCCCCTGTTCAATGCTCCGAACGCCTTGGTCGACGCCGTGAGGACAAACGGGATCGTCCTGCTCATCGGCCTCGACTACACGGTCGCCGTCCAGGGCCAGTTCGGCAAGGCCTGGCTTCTCATGCAAGCCCCCCTGGCACTGATCAACGGAGCGGTCTCCCAGGTCTTCTTCCAGCGGTTCGCTACCACGCCGCGCGGACAGATGCGGGCGCTCGTCGACAAATCGGTGCGGATGTCGCTCCTTGCCGGACTCATCCCCTTCGCCCTGCTGGGCGTGATCTCCCCGTGGCTCTTTCCCTGGTACCTCGGTGACCAATGGGAGCTTGCCGGCCAGATCGCCCGGGCCCTGGTGCCGTGGCTTTACCTCAACCTGGCGACGTCGCCGATCTCAACCGTTTTTGTCGTCGCCGACCGTCAAGGCGCAATGTTGACGTTCGCCTGCGCATATGCCGCGGCACCGCTGGCAACCATCGCGCTGCTCGGTGCGCATGGCACAGGGATCGTCACCCTGGTGTGGATCGTCTCGACGATGATGGCCGTTCTATTGGCAGGACTGGTGCTCCTCACCCGGCGGGTGGCGACGCAATGGGACGCCGCAGTCCCTCCGACTGCGGGCCGGGACACTCCGGCATGAGACTCGCACTCGCCAAGGCGACATGGCAGATCCCGCCGACGTACTTCGCGGTCCAACACGCGCTGGCCCTCCAGGAGGAAACCCCCGACATCGACGTCCACGCCTTCACCTTCGCCTCCGACGTGCGCGACCCGGCCGTGCGCGAACGCATCCCCGTGACCGACGCGGTCCCGGCGCGACTGGGCCCCTTCCCGCTATCCCCCGCCTCCCGATCACGGCTCGCGTGGCTCTTCCAGTCCCGGATGGGGCACGAGATCCGCGCTTGGTCCCCCGACGTCGTCCACCAGCACGCCGCGACGTGGTCCCTGCCCGCCGTCCATGCCGCTCGAGCCCTGGGAGTCCCGCTCGTCACCACGCTCCACGGGGCCGACGCCTTCGGAGGCTCCCTCACGAGGGCGTCCCGCGCCTCTGCGAGCCGGATCGCCGGACGTTGGATGCAGCGCAACCTGGACGCCGCCTCCCAGGAGTCTGCGGTCGTCCTGGCCGTGTCCCGCTACCTGGCGGATACGGCCGTGAGGAACGGCGTCCCCGCGCACCGCCTGCGGGTCCATTACCAGGGAGTCGACACCGACTGGTTCACGCCCGCACCCATACCCGCCGAGTGGTCGCATGCACGTGACCACTCGCGGGAGTTGCTGTTCGTCGGGGCACTCACTCCCCTCAAGGGGGTCATGGATCTGCTGGCCGTCTCCGAGTCCCTGGCCCTGATTCACCCTCATCGGCTTACCATCGTCGGGGACGGCCCCCTGGCTCCGCAGATCCGCCGGGCGGCCGCCCTCGACCCCGGGCGCGTGAGGTGGGTGGGCGCGCTGGATCGCGCCGCTGTGCGCGAGCGGATGCGGGCGGCCGACGCCCTGGTCCTCCCGACCCGCACCATGGCCGGCGGGCGCGCCGAGGCCGCGGGCCTGGTGCTGCTGGAGGCCCAGGCGTGCGCGACCCCGGTCGTCGTCAACGCGGTCGGAGGGACACCCGAGATGATGGTCGACGGCTCCACTGGCTTCGCCACCCGCGAGCGCGACCCAGGCTCGCTGGCGGACGCGCTCACCCGCATCCTCGCGATGCCCGACGACGAACTCGCCGAGATGGGCTGCCAGGCACGCCGCTGGGTGGTCGCCGAACGGTCCCTCGCCGCATCGACGCGCGAGCTGCTGGGAATCTACCGGGATCTCACAGAGGCGACCCCGCGGATCTGAGCAGCCTCCCCGACAGCGGCCCCGCGCCGAGTGGTCGCATGCGGGCGACCACTCGGCGAAAAAGCACGGACGATCAGGACAGGCGGACGGATTCCCCGGTGCGGGCGGACTCCAGCACAGCCTCCACGACGCGCAGGGTCTCGACGCCCTCGGCCATCGTGACATGGTCCGACCCCACCCCCCGGACCGCATCGCGGAAGTGCTCGATCTCGACAGCGAGCGGCTCGCGCTTGACGAGCGCGTACCGCGTGACGGTGCCCTCGGAGACCCCGCGGAACGCGGCGATCTGATCCCACTCGAGGGGGATCGAGCCGTTCTCGTAATAGGTGAGATCGCTCATCGCGGTGTCGGCGACCAGAGCCCCGCGCTCGCCGGTGACGATCGTCGTCCGGTCCTTGTACGGGGACAGCCAGTTCACCAGGTGGTTGACGAGGACGCCGCCCTCGAGGCGACCGGAAGCGACGACCATGTCCTCGAACTCGCGCCCCGAACGATAGGCGGTCTGCGCGTACACGGACTCATAGCGCGCGCCGGCCACCCATGCCGTGAGATCGATGTCGTGGGTGGCGAGGTCCTTGACCACGCCGACATCCGAGATACGGGCCGGGAAGGGAGACTGGCGCCGGGTCGCGATCTGGTGGATGGCGCCCAGCTGGCCCTCCGCGATGCGCCGGCGCATGTCGAGGAGGGCCGGGTTACACCGTTCGACGTAGCCGACCGCACCGACCAGTCCCGCCCGGTCGAACGCGTCGGCGACCCGCCGGCCCGCGGCGACGTCGACGGCCAGCGGCTTCTCGACGAGGGTGTGGACACCCGCCTCCGCGAGTGCGAGCGCCGCGTCCTCGTGGAAGACCGTGGGCACGGCGATGATCGCCGCATCGAGGCCGACGTCGATGAGCTCCTGGACCCCGCCGAGCAGCGGCAGGCCGCCGGCGACGCCGAAACGGTCGCCTGCCGGATCCGCGACCGCCACCAGGTCCAGACCCGGTGTCGCCCGCACATTGCGGACATGGTGGCGGCCCATCGAGCCGATCCCCAACACGCCGACGCGCAGCGGGGCGGCGCCGCCCTCGTTCTGATGTCCCCCGGACCGTCCGCCCGTCCCCCCCGCGGTCATGCGCGCCCCTCAGCGCGGTCACGGGCGCACGCCGTGACGGCGCGGGCCACCCGCTCGAGGTCGTCCCGCGAGAGCGCGGGATGGACGGGCAGTGAGACGACCTCACGGGCTGCGCGCTCCGTCTCAGGCAGGTCCAGGCCCGGGGCGAAGGACGCCAGGGAGGGCAGGCGATGGTTCGGGATCGGGTAGAACACGCCGGATCCGACCTGCCACTGCTCGCGCAGCGCCTCGGCGAAGCGGTCACGCTGCTCCCCCGACGCCCCGTTCACGCGGATCGTGTACTGGTGATAGACGTGACCCGCTCCCGCGGCGACCGGGGGCACCACGACGGCGGACTCCGGACCGGAGGCGGGCAAGCCGGACTGCGTCAGCCCCTCGCGGATCGCTCGGTCGAGGAACGCGGCGTTCGCGCGGCGCCGCTCGGTCCATGCCGGCAGCTTGGCCAGTTGCACGCGGCCGATCGCAGCATGGATGTCGGTCATCCGGTTGTTGAGGCCGACCAGCTCGTTCGCGTACCTCCTCTCCATGCCTTGGTTGCGCAGGAGGCGGACACGGCGGGCGAGCCCCACGTCGGAGGTGGTCACCATGCCTCCCTCGCCGGCCGTCATGTTCTTCGTCGGGTACAGGCTGAACGCGCCGAACGCGCCGAACGTCCCCACGCGCCTCCCGCCGAGCGAGGCGCCGTGGGCCTGGGCCGCGTCCTCGAAGAGGGCGAGACCGTGACGCTGGGCGATCCGGGAGAATGCCGTCATATCGGCCGGATGACCGTATAGGTGCACAGGCATGATAGCGGCCGTCCGCGGCGTGATCGCCGCCTCGGCCGCCTGGGGCGATAGGCAGAAGGTCTCGGGGTCGATGTCGGCGAACACCGGCGCAGCACCCGTGATCGCCACCGCGTTCGCCGTGGCGGCGAACGTGAAGGAGGGGACGATGACCTCGTCCCCCGGTCCGATCCCGGCGGCGAGGAGCCCCAGGTGCAGGGCCGACGTCCCCGAGTTCACCGCCACGGCCTCCGCTCCGGGGGTGAGCGCGGCCGCGAACTCCTCCTCGAAGGCCGCCACCTGGGGGCCCTGCGCGAGCATGCCCGAGCGGAGCACGGAGCCGACGGCCTCGACCTCCTCATCCCCGATGATCGGGTGGGCTGCGGGAATCATCTGTTCAGTCATTGCGGTCGGCTTCCTCGAGGGTGTCCGGTGCGGTCTGGCGGTACAAGGCGCCCGTGGCCGGACAGCGCCACAGGTCGCCCGCATCGGCGAGGGCGTCCCGCGCCCCGGACGCCGAGTGGTCACGCGCGTGCGACCACTCGGCGCGGCCGTCGCCGGGTCCTGCCGGGACCAGGGGGACGCCTGCGCGACCCACCCACCCGACGCGGCGGGCCGGGACGCCGGCGACCAGGGCGAACGCAGGGACATCATGAGTGACCACAGCACCGGCCGCGACGGTCGCCCACTGGCCGATGGACACGGGCGCGACGCACACGGCACGCGCCCCGATCGACGCGCCCCGCCCGATCGCGACCCCGACGGGATCCCAGTCCGCGGCGGACTTCAGGGAGCCATCGGGGTTGACGGCCCGCGGGGTGTGGTCATTCGTGAGGACTGCGGCCGGACCGATGAACACGCCGTCGGCCAGTTCGGCCGGCTCATAGACCAGGGCCTGGTTCTGCACCTTGCAGCGGGCGCCCATACGGACCCCGGTGCCGATGTAGGCGCCCCGGCCGATGATGCAGTCAGAGCCGATGACGGCGCCCTCGCGCACCTGCGCAAGGTGCCACACACGGGTCCCGGCGCCGATGCGGGCGCGCGGGTCCACGTCAGCGCTCGCGGCGATGGCGACGCCGTCACCCGGCGCGGCGGCGGTTACGGGATCCTGCGGCATCGTTCTCCCCTGGTCGGACTGCCCCCAATCCTACGTTCCCCGACGCGGAACGCCGTCCGTCCGCAGCCGTCCGGCCTGGTGCCATTCGCGGCGCCGGCGAGGGGAGCCCGCGACCGCGATGGGGCCGATGGCGCCACGCCGTCGTTCGATGCAGGCACAATAGTGGTCGTGACCGACATGGACGACGTCTGGGTGGTGGTTCCCCTGTACAACGAGGCCGCCGTCATCGACGACGTCGTCTCCGGACTTCGGGCGGTGTTCCCCCATGTCCTCTGCGTCGACGACGGATCGGCCGACGGATCGGGCGACCGGGCGCTCGCCGCAGGCGCCCACGTGGCGACCCACCCCATCAATCTGGGGCAGGGGGCGGCCCTGCAGACGGGGTTCGACTACGTCCTGCGCCGCACGGATGCGCGTTTCGCCCTCACCTTCGACGCCGACGGTCAGCACCGCGTCGAGGACGCCGTCCGCATGGTCGACGCCGCCCGGAGCGATGACCTCGCCATCGTCCTGGGCTCGCGTTTCCTTGAGGGCCCTACCGAGACGGGACGCGCGCGCCGAGCCGTCCTCAAGGTGGCCGCGGCCGTCACGCGGTGGCGCACGCGCATGCGTCTCACTGACGCGCACAACGGGCTGAGGCTGATCCGCCGCGATGCACTGGGGGCCGTTCACCTCGATCAGAACCGGATGGCCCACGCCACCCAGATCGTCACCCAGCTGGCCCGCACCGGACTGCCCTGGCGCGAGGTCCCCGTCCGCATCCGCTACACCGACTACTCGCGATCGAAGGGGCAATCCCTACTGAACTCGGTCAATATCCTCGTCGAGCTGGTGATGGGCTGATGGACGACCCCCAGACCAGGTACTGGCTGATCAAGGCGATCCTACTGGTCGCCCTGTTGTTTATCGCGTGGGTGATCGTGCGTCCCGTCCGCTCCCAGGGGCATCTGGCCCTGCGCCGCGTCGTCATGGTGGGCACCATCGTCTTCGCTATGTTCGCCGTCATGTTCCCGGGCCTGCTCAATCGGGTGGCCTGGAGGCTCGGCGTCGACCGGGGGATCAACCTGCTCGTCTACGTCCTTGTGCTGGCCCTGTTCGCGCAGATCGCGACGGCCTACCGACGCGACTCCACCGCTGAGAAGCGTCTGACGGGGCTGGCGCGGGCCGTCGCCCTGGACACGGTGCGCGACCCCGGGCGAGAGGGCGGCCCCGACGCCGGGTCCGGCGAGGACACGGACCCGGATCCCGGTGCGGGAGCCGGATCGGGCCAGCCCCCGGACCCGGTCTGAGCGCCCACCGTGGTCGGTCGTCACGGGCGGCGCGCGGCCTCATGTGAGAGGTTCTGTTGGGTTGTTCACGGGCGGCGCGCAGGGCCGGCGCCCTGGCTGTGGGCGGTCCGGGCGTGCTGGATGAGTTGGCGGGCGATGGCGCCGTTATCGGCTGGGCAGATCGAACCCGATGCGCAGCCCCGTCCCCTCGGCCAGCCGGAAACGCATTCTGCCCTGTTTGCCCCGCCCTGCCGGCTCGACTGTCCGCGCCTCTCGAATAGGCCTGCCCGGATTCACGCGCCCCTCCCGCGCCGGATCGTCGCGGCTGAGCGCCCGGGGTCGACGCCGCCCTCGTTGAGGACTCCCCGCTTCAGAGACTTCACGAGTTTGCCGAAAACGATTCGGCCATCGACCCTGGGCAGTGACAGTCCAAGAGATGTAAGTGCCCACCGCGGATGGGGCCAGTGCTTCGAACTGCGTCCATGCCCACCTCGCATCCCACGGAGACGTCCCGCTGGCGGAGTCTCCAAAGAACGCTCCCAACGATCAGCCCGTCGATCGGGCGGGCCTCGCGCGCCTCGCGGAGTCCACCACCCCGATAAGCGGAAGATGCCCCCAGACGTGAAGGCGAGAGCCCGCGAGGCGGCGCCTGGCGCGGGGGAGATCGAGGTTCCCGTGCCGCTTTGTCCGGCTCGTCGGGAATGAGGACCGACCTGGCTCGCCGGAGCGTCCCCCCCTGTCGGCACCGTCGATTCGATCCGCATCCACGTGCTGTTGTGATAGCAACATATTGATCGATTATCGTCATCTCCTTTGTGAATCCGTTTTTTACTGTTGCTTGTATAACAACATGCGTCGACGACGAGGACGCTCTGGCGATAGCTTCGATGTGTCCACAGACCTCACGAGTCCCCGCCGCGACAAGAGATGTCGACGGTGCGTCGGATGCGCCGGTTCTGTGGTCACCGCAAATCGACCCGCGTCGACGCGTCTGGCCGTATGCGCAAGCTCAGAGGGGGAAGACAGTGACGGGCCAACACCTGTATGGCAAGCAGACGGAACTTGGTGTCGAGAACTTCGGACCAGGTCGCCGCCGGGCCTCGGACGTCCCGATGCTCATCAAGAACTACGGGCTGGTCAAGGAGGCAGCCGCCGAAGCCAACCGGAAGCTCGGAGTGATCTCCGGTTCCCAGGCGCAGGCCATCGAGCAGGCCGCCCACGAGGTGGCGCAGGGACTGCACAACGAGCAGTTCCCGACAGCCCTCGTCGTGGGTGGCGGCGGAACGACCACCAACATGAATGTCAACGAGGTCATCGCCGCCCGGGCATCTGAGATCGCTGGCACGCTGATCCACCCGAACGATCACGTCAACGCGTCACAGTCCACGAATGACAGCTATCCCACCGCGATGGCTCTGACTGTCCTGGACCTCGCCGAAGCCCCGATCCGGGCGTTGGACGACCTGGCCCTCGCGTTCGACTCAAAGGCGGATGAGTACGACCAGACGATCCGGCTCGGACGGACCTGCCTTCAGGATGCCGTCACCCTGACCGTCGGAGAGACCCACAGATCGCACTCCGCAGCGATCCGACGGACGACGAGCCAGTTGCGCACGGCGGTGTCTGCGCTCACCGAGATCCCCCTCGGCGCCACGGTTCTCGGGAGCGGCATCGGTGCCGCATCCGGTTACCGCCGGGAAGCCGTCGCTCAGCTCTCGAAGCTGACCGGACGCGAGTTAGCTCCTTCTCCGGACATGTTCGACGCTCTCGCAAACCTCGACCCGTACGCCCGCATCGCCCATGCCGGCGCTCGCACAGCCCTCACGATGGCGAAGATCGCACAAGACCTCCGGGTCCTCTCCTCGGGGCCCTTGGCCGGGATCGAGGAGGTGATGCTCCCCGCTACTCAGGCAGGGTCGTCCATTATGCCCGGCAAGATCAATCCGGTGATTCCCGAGTATGTCATGCAACTGAGCTATCGGATCCGCGGAACGTCCAGCACGGTGGAGATGGCCGCTGCGGCCGGCGAGCTCGAGTTGAACATCATGGAGCCCATCATCATCGACAGCCTCATCGACATCTTCGACGACCTCAAATCTGCCGCCACGATCTTCGCGGACAAGTGCATCAAGGGCCTCACCTGGGATGGCTCCCGTCTGCAGGCCAATGCATCGGCTGCCTTCGACAGGTGGATCAAGAAGTCCTCCGAGGTCGGTTACGAGGAGACAACCCGTGAGGTCACGGAGTACTGGACGAACGCCAAGCACGACATCCCATGACCTCGGACGCAGGAGCAGAGCCGCTCGGCCAACCGCGTCACAACAGAGCGCAGACGGCACATCCTTTGCATTCGCGACACCGCTCCCACCGACGAGGACGCCGCACTGAACACGCGACCACCACCGCAAACGGCCCCATTCACCGCGGCGCGACCGATCCAAGAACCAAACCAGCACAGTCGCTGACCACAGCCGAGCGATCTCCCGTGCTGCCGTCACACCCAGAAACCAGAAAGAAGACACATCTCGATGACGCGAAACAATTCAGGAAAGACCTACTACGGCAGCTTCACCGCGAACGCCCTCTCGAATTCTCCAGACGGACCATCAATCTCAGAATACCCGGACTTCGTCGACGCCTACACGCAGGTGAAGCGGGCGTGCGCCCAGGCGGGTCGCGACACAGGGATCGTCGCTCCCGACATCTGCGAGGCGATCGTCCGTGCCTGCGACGCGATCCTCACGGGAGATTACAACGATCAGTTCATCTCAAAGCTCCAGGCTGGTGGCTCAGCGACCACGACGAACATGAACTTCAACGAGGTCATCGCCGCCCTCGCCTCGGAGATCCTCGGTGACGGCCGCGCAGTCGAGCCCATCGACGACGTGAACCATGCGCAGTCGAGCAACGACACCTATCCGACCGCCATGCACATCTGTCTGGTCGGCCGCCTCGACGCGGTCGTCGCCGAGCTCCGACAGCTCCTTTCCAGCCTCCTCGAGAAGGCGGAGGCGTACGGCGACGAGCGTCGGCTCGGTCGTACGTGCCTCATGGACGCAGTGACTCTCACCATCGGCCAGACCCATCAGGGGCAGGCGACCTCTGTTGCTCGAATCATCAGAGAAGTCGAAGCCGCCCGCGACGCTCTGTACTCCGTCCCGTTGGGCGCAACCGCGATCGGCACTGGGATCGGCGCCCCGGATGGGTACGGCTGCAAGGCCACCGAGTACCTGGCCCAAACGATAGGTCGCCCCTATCGGCAGGCTGAGGACCTTTTCGATGCGATGGCCAATGTCGATGAGATCGTCGCGGCTGCACACGTCCTCCGGCGCGCCTCGATGATCCTCTACAAGCTGGCTGCCGATGTCCGTCTCCTCTCTTCGGGTCCTCAAGGCGGGTTCCGCGAGATCAAGCTGAAGAAGCTTCAGGCCGGATCCTCGATCATGCCCGGCAAGGTGAATCCCACGATTCCCGAGGCGACCATGACCTGCATGATTCGCGTACGTGGGTGGGTCGACATGGTCGAGGAGGCCGCAGACGCCGGAGAGCTCGAGATCAACGTCTTCGAGCCCATCTTCCTTGAGGCCATGATCGGCGCGATGGACAACATCATCCAGGGGTCCCAACTGTTCCGTGAGCGTTGCTTCGACACCATGGAATGGGATCTCGACGTGATGGCGACGAAGAACGCCTACGGCACGGATCGCTTCGTGGAGGTCTCCGAGGCCCACGGATACGACCACGCGGCGAACCTGCGCGCCGAGACTGACCCCGACTCCGTCCACATCGTGGGCGACACACATTGAGAGGAGCGTTGACATGATCTGGATTCAACTGGTTGTCGTCCTCATCGCCATCGCGATCGGCGCGAGGCTGGGCGGTATCGCCATCGGATTCGCTGGAGGAATTGGCGTTCTGGCATTAGCTTGCCTCGGCGTGACTCCTGGTGACATGCCACTCGACGTCATCGTCATCATGATGGCCGTCATCACGACGACGGCCGCCATGCAGGCGGCTGGCGGCATGGACTATCTCGTGTATCTCACCGGCACGCTGCTCAAGAGACACCCCAAGCAACTGGCGTTCCTCGCCCCGGTCGTCACGTGGCTGCTCGTCGTGACAAGTGGCACCGGGATGTCCTCCTTCGCGCTGTTCCCCGTCATCACAGAGGTCGCGAAGGGCACCAATATGCGTCCTTCCCGTCCTCTCACACTGTCCGCAATCGCTTCAATGACCGCAATCGTCGCCTCACCTGTCTCCGCGGCCGTGGTCTACTTCTCCGGGGTACTCGACGAGAAAGATCCGAGCATCGGCTACCTCGGTCTATTGGGCACGACGATCCCCGCAACATTGATCGGCATCATCGCGACTGCGGCCATCATGCTTGCCATCGACAAGGTCCGAGGAACATTGGCTCTGTCCTCCGTGGAGTCGCAGAAGATGTCCGCGGGGAACGCCTCCGGCGAGCCCCGTCCCGATGGCTTGTCCACCGAGGCCCTGGACCGCGAGCTCTCTCATCTCGGATCAAAGGTGACCGCGAACGCCAAGCGCTCCGTGTGGATCTTCGTGATCACGCTCATCCTCATCATCACGTACGCCATCCTGATCAGCCCCCAGGTCGGTATCGTCGAGACTCCCGTTCTGCCGCGCGACACCGCGATCATCTCGGCGATGCTCGCCGCGGGAGCTGCGATCGTCGCATTCTGCAAGGTCAGAGTCGAGGACGTTCTCAGCACCTCCACATTCAAGTCCGGTGGCAGCTCCTACGTCTGCTGCCTCGGCGTCGCATGGCTGGGGACGACCTTCGTGACGGCCAACCAGGACACCATCGTCAACGCCCTTGGCGGGGTGCTGGAATCCGCGCCTTGGCTGCTTGCGGTGGTCCTCGTGGTCGCCTCCTCCCTCCTGTACTCTCAGGCGGCCACCGCAAAGGCACTGATGCCTCTTGCCTTGAGCCTGGTCAGTCCCGCGGTCGCTGTTGCCAGTTTCCCCGCCGTCGCCGGGTTCTTCCTCCTTCCGACCTATCCGACTGTTGTCGGAACCGTCGCGATCGATGACACAGGAAGCACGAAAATCGGAAAGTACGTCTTCAATCACTCATTCATCGTGCCAGGCGTCATCAACATGATCATCACCGTCGCTATCGGAACCGTGCTGATCTCGGTCATCTCATAACCCGTTATGCCGACCAGCGCGAGGCGAATCTCGGCACGCTCGAACTGAGCATGAGCCACGAACTGCGTTCAACGCATCCATCATTCAAAGGAGAAAAATGAGCTACGTAGAGGATCTGTTGGATGACATATGGCAGATCGATGTCGACACGACTCCGAAGGACGTGACGGACGAGACCAAACGCGCCATTTCCGACTTCTTCGGTGTCACTATCGCCGGATTTCAGAACCCAGCTGCCAAGCCAATTCTCAGGCATATCCAGATGCACTCGTCCTCAAGCGGCAGCTCCCTCCTCGGCACTTCTATGAAGGTAGAAGCGCAGATGGCCTGCCTGGGAAACGGCTATGCTGCACACGTCTACGACCTCGACGACTGTCTCCAATCAACGCTGGGGCACCCGACAGCGGCCCTGGCCCCTGCAATAGTCTGTGCCGCCGAAGAGGCCAATGCGACAGGCGCCGACGTGATTCGGGCATATCTGATCGCCCTGGAGGTCATCGGTCGAATCGGACGAGTCGCCAATCCGACGACCTCTGAGCGAGGATGGCATTGTTCGCCGGTCTTCGGTGTCATCGGCGCCGCCACGGCAGCTTCCGTGCTGCTCGGATGCGACAAGGCCACAACGGCCATGGCGATCGGGATCTCCTGCTCATACGCTTCCGGACTCCGGGCGAACTTCGGAACGCACGTGAAGGCCCTGCACATGGGAGCAGCAGCCGAACGGGGTCTGGAAGCCGCCGAACTGGCCAGGACAGGAACGACGTCATCTCTGACAGCGCTGGAGGGGACGGACGGGTTCTTCCAGGTCTTCGCCGGCATTCCTCCAAATTCTGTGAGATATGAACCCAGCACGAATTGGGAGCTGCAAGACCCGGGTCTGATGTACAAACGTTTCTCTTGCTGCTCAGGGATGGCCCCTGCGATCGAGGCGATTCTCGAACATCCTCAGCTGAGAGAATCTGATCCGGCGGAGATCGAGTCCATACATGTCGGAACCAGCATTCTATCGCCGATGGAACTGGTCCACCCGCTTCCCCAGACAGCAATGCAATCCAAGTTCTCGATGCAATATGCAATCGCCTGCCCAATTGTTCATAGAAAGACGACCCTCGAAGTGTTCAACAACGACTCCTACGTTCAGGATGAGAGGGTCCAGGAATTGATGAAAAAGATCTATCTCGCCGTCGACCCTGAACTCGCTGAACGAGGGATGACAGCCGACGCTCCGGTGAAGATCCGTGTGGACTTTCGGGACGGGACTGCCGTCGAAACCAGGAGGGATTATGCGCGAGGAAACCCTCTGAACCGCCTGTCCGACCAGGAGATGCGCGAGAAGTTCATGGGCCTGTGTGCTCCGGTCTTGGGCACGAGCGGAGCCGCGGAGCTGTATTCATCCCTCACGGCGCTGGAAAGCGCGGCAAATGTGCGGGACCTCACCGATCTCTGCTAGAGCCTCGCTCCGCCGAGCCGTTCCAGTCGTCATCCGAGCGGGTCGGGGACACCCTCGGCGGCCTTGGCCCAGGTGAGCGGCTTGGGTTCCCGCTCCCGGCATCGGCCCAGCCGCGGAGGCCCTTCTCACGGACCCGAACGGAACGGCGGTCAGTGCCGCAGCGGATCGCGATGACTTCGGCGAGCGGGCCGTTCGACTTGGCTGATCCACGACTGACGCGCCGGAGTGGAACCACTCTCACTTTTTAGTGACGTTCCCGTGGAACCGTATACGTCTGTTGGGCCGGGCGGACACGATGCCGCCAGCCATGTTCACCGCCGCGAAGAGGCTGGTGGCGTCGGTCTTGACGGCTGCCCTCCTGGCGGCTCTGATCGCACTCGCCAAGGCCGCATGCCAGATCCCGCCGACGTCCTTCGCAGTCCGACACGCGCTGGCCCCCCGAGAGGCGACACCCGACATCGATGCGCCAGGCTCCCATCACGTCAGGATCCTCGGCGAGTGCCCAAGGCGCGCGTGGCCTGTCGGCTGGCCTCCATGACGATCTTTCCAATCGAATCGGTCTTGTCGCTGATGCGACTGGAGGGGCCCGAGACATTGAGAACTCCGAGAATGCGCCCCGACGCGTCACGCAGGGGCACGGCGACAGCCGTGAGGCCGATCTCGACCTCCTCGCTGGCCACCGCATATCCTTGCTCACGCTCCCGCTCGAGCCGGGCGAACAGCGTGACGAGGTCGCGTGGGGCATTGGGCCCGCACGACGAGATCCCAAGATCATCGGAGACGAGCGTCTTGACGTGCGCATTGTCGTAGTCGAACATGAGGGCCCGACCAACCGCCGTGTAGTGCAGCGGGGAGCGCCGCCCGACACGGCCGCCGGCTTGGAGGGAGTATCGGGATTCCTCGCGTGCGACAACCAAGCCCTCGTTGCCGATTTGCACTGATAAGAGGGCTGCTTCACCAGTCCGGGCGACCAGGAACTGCAAGTAGGGACGCACCGCGTCGACGAGTTCATCGTCTCCGGCGTGTGCGGTGAGCACCCGTAGCCTCCACCCAAGCCGGTAAGTGCGGCGGTCTTCGTCCTGCGTGACAAGGCCCGTGCGAGCCAGGGCTTTCATCATCCTGGAGACTTGGCTGCGTTCTCGCCCAATCATGCGCGCCAGTTCGCTGACACCCCGCTCGCCATGGGGCGCACCGTCAAAAGCAAGCAAAACCCGTCCCACGCGTTCAGCCATGGACTCTGTCATAGAGCACCCTTCACCACATGTTGCTAGGCCGACATCACCGACTCTACCTTGAACAGGTCACCAACTGGCCCTACGAGATTTGACGTGAGAACAGCAACATGCTCAGTTTGAGAAAAGCGAGCGAAGAGGGGATGGGCCCGCGGCATCGCGTCAGAGCCTTCCTGGTATGGGCTACGCGCGCATTCGGGTGGACGGGGTGTTGTTCGCACCGTCATATCGAATGGCGAACGCATGCTCCCTCCTCGTCGGGATCAGCGTCAGGTCTGATGAGAGATCCCGCCAGCAGAACGTCTCCGCGAATCGGATTGGATTCCGCTCCGTTCTTGAAGCGGGGATGGAAGACGATGAATCAGAAGTATTCTCCCGGGATAGGCAAGGCGCCCGCCTGCCAGGGCACCCTCCCCGCGCGCCGACCGCGAACAACCCAACAGAACCTCTTAGGATCACATCAATGAGCAAGCACTCGGTGTCCCCCGGCCTCACCCCGATCCTGCACGCCGCCACGAATCCCGCGGCGTTCGGGGTGCTCAGGGGCGTCATGGCGAGCCTCCTGTCCGTGGTCCTCATGATCGGATCCACCGGATGGTTCGTCTACCGGGGATTCGCCTCCGATGTCCACAGCAACGCCCTCGACATCTCGGGGCTCGGAGCCCAGTCCGGCCAGCAGGACGACGAGGAGGATGCGCCCCCCGCTGATTCCTTCGCGGGACGGGCGATCAACATCCTGGTGGTGGGCATCGACTCCCGTCAGGGGCAGACCGTGGACGGCATCGGCACGACCGACGATGTCGAGGGGCTGCGCGGCGATACGACGATGCTCGTCCATGTCTCGGCCGACCGCTCCCGCGTCCAGGTCGTCTCGATCCCCCGCGACCTCATCGTCGACATCCCTTCCTGCACCCGCACGGATGGCTCGGTCTCAGGGGCGACGACCGGCATGTTCAACTCGGCGATCACCATCGGCGCCAACTGGGGGTACGACGTCGCCTCCGGCATCGCCTGCACGAAGGCGACCGTCGAGCAGATGTCGGGCCTGAACGTCGACGGGTTCGCCGTCGTCGACTTCTCCGGCTTCTCCGACATGATCAACGCGCTGGGAGGCGTCTGGTACAACCTCGACGAGGCCGTCTCCGACACCGACGCGGGACTCCAGCTCGACGCCGGTTGTCAGAAACTCGACGGCACCCAGGCCCTCGCCTACGCCCGGGCCCGCTACAACCTCGGGGACGGCTCCGACATCTCCCGCATCGGGCGCCAGCAGCAGCTGGTGGGCGCCATCTTCCGAGAGGTCCTGTCCAAGAACTTCATGACCGACCTCCCCTCCCTGCTCAGCTTCATCCAGGCCGCGCTGAACTCCCTCCAGACCTCGACGAACCTCTCTGACATCAACACCGACGCCGGGCTGCTGCTGTCCCTGACCGACATCGAGCGGGCGAACATCGAGTTCGTCACCCTGCCCTGGGGCAGCGCCTCCTGGGACATCGACCGCGTCGTCGCCTCCGAGCCGTTGGCCAGCGAGCTGTGGGAGGCCATCGCCTCCGACAGCCAGCTTCCGGTGGGCATCGAGTACACCGACGGGGTGGGCAACGTCAAGACCGTCACGGCACCGATCGCCTCCCAGAGCGGTCAGGAGGAGGCCGGCACCGCGACGGACGAGGGCGGCGCAACTCCCGCCCCCGCGGACCCCTCCTCCGGCGCCGCGGACGGCACCACGAGCTCGACCACCGACGAGGCCACGATCCAGGACCAGTGCCCGCCGACGGGAACGGACTGACGATGCCCCCGACGCCGCCCTCCTTCGCCCCCCGGTCGCCTCGCAGGAGGCCCGACCCCCAGGACGCGCACGAGTCCGGCGGCCCCGTGCGCCGCCGGTCCGTCACCGGACGCCCCGACGCCGCGTCCGGGCCCGAGGGACGTGGAAGCACCCCGCCCCCCTCCTACGCGCCGCCCTCCGCCCGGACCCGCGGGGCCTCCGACGCCCCTCCGCCGTCCTTCCCGCCAGGCGGGGGCCGGCCGGCGCGGGAGGCGGCGCCGCCCTCGTCCCCGGGCACAGGCTCGCCCCGGTGGGCGAGTCCTCGTCCCCCGGCCGCGCCCCCCTCGGTCACCCGCCCCCGCCGACGGCGCCGGCACTGGCCGCGAGTGCTCGCCTTCCTGCTCGTGGCGGTCCTCGCCTGGATCGCCTTCCTGCTGTGGGACGCGAACCAACACCTGGGGCGCACGGGCGCGCTCCCCGCCACTGCGGACACCGCGGGAACCACCTACCTGCTCACCGGGTCCGACTCGCGTGCGGACGGCGCCGTCCAGGATGGCACCGAGGGCCAGCGCGCGGACTCGATCATGCTCGTCAACGTCGCGCCGAACGGGCAGACGGTGGCCGTCTCCCTGCCCCGCGACACCTACGTCGAGATCCCCGGATACGGATGGGACAAGCTCAATGCCGCCTACTCCTACGGAGGGGAGGCACTGCTCGTCCAGACCGTCGAGGCGCTGTCCGGTCTGAGCGTCGACCACTACGTCGAGATCGGCATGGGCGGCGTGGGCGAGATCGTCGACGCGGTGGGCGGGGTGGAGCTGTGCTTCGATTCCGACGTCAACGACTCCTACTCGGGATTGATCTGGACCTCGGGATGCCATGTGGCCGACGGGACGACGGCCCTCGCCTTCTCGCGGATGCGCTACTCCGACCCGCTGGGCGACATCGGGCGCGCCCAGCGCCAGCGCCAGGTCGTCACGAAGACGATCTCGACGGCGATGTCCCCCTCGACGCTGATCAACCCCGTCTCCGCGTTCCGGCTCGAACGGGCGGGGGCGGGCGCGCTCACCGTCGACCAGGGCTCCTCGGTGGTGGACGTCGCCCGCCTCGTCCTTGCCTTCCGGAAGGCGGGAGACGCGGGGCTGACCGGGACGCCGCCCATCGTCTCGCTCGGCTACGAGACGGACGCGGGGTCCGCCGTGCTCCTGGAGGACACGACAGCGCCGGACTTCTTCGCCTCCCTGCGCGCCGGCACGCTCACCGCGGAGGATCTGGCGAGACTGCCCGGCTAGTTGAGGCTGGTCGGACGGTCGTCGACACGGCGTCACGGGTGGCACGTCGGGCGTTCGCGGCAGCGGGCTGGCTTGACTCTGCCGCTACGTCAACCGGCAGGGTGATGTCCATGACCGAAGAGAACAGGCCGGTCGCCGACCGGTCGATCTACGTGATGCCGATGTTCGTGAACGTTGTGGTGAGCGATCTCGCCGCCGCTGCCAGACTGTACGCCTCCGCCGGTTTCGTGACCCTGGCGTCCATCCCGGGGCCCGGTGGCGCGCCCTCGCTCGTGCATCTGCGACGCGAGAGGTACCAGGACATCCTGATGACCCAGGGCGTGGCGGTGCGCGGGACGGTATCGGCGTCGTTCGCCGCGGGAGCGGTTGACCTCGGCGGCGTGGCCGACCGGATCCGTTCTGCGGGAGGCCGCGCCACAGGGCCGTTCGACACGCCGTGGTTCACGACCGACGTCACGTTCACCGATGCGGATGGGAACACCATGACGCTGACCGCGCCGCGCCAGGCGGACCGCGAGGCGGCGCAGGAATGGGCAAGCGGGGGAATCATCGGCGATTTTGAACGTCCCGGGGGCTCCCGCGATCCGAGCGGGCTCTGAAAAGGACGAGACGCATGGCGGAGTGGCCGATCAGGGATGTGGCTCGAGCGACCGGGCTGACCAGCCGCGCGCTTCGCCACTATGAGCAGATCGGACTGCTTCGCCCGTCGCGAGTCGCGAGCAACGGGTACCGGTTCTACGGGGACCAGGAGCTGTCCCGGCTCTACCGAATCTTGTCGCTCCGCGCGCTCGGACTCCCCCTCGCGGCCATTCAGATCGCACTCGACGATGGCGCTCCTCTCGCCGAGGTGATCGCTGCCCATCTCGCGCTCCTCGAGGAGCGGCGCGACCGCATCAGCCAGCAGATCTCCGTCGTCCGCAGCACTCTGGACGCGATCGCGAAAGGCCAGACCATGACCATGCCAGAGATCTTCTCAGGTGTCGACCAGAGCCGGTACGAAAGCGAAGTGCGCGCGCGCTGGGGCGACGAGGCTTGGGAGCTCAGCTCCAGGCGCCGCGACCAGATGAGCAAGAAGCAGCGACGATCCGCTGACGACCGGAGTGCCGACGTCAACGCCGCGCTCCGCGACGCGGCGGCGGGCGGCCTCGACCCGGCGAGCGGCAATTTCCAGCGGCTGATCGCCGACCACCACCGCTGGGTGACCGAGTACTGGGGCGGGCGCGTCCCCGACCGCGACGCCTACGCCGGGCTGTCCGAGCTGTACGTCGCGGACGTGCGATTCGCGGCCGTCTACGGAGGACAGGGCAACGCCGAGATCATCCGCGAGGCGATGCGGATCTGGATCGCAGCCAACCTCGAGCAACGCGGTTGACGCCTGACCGCGAGGCAGGCGAGAGCTCACCGGAACGGCCCGCCAACCGGTCAGGCGGATGCGGCAGGCACACACGCGGCCCATCGCACGGATGGCCTGCGAGTCCGCACGATGGCTGTCACCGGCCTCGCAGAGGCCGCGGCGACTCAGCCGGCGTCCGCGGGCGGGCACTGGTCCTGTGTGGTCGGCTCGACTACCGTGGGCGTCCGGCTCTGGGCGTCGGACTGAGCCGATTCCTCGGAGGGCGTCGAGGTCCCGTCCCCGCTGGGCTGCGCGGGATCGGCGACGGTGAGCACGTTGCCGGAGCCGTCGGTGTACTGAGTGCCCGCAGGCAGTTCGGCGTCGTCGGCCAGGGCCGCCCAGACCTCGGAGGCCGCCGGCTCGGTGGCCTCGACGTAGTTCAGGTTCCACGAGGCCGGAGCGGAGGGCATCGTGAGGAACTGGATGTCCGCGCGATCGATGCCGGACAACGAGAGCAGCAGCCCGGCATCGGTGTTGATGTCCGCGAGGTCCGTCGAGGTCTGCACGGCGTTCAACGCCTGCTTGACGAAGCTGAGGACCGAGGGCAGATCGGTGACGAAGTTCTTCGACAGCAGCTCGCGCATCATCGCGGAGACCAGTTGCTGCTGGCGCCCGATGCGCTGCGTGTCCGAGCCGTCCCCCAGCGTCTTGCGCACGCGCGCGTACCCCAGGGCGGCGTGCCCGTCGAGCTTCTGGCATCCGGCATCCAGGGTGATCGCGGCGTCCGGGTCGTTGACGGGCTCCTCGACGTTGAACCAGACCCCGCCCAGGGCGTCGACCATTTGCTGGAACCCGCTGAAGTCGATGACGGCGAATCCGTCGAGGTCCAGGCCGGTGATCTGCTTGACCGTGGCCATCGTGCAGGCGATGCCCGAGGCGACGTCGTATCCCCCGTTCGCCCCGATCGAGATCGCCGCGTTGAAACGGTCCTCGGTCTCCTCTGACACGGAGCCGTCGGAGCGTGTGCAGGCCGGGATGTCGGTCCACAGGTCTCGGGGGATCGAGACGACCTGGACGCGGGAGCGGTCCGCGGAGACATGGGCGATCATCGTCGTGTCGGAGCGGATCCCGCTGACATCGCTCGTGGTGCCGAACTCGTCCGTCCCCTGGTTCTCGCGCGAGTCGATGCCGACGAGCAGGAGGGTCAGCGGGCGGCCCTCGAAGGAGTCCGCCGGCTCGTCCTCGGCCGCGTCCCCGCTCTGCGCGCCCAGCCCGGTGATGTCGATCGAGTTGCCGCCGAGGTCGGAAGCGAGGTCCTCGTAGACGAACCACGCCGTGGAGGCCACGAAGAGGACGAGGGAGAGCACGACGGCCAGGACGACGCGCCCGGCGCCGAAAGAGGACAGGGCGCCCGCGGCATGGGAGGCGGCGGCGGGGCCCGCTCCGCCGCGTCTGGTGCTCATGGTGGGGAGCCTTCCGCAGTCGGGAACAAGATGGTCACAACTATGTCACAGTTCAGACACGATGCCATCTCGTCGCTCGCGACCCACCCGCCGTTGACGCCGAGTGGTCGCAAGCTGGCGACCACTCGGCGCTTTCGCGGGCGGTCCCGGCCTCGTCGGCGACTCCGATCCAGCGCGAGGGCGGCGCCGCCCCCACCCTGGTCGGGCACGCGGGTGCGGCTCCGGACGATCAGTCGCCGTCCAGTGGGACGGCGATGCGACGCGGCCCCTGCTGCCAGGCGTCCCATGCGGACTGGAGGATGTCGCGAACGTCCCTCTGGGCGCTCCACCCCAGATCCTTCGTAATCCGGGAGGCATCGCCGATCAGTTGAGGCGGATCCCCGGCCCTGCGGGCCATCTCCTCGACCGGGAAGTCCCAGCCCGACACCTGGCGCAGGCCGTCGATGATCTCGCGCACCGAGGTACCCCTGCCCGTGCCGACATTGAACTGGCGGTGCGCCGGCGCCCCCGACTCGAGTGCGTCCAGGGCGGCGACGTGGGCCTCGGCCAGATCCAGCACATGGATGTAGTCGCGGATACACGTGCCGTCCGGCGTCGGATAGTCCGTCCCGAAGATCTTCGCGGACTCGCCCTTCGCCAGACGGTCCAGCACCATCGGTACGAGGTTCAACGTCGCCGGATCCTCCAGGTCGGGCCAGCCTGCGCCCGCCACGTTGAAGTAGCGCAGGCCGATCCAGTTGAGTCCCCAGGCGCGCTCGCAGTCGGCCATCATCCACTCGCCGATCAGCTTCGTCTCGCCATAGGGATTGATCGGGGTCTTCTCGATGTCCTCGGGCACGACCTCCACGGGTGGCATCCCGTAAACGGCTGCCGAGGAGGAGAAGATCATCCGGTCGACACCCGTCTCCTCCATCGCGAGCAGCATGTTCGCCAGACCGCCGATGTTCTGCTGGTAGTACCACGCGGGACGCTGGACGGACTCGCCGACCTGCTTGCGCGCGGCGAAGTGGATGACCGCCGTCACGTCCTCGTCCACCATGACATTGGAGAGGACCTCCCGGGCCCCGTCCGTGGAGACATCCACCTGGACCAGGCGCGCGTCCCCGATGCGGGAGGCCTTCCCGTAGGAGAGGTCATCCGCGACTATGACCTTCTCGCCCCGCTCGCGCAGGACCCGCACCACATGTGCGCCGATGTAGCCGGCGCCGCCACTGACCAGAATGCTCATGCGCCCAGTCTACGAGCCCCGGAGAGCGCGCCGATGGCACGCCTCGACCGGGGCCCCGCTCCGCCCCGTCGGCCGCCCGCCCTCACTCGGCCCCCGCCACGCGCCGCGCCAGCGCCGCCCCCTTGTCCAGAGCGGCGTCCCTCAGGTCGATCTGGAAGGACCGCATCCGTTCGCGCAGCCCAGCAGCGGCAGGCCCCTCCCCCGCCGCCAGGATCCGCACGGCTAGGAGCCCAGCGTTGCGGGCCCCGCCCACCGACACGGTCGCGACGGGCACACCAGCGGGCATCTGGACGATCGACAGCAGGGAGTCGACTCCGTCCAGGTGTTTGAGCGGCACGGGCACGCCGATGACGGGCAGTTCGGTGAGAGCCGCCAACATCCCGGGCAGATGCGCCGCCCCACCCGCGCCTGCCACGATGACCCGCAGCCCTCGCTGCGAGGCCCCGCGTCCGTAGGCGACCATGTCCTCGGGCATGCGGTGCGCGGAGACCACGCCGACCTCCGCGCCGATGCCGAACTCGGTCAGCGCCTCCACGACGGGTCTCATCGTGGGCCAGTCCGAGTCGGACCCCATCACGACACCCACCAGGGGATTCTCTCCTGTTCGCGTGAGCATGGGCCCGTCTCCCCTCTCCTGTTCGGCGTCGATGGACGAGGACGGGGCCGGGTGGTCCTTCATGGATACTCCTTCACGCGAGTCGGCCGGCGGTGCGCAATGGGCGAGAGCCGGACGATGAGGCGGCGGGCCGGAGACGAATCACCCCGACGACTGGTCGCGCCGGTCTCCGAGCCCCGCAGCGCCCCCCATTCTCCGCCGAGTGGACGCACGCACGCGACCACTCGACGCAATTGGGGCGGATCGGATGGGATCATCTGTCGGGGCTCTCTCCGCGCAGGGCCGCCACGGCCCCCTCGGCCAGCGCCCTCGCCTCCGTCAGGTCCCCTCCGCACACGGTGACATGCCCGAGCTTGCGTCCCGGCCGCACGGACTTCCCATACAAGTGGACCCGGACGTCGGGGGAGACGGCGAGAGCCCGGGCCAGTCCCTGTGAGGGATCCTCGAAGGAACTCCCCAGGAGATTCACCATCACCGACGACGCCGCCCGCGTGGCCGTGTCCCCCAGGGGCAGGTCCAGCACGGCGCGCAGGTGCTGCTCGAACTGGCTGGTCACCGACCCGTCGATCGTCCAGTGTCCTGAGTTGTGGGGCCGCATCGCCAGTTCGTTGACCAGGACGCGCTGACCGGCCCCGTCCTCGTCCTCGACGACGAACATCTCGACGGCCAGGACCCCGGTGACGCCGAGCTCCCGGGCGATGGCCTCGCCGATCTCGCGGGCCTGGCGCGCCGCGTCGGGCGCAAGCAGGGGGGCAGGCGCGATGACCGCCGAGCACACGCCTCCCGCCTGGATGGTCTGCGCCACCGGCCAGGAACGGATCTCTCCCGACGGCCTGCGGGCGAGGAGAGCTGCGATCTCGCTGGAGAACGGGACCTTCTCCTCGGCGAGGAGCGGCCCGTCGCCCTCCCGGAACCAGTCGTCGACGGCGCCGGGGCCTTGGGCCACGCGCACCCCATGGCCGTCGTAGCCGCCGACCGGAGTCTTGACGATCACCGGCCAGCCGACCTCCTCGCCGAAGCGCGTCAGGTCGCCGGGGCCCTCGAGCCGCGCCCACCTCGGGCAGGGCACTCCCAGCTCGCCCAGCCGTTCGCGCATGGCGAGCTTGTCCTGGGCGAAGCGCAGGGCGGCCGGCGGAGGATTGACCGACAGGGTCGGGGGCAGTCCGGCCAGCAAGGACTGAGGCACGTGCTCATGCTCGAAGGTGAGGACGTCGGCGCCGCGGACCAACGCCGCGACCGCTGCGGGATCGTCGGGCTCCCCCACCGGCGCCTCCACGACCGCCTGCCCTGTCGAGCCGTCTCGCGCCTCCACCAGCGCCCGCAGCTCGATGCCCAGCGCGATCGCGCTCTCCTGCATCATCCGCGCCAGCTGCCCGCCGCCGACAACGGCGACCACTGGCCTGGTCGATCGCTTGGTGTCCGACACGGGGCCAACCTACCCCGAGCGCCGCCGGCACCGCCCGCCCATTCGCCGAGTGGTCGCGTGCTGGCGACCACTCGGCGCCGGAAAGCCAGCCAGCGACGACGTTTCCCGCCGAGCCGGCCACCGCCTACGATGCACAGGTGCCCATTGCCCACCGGCTCCTCGACCGACTGCCCGGCGTGCGCAGCCTCGCCGCCAGCCGTCGGGACCGGCTGATCGAGATCCTGTGCTTCCTCATCGTCGGCGCGATGAACTGGATCGTCGACCTGGCCGTGTTCAACGTGGTCAGGGCTCTCACGGGCGAGCACTGGGTGATGGCCGCGAAGGTGAGTGCCGTCGCCGTGGCGACGCTGTTCTCGTGGGTGGTCAACCGCCACTGGACCTTCGCGGCGCGCGCCACGGACACGCCCGGTCGCGAGTTCGGCGGCTTCGTTCTGATCAACGTCTTGGGGATGCTGCCCCCGCTTGCGTGTCTGGGCGTCTCCCACTACCTGCTGGGGTTGACAGGGCCGCTCGCCGACAACATCTCAGCGAACGTCGTGGGCCTAGTCCTCGGCACGATCCTGCGCTATGCCGGCTACCGTCGACTCGTGTTCACCGGCGCCGGTCGGGAGTCGGGCACGGGGAGTTGATCGGACGCCGCTCAGAACCGGCGCGATCGACGGCCCATCGACACCAGCGGCCCCTCCGGCATGACCCGGTCCGGATCGAGGGAGGCGGGGATGGCGGCCAGAGAGACGGTGAAGACCGGGGGGCGGCGCTGCGTGAGCTCCAGGCGTCCACCCATTCCCTGCATGAGGTCATGGGCGAGCGCCAGGCCGATGCCGGTGGACCCGTGCCCCGAGACGCCGTACTGGAAGATGTCGGGAGCCAGGTCATCTTCGATGCCGGGGCCCTCATCGGAGACCTCGATCATGACGCCGCGCTTGTTGGACGAGCGCCGGGCGACCACGCGCGTCACACCCGCGCCGTAGCGCAGGGCATTCTCGATGAGGGTCGCCAGCACCTGGATGAGCTTCGCCTCGTCGGCGAGCACCGGCACCGCCGCCTCATCGGTGAACACGAGATCGCGGCCGGCCCGCTCGAAGGGGGCCTCCCATTCCTCGCGGAGGGCGTTGAAGACTTCGAGGATGTGGATCGCGGCCGTCTGCCCGCCAGCCCGGGCGTTGGCGTCGAGGAGTTCGGTGACCACCTGGGTCATGCGCTCGACCTGTTCGAGGGAGCGCCGCGCCTCTTGGCGGACCTCCTCCTCCGTGGAGATCATCTCGATCTCCTCCAGCCGCATCGACAGAGCGGTCAGCGGGGTGCGCAGCTGGTGGGAGGCGTCGGCGGCGAACTGCCGCTCCGCGGCGAGGCGGCCGGCCATCCGCTCCCCGGTGCGGGCCAGTTCGTCCTGGACGAGGTCGATCTCCTCGATGCCTGACGGTCTCACCCGCGCGCGGACCTGCCCCGACCCGATCTGCTCGGCCTGGGCGGCGAGGTAGATGAGCGGGGCGGAGAGGCGTCTGGACAGCCGGTTCGCCAGCGCCCATCCCACGATGAGCGAGACGAGCATTCCTCCGCCGAACATCGCGACGACGGTCGCCGACTTGCGGATGGCGGGCCACGCCGAGACCTCCATGCGCACCGTCGTGCCCAGGGCGGAGGACTGCACCGATGTCATCTTCGGACGGTTCACGTCGTCACCGGCGACGATGACGGCGCCCGCGCCGTCCTGCTCGCCGGGCGCGGCGACACGGGTCCAGGCGACGGGCTGGTCGGAGGCCAGGGGAACGGCCCAGGCCTCGACGACGGACTGGGGGATGGCCTGACCCTCCGTGACACGACGATCGACCGCGCGCAGCAGCGACAGGGCCCTCGCGTCGAGGCTGCGCTGCTCGCTGTTCCACACCATCGCCGAGCCCATGAAGGCGCCTGGCACGCCCATCAGCAGCGCCACCACGGCGACGGCCGTCAGGATCATCTGGATGGCGCGCCTGCGCACGACGTCCCTCCTTCCGGCCCTGCGGGGTCAGTCCCTCCCGGTCTCGAACCGGAATCCCATGCCGCGCACCGTCGTGATGTAGCGGGGGTCCGCGGCGTCGTCGCCGAGCTTGCGCCTCAGCCACGACACGTGCATGTCGAGGGTCTTCGTCGAGCCGGTCGGATCAGAGCCCCACACCTCGCGCATCAGCGCGTCGCGTTCCACGACGTTGCCGGCCTCCCTTACGAGGACGCGGAGGAGGTCGAACTCCTTGGCCGTGAGCTGGAGTTCGCGCTCGCCGACGAAGGCACGGTGCGCCGCGACGTCCACCCTGACGTCCTGGGCGGTGAGGTCGCCGTCGGAGGAATCGCCGAAGCTGCGGCGCAGCAGGGCGCGCACCCGCGCCAGCAGCTCTGCGAGGCGGAACGGCTTCGTCACGTAGTCGTCGGCTCCGGCGTCCAGACCGACGACCATGTCGACCTCGTCCGTGCGCGCGGTGAGGATGAGGATCGGCACGGACCGGCCCTGGGACCGGATCTCACGTGCGACGTCGAGCCCGTCCATGTCGGGCAGCCCGAGGTCCAGCACGACCAGGTCGGCGCCGTCGAGTTCGCCGAGCGCGCCTCGGCCAGTGCCGTGCGCCCGCACCTCGTACCCTTCACGGCCCAGGGCACGGGCGAGCGGTTCGGAGATCGCGGGATCGTCTTCGACGAGGAGCACTGTAGTCACTGGGTCATCCTATCCCTTTGCACCCTTCTCTTTTTCATATTTCTTGACCGAGTAAAATCTAGTCCAAAATGTGAACCATGTGTGGCTGTCGTCCGTCCCCCCCCCGCTCAGGAATGACGAGGGCGGCGCCGCTGTCCGGTCGGCCATCATTCATCCGACCGCGAGAGCAGATACGGAGACACTGTCCCGAACCCTCGGAGCTCGGCGCTGGGGAACTCCTCGAGCTCGTAGCCCGATCCTCCCTTGCCCGCCGCGACGGCGGCGGCGGTGGCGGGATCCGTGAGGATCTGCCCGACCGGGGCCACATCGACCAGCCGCGATGCCAGGTTCACCGGCGGCCCGAAGACGTCGCCCGAGCGAGAGAACACGTCACCGCGGACGAACGAGGCGCGCACCGGGAGGATGTCCTCATCGGCCTGGAGGCGCTCGATGAGCGAGGTCACGACGCGCAGCCCGGTGGGCAGGTCGTCGGCGATGAAGAAGACGGCGTCCCCGATCATCTTCACGACACGGCCCCCGGCCTCGGTGACGGCGTTGCGGCAGGCGTCCTCGAAACGCTCGACGAGGCCGACCAGGCGGCCCCCGAGGATCGTGGAGGACGACGTGTAGGAGACCATGTCGACGAACCCCAGGGAACGGTTGAGGGGGAAACGCCTCCTCGCCGACTCTCTGCCGCGTCGGGAGACCTCGTGGTCCACCCGCTCGAGCAGCGCGTCAAGCTGGCGCTGCCACGAGTAGACCAGCGAACGACCGAGGAAGTCCACATGCGCGCGCATCTGGTCGAGCACCACCATCCGGGCGGAGGTGTCGTCGAGGTCCATGCGCCGCATCGCGTCCTCGACGAGCGCCTCGACCTGCCACAGCGCCAGCCGGTCGGCCATATGGGACTGTGCGCGCAGCAGGGATCGGCCCGTCGCCACGTCGACGGCCCCCGACCGCGTGAGCTCATTCCACTGCCGGTACGCCTCCAGGTCCCGCTCGGTGAAGGCGACCTCATCGGGTTCCACGGACGGGAAGCCCATGACGAGCCAGAAGTCCTCAATGTCCGAGACCTCCGTCTCCGCGCGCCTCGCGAGGTCGCGCGCGGTCAGGGTCGGCCCGCCCCCCAGCAGCAGATCCTCATAGGCCGAGATCGTCGAGGCCGATCGGCGCGCCGGCGGTTCTCCGCGGGAGCCCGGGTCGACGGCGGGAACGCCCTCGTCGATCGACGGACCGCCCCCGGACGCCCCGGCTCCGCCCACGGTCGACGGGTCGACGGGACGGGTCGCCGCGATATCGGTGGGGGTCACGCTGCTTCGTCCTCCTGGTCCTGCGGTCCTGACGCGAACGACGCCCCAGCGCATGGACGCGGGGCGCGGCGGCAGAGGAGCACCCGGATGTGTCCCCTGTCACTCCCCCAAGGGTAGTGCTCGATCCGCTCCGGGGCGAGGCGTCGACGCCCGCGCCCTCCCACGACCAGCGTCCCGCGGCCTCCCGCCCTCCTGCCCCGCGGTCCGGCGCAACTAGGCTGGGCCGCGTGAACACGCAGAGCACCCGCGTCCCGTCGGCCCTCGACCACAGCGCCGACGACTACGTCCTCACCGTCGCCCGCATCAACCCGATCGCCGCCACCGACTGGGGCCTTCCCGGAACGCCCGGGGCGCTGCCGGACTACTCGCCGGACGGCTGGGCGCGTCAGCTCGACCTCGACCGCGCCCTCGTCGCCGACGCGCTCCGGGCCCAGGCCCGGCCCCGCGACGACGTCGACCGTGTCGCCGCGTCCGCCATCGTCGAGGGCCTGGGCGCCCAGATCGGCGTCTCCGAAGCCGGGGAGGACCTGGCCGCCGTCAACAACATCGCCTCCCCGATCCAGGAGGTCCGCGACAGCTTCGACCTGATGCCGAGGGAGACCGCCGAGGATTGGCAGGCGGTGGCCGACCGCCTCCACGCCGTGCCCCACGCGCTGGCGGGATACGAGGAGTCGCTGCGGCTGGCCGCCTCGCGCGGCCTCGTCGCCGCTCGCCGCCAGATCCTCATCGGGATCGAGGAGTCGCGCGATCTCGCGGACCCCGCCGGTGCCCTGGCCTCCCTCGCGGAGGAGGGCACGGCCAACCCCGCGGTCCGGGACGTCCCGGGCCTGTCGAAGGCCCTGCGCGAGGGCGCCCGGGCGGCCGGCGCGGCCTACGGCCGACTGGCGGGAGCCCTGGAATCCGATCTGCTGGGCCGGGCGCCTGAGCAGGACGGGGTCGGACGCGAGCGTTACGAGCGCTTCTCCCGCCTCTTCACGGGCGCCGTCGTGGACCTGGACGAGACCTACGAGTGGGGCCTCGACCAGCTGGCGCGCATCGACTCCGAACAACGCGCCATCGCAGCCGAACTGTACGGCCCGGGAACCACGGTCCGGGAGGCGATGACCCGCCTCAACGACGAGCCCGAACTGCAGCTCCACGGCACCGCCGCCCTGCAGCAGTGGATGCAGAGGCTGGCGGACTCCGTCGTCGCCGACCTCGACGGGACCCACTTCGACATCCCCGCCCCCGCCCACCGCATCGAGTGCCTGCTCGCCCCCTCCCACAACGGGGGCATCTACTACACGGCGCCCTCACAGGACTTCTCCCGCCCGGGCCGCATGTGGTGGTCCGTCCCCGAGGGCGAGACCGTCTTCCACACCTGGCAGGAGCGCACCACCGTCTTCCACGAGGGCGTTCCCGGCCACCACCTCCAGATCTCCCAGGCGCTCGCCGAGGCCGGCTCCCTCAATCTCTACCGCCGCATGGCCTCGTGGAACTCGGGACACGGCGAGGGATGGGCGCTGTACGCGGAGGGGCTGATGGCGGAGCTGGGCTACCAGGACGCGCCCGCCAACCGGATGGGGCTGCTGGACTCGATGCGGCTGCGTGCAGCCCGGGTGGCGCTCGACATCGGCGTCCACCTCGGCAAGGATCGCCCCGGGGGCGGCGGGATCTGGGACCGCGACTTCGCGTGGCGGTTCCTCAAGGAGAATGTCGCGATGGCCGACGGGTTCCTGTCCTTCGAGCTCAACCGGTATCTCGGGTGGCCGGGACAGGCGCCCTCGTACAAGGTGGGCCAACGTCTGTGGACCCAGATGCGCGAGGACTACCTCGCCACCGCGAGTTCCCGAGGGGAGGAGGCCTCGCTCCGGGCGTTCCACTCCAAGGCGCTGCGCCTCGGCAGCCTCCCGATGGCCACCCTGCGCGAGGCCGTCCTGTCCTGACCCGCCGGGCTCATCAATCGAATGGTCCTGTGAGAAAGATCCGCGCCGCTCCCCCGATTCGCCGAGTGGTCGCGAGCAAGCGACCACTCGGCGACATCAACATGTCAGCACCCCCTGCGAAAGGATCTCCATGATCCGCCTCGTCCTCGCGTCGCGGTCGCCAGCACGCCTGGCCACACTGCGCGCAGCCGGCATCACACCGATCGTCCGTGTTTCCCAGATCGACGAGGACGCCGTCCTGGCGGAGCTGCCGGGCGGCCGGGCATTCGACGGAGGCCCGACCATGCCCGCCGACGAGGTTGCCGCGCTGGCTGCCGCCAAGTGCCGAGCCGTCGCCGCCTCCGTCGAGACGCTCGAGCCGGACGCCGGTCATGTACCCGACGCCGACCGACTGGTCGTCCTCGGATGCGACTCCATGCTTGAGATGGGTCAACGCATGCTGGGCAAGCCGCACAACCCCGACGTGGCGCGGCGTCGCATCCGCGAGATGCGCAACCGCAGCGCCGTCCTGTGGACCGGACACCACGCGATCGTGCTGGATCGCACGGTCGGACGGCAGAGCCTGTCCGGCCTCCCCGACTCACCGAGTGGTCACGTGCACGCGACCACTCGCGACGACCGGCTGGGCGCGCCGCGCTGGCATCGCACAGCGGAAGCCGGCGGCACAGCATCGACCGTCGTGCATTTCGGGGACATCACCGACGCCGAGATCGACGCCTACGTCGACTCCGGCGAGCCGCTCGAGGTTGCCGGTTCCTTCACGGTCGACGGCTTGGGCGGGCCTTTCATCACCGGTATCGAAGGCGACTACCACTCCGTCGTCGGCCTGTCTCTGCCGCTGGTGCGCATCATGCTGCGCGACCTCGGGATCTTCTGGCCCGACCTGTGGGACCTGCGGCGCTGACGGCTCCGGTCCGATGGCCAGTGCGCGATCACTGGACTCCACTCGGCGGACCACCCCGCCGCTCGTGCCGTCGGGCTCTACAGTGTGCTCATGGACACCAGGAAGGCATGGGGCATCGGCCTCGCGACAGCGACGAAAAGCGGACAGACATTGGACGTCTGGTACCCGCGACCGCACCTCGGTGGGCGCACCGACACCTCGGAGGGAACCGACTCCGACCTGCTGGCCACGCTCGGCAGCCTGGAGCGCGAGGACACGGCCCGCGGGATCTACACGACGGTGGTGACCTGCCAGGCGGACCTCGACGACCAACCGCAATCGACAGCGGATTCCTATCTGCGCCTGCATCTGCTCTCACACCGTCTGGTCCTGCCGAACTCCATCAACCTGGACGGCATCTTCTCCCGCCTGCCCAATGTCGTGTGGACGACAGCGGGCCCGTGCGCCACGGAGGACTTCGAGGAGACGCGGGTGCGTCTGCGCCTGCGCGACGGCCATCAGGTGACGGTCACGAGCGTCGACAAGTTCCCCCCGATGGTGAATTACGTCATCCCCTCAGGGGTGCGCATCGCGGACGGGGCGAAGGTCCGGCTCGGCGCGCACCTGGCCGAGGGAACGACCGTGATGCACGCCGGGTTCGTCAACTTCAACGCCGGCACGCTCGGGAAGTCCATGATCGAGGGACGCATTTCGCAGGGGGTTGTCATCGGAAACGGCTCGGACGTGGGCGGCGGCGCCTCGACGATGGGGCGCCTGTCGGGAGGCGGCCGCGAGCGCGTCAGCCTCGGGGAGCGTTGCCTGCTCGGCGCGAACTCAGGCCTGGGGATCGCGTTGGGCGACGATTGCGTCGTCGAGTCGGGCCTGTACCTCACGGCCGGAACGAAGGTCGCGGTCCTCTCCAGCGGCGGAGTCGTCCCCGGCTCCGGGGGCGTCTTCATGGATCCCCGCACCGTGGCGGCCCGCGAGCTGTCGGGGGCGTCCAACGTCCTGTTCCGCCGCAATTCCGTGTCCGGACGCGTCGAGGCGCTTCCTCGAGGCGGTCACGGCATCGAGCTCAACGACGCCCTCCACAAGAACTGACGACCGGCGCCGCGTCATCGGCGAGGGCGTCCCGCGTTGCCGGGCGCGCCGGCCCCGCCACCCCGCTTCACGACACTAGCCTCGCCGAGTGGTCGCGTGCAGACGACCACTCGGCGGAACTGCAGGTGACGTGGACGCTATGAGAGCGGCGTCGGCCGGCCCAAGCGGCTTCGCTGTCAGCCGTCCACGCGGGCTGAACGCTGGCGCAGAGGCACGTAGCTACGCTCCGCCTCCCCGATGTAGACCTGGCGGGGCCGGCCGATCTTCGTGGCCGGATCCTCGGCCATCTCCTTGTACTGGGCGATCCACCCGGGCAGGCGCCCCAGGGCGAACAACGGGGTGAACATCTTCGTCGGGAAACCCATCGCGGAGTAGATGAGGCCCGTGTAGAAATCGACGTTCGGGTAGAGCTTGCGCTCCTTGAAGTAGTCGTCCGCCAAGGCGATGCCTTCCAACTCCATCGCGATGTCCAGCAGGTCGTCCCTCTTGCCCAGGCGGGTGAGGACATCGTGGGCGGCGTCCTTGACGATCGCGGCCCGGGGGTCGTAGTTCTTGTAGACCCGATGCCCGAAGCCCATGAGGCGCACGCCCTCCGCCTTGTTCTTCACCTTGTCGACGAAGGACTGCACCGTATCGCCGGAGTCGCGGATCTGCGTGAGCATCCGCAGGACCGCCTCGTTGGCGCCGCCGTGCAGCGGGCCCGCGAGCGCCCCGACGCCCGAGGCGACGGACGCATAGAGGTTCGCCTGCGAGGATCCCACCAGGCGCACCGTGGATGTCGAGCAGTTCTGCTCGTGGTCGGCGTGGAGGATGAGGAGCATGTCCAGGGCGCGCACCAGCGCGGGGTCGATGTCATACGCCTGGTAGGGCATGCCGAACGTCATGCGGATGAAGTCCTCGGCATATCCGCGCTGGGAGTCCGGATAGAGCAGCGGCAGCCCGGCGGCCCGTTTCGCGATGTAGCTGATCATCGTCGGCATCTTCGCGATGAGCAGGACCGCCGCCTCGCTGAGCTGCTCCGGATCGCGCGGGTCCAGGGTGTCCTCGTAGTAGGTGGCGAGGCCCGCGACCCCCGCCTGGAGGATCGCCATCGGGTGGCCGTCGTGCGGGAACGCCGTGAAGAACGCCTTGAAGTCCTCATGCAGGAGACGGTGGCGCTGGATGCGGCGGATGAACTGCTCGAGCGTGGCGGCGTCGGGCAGCTCCCCATAGATGAGCAGGTAGGCGACCTCGAGGAAGCTTGAGTTCTTCGCGAGCTGCTCGATGGGGTATCCCCGGTAGCGCAGGATCCCCCGGTCCCCGTCGATGTAGGTGATCGAGGACTCGCATGAGCCGGTGTTGGTGAATCCGGGATCCAGGGTGACGACGCCCGCCTCCGAGAGGACCCGCCCGACCCTGAGGCCGTCGCTCCCCTGGGTCGCGCGGACGCGGGGAAGCTCGACACGACGTCCGTCGACGCTCAGGACGCCGTCCGGATACCCCTTCGCTCCTGGTACCGGGTTCTGGGACGGCGCGTCCTGTGTGGTCCCTGGGACGCTCTTATCGGGGCTGGTGGTGCTGACCATCAGGTGTCGGCCTCCTCATCGTGGTGCTCTGTTGTGGTCGTCGTCATTGACGAAGGTAGGACTGTAGTCCCAACTGTAGTACCCGTCACTCCCCTCCGCCCGAGGATTCCGGCGGTGCGGATGTCCCTCCGGCCGACTGTTCCAGGCGCCGCGCGGCCTGGTCAATGCGCTCGTCCGTCGCCGTGAGCGCGATCCGGACGTAGCCGGTCCCCGCCGTCCCGTAGAAGTCTCCGGGAGCGGCCAGAATGCCCAGGCCGGCGAGACGGTCAACGAGCTCGCGCCCGCTGGCTCCGTCGCGGGCGTCCCTGACCCACAGGTACAGGCCGGCCACCGACTCCGGATCGTTCTCCAGGCCGGCCTCGGGCAGGGCCTGGAGGAGACGCTCCCTGCGCGCCCGGTATCGTTCCCGCTGGGCGTTGACATGCTCCACGTCGACGAGGGCGGCTCCCATGGCGCGCTGGACGGGGGTGGGAACCATGAGACCGGCATGGCGCCGGACCTCCGTGACCGCCGCGATGAGGGTCGGGTCGCCGATGAGCAGCCCGGCGCGGTATCCGGCCAGGTTCGATTGTTTGGACAGCGAGTACAGAACAAGCAGGCCCCGCGGGTCGCCGTCGCAGACACGCTGGTCCAGCAGGGAGGGGACGCCCTCGTCGATGAAGGGCTGGGACCAGGGAAGCGCGGCGTAGCACTCGTCGGAGGCGATGACCGCGCCGTGTGCACGAGCCCAGGCGACGGCCGAACGGAGCTGCGGGAGAGTGAGGACGTGCCCGTCGGGGTTTCCCGGTGAGTTCAGCCAGACCATGGCCGCGTCGGGCCACGATTCCGGATGAGTCGGATCGATGGGGACGGCGGTCGCGCCCGCGAGGCGGGCACCGACGTCATAGGTGGGGTAGGCCGCAGCGGGGACCAGCACAATGTCGCCTTGCGACACGCCCAGCAGAGCTGGAAGCCAGGCCACCGCTTCCTTCGAGCCGACCGTCGGGATCGTGCCCTGCCGGCCGACATCGACCATGTTCCGCCGCGCAGCCCAGGCGAGAATCGCGTCGCGGACCTCGCTGGTTCCCACGACCTGCGGGTAGCCCGGCGCGTCTGAGGCCTCGGCGAGGGCCTCGCGGATGAAGAGAGGGGTCGGATCGACCGGCGTGCCTACGGAGAGGTCGCATATCCCGCCCGGATGCTGCTGCGCGGTGCGGCGGGCCGCCGCAAGGGTGTCCCAGGGGAAGTCAGGCAGCCCAAGCGGGCGGGGCAGCGTAGTCATGTGGGCCTCCTGAGTCCGGACGCTTCGGGCGCCCTCCAGACTAGGGCCCCAAGCCCCCGCGATGCGCCGAGTGGTCGCCAGCATGCGACCAGTCGGCGCCGGGAGCCGTCCGGAACGACTCCGCCGTGCCTCTCTCAGTGGGAGTTGAGGTAGTCCTGGTTCTGCGGGGGCAACGCCGCGATCATCGGATCGTCAAAGTCCTGAACCCCGGCGCGCTGCGCGCCACCGGGAGAACCCAGGCCGGCAAAGAAATCAACATTCGCGCGGAAATAATCCGACCATTCCTCCGGCAGATCATCCTCATAGAAGATTGCCTCCGTCGGGCACACCGGCTCACACGCCCCACAATCCACGCACTCCTCCGGATGGATGTACAACGTACGTGCACCCTCATAGATGCAATCCACCGGACACTCATCCACACACGCGCGATCCTTGACATCCACACACGGCTGCGCGATCACATAGGTCATGGGAACCTCCTCGATTGCGCGTCGGCGGCACCCAGGCGCCGCGACGTTCACTGAGCCCTATTATCGCCCATGTGAACGCCGACGCCGGAATGAGCCGATCCCCCTCGCACCGACCTGGCACGGCCCTCCACTGTCCTGTTGGAGGCGACCCCACGCTCCCTTGGATGTCGTGGGAACCGGGAATCCGCGTGGTGGTGCGGTACCGGCTGGCCGACGGGCTTCACGACGCCTTGGGCGAGCTGCTGGAGACCGCGCCCGATCACGTGAGTGTTCGCACACGCCGCGGCGATGTGCGGGTCATGGCCGAGACAATGGTCACCGGCAAGCAAGTCCCGCCTGCGCCATGGTGAGGTTAGTTTCGCCGAGTGGTCGCAAGCACGTGACCACTCGGCGGAACTGCGGTGTCTTGAGGATTCCGGCCGCCGCCGGGACAGGCGAGGACCTCTGCCGTCAGTGCTGGCCGCGGCGTTGACGCGCGGCGATCTTGAAACGTTCCTGAGAGTCGAGGACGACCTTGCGTACACGCACCGCCTCCGGGGTCACCTCGACGCATTCGTCATTGGCCGCGAACTCCAGGGACTCCTCCAGACTGAGCTTGCGCGAGGGCGTCAGGGACTCGTAGACGTCGGCGGTTGAGGAACGCGTGTTCGTCTGCTTCTTCTCGCGTGTGATGTTGACGTCCATGTCCTCGCCGCGCGGATTCTCGCCGACGACTTGGCCCTCATAGACCTCCGAACCGGGTTCGACGATGAAAGAGCCGCGCTCCTGGAGATTCGTCATCGCGTAGGGCGTCGCCTTTCCCGCACGGTCGGACACCAGAGAGCCTGTGAGACGCTGCTCGATGATGCCCTGCCATGGTTCATACCCCTCGGCGATCGAGTAGGCGATGCCCGTGCCCCGTGTCTCCGTGAGGAACCGGGTGCGGAAACCGATGAGGCCTCGTGACGGCACGATGAACTCCAGACGGATCCACCCCGTGCCGTGATTCGCCATCGACGTCATCCGGCCCTTGCGCTGAGCCATCAGCTGGGTGACCGCGCCCAGGTGCTCCTCGGGGATATCGATGGTCATGCGCTCCATCGGTTCGCAGAGCTTGCCATCGATCTCCTTGGTGACCACCTGCGGCTTGCCCACAGTCAGCTCGAATCCCTCGCGACGCATCTGCTCGACGAGGATCGCGAGCGCCAGCTCGCCGCGGTCCTGGACCTCCCACGCATCCGGGCGGTCCGTGGGAAGCACACGGATGGACACATTGCCGACGAGCTCGCGGTCCAGCCGGTCCTTCACCTGGCGTGCGGTCACCTTCGCCCCCTTGACCCGTCCGGCCATCGGAGACGTGTTGATCCCGATCGTCATCGAGATCGCAGGGTCGTCCACCTTGATGAGGGGTAGCGGACGCGGATCCTCCAGATCGACCAGCGACTCGCCGATCGTGATGTCCTCCACACCCGCGGCGGCGACGATCTCGCCGGGACCCGCTTCCTCAGTGGGAACACGCTCCAGGCCCTCCGTGCGCAGCAACTCGGTGATACGCACCGGCTTGATGCTTCCATCGTGGCGGGCCAGGCCGACTGTCTCCCCCTTGCGGAGAGTGCCGTTGTGGATGCGCAACAGCGCCAAGCGGCCCAGGAACGGCGAGGCGTCCAAGTTCGTGACATGGGCCTGAAGCGGCGAGCCCTCCTCGTAGGTGGGACCGGGGATGTGCTGGAGGATGGTCGAGAAGAGCGGTTCCAGATCCTCGGTGGGGAGATTGCCATCCCCGGGATTCGTCAGGGACGAGACACCTGCTTTCGCCGAGGCGTAGATGACCGGAACGTCCAGCAGCGAGTCGACATCGGCCTCGACGCCCTCGTTCATGATGTCCTCAGCGAGCGAGAGGAGGAGGTCGGTGGTCTCAGACACGACTTCAGCGATCCGGGAGTCAGGGCGATCGACCTTGTTGATGACGACGACGACCGGGAGTTTCGCTTCCAAGGCCTTACGGAGGACGAACCGGGTCTGGGGAAGCGGCCCCTCCGAGGCGTCGACGAGCAGGACGACCCCGTCGACCATGGATAGGCCACGCTCGACTTCTCCACCGAAGTCAGCGTGCCCGGGAGTGTCGATCACGTTGATCGTGACGTCGTCCAGACCGAGTTTCTTCGCGGCGGGCCCGTGATAGTGGATCGACGTGTTCTTCGCGAGGATCGTGATGCCCTTCTCGCGCTCAAGGTCGCCGGAGTCCATCACCCGTTCGCCAGTCTTCTCGACCGTCGCATGGTCGGAGAACGCGCCCGACTGCCACAGCATCGCGTCCACCAGTGTCGTCTTGCCATGGTCGACATGAGCGACAATGGCGACATTGCGCAGATCAGGACGCACTGACATGAAGGTCTCCTCGGACTCTGATGGGCTACCGCCCGCGAGTGGACGCAAGCATGCGACCACTCGACGATGATGGACCGTCGTACCGCCCGGACGGCGCCTTCGAGAGGGGCCGTCCGGCTCCTCCGAAATGGAAGAGCGCGTACGAAGCCGATCCTCGTTCCAGACTAAACGCTCAGAGGCCGCGCTCACAGCCCCGCTCCTGCGAAATGTGACACGTCGGCGATCCAGTGGACGACCCGATTGACACGGGACCGGCCGGCGTCGGGACCGCGGCCTGTCCCGACCGAGCTGCGTATCCCGCCGCCGGTCCTCGGACGCCCGCCGCCGGTAGGATGTTCCTGATGACGCACACGATCACCATCCGTTCACGCCGCGGGATCCTGGGCACGGTGGTCGTCGCCGTGCTGGCACTGGTCTTCGAGGTCGTGGTCCTCCTCGACGACGGATGGCGCGTTGCCGCTCTGTCCCTTCCCTGGCCGCTGCTCGTCACCGCCTTCACTGCCTGGTTGTGGATCTGGCCGCGCCTGACGCTGGCGCCGGGCGGCGTCGTGGCGCGCAATCACTTCCGCACGATCCTCATCCCGTGGGCAGACCTCACGGATGCGCGCTCCGACCTGGGGCTCTATGTGTCGGTGGGCTCCCACCGCTATTTCTGCGCCGCTCCCCCTGCTCGAGGAGGGTTCCGGATCGGAAGGGCCCGCTCGCACCCTCCGACGGCGCCCGTCATCGACGACGCGATTCGCGTCCATCACGTCATCGACGTCGAGCCTGTCATCGCCGCACAGCTTCTCTCCGAAGAGCTCGGTCTCCAGCGCCATCCTGATCGCCGGGACCCCGTGTCCACCGCTGCACGAGAGCGCATCGCACGCAACCTCGCCGAAGACCCCATCCCCGACGTCCTCGGCTCATCGGGTTTTCCCTCTTCGACGTCGATCCGGTGGATGCCCTGGCCGGCCGTCGGCATCATCGTCCTTCTGGCGGCCGCCATCGTGTCCACCATGGCTCTTTAGCCCTCGTCCAGGCATTGCGGAACATGTTCGTCCTCGTCGGCCGCCACGCGGCCCTGGGACCGGCGCGGACCCCCCGCCCCAGCCGCCTTCCCACCTCGATTTCGAAGGACCGCTCATCTCCGCTCAGGTCTTCTGAGACCAGTACCGAGACATCCCATCCATGCGCCCGTAGGACCTTCAGGCGTGTGGCATCACGCGCGGCGGCCGGCCCCTCGCGCGGGTGGAAAGCGGCGCCGTTGTACTCGATGGCGACGCCACCCTCTGGTCCCGGCGTTCCTCCGTCCTCGCCGGGTTTCCTCTCCGTGGGCCATCCGAGGTCGATGCGCAGGGTCGTCGAGGCGATGGGTTCCTCCTGGCCCGTACGCACTTCGATCTGAAGATCAGGCGCAGGCAGCCCCGCCTCCAACAAGCGCAGTCGGACAGCCGTCTCCTGCGGAGACTCTGATCGCGGATCTGCCAGCTGCGCGGCCCGTCGAAGGATCCGCACACCCCGCCGTCCGCGTCGGTCGTCGACCGCCGTCCTCAGTTGCTCGCTCGTGATCAGGCCGGCCCGGAGAAACCCCTCGATCCATGTCGTCGCGCGGTCGATCGTCGAGCTCATGGCGAGGTCGCATGCGGTGCGCAACGGCGATGTGACACGGATGCCGCTGAGCGCGCGGACCACATCACCCTCGAAAAGCTCCATGACCCGGCTGTGGACTCCGGGTCGCCGCGTGGCCCGGTGTCCGGCGGGGCGGATGCTGCAGATCCGGAACGGCTCGCCCTGCTGCCAGGGCGGCCGCAGGTCGACACCGTGAACGAGCGCGGCGGTCTCGCCTGCGAACACCGCATCACGAGGCAGGACCCGCTGCACGGCAAGCAACGTCTCCTCGTCGTCAAGCGGTCGCGAGGCGTGCCATCCGCGAGCCAGGTGCCAGACGGAGTTCCTTCTACGCCCTCGCGCGAGGGAGGCGTGGGAGTGTCCCCGACCGATCAGGACCGCCGTCGGACGGAGATCCGGAGGATCTACGGCGCCCCTCTGCTTATATCCGGGGACCGGCGCGAAGAACTCCTCGACGGTGGTCGACCTGAGGCCGAGCACCGGGCTTCCGCGAACGCAGACGTGGGCCACTTGCGGGTCGAGGAGAGTGTTCATGAGGCCAGTGTCGATGGTGCGATCCGGCTTCGCAGAGGCCCCCTTTGTCGTTCTGGGGACGGTCTCCTAGGCTCCCCAGGCCCTGTGGACGAACCCAACCCAGTTCTCGCGCCTCTCCCTTCCGCGAGTGGTCGCGTGCACGCGACCACTCGCGGAAACAACAAAACAGGCCAACAGACGGTGGGGCCCACGGAGACGCTCCGTGGGCCCCACTCTGCTTGCCGTTCACCGGTCTTCTCGAGACGGCGTCACACACCTGTCAGGAGTCACCGGGATCGGTGCGTGTGAATCGCGCTCCGCGCGATCCCGTCACTCGGCCACGTAACCGATGTCCTCGGCCCGCGTTGTCTGCATCCCGAAGGCGCCATAGTTGGCCAGGTTCTTCGGAACCGCGGTCAGCTCAAGGCGACGGTAGATCGGCAGCGTCTCGACGGCGTCCCAGATCGCCTTGTCGGCCTGGTTCGCCAGGTCGACCCGCGTGTCGTGGTCCTCCTCGGTGTCGATCTGCGGGATCAGCTCCTTGACCGTCGGATCGCAGTAGCGCGAGTAGTTCGAGCCGCCGTTCTGGGCCAGGGACGCGTCGCATCCGTAGATCTGGCCGACGTTCTGCATCGGGAACTGGGTGCCCTGCCAGGCGAAGGTGGAGACGCCGAACTTCCCATTGGGCATCGTGTCGGAGAAGAACGAGTCGGACTCGACGTTCGTGATGTCGACCTTGACGCCGATCTCCTTGAGCTGGGCCTGCAGGAGCTCGCCCTCGTTCTTCGAGGTCGGCACGTCCGCCATCATCGCGTAGTCGAACTCCAGTGTGTCGCCGTCCTTCTCGCGATACCCGCTGGTCTCATTGAGGGTCCACCCGAGTGCGTCGAGCTCTTCGCCGGCCTTCGTGGGGTCGTAGGCGTAGTCGGCCGAGTTGTCGACGTAGCCCTCCTGGCCCGGCATGAAGAAGTGGTTGCCGAGCATGAGCTCCGAGGGGACGATGTCGGGAATGCCTGCCAGGTCGGAGTTGGCGACGGCCTCGCGGTCAATGCCCTTGACGATGGCCTGACGGACCTTGACGTCCTGGAGCACGCCGGACTCCGAGTTGAAGGTGTAGTGACGCCACTGCAGACCGCCGGCACGGCGAACCTCGGCATCGGAGCGCGTGGCGGCCTGCGCGTACTGGTCGCCGTTGATGATGCCCTTGAGAACGTCGATCTCCGAGTTCGCGAAGGCGTTGCCCTGAGCCGAGGCGTCCAGCGCACGGAACGTCACGGTGTCCAGCATCGGCTTGTCGCCCCACCACTGCGGGTTCGGCACCAGGGTGATGAGCTGCTGGGCATCATCGACCGAGTCGACGATGTAGGGCCCTGCGGTCCAGTCGTTGTTGTACTCCTGCCACCCCTCATTGAAGGTGTCGGCGTCCGCCGTCACCTCCTTGGCGGTCGGGCTCGACAGCGTGCCCGCCCAGTCGGGGTAGGCGCCCTTGAAGGTGACGACGACCTGGAACTCGCTGTCTCCCTGCTCGACGGAGGCGATCTGGTTGAAACCGTCCGTGCTCGCGCACAGGAAGTCCTCGTTCTCGCCGTTGCAGGCCTTCCACTGGGACTCGTAGTCCTCCCAGGTGATGGAGCGCCCGGAGTTCCACTTCGCGTCGGGGTTGAGGTTCAGGGTGACGACCTGCCCCTTGTCCGCGGTGGCGTCCTGGACGTCATAGGACTCCAGGTAATTCGTGTTCGGCTCGTAGGTTCCGTCCGCTGCGAAGATCCAGTTGGCGGTCTGCGAGAGCAGGAACTCGTAGATATCCTTGTTGTCGACGGTGTTGCCGTCGGTCTCCAACATGTTCCAGTTGGTCGGCATGGACGTGATGGTCATCCGCAGCGTGCCGCCCTGCTGGAGGGCATCGCGGGGCTGCTCGTTGACGTCGGATGCCGCGAGCGCGGTGGCCGAACCGCTGGACCCGGCATCTCCTGACTGGCCGGACTGGCCGCCTCCGCTTGAGCATCCGGTCAGCGCCAGCGCCGCCACGGCACCGACAGCTGCGATGGCACGGGAAGTGCGCCGCATTATGTCTACCTCCATCGTGGAGTGGATAGGGATTGGCGAAAGGCTCCTTGTGGGAGCCTGCGGTCGCCGTGGGTCATAGGCTAGCCAACAGGAAGCAATGTTCGACAATCGGACCACCCTGTGACCGCACTTAGCGGCCGAATCGTGACCAATCGTGACCGCGACCGCGGCGACCGCAGGGCGAGCAGAAACCGAGTTCCCCTCCAACGGCGTCTCCGGAGTCCGGAGCCTCTCGCGGGAGCCGGAGGCGAGACCAGGGACCGCGCCGAGTGGTCACCGGCACGCGACCACTCGGCGCTCAGCGAGAACCGGGAGCAGCCGGGTGCGCGAACCCGCCCGCCTACTGCTCCGCCTCCGGGGAGCGCCGTCCCTGGACACGGGCCTCCGGGCCTCCCCCGTCGGAGCGCCGCGGGACACACGCGGCGGACGGCCTCAGAAGACCTTCTGCGGCTTCGCGTAATGGCACGCCGCACGGTCGTCGACGTGGGTGTCCTGAGCGGGGCTGGTGCCGCCCTCGTCAATGACACGCAGCTCGGGCGACTCGTCGACGCAGCGCTGTCTGAGCTCGTCGGGCAGAGTGAGGAACAGCGGGCACCGGGTGCGGAAACGGCACCCCGAGGGCGGGTTGGCCGGAGAGGGCAGGTCGCCGCGCAGGATGATGCGGTGGCGCGCCCGCTCCTTGGCGGGATCCGGGATCGGGATGGCCGATAGCAGAGCCTGGGTGTAGGGATGGCGTGGACGGTCGAAGACCTCCTCCACACTGCCGACCTCGACCAGTTTCCCCAGGTACATGACGGCGACGCGGTCCGCGATGTGGCGGATGACGGACAGGTCGTGGGCGACGAAGAGGTAGGACAGGCCGAGCTCGGTCTTGAGCTGGTCGAGCAGGTTGATGATCCCCGCCTGGATGGAGACGTCCAAGGCCGACACGGGCTCGTCGAGGACCAGGAGCTTCGGTTCGAGGGCCAGGGCCCGGGCGATGCCGATGCGCTGGCGCTGGCCGCCGGAGAAGTGCCGCGGGTAGCGGTTGACGTGGGCGGGTTCGAGCCCGACCAGCGCCATGAGCTCCTCGACGCGCTTCTCGATGCGATCCTTCGAGTACCCGTTGTATTTCAGAGGTTCGGCGATGATGTCGAACACCGGCATCCGCGGATCCAGCGAGGCCATCGGGTCCTGGAAAACGACCTGCAGGTCCCTACGAGTCTCTTTGCGGATCCGGTTGCTCATCTGGGACGTGTCCTTGCCCAGCACCACGATTCGCCCGTTCTCCGGGGCCTTGAGGTCCAGGATCTCGAGCAGGGTCGTGGTCTTGCCCGATCCGGACTCCCCGACCAGGCCCAACGTCTCGCCCTGACGGATCTCGAAGGAGATGCCGTCGACGGCGTGGACGGTGCCGACCCGGCGCTTGAACACCGCGCCCTTCGTCAGGGGGAAGAACTTCGTGAGATCGCGGACCTCCAGGACCACATCCCGCTCCTCGCGCCCGCGCCGCCCGGCAGCTCGGTCGATGTGGCTGGGGATCGGGTAGATGTCCGCGAAGTGCCAGTGGTTGCGGGCGATGTCCTCGTGCCGGATGCAGGCCACCCGGTGCGGTTCGACGACGCCGGCCGCGACCAGCTCCCCGCCGCCCGCGTCCCCCGCGGAGGCCTCGGCGGAGTCCTTGTAGGCGTCCGTCGCGACGAGCATCGGCTCGCCGGCCCGGCACCGGTCCTCCACCAGGGGGCACCGCGGCGCGAAGGGGCAGCCCGTGGGCAGCTCAAGCATCGACGGAGGGTTGCCCTCCAGCGTGGCGAGCGCCTCCTCGGAGGTCTGGTCCGGGCGGGGCAGGGCGCCGAGCAGACCGATCGTGTAGGGCATGCGGGTGCCGTAGAAGATGTCGTCCACCGTCCCGCGCTCGACGACGCGTCCCGCGTACATCACGGCGACCTTGTCGGCCAGGCCCGCGACGACGCCGAGGTCGTGGGTGATCATGATGACGGCGGCGCCGGTCTCCTCCTGGGCCGTCTTGAGGAGCTCGAGGATCTGGGCCTGGATGGTGACATCCAGGGCGGTGGTCGGCTCGTCGCAGATGATGAGATCGGGGTCGTTGGCGATCGCCATGGCGATCATGGCGCGCTGGCGCATGCCGCCGGAGAACTCGTGGGGGAAGGACTTGAACCGGATCTCCGGATTGGGGATGCCGACCAGGTCGAGCAACTCGATGGCGCGCGCCTCGGCCTCCTTGTCCGTGTACGTGTTGTGGATCTGGAGCGCCTCGACCAGCTGGGAGCCGATCGTGTACACGGGCGTGAGGGCCGACAGCGGGTCCTGGAACACCATGGCGATCTTGTCGCCGCGGATCCGTGACATGTAGGAGTCGGAGCGCCCCAGGAGCTCCGTGCCGTGCATCTTGACGGAGCCCTCGACTCGGGCGTTCTCGTCGAGCAGGCCCATCACGGCCATTGACGTCACAGACTTCCCCGAGCCGGACTCTCCGACGATTCCCAGGACCTCGCCGGACATCAGCGAGAAGTTGACGCCTCGCACGGCGTGGACGCGTCCGTCCTCGGAGGGGAAGGTGACATGGAGGTCTGAGACCTCGAGCACCGGGACCCCCTTGGCGCGCCGGGGCAGCTCGGCCGCATCCGCGTCCTTCCGCACCTTCTTGTGAGTCGCGCGCTCCTGGGCGGTGCTGGCCGCCGGCCGCCGGTCCGTCCCGCTCATCGCAGGCCTCCCTCAGTCTGTGTCGTCGTTGTCCGCGCCTGCGTCGGTGCGCGGTGCGCGCCGACGGCGTCCTCGTCGCGATGCGGGGATCCTCCCCCACCAGGGACGAGGGCGACCCTGGACCTGTTGGACCCGCGGATCATGCCTCACCGCCAGACTTCGAGGAGGGATCGATGGCGTCACGCAGGCCATCGCCCATGAAGTTGATGAAGACGAGCATCAGCGTCAAGACGGTGGCCGGCGCCAGGAAGATCCAGGGGAAGGTCGTGGCCATGGTCTGGCCGTCGGCCAGCAGCGTGCCCAGCGAGGTCTCAGGGGGCTGGACGCCGAAGCCGAAGTAGGAGAGCACCGTCTCCTGCATGACAGCGGAGACGACCCCCAGGGTCGCGTCGACGATGAGGTAGGAGGAGACGTTGGGGATGATGTGGCGGACGATAATCGTCCAGGCCGGCACCGACATGTACTTCGCGGCGCGCACATAGTCCAGGCTGATGACCGACAGGGTCATCGAACGGATGACGCGGGCGGTGAGCATCCAGCCGAATGCCGCGAGCAGGAAGATGAACGTCAGCGTCGAGCCCTTGTGGCCCCCGAGTTTCTGGGTGATGATGGCGATGAGCAGGAATGACGGGATGACCAGTAGCAGGTCGATGACCCACAGCATCATCGTGTCGACGACCTTGCCGAAATAGGCGGCGGCCGCACCGACCAGGGCCGCGACCACGGTTTGGATCGCGGCGACAGAGATGCCGATGACCAGCGACTTGCGCAGGCCGGCCACGGTCATGGCCAGGACGTCGCGCCCGTTCTGGGTCGTGCCCAGCCAGTGGTCGGCGGACGGCCCTTTGAGGAAGGCGTGGGAGTCGACCTCCGTGTACCCCCACTGGGCGATGAAGTTCCCGAAGATCGCGAAGAGCACGATGAGGATGAAGCCGATGAGGCCGACGACGGCCGTCTTGTTGCGCAGGAAGCGGCGGGTGATCAGCTGACGCCGGTTGTACCGCTGATGGCCGTCGGCATCCTGCGGGTTCACAGGATCGCCCTCGGTGAGGACATGGTTGTCCCTGCGCTCCGCGGTGGAGACGTCGTGGGCGTCCTGCTCGGGATTGCGGCTGTTCTGCTCGCGGTCTGTGCGGCGAGTGTTGCGGAATGACATGTGAATGGTCTCCTGTTCCGTCCCTCGCTCAGCTCACCCGCACACGCGGGTCGACGACGACGGTGAAGATGTCGGAGAGCATCAACCCGAAGAACGTGCACACCGCCGAGAAGGCGACGACGGCGACCGTGCCATTGACGTCCTGGCCGGTGATCGAGGAGACGGAGTACTCGCCCATGCCGTGCCACCCGAAGATCCTCTCGGTGATCGTGGCGCCCTGGAAGAGCTGCGCGATGACGAAGGCGAAGTAGGTCGCCATGGGGACGAGCGCCGTGCGGAGCGCGTGACGGCTCATGGCCCGTCCCTTCGTGAGCCCCTTGGCGCGCGCCGTGCGCACGTAGTCGGCGCCCAACGTGTCGAGCATGAGGTTGCGCTGGTAACGGGAGTAGGTGGCGATGCCGCCCAGCGACATCGAGATCGTCGGGAGCAGCAGATGCTGTGCCCGATCGACCAGGGCTCCACCGGGATACGAGCCGATCTGGCCGGCCTCGCCGATAAACTCGAAGACGTTCGTGCCCGTCGCCTGGTTGAAATGAGTGGCCCCGATCTGGAGGAGGGTCGCCAGGACGATCGTCGGGGTCGAGATGATGATGAGGCACAGGATCGACACCACGCGGTCGGAGATCTTGTACTGACGCGTCGCCGTCCAGGCTCCCAGCGCCACGCCGCCGATGATCCCGATGAACGAGCCCAGGAAGATCAAGCGGACCGAGACCCAGATGCGCACCGCGAGCAGTTGGTTGACGTAGTCGCCGTTCGGCGTGCGCCCCCAGTCCCAGTGCCCGACGACGCCCTGCAGCCATGTCCAGTAGCGCTCGACGAGTGGGACGTCGGTGTTGAGATTGAAACTCGTCAGCTGAGCGAGGATCGCATCCTTGTTGAGATGCGGATTCGTCCAGTCGAACACCGATCGGGGCTCCATCGCCGAACCTGCCAGCAAGTAGGCGAAGGTCACGGCGATGAACAGCAGGACGATGTAGTTGAGAAGTCGCCTCAACAGATATCGGGTCATCGGGCACTTACTTTCGATGGGCGCACCGACCCGACCTCTTCGGGACGAATCCGGTCGTTCGTCGGCGCTCAGCTTCACCGAGGAGCCCACGTGGATCCGACGCGACCAACCGTCGCCCGGATCCACCGCGAGACTCCTACGACTCGGTCAGAATACCGTTTGTTTACTGTAGGCCACGACCTGCCCCCGGTCGAAAACGCGTGGCCCCGGCCACGTCCCGTCCTGCCCGGTTCCTCTGCCCCTTTCGTCCCCCGCCGCCCCGCGGTTCCCCTCCCGGGCCTCGAGTGAACGCCGAGTGGTCGCGTGCGTGCGACCACTCGGGACCCTCGGCCGCCCCCCTGCGGCGCGGGCGGTCACAGGCCTTCACCGAACCCACTGGTCACAGGAATGCGTCTAGGCTCGGTGGCATGACGATCCTCGACGAGCGCGCCTCCCTCGCCGGCCCGGGCAGCAGTGGGACGGTCACGCCCTTCGGCGCCCAGGTGATGTCCTGGGCGCCTGATGGCGAGGCACCCGTCCTGTGGATGTCCCCGAGAGCGGTCCTCGACGGATCCGCGCCCGTGCGGGGCGGCATTCCGGTGTGCCTGCCGTGGTTCGGGACGGGGCCTGGCGGTGCGATGCGCCCCTCCCACGGCTTCGCGCGGACGACGCGGTGGCGCATGCTCGATGCCGAGGACGCCCCGGAGAGCCCGGGCCTCGCTTCGCGGAGCTTCCGCCTCGACCATGATCCCGTAGGCGAAGGCGCCTCGGCCGGGATCTTCCCCCATCGTTTCCACGCGCTTCTGCGCGTCTCCGTCACCGACGAGTTGGTCCTGAGCCTGACCGTGGTCAACGACGACGACCACGCCGTCCGGATCGAAGAGGCCCTCCACACCTACTTCGCGGTCGGCGACGTGAAGGATGTCACGATCGATGGCCTGGAGGGCGCAGACTACCTGGACGCGGTCCGCGACGACGGCCGGTGGCGCACACAGGTCGGTGAGCTCGCCCTCGTCGGGCCCACAGATCGCATCTACCGCTCCGCCTCCGCCCTCGTGCTCCACGACCCCCGTCGACGTCGCGCGATCACGATCGACAAGGACAGCTCGGCCAGCACGATCGTGTGGAACCCATGGGCCGAGGGCGCCGCGGAGCTCTCGGATCTGGGCCCTCATGATTGGCAGGACTTCGTGTGCGTCGAGGCGGGCAACGTCCGCGACGACGCGGTCAGCCTGTCGCCGGGCGAGGAGCACACGCTGATCCTCATCCTTAACGTCGACCCGATGGCGTAAGCGATGGACGACGTCACCGGCCGCCCTCCCGCCGCGCCGCGCAGGAGCGCGCCTCGTCTGCGCGTGGTCCCGGGCGACATCACGCTCCTGGCCGTCGACGCGATCGTCAACGCCGCGAACTCCTCTCTCCTCGGCGGCGGGGGCGTCGATGGCGCCATCCACCGGGCGGCCGGTCCCCGGCTTCTGGCCGCCTGCCGCGAGTTGCGCGCGGCTTCCCTGCCGGAGGGCCTCCCCCCGGGGCAGGCGGTGGCGACACCCGGTTTTGACCTGCCCGCCCGGTGGGTGATCCATACGGTCGGCCCGAACCGGCACGCCGGTGAGACGGATCCGGGCGTGCTCGAGTCGTGCTTCCGTTCCTCACTGCGTGTCGCCGCCGAGATCGGCGCGCGGTCCGTCGCGTTCCCCGCCATCGGCGCGGGCGCGTACGGCTGGCCCCCGAGCGCTGTCGCCGCCGCGGCCAGGCGCGCCGTTCTCCCCATCGACGAGGACGGCGCCGGCTCCGCCGGCGCGCGCACGGCGCAGGTCTGGCCCGAGGTGGACGAGGTCTTGTTCGTGGCCGTCAACACACCGGTCCGAGAAGCCTTCGAGTCCGAGTTCGCCGATGCCCTCTGACCGGCTCCGCCCGGGCGTCCCGTGCGCCCTTCCACGTCATCCTCGCCGAGTGGTCGCTCGCACGCGACCACTCGGCGGATCCATGAGACTGCCACGAATCGACATCGCGCGACCATCCACACGGTCTTTCACACCTGTGGATCGCTGATCCACAGATATAGCGGATCTTCGCCGCAGTCCGTTCCAGTCTGGAATGCTCAGCACATGACATTCCGCGATCTTCCTGAGAACTGGAACCTGAACCCACTGTCCGCCTCCGGACTCGCTGCCGATGTCGTCGACCTCGTCATGGGCGAGCGCGATCGCGTCGCAGACTCGCTGGCCGTCATCGCCTGTGATGCGGAGCATCGCATCGCGGGCAACCCAATCATGGTGGACGAGATGCACTGGCGGTGCAGCAACGCGGACCGTCATCTCTACGTCGGCAGCATCCTTGAGGCGCTATCCGTGCCTGCCGTCCTCATCGCGGCCGGAACGAGAACAGACCTCCCTGCGGACCTTGCCCGAGCCTGGCGGGAGACGCTTGTCGCGCAGTGCCGCCGAACCGGCACCACTCTTCTCGGCTTCTACGTCTGCGCGCTCGACACCGTCACCGAGGTCCGTTCAACCCGCCCCTCCGGCGAGTCCTTCTTCGCCTGAGATCCCAACGGCCCGGGACGTTCCCGTCACCATCGCCGGTTCGGGGCCTCGCCAGCCCACGCCTGCGGGCCAGCGTTCCTCCGATTTCTCTCACAGAAGATTCTGCAGCAGATCCACGGGGATACCCTTTGCATGGGGACGTCTGGCGAAGTCCGCGCCGGTTTGACGTCCCATCGGCGACGAACGCCGGAGTGTTCCGCCGGAGGACCACGATCGCCCCCGTGTCTCACACCAACGCCGAGTGGTCGCATGCACGCGTCCACTCGGCGCGCACCGATCCCGACGGGGAGGCGCCGCCTCTGGTCCTTCAGTCGCCGGACGCGTCCCACACCTCGCGCCAACGCAGCGCGAGGGAGTCGACGTTCTCGTGGGCGTTGAGCCCGCTGGGCTGGGGCACGACCCACAACTGCGAGTTCGACGGCCATCCCGGAACGTCCCCGGTGTCTTGAACCCCCAAACGCGCCTGAGGCCGGCCGAATGCGATTCTGAAAGCGGTGATCCCCGCGACTGCCACCGCCCGCGGCCGCAGCTTGGCGACCCGTCTGATCAGGTGCGCACAGCCGGCTCTCAGTTCCTCCCGGGTCAGTTCGTCGGCCCGAGCCGTGGCCCGGCCGACGATGTTGGTCAACCCGATCCCGCGGGAGAGGAGCTGCGACTCGTCCTCATCGGACAGCCCGGTCGAGGCGTCGACCAGGTGATCTGTGAGCCCCGAGCGGTGGAGCGATGGCCAGAACCTGTTGCCGGGGCGCGCGAATGGCGCGTTGACTGCGGCTGTCCACAGTCCTGGATTGATGCCGACGATGAGGAGCCTGAGGCGTTCCCCCGACGCAGGCAGGACGTCATCGATCGCGTCGGGATCGTCGGAGGCGAACCGAGCGAGATCCTCGCGAGTGGGGCGTCGTCCTCCCAATGGGGACGGTCTTCTCGGAATGGCGCGAACCCGGTGCTTGTCGGAAGACGTCAGGTTGTTCACCCCCGGCACTGTATCCCGATCCGTAGCCGCCTGCTTCCGGTTATGCCTCGGAGCAGTCCCTGTCCCGTTCCCCTCGCTCGCCGAGTGGTCGCTCGCGAGCGACCACTCGGCGAGCCGACCAGCGGACCGCGCTTGCCCGGCCGGCACGGCCCTCATCCTCAGGGGCAGTCGACGCCGTGGGGAACCACGGGAACTGCTCCCGAAGACTCTCTGCCAAGCGCGTGACGCGATCCGTACTGAGCCCGCGCCCGCACCGTCGCCGCACGGATGAACGGCGTCTTCGCCTCCGTGTACGCCTCCCGATCGTGCTCGAAACGCTTCTGCAGACCGCGCTTGAGAGCGCCGTACTCGTCACGGACGTCGGAGTGGTCGATCAGGTAGTCGCGGAAGTTGAGCTCGTCGGGATCCCCCGGATGTCGGACGTGCAGGTGGAACACCCGGTCGGCATACCCTCGGGGCGTGTACCCGCGGTTCATTGCGAGGCGCATCGGCTCCAAGACGTCTCCGGACATCCGTGTCCATCCCGACGCGATGAGCCTTTCGAGCGCCTGGCGAGGAGTCACGCCGATCGACAGCTCAAGGAGGATGTCAACCGTCGGCTTGGCCAGAAGCCCGGGCACCGCGGTGGAACCGATGTGGCTGATGCGCACCGCAAGCGGGCCCCACTGCGCCTGCAACTCGTGGCGCGCCCGTTCGAACCACTGCCCGTAGGCGGGATCGTGCCCCTGCAGGACGATCGGGAAGATCCTCCAGAGCTCCTCCAGGGTCATCTCCGACAGGCGCGGCGGCGAGGAGTCTCTCTCCCCCGCTGTCGAGCGCGGATCCGCGGCCGGCGGTCGCCGCTCATCCCCGGTCCACGCTCCCACGGGCCCAAGCCTAGACCGGTGCCGGACGAGGGCGGCCCACCGGCGTCATCCGTCCTCCAAGAACCAGGACTTCACCGCCTGCTGCACCGGCACGAGGAGTCGCTTGAAGCGGTACCCGACGAAGGACGGGTGGTCGAAGGCGTTCTCAGCCACCTCCGCATCCTCTCACGAAGGGTGGGCATGGGATGAACCGGACATTTGCGGGGGCGGTGTCGAGGAGATCCGCCGTCACTCGGTAGGCCGACGAGCTCGCCCTCGTGGCATCCGGGAGCGGCCGGGAGCGTCCGGGAGCGTCCGGGATCACGATATCTGCTGCCGTCATCGCGGTCGCGAGATCCTCCTCCCATGGCATTCCCGGAACCCGAAGGCCGACTGGGCAAGTCTGGCGGACATCTAATCCGAAGGATCGGTCGGCCTCCCGCCAGGCGCGCGCGATGTTCCCGTCCGCCCCGACGAACAGGATGCGCAGACCGAATACATCGGTTGCCTGGGACAGCGCGTAGAGGTCGGAGAGGATCTCGCAGGGGTGGTCGGCAGCGGTCATCGCGTTGATCACCGGGAGCGCCTCGGTGCTTGCCAGTTTCTCCAGCACTGTCCCGTCCTTGTGCCTGACGACGAGGAGCCTCGCCCATGAGGCGAGATAGCCGGCGAGATCGACGAGATCCTCGTCTGTGTCCAGAGTCTCGGAGGGGAGGGCGATCGGCTGGAGTCCCATCTCCGCCTCTCCGCGTTCGAAGGACACCCGTGTGCAGAGACTCGTGGGCGGGAAGAACCACGGCGGCGCCCTCGGTCCCTGCGCCGGTCCCGGCACAGTACTGGTCCGTTCGCTCGAAGAGTTCACGCAGGTCTGTGCGGGTCCACCCGGTCAGGGTCAGCAGGTGTCGCATGGTCCGCTCTTCGCTGTCAGACCTGTTCTCCCGGGTCGTCGGATGATCCGACGCCCGTCGCGGCCGGGAGGTGCCCGGCGGTCTCACAGCGTAAGGGACATCGGGACGAGGACGACTCCCGACTCGAGAGCATCACCCGGGGCGCACTGCGCGAAGCCGAGCCGCCGGTAGAACTCCGCGGCGCCACTCTGCGCGGCGAGCACGATCTCGACGCCGCCGCACGAGACGATGTGTTTGAGGGCCGCGCGCATGACGAGCGTCCCCGTGCCCAGGCCGCGAGCAGGCTCGAGGACGGCGACCTGTCCGACCCGCCAGATGTGGCTCCCCAGTTCCAGGCACCGTGCGGTCGCGAGGGGATCCTCACCGGTGAAGGCCACCACGTGGACGGCTCGCCCATCCGCGCCGTCGAACACCTCGTCCTCCGGCACGCCCTGTTCGTCGACGAAAACCTGGCGACGCACGAGACGCGCGGCGTCGCGCAGTGTTCGCGCGCGTCCGACCATGAGTCGGTCCGGGACGCGACAGCGTTCCCGGGACGAGGACGTCCCTGCTTGTCGGGCACCGTTGCGCACTGGGTCCTCACGGATCTGGTCGAACGTCATGACGAACGAGTGGGACGTCTCCCCGCCCACTCGCCGCCATAAGGGATCGTACTTGCTCATCGTCGCCCGCCCTCCATGTCATCCGGCGGTTTCCCCTCCCGAGCCGCGGCTCTTGCGCGTAGCACGTTGAGCGAGAACTCCACCATGCCCGGCGGCCGATCAACCTCTGCAGTTAGATCAGTCGATACCCGGCCTGCGCACGACCCGCGGTAGAGTTCGCGGCGCACAACCAGAAAGTTGCAAGACTCGAGGAGATGTCCGTCGTGACGCTGAAGCCGTTCATCCGCGATGCACAGCCCGACGACGCCACGGCGATCGGCAAGGCGCTTCAAGCGTATCTCGTCCAGACAGAGAAGGAGAAGACCGAACAGGGAGCCGGCGGGTGTCTTTCTCCCATGGGAGAGCTTCCTGTGAAGTACCGAGCCGAAGTCGAAGATCCGGCCGGCGCGTTGTCGGACTGCCTGGTCTTCGTGGCCGAACTTGACCGGAGTGTGGTCGGCGTCGTTGTCGTGAAGCCGCAGGCTGAGTCGGTTGAGGTCAAGCGCCTGTGGGCATCTCCTGGCGTACGGGGTCGCGGCGTCGGTTCGGCTCTGCTCGATGTTGCGATCGTCGCGGCCGGGTCCGTTCCGGTGACGCTGACGGTGTGGGACTGGCGCCAAAGCGCCATCCGCATGTATGAGTCACGCGGATTCGCGCAGGTGGTCTCGTGGGATGAACGCCCCCGCCTCATCTGCATGCGGCGTGACGTGAGGCATGCGGCGAGCCGTTCGGCACAAGCCCGTCGCAGAGCGTCACATCGAGTCACGACGACACATTGAACCGGAACTCCACCACGTCCCCGTCCTGCATGACGTAGTCCTTGCCCTCCATGCGGACCTTGCCATGCGCGCGCGCCTCGGCCACGGAACCCAGCTCCATGAGGTCGTCGAAGCCGACGATCTCCGCCTTGATGAAGCCCTTCTGGAAGTCCGTGTGGATGACCCCGGCGGCCTCCGGGGCGGTATCGCCCTGATGGATCGTCCAGGCCCGCGCCTCCTTCGGGCCCGCCGTGAGGAATGTCTGGAGCCCGAGCGTGTCGAAGCCGACACGCGCCAGCTTGTCCAACCCGGACTCGCTCTGGCCCGATTCCTCGAGCATCTCGCGGGCGTCGTCAGGATCCAGCTCAACCAGTTCGGCCTCGAACTCGGCGTTGAGGAAGACGGCTTCGGCGGGCGCGACCAGGTCGCGCAGTTCCGTCTGCAACGCAGGATCGTCCATCCCGGCATCGTCCATGTTGAACACGTAGATGAACGGCTTGGAGGTCATGAGTTGGAACGACTTCAACGCCTCGGCGTCCAGGCCCGCCCTCGCGGTCCCGGACAGCAGCTCGCCGCGCTCGAGCAGCGCGAGCGCCGCCTGCGCAGTCTCCAGCACGACGGCCTCGGTCTTCCGCCCGCGCACCTCTTTCTCAAGTCGCGGGATCTGGCGCTCCAGCGTCTGCATGTCCGCAAGGATCAACTCCGTCGAGATCGTCTCGATGTCGTCCTTGGGAGACACCCGTCCATCGACATGGACGACATCGGGATCCTGGAAGACGCGCGTGACCTGGCAGATGGCGTCGGCCTCGCGGATGTTGGCGAGAAACTGGTTGCCCAGCCCCTCCCCCTCGGAGGCGCCGCGCACGATGCCGGCGATGTCGACGAAGGACACCGTGGCCGGCACGATGCGTTCAGAGTTGTAGAGGGAGGCGAGGCGCTCCAGCCGGGGGTCGGGCAGCGGGACGATCCCGACATTCGGCTCAATGGTGGCGAACGGATAGTTCGCCGCCAGAACGGTCGCGCGCGTCAGCGCGTTGAACAGGGTCGACTTGCCGACGTTGGGCAGTCCGGCGATTCCGATGGTGAGCGACACCCGTTCATTGTAGGTGCCGCCGCGCCGGCTCCCCTCTGCGTCGAGTGGTCACGTGCGTGCGACCAGTCGATGGGATCGGCGGCGCCTCGATGGGCGGGTGAATGGGGACAGCGCGGTGGTCTCAGCTGGTGTGGTTCACGCCGACGCGGCGCTTGGCGTGGGGACGGGTCTCCCCCATGCCGCTGGCCGCCATCTGCGCGCGCAGGTTCCGCGGCAGGGCGAAGGTGATGGTCTCGGTCTCGGTGCGGACCTCCTCGACGGTGGGGAAGCCGCGGGCCCGGAGCCACTCGACGACGTCGCGCACGAGCACCTCCGGCACCGATGCCCCCGACGTCAGCCCCACGGTCGAGGCGCCCTGGAACCAGACGGGGTCCAGCTCGTCCGCCTTGTCGACGCGGTACGCGGCGCCGGCGCCGGACTCCAGGGCCACTTCGACCAGGCGTACCGAGTTCGACGAGTTCGCCGAGCCCACGACAATCATGACGTCGGCGCGCGGGGCGATGGTCTTCACGGCGACCTGCCTGTTCTGCGTGGCGTAGCAGATGTCGTCGCTGGGCGGATCCTCCAGCAGAGGGAACCGCTCGCGCAGCCGGTCCACTGTCTCCCGCGTCTCGTCGACCGACAACGTCGTCTGGGACACCCACACGACACGCGAGGGATCGCGCACGACGACGTCGTCGACTTCCTCGGGCGAGCCGACGACCTGGATGTGCTCGGGCGCCTCCCCGAAGGTGCCCTCGACCTCCTCATGGCCCTCGTGGCCGACGAGGATGATGTCGTAGTCCTCCTTCGCGAAACGGATCGCCTCACGGTGGACCTTGGTGACCAAAGGGCAGGTCGCGTCGATGGTGGCCAGGTTGCGCGCCTGAGCGACCGCGCGCACCTGGGGGGAGACGCCGTGGGCGCTGAAGACGACACGGGCACCCTCGGGAACCTGCTCCGTGTCCTGGACGAAGATGGCTCCGCGCCGCGACAGGGACTCCACGACGTACTTGTTGTGGACGATCTCCTTGCGGACGTAGACGGGCGGACCATAGAGGTCGAGCGCCTTCTCCACGACGTCGACCGCCCGGTCCACTCCCGCGCAGTATCCACGGGGCGCTGCGACGAGGATGGTGCCGGGGCCCGCTGCCGACGAGTGCCCCACGGACCGTGGAGCGGCAGCGTCCGCCGCAGCAGGGTGCGGTACCCGAGAGGAGGCGGCTGTCTGGAGGCTCATAGCCCCCAATGTATCGGTCCGCCGCGCGCAGGTCTCGGGGAGATCGGGCACACCTGCCACGTCCGCGCCGACGTTCATCGCCATCGACGAGGCCGTTCCTGCCCTAAAGGCCCGGTGATCATGACGCCATCGCCGAGTGGTCGCTCGCACGTGACCACTCGGCGAGACGGTCTGGGGATTCTCAGGCCGCCGCACAAGAGGACTGCACGTTATCCACAAATTCTTGTGGAGGTCTGGTGTCTAGGAACCTGTACCAGCTATGGTGTGACGCATGACTCACACCGGCGTGTTCACTCGTCTCCTCCCGGTCCTGGCCATCGGATTGGCCGGCTGCTTCCTCACCGCGTGTTCCAACCAGGACTCCGGCAACGACCCGCCCTCCGGCATGGCCGACCCCACCGGCCGCTCACCCACGCCCGAGCTGTCCATGTCAGGCGGGTACGTCGTGGGACCGGACGGGCACCTGCTCAAGCCCAGCGACGGACCCGAGCCTCAGCCGCCCGCCTCGCCCATCAGCATCGGGGACAACACCCCCGAGGCCGCCGAGGAGTTCGCACGTTATTTTATCGCTGTCACGGAGTATGCGTGGAACACCGGCGACACTGCGCTGCTGCGGAAGATCAGCACAGAGGACTGCGAGCTCTGCAACGGGATGGCCACGAATGTCGAAGAGCGCTACCGAAAAGGCGGCTGGAATGACAATCTCCGATACGAGGTCACGCAGGCAGATTCGCCAATCCCTTATCCGAACGTCAACGATAAGTACGCAATTCTGCTTCACGTTACAACTTCAGCCGACGCAAGTTACGCCGATGGCCATCTCGACGCAATTGATCCCGATAAAGAGCTTATCGAACTCCATACGTGCTTCATCGAGAAATGGATAGTTTGCGGAGGAGCTGGAGCAGATGATACTGAGAGCGAATAGCCAAGTCCAAATTCTTACTGTTGCTATTTGTGCATCAATCTTGCTCTTGGCATTACCAGCAAAAGCGGATGCCCCCGAATTGGGAGAGGACGCCAAGTGGACACTGAACCCCGGCGGAAGCGGCGACACCATCCTGATCGAAGCCGGCATCGCCTCCGGACTCCTCATTCCCGGCTTGGACAGCAGCCCGTCCGAGGACGGCACCTACTGGACGGTCGCGGCCGCGGCGGGACTGCCGCCCTCGGTCCCCTCCGGGTGTCTCGGCCAGATCCAGCAAGGCCAGTGGGCCGATGACGATTGCCCGCTCATCGGCCCGCTCCCTTCGGATACCGACCCGGAGGAGAGCACCTTCACCCCGCCCTCGACGGCCGACATCCTCTACCAGGCCCTGGCGACCGCCCATGTCTCCCCCGCCGGCCTCGCCGTCCAGCCTGCGGACTGGTCCTACACCGGTGTCCCCACTCTGGTGCACGCCGTCGACACGGAGCAGACCCTCACCGTCACCGTCCTCGGGTACACCGTCCCGATCCGCCTCCACGCCGACAGCTTCGCCTTCGATTTCCAGGACGGCAGCGCACCCCTCGTCACCGCCGACCCGGGCTCCCCTTGGCCCGACACGACCAACCAGCACACCTACACCACCGCCGCCGACGCGCAGACCATCAGCTTGATCACGACCTGGGCCGCCACCGTGACAAACCCCTTCACCGGAGAGACCCTCTCTGTCCCCGGCATCATCCAGACCCGCGAGACCTCCTCAGCCTTCGAGGTGCGCACGTCGCACACGGTCGTCACCGACACCGCCGAGCACCTCCAGGGACACTGACGACACACCGCCCCACGTGACGACACCACCGCGGAAATGACATGCTGGACGGGTGATCACCTCCCAGCAGCACTCAGCGAACGGTGTTGGAAGACCCGCACCCCCCGGCCCCGATGCGCCCGGCCCCGCGCCCGCTGCCCGTGCCGCGGACACCACCCGCGACAACCCCTGGCCCCTGCGACGGCTCACGGAGAACATCAAGGTCTACGTCGATCGCATGTCGGAGATGTGGGTCGAGGGCCAGGTCGTCGAGTACAAACCCCGCCCGGGCACGAAGATGGCCTTCTTCGTCCTACGTGACACCGAGGCGGACACCTCGATGACCGTCTCCACCTTTCCGGGCGTCCTGGACCGCACCGGTCCCGGCTTCGACGAGGGAGCACGCGTCGTCGTCCGCGTGAAGCCGACGTTCTGGGAGCGCCGCGGCACACTCAACCTGCGTGCCGCCGAGGTCCACCTCCAGGGGATCGGCGATCTCCTCGCCCGCATCGAGGAGCTCCGCCACGCGCTGGACGCCGAGGGGCTCTTCGCGGAGGGCCGGAAGGTCCCGCTGCCTTTCCTGCCCCAGCGTGTCGGCCTGATCTGCGGACGGAACGCGAAAGCGAAGGACGACGTCATCGTCAACGCGACCGCCCGCTGGCCGGGCATCACCTTCGAGATCCGCGAGGTCGCTGTTCAGGGTCCATCCTGCGTCCCACAGGTGAGCGCGGCGATGGCCGAACTGGATGCCCTCCCGGAGGTGGACGTCATCGTCGTCGCCCGCGGTGGCGGGGCCGTAGAGGACCTCCTGCCATTCAGCGACGAGGTGCTGGTGCGCGCTGCGGCAGCCGTGAGGACCCCGTTGGTCTCCGCGATCGGGCACGAGGGCGACGCCCCCTTGCTGGATCTCGTCGCCGACTACCGAGCCTCGACCCCGACGGACGCCGCACGCAGGATCGTCCCGGATCGTCAGCGTGAGCACGACGGGCTCGCTCATGCGGTCTCGCAGATGCGCGCCGCCGTGAGATCGCGGCTCGCCCGCGAGCGGGAGCACCTCACTCTCCTGGCCTCCCGGCCCGTCCTCCTGCGCCCGACTGCCGCCCTGGAGCAACACCGGGCGCTCGTCGACGCCCAGGCGATGCGGCTGGCCCAGTCGGTCAGCCGACGGCTCGCGACCGAGCGCACAGAACTGACGCGGGCCCAGGCGACCCTGGCTGCGATCTCCCCGCAAGCGACCCTCGACCGCGGCTACGCCATGCTGCGCACGCCGTCCGGCGATCTGGTCCGCGATGCCGCCGCCGTGAAGAAGGGCGACCTCCTGGAGGCCGTCCTCGCCCGCGGCCGGCTGGTCGCCCAGGTCTTCGGAACGAATCCGGGGCCCGCGGCCCCGTCCGGCACGCCGTAGGCCGCGCCGTCGGCGAACCGGCCCGCCGGGCGATCCGCGCCCCGGCAGCGACGTCCTCGTCGAAACGGTCGGAACACTCACGCCGCATCCACCCACACGATAGGCACCACCCCCAAGGAGGCCCCAATGGCAGAACCGACAACATCCGCGGCGCCCGATCCCGCGACGCTGGGATACGAGCAAGCCCGAGACGAGCTCGTCGGCATCGTGCGGCAGCTCGAGAGCGGGCAGGCGCCGCTGGAAGCGACGCTGCAGCTGTGGGAGCGCGGAGAGGCACTCGCCGCCCGGTGCCGCCAGATCCTCGACGACGCACAGCAGCGTCTGGACCGCACGCCGGCAGACGGCCGGGCGCCGTCCGAGCCGGTTCCCACGGGCGACTAGGCTTGGCACCGCGAGTGGTCGCCAGGAAGCGACCACTCGGCGAGCTGCTGACGATCCGCCCAGCCGAACAGGAGACTTCATGGACCTCGAGACCGACCCCCACGTCCTCGCCATCGGCGAGGCACTGGTCGACATCGTCTCTCCCGCCTCGAATCCCTCAGCCGCCACCGAGATCCCCGGCGGGTCCCCTGCCAACGTGGCGATGACGCTGGGCAGGCTGGGCCGCAATGTCGCGCTGCAGACGTGGATCGGGCGCGATCCGCGCGGGGACGTCATCACGAAGCACTTCGGCGACTCGCACGTGTTCATCACCCCGGAGTCCTACGGCGCCGACCGCACCCCCACGGCGCTCGCCGCCCTCGACGAGAATGGCGCGGCGAGCTACACCTTCGACCTCGAGTGGGCGCCAGCCTCCCCGATCCGGGTCGCGGACACGGCACGCGTCGTCCACGCCGGCTCGATCGCCACGGTCATCGAACCCGGTGGACCCGCTGTGCTCGATGCGCTGGTCGCCGCCCGGCAGCACGCGATCATCACCTACGACCCGAACGCGCGGCCAGCGATCATGGGGTCGCCGGAGGAGTCCCTGGCCACGGTCAACAAGTTCGTCGCCGTCTCCGACGTGGTCAAGGTCTCCGATGAGGATATCGCCTGGCTGACGGGCGGGCGTCCCGTCGAGGACGTCCTGCGCGATTGGCTGACCATGGGCCCGGCGATCGTCATCGTCACGCGCGGGAAGACGGGGGCACTGGCGCACACGGTGTCCGGGGTCCGCCGCGCCGCCGTTCCGGCGGACGTCAAGGTGGTGGACACCGTGGGCGCGGGAGACTCGTTCATGGGGGGCATCATCGACGCGCTGTGGTCGCTGGGCCTGGTCGGGGCCATGTCCCGCCCTGCCCTGCATGCCATCGAGGACGACCAGGTCCGCGCCATCCTCGACCGGGCATCCGCGATCTCAGACATCACTGTCTCGCGCGCGGGCGCCAACCCGCCGTGGCTCTCGGAGCTCGCCGGGGTGCGCTGACCGCTCCACCGGAGGGCTTCGGCGTCCTCGTCGGAGGGGACGCCCCAGGCTCCGCCCCGTCCGCCCGAGCGGACGGACCGATGTCGCCGAGTGGTCACGAGCTTGCGACCACTCGGCGATGATGCCCTACCGTCATCGCCCGGCTCGTCATCGCCCTCGCAGGGCAAGTGCGCGGCCGTCAGCGCCCCATGCGGCGTTCCCGCTGGCCGTAGCTGCGCAGGGCGCGCAGGAAGTCGATACGTCGGAAGTCCGGCCAATAGGCCTCGCAGAAGTAGAACTCCGAGTGCTCGGACTGCCACATCATGAAGCCCGACAGTCGCTGCTCTCCGGAGGTGCGGATCACCAGGTCCGGATCGGGCTGGCCCTTCGTGTAGAGGTGATCCGTGATGTCTGAGTCGGTGAGCGTGAGCGCCACCTCCTCGAGGGTCTGCCCCTTGGCGACGGCCTCGCTGAGGTAGGAGCGCACTGCATCCGCGATCTCGTGACGCCCGCCGTAGCCGACGGCCACGTTGACCGACATGCCGTCGACGTCTGCGGAGTCGGCCGCGGAGTGCTGGAGGCGGGCGGACAGCTCCGGGTCGAGCAACGACATATCCCCGACCATGCGGAGCCTCCAGCGGCGCCGTCCAGCCAGGTCGGACACGGTTCGGGCGATGATCTCGTTGAGTTCGGCCAGCTCCTCCGGGTCCCTCCCGACGATGTTGTCCGGGGAGAGCAGCCAGAGAGTGACGATCTCGACGCCCGCTTCCTCGGCCCACTCGAGGAACTCCTCGATCTTGCCGGCGCCCGCTCGGTGGCCGTGGGAGGCCGTGGTGCCCGTGGCGCGCGCCCACCGGCGGTTCCCGTCGAGGATGACCCCGACGTGGCGGGGGATCGGACTCCCCTCGAGCTCGGCGCGCAGACGACGCTCGTACACGTCGTAGAGGAGATTCCAGTGAGCCATCCGTCTTCCTCAGGTCGACCACATCCGGTCCAGTCGCTGCGCCGGTGGGTCCAAGCCTAACCCGGGACACATCCCGGACTCGTGCACGACACCGAACCTACGGTATCGTAGGTAGTAGAGATGCGCCGCGCGCCTGCGGCGGTCCGAAGAACACCAACAGATCAGGAGCAGGAATGAAGATCGCGTCGCTGAGGCCCACCAGGTGGCTGCCCGACCAGGTCGTGGCCATCAAACCGCACCTGCGCGGATGGTTCCACCTCATCGCCGCCCCCTTGTCCCTGGCGGCGTCCGTCGTGCTGGTCGCATTGGCGCCGACGGCCGCGCAGACCTGGGCGTCAGCCGTGTTCCTGGCGACGTCCCTCATCCTGTTCGGCGTCTCCGCCGCCTACAACCGGATCTACTGGTCGCCCCGGTGGGAGCTTCGCATGAAGCGGCTCGACCACTCGAACATCTTCCTGCTCATCGCGGGCACCTACACCCCGCTCGCGGTCTCCCTCCTGACGGGGCGGGACCGGGTGGTCCTGCTGGCCGTCGTGTGGGCAGGCGCCGCAGCGGGAGTCCTGCTCAGCGTCTTCTGGCCCACGGCGCCCCGGTGGCTGACGACCGTGGTCTACGTCATCCTGGGCTGGGTCGCGGTGTGGTACCTCCCCCAGCTGTGGGCGGCGGGCGGTCCCGCCGTCGTGTGGCTGGTCCTCGCCGGTGGCATCCTGTACACGGTCGGCGCGGTCGTCTACGCGCTCAAGCGCCCCGATCCGAGTCCCGCTTGGTTCGGCTTCCACGAGATCTTCCACCTCTTCACGGTGCTGGCCTGGGCCTGCCACTGCGTCGCCGTGTACCTGGCCGTCCTCGGGTGAGACGTCGCCGGGCCGCACGAGGGCGCCGCGGCCCCTGATCCGGCGATCCCCGGAATGCTCCTCCGCCCCCGGCTATACTGGTCCGACGTCTCACCACCGGCACCCCTCGGTGCCGGTCCTTTTTTTGGAGGTACCCATGGCAGACACTCAGTGGCTCACCCAGGCGCAGTACGACGCTCTCAAAGCCGAGCTCGACGAGCGCGTCCAGAAGCGCCGCCCCCATATCACCCATCTCATCGACGAGGCCCGGCAAGAGGGCGATCTCCGCGAGAACGGCGGCTATCACGCCGCGCGCAACGAGCAGTCGCTCAACGAGTCCCGCATCGCGAGCCTGCAGGAGATGCTGGCCAACGCCGAGGTCGGCGAGACGCCGGCCGACGATGGCATCGTCGAACCGGGGATGGTCGTGACCGCCACGATCGCGGGCCGCGAGCAGACCTTCCTGCTGGGTTCCAGGGATGCGGGCGGGGACCTGGGCGTGCAGGTATTCTCCGCGAAGGCCCCGCTGGGCGCGGCCGTCATCGGCCACAAGGCGGGCGACACGCTCACCTACCAGGCTCCCAACGGCCGGGAGATCGAAGTCGTGATTCTCAGCTGCAAGCCTTTCACAGGCTGAGCCCGCGGTGCGGGGGGCCGTGCGCCCCGCGCTGCCTCCGACGGGCCCTCCCCTTTAAGGGGCGGCCCGTCGACATGCCGTCAGGAGGCGCTCGCCGGGGTCTCCGCCCCGCCCTCGTCGCCGCTGCCGCCGACGGAGGCGGGGTCATCCCCGACGAGGGCGTCGCCGCCCGCCCCGGCGGTGTCCCCGGCGGCCGCGGGCTCCTGCCTGACGTCAACGCCCGCCGGCGCGGTCGAGCGGTAGCTCGACGCGATCATCTCGTCGAGCATTCCAGGGGGGCCGCCCGGCCGATCCTCCCGGGAGGCGAGCTCGGGGATCGGGTCGTAGCCGTGGAGGTAGAGGGCGACCGCGTTGATGAACGCGGCGATGGGGACGCCGAAGACGGCGCCCATGATGCCGGCGACGGAGCCCGCCCCCGTCACCACCAGCAGCACGGCCACAGGGTGCAGCGACACCGCGTCGGACATCAGCCAGGGCTGCAGGACGTTGCCCTCGATCTGCTGGACGACCAGGATGACCGCCAGCATGATGAGACCCGCCGTCAGCCCCTGGTCGAGCACGGCCACGAAGACAGCGATCGCCCCCGACAGGAACGCGCCCAGAATCGGAATGAAGGAGCCGAAGAAAACGAGCATGGTGATGGGCACGACCATGGGCAGGCCCAGGAAGAACGCTCCCAGACCGATGCCGAGCGCGTCGATGGCGGCGACCTTGATCTGGGTCGTCACGTAGCCGCCGATCGTCACCCATCCGCGGATCGCGGCCTCGTGGGCGGGACGGCGGGCGGGGGCGGGGAGGAGGCGCACGACCCATAGCCAGATGCGCCGCCCCTCCTTGAGGAAGAAGAACAGGCAGAAGATCGTGACGAACCCGCCGGTGACCACGGAGACCAGCGAGGACCCGATCGACAGCGCGCCCGAGGCGAGTTGGGACGAGTTCGACTGGAGGAAACCGGAGACCTCGTCCTGGAGGTCGTCGAGCCAGCTCTCCACGGCCGTCGTGTCGAGGCCCAGCGGGCCCTCCGAGAGCCAGGTGACGGCCGCGCCCATCCCCCCGGAGGCGCTGCTGATCAGCCGGGGGAACTGGTTGAAGACCGAGTTGCCCGCATAGCTGACGAGACCCGCGATCAGGACGATGGCGAGCACGAGAATCAGGACCGTGGCCCAGGTGCGTCTCAGATGCAGATGACGGGAGCACCACTCGACGAACGGGGCGAGGAAGACGCTGAGCAGCATGGCGATGGCCACGGGCAGGATCACGCCGGGGATCTGAGAGGCCAGCCAGATGATGACCACCGCGGCCGCCACGACCGCGAGGAAGCGCCACGACCAGGCGGCGGCCACGCGCAGGGGCCAGCTGACAGCCTGGGTGGCATCGCCCTCGGAACGCACCGGGTTCTCCCTCAGCGGCATCGGCGTCCTTCTGCTCCCGTGCCCGCCTCGTTGTGAGGAAAGCCGGTCGAAGAGGGCAGCGAATGGCCCCCTCACCGCCGGGGTGCCCGGATCCTCCATGTCCCACCTCCTGCTTCGCGTCGCTGACAAACCCTACCGTGCGCGCACGCCGATCCGCCGAGTGGTCGCTTGCGCGCGACCACTCGGCGCGCGGGACGATCAGGGCTGTGCTGCAATGGAGCGGCACATCCGCTTCGAAGGAGGACCCCCGTGTTCCGGTCCATCGACGCTCTGAGCGCCCCCCGCACCGACCCCGCCCGCCATGTCGTGCTGGGCACCCCTCTGGACCTCGCGCCGGGCGCCGGCCAGGCCCTGATCTTCCTGGCCGCCGGGTGCTTCTGGGGCGTGGAGAAGATCTTCTGGGAGACGCCGGGAGTCGTCTCCACCGCCGTCGGCTACATGGGCGGCCACACGGCCCACCCCACCTATCCCGAGGTCTGCACCGGTTCCACGGGCCACGCCGAGACCGTGCGCGTCGTCTATGACACGGCGCAGGTGAGCACCGAGCAGATCCTGGCCCTCTTCTTCGAGATCCACGACCCCACCCAGGGCGACCGACAGGGGAACGACGTCGGCCCGCAGTACCGCAGCGCGGTGTGGACCACGACGCCCGACCAGCGCGCAGCGGCGATCGCGACCCGCGACGCCTACCAGCGTGAGATCTCCTCGCGCGGCTTCGGCTCGATCACTACCGCCATCGCCTCCTCAGTCCCCGAGGCCGGGGGCGAGGGCGTCGCGTTCTGGCGGGCGGAGGACTACCACCAGGGCTACCTGTGGAAGAACCCGGGCGGCTACCAGTGCCACGTGCGCACGGGGGTCGCCTGCCCCGTTGTCCCCGGAGCGCGCCGGTGACGCCGATCAGCTGGCTCCCAGGATGTCGGTGACGAACACGAGCGTGTCCCCTCCCCGGATGCCGGCCTGGGGGACGCCGCGGTCGCCGTAGCCGTAGTCGGAGGGGATGGACAGCAACACGCGCGAGCCGACGCGCTGGCCGACCAGCCCGTCGTCCCAGCCGCGGATCACCGTGCCGACCCCGATCTGGAAGGCCAGCGCCTGCCCGCGGTCGTAGGAGTTGTCGAAGACCTTCCCGTTCCACACCTGGCCGAGGTAGTGGCACTGGATCTGGTCCCCGGGCTCGACCTCGCGTCCCGACCCTGGTGCGAGCACCTCGACGAGGAGCTCGTTCGCAGGATCGGCGCCTGCGAACTCGACGACCGGCTTGCGGCCGAAATCACCTGAGACGGTGACGTTGTCCATGGCGGGTGTGTCCCTTCGGGAGGATGGTCGCGGAGACGGGGAGGGAGGCTCAGTCCCGCAGGTAGCTGAGAAGGTTGAGGATCTCGACGTACATCCACACGACCGTCACCATCATGCCGAAGGCGCACGACCATGCGAACTTCGCCGGAACGCCGCGGGCGACACCGACCTTCGCCTGGTCGAAGTCGCCGATCAGGCACATCGCGCCGATGAGGACCGCCACCACGCCCACGACCAGCCCCAGGTCGATGCCCATGAACGTGGCGCCGGAGAGACCGCCCTGGAGAACCCCAGTGAGGGCGAGGACCCAGTCGAGCACCCGGTAGACGAGGATCCCGATGAGACCGATGAGGGTGAAGCGCATGAGCTTCGAGGAGTTGCGGACCCTGCCGGAGGCGAACAGCGCCAGGGTGACGCCGAAGACCGCCACGGTGGCCACCAGCGCCTGCACGACGATCCCCGGGTACATGTACTCCATGACGGCGGACAGGGCGCCCAGGGCCACGCCCTCAGCCACCGCGTAAGAGACGATGAGGGCCGGGCGGATCGTCTGGGAGAAGATGTTGACCATGGCCAGGACGAAGCCGGCCAACAGCCCGATCATCATCAGTCCTGCGCCCGCGGCGCTGTTCGCGGCCGTGACCGCCCACGCGCCGGCGGCGGAGAGGACCAGGGCTCCGAAGAGGAGGCCGGTCTTGACCAGCACATCGTCATATGTCATGCGGCCGCGGTCCACGGCGTCGGCGGGTGCGGAGGCGTAGGCGCGCTCGGCGTCCTCCAGCGCGTGCTGGTCGAAGGCGGGGGGAGTCCCCGCGGCGCCGGTGACCGGGCCGGCGGCACCGTAGGGGCGGCGCGGATCGGGCTGGGCCTCCGACGCGGAATGCGCACCGGGCCGGTATCCGGGCATCGTCGGATAGCCCGCGGGAGTGGTCTGTTTCCACTCCGTCTCGAGCCTGTTGAACACCGGGTTGGCCATATCTCCTCCGAGAGGTCGCTGGTCGTGCGCCTCCAATGTCGCACGTTCCGGGCCGCGGCGCCAGTGGACGGAACGCCCGGCTGTTCGCCCACGGCGATCCGGGGAAGGGCCTGGACCCTCAGCGGCGATCCGCGGCGGTCTCGATGTCGTCGAGCCACGCGCCGAACGCCTCCGAGGCGCGTCGCGCGAGCAGCTCTCCATGGGCCAGTGCCTCGGCGCGGATCTTCCCCGGAGACACACCGCGTGCCGCCAGCTCGTAGGCGTGTCCGATGAGCCAGCGTTCGAGGCGCCGATGGTCGGCCTCGAGATGGAATTGCAGGGCGAGGACGCCGGGCCCCCGCGAGAACGCCTGGTTGGGCACGCCCGGCGTGCCGGCCAGGCGCTCCGCGCCGGAGGGGATGCCGAACTGATCGCCGTGCCAGTGCAGGACGGGAACGTCCTCGAGGAACCGCAGCGCCGACGTCCTCCCGGACTCGGTGAGCTGGAGCGGCGCGTAGCCGATCTCCGCGCACCCCGCCGGCCCAACCGGAGCGCCGAGCGCCTCCGCCACGAGCTGCGCGCCCAGGCAGATCCCCAGGAGGGGACGCCCCGATTCGGCCCGCGCCCTCACAGCGGCCTTCTCCTCCTCGAGGAAGGGGTAGTCCCAGGTGTCGTGGACGCCGATGGGTCCCCCGAGGACGACCAGCAGGTCCGGCTCGACGGCGGCCTGCGCCGTGAGGGGGTCGATCCCGGCGTCGAGATAGCTGGTGCGGTATCCACGGGCCTCCAGGAGCGGGGCGAGGAGGCCGAGGTCCTCGAAGGGGACGTGGCGCACGGCCACAGCCCGCGCGGTCACGCCGGCCCCGAGTCTTGGCCGCGCGGCGCCGGGGCGCCATCTGGGCTGTCGGCGCGCGCAGCGGGCAGGGCGTGCTCGGCGAGGTAGGCCCGCACCGTCGCGACGTCGTCGGGGACCTCCCTCACGCGCTGCGGCCGGGCCAGCAGTTCGCGGATGTGCGGCGGCACCGGCGGGGCGTCCGCCCCGAGCGCCTCGGAGACCGTGTCGCCGAATTTCTCCGGTTTCGCCGTCTCCATGACCAGGGTCGTGACCCCCGCTTCCGCCTGCCGCCACCCGACCGCGAGGCCGTCGGCCGTGTGCGGATCGATGACGACACCGGTCCTCTCGTACAGCGTCCGGATGGTCCGGATCCGGTCGTCGTGGGTGCTGGAGCCGCTGACGAAGCCGAACTCGTCCTTGAGGCGCGAGAGGTGGTCCCCGAGGTCCAGGCGCCCCTCCTCCGCCAGCCGCTGCCAACGCGCCGCGAACTCGTGCGCGCCGAGCACCTCCCAGATCAGCCGCTCGAGATTCGAGGCCTTGGAGATGTCCATTGACGGGCTGGTGGTGACGAGCGTCCGTTCTCGCGGGCGTGGGGCGTAGACGCCCGTGCGGAAGAACTCGTCGAGGACGTCGTTCTCGTTCGTGGCCACGATCAGGCGGCGCACCGGCAGTCCCATACGGCGCGCGAGGTGGCCGGCATAGACGTTGCCGAAGTTCCCGGAGGGCACCGCGAAGGACACCGGTTGGCTCCGCCGTGCCGCGGGCGGGAGGTCGTCCGTCGCGCGCAGCCATGCCCAGAAGTAGTAGGCGATCTGCGCGCAGATGCGGCCGAAATTGATCGAATTGACGGCTCCGAGGGCGTGGGCCTCCTTGAAGGCGGTGTCCGCGGTGATCGCCTTGACGAGGTCCTGGCAGTCGTCGAAGACGCCGTCGACCGCGAGGTTGTGGATGTTGGGATCGTCGAGGGCGTACATCTGCGCGCGTTGGACCGGGCTCATCCTCCCCCGCGGCGACAGCATGAAGACGTCGATCCCGGGTTTCCCCCTGAACGCGTGCTCCGCCGAGGACCCGGTGTCGCCGGAGGTGGCCGCGAGGATGTTGAGGGTGCGCCCCGCGCGCTCCAGGACGTAGGGGATGACCTGGCCCAGGAACTGCATGGCGAGGTCCTTGAACGCCAGCGTCGGCCCCTCCGAGAGGCCCACGAGCGTCGTCCGCTCGTCCAGCTGAGTGAGGGGGACGACGACGGGGCTGCGGAAGACCCGCGGAGAGTAGGCCGCGCGGGTCAGGGCTTCGAGGTCGGGTCCCGGGATGTCCGTGGCGTAAAGGGCGATGACCCGGGCGGCCAGCTCGGGGTAGGCCAGGCCCCTCCACCGCTCGCGCTCATCGGAGCCGACCGTGGGGACGGCCTCGGGGACCACGAGGCCGCCGTCGGGAGCCAGGCCGTCCAGCAGGATGTCGCAGAACTGCGCGGGCGGCATGTGACCGCGGGTGGAGACATACTTCATGGCGCTGGACCTTCGGCGAGAGGATCGGGACGGAGGAAGGCGGCGGCGCGACTCGGCCCCGAGGCGAGAGGGCCCGCTGCACGGACCCCGCCCGGTCCGCCGGGGCCCTGCCGGCGTCGTCCCCACGGCCGAGGGTACCATCGGCCCGCCCGGCGTCCCGGGGCGGTCCGGTTCCAGAAGCTGCCGGCCGATCGGACGGGGAAGGGGCCTCGGGACGGCGATGGCCGATCCCCCCCCCGGGCACCGGCTCGTCGGGCCGGGGCTTGAGCCCTGCGCGCCCAGTGCCCCCAGCCGGACTCGAACCGGCACTGAGCCGATTTTAAGTCGGCTGCCTCTGCCAATTGGGCTATGGGGGCGGATCCGGCGGAGCCGGTCAGGCGATCGACAGAGCGATCCCGTCGAGGATGTCATGCTCGGAGGTCACGGTGTGGTCGATGACGTGCCCGCGCGAGGCGGCCCGGGCCACGACCCGGGCGATCACCCGGCTCCACACCAGGGCCCCCGCCGCGATGACGTCCTCACGGCCCTTCGGCATGAACCCCAGCGCCGCCTTGACGGCAACCGGCTGGTCGACCATGAATCGGACCGCTTGGTCCACGCGGTCCAGCGGCAGCGACGCCCCGTCGATGCGCTCGGGCTGGTAGCACGGCAGGTCCAGCGCCTGGGCGGTCACCGTCGTGATCGTCCCGGCGACGCCGACCAGCGTGCCCACCCGGGTGAGGTCGACCTGCGACTCGGCATCGTCGAGCCTCCGGTCGATCCAGGCGACGGCCGTGGCCTCCGCCTCGGCGGGGACGCCCTCGTCCGCGGGGAATCCCGCGAGGAATTTCTCGGTGACGCGCACCGATCCCATGTCGATGGAGACGGCCTGCTCGACGGCGTCGGAGCCGAGGACGAGCTCAGTGGACCCGCCTCCGATGTCAACGACCAGCAGCGGGCGCACGGCGTCCGGCGGGGCGGCGCTCACCGCGCCGGCGAAGGAAAGCGCGGCCTCCTCCGTGCCGGGGACGATCTGCGCCTCGACGCCCAAGACCTCGCGCATCCCGCGGGAGAAGTCCCCGGCGTTCGCGGCGTCCCGCGTGGCGGAGGTGGCGACCACGCGGATCTCCTGGGCGTCCAGGCGGTCGATCATCTCCTTGTACTCCGCCGCCGCCGCGAACGTGCGGCCGAGGGCGGCGGGGGCCAGGACGCCGGTGCGGTCGACGCTCTCACCGAGGCGCACGATGCGCATCTGGCGAGTGAGATCCGACACGATCCGCGGGCGGCGGCCCCCGCCGGGCAGGTCCGCCCACTCGGTGTCGGCGACGAGCAGACGAATGGAGTTGGTCCCGCAGTCGATGGCAGCCACGCGTTTCACACGGCCCATTGTCCCACGCCGATCAGCAAGTGCATCGGTCCCGGCGCCACAGGCCGCGTTCGGCCAACATCTCCAGCGCCCGGTCCCCCACCGGGTTGACGCCCCGCCCGGCCACCAGCGCGTGGCCGACCAGCGCGTGGAGGCACTTGACGCGCGCCGGCATCCCCCCGGCGGAGACGCCGCTGATCTCGGCGACCTCCCCGATCCCGGCGGCCCGGGCGATCGCCTCCCGGCGGGCCAGGTAGTCGCGGTGTGCTCCCAGGTAGGCCGAACGGGCGTCCGGATCCTCGGACACCCACCGGGTGAGGCCCTCCATGACGTGCTCGGCCTCCAGGGTCGAGCATCCACGCACGGCCGGCGGACAAGTGAGGTAGAAGGTCGTGGGGAACGGCGTGCCGTCCTCCAGCCGAGGGGCCGTCGCGACGACCGTGGGTCGCCCGCACACGCATCGCGCGCCGATCCCGACGACGCCCCGCGGGATCCGTCCAAGCTGGCCGCGCAGGACCTCGAGATCCTCCTGGGTCGCGGGCATCGGCGCGGCGAAGGCCTGCGGAGCCGCATCGGCGGTCTCGGTCAACGGTGGTCACTCCCCCGGGGAATCGGCCTCCGTCAGGGAGGCGACGAACAATTGGACCCAGGGACGGTCGGGGCCGCTCGCGGCGGCCGAGACCGCGGGCGCCTGGTGGTCCTCCCCAGGGTCCGTGACAGCGTACTGGGTCTCCCCCGGCTTGACGTAACCGAGGCGCGCGCGGGCCTGCGAGTCGATGTAGTCCGGGTCCTTCCACAGTTCGAGCTGTTGGCGCATGTCCTCGTTGCGCGCCTGGGCCGCGGCGACACGGGCCGTGATATCGCGGTAGTCCTGCTCCTGCTGCCACCACTGGTAGATCGAGGGCACCAGCATGACGGCCAGCAGCGCGGCCATCACGGCGACCCCCAGCATCCGCACGGAGATCGTGAGCCCTCCGAAGCTCAGGCTCCGCGCCGGCCGGGCGGCGGTCGGGCGCGCGCCGCCCGCGGTCTCGCTCCGATGCGGGGAGCGTCCCGCCCGTCCCGCGGCCGGGGCGTCCGAGGCCGTCGAGCGGGCGGGGCGGCGCGGCGCGTGGGGGCGCTGGGGGGATGTGGACTCGGCCATGGGTCCATGGTGCGCCGACCCCGCCTCCCGGCGCGCGAGCGGGCGCGGCATGTCCGCGACCTCGATGCCCCTGGGCCCAATGGGCCCCGACGAGGGCGGCGCTGCGCGGCGGGCCCGGCGCCCGGATATGGAAGTGCCCTGGGGGGATCCCGTCGGGATCCCCCCAGGGCACCCGCCTCTCAGAAGGAAAAACGCGGGAAGGAGGTGCGGCCCGCGTAGACGGCGGCGTCGCCCAGCTCCTCCTCGATGCGCAGCAGCTGGTTGTACTTGGCCACGCGCTCGGTGCGGGCGGGAGCGCCGGTCTTGATCTGGCCGGAGTTCGTCGCCACCGCCAGGTCGGCGATCGTCGTGTCCTCAGTCTCGCCGGAGCGGTGGGAGGTCATCGAACGGTAGCCGTTGCGGTGGGCCTCCTCGACGGCATCGAGGGTCTCGGTCAGCGAACCGATCTGGTTGACCTTGACCAGGAGGGCGTTGGCGACGCCCATTTCGATGCCCTTGCGCAGGCGCTGCGGGTTGGTGACGAACAGGTCGTCGCCGACCAGTTGGACGCGGCCGCCGATCTCGGCGGTCAGGGACTTCCACGCGTCCCACTCGTCCTCCGACAGCGGGTCCTCGATCGAGACCAGCGGGTAGTCCGAGATCAGCTTCTCATAGTAGGAGACCATGTAGTCGGTCGTGCGGCCCTCGCCCTCGAACTGGTAGAGGCCGTCGGTGAAGAACTCGGAGGACGCGACGTCCAGGGCCAGGGCGACGTCCGCGCCCGGCTTGAATCCGGCCTTCTCGATGGCCTCGATGATGAGGTCGAGAGCCTCGGCGTTGGAGTCGAGGTTCGGCGCGAAGCCGCCCTCGTCGCCCAGGCCCGTCGATAGCCCGCGCTCCTTGAGCACGGACTTCAGCGTGTGGTAGACCTCGGCGCCCATGCGCAGCGCCTCGCGGAAGGTCGGCGCGCCGACGGGGGCGATCATGAACTCCTGGATGTCGACGTTGGAGTCGGCGTGGGAGCCCCCGTTGAGGATGTTCATCATCGGGACGGGCAGGACGTGGCCGTTGGGGCCGCCCAGGTACCGGTACAGCGGCAGGCCGGCCGACTCGGCGGCGGCCTTGGCGACGGCCAGGGACACGCCCAGGATCGCGTTGGCGCCCAGCTTGCCCTTGTTGTCCGTGCCGTCGAGGTCGATCATGGCCTCGTCGATGTGGCGCTGCTCGGTGGCCTCCTCGTCGATGAGCTCGGGGGCGATCACCTCGGTGACGGCGTCGACGGCGTCCTGGACGCCCTTGCCCTGGTAGCGGCCCTTGTCGCCGTCGCGGCGCTCGATGGCCTCGAAGGCACCGGTCGATGCGCCGGAGGGGACGGACGCGCGGGAGACGGTTCCGTCCTCCAGCAGGACCTCGACCTCGACGGTCGGGTTCCCACGGGAGTCCAGGATCTCGCGAGCTCCGATTGCCTCAATCCTTGCCACGTTGTTCTCCTTCGGTGTTGCCGCGAGCTCGTGGATGAGGTCGCGGTAGTACGGGTGAGGGGTCTGACACCCCCCGGTTATGAGCGCAGGCGCTCCATGTCAGTCACCGCTCTGGGAGGTGCCGCCGTCGGGGCCGGTGGAGCCCGACTCGTCCGAGGCCAGTGAGTCGGCGGAGACAACGTCCGCGAGCGCGGTGCTCACCCCCTCCGTGGAGGAGGTGGGCGCTGCCGAGCCGTAGCGGGGGCTCACGGTCACGGGGATGCTCTTCTGGGCCGCGTCGTAGGCGGCGTTGAAGGTGGTCGGGTCGACGTCGGAGGAGGACAGCTCGCTGTAGACGAACTGGTAGCGCAGGATCTCGCGCAGTGCGGGGCTGAGGTCGTCCGGCACCTCGGTGAGGGACTGGCTGTCCACCAGCGACTGGAGATCGGCGTCCAGGGTGGCGTCGTCGACGGACACTCCCTGGGACTCCGCGGCGTCGAGGAAGGCCGGGATCGTGCTCAGCGACCACACGTACTGGTAGCGGTCCACGGAGCTGCCCGTCATCGCCTCGTACTGCTCGGCCGCCTGGGTGATGTCCGCCTCGGTGAAGGTCGTGTCCCCGACCTGCAGGGCCACTCCGGGCTGAGCCGAGCAGGCCCCGAGCCCGCCGCCGACCAGCGCGGCTGCGGAAAGCCCCGCCAGGAGCCTCCCTGTTCGAGTGCGAATCACGTGCGTCCTCCCTCGCTCGGGCCTCGTCGGCCGCTCCTCAGTCTACGTCAAGTTCGCGGCGCGGCCTCTCCCGCGGGGACGCCCCCGTCTCACGAGGAGAAGGGGATGAGCACGGTCGTGACGAGGGTCTGGGCCCACTCCAGCAGGGCCGCGTCGGACAGAGGCCGCCCGCCCACGCGCGCGGTCGTCGGCACGGGCACGAGCACCTGCCGCACCGCCGGCTTGATGACGGCTCCCGGGTGGAGGCGCTTGAGCCTGATGACCTGGGAGTCGGCCAGCTCCACGGGCGCGACCCGGATGAAGCGCCCCTGGGTCGTCATCTCCTGGAGGCCCGCTCCGCGCAGGATCTCACGCAGATGGGCGATGCCGAACAGGAGGTCCACCTGGGGGGGCACGGGTCCGTAGCGGTCGGCCAGCTCCTCGCGGAGATCCTTTTCCTGGGCGGGGCCGGTCACGCCCGCGATCTTCGCGTAGACCTCCAGACGCAGCCGCTCGCCGTGGATGTAGTCCTCGGGGATGTGGGCGTCGACGGCGAGCTCCAGGCGCACATCCGTCTTCTCCGCGGGCCTCTCCCCCTTGTACTCGGCGACCGCGTCGGCGACCATCCGCACGTACAGGTCGAAGCCCACACCCTCGATGTGGCCGGACTGGGCGCCGCCCAGCAGGTTGCCGGCGCCGCGGATCTCCAGATCCTTCGCCGCGACGGCCAGCCCCGCGCCCAGATCCGTGTTCTCCGCGATCGTGCGCAGACGCTCATGCGCCGTCTCCGTGAGGGTCCGGTCCCCGGGGTAGAAGAAGTAGGCGTAGGCACGTTCCCGTCCGCGCCCCACCCGACCGCGCAACTGGTGCAGCTGGGAGAGGCCGAACACGTCGGCGCGGTCGACGATCAGCGTGTTCGCGTTGGAGATGTCGAGGCCCGTCTCAACGATCGTCGTGCACACGAGCACGTCGAACTCGTGGTTCCAGAAGTCCACGATCACCCGTTCGAGCTGGTCGGGCGTCATCCTGCCGTGGGCGACGCGCACGCGGGCCTCGGGCACGAGCTCGCTGACATGGGCGGCCACCGAGGAGATGGAGTCGACGCGGTTGTGGACGTAGAACACCTGCCCGTCCCTCAGGAGCTCGCGCCGGATCGCGGCTGTGACCTGCGCGTCCGTGAAGGCGCCGACGAAGGTGAGGACGGGTTGGCGCTCCTCCGGGGGCGTCTGGAGGATCGACATCTCCCGGATCCCGGAGACCGCCATCTCCAGGGTGCGCGGGATCGGGGTGGCGGACATCGACAGGACGTCGACGTCGGCGCGCAACGCCTTCAGCGTCTCCTTGTGCTCGACGCCGAAGCGCTGTTCCTCGTCGATGACGACCAACCCCAGATCCTTGAAGCGGACGGTGCCGGTGAGCAGGGAGTGCGTGCCGATGACGAGGTCGACGCGCCCCGAGGCGAGGCCCTCGCGCACGGCCTCGGCCTCCTTCGGGGTCGAGAAACGCGAGAGCGTCCCGATCTCGACGGGGAACCCGGCGTAACGCTCGGTGAAGGTCTCGTGGTGCTGCTGGACCAGCAGGGTCGTCGGCACGAGGATCGCGACCTGTTTGCCGTCCTGGATGGCCTTGAACGCCGCGCGCACGGCGATCTCCGTCTTGCCGTATCCGACGTCGCCCGTGAGCAGGCGGTCCATCGGCACGGGTCTCTCCATGTCGGCCTTGACCTCGTCGATGGTGACCAGCTGGTCGGGGGTCTCGACGTAGGGGAAAGCGTCCTCCAGTTCCTGCTGCCACGGGGTGTCGGGGGCGAAGGCGTGGCCCTTCGTCGACTGGCGCACGGCGTAGAGCCGCACGAGCTCGGCCGCGATCTCCTTGACGGCTTTGCGCGCCCTCGCCTTCGTCCTCGCCCAGTCGGAGCCGCCCATCTTCGACAGCGCCGGCTCGTCGGAGCCGGTGTACTTCGAGATCTGGTCGAGGGAGTCCGTGGGCACGTACAGCCGGTCGCCGGGTTGTCCGCGCCTCGAGGGCGCGTACTCGACGACCAGGTAGTCGCGGGTGACGGCCTGCGGCCCCCTCCCGATGGTGCGCGAGACGAGCTCGACGAAGCGCCCGATGCCGTGCTGCTCGTGGACGATGAGGTCGCCCGCGTGGAGAGTCAACGGGTCAACTCCCCTGCGCCGTCTGGAGGGCATGCGGCGCATGTCCCGCGTGCTGGTCCCGGCGCGCCCGGTCAGGTCACCCTCGGTGAGGACCGCCAGCCTCTGCTCGGCCATGACGAAACCCGCGCCGGCCTGGGCGGTCGTCACCTGGACGACACCGGGGTCCGGGAGCTGCTCCGCCCCCTCGGCGACCTGGGCGGCCACGCCCGCGTCGTTGAGGATCGAGGCGATCCGGCGTCCCGGCCCGGGCCCCTCGGTGGTGACGAGCAGCCTCCACCCGGCGCGGGCCAGCTCCCCCAGGTCGCGGGTCGCCTGGGCGAAATCGCCGCGGTAGGGGCGCACCTCGCGCGCCCCCGCCCGCATGAGCGAGGGCGAGGCGATGATCGCTCCCATCTCCTGGGCCATCAGCCCGCCGAGGGAGCCTCTGGGGGCGTCCCCGCGGACCTGGGAGGGGCTCCCCTCCGCATCGGGTCCGGGCGCGGCGAGCTCCTCGGCCAGCGCCGCGGGAGGCAGGGCTGTGAACTGCCACCATCCGCGGCCCGGCCCCGCTCCCCAGACGTCGTCGAGATCCAGGAAGGAGGCGCTTCCGGCCTCGATGGGGACGGCTCCCCCTCCGGCGGCGGCCGACCAAGCGGCGGTGAGGAACTCCTCGGTCGTCGCGATGAGGTCGGCGGCGCGGGCGCGGACGCGCTCCGGCTCCGAGACGATGACGACGGCGTCGTCGGGAAGCAGGTCGACGAGGCGATCCATGCCCTCCGACAGGATGGGGGCCAGCGACTCGAGGCCCGGGCTCGGGATGCCCTCCGACGCCAACTCCAGCATCTCGGCGGCCCCGGGCAGGCCGGCGGCGCGGTCACGGGCGCGGGCGCGCACCTCGGGCGTGAGGAGGAGCTCGCGGCAGGCCACAGCCCACAGCCCCTGGTCGGCGGCGCCCAGGGTGCGCTGGTCGGACACCGAGAACCAGCGGATCTCATCGACCTCGTCGCCCCACAGCTCCACGCGCAGGGGATGGGCCTCCTGGGGCGGGAAGACGTCGAGGATCCCGCCGCGCACGGACATCTGCCCGCGGGACTCGACCATGTCGGCGCGTTCGAAGCCCAGGGCCTGCAGCCGGGCCACAAGGTCAGGCAGGTCGACGACGTCGCCGACGCGCACGCGCACCGTCGGCAGGTCCCCCAGGCCGTGGATGACGGGTTGGAGCAGCGCCCGCACCGAGGTGGTGAGGACCCGGATCGCCCCGGTGCGCGGGTCTCGGGCGTCGGGGTGGGCGAGGCGGCGCAGGACGGCGGCTCGGCGGGCCATCGTGTCGGCCTGGGGACTCAGGCGCTCGTGCGGCAGCGTCTCCCACGAGGGGAAGGAGGCGACGCCCTCCGTCCAGCCCTCCAGCGCGTTCGCCGCGGCCTCAGCCTCGCGTCCGCTCGCCGTGACGACCACGATCGTCGAGGACGGGCCCAGGCGCTCGGAGGCCAGCGCCACGACGGCGGGGCGGATGCCGACCGGGGCGACCAGCGTGCCCGATCGGCGGCGCGCCATGCCGGCGACCGCCTCTCCGACCGCAGCGTCGCGCGCGATGAGCGGGATCAGGCCGCTCAGTGTCATGGCTCTCCTCAGATGTGTGGGCGGCGGACGTCCCCGCCGGCGAGCAGGGCCGCCCGTGGGGCGGGGCGCGGCTCAGCGGGAGTGGAGCGTCTGCTGGGCCTGCGTGAAGCCGTGCGCGACGACGTCCTCGACCGCGTCAGCGGCCTGCTCGAAGGTGACCTCCCAGTCGGGTCGGTCCCGCTGAGAGAGGGGGGCGAGCACGAAATCGGCGGGATCCTGGTGCCCCGGGGGGCGCCCGATGCCGACGCGCAGACGATGGTAGTCGCGTGTGCCCAGGGCCTGCGAGATGGAGAGGAGGCCGCGGTGCCCGCCCTCTCCCCCGCCCCTCTTCAGCCGCAGGTCGTGGGCGGGCAGGTCGAGGTCGTCGTGGACGACCAGCAGATGGTCCGCGCCCACGCCGAGGAAGCGGGCCAATGCGGAGACGGGGCCACCGGAGGTGTTCATGTACGAGTCGGACTGGGCCAGGACCACCCGCGGCCCCGGGGCGCCGCCCGGCAGCGTCCCCAGGCGGATGTCCGCCGTGTGGGTGCGGGAACGGTGCGAGGTCAGGCGTGCGCCCGCACGCGCGCAGAGCGCCTCGATGACGAGGCGTCCCGCATTGTGCCGGGTGTGGGCGTACTCCGCCCCCGGGTTCCCCAGGCCGACCACCAGCCAGGGTCCACGATCTGCGGTCATGGTCCCGATTGTGCCACCCATCCGTCGGGCTCCCCGCCCCGCGGCGCCCGGGTGCGGGCGACGTCACGTGGCGGTCGCGCGGGGGATGGGCCGATCAGGCGTCGCGGCCGGCGGGGCCGCCGGGGACGGTGGGGATGAACTGCGGGGCGTTGAAACCCCTGTCGGCGAAGGCCGCGGCGATGCCCGCGGCGATCCGTGTGCTCTCCGCGCGGTCGACCAGTGCGATGGCCGAGCCCCCGAAGCCTCCGCCGGTCATCCGCGCCCCGTGGGCGCCCAGCTCCCGCGCCGTGTCCACGGCGGCGTCCAGCTCGGGGACCGTCACCTGGTAATCGTCACGCAGCGAGTCGTGCGAGGCATCGAGAAGGGCGGCGGCGCGGTCGAGGCGCCCGCCCTCGAGTGCGCCCTCGCGCAGGATCGCGACGAAGTCCCGGGTGCGCCGGATCTCGGTGACGACGTGGCGGACGCGACGGCGCATGACGTCGGCGGGCAGGACGGCCAGTGTCTCCTCCAGGTCGCGGTCGGCGACCTCGACCAGCAGGCCGACCCCGAGCAGGCGCGCCGCCTCCTCGCAGGTGGCGCGCCGCTCGGCGTACTGCCCGTCGACCAGCTGGTGGGGGGCGCGGGTGTTGATGACCAGCAGCTCCAGGTCGTCGGCCGGGAGGTCGAAGGGGATCTGGGCGGTCGACATGTCGCGGCAGTCCAGCTCGAGGGCGTGCCCCGTCCGGCAGCGCAGCGACGCCGACTGGTCCAGCCCGCCTGTGTTCGCCCCGGCGACGTCGCTCTCCGCGCGGCGGCAGGCGTCCACCAGCACGCCCCGTCCCCGCTCATCGGGCTGTTCGGCCGTTCCGGCCAGGCTCAGCCCGGCCAGGTCGTCCAGGGCGACCGCCATCGAGCATTCCAGGGCCGCCGAGGAGGAGAGGCCCGACCCGAGGGGGACGCACGACCACAGGGCGGCGTCGAATCCGGGCAGGCGGCCCAGGCCCGCCTGCTCCAGGGCCCAGGCGACGCCCGCCGGGTAGGCGGCCCAGCCGTGGACCTCGCCCGCCGAGCCTTTCGGCCCGATCGCGTCGAGGTCCAGCTCGTCGACGGCGTCGCGGGTCTGGGGGGACACGAGGCGGATCCTCCGGTCCGGGCGCACGCGCACCGCCACATAGGCCCGGTGGGGCAGGGCGATGGGCAGGCACAGGCCGCCGTTGTAGTCGACGTGCTCGCCGATGACGTTGACCCGACCCGGCGCGCTCCACACGCCGTCGGGCCGGCCGCCGAAGACACTGGCGAACAACGCCTCGGCCTCGGCGACGCCCTGCTCGGGCGTGGCCGCGTGGTGGTAGTCGGGGGAGGACGCGATGCGGTCGGTCATGGGATCACCACACCTCGCGCAGGCGGTCGGCGATCTGCTCCGGCGTCGTGTCGGAGATCCACGCCGCCATCCCGGACTCGGAGCCTGCCAGGTACTTGAGCTTGTTGGGGGCCCGCAGCACCGAGAAGAACTCGAGGTGAAGGTGCAGGTCGTCGCGGAACTGGCGAACGGGGGCCTGATGCCAGGCCGCGATGTAGGGCAGCTCGATCCCCATCCCGTCGGGGTCCTGGAAGAAGCGGTTGCCGGCCTGGAGCATGTGGAGGTAGATGTCAGCCAGGTCCTCGCGCTCCTCGTCCGACAGCTCCGGGATATCTGCAACGGCGCGGCGCGGCACCAGATGCATCTCGACGGGCCAGCGCGCGGCGAAGGGCACGTAGAGCACCCAGTGATCCGTCTGGGCGATGATGCGCCGACCCGACCGCAGCTCCGCGGCGAGCACCTCCCGCTCGAGGTCCCCGCCGGTGGACTCGCGGTAGGCCACGGCCTGGGCGGCCATCGTGTGGGTCTTCGGCGGGATGTAGGGGTAGGCATAGATCTGCCCGTGGGGGTGGGAGAGGGTGACGCCGATCTCCTTGCCGTGGTTCTCGAAGCAGAAGACCTGTTCGATCCCCTCCATCGCGGACAGCTCGGCGGTGCGGTCGGCCCAGGCCTCGATGACCGTGCGCATGCGGGAGCGCGGGACCGTGGCCAGGGAGTCCTCGAGGTTCGGAGTGAAGCAGATGACCTCGCAGCGCCCCGCAGCCGGGGCAGAGAAGAACAGCGGCTCGCCCTCGCACACGGAGGGGGCGGCGCCGATGGCGGTGTCCGGGGTGCGCATGAGGGAGGGGAAGCGGTTCTCGAAGACGACGACGTCGTAGTCGGTGTCGGGGATCTCCCCGTCGGAGTACGCCGCGCCCGGCCGGGCCGGGGCGAAGGGGTTCGCGCTGGCCGGCGGCAGGAACGTGCGGTTCATGCGGTGGGTGGCCATGGGGATCCACTCCCCCGTGAGGGGATCGTGGCGCATCTGCGGGCCGACGAAGGGCCGCTGCTCGCCGTCCGGGCCCGTGACGGGGGCGAAACGATCGCCCAGCGGGCGGGGATCGTCCAGGCGGCGGGTCCTGGCGCCCGACACGTACTCCGGGTTGTCGTCGAAGTAGAACAGATCCCGGCCGTCGGCCAGTCTCATCGCCGTCTTGCGCACCTTCGCACCCACGTCCGGGCCCTCCTCCGACGCCTCACGCGCCACAGTTCCAGCTCCATCGAGCCGCCGTGCGCGGTCGCACGATCGGCTGGCACCAGTCTAGAACATCGGCATGGTTGCGTCACCATACCGGTCGCGCCGACGGGGCGGCGATCCTCCCCTCCGCGGGCTCGCCTACGATGGAGGGCCGTGGGTCCCGCCCGGGATCCCGCGCCGTCCCGAGTCCCAGGTGGCCCATGTATCTTCCCGAACGCTCGCGCGGCCAGGAGTGGCTGGGCGTGGTCGTCGCCATTCCCGAGCCCTGGGTCACCCAGCTCACGGAACTGCGACTGGGGCTGGGCGACCTCCAGGGCGCGCTGGTGCCCGCCCACGTCACAGTGCTGCCCCCGGTGCCCGTGCCCGCCCAGGACCGCACCCGGGTGATCCGCCACCTGCGTTCCGTCGCCCAGCGCCATCACCATTTCCGGCTCACCCTGCACGGCACCGGGTCTTTCCGCCCCCTCACGCAGGTCGCGTACCTCTCCGTGGCCGAGGGGGCGCAGGAATGCCGGCTGCTGGCCGACGACGTGCGCACCGGGCCTCTGGACCGCCCCCTGCGCTTCCCCTACCACCCCCACGTCACCCTCGCCCAGGGCGTCGACGACCCCGCCCTCGACCTCGCTCTCGAGCTCGGCGCGGACTTCGAGGCCTCCTGGATCGTCCCGGGCTTCCGGCTGGACCGCGTCGACGAGTCCGGCATGTACTCCTCCATGGCGCTCTTCGACTTCGCCCAGGCCTGATCCGGCTCGCCCCGCGGTGCCCGAGAGGGCCGCCCGCCGCTAGGTTGGGGGAATGAGCCCTCAGCGGACGCCCCCGCGCCCGGCGCCGGGCCTGCGCGCGGCCCTCATGACCCCCGGCGTCCTTCAGCGTGCCCGCGCGGTCGCGGCCTGGTGGACCGGCACCCGCGTCGCCCGGGCGCTCTCACGCTACGGCGCGCGCAACGGCGGGATGCTCGCCTCGGGGTTGGCGCTGACGACGCTGCTCTCCCTCACCGCGGCACTCACCCTCGCGTGGACGGTCCTCATGGCGGTCCTCGGAGCGGACCAGGAGCTCAGGGACGCCGTCGCGTCGACGGTGAACGCCGCCCTGCCGGGCCTGCTCCGAACGGGCTCGGACGCCACCGGGCTGGTGGATCCAGACTCGCTGGTCCGCTCCGACGCCTGGTCGCTGGCGGGGGCCTTCGCCCTGGCGGTGGCCGCGTGGTCCGCGATCTCCCTGGTGGGATCGCTGGCTTCCTCGATTCGCGCGATGTTCGGCGTGGTCTCGCTTCCGGAGAACGGGTTCCTCACCCTCGGCCGCAACGCGGTGGGAGCCGCGGGGCTGGCCGCCGGGCTGGCGGCGGGCGCCGGGGCGGGGATCCTCATGGACCTCCTCGGGGACTGGACCATGGACCGCCTCGGCGCCGGCGCGGGCGCGGGGCGCCTGTTCATCCAGGTGGGCTCCCATCTCCTTGCGCTGGCGGTGGACGCCGCCGTGCTCCTGCTGCTCGTCCGGGTCGTGGCCGGGGTGCGAGTCCCGGGACCGGACCTCGCCTGGGGGCTGGCCCTGTTCTCCGTCGCCGCCCTGGTGCTCCGCACGCTCGGGACGGCTGCCGTGGGGGCGGTGAAGGGCCCGCTCCTGACGACGGCCACCTCGCTGGTCACGCTGGTCCTGTGGATCCACCTGCTGGTCCGCGTCGTCCTCACCGTCTCCGCATGGATGGCGAACCCGCCGGCGGCGACGCCCGTCACGCGCTCTGCGGCCGTCCATTTCCGCGAGCGTCCGAATTACGTGACGATGACCAGCCCGCACACACTCGACTGGCCGCACCACCCGGTCACGGGCGAACTCCTGCCCGAGTTCCCCGGCTCGGACGGCGGACCCGATCAGAGGTCGTAGTCGATGCTGAGCGGCGCGTGGTCGGAGAATCGGGCGTCGTAGCTGTCCGCCCGCCCGATGCGCAGCCCCGTCGCGTGCTCCGCGAGGAGCGGCGTGGCGAACTGGTAGTCGATGCGCCACCCCGTGTCGTTGTCGAAGGCCTTGCCCCGCCACGACCACCAGGTGTAGGGCCCCTGCACGTCCCCGGCCAGGTCGCGGGTGACGTCGCGCCAGCCGGCCCCGACCCAGTCCGTGAGGAACGCGATCTCCTCGTCGAGGACGCCGGCGTGCTTGTTGTGGTTGGACGTCCAGTTCTTGATGTCGGCGCGCGAGCGGACGATGTTGAAGTCGCCGGCGACGAGGGCCTGGCGCCCGTCCGGACGCCGGGCCTCGGCCAGGAGTGCGGCCATGCGCGCGCCGACGCGCGGCAGATGCGCCATCTTCGCCTCCTCCTTGGGCGAACCGACCTCGCCGGAGTGGAAGTAGGCGGAGACCACCGTGAGCCTGGTCCCCGAGGCGAGGTCGAGGTCCACCTCCAGCCAGCGCCCGGAATCCGCGTCGGTCTCCTCCTTGTCGAGGATCTCGCGGGTGGCGGAGACCCCGATCGCCTCCCCCGCACCGGTGCGCACCGCCACGGCCACGCCCGCTCGCCCCTTGATCCGCGACGGCACCACGCTCAGCCGCCAGGAGCCGCCGAGGAGCTCGCGCGCGGTCGGGGCGTCGGCCCGGACCTCCTGCATGACGAGGACGTCGGGCGACTCCCGCTCGAGCCACTGTCCGAGTCCGCGCCGCGAGGCTGCCCTGATGCCGTTGAGATTGACGGTCGAGATCCTGGTCATGGCTCCCATTGTGCCCGAGGGGACCGGCATCTGGGCCCCGACGCCCCAGCGGCGCCCGCGGCCTGTGGCGGGCCACGTCTTACGCCTCGGGTGATCTCTGAAGGAGGATGACGACGAGGACGAGCGCGCACGACTCGACCGCGCCGCTCCACCAGGCGATCGCGTTCGGACCTGCTCCGTACAGCCATCCCGCAGCCCAACCACCGACGAGGGCACCGCACCCGAGGGCCACGGAAAAGACCCCGTACGCTGTGGCTCGGGACCTCCCAGGGACGAGGCCGGCGACAGCGGCGCGCATCGTCGACTCCTGGACGCCGGTGACGACACCCCACAGGACGGCCCCGACCAGAACGCCCGCCAGCGTGCTCCCGTAGGCGAACCACGGGATCACGGCAGCGACGAGCGGCAGGGCGACGAGCGTCCTCATCCCGATCCGGTCGTAGAGCATGCCGGTGACAAGAGCGACCACGGCGTCCACTCCCATCGCCAGGGCGTAGACCAGAGGGACGCCGGAGTCGGCGACGATGCCGGTGCGGACCATGTGGTACGAAAGCACGCCGAAGGTCGAGATGCCCGCGCCAAGGACCCCGGCGAAGAGCATGTACATCCAGAAGCGCGCGGGGAGGCCGAGGCTCTCCCCGCCGGGGGGTTCGCCGACCGGGGCCTGAGACGCAAAGGCGCCGTCCCTCGGTTCGCGGTTCTCGTCCTCGTAGAATCTCGGGACCGGAACGCGCCGACGGAGGAAGAGAAGCACGACGACGGCCGCGACGCCAGGGGCCGCGAGGACGCCGAGCGCCACCCGGTAGTCGTTCCCGCTCGCCTGAAGGACGCCGGCGACGATGAGGGGGCCGGCGACCGCCCCGACCTGGTCGAGCAGCTCATGGAGCGCGAACCCCCGGCCACGTCCCACGACCGACGCGGCGTTCGCCAGCATCGCGTCACGCGAGGGCGTGCGCACGGACTTCCCGAGGCGTTCCGCCACGATCAGCGTCGAGACACCGGCGACGCTCCCGACGAATCCCATGGCGGGAACCGCCACGGCGGTCATCGCGTATCCGACCAGGGCGAAGGCCCAATACCGCCCGCTCCGGTCGGCCGCCGGCCCGGAGAACAGGCGGCCGATCAGCGCCGTGGCCTCGCCCAGTCCTGAGACCAGGCCGATGAGAGCAGCCGAGGCGCCGAGGCGCGCGAGCAAGGGCCCCTGGACGGCGAGAGCCGCCTCGTAGACCGTGTCCATCAACAGGCTGACGAGCCCGAACCCGGCGATGAAGGCGTAGGGAGCGAGCATCGGACGAGCGTCTGGACGCATACCCGTCAGGATATCCCCGCCTTTCGGCGCCACGGCCCGCGGGGTCTGGACCCCGACGCCGCTCCGGGTTATCGTGGAGACCCGGTGCCATACCCCCTTGGGGTATATGAGAAGGAGTGTCATGACCGAGAAGGAGCCGCCCACCGGCCGGATCACCCACTGCGGGCCCGGTGCCTCCGACGACGCCGCGTCCGGCGGCGGCGCACCGGCCTCCGACGGGCCTTCCCACGCCCCGTTCCACGAGGATGAGGGGCACTTCCATGCGCACGGTTCGAGCTCGCGCACCCGACTCGCCCTGGCGCTGCTCGTCACGATGAGCGTCCTCGTCGCGGAGCTCGTCGGGGCCGCGGTCTCCGGATCGCTCTCCCTGGCCGCCGATGCCGGGCACATGCTCGTCGACTCGGCGGGCCTGGTCATCGCCCTCGTCGCGGCCCACCTGATGACCCGGCCGCGCGACGACCGCCACACCTGGGGCTGGGCGCGCTCCGAGGTCGTCGCCGCCGCCCTCCAGGCCGGCATGCTCGCCGTCATCTGCCTGATGGTCGCCTGGGAGGCGATCAACCGCCTCCTCGCCCCGACCCCGCTGGAACCCGCCCCGATGCTCATCATCGGCATCGTCGGCCTCGCCGCCAACGCCGTCTCGCTGGGGATCCTGGCCGGAGGGCGCGGGGAGTCGCTCAACATGCGCGCGGCCGTCCTCGAGGTCGCCAATGACGCGCTGGGGTCCGTGGCCGTCATCCTCGCCTCGGTCCTCGCCCTGGCCACCGGGTGGGACGGCGGGGACGCGGTCGCCTCCCTGTTCATCGCCGCGCTCATGGCGCCCCGCGCGTTCGCCCTGCTGCGGAGGTCCCTGCGGATCCTCATGGAGGAGACACCGGAGTCCCTCGACCTCTCCCAGGTCCGCACCCACATCCTGGCCCTGCCCGCAGTCCGCGACGTCCACGACCTCCACGCCACGACGATCGCGACCGGCGTCGTCTCCCTGACGGCCCACGTCACCGTCGACGAGGACGCCACCGAGCACGAGTGCCGCGACCTCGTCCACACCCTGCAGACGTGCGTCGCCACCCATTTCGCGGTGCCGGTGGCCCACTCGACCTTCCAGATCGACTCCCCCGGGCACCGCGATCACGAGGTCCTCGCGCACTGACCCGCGGCGGGGCGCCAGTCCGCTGGTGCACCGAACCGTGGAGATCGATGGTTCTCCTCTCCCGGGGCCGGATGCGCCTCAAGCAGACCTCTCAGCGGCCTCCACCACGTTCATCAGCAGCAGCGCCCTCGTCATCGGGCCCACCCCGCCCGGATTCGGGGACAGCCAGGACGCCACCCGATCGACGCCGTCCGCGACGTCGCCCTGGAGGCGGGATCTCCCCGATGACGTCGGCACGCGGGACACGCCGACGTCCAGGACGACGGCCCCCGGGCGCACCATGCCGGGCGTCACCAGCCCCGCCGACCCCGCGGCGGCGACCACCACGTCGGCGGAGCGGACCTTCTCCGCGAGGCCGCGCGTCCCCGTGTGGCACAGGGTCACGGTCGCGTTGACCTCGCGCCGGGTCAGCAGCAGCCCGATCGAGCGCCCGACGGTCACGCCACGCCCGATCACGCACACGTCCGCGCCCTCCAGTGAGATCCCATGACGCGCCATGAGCTCGATGACGGCGCGCGGCGTGCACGGCAGGGGCGAGTCGATGGGGCCGCTCCCCCGCAGGACCAGGCGCCCCAGGTTCGTCGGATGCAGGCCGTCGGCGTCCCTGGACGGATCGATCCGCTCGAGCACGGCGTTGGCGTCGATGCCGCGGGGCAGGGGCAGCTGCACGATGTAGCCCGTGCAGGCGGGATCGGCGTTCAGGCGGTCGACCGCGGCCTCGATCTCACGCTGTGAGGCCGTGGCCGGCAGGTCGATGCGGATCGATTCCAGACCGACCTCCGCGCAGTCGCGGTGCTTGCCGGCGACGTAGGCCATGGACCCGGGGTCCTCCCCCACGAGGATCGTCCCGAGCCCGGCGGCGATGCCGCGGGAGCGCAGCGCCGCGACCCGCTCCCCCAGCTCGGCCTTGATGGCCGCCGCCGTGGCCGCGCCGTCGAGGACCTGGGCGGAGCCCTCCCACGGCGCTCTCACCGGTCGAGTCCGGCGTAGAGGGGATGGGCGTCGGTGAGCGCGCGGACGCGGGCGCGCAGTCCCTCGACGTCCACGGCTCCCGCTCCGGCCGCGCCCTGGATGAGCGCCGTCGCGATGATGTCGGCGACCTCGGTGAAGTCCTCCGCGTCGAATCCGCGGGTGGCCAGCGCCGGCGTGCCGATGCGCAGACCCGAGGTGACGGCCGGCGGGCGCGGGTCGAAGGGGACCGCGTTGCGGTTGACGGTGATGCCCACCTCGTGGAGCAGGTCCTCGGCCTGTTTCCCGTCTAGCGGGGACTCCACGAGGTCGACGAGGACGAGATGGACGTCGGTGCCGCCGGTCACCAGCCTGATCCCGGCGGCCCGGGCATCGGGGGAGCCCAGGCGCTCGGCGAGCCTCTGGGCGCCCTCGAGGGTGCGGACCTGCCGGTCGCGGAACTCAGGCGTTTGCGCGATCTTCATCGCGATCGCCTTGGCGGCGATGACGTGCATGAGGGGACCGCCCTGCTGGCCGGGGAAGACCGCGGAGTTGACCCGCTTCCCCCACTGCTCGCCGCGCGAGGAGAGGATCATGCCCGAACGCGGCCCGCCGAGCGTCTTGTGGACCGTCGTCGTCACGATGTCCGCGTGGGGCAAGGGGCTGGGATGGAGGCCGGCGGCGACCAGGCCGGCGAAGTGGGCCATGTCGACCCACAGCGCGGCCCCGACCTCGTCGGCGATGTCGCGGAAGGCTTGGAAGTCCAGGTGGCGCGGGTAGGCGGACCATCCGGCGATGATGACCTTCGGGTGCTCGCGCAGAGCGACCTCGCGGACCCGATCGGGCTCGATACGCTGCGTCGCGCGATCCACCTCGTAGGCGGTGGCGTGGTAGAGCTTGCCGGAGAAGTTGATCCGCATCCCGTGGGTGAGGTGGCCGCCATGGGCCAGGGACAGCCCCAGGATCGTGTCCCCGGGCGCCGCCATCGCCATGAGCGCCGCGGCATTGGCCTGCGCGCCCGAATGGGGCTGGACGTTGACGAAGTCCGCGCCGAACACGGCCTTCGCGCGGTCGATGGCCAGCTGCTCCGCGACGTCGACGAACTCGCAGCCCCCGTAGTAGCGCCGGCCGGGATAGCCCTCCGCGTACTTGTTCGTCAGGACCGACCCCTGCGCCTCCAGGACGGCGCGGGGGACGAAGTTCTCCGACGCGATCATCTCGAGCGTCCCGCGCTGGCGGGCGAGCTCGTCATCCAGCACGGCGCGGATCTCGGGGTCGAGCTCCGCCAGGGTCATGTCATTGAGGGAATCGCTCATGGGCTCTCTCCAGATCAGGTTCACTCACCGGTCTCCCGGGTGGAGCCCCGGCCCAGGCGGGCGGCCGCGGCGTCCGATCGATCGCTCCCCGGTGGTCCCCCACCTGTGCGCCAGTCACGACTGCGGTCAGCCTAGCGCAGCCCGCCCGGGCCGATCCTCCGGCGTCCACCGCGGAGTCCTCCCGACGAGGGCGTCGCCGCCCGCTCCCGGCGCGCCTCCGCGCCGAGGCCGCCGGTCAGCGCGAGAACACGACGGTGCGGGAGCCGTCCATGAGGACGCGGTGTTCGCAGTGCCAGCGCACGGCCTGCGCCAGGACGCGGCGCTCGACGTCCTGGCCCAGCGCCACCATGTCCGCCGTCGAGTCGGCGTGGGTGACACGGGCGACGTCCTGCTCGATGATCGGCCCCTCGTCGAGGTCCGGAGTGACATAGTGGGCGGTCGCCCCGATGAGTTTGACGCCGCGTTCATGGGCCTGGGCGTAGGGGCGCGCCCCTTTGAAGCTGGGCAGGAAGGAGTGGTGGATGTTGATGACGCGCCCGGCCATCTCCTCGCACACGGCCGGCGAGAGGATCTGCATGTACCGGGCCAGCACGATGAGTTCGACGCGCTCGGCGCGCACGAGGTCCAGCAACTCGCCCTCGGCGCGTTGCCGGGTGTCCTTCGTGACGGGCACCAGGAGGAAGGGGACGCCGTAGAACTGGGCGACGGGCGCCAGGTCCGGGTGGTTGCCGACGACCGCGACGACGTCGATGGGCAGGCCCTGGGAGCGCTGGCGGTACAGGAGGTCCGTCAGGCAGTGTCCCTCGCGCGAGACCATGACGACCGTGCGCAGCGGGCGGCCGGACTCTTCGACGCGCCATGTCCCCCCGAAGCGCGCCCCGACCTCGGCCATGCCCGCCTCCACGGGACCGCGCCCGAGTGGGGAGTCGGCCTCCACCCGCATGAAGAACAGTCCCGAGTCCGGATCGCCGAACTGCTGGGACTGGATGATATTGCCGTCGACCCCGGTGACGACGCCGGAGACGGCGTGCACGATGCCGGGCTGGTCGGGACAGGACAGCGTGATGATCAGCTGCTCGGAGCCAGAGGCGGCCGGTGCCGGGGCGGGAGTCGTCATGGCGCACAGAGTAGGCGAGCGGGAAGGAGCCGGGCGCCAGGCGCTCGGCCCGCGAACGGCCCCGCTGCGCCCCCTCGCCGGCGCGGCGGGCGTCTGGCGGGCTATGCTGGGACCGCATCGAGCCGACGGGACCGCTCCGAGGAAGCGCGGCGCCCACCTCACGAACCGATGGGCGAAGAGGTCCAGGTATGCCGCAGCCCCAGAGGATTGTCCCGTCGCCCAACGACGTCCCGCCCGCGGGCGCGCGACGCGCCGGCCGTGGAGCGTCGCCGATGGCCGCCGGGGACCCCCTGGTCGTGGCCATCGACTGCTCGACATCCGCAGCCAAGGCCGTCGTCGTGGCCCGCAACGGAGACGTATGCGCCTCGGGCAGACAGCCGATCCCCCCTGCGCACGCCGGAGATGGATCGTGATGAGCAGGATCCCGCCGACTGGTGGGCGGCGGTCCGCGCGGCAGTCGACGAGGCCGTGGTGGAGGTGCCCGGAGACGACCGGCGCCGCATCGCGGCGATGTGCCTCACCCATCAGCGCGAGACGTTCGCGCTGCTCGACCGGGACGGGGCCGCGCAGCGCCCCGCCATCCTCTGGCTCGACTCGCGAGCCGGCGACCCGATCCGCCGCCTGGGATCGCCGCACGTCCATGAGTTGTCCGGAAAACAGCCGAACACGACCCCGGCGCTCGACAAGATCGCGTGGATCGCCGAGAACGAGCCGTCGAACATCGAGCACGCCGCACGCATCGTCGATGTCCACGCCTTCCTGGCCCACCGGCTCACCGGACGGTGGGTGTCCTCGACCGCGAGCGCCGACTCGCTGGGGCTCTTCGACGTGCGGCGCAGGACCTGGGCCCCGGACCTGCTGCGGCTCGCCGGGCTGCGCCCCTCCCAGATGCCCGGGCTCTCAGAACCGGGGGTGCCGATCGCTCCGATCCGACCGGAGCTGCAGCACCGTTGGGGGCTTGCGGACGGCATCCCCCTGATTGCGGGGCTCGGGGACGGCCAGGCGTCAGGGCTCGGTGCCGCGGCCATCCGGCCCGGCACCGCCTACCTCAACGTGGGGACCTCCATCGTCTGCGGCGTGCACGTCCGGCTGCCTCCTCGGCAGCGCGTACCGCACGCTCGTCTCGGGCATTCCCGGCCGCTACGTCCTCGAGTCGGTCCAGAACTCCGGTTCGGTCCTGCTCAACTGGTTCCGCGAGGAGCTCGGGGATCCGGGTCTGGGCGGATCCGTCGATCCGGACCTCGAGCGGGAGGCGTCCGCTGTCGCCCCCGGCAGCGAGGGGCTGATCACCTTGCCCTACTGGAACGCCGTTCGGACCCCTTACTGGAATCCCTTCGCACGGGGGGCGATGATCGGGTTCGGCTCGGGGCACACCCGCGCCCACGCCTACCGCTCGCTCATGGAGGGCATGGCCTTCGAGCTCTGCTCCAACCTCGAGAGGATGGCCGACGACCTCGGCCACCCGGTCACGGAGCTCCACGCGATGGGGGGCGGATCGCGCTCGGCGCTGTGGCAGTCCATCCTCGCCGACGCGACAGGCCTCCCCCTCATCCGCTCCTCGGTCGCCGAGGTGTCGGCGCACGGCGCGGCCGTCCTCGTGATGGCGGCAGTGGGCGCCTACCCGAGTGCGGAGGAGACGGCGGAGGGGATGTGCCGTCGCGGGGAGAGGACCGATCCGGACCCCGGCCGCGCCGCGGAGTACCGGCGATGGCACGCGATCCAGCGCGAGTTCTACCCCACGGTCAAGGACATGTTCGAGCGCATCCCCCTCGCGGTCGAGCAGGCCCTGGCCGAAGCCGGCGGCGAACGCGTAGATGTTCTTGACGGCGGCCCCGACCTCGTGGCCCACGAAATCGGTGGAGGTCCACACGTGGTAGTAGGGCGTGCGGAAGAGATCCGCCAGGCCGTCGAGTGAGACCTGGTCCTCCCCGCAGAAGACGACGCAGGTGTCGCGGTGCACCGCCACTTCCCCGGCGATCGAAGGGCCCACGACCGCCGACCACGTGACGCCGTCCGCGACGCCGGCCGGCACGAGGGACCTCATGACGTCCGGCAGGATGCGCAGCGTCCCCTCGTCGTCGGCCTCCATCCCCTTGGTGACAGAGAGGACCCGCATGCCCGGTCGCAGGAGGCGGGCGAACTGGCGGCCGGCCCAGTGCACGCCGAACGAGTTCACGCCGGACATCGCGACGTCCGCCCCCTCGAACGCCCGGGGCGCGTCCTCCAGCTGGTACGCCCGGACGGCGGGGTTCACCGCCAGTCCGAGGCCCGGGTGCACCCCCGTCCTCTGGAGGGAGTCGATGATGTCTCGGTCCAGATGCGTTCCGACCAGGCGGACGTCGTTCCCGTTCTCGGCCAGCGGGAACGTCAGGGCGCTCGCCATGATCCCCGCTCCGAGAACCGCCACGGTCGTCATCTCACCGCTCCGTTCCCGCCGGCGCCGCCTGGGCCCGGCTCTCCGACAGGGCCTCACGCTGGATCGCCTTCAGCCGGTGCATCACGTCGTCCTCGCGGCCCATCAGGAAGTACAGGTGGCGGTAAAGCTCCCAGAGGCGGTCGTACCGGCGGGAGGCCTCCTCGCGGGGGACGTAGGCCCGCTCGCGCACGCCGCCCATCGCGTCAGCGGCCGCGACGACGGTGGGGTAGGCCCCCGCCGCCACCGCCGCGAAGATCGCCGAGCCCAGCGCGCCCGCCTGGGTGACCGTGGCCACCGAGATGGGCCGCCGCGTGATGTCCGCGTACATCTGCATGAGGAACGGCTCCCTGAGCAGTCCCCCGGCGGCCCGGATCTCGTCGACCGGCACGCCGTGGGATTCGAAGTTCTCGATGATGACGCGGGCGCCGAAGACGCAAGCCTCCATGAGCGCCCGATACTGGTCCTCCGGCCTTGTCTGCAGGGTCTGGCCCACGATCATGCCGGTGAGCTCCGCGTCCACCAGGATCGAGCGGTTGCCGTTGAACCAGTCGAGGGCGAGCAGTCCGTTCTCGCCGATCCCCTGCCTCGACGCGCGCTCTCCCAGCAGCTGGAACTCGCTGATGCCGCGCCGGCGGGCTTCCGCCCGGTAGGATTCCGGCAGGTTGCGGTCGATGAACCACTGGAACGTGTCGCCCACCGAGCTCTGGCCGCCCTCATACGCCCACAGGCCCTCCGCCACGCCCCCGTCGACCACCCCGAAGATCCCGGGGACGCTGCGCAGGTGCTCGGCCTGGACGATCCAGCACACCGAGGTGCCCAGCACCCCGGTCAGCTGCCCCGGACGCACCGCGTCGACGGCCGCCGCATGGACATGCGCGTCGATGTTGCCCGCCGCCACGGGCGTGCCCGGGCGCAGGCCCAGCGTCTGCGCCCAGGCGGCGGTCAGTCCTCCGACCCTGGACCCCAGAGGCACGACGGGGTGGCGCATCTTGTCCTCGAAGACACCGCCGAACTCCCGGTTCACCGACTCCAGGAACTCCCTCGACGGGTAGCGACCGTCCTGGTACATCCGCTTGTATCCGGAGTCGCCCGCGGCGTAGACCAGATGGCCCGTCAACTGCCACGTCAGCCAGTCCGCCGCATCGACGATCTCCGCGGCCGCGCGATAGACCTCCGGCGCCTCCTCGAGGGTCTCCAGGGCCTTCGGCAGCAGCATCTCCGCCGAGAGGGTCCCGCCGTAGCGCTCCAGCCACCCCTCCCCCCTCTCCCGAGCAGCCGCCACGATGCGCTCCGCCTGCCGGCTCCCGCCGTGGTGCTTCCACAGTTTGAGGTAGGCGTGCGGGTTCGTCCGGAACCCGGGCGTCTCGCACAGGGGCGTCCCCCGGGAGTCCGTCACGAGGACGGAGGCGCTCGTCGCATCGAGCCCGATGCCGACGATGCCCTGGGGGTCGACGCCCGATCCCGCGAGGGCGCCGCACACGGAGCGCCGCAGGGCGTCCAGATAGTCGGCCGGCTCCTGGAGCGCGAAGTCGGGCGGCAGATCCCGGCCGTCCGCCACATCGAGGTGCTGCGCCATGACGCCATGCGGGTAGTCGGCGACCGCATCCGACACGACGGTTCCGTCCTCAATGCTCGCGATCACGGCGCGCGCCGAGAGGGTGCCGAAATCGATGCCGATCACGTGGCTCATGGCCGTCCCCCCGCGACGCCGGCGGACGGGATGCCCTCCGCCGCCTCCGGATGCCGGTGCCTGCCCCAGTACCCGGCGGGGCCGAAGAGGCGGTTCACCACGGCGGTGAGCTCCCCCAGGTCCGCCAGCAGGTCGAGAACCGTGTAGCGCGGGCGGATCATCTGCGCCTTGAAATGCGTGAGGCGGAAGCGGTCCCATTCGATCCGGATCGCCTCGGGATGGGAGGGGGCGCCCGCCTCGCGCAGGTGCTCCGCCGCCTCGTCCGGAGTGAGGAGCTGCGGCGCGCATCGCGCCGTGATCGCCTCCCAGTGGTCGCGGATCACCTGGATGCGCTCGCGCAGACGGTCGCCCCGCAGGTTCTTCCCGACCGCGTGGGGGACGGACTCGCCGGCGATGCGCGGCTGCAGGAGCATCCGCACGCGTTCCTCGACCTCCGCGTCGCTCGGGGCGCGTGCGACCCGGGCATCCACGTCGATGGAGCCCACATCCAGCGCCAGCGCCTCCTGCCACAACGCGCAGGAGGCGACGGTGCCGACGCCGACCTTGAACCCGTGGGAGAGTGGCGGCTCCCAGTCGAGCCCGTGCCCCTCCATCTCCCACACATGGGAGAACTGGTGGCCGGCACCCGATGCCGAACGCGAGGACCGCAGCGCCTGCATGGCCAGGCCCGACATGATGTTCCCCTGGGCCAGCGCCGCGACGGCCTGCGGATCCGCTCGGCCCACGCGCCGGGGCTGCGAGAGCGTCTCGCGCAGCGGCCCCTGGACGAGCTCCCACACGGGGGCGACGATGGGCTCGATGCCCAGCTCGTCCGCGAGGATCCAGTCGGCCCCCGCCGGGATCTTCTCGATCAGGTCGCCGTAGCCCGTCGATGTCAGGCGCTGCGGGGCCGCCGCCATGATGTCCGTGTCGGCGACCAGGCCGGCAGGGGCGGGGCACGGTCTCGTGATCTTGAAGCCGTCGCGCGAGATCGACGCGCCGTACGCCGTGTACCCGTCCACGGAGGCCGCAGTGCACACGTGCATGTAGGAGCGCCCCAGCTCGGCCGCGGCGAGTTTCGCGATGTCGTTGAGCGTGCCGGACCCGATCGAGCACACGGCCGCATCCGCGCGGGGCCGCAGGAACTCGCGCAGCTTCTCGACCTCCGTGTCGTCGCCGTAGAGGGTCGGCCTGCCCGGGAACACGTACGGGTCCCCCATCGGCACGCCCGCCTCGCGCAGCGAGTGCCCGACGGCGGCCCCCGCGGCGCCGAAGGTGTTCTCATCGGCGACGATCTGCGCCCGCTTGCCGGGAAAGAGCCTCGCGAACATCGCCCCGGCGCGATGCACCGCGCCTGGGCCGAACTCGATCGCCCTCGTCTCCGTCGCCTCGCGCAGTGCCTGATCGATAGCCTCGCTCATCGAGCGGTTCTCCTTCTCTCCGGGCAGATCATTCCCGTCCCTGGGCGATCAACCGGTCGGCCCGCTCCCGCGCGGGCCGACCATAGGCGACAACGTAACATCCAGAGTGTGATTTGTCACGGAATTGGTGACAATATCGGCGCCGGCGGCGCACCGCATACGAGAGCCCCGCCGCCCAGGTTCGTGGACGGCGGGGCCGGGGGACGGCCGGACGATGGATCCGGCCGCGCGCCTCACTTGATGAAGCCGAGCGCCTTGACGGCGTCGTACTCCTCGCGGAGCGCCTCGATGTTGTGGTCGATGCCGGCGCGCGTGGCGTCGGAGATCTCCAGGCCGTCGACGACGTGGTACTCGCCATCGGCCGAGGTGACCGGGAACCCGAAAGACAGGCCCGCGGGCACGCCGTAGCGCGACCCGTCCGAGTAGACGCCGGCGGTGACCCACTCGCCCTCGGGAGTGCCGTGGATCCAGGAGTGCATGTGGTCGATCGCGGCGTTGGCGGCGGACGCGGCCGAGGAGGCGCCGCGCGCGGCGATGATGGCCGCGCCGCGCTTGGCGACGGTCGGGCGGAATTCCTCCGACAGCCAGGCGTCGTCGACCAGGTCGGCGGCGGGTCTGCCGGCCACCGTCGCGTAAGAGACGTCCGGGTACTGGTCGGCGGAGTGGTTGCCCCACACGACGACGTTCTTGATGTCGGACACGGCCGCACCCGTCTTGTGCGCCAGCTGGGAGATCGCGCGGTTGTGGTCGAGGCGCATCATCGAGGTGAAGCGGTCGGCCGGGACGTCGGGCGCCGCGTTCTGCGCGATGACCGCGTTCGTGTTGGCCGGGTTGCCCACGACCAGGACGCGCACGTCATCGGCGGCCCCGGCGTTGATGGCCGCGCCCTGGGGCCCGAAGATGCCCGCGTTGGCCTCCAGCAGGTCCGCGCGCTCCATGCCCTTCGTGCGCGGGCGGGCGCCGACCAGATAGGCCACGTTGGTGCCAGAGAAGGCCTTGGCCGCGTCGTCGAAGATGTCGATGCCGGACAGCAGGGGGAAGGCGCAATCGTCGAGTTCCATGGCGGTGCCCTCTGCGGCGTGCACGGCCTGGGGGATCTCCAGCAGGTTGAGCTTGACGGGGACATCCGGGCCGAAGAGCTGGCCGGAGGCGATGCGGAAGAGCAAAGCGTAGCCGATGTGCCCGGCGGCGCCGGTGACGGTGACGATGCGGGGGTCTGCCATGTGAGGAACTCCTTGGTGGTTGTTCCGCGACGCCGAACGGCGCCGCCTGTTCGCCCGACGTCCACTCCGTCGGACACGACACACCCAGCCTAGGTCAGCGGTTCGCGCTCGGACAGGGATGCCGGTCCCAGATATCCGCCCCCCGCAACGTGACGTGCGCAATACCATGAAGCGGACGGTAAGGCGGACGGGCCCCGGAGGGGCCGGAGGACGGGACACGATGGGCCAGAAGAAGGACCGGCGCGAGGCCGAGCAGCGGCGCAGGGCGATCGACCGCGCGAAGAAGGCGGTGAAGAAGGCCCGAAAGGACCGGGAACGCCGGGATCAGGCCGCCCGCGAGTCCGCCAGTGACGTCGAGGACGTCACCCGCATGTGGGACCGCGACCCCCGGGGGCTGCTGGCGGCGAGCCCCGAGTTCTCGCTCGCCGCCCTGGCCCGCGACGCCACCCCTGGGTGGCAGGCTGGGCGGGCCGCCGGCGAGCGCGCCACCGTCCGGCGCTGCGAGCTGCTGTCCGAACAGCAGGAACGGCTCTTCGCGGCCGCTCGGGGCGGGGCCACGGACAGCGTCCTCCTGATCCTCCAGGGCCTGGACACCGCGGGCAAGGGCGGGATCGTCCGCCACGTCGTCGGGCAGGTGGACCCCCAGGGCGTCCAGCTGGCCGCCTTCAAGGCGCCCACCGAGGAGGAGCGCTCCCACGACTTCCTGTGGCGCGTCCGCCCGCATCTGCCCCGCCCCGGGTTCATCGGGGTCTTCGACCGCTCCCACTACGAGGACCTCCTCGTGCCGACCGCGCAGGCTCTCACCGGGCACGCGGACGAGCACGGCCAGACCTGGACCGTGCCGAGGGAGGAGCTCGACCGCCGCGAACGGGACATCGCCCGCATGGAGGCGGAGGCCGCGCGCTCCGGCACGCGCGTCGTCAAGGTCTGCCTGATGGTGTCCTACGAGGAGCAGGGGCGCCGCCTGCGCGAGCGGCTGGACCGGACGGGCAAGCAGTGGAAGTTCTCCGACTCCGACCTGGACACCCGCGACGACTGGGCGCACTACCAGACGGCCTATGAGGAGGTCCTGCGCCGGACCTCCACGCGCGTCGCCCCGTGGTACGTCGTTCCCGCCGACCGCAAGTGGTACGCGCGTCTGGCCGTCACCGAGATCCTCGTGCGCACCCTGGCCGAGATCGACCCGCAGTGGCCCGCCGCCACCGTGGACGTGGAGGCCTCGCGCGCCCGGCTGGACCGGACGATGACGCCCGAGGCGCTGCGGGCCTGGTCGCGGGAGAAGGCGGCGAAGGAGGACCTCTGGATCGCCGACGACGAGGCCATGGCCTTCGCGGTGGACACCCTGAACGCCGACTCCCGCTCGGACGCCGCCCTGTCCTGAGGTGCGCCCAGCCGGGAGGGGAGTCCCCGCCCGGTCCGCCGCCCGGCGCTCACACCCGATGGCTCCGGTAGTACTCGATGAGCCCGCGCGTCGAGGAATCCTGCCCGGCCAGCACCGCGGCGTCCCCGGCGATGGCGGGAACCAGGTCCCTCGCGAGTTTCTTGCCCAGCTCGACGCCCCACTGATCGAAGGAGTCGATGCCCCACACCGCCCCCTGGACGAAGGTGATGTGCTCGTAGAGGGCGATCAGCTGGCCGAGCACCGACGGCGTGAGCGCGGGCGCCATGATGGAGGTGGTCGGCCGGTTCCCCGTGAACACCCGGGCCGGCACGACCGCCTCCGGCGTGCCCTCGGCGCGAACCTCGTCGGCCGTCCTCCCGAAGGCCAGGGCCTTGGTCTGGGCGAAGAAATTCGACAGGAACAGCTCATGGACGTCGGCGCCCCCGTCGCGGGTGTCCCAGGTCGGGGTCGCGAAGGCGATGAAGTCGGCCGGCACGACGCGCGTGCCCTGGTGGATCAGCTGGTAGAAGGCGTGCTGCCCGTTGGTGCCGGGCTCTCCCCAGAAGACCTCGCCGGTGTCGTAGGACACGGGCGTCCCGTCCCAGCGCACGGACTTCCCGTTGGACTCCATGGTCAGCTGCTGCAGGTAGGCGGGGAACCGGTGGAGATACTGGGAGTAGGGCAGCACCGCGTGGGTGTCCGATCCCAGGAAGTTCCCGTACCAGACGTTGATCAGCCCCATGAGCAGCGGCACATTGTCGCGGGGCGCGGCCGTGGCGAAGTGGCGGTCGATCATGTGGAAGCCGCCGAGGAACTCCTCGAAGTGCTCCGGTCCGATCGCGACGGCCAGCGACGTCCCCACCGCGGAGTCCACCGAGTAGCGCCCACCCACCCAGTTCCAGAAGCCGAAGGCGTTGGCCGGGTCAATCCCGAAGGCCGCCACCTTGTCCAGCGCCGTGGACACCGCCACGAAGTGCCGGGCGATCGCCGCCGCCTCGCCCGCCGTGTCGCCCTCGTCGAGGAGCCCCCGCGAGCGCATCGCCCCCAGGAACCACTCGCGCACGACGCGGGCGTTCGTCAGGGTCTCCAGCGTGGTGAAGGTCTTCGAGGCGACGATGACGAGGGTGGTCTCAGGGTCGAGGTCCCGGGTCTTCTCGGCCGCGTCGGTGGGGTCGATGTTCGAGATGAAGCGGCAGCTCAGCCCTGGCGCAACGAAGGGCCGGAGCGCCTCGTAGGCCATGACGGGCCCCAGGTCCGACCCGCCGATCCCGATGTTGACGACGGTCCGCACCGGTTTGCCGCTCGCCCCGGTCCACTCGCCGCTGCGGACGCGGCGGGCGAAGTCGTAGATCTTCGCCAGCTCCGCGTGGACCTCGGCGACGACATCCGCGCCGTCGACCTCCAGATGGTCCTCGGAGGGCCGGCGCAGCGCGGTGTGGAGGACGGCGCGGTCCTCCGTGACGTTGATCCGCTCGCCCTCGAGCATCCGGTCGCGGTGGTGGAGCACGTGGGTCTGCTCGGCCAGGGCGAGCAGGTCCTCCAGCACCGCGTCGTCGACGAGGTTCTTCGACAGGTCGACGTGCAGGTCCCCGGCCCGGCGCGTCCAGCGGGCGCCGCGATCGGGGTCGGCGTCGAACCAGGCGCGCAGGTCGGGGTCGAAGGCGTCGGCCCGGGCGTCCAGCGACTGCCACGCCCGGGTGGTCGTCGGGTCGGTCGGGGGGGGAAGAGTGCTCATCTTTGTGCTCCTGTGCGGATTGTCGGGGGTCGTGGGATCGTCCGGGCGGCCGCTACCGCCCTTCGGGGGCGGACGCGTCGAGGACGGTGACCGGGCGGAGCTCCACATCGGCGTTCAGCTGCGAGACCGCCTCGAGGACGGGGCGCAGTTCCATCCACCACTGCAGGGAGGGGCGGCCGTTCTCCCGGTCCAAGTCGTCGTCCATGCGCTCGACGGCGCGGGACTCGATGGAGCGCGTGGTCTGGCCGATGTAGACGGCGTTCGACGTGCCCTTCTCGAACTGCCCGGCCAACTGCGTGATCGCGGCGTCGATGAGGCGCGTGGCCAGCAGCCGGTCGAAGGGGGTGGGCGCCCCGCCCTGCTGGAGATGGCCCAGCGCGCAGTTGCGCACGTCGTAGAGCCCGTCGCCCTCGCCCTCGAAGACGCGGCCGAGGAACTCGCGGTCGTAGTGGGGGGAGGCCTCCTCGTTGGCGAGGACGAGGTAGAGGCGGCGTCCGTGCTCGAAGGCCTCTCGCAGGCGGCGCGCGTCCCGGCTGATGTCCGTGATGGTGAACGGGACCTCGTTGAGGTAGGCATGCTCGGCGCCGGAGGCGATCCCCGCCATCAGCGTGAGATAGCCGCAGCGCCGTCCCATCACCTCCGCGACGAAACAGCGTTTCGAGGCCGCCGCGGACTCCTTGATGCGGTCGAGCGCCCACACGGCGTTGTTGAGCGCCGTGTCCGCGCCGATCGTCAACTCCGTGCCTGGCAGGTTGTTGTCGATGGTGGCGGGCACGAGGACCGTCGGGATGCGGAAGGCCGGATAGCGGTCGCGCTCCCCCGTCATGCCGGCGACGGCCAGGTAGGCGTCCAGTCCGCCGATGACGAGGAGGGCGTCGATCCGGTTGCGCTCCAGGGCCCGCCCGATCCCGTAGTACTCCTCGATCGAGGGCTGGATGCGCCGCGTCCCGAGCTCGGCTCCGCCGTGGAAGGCCCAGCCCTCCACGTCCGACCACGACAACTCGCGCACCTTGTTCTCCATGAGCCCCGGCCACGAGCCGTCGACCCCCAGCATCACCCACCCGCGGTTGATGCCCAGGCGCACGGCGGCCCGCGCGGCGGTGTTCATGCCGGGGGCGAGCCCGCCGGCGTGGAGGATCGCCACGCGCGGCGCCGGGTCATCCACCTGATGGATCACGCCGGGCGAGTCGGCGGCGCCCGCCTCCGCGGGGTCCGCCGGGCCGCTCCCCGGCTCGGCCCCGGCTCCGCCCTCCGGCGCGGGCTCGGGGGCGGGCGGGGCGGACAGGATGTCGTTGAGCGCGACCATCGTCGTGAAGCTCGCGCCGCGCGCCGCCATGGCGGCGCGGTAGTCGCCGTCGGCGACGTAGCCTTTGACGGCGCGCGTGTCGCGCACGGCTTTCATCAGCGGGATCCGGGTGACGCGGTTGTTGCGCACGCCCAGGACGACGGGCTCGGAGTCGTGCCCGGCCTGCGTGATCTCCTGGACGGCCGCGTATCCCAGCAGCGTCGACATCCACCGGTCGTAGGCCGAGGGCGTGCCGCCGCGCTGGACGTGCCCGAGGATCGTGATGCGCGCGTCCTCGCCGGTGCGCTCCCGGATGGCCTCGGCGATCTGGGGGGCGCCCAGGTGGGCGCCCGTCTGGTCCGTGGCCCCCTCGGCGACCAGGATCATCGACTCCCGCCTCCCGGCGGCGCGGCCGCGGCGCAGCTTCTCGCACAGATCGTCCTCCCACCCCGGGCCCACGGGGTTCTCCGGGGTGAAGACGTAGTCGGCTCCCCCGGCGACGGCCCCCATCAGCGGGAGGTAGCCGCAGTGCCGGCCCATGACCTCGACGATGAAGGTGCGCTGGTGGGAGGCGGCCGTCGACGTGATCTGGTCGAGCGCGTCCACGATGCGATGCAGGGCGGTGTCCGCCCCGATCGTCATGTCGGTGCCCACGAGGTCGTTGTCGATGGACCCCACCAGGCCGACGACGATCAGGCTGGGGTGGGCATCGGCGACCTGCTGGGAGATCGCGCCCTCCTCGAGGAGCTGAGCGACGTGGGCGGCCCAGCCCTCGCGGAACTCGTCCGTGCCGGCCAGAGAGCCGTCCCCTCCGATGACGACCAGCCGGTCGATGCCGCGTTCGAGGAGGTGGAGGGCCGCCTTGTGCATGCCCGACCACTCCCGGAACTCCACCGAGCGGGCGGTGCCGATGACCGTGCCGCCCTCGGCGAGGATGCCGGACACATCCGACCACGCGAGCTCCTGGATGTAGTCCCCGCCCTGGACGGCGCCCTCCCAGCCCTCGCGGATCGCGTAGGGGACGGCCCCGCGGGCCAGGGCCGTGCGGGCGACCGCGCGCACCGCCGCGTTCATGCCCTGGGCGTCCCCGCCCGAGGTGAGCACGCCGATGCGCATCGCAGGCGCCGGTGCGGCAGCCATCTCCGGATCGCTGGCGGCTGCTGCTGTCTGACCGGTCATCTGTCCCCTCCTGAGGTGGTCGTCGAACCCCGGCTCTATTGTGCCCTCTCCAGGCGCCCGCGCCGACAGGCCTTTGCCCCAGGCGGGGCGAGGGCGCTCAGCGCGCGGCGGGGGCGCCGGGGAGGTCACCGGGTCCGGAGCCAGCGTCCCCGGGTGCGCCGGCGGTCGAGGATTCGCCGGAGGAGGGGCGGGCGCGTTCCAGCTCGACGCGGGCCTGGGCCGCCCGTTGTTCGGCGTCGGCGGCCAGCTGGTCCTGCAGGAGGGCGTTGTCCCGGGGCAGTGGGCGGCGCCCGCCCCGGAAGTAGGCGCCCAGGAAGGTGCAGGCGACGGCCGCGACGAACCAGACGGCCAGGATCGCCAGGCAGTTGCGCACGGCGTGATCGGCGCCCGCGCCCGCGATCATGTCTCGGAACGCCAGCTGGGTGTAGGACATCGGCAGGAACGGGTGGATCCACTGGAAGAACCTCGGAGCGGTCTCGACCGGGAAGGTCGCGCCCATCGAGGTGATCTGGAGGCTGAGGAGGATGATCGAGACGAACCGGCCGCGGTAGGCCATGGTCGCCACCGCCGCCTGGTTGACCGCGACGAAGGTGAGGGAGGCGGCGATGGCCAGCAGCACGAGGCCTCCGACATTGTCCGCGTTGAGCCCGATCGTCCAGTTGACGATCGTCATCATGAGGACGGCCTGCGCGACGGAGAGCACGGTGGCGGTCGTCGCGGGCCTCAGCGCCGCGTGCCACCACTTCTCCGTGGGTCCGGGGCGGCGGTCGAGCGCGGGCAGGACGAGGAAGATCGCGATCCCGCCGACCCACAGCGCGAGCGACATGAACATCGGCGTGAACCCGGCGCCGTTGTTCGCCACCGCGTGGTCGCGCACCGCGTCGACGGCCACGGGCGTCGAGATGACGTCGGCGATGTGGCCGGCGTCGGCATCCGTGTAGGCCGGGATCCGGTCGACGCCGTCGCTCAGGCCCTCGGTGAGCTTCGCGGCACCGGTGGCCAGCGCGGAGGAGCCGTCGGAGGCGGTATGCGTCCCCTCCTCGAGGGTCCTCAGGCCGTCGGCGAGCGCCGAGGTCGAGTCCGCGAGCGTGGCGGAGCCGTCGGCGAGGTCCTTCAGCCCGACCGTGAGGGTGTCCGCCCCCGAGGAGGCGGTCGAGGCGCCCTCGGCCAGCTGGCGCGCGCCGGAGGCCAGCGCGGAGGAGTTCTGCGTCAGGGTGGTCAGACCGGAGCTTAGCTGGGAGGTCGCGCCGATCAGCTGCGTCGACGAGGACGCCCCTGCTCGCAGGGTCTGGGACTGCGAGGAGAGGGTGTTGAGGACGCCGGCGAGGCTCCGCCCGGAGCCGGTCGCCGGATTGTAGGCGTCTGTCGCCTGGCCGATGCCGGCCTGGAGCGTGGAGGCGCCAGCTGCCAGTTCTTTCGCGCCGGCGAGCGCCGTCTGGGCGCCGGTCGCGGCGCTCTGGGTCTTCGAGCGCAGGGTATCGCTCTGATCGCTCAAGGCCTTCGCGCCGTCCGCCGCCTCACCTACCTGGCCGGCCAGGGTGGTGACGCCGGAGTCCACCTGGGACGCCCCGTTGGTCAGCGTCTCGTTCTGCTGGGTGGCCTGGGCGAGGGCGGCGCACACGGGATCGGAGGCGCCGTGCGTTCCCGCGCAGAGCTGCTGGATCTGCTTGATCGACTTGGTGTATTCCGCGACGCCCGAGGAGAGGCTCTGCGCGCCGCCGGTGAGCTCCTGGAGCTTCTGGGTCGCCGCCGGATCATTGAGCTGTCCGCTCAGGCTGTCGACACCTCGGGTATAGGCGTCGACGCCCTTGACCAGGGTGTCGTTGTGCGAGGGCTCCTTCAGGTCCCCGGTGTCGCTCGCGGTTCCGAGCCCGTTCGCGAGCGCGGTCAGCCCCGGATTCGCCTCGCTCCCGTCGCCCACCAGCTGCGCGAGCCCGGTGCTCAGCGCGGAGGCGCCGCTGACAAGTGAGGGCGTCTGGGAGGTTCCGGCGACGACGGTCGCGCGCAGTTGGTCGACGCCCGCGGTGTAGGTGCCGACGCCGTCGGCCAGCGTCGTCAGGCCTTCGGCTCCCGAGGCGATCTGCCGGGCCCCGGAGGCCGCCTGGTCCACGCCTGCCGTGTACCGGGAGACGCCCGAGTCCAGGGTCGACGCCCCCTGGGAGAGGGCAGCGACCCCGCTGCTCAGGGCGTCGGCCCCCGAGGCGGCGCTCTGGGCGCCGGAGGCCATCTGTCCGGCGCCGTCGGCCAGCTGTGACGCGCCGGACTGCGCCGTCGACGCGCCGTCCTCAAGGGAGGAGAGTCCCGACTGCAGGTCGTCCGCCCCTTCGGCGAGCGCCGAGGCGCCCGACTGGGCGTCGTCCATCCCGTCGCGGATCGTCCCCAGGGACATCACGATGTTGTCGACGTACTCGTCGACACCGCGGGCCGTCATCACGTTCTCCATCTCGGAGGCGACCGTCTTCGCCATCGTGCCGGCCAGGTAGTTGACCCCGTCGTCGGTCTCGAGGCTGAGGGTCTGCTGGGCCGCGTCCTGAGGGTCGCCGGCGGCCACGCGGGTCGTCGCCTGGGTGAAGTCGGCCGGGATGACGAGCATCGCGCGGATGTCCTCGGAGGTCATCGCGGCGCGGGCCTCGTCCTCGCTGTCCATCCGGACCCAGGTGAACCCGACGTCCTGTCCCTCCTGGGGGTCCGTCAGCCGGTCGGCCAGCTCGTCGCCCAGCGCGAAGTGCCGGGTCTCCCCTGTCGCCAGGGTGACATCGGCAGGGGTGTCCAGGTCGACCACCGCGGCCGTCATCGTGTCGAGCCGGTTGGTGGGGTTCTGGTAGGCGGAGGTCAGCAGCCCGGCGTAAAGCAGCGGGATGATGGCGATGGCGACCACGACGATGACGTTCGCGAACGTCGAGCCGGTCAGTTTTCTCATGAGAGCGTCCTTCTGGGAAGCGGGTTCCCCTGCGGGCCCGCGGGGGGCGGCGGAGCGTCCGGCGCGGGTCGCGTGTGTGTGGGGGGACGAGGTCGCCCCGCTTCGATACAGGTCTGTATTCAACGGTCGACACAGACGATACATGTGTGTATCGTTGCTTGCAACAGGGCCGATACACTGATGTATCCCATAACACAGGAACGGGCGATGATGATGACGATGACAGAGAGGATGTCGGCCAGGCGCGCGGCCGTCAGGCGCCTCGCCGGCGCCCCCACGACCGACCGGCGCGCGCAGACGCAGCGACGTCTGCTGGACGCCGGGCGCACCGTGATCGCCGAGAACGGCGTCGGGGGGGCCTCGGTGGGCCTCATCACCTCCTCGGCGGGATTCTCGCGAGGGGCGTTCTACTCCAACTTCCAGGACATGGACCATTTCGTCGAGCAGGTCGCCCACCGCGAGTGGGAGTCCGTCCTGGTCGCCATCGGCCGGAGCCTGAACGCGGCCCTCGACCAGTCCCCGGCCGGCGGAGAGGGCGCCCCCGACGACGAGTGGGCCGCCGCCCCCGGGACGGGCGCCGGGCCCGCGCCGGACGCGGCCCGCGCGACATCCTCGGAGCGCTCTTCCAGCCACGTCGCCGACCGCGTCGCGACGGGACTGCTGGAGTCCACGCGCCCCCTGCTGCTCGCGGGCCGGGCGGATGCCGATCTCGACAACCTCACCCGGTTCGCCCAGGCGCTGCTGGCCGCCGTCCCCCGCGACCGCGAGTTCTACCTGCTGTGGACGTCCCTGTCGAACTTCATGGTGCGCTTCCCGGAGGGATCCGCCCACCTGCGCGCCGCCTTCATCGACTTCCACGACGGCATGGCCGAGTACCTGGTCGACGCCCTGGACGCCTTGGGCCTGGAGCCCGCCATCGACCCCGGGGACATCGTGGACCTGGTCATCGCCATCGGGGCCCGTTCGATGCGCTCCCAGCTGGTGTCGACGGACCATCTGGAAGGTGAGCTCATCGACCGGCTCCTCCCCGTCCTCATCCCCACGCTCATCCGCGTGCGGGAGGCCCCATCGCGGCGATGACCCGCCTCCGGGTCGGGCGGCTCACGCCAGCCGCGCCTCGAGGTCGCCGTCGAGCGCGGCCAGGAACTGCTCGGTCGTCAACCACTCCTGATCGGGCCCGATCAACAGTGCGAGGTCCTTCGTCATCCGGCCCGATTCGACGGCGCGGATCACGACGTCCTCCAGAGTCCGCGCGAAACCCGACACCTCGGGCGTGGCGTCCAGTTCGCCGCGATGGGCCAGGCCCCGCGTCCAAGCGAAGATCGAGGCGATCGGGTTGGTGGAGGTGGGCCGCCCCGCCTGGTGCTGGCGGTAGTGACGGGTGACGGTGCCGTGGGCGGCCTCCGCCTCCATCGTGCGACCGTCAGGGGTGAGGAGCACCGAGGTCATGAGCCCGAGAGACCCGAAGCCCTGAGCCACGGTGTCGGACTGGACGTCCCCGTCGTAGTTCTTGCACGCCCAGATGTAGCCGCCCTCCCACTTCAGGGAACTCGCGACCATGTCGTCGATGAGTCGGTGCTCGTACGTCAGCCCGGCCGCCTCGAAACGCGTCTTGAACTCGGCGTCGAACACCTCCTGGAAGATGTCCTTGAAGGCGCCGTCGTAGGCCTTGAGGATCGTGTTCTTCGTCGACAGGTACACCGGGTAGCCGCGCTGCAGGCCGTAGGCGAAGGTCGCGCGCGCGAAGTCGCGGATCGAGGCGTTGAAGTTATACATGCCCATCGTCACGCCGCCGCCCTCGGGCATCCGGACGACCTCGTGGACGATCGGCTCGGAGCCGTCCTCGGGCGTGAATGTGAGGGTCACCGTGCCGGCGCCGGGGACCTTGAAGTCGGTGGCGCGGTACTGGTCGCCGAAGGCATGGCGCCCGACGACGATCGGTTTCGTCCACCCGGGGACCAGGCGCGGGACGTTCGAGATGATGATCGGCTCCCGGAAGATCACCCCTCCCAGGATGTTGCGGATGGTGCCGTTGGGCGAACGCCACATCCTCTTCAGCCCGAACTCGCGGACTCGGGCCTCGTCGGGGGTGATGGTGGCGCACTTGACGCCCACGCCGTGCTCCTTGATGGCGTTCGCGGCGTCGATCGTCACCTGGTCGTCGGTGGCGTCGCGGTTCTGGATCGACAGGTCGTAGTAGCGCAGGTCGATGTCCAGATAGGGGTGGATCAAACGGTCCTTGATGAACTGCCAGATGATCCGCGTCATCTCGTCGCCGTCCAGTTCGACGACCGGCCCCGCGACCTTGATCCTGCCCATTGCGGCCCTCCCCCTTGCCCGACTTCCGCCCAGCTGTCCGTCCGATGCGGCCTCCCGCGCCTCCACGCACGGAGCCGTCGCCAGATTACTCGATGTCGAGAGATCTGTCAGCGCCGACCGCGCTCCCCCGTCCCGCCACGTCCCGTTCGGCCGGGCGCCTCCTCCGGGGGCGAGGGCGCCGGCACGGGCGAACGGAGCGTCACGGTTTACGCAAGACATCTTGCACAATGCATCTTGCTGGATTACCCTCGCCCCATGACCGCACCGACCCCCGTCCGTCCCGCTCCGGCCCCCGGCCCCGCGCCGCAGCGCTCCCTGTGGCGCGACCGCGACTACGTCGCCTGGCTCGCGGCAGACACGTCCTGGCAGTTCGGAGCCTCGATCCGAGCCTTCGCCATGCTGCTCATCACATACGCCGTGACCGGCTCCTACGCGCAGGCGGGTGCCGTCTCGACCGTGTCGACGATCGTCTCGGCCGTCGCCATGCTCCCGGGAGGCGTTCTGATCGACCGGTGGGACAGGCGGGTGTCGCTCACGGTGTCGGGCCTGGCCCGGACCCTGGTCTATGGGGCCGCGGCGCTGACCTGGTGGACGGGGGCGATGACGATCGGGGTCCTCTATGCTGTCGGCGTCGCCTCGGGCCTCATCGCCGGCCTGTTCTCCACCGCCTCCGATGCGGCGCTGAAGTCCGTGGTGCCCACCCGCGACCTCCCCCGGGCGATCGCCGCCAACCAGGGGCGCGACGCGGCGGTCAGCCTCTCCGCCTCCCCCGTGTCCGGGGTGCTCATGGGACTCTCCTACGCCCTCCCCTTCGCCGCCGCGGCTCTGGGTTCCCTGTTCCAGGTGATCGGCACGCGGTTCATCCGCGCGGATCTCCGGCCCGAGCGCGAGCCCGCTGCCACATCGGCGCACACGCGGCGCGCATTCCTCCGAGAGCTCGGCGCCGGGTTCTCCGTCTACCGCGACATCCCCGTCCTGGCGCGGATGCTCCCCGCGCTCATCCTCGTCAATTGCGGCGTCAACGCGCTCTTCGTCGGCGTCCAGCTGATCCTTCAGGGCCAGGGCGTCGAGCCCTGGCGCATCGGGCTGCTGGACACCGCGATCGGAGCGGGCATGCTGGCGGGCTCCGTCTTCGCTCCGCGGCTCATCCGGCGCGTGCCCACGGGACGGCTGTGCGTCACCCTGTTCGTGGGCTGCGCCGCCGTGCTCATGCCGTTGTCGTTCGCCCAGGACCTCCCGCTCGCCCTCGTCGTCCTCGCTCTGCTCGGGATCATGATGCCCGCGCTCAACGGCGCGATGGGAGGCTACTTCCAGGCCCTCATCCCCAACCGGCTCCAGGGTCGGGCGCTGTCGGCGATGCAGCTGGTCCAGCAGACGCTCCCCGCCCTCATGCCAGCCGCCGTGGGACTCGGGCTGCAGTACCTCGGCGCCGGGGCCACCATGCTCGCCACCGCCGTCCTCTTCCCCGCGGCGGCGGTCCTGGTCCTCACCCACCGCGAGCTGCGCGCGCTGCCGACCCCGGACCGGTGGGACATCGGGGATCAGCAGGCCCCCGGACCGCTTCCGGACCGCGACCCGGCTGCGGGGGCCGGTACGGTGGGAGCGTGACCGAACTCCGCTTCACATCGGACCAGCCCGCCCCCGAGCGCGCCCTTGAGCTGCTGCGCGTCCTCTCCCAGCCCGTGCGCACGAAGATCCTGCGCGCCATGGTGAACGGGCAGGCGATGCGGGTCAGCGATGTCGCGGCGGCGGTCGGCGAGGCCCCCAACTCCGTCTCCTACCACCTGCGCCAACTGGAGCGGGCGGGCATCGCCCGGCATGCCGATCCCGCCCCCGACCGGGACGGCCGCGAGACCTGGTGGGTCATCCCCCACTGGAAGGGGCTCTCCTTCGACATCGCCGCCCTGCGGGCGCTCCCCGGAGGGGACGCCGTGCTCCACGCTTTCGACGAGTCCGAAGCCGAGTCGATCCTCGACCTCTTCTCCCTCGCCCGGTCCGAGGCAGCCGACCGGACGGGATGGCCCGGCATCCGTGCGAACGGTCCGCTGCTCTTCACCCGCGAGGAGGCGGACGCCCTGGTGGAACAGCTGGTCGACCTGATCAACCGCGCCACGGAGATCTCCTGCGGGCACGACGCGAACCAGGACAGCGAACTGCGCCGCTACGAGTACCGGCTGGCTTTCCTGCCGGCCGCGGACGGCACCGAACCCGCCGGTCCCTCCCGGTGACGAAGCCGACCCTCAGACGACCCCCATCGTCGCGGTGAAGGGCGAGAAGAACCAGACGAGGGCGCCGACGCCCGCGTAGAACGCGACATCCAGCCACCGCCAGCGCGAGGCGAACCACGGCCGCCCCGGCCACAGCGCCCGCGCGCCCGACAACAGGAACAACAGCCCCGCCGTGAGGAGGACCGCCCGGTGAGGGTGGTCGGTCAGCGAGAGGATGACGACGCCGGCCAGCCCGGCCAGCGCGACGGCGACGCTCGCGATCTCCGCGGCGTCGGCGCGTCTGCGTTCGGGGGGCTGGTCGAGGTCCATCGCCCCACACCCTACCCGTCTTCCCGCCCAGGCCGGGACTAGCATGGTCGGTGCGCTCCCGGCCGCGGGGCGGGACAGGCATCCGCCGGGCCGGACCGCCCGACTGCCGCGCACCCCGAGGAGAGACCGTGACAACGCGCTTCATCGTCATCCAACCCGCCCCGGCCACGGCCGCGGAAGAAATCGCCGACGAGCTCGCTGAAGCCCTCGCCGCACGAGGCGACATGCGCCGCATCTCGGCGATGGACGGGGTGTCCGTCGAGGACCTGTCGCGCGATCCGGCGGCGGCGCTCGACGGCCTCAGCCGCCGCATCCGGGAGCTCGAGGCGGGGGCCGTCCTCATCGATCAGGTCGAGGAGCTGCCGGTGAGCACCTTCGACGTCCTCGGATGGAACCTCGACGTCGCCGCGTCCACGGGCGCGCGCGTCCTGCTCGCCCTCGATGCCGAAGGGATCCCCCCGGAGCTGGTCGCCCAGGACATCCTCGTGGCAGGCGCCCGGGCCGCCGCCCACGGCACCGCGATCACCGCGGCACTGGTGCGGGGGGCCGCCCTCAGCCGGATCGACGCCGGCGGCGTGCCGGTCCTCGCCTGCCCTCCCGCGCCCGCCGAGCTGTCCCCGCTGCTCTCCTGAACACCGTCCCCGGGCACGCGCGACGCCCCCGGACCGGCCCGGCCGCGGCCGAGGAGATCCGGGGGCGCACGCTCCGCTCGGAGGGTCTCAGGCCTGGGGGGCCTGGCCGACCGCGATCCCGAGGTGCGAGTACGGGGCCGGCGGGTTGGCCAGCGCGTCCCGATCGACCACAGCCCGCGCGTCGATGGCGATGGCCCCGCGCGGGGAGGAGGCGAGCACCGGGTTGATCTCGATCTCCGTGATCTCCGGGTGCTCGCACACCAGACGCGAGAAGCGCTCGATGATGGTCGTGAGCTGGTCCAGATCGGCCCCGGGACGCCCGCGGTACCCCTCGAGGATCGGCCAGATCCTCAGGGACTTCAGCATCGACAGCGCCATGTCCGAGTCCACCGGCGCGAGCTGGATCGCGGAGTCGCCGAGGATCTCCGCCGACGTGCCGCCCGCGGCGACCATGATGATCGCCCCGAAGGACGGATCCTGGCGCGAGCCCAAGATGAGCTCCTGTCCGCCGGCCGGGATCATCGGCTGCACGGTGACGCCGTCGATCGCGGCGTCGGGGCGCTTCTCGCGGGCCGAGGCCACGACCCGCGCGAAGACCTCGCGCACCTCCTCGGCGCTGTTCACGTCGATGACGACGCCGCCGACGTCCGTCTTGTGGGTGATGTCGGGCGAGGCGATCTTGATGACGACCGGGTACCCGAACTCGTCGGCGAGCGCGACGGCCTCGTCGGCGGTCGCGGCCAGCCGCGACAGCGCCACGGAGATCCCATAGGCGTCGAAGAGTTCCTTGCCCGCCAACTCGGAGAGCACGCCCTCCTCGGGCACGGAGGCGATGAGCTCCTTCGCGCGCCCGCGATCCGGCTCGAAGCCATCCGCGGGCGTCACGGACACCGAGGGCAGGGGGCCGCGGTGGGAGGCGACGATGTCCATGAACGCGTCGACCGCGTTCTCCGGGAACTCGTAGGCCGGCACGCCGGCCGCGTCGAGGCGGGCGATGGCCTCCTCGTTGGTGTCCCCGCCGCCCATCCAGACGCCGAGGATCGGCTTGTCCGTGGTCTTGGCGGCCTCGATCACCGCGTCGGCGGAGCCCAGGATGTCCGTCATCGACTGGGGGGTGAGGATCACGAGGACGGCGTCGACGTTCGAGTCCGCCACGGCGGCCTTGATCGCCGCCTGGTAGCGCGCCGCCGGCGCGTCGCCGAGCACGTCGATCGGGTTCGAATGCGACCACGCCGCCGGCAGCACCTCGTTGAGGGCGTCCAGGGTCCCCTGGGAGAGGTCGGCCAACTTGCCCTTGCGCGCGATGAGGGCGTCGGCGGACATCACGCCGGGACCGCCGGCGTTCGTGACGATGGCGAGGGACGGCTGCCGCGCGACGCGCCCGGCGTCCAGCAGCTCGATGGCGTGGTAGAGGTCGGAGATGCGCAGGACACGGGTGACGCCGACGCGCTCGAAGGCGGCGTCATAGACCGAGTCGGCCCCCGCCATCGCGCCCGTATGGGACACGGCGGCCTTCGCCGAAGCCGCGAAACGCCCCGCCTTGTAGGCGATGATGGGCTTCTTCGCCGAGAAACGGGCGGCCGCGGAGGTGAACGCCTGCGGATCCGAGATGGACTCCGCGTAGACGACCGCGGAGTGGGTGTCCTCGTCGTCGGCCAGGTAGTCGAGGACGGCCGCCAGGTCGACGTCGGCCGCGTTGCCCAGCGACACGATCTTGGAGAACCCGATCCCCTTGCCGATCGCCCACTCGATGGCGCCGGCGGTGAGCGCTCCGGACTGCGAGATGAACGCGACGTGACCGGCGCCGGGCATGTGGGCCGCGAAGGAGGCGTTGAGTGACAGGCCGGGGACCTGGAGGCCCAGGCAGTTCGGGCCGAGGATCCTCATGCCGTTGGCGCGGGCCGTCTCGACGATCTTGTCCTCGACGGCGCGCCCCTCGGGGCCCGTCTCGCGGAAGCCGGCGGTGAGGATGATGAGGCCCTTCGTGCCCAGCTTGGCGCACTGCTCGACCACATCCAGGACGCCCTTGGCCGGGATGCAGATGATGGCGAGGTCCGGAACGGCCGGCGTCTCCGCGACGCTGGGGAACGCCGGGACGCCGCCGATCGACTCGTGCTTGGGATTGATGGGATAGACGACGCCGGGGAAGTTCCCCTCCAGCAGATTGCGCACGACCATGTGCCCCAGATTGGTGGGTTTCGTGCTGGCGCCAACGACGGCCACCCGCTTCGGCTGGAACAGGCAGTCCAGATCCTCACTCATCAAAGTGATCCTTCCAGGTCACGAGTCTTGAGTTCGGCCCCAGCGCCTATTCGCTCGGAACAACAGGTTGTGTCCCCTCGTTTCGGCCGGGACCACACAGCGGCCGGACAGCTCACTGTGACACGTCAACGATACAGGCCAGGACCTGCGTCCCGGTTCGGCTGGACGGTGAGGCCGCTCACCACGGTCCGCGCCTCCGCCCCGCCCCTCGCGAGTGGTCGCGTGCGCGTGACCACTCGGCGAAACCGGGAGGGCATGAGGCGGCACAATAGGGGCAGATGCGTCCGCCCCGACCGGGCGGCCCGGTCCCAGGAGGTCCCGTGGAATTCCGTTCGATCTACGACCAGGGCTTCGCGCGCGTCGCCGCCGTGACGATCCCCTCCCATCCGGCCCAGCCCGCGCGCAACGCCGAGGAGATCCTCCTCGCGGCCCATGAGTGCTCCGAGCGGGGCGTGGCCGTGGCCGTCTTCCCCGAGTTGTGCGTATCCGGGTACGCCATCGACGACCTCCTCCTCCAGGATGTGCTGCTCGACGGCGTCGAGGCGGCTCTCGACCGCATCCGCGAGGCCTCCCGCGATCTCCTGTCCCTCCTCGTCGTCGGCGCGCCGCTACGGGTGGGCAGCCGCCTCTACAACTGCGCCGTCGCGATCCACCGCGGGCGCGTCGTGGCCGTGGTCCCCAAACAGCACCTGCCCACCTACCGAGAGTTCTACGAGAAGAGGTACTTCGCGGTCCCCGCTCCCTCCACCGCCACGCGGATCGAGCGGCCCTGGCTGGGGGCGGACGAGGCCGGCCGCCCCTTCTCCGCGCGGTTCGGAGCGACCGTCATCGACGTCGAGGACGTCCCCGGCCTGGCGGTCGGCATCGACATCTGCGAGGACATGTGGGTTCCTGTGCCGCCCTCGTCCCTGGCGGCCCTGGCGGGCGCCACCGTCATCGTCAACCTGTCGGCCTCCCCGATCACGGTGGGGCGCGCCGAGGACCGGCGCCTCCTGGTGCGCTCGGCCTCCGCCCGCACGAACACCGCTTACGTCTACTGCGCGGCCGGGCAGGGCGAGTCCACGACGGACCTGTCGTGGGACGGCCAGACGATGGTCTACGAGATGGGCGACCTGCTCGCCGAGGGCGAGCGCTTCCCCGACGGCGCCCGCCTCACCGTCGCCGACGTCGACCTGGACCGGCTGCGCCAGGAGCGCTTGCGGCAGGGGTCCTTCGACGACAACGCCCAGACCTTCGGAGCGCCCGGATCCTGGCCCCCCGTCCCGCGCCTCGGCATCCGCCTCGATCCCCCGCGCGGGGACATCGGCCTGGAACGCGCCGTCGACCGCTTCCCCTTCGTCCCGGACGATCCCGAACGGCTCTCCCAGGACTGCTACGAGGCCTACAACATCCAGGTGTCGGGACTGGAGAAGCGCCTGAGGGCGATCGGGGCGCCGAAGGCCGTCATCGGCGTGTCGGGCGGACTCGACTCCACCCACGCCCTCATCGTCGCGGCGAAGGCGATGGACCGGCTCGGCCGCCCCCGCAGCGACATCCTGGCCTACACCCTGCCGGGGTTCGCCACCTCGGAACGCACGCGGACCAACGCGACACTGCTGTGCGAACGTCTCGGCGTCTCCTTCGAGGAGATCGACATCACCCCGGCCGCGCGCCAGATGCTCGCCGATCTCCGCCACCCGTGGGCCGAGGGCGCCGACGACTACGACGTCACCTTCGAGAACGTCCAGGCGGGCCTGCGCACCGATTACCTGTTCCGCCTGGCGAACCACCACGGCGGCATCGTCATCGGCACGGGCGACCTGTCGGAGCTCGCCCTCGGGTGGTGCACCTACGGCGTGGGCGATCAGATGAGCCACTACGCGGTGAACACCGGGGTGCCGAAGACGATGATCCAACACCTCATCCGCTGGGTCGTCGCGTCCGGCCAGTTCAGCGGGGAGGTCGGCGAGGTCCTCCTGTCCATCCTCGACACGGAGATCACCCCCGAGCTGATCCCGACGAAGCCCGGCGAGGCCCCGCAGTCGACCGAGGCCTCCATCGGCCCATACAACCTCCAGGACTTCACGCTGTACTACCTGCTGCGGCGCGGCTACCGGCCCTCGAAGATCGCGTTCCTCGCGGAGCGCGCCTGGGCAGACGCAGAGGCGGGCTCGTGGCCCGCTGGCTTCCCCGCGGACAAGCGCGTCGCCTACTCGCTGGAGGAGATCGTGCGGTGGGAGCGCCTGTTCCTGCGCCGCTTCTTCGCCAACCAATTCAAACGCACCGCGATCCCGAACGGCCCCAAGGTCATGGCCGGGGGCTCCCTCTCCCCGCGGGGGGACTGGCGGATGCCGGCGGACGCGTCCGCCGAGGAGTGGCTCGCCGAGCTCGAGGAGATCCTGGGGAACGGGACCGGTCCGGCCGCGCCCCGGGCCAAGGGGCGATGGTCGTGAGCGCGCTGCCGCTTATCGGCGTCGTCGGTTTCACCGTCCTGGCCGTCATCCTCGCCGTCGCCGCGGTGCGGAGCCGGGCGGGAACGCTGCCGAAGGGGTCGATCCTGGGGCTGCACAACCGCGAGGTCGAGGCTTCCGAGCGGGCGTGGCGGGCCGCCCATCGCGCGGCCTGGCCGATCCTCGCCGCCGCGGCCGCCGTTGCCGCGTTCCATGCCGCGGGCTGCCTCATCGCGGGACTCGGCATGGGCGCCGACGGCGCCTCCTTCTCGCAGGCGCTCGTGTTCTCCGGGTTGATCGTGATCATGGCCCTGTGGTTCGTGGCCTCCGCCGCCGGTGTCAACGCGGTCAAGCGCCTGCCGCCGGAATCATGATGGGCCGCCGTCAGAGGCGCGCTCCGGGCCCGAGGTCGGGCGCGCGCCCGACCGACCGCGCCCGGGGCGCCAGCACCCAGGCGGTGGCCAGCGTGAGGAGGCCCGCGATCGGGATCACGGCCATCGCGGCGCGCAGCGATGTGGCCTGGACGACCAGGCCGACCAGCGGCGGCGACAGGAGGAACGACAGGCGCATCAGCCAGGTGACGACCGTCAGCCCCGACCCGGCCGGAAGGCCGGGGATGTCGTCGGCCGCGTTCATGGCCAGCGGCACGATCGAGGCGCAGCCGACGCCCGCCAGCACCATGCCGACCAGGGTGGACGCCACCGAGGGCCAGAGCACGGCGACGCCGGTGGAGGCGGTGATCAGCGCTCCGCCGATGAGCAGGGTGTTGCGCGGCCCCAGCGCGTCGACGACCCGGTCGGCGCTCAGCCGCCCCGCCGTCTGGGACGCGAGCAGCGTGACATAGGCCAGGCCCGCCATGCCGCCGACGACGCCCAGTTCATCGCGCATGTAGAGGGTCGACCACGTGGACGCCGCGTCCTCGATCAAGCCGCCCGCCAGTGCCATCACCGTCAGCAGCGCCACGACCAGCACCGGACTGAGGCGCAGCGTGCCCACCCCGGTCTCCGCCGGCCCCGCAGCGCCGCCCGAACGGACCTCCGTGGCGCCCACGGCGTCAGCGTGTACGGCCGCGGCGTCCACGCCGCCCTCCGGGCGGCCGTCGTCCGATCCGGGCAGGGTGAACCGGTAGGCGACGGCCCCCACCACGATGAACAGGATCGCGGCGGCCATCAGGTGCCAGCCCAGCGGCAGCCCGGCCTGGGTGGCCGCGACGCCCATCAGCCCGCCGGTGACGGCGCCCAGCGACCACCCGCCGTGGAAGGAGCTGATGATCGAGCGCCCATAGGAGCGCTGGACGCGCAGACCGTGGGCGTTCTGGCCGACATCGGTCACCGAGTCGAAGGCCCCGCCCGCGAAGTAGACGACTCCGAACAGGACATAGGCGACGACTGCCGCCGCGCCCTGCGACCACGGCGAGCCCCCGCCCGCCGTTCCCGCGGCCCCGCCCATCGACGCGCGCCAGACGGTGATGGCGCCCACCATCGTCAGCGAGACGCCGATGCCCACCGTTCCCAGGGTCGCCGTCCGGGCCGACGTGATCCGCCGGATCAGCCGCGCCGCGAACGGCCCCGAGCAGATCGCGCCCAGAGGGAACAGCGCGATCGTCGCCCCGTACCAGAAGTCCGACAGCGCGAAGGTGTCCTTGATCTCCGGATACCGCGGGATGATGTTGGCGAACAGCGCGCCGTTGGTGAAGAACAGGGCGAACACCGCTCCCCGCGCGCGCCGGACGGCCGGGGAGGGAGTGATGAGAGGGGCGGCCATCGGTCCTCGTGATCGGTGCGGGTGCGGAGGCGTCGGGAGAAACCGACTCCCCAGCCTATTTCCACCAGTCTAGAGCCCGTCCGCTGTCCATCGGCCCGCCCGCCCGGGGCTTGCGCGCCCCGGGCGCGCCGCGGCCCTCAGCGCCTCCCGGTCATCGACCGAACGTCCAGCGCCGCGTCGAGCTGCTCCAGGGTGAGCTCACCGCGGTCGACGAAGCCGAGGTCCAGCGCGGCCTGTCGCACCGTCACCCCGGTCTTCACGGAGTGCTTCGCGATCTTCGCGGCCGACTCGTAGCCGATCAGGCGGTTGAGCGGCGTGACGATCGAGGGGGAGGATTCGGCGTGCCGCAGGCAGGCCTCCTCATTGGCGATGATCCCGTCGACGCAGCGCTCCGCCAGCACGCGCGTGACGTTGCCGACGATGGTCAGCGACTGCAGCAGGTTCGCCGCCATCACGGGCAGCATGACCAGCAGGTCGAAGTTGCCCTGGGCGCCCGCGAAGGCGATGGCCGCGTCATTGCCGATCACCTGCGCGGCGACCTGGACCGTGGCCTCGGGCAGCACCGGGTTGACCTTGCCCGGCATGATCGAGGATCCCGGCTGGAGGTCGGGCAGGTGGATCTCGCCGATGCCGGTGCGCGGCCCCGAGGACATCCACCGCAGGTCGTTGGCGATCTTGACGAGCGACACGGCGACGGTGCGCACGGCTCCGGATAGCTCGACGAGGGAGTCCTGGGCGGCCTGGGCCTCGAAGTGGTTGTCGGCCTCGCGCAACGGCAGGCCCGTGTTCTGGGCGATCAGCTCGATGACGCGAGCGGAGAAGCCCTCGGGCGTGTTGATGCCCGTGCCGACGGCCGTCCCCCCCAGCGGGAGTTCCGCCAGCCGGGGCAGTGTGGCCTCGACGCGCGCGATGCCCTGGGTGATCTGGGCGGCGTACCCGCTGAACTCCTGGCCGAGCGTGATCGGGGTCGCGTCCATGAGGTGGGTGCGCCCGGACTTCACGACGTCGGCGAACTCCTGCGCCTTGGCGGCCAGCGAGGTCCGCAGCGTGCGCAGCCCGGGCAGCAGGACCTCGTCGACCGCCTGGTAGGCCGCGATGTGGATCGAGGACGGGAAGACGTCGTTGGACGACTGCGAGGCGTTGACGTGGTCGTTCGGGTGGATGGCCAGCCCCGAGGCACGCGAGGCGAGGGTCGCGATGACCTCGTTCGCGTTCATGTTCGAGGACGTGCCCGACCCCGTCTGGAAGACGTCGATGGGGAACTGGTCGTCGTGCCGCCCGGCGATGACCTCGTCGGCGGCGGCGACGATCGCGTCGGACGTCGCCTGGTCGATGACGCCGAGCTCCAGGTTCGCCAGCGCCGCCGCACGTTTGATCTGGCCCAGCGCCGCGATGTGATGGGGGCTGAGCGTCTGCCCCGAGATCGGGAAGTTCTCGACCGCTCGCTGGGTCTGGGCCCGGTAGAGCGCGTCGGCCGGGACGCGGACCTCTCCCATGGTGTCGTGCTCGATGCGGTACTCCGTCATGTCGACTCTCCTTCGTGTGCGGACGTGCCCGGGTTCCATTGTCCGCCCCCAATCGATTTGCGTCATGGGACCTTCGCGCATTTGCGTTCACGAGGGCGCCCCCTGCTCGGCGAACCGTCGCTTCCGCCGAGGCCCGGAGCCTGGCCGGCAAGCCGTCGGCAGATCTCAAAAAACGTCTGACCTGCGACGACAGCAGGGCCGTCCTCGTCAATGCGTCCCCACCCGGGACCGCCGTCCCCGGGGCCGTCCGGCCCCCTCCCCTAGCGTGGGCCCGTCGCGCACGCGCGCGGCAGGACCTGCGCATCAGGCGAGGCCGCGCGTCAGGCAAGACGCGCACGAGGCAAAAGGAGTGACCGTGACCAAGTTCTTCTACGAGGACATGCTGCCGCTGGGCGAGGACCCCACGCAGTACCGTCTACTCACCGCCGAGGGGGTGGAGACGGTGGAGGGCCCGGACGGGGCGGCCTACCTCAAGGTCTCCCCCGAGGCGCTCGAACTGCTGTCGCGCACCGCCTACCACGACATCGCCTTCTACCTGCGCACCTCCCATCTTGAGCAGGTCCGCCGTATCGTCGACGACCCGGAGGCCTCCCCCAACGACCGTTTCGTCGCCCTGGACCTGCTGAGGAACGCGAACGTGGCCGCCGCGGGCGTCCTGCCGATGTGCCAGGACACGGGAACCGCCATCATCAAGGGCGAGCGCGGTCAGCGCGTGCTCACCCCCGGCACCGACGAGAGACCCCTGGCCCGGGGCGTGTTCGACGCGTACACGCAGCTCAACCTCCGCTACTCGCAGAACGCGCCGCTGAGCATGTACGAGGAGGTCAACACCGGTTGCAACCTGCCCGCCCAGATCGAGCTGTACGCGGACACCGCGCCGGGGCACGAGACCGAGTACCACTTCCTCTTCATGGCCAAGGGCGGCGGTTCCGCGAACAAGTCCTACCTCTACCAGATGACGAAGGCCATCCTGGACCCCACCCACATGATGCGCTTCCTCGAGGAGAAGATCCGCTCGCTGGGAACCGCTGCCTGCCCGCCGTACCACCTGGCCATCGTCATCGGCGGGACCTCGGCCGAGTACGCCCTCAAGACCGCGAAGTACGCCTCGGCCCACTACCTGGACGAACTGCCCACCCACGGCGACCCGACGGCGCACGGCTTCCGCGACCTCGACATGGAGGAGCAAGTCCTCGGCCTCACCCGGCAGATGGGCATCGGCGCCCAGTTCGGCGGCAAGTACTTCTGCCACGACGTCCGGGTCGTGCGCCTGCCGCGCCACGGGGCGTCGCTGCCCGTCGCCATCGCGGTGTCCTGCTCGGCGGACCGCCAGGCGAAGGCGAAGATCACGCCCGAGGGCGTCTTCCTCGAGCAGCTCGACAGGGATCCGGGCCGCTTCCTGCCCGACACCACCGACGCCCAGATCGGCCACGGCGAGGGTGACGAGGCCGTCGAGATCGATCTCGACCGCCCGATGGAGGAGGTCCTCGGGGATCTGTCGAAGCACCCGGTGGGCACGCGGTTGTCCCTCAACGGCACGATGGTGGTCGCCCGCGACATCGCGCACGCGCGGATCCGCGAGCTCATCGCCTCCGGCGCAGAGATGCCGCAGTACCTCCGGGATCACCCCGTGTACTACGCCGGACCGGCCAAGACGCCGGAGGGAATGCCCTCCGGCTCCTTCGGACCGACGACGGCGGGCCGCATGGACTCCTACGTCGACGAGTTCCAGGCATTGGGCGGGTCGATGGTGATGGTCGCCAAGGGCAACCGCTCGAAGGCCGTCACCGAGGCCTGTCAGCGCCACGGCGGCTTCTACCTGGGCTCCATCGGCGGGCCCGCCGCCGAGCTCGCCGCGAACTGCATCACGGACGTCACGCTGCTGGAGTACCCGGAGCTGGGCATGGAGGCCGTGTGGCAGATCTCGGTCCGCGACTTCCCGGCCTTCATCGTCGTCGACGACAAGGGCAACGACTTCTTCGCCCACACGGGCGAGGTCACGCTCACCCTGGGGAAGCGCCCCGGTCTGTGACGCCGCCCCGGCCGGGCCCTGCTCCCGCCGCGCCTCAGGGGCGCGCGGGCGCGGGTCCGGCCGAGTCCCTCACGACGAGGCGGGTCGGGATCGACACGGTCGACGGCTCCCTGCCCTCGACCATGTCCACGGCGACCCGCAGGGCGTCGCACCCCAGTTCGTCCCAGTCCTGGGAGACCGTGGTGAGCGGGGTCGGGAAGGCGACCGCCTCGTCGATGTCGTCGAAGCCCACGACGGACACGTCCTCGGGGATCCGCAGCCCGGCCTCGAGCATGGCCCGGAAGGCGCCGAGCGCCATCTGGTCGTTCGCGACGAACAGCGCGCTGGGGTGCTCGCCCCGCGCGAGGAGCTCGCGCATCGCCCGGTACCCCGAGTCCGGGGACCAGTCGCCGCTCGCGGTCTCCGGGACCGGGCGGCCCTCGCGTTCGAGCACGCTCCTCCACACGTCCCGCCGGGTGCGGGCGGAGAAGGACTCCGCCGGTCCCGCGATGTGGTGGACGGTGCGGTGTCCGAGGCCCAGCAGGTGCGTGACCGCCGCCTCCGCCCCGACGGCGTTGTCGAAGTCCACCGACGCCGCTCCGGGGACCAGGGGCGGCCCCAGGACGACGGTGGGGACCCCGGTCGGGAGCTGCAACGCCGTGTCGCCGGTGAAGTGCGAGGAGATGATGGCGATGACGGCGTCGACGGCCATCTCCCCCAGCCGGGTGAACGCCCCGTCGGTGGCCCGGCGGGTGGACGCCTCCAGGGGCAGCAGCGTCGTGGCATACCCCTCGACGGCCGCGGCCTCGGAGATCGCCTCAAGGGTGCGGTGGGTGCCCACGGGGTGGAGGCTGTGGAACACGACGCCGATGGTCCTGAACGCCCCCCGTTTCATCGCGCGCGCCGCCGAGTTCGGGCGGTAGCCGAGTTCGCGCATGGCCTGGAGCACGCGCCGCCGCTTCTCCTCCACGACGTAGGGCTCCCCGTTGGACACCCGGGACACCGTCTGCGGGGACACGCCCGCCAGTTTCGCGACATCCGCCATCGAGGGGCGTCTGCGGCGTCCTCTCACCGTCACGTCCGTCTCTCCTCCTGTGATGACCCGCGCCTGACGGCCGTCTGTGACCGGGAGGGGTGCCCGCCGGGAACATGTTCCCGGCGGGCACCCCTCACCTGATTCCCCGATCCGGGGAACTCACCTCACTTCACCGTCACAGAGTAGCCCTGCTCGTTGCCGTAGTCCTCGATCGCCTGCGCCCACTGGGCGAGGGCGTCCGTCAGCGTCGTGCCGGACCCGTTGTAGGCCTGGCCCACGGTGTCGCCGAACTTCGAGTTCGCGGCCACCTCGTAGGGCAGATAGGTCCATCCCGTGTTGACGGCCGCGGCGCCCTCGGCGAGGACAGAGTTGTACGTCTGGCCGCCGAAGTAGTCGAGGAGCTCCTGATTGGCGAAGTCGCCCGTGGACTCCTGGAAGTCCGCGTCATCCAAGGTGGACTGCAACGACGGGAAGTTCCCGCCCTTCACGCGCAGCGTGGCCCCGTCGCCGTTGCTCACGAATTCCAGGAACTTGTAGGCCGCGGCCTTGTTCCCGGAGGCGTCCATGATGGCGAGCGAGCTGCCGCCGTTCTCCGCGTTGACCGCGGAGCCGTCGATGCTCGGCATCGGGGCGACCCGGAAGTCGCCACTGGCCTCCGAGGAGTTGGCCAGCAGGTTGGCGGGCATCCAGGCTCCCGTCGGCAGCGAGGCCAGCGTGCCGTCGCCCAGGCCCTTGAACCACTCATCGGACCACCCCACGATGCTCGTGGAGATCAGATCCTCGTCGATGAGCTTCTGCCAGATGTCGACGAACTTCTGGAAGTTCGGATCCGTGAAGTCCACCGTGATGTTCTGCCCGTCGACCTGGAAGGCGCTGGGCGAGAGCTGCCACATGATGGAGGTGAGGAAACCCGCGTCGTTCCCAGCATCGCTCGTGATGTAGTAGTTGTCACCGAGGGCGTGGATCTTCTTGGCATCCTCGTAGAACGCGTCCCACGTGGTCGGAGGCTCGCTGATGCCGGCCTTCTCGAAGGTCGCCTGGTTGTAGAACAGCGCCATGGGGCCGGAGTCGACGGGCAGGCCGAAGATGCCGGAGACGCCCTTCGCCGTCGTCTGGTTGATGGAGTTCCAGGTGCCCGGCGTGTACTGGCCCTCCAAGTCGCCCGCGCCGAACTCGGTGAGGTCGGCCAGGGAGGACCCGGTGGCGTACTGCGGCAGTGCATAGTACTCGATCTGGGCGGCGTCCGGCAGGCCGGAACCGGCCTGCAGGGCGTTGGACAGCGCCGTGTAGGTGTCCGCGGCGCCCCCGACGTTCGTCACGGTGACGTGGATGTTCGGGTACTTCTCCTCGAACGCCTTGACGACGTCGGAGTCCTGCTGGATGGTGGGCTCCCATGCCCACACGGTGATGTTGTAGTCGGTGTTCTCGTCATAGGCGGGCGAGGTCGCCTCGCCGGCTGAGCCGGCGGACTCGCCCGATGCCGCGCCGCCTCCGTTGGAGCAGGCGGCCAGCGCCACGACGGCGCTCAGGGCGACGACGCCCGACAGCGCGCGTTTGCCGATTGATCGCATTTCTTCCTCTATCTCTTGTTGGGTGTTGGGAACGGGTCGGAAAGCTGTTGTGCGGGGAGTCCCCGGTGCGCCGGTCCGCTCAGGCCTTGACGCTGCCCGCGGAGAGCCCTGCCTGCCAGTACCTCTGGAGGAACAGGAACGTCGCGATCAGCGGGACGATCGTGATGAGGGACCCCATGACTACCAGGTTCTGCACGGGTTCGGCGCCCGGGATGTAGGCCTGCTGGTTCCACTGGTTGAGCCCGATCGTCAGTGGGTACCACGACGAATCCTTGAGCATGATCAACGGGATGAAGTAGTTGTTCCACGTCGTCGTCGCCGTGAACAGGGAGACGGTGACGATGCCGGGGGCGAGCAGGGGCAGGCTGATCCGGAAGAACGTCCGGAACTCCCCGGATCCGTCCATCCGCGCGGCTTCCAGCAGCTCTTTGGGCACGGACTCTTGGGAGAACGTGTACATGAGGTAGAAGGCGAAGGGAGCGACCAGAGACGGGATGATCACGGAGAACGGGTTGTTGGTCAGTCCGATTTTCGCGAACATGAGGAACTGGGGCACGGCCAGCACGGCGGAGGGGACGGCCATGGCCCCCATGACGACGAGGAAGACGGCCTTCCTCCCCGGGAACCGGTACATCGCCAGTCCGTAGCCGCCCAGGACCGCGAGGAACACGGCTCCGCCCCCGCCGACGACGACGTAGAGGACGGTGTTGAGCAGCCAGCGGGCGAAGGCGCCGTTTGAGTAGGTGAAGACCTGGACCAGGTTGTCCCAGAAGGCGAACGACGAGCCCGGGGCGAAACCGAATGTCGAGATGAAGTCCTTCTGCGTCTTCGTCGTGTTGATGAGCAGCCACACCAGCGGGAAGAACGCGTAGACGACCGTGATGCCCAGGACCAGGGTGTACAGCCAGCTCTTGGGCGGCTGGGCGGGATTCCAGCTTCTGCGCTTCCGCGGGGCGCCGGCCTCCCGGCTGGGGCTCCGGTGGGCGTGTCGACGCGGCTCAGCGGCAACAGTCATGTCAGGTCCTCTCAGTCGTCCACGCGCATGCCGCGCAGCTGGACCGTGTAGGCGATCACGACCGTGATCACGCCCATGACGATGGCGAGCGCCGCCGCGTACCCCTGCTGACCCGAGCTGAAGGAGAGGTTGTACGCGTAGAGGTTGGGGGTGAAGGAGTTCGTGATGACCGACGGCGCCATGCGCTGCATGATGCTGGGCTCGTTGAACAGTTGGAAGGTGCCGATGATCGAGAAGATCACGGTGATCGCGATCGAACCGGACATGTGGGGGATCTTGATCGACTTGACGATCTGCCACTCATTGGCGCCGTCGAGCACGGCGGCCTCGTAGACGCTCGTGTCGATCGTGCGCAGGGAGGAGTAGAAGATCAGCATGTTGTACCCGATGTAGGTCCACGTGATGACGTTGCCGATCGACACCAGGATCCAGTCTGGGGAGAAGGGATTCAGATGCCAGCCGAAGGCGTCGTTGATCTGGCTGACGAGTCCGTAGTTCGTCCCGTAGAGGAAACCCCACATCAGGGCCGCGACCACCGTCGGGATGAGGTAGGGCAGGTACACGGAGATGCGGAAGAAGTCGCTGCCGTGGAGGCGGCCCGAGTCGATCGCCAGGGCCACGAGCATCGCGATGCCGAGCATGATCGGGACCTGGACGACCAGGATCAGGGCGACGCGCCCCAGACCCGCCCAGAACAGCTCGTCGTGGAAGAGCTTGACGTAGTTGTCCGCGCCGATGAACTTGTCCGTGCCGAAGAACGCCTGGTACTGGAACATGCTCTCGACCAGCGAGTAGATCAACGGCACGATGAGCACCAGGACGAAGACGACGACGAACGGGCCGACGAACATCCAGCCGCGCCAGTCGCGCCTGCGTCTGTTCATCGGGACGGCGGGTGCGGTCCGCCCTGCGTTCCCCGCCGCGATGGAAGGTGCCGACACTCCAGAGACCTCCTCGTTGATGGACCATGATGTATCGTCCGGTTACGTAACCATAACACCCCGACCGGGGCGCCGATGATCACCGTTTCATCACGATGCGGGCCCGCCCGCGGCCCCGCGTCCCCGCCATCCGACCGACACTCCGCCCCCACCTGGGACGACCCGAGGAGCGATTCACCGTGACCACCTTCCAGATCATCGGCGACGATTTCGTTTTGGACGGACGCCCGCATCGCATCCTGGCAGGGACCCTGCACTACTTCCGCGTTCCGCGGGCCTACTGGGCCGATCGCATCCACAAGGCCCGCCTGATGGGCCTCAACGCCATCGAGACCTACGTGCCGTGGAACCTGCATCAGCCGGCGCCTGGGACGTGGGTCGCCGAGGGACGCCTCGACCTGGGCGGTTTCCTCGACGCCGTCGCCGAGGAGGGGATGCAGGCGATTGTTCGACCCGGCCCCTACATCTGCGCCGAGTTCGACGGCGGCGGACTGCCCGCCTGGCTCTTCTCGGATGCGGATCCCACAGACCCCGACGTCGCCTCGGCCGGCACGGCGACGCCCGTGCGGTCCCTGGATCCGCGGTTCATCGAGCCTGCCGGCGACTACCTCCGCCGCGTCTACGACATCGTCGTCCCCCGCCAGATCGACCGCGGGGGGCCGGTGATCCTCGTCCAGATCGAGAACGAATACGGGGCCTACGGCCGCGACCATGACTACCTGCGTGCCCTCGCCGAACTCACCCGGGCGGCGGGCGTCACCGTCCCCCTCACCACCGTCGACCAGCCGAGCGGGCGCATGCTCGAGGATGGGACGCTCCCCGATCTGTTGACGACGGGCTCCTTCGGCTCCCGGGCGACGGAGCGCATGGCCGCCGTGCGCCGCGTCCAGCCCACAGGCCCGCTGATGTGCTCGGAGTTCTGGGACGGCTGGTTCGACCAGTGGGGCGACCATCACCACACCACATCGGCCGTGGACTCCGCTCGGAGCCTCGCCGAGCTGCTGGGCCTGGGCGCCTCCGTCACGCTCTACATGTTCCATGGCGGCACCAACCTGGGGCTGACGAACGGGGCGAACGACAAGGGGCTCTACCGTCCCATCACGACGAGCTACGACTACGACGCTCCCCTCGACGAGTCCGGCCACCCCACCGAGAAGTACTGGGCGTTCCGCGAGGTGCTGGGCCGTTTCACAGACCTCCCCGACGAGGTCCCCGGCCCGCGCCCGCCGGCGCCCGCGCCCGACGGGACCTTCACCGCCGCCATCTCCCTCTCGAAGGTCCTCGGACGGCTCGGCTCGTGGCGCAGCGCCCGCACCCTCCCCACGATGGACGCCCTCGGCCAGTACCGGGGATTCCTCGCCTGCCGCGCGACGCTGCCCGCCCCCATCGCCGAGGGCGCCCCTGCCCTGCTGACCGTGGGCGAGGTTCGCGACCGCGCGATCGTCGAGTCGCAGGGGCGGCGGCTGGGCGTCCTCGAACGCATGGACCACGACACGTCCGTGGCCCTGCCTGCGGGCACCCGCGTCCTCGAGATCCTGGTGGAGGACATGGGGCGCGTCGACTACGGGCCGCGTATCGGGGAACACAAGGGGCTCGTCGGCCCGGTCCTCGTCGGAGGCCGCGAGGTGACCGGCTGGGAGGTGCTGGCCCTGGACCTCTCAGATCTGTCCCCCGTGAGGGAGGCGTTGGAACGGGAGGCTCTGCCGGGCGGGACTCCGCTCCCGCGCGCCGGACAGGCCGGGCCGACGGATGTCAGCTGCGCATCGTTCCTGGGAGCCACGGTGCGCCTCGCCCGCGCGGAGGACCTGTTCCTGGACACCCGTAGATGGGGCCATGGGCTGGTGTGGATGAACGGGCATCTGCTCGGACGCTACAACCGGCGCGGACCGAGCCGCACGATGTACGTTCCCGCGCCCTACCTGCGGGCGGGGGACAACGAGCTCCTCGTCCTGGAGACCGACCCGGTGCCGGCGATGACCTGGTCGTTCCTGGAGTCGCCGGATCTGGGGCCCGTCGACTGGTGACCGCCCGCATCCGGGCGGACAGGCCTCGCCGCGCCGCCGCGCGCTTCAGGACGGCTGGTACGGGCTGACAACGACCTCGACGCGCTGGAGGTCCTTGACCTCGCTGTACCCGGTGGACGCCATGGTCCGCTTGAGCGCGCCGATGAAGTTCAGGGACCCGTCAGCGCGCGCGGAAGGGCCATAGAGGATCTGCTCCATCGTCCCGACCGTGCCCACATGCGCGCGGTGCCCGCGGGGGACCTCCGGGTGCGTCGCCTCCGACCCCCAGTGCCAACCCCTCCCCGGCGCCTCCGTCGCGCGCGCGAGGGCCGCGCCCAGCATCACCGCGTCCGCCCCGCAGGCGATCGCGCGCGGAAGATCGCCCGAACGCCCGATCCCGCCGTCGGCGATGACGTGGACATAGCGCCCGCCCGACTCGTCCATGTAGTCGCGCCGAGCCGCCGCCACATCCGCGATGGCGGTGGCCATGGGGGCGTGGACGCCCAGGGACTGGCGGGTGGAGTGCGCCGCGCCCCCGCCGAATCCCACCAGCACGCCCGCCGCGCCCGTACGCATGAGATGGAGGGCGGCCGTGTCCGTGCACACGCCGCCGACGATGACGGGGACGTCGAGCTCATAGATGAAGCGTTTGAGATTGAGCGGCTCGGATCGCGAGGACACGTGCTCGGCCGAGACGGTGGTGCCGCGGATGACGAACAGGTCGACGCCCGCATCGACCACCGTGCGCCAGTACTTCTGCGTGCGCTGGGGGGAGAGCTTCCCGGCGACGACGACGCCGGCGTCGCGGACCTCGTGGAGCCGTTGGGTGATGAGCTCGGGTTTGATCGGCTCGGAGTAGATCTGCTGGAGCCGGGCGATGGAGGCCTCCTCGGGCAGGCCGGCGATCTCCTCGAGGATCGGCTCGGGATCCTCGTAGCGCGTCCACAGCCCGTCCAGGTCGAGGACCCCGATGCCGCCCAAGCGCCCGAACTGGATGGCGGTGGCCGGGCTCATCACCGAGTCCATCGGAGCGGCCATCACAGGGATGTCCACGTGGTAGGCGTCGATCTGCCACCCGACTTGCACGTCCTCCGGGTCGCGTGTGCGCCTGCTGGGCACCAGCGCGATGTCGTCCAGCGAGTAGGCGCGCCGTCCCCGCTTGCCGCGGCCGATCTCCACTTCGTTGCTCACGTCACGATCCTATCGGCCCGCCGACGAGGGCGTCCCTGCCACCGCGCCCCGGTTGTCCCGGCCGGGGCGGACGTCTTCGTCGGCCGCGCCCCCTCAGCGCCCGAGATCGCGGAGGAACCCGGCGGCACCGAGGGCGATGCGTCCCTGGCGCCCGCCGGCCCCCTCCCCCACGCGGCCCGCGGCCTTCTGGGAGATCCGCGGAGGGAGGGGCGCCCGTGGGCACCGCTCGGCTCAGTTGCGCGAGGCAAGGAAAGCCGCCATCCGCGGCGCCCTCCCACAGGCCGCGACCACCGCCGACGCCAGCGCCCGGATCGAGGAGATCTCGGGGACCGGCGGCGTGCCGTGGATGCGTTGGGACTCCTCCGCGGCCAGCGGGAGCTCGGTGCAGGCGAGCAGGATCGGCACGGGCGCCCGGTCGGTCAGACGCCGCCTCACCGGTTCCCATTCCGCCACCGACTCCTCCACACGACCGGCCTTCACCAGCCGTATCGCGCGCATGAAGGCGTCGATCTCCTCCTCGCCGGGAACGCCGACCCGCACGCCCCGGCGCGCCGCCGCCTCCTGGTAGAGGCCGGTGCGCAACGTGCCCCGCGTCCCGGTCAGCCAGCAGTCGAAGGGTTGGCCCGAGGTCGGGGCGTGCAGGTCATCGAGGGCGTCCAGTGTCGACTCGACGATCGAGATGATCGGGACGGGCACCTCGTCGTGGAACTTCGGCAGGAAGTAGTGCGCGGTGTTGCAGGGGATCGCGATCAGGTCCGCCCCCCACCGCGCCAACCTCAGGCAGTCCGCCTCGAGCGGCCCACTGACGGTGTCCCTGCCGGAGAGGATCGAGTCGGTGCGGTCCGGGATCGAGCAGTCGCTCAGTGTGATCGACACCAGGTGGTCCTGATCCCGATCGGCGGGTGTCGCCTCCGTGAGCTCCTTGAGGAACTCCGCGGTGGCGGCCGGACCCATCCCCCCGAGGATGCCGACCACGGGTCCTTCCCGCTCCATCAGCCGACCACCAGCTTCGCCAGGGGGAAGCCGATCAGCACGGCCACGATGACGGACACGGTGCCGGGCAGGATGAACGGGTGGTTGAACACGTACTTCCCGATACGGGTCGATCCCGTGTCGTCCAGTTCGACGGCGGCGACCGTCGTCGGATAGGTCGGCAGGAGGTACAGGCCCGTGACGGCCGGGAACGAGGCCACCATCACGGAGCCGGCGACCCCCAGCGCCTGGGCGACTGGCATGAGCGTGGCAGTCGTCGCGCCCTGCGAGTACAGCAGCGCGGAGGCGAAGAACAGGACCACGGCGAGGAGCCACGGCGCGCTCTCGACGATCCCGCCGCCCGCCGCCTTGATGGCGTCCAGGTTCCCGTTGACGAAGGTGTTGCCCAGCCAGGCGACGCCCAGGATGCACACCGCCGCGGACATCCCGCCGCGGAAGACGGATCCGGTGGCGACCCTGGTCGGATCCGTCCTGCACCACAGGACGATGACCATCGCGGCCGTCAGCATGATGATCATGATCGCGGCCTCACGGGGGTACGGCGGGTTCTCCACCAGTCCCAGGTTGTCCGAGATCAGGATCGCGTAGAGCATGACGATGACGATGGCCACCAGGAACACGCCGACCGAGCGCTTCGCGCCGACCGGGGCCTTGGCGATCTCGGTTTTCGTGTGCGACACCAGGCCCTTGGCCTCGCGCTCCTGGTAAACCGGATCGTCCTGCAGCTCGCAGCCCTGATGGGAGGCCACCAGGGCACCGACCATGCACCCGACGAAGGTCGTGGGGATCGCGACGAGGAGGATCTGGTAGTACTCGACTCCCGCGGGCTGGGCCGCGGCGGTCATGGCGATCGTCGCCGCGGAGATCGGCGAGGCCGCGATGGCCACCTGCGAGGCTACGACCGAGATCGACAGGGGCCGTGAGGGGCGGATCCCCTCCTCCTTCGCCACCTCGGAGATGACGGGCAGCGTCGAGAAGGCCACATGGCCCGTCCCGCACAGCAACGTCATCAGGTAGGTGACCATCGGGGCGTAGAACGTGATGCGCCTCGGGTTCCTACGGAGCAGGCGTTCGGCCACGCCGACCAGGTAGTCCAGGCCGCCGGCGGCTTGCATGGCCGAGGCCGCGACGATGACGGTCATGATGATGCCGAGGACCGTCCACGGGATGCCCGTCTCCGGGTCGACCGGCAGCCCCAGCAGGCCGAGGACGATGACGCCCGCGCCGCCGGCCAGGCCGATGCCGATCGACCCGATCCTGGCCCCGATGAGGATGAAGACCAGGACAACAATGAATTGGATCCAGATCATGGCACGATTTCCGTCTCTGGTTTGTCGGTGAAGGTCTCGCCCATGTAGCGCGGGTGCATGAGGTTCTCGACGGAGAGGGCCTCGTCGATCTCCTTCTCCGTGAGCAGTCCCTTCTCCAGGACGACCTCGCGGACGGACTTGCCCGTGGCCGCGCACTCCTTGCCCACCAGGTCGCCCTCGTGGTGGCCGATGAGGTCGTTGAGGTAGGTGACGATGCCGATCGAGTTCATCACGTAATCCCGGCAGCGGTCCTCATTGACCACGATGCCCTGGACACACTTCTCCCGCAGCGTGCGCACGGCGTTGGTCAGCAGCTCGACGCTCTCGAACATGCACTGAGCGATGACGGGCTCCATGACGTTGAGCTGGAGCTGTCCGGCTTCGGCCGCCAGCGTCACCGTCACGTCGTTGCCAATGATCTTGAAGCACACCTGGTTGACGACCTCGGGGATGACCGGGTTGACCTTGGCCGGCATGATGGAGGAGCCCGCCTGCCTCTCGGGCAGATTGATCTCACCCAGGCCCGCGCGCGGCCCCGAGGACAGCAGACGCAGATCGTTGCAGATCTTCGAGAGCTTGGCCGCCACCCGATTGAACGCGGCATGGACGGCGATGTAGGCACCCGTGTCGGACGTGGCCTCGATGAGGTTCGGAGCCCGCACCACCTCAAGCCCGCTGACCTCGGCCAGTCGGCGGGTGACGACCTCGGGGAACCCGTCGGGCGTGTTGAGCCCGGTGCCGATCGCCGTGGCCCCCAGATTGATCTCCAGCAACAGCTTGCAGACGTACTCAAGGTGGCGGATCTCCTCCTCCACCGTCGAAGCGAACGCGTTGAACTCCTGGCCGACCGTCATCGGCACGGCGTCCTGCAGCTGCGTACGGCCCATCTTCAGGGCCTTCGCGTGCTTCGAACCGACATCGCGGAAGTCCGCCGCCAGCAACCGCAACTGCTCCTTGAGCGGCTCGACCATCCGGTACACCGCGAGACGAAACCCCGTCGGATAGGTGTCATTGGTCGACTGCGACTTGTTGACGTCGTCATTGGGGTTGATCACCGAGTACTCGCCCTTGGGCCTGCCCAGCAACTCGAGGGCGAGATTCGCGATGACCTCGTTAGTGTTCATATTGACAGAGGTCCCGGCCCCGCCCTGGAAAACGTCCACGGGGAACTGATCCAGACACCGACCCTCCGTAAGAACCAAGTCGCAGGCCCGAACGATGACCTCGACGGTCGCCGCCGGCAAAACGCGCAAGTCTCCATTAGCCAACGCCTCCGCCTTCTTCACCATCACCATCGCCCGAACAAACTCCGGGTAATCACGAATCCGGCGCCCCGAGATCCGGAAATTCTCCTTCGCACGCTCCGTATGAACCCCGTAATAAGCATCCACAGGAACAGGCTTGCTCCCAAGCAGATCCACCTCAATCCGCGTCCCCGGCTCTGATTGGCCCTTCATGTCATCTCCTGATCGTTCAGTGGGCAGAATCACGCGTCGTTGCGCACCGCCCGCCCATTGGCCAGTCATTGGCCTACCAATGGACAACCGGTCTGACCAGTGTAGGTCGTTCCTCTCGAAGCCGTGTCAATTCGGCAATTCTCGGGGAGATGCACGGCGACAGACACCGGCGGGCATCTCAGAATCGGCTCCGACCGGGACAAACGGCCTGACCATTTGATGAGAGGAACGTCACCGAATGCAGGCGTCTCAGACGGGAGCGGCCTCGCGGGAGGCTCGGAGGGGTGGAGCCGGGATCACCTCTCGACGTGGTCGAGTTTGGCGAATGTCGGATAGTTCTCGTAGTGGCGCTTGACCGCCTCCACGGCGGCCGCGACGTCTCTGGCGCTGATCGCCTGGACGATCGCGCTGTGCTCCTCGAAGGAGGTCTGCGCGATCGCCGGGGTGTAGTGCTCCGCCAGGAGCCACTGGTCGCATCGGGCCGCCTCCGTGATCTCCATCTGAGAGTCGGCCAGGGGCCGCGAGTGCGCGGCGCGCCCGATGGCCACATGGACGTCCATCGACGCGTCCAGATAGGCCTCGTAGTCCTCTTCCTCGAGGTACTCGCTCATCGCCTCGACCCCGGCCTCCAGGCGCAGGATGTCGGATCTCCTCGCGCGGCTGCACGCCAGCGCCGCCGCGGCGATCTCCAGGTCCATGCGCAGTTCCATGGCATCGACCAGGTCGAGGCCCGCCGCCATCCGGATCGAGGACGACTCGCCGAAGTTCTCAGGGGCGACGGCCAGGTACGACCCGTCACCGGTGCGGCGCTCGACATCCCCCGACAGCTCCAGCGCCGACAGGGCCTCGCGCACGACCGCCCGCGAGAGCTTGAGATCCTGGGCGAGGATCCGCTCCGAGGGGAAGCGATCCCCCTGTCTCATCCGCCCCTCGGCGACCATCGCGCGCAGGTGGGCGATCACCCGGGTCACCTTAGAATCCCCCGGCTCCGGCATGGCTCCTCCTGTCTCGCGCACGAGCCTCCCCGCGACGTCACACCGAGGACAGACTACGCGCCCGGCCGGCGGACCCCGATGCCCCAGATGCCGGTGCGGGGGAGCACACTGGGACCACCCGACGAAGGAGACGTCATGAACTGGACCGATGCCCCCTGGCTGGGGTTCGACACGGAGACGACGGGCGTGGACGTGCGCACCGACCGCCTCGTCACCGCCGCCTTGGTCCTGCGCGCCGAAGGCGGGCGCCCCCCGCACGCGCCCGACGTCCAGCGCACGTGGCTGGCCGACCCCGGTGTCGAGATCCCCGCCCGGGCCACCGCCGTCCACGGCATCTCGACCGAACGGGCCCGCGCCGAGGGGCGCCCCGTCGTCGAGGTGCTCGACGAGGTCGCGACGGCGCTGGTCGACCACTGGCGTCAGGGGCACCCGGTGGTCGCCTTCAACGCGGCCTACGATCTCTCCCTCGTCGACAACGAGCTGCGCCGCCACGACCTGGGCTCCCTGGAGGAGCGGCTGGGGTCGGACCCCGCACCCGTCGTCGACCCGTTGGTGCTGGACCGCGAGCTCGACCGCTACAGGAAGGGCAAGAAGACGCTGGCGCTCATGGCCCCGGCCTACGGCGTGGCGCTGGCGCCCGACGCCCACACGGCGGAGGTCGACGTGGAGATGACCCTGGACGTCCTGGCCGCGATGGCCGCGCGGTTCCCCAGGATCGCCCGGATGGACGGCGCGGGGATCCACCGCTTCCAGGTCGAGGCCCACCGCAGGTGGGCGGACCGCTTCGGCGAGTGGCTGCGCTCCCAGGGTCGCACGGACGACGTCTGCCGGACCTGGCCCCAGGCCTGAGGTCAGGCGGTCACTTCGCCCCGGCGCCGTGGTAGTTCGGGGCCTCCGTCGTCATCTGGACGTCGTGGGGATGGGATTCCCGCAGGCCCGCGGAGGTGATGCGGACGAAGCGGCCGCGGGCCTTGAGCTGCGGGATCGTCGCGGCGCCCAGATAGAACATCGTCTGGTGCAGCCCGCCGACGAGCTGGTAGGCCACAGCCGCCAGGGAACCGCTGTAGGGCACCTGCCCCTCGATCCCCTCCGGCACGATCTGGTCATCGGAGGCGACATCAGCCTGGAAATATCGGTCCTTGGAGTAGCTCCTGCGCCCGCGCGAGCTCATGGCCCCCAGCGAACCCATGCCGCGGTAGCGCTTGTACTGCTTGCCGTTGGTGAAGACCAGCTCTCCCGGCGACTCCGCGCACCCGGCCAGCAGCGAACCGAGCATCACGGTGTCCGCCCCGGCGACCAGCGCCTTGCCGATATCGCCCGAGTACTGCAGACCGCCGTCCGCGATCAGCGGCACGCCGGCGGGGCCGCAAGCCCGGGCGGCCAGATGGATCGCCGTGATCTGCGGGACGCCCACACCGGCCACGACCCGGGTCGTGCAGATGGAACCGGGGCCGACCCCCACCTTCACGGCGTCGACCCCCGCGTCGATGAGCGCCTGGGCGCCCTCCGTCGTCGCGACGTTCCCGCCGATCACCTGGACGCCAGCGAAGGCGGGATCGGACTTCAGGCGGCGGACCATCTCAAGCTCCAGCTTCGCGCCGCCGTTGGCCGTGTCGACCACGAGGACGTCGACACCGGCCTCGGCCAGCGCCTGGGCCCGCTCCCATGCGTCACCCCAGAAACCGATGGCAGCGCCGACCACGAGCCTGCCCCGATCATCCTTCGTGGCGTAGGGGTACTGCTCGGTCTTGACGAAGTCCTTGACGGTGATCAGTCCCGTCAGACGGCCCGACTCGTCGACCAGCGGGAGTTTCTCGATGCGGTTGTCGGCCAGCAGCCTCTTCGCGGCCTCGCGCGAGATCCCCGTCCCCCCCGTGATCAGGCGCTCGCGCGGCGTCATGCAGTCGCGGACCCTCAGCGTGGCCCACTGGTCGGTCGGGACGAATCGGAGGTCGCGGTTCGTGATGATGCCGACCAGCACGTCGTCGTCGACCACCGGGAGGCCGGAGACGCGGTAGTGCCCGCACTGCTCGTCCAGTTCCTCGATGGTGGCGTCGGGGCCGATGGTCACGGGATCCTCGACCATGCCGGACTCCGAGCGCTTGACCTGGCGCACCTGCTGCGCCTGGTTCTCGATGGACAGGTTCCGGTGGAGGATCCCGATCCCCCCCTGGCGCGCCATGGCGATCGCCATGCGCGCCTCGGTGACCGTGTCCATGGCCGCCGAGGCCAGCGGCACGTGGAGCCTGATGCCCTTGGTCAACAGCGATGCGGTGTCCACATCGGAGGGAACGACATCCGTGATCTCGGGAAGGAGCAGGACGTCATCGTAGGTGAGGCCCATGAGGGCGAAGGGGTCGGTCGCGTCAAAGTCACCCATGGCCCAAGTGTAGGGGGGTCTTCCGCCCTCTCCCCTGGCCGGACGGGTCCTCCGGCCGCCCCGTGGTGAGTCTCACGCGGGCGCGGACTTCTTCCCCGCCGCGGCTCCGTCCTCGTCACACCCGGTCGGGGGGCCCGCCAGCTGGGCGCTGATCGCGAGGAACTCCTCCACACCGACCTGCGATCCGCCGTTCCACGAGCGCTCGGCGAAGGCGCGCATCAGGGGGCCCAGCCGCTCCGCGACCTCCCGCTCGTCCTCCGCGTCGGGACGATCCCCCCACACGGACAGCATCGCGCCCCTCAGCCGCGCGGGGTAAGTGCGGGGAATCTCCTGGGGACCGCCGCGGGCGGGGGTGAACAGGCCGGGGTGCCAGCCATCGGCCCATAGGCGTTCCGCCGTCGGATGCGCGTACCCCGCGTTCTCGCCCAGCACGTAGTAGAGATGCCGGTCATCGGCGTTGACCACCGCGCCCATGTCCTCCCAGGCCCGGGCCAGAGGGACCATCCGCTCGCTCCAGTTCGACCACCACATCGTCTCCGTGCGCGCGTCGGGCCTCACTCGGCGGGAGCGGAACATCCCGTCGTTCCACACGCGCGGGATGATTCCTCGGGCCCTCAGGCGCTCGCCCATCGCGTTCGCGAAGGCGGTCAGCAGATCGAAGGGGGTGGCGCCGAGTCCCCACCGTTCCTCCGCCGCCCGCCACAGCGCCGGGTAGCGGGCGACGTCGTCGAAGTCCACGAACTCGTCGCAGCCGAGCGCCCAGCGCGAGGCGCCGGGGAACAGCGGCAGGTAGGCGTCCATCAGCCGCTCCGCCAGGTCCCACGCGCGGGAGTCCGCCAGGTTGAGGGCGCCGCGCACAGGGGCTCCCCGGGCGTCCCTCAGACGCAGGTCCGGGAACGATCGGAGCACATGCCCGAGATGGCCGGGCATGTCGAGCGAGGGGATCACCTCGACGTGCAGGTCCCCGGCCAGTGCGAGCAGGCGCTCCACCTCGCCGGGGCTCAGGGCCCCGGGCGAGGCGACGGACGGGAGATCCTCGCTGAGGACCCCCACCCCCTCGTTCTCCGAGAAGTGGAGCTGAAGGGCGGTGAGTCCGACGTCGGCCATCTCCCGGATCCGGTCCCCGATCCAGCCCGCCGTGTAGCGTTTGCGAGCGATGTCGAGGTTGAGCGCCCGCTCCGCCACCTGGGGGACGCTGGCGACCCGCCCCCGAGGCACGCCCCCGGTCACGCGCAGAACCTGGAGCAGCTGCCTCGTCGCGCGGAAGACCGCGGTCGCGGAGCCGCCGATCACCTCGACGGTCCGCCCCGTCGTGATGACGAAGCCCTCGCGGGCCGCGGAGGTTTCCCCGCGCATGCGGAGCACGATGTCACCGGGACGAGGCGGTCCCTCCGCATCGTCGAGGACGGCCGCCGGGAGGCCCGTGAGGCGTCCAAGCTCGTCCGCGATCCGGCGGGCCTCCGCCAGGAGCGCCCGGCGGCGGGACGCCTCGACCACGACGCGCGTCGTCTCCCCCGGGAGCCAAAGCCCGCCGGTGAGAGCCCGGCTGCCGGGGACGGGCAGAGCCGGCCACGCCGGCGGCGGATCGCGTCTCACCGGCGGCTGGTGACCACGCACCGGTGGCGCGGATCCGTCCACAGCTCGCAGGCGGTGCCGTCATCGTCGGGCCCGAACAGGTCGGTCGCCGAGACGGACCACTCGCAGGCCAGCCCCTCACCGGGGACCTCCAGGCGGCGAAAGGCCAGCAGCTCCGACAGGCGGGGGACGACCGGACCCCCGGTGCGCCTGGCGAAGACCGCGACCACGGCCTCTCCGCCCTCCGGGCGCCCGCCATCGAGGTGGACGCGGATCGTCGCCCTGTTCCGTTCGGGCCATTCGACCGTGAGGTCGTCGACCGCCGGGTCGCCGGCGCCCGGCTGGTGATCGGCGAAGGCGTGGAGAACCGGGCGGGGGGCGTCCCGGTAGACGTCCTCACCCGGATGGCGGTCGTCGTGGTGGAGCGGGATCGCCCCCGGGTCCGCCAGGAGCGTCACCGGCAGCCGACCGGCCGGCCTGTATGCGCCCGTCAGCGCCTCGGCCACAGCAGCCGGGCCGTGGGGGCCGGCGTAGCCGGCCCACAGGATCGAGTCGGCCGGGTCCTCGATGCCGGTGAGGACCAGCGGCCTCCCGGAGACGATGACGACGGCGAGGGGCGCGGCCGTCGCGGCTCGGACCCGCCGGACCAGGTCGACCTGGTCCTCCGGCAGGGACACATCGGCCAGGTCCACGCCCTCCCCCGAGGTGGCGACGGTGGCTCGGGCCGCGCCGTTCGCGTCGAACTCGTCGGCGCAGGAGCGATGGCTGGTGCCGCCGAGGACGAGGACGACCGCCGAGGCCTCGCGGAGGGCTCGGGGATCCTCCTCAAGGCCGGCGGGACCGTCGGTGACGGGACGCATCCGGCCGAGTTCCGCCCGCACGCTCGTGCGGCGTTCGGGAGGCAGAGGGGCGACGTAGTCCCCGAGGAAGCACTCCATGTCCTCCGCGTAGGGGCCGAGCACGGCGACCGGCCCCCCGATGCCCGCCAGGGGGCACGGATCCCCGGTCAGCGCGACCAGGGACTCCCGCGCGGCGCGCGCCGAGATCCGCTCCGTGTTCCGTCTGGCCGCCTCCAGGTCGGCGCCCGTGCGTGAGAACGGTCCCGCTCCGGCCCCGGGGGCCGCGTCCGGGTCCGGCGCGCGCAGCAGCCCGAGCCTCGCCTTGAGCCTGAGGACCCGCCGGCAGGCCTCGTCCACCGCGTTCGCGACGGCGGCATCCTCCACGGCCGTCTCCACCAGGGTCGTGAACCCCTCGTCCCACAGCGACATGTCGACGCCGCTGAGCAGCGCGAGGCGTCCGGCGCCCCGCGGCGTCCCCGCGAGGGCGGCGAGGCGGTCGACGGCCAGGCCGTCGGCCATGACGATGCCGTCGAACCCCTCCTGTTCCCGCAGCCACGTGGTGAGCAGCCAGGGATTCGCACAGCACGGCACGCCATCGATGTCGTTGTAGGCAGCCATCAGCCCGACCGCGCCGGCGCGGACGGCGGTGCGGGCGGGCCACAGGTGGATCTCCTCCAGGTCCCGCGCCCCGATGACCGAGGACTGTCCGTTGCGCCCGCCGGCGGCCTCGCCCTGGGCGGCGAAGTGCTTCATCACCACGCCGACGCCTCCCGCGCCCAACCGGCCCCGGTTCCGTCCCTGCATGCCCTCGACGACGGCCCGCGCCATCTCGGCCGCCAGGGCGGCGCTCTCGCCGAAGCACTCCTCGCCGCGTCCCCACCGGGGGTCCCGGAGCACGTCGAGCCCGGAGACCAGCGCGATGTCCACGCCCGAGGACCAGAGCTCCGCGGCGACCGACTCACCGGCCTCACGGACCAGGTCGGGGTCCCAAGTCGCCGCGAGCGCCAGGTTCGTCGGGAGCACGGTCCCCCCCAGGGCCTGGTGCCCGTGGGGAGCCTCCTCGACGATCAGCGCGCCGATCGACCGGGGCGATGCCCCGCGCACGGCGTCCTGGACCAGTTCCACCACCTCACGGCGGTCGTCGGGCCCGATCCCGTCGTCCCAGGAGCGCCCCGACCAGGCGTCGGCGCGCAGGACCCCGTACAGGGCGCCGATCCCGGACCACCTCTCGGCCTCGCGGAGGAACGCGTCCGTCAGCCGCCAGCGGCCCCCTCGCCTCTCGACGGCCTCCCACCCGAAGAGGCGCTGGTTGAGCTGTCCGACCTTCTCCCGCAGCGAGAGCTCGCTCAGGGTTCGTGCCACGAGGGACTCGACGTCGTCGCCCGCCCGGGCCGTCCCCCGGCCCGGCTCGCCCGCGGCCGCCCGCGTCATGGCCGTGCCATCCTCGGGACCGACGGATCCGACACCCCCGAGTAGGACCCGGAGAGCCCTCCCGCCACGGTGTGCGCGTCCGTGATCCCGCGTCGCGTGAGATCCGCCGGGTCCTCCGCCGTCCTGGAGGTCACGAGGGCCGGGCGCTCGCCCGCCCGCGCCCGCTCCATCCACGCCTCGAAGACGGATCCTCCCGGGCCGAGCGCGCCCCGCGACACCGGCACGTCCTCCTCGTCCACGGGGATCACAACGGCGCGGGTCCGGGCCTCGGGCGCCGGACGGCCACGCAGATCGCGCGCCACCTCAGCGAAGGCCTCGCCCAGCGGCTTGACCCTCCCCCGGGTGTCGAACAGCCCCAGCCGATGCTCGAAGGGCGGGAAGTCCGCGAGCCCCTCGTCGATGTCATGGGAGCACCACCAGGTCACGCCCCGCAGCGCCGCGCATCCGGCGGCGTTGAGCAGCGAGCGCCGGCAGAAGTCGCCGGCCTCGTCCTCGGGGATGACGTTGCCCGGGGCCCCGATCTCCTGCAGCCACACCCCCCGCAGCGGATCCTCGGCGAAGGCCGCCGACAACTCAATGAGATATTCCGCCAGCCGGCGGCTCTCCGTCGACGAGCTCCCGTACCGCTGGGCGGTGCCGTTGAAGACCCAGGAGTGGATGACGGTGAGGTCCCCGAGCCGCGAGGCGTGCGCGGGGAGGAACGGATGCCTGTCCTTGAACCAGATCGCGTCGTACGCCGCGTGGACGAGCGCGCGCCGAGCCCCGCCGCGCGGGGAGCCGGCGCCCAGCAGCGTCCTCAGCCACGCGCCCGCCTGCGCGGAGTCGATGCGCATCGGCGTGGGATGCGGGTCGTCGGCGAACTGGTTGACCTCGTTGCCCAGGGTGAGTGCCTCGTAGGCGGGGATGCCGGCCAGCGCCGCGTCCAGAGTCCGCACGAGGTCGGCCTCGGCGGCCACGACCTCCGCGTCCGTGAACAGGTTGCGCCGGTGCCAGCTGGTCAGCCAGGCGGGCACGAAGTCGAAGCTCGACAGGTGCCCCTGGAAGACGTCGACGCTCGCACCGAGCCCCGCCTCTCCGGCGATCTCCACCATCCGCGCCACGTCCTCGACGGCGGACGGGTCGATGTAGGTCCGATTGGGCTGGAGGATCTCCCACATCGGGAGGATCCTCACGTGATCGGCGCCCAGGGAGGCGATCGCCTGGAGGTCCTCGCGCGCCGCGCCCCAGTCGACATGCCTCCACGAATGGAACCACCCGTGCGAGGGGGTGTAGTTCACGCCGACTCGGACCCGGGTCCGGGGCTCGTTCATCCCTTGATTCCTCCTGCTTCCAGGCCTCTGAAGAACTGTTTCTGCGCCAAGGCGAACACCACGATGATCGGAACGAGGGCGATGATCGTGCCGGCGGCGATGAGCCGGGGATCCGAGTAGAACGTGCCACGCAGGCGGTTCAGGCCCAGGGTCAGGGTGTAGATGCTCTCGTCGGAGGCCACGATCAGCGGCCACAGGAAGTCGTTCCAGGCGCCCATGAAGGCGAAGATCGCCGTCACCGCCACGACCCCCTTGACCTGGGGCAGGCACACGCGGGAGAAGCGCTGCCACGCGTTCGCGCCGTCGATGATCGCCGCCTCCTCGAGTTCCTTCGGGATCCCGAGGAACGCGTTGCGCATGAGCAGCACGTTGATCGGGGTGACCAGGCCGGGAAGGGCGACGGCGAACAGCGTGTTCGCCAGGCCCAGGTCGCGCACGATGAGGAACTGCGAGACGATCACGGCCTCGACGGGGACCAGCAGCCCGACCACGAACACGCCGGTGACCAGTCCCCGGCCGCGGAACCGGAGCCGCGCCAGGGCGTATCCCGCGCAGCTCGCACCCACCACGTTGCCCGCGATGTCGATGGCCGCGACGATCACCGAGTTCGCGACGTAGCGCAGGATCGGGACGCGGCTGAAGGCCTCGGTGAAGTTCTCGAAGGTGGGGTCGTGGGGGATCAGATACGGCGGGCGGGCGTACAGGTCGTCGCCGGCTCCCTTGAAGGCCAGGGACGCCTGCCACAGCAGCGGGCCGACGATGGCCGCGAAACCCAGGACCAGCACGAGGTAGCGCAGGACCTGCCCGCCGGACACCCGGCGCCTGCTCCGCGACGGGGCCTCGCCGGCCCTGCGAACAGCGATCCGGCTCATTGCTCGTCACCTCGGTTCTGCGCGTACAGCTGGATGGCCAGCAGCGTTCCCAGGACCACGAACATCACCATCGAGATCGCGGCCGCGTACCCCGTGCGGGCCTGCAGGCCCGTGCCCTCCAGCTGGATGAGCATCGTCATCGTGAGGTCCTGGCCGCCCACGCCGCCGGTCCCGTTGGACAGGACGTAGATCTCCCCGAAGACGCGGAACGCGGCCACGGAGGACAGGATGCCGATGAGGCCCATCGTGGAGCGCACCCCCGGCATCGTCACATGGAGGAACTGCTGGACGGTTCCGGCTCCGTCGAGGGCGGCCGCCTCGTAGAGGGCGGGATCGATGTTGGCCAGCGCCGACAGGTAGATCACCATGTAGTAGCCCAGACCCGTCCAGATCGTGACGACCATCGCGGAGAACAGCAGGAGCCAGCGGTCGGTGAGGAAGGGGATCGGCTCGGTGATGGCCTTGAGCGTGGCGAGGGACTCGTTGATGAGGCCGCGCTTGTCCAGCAGAGAGGTCCAGATCAGGCCGACGACCACCGAGGACATGACCACCGGGAGGTACATCGACGTGCGGAAGAAGCCGATGAGGGGGCCGCTCTTGGCCAGCAGCGCCGCCAGGATCAGCGGGAGCACCATCATGAACGGCACGACGCACACGACGTACAGGGAGGAGTTCAGCAGGGCCGTGCGGAACCTGGGGTCGGCGAAGAGGTCCCGGAAGTTCTCCAGCCCGATGAAGCTGCCGGGTCGCAGCAGCGTCGCATCGGTCACCGACAGGCGGAGCGTCCCGAGGAATGGCAGCACCAGGAAGCCGCCGACGACGGCCAGCGCCAGCGCCACGAACAGCCACGGCGTGAACCAATGACGATGGGTGCCGAGCCCGCGGCGGGGGCGGGAGGAGGAGGCGGTGCCGTCCGTCCCCCCGTCCCCGTCGAGGATCGGCGCCGCTGCGGCCGATGCGCTCACTTGCCTGTTGCCCCCAGCCGCTGGTTCGCGTAATCCACGGCGTCGTCGAGCGCCGCCTGGACGTCCTTCTGGCCGAGGAGCGCCTGGGCGATCTGGTCCTTGAGGTAGTCCGCGTCGGCGCTGGAGAACTCCGGCGGCCACCACACAGTCGCGTCCTTGACCGTCTGGGCGGTCTCGACGATCAGTTCGGACTCGGGCGTGCCGTCCGACTTCGTGTAGTACTCGTCGTCCAGCGTCCCCGCCGAGGACGGGAACACGTTGGCGGCCTTCGCGAAGGCCAGCTGGTTGGCGTCGTCCGTCACGTACTTCGCGAAGGCGACCGCGAGGTCCTGGTTCTCCGACTTGGAGTTCACCACGAGCGACTCGATGTACATGTTCGGCGAGGCGTTGTTGATTCGGGGCCCGATCTTCACCGCGTCGTAGATGGTCGGGGCCGTGTCCTTGAGGTCTCCCAGGGTGTAGGAGCTGCCCGACATGTAGGCCAACGTCCCCGCCTTGAAGTCCGTGACCTCATCGGTCTGGAGCTTGTTGAGGGCCTCCTCGTCCAGTCCCTTGCTCTGGTAGAGGTCCGCGAAACGCTGGACCAGCTCGACGCCCTTGGACTCGTTGAACGTGAACTCCGTGTGGTCCTCGTTCATCAGCTGCACGCCGTACTCGCCGAACATCTCGATGACCGGCGTGCGGGCCAGGAACGTGTCATCGGGGCAGCTCTGCGTGAAGGTCGCCGCCGCGTCGAAGAGCTCGTCGTAAGTCTCCGGGAGCGTCGACGAGTCGAGCCCGCACTGGTCCAGGAGATCCCCGTTGTAGAAGGAGGGGCCGGTGTTCAGGTACCACGGGAAGCCGTAGGTCCCTCCGTCGATGCCCTGGAAGGTCATCGCCTCCCATGCCTTGGGCAGGTACAGATCCTCGGCGCCCGGGTCCGCCTTCGCGACGTCCAGGGCGACCCCGGCCGATGCCAGGGTGTAGGCGGCCTCGGGGCCCATGTCGACGACGTCGGGCAGGGATCCCGCGGCGGCGTCCGCCGAGAGCTTGTCCTGGTATCCCTCGGCCGGCTGGTCCACCCAGGTGATCTCGGTGCCCGGGTTGGCCGCCTCGAAGTCCGAGACGAGGCCCTCGAAGTAGGGGGTGTACTTCTCGTTCTTGAGATTCCACGTCTGGAAGGTGATGGAGCCGCTCAGGTCGCCGGACTCCCCGCCCGACGCGCTCTGCCCGCCGCTGGCCGACGATCCTCCTCCACAGGCCGAGAGCAGCAGCGCGAAGGCGGCCGCCCCTCCGACGAGTCCGACAGTTCGTTGTGTCCTCATGTTCTCTCCTGGTGATCCTCTTCATCGGGGACCTGACGGCGGGCGCCGTCAGGAAGTGAATCGCAGCGTCGCCATCTGGAAGGGCCGCAGGCGCAGGACCGCCCCCTGGGCCTCCACGGCGCCGTCGGGCAGGACGCCGGCCAGTTCGCTCCCGTCATCCGGGGACTCCAGCACGGAGGTCTCCGTCACCGTGCGCGACGCCAGCTCCCGGCTCAGCCGGAGCGCGCCCCGGGCCTGGGCGCCGAACGGCTCGTAGACGCGCATGATGACGTCGTCCGACCCGTCCTCGGCCAGCTTGATCCAGTCGATCGCGACCCGGCCTCGCAGGGGCTCCACCTGGGCCAGCGGTTCCACGTCCCCGATGCCCGCGATGGGCGCCGCGTTGAACTCGAAGGCCCGGGCCAGGGCCTGGCACCGGTCGGCGCCGGCGACGATGGACCAGGCGAAGCGGTGAGGACCCAAGTCGGTGCGGGGTTCGGGGAAACGGGGCGAGCGCACGAGCGACGGCCGGACCAGGGTGCCGCCGCGCAGGGGGGAGACGTCGGCTCCGTAGGTGGAGTCGTTGACCACGGCCACGCCGTAGCCCGCGTCGGCGACGTGGGTGACGCGCTGCGTGCAGGTCTCGAACTGCGCCTCGTCATGGGCCGTGTTCGGGTGGACGGGCCGCTCGACCCACCCGTACTGGGTCTCGTGCGCCACGTGGGTGCAGGAGACGGCCAGGGGGAAGGCGATCTTCAGCAGATGCTCGCGTTCCTGCCAGTCCGCCTCGCATTCGACGTCGACCGCGCGCCGCGCGGCCTCCAGCCACCATGTCTGGCGGAACGAGGACGACCCCAGCGTCATGTGGACGCGGACGCCGACGCGGCCCGGCTCGCGGACCGCCTCGACGCTGTCGGCGTCCCCGACCTCGCGCAGGGTGTGGAACACATGGCGGTCGAGGTCCCAGGCGTCCCAGCGGACGGGCTGGTCGCGGAACACCTGGAGCGCTCCGAAGGCACTGCCCTCGGGCACGAGCTCCCGGTCGGCGTCGAGGTCGCGGACGGAGGTGACGTGCCCCGACCGGTCGACCCGCACGCGCAGGAGGCCGTTGGACAGGATGTGGCCGTCCTCGTCCTCCCAGGCGGCGCACCCCGCGGCGTCCCCGGGACGGACGACGGCCCAGTCCTCCTGCGGGCGTGCGGCGAAGGGCACGATGCGGCCCTCCTCGCCGCCGTCAGCCCCCATCGCGGCCAGCGCCGAGCGGACGAGGTCCCGCGCCTCCTCCTCGACGGAGGCGAGGTCGCGACGCGCCTCCCGGTTCACCCACTCGATGGAGGAGCCCGGCAGGATGTCGTGGAACTGGTTGAGCAGGAGCGTCTTCCACATCCGCTCCAGGCGGGCAAGGGGGTAGGGATGCCCGGCCCGCAGGCGGGCGGCGGCGCTGAGGTATTCGGCGACCCGCAGGAGGGCCTCGCACCGCCGGTTGCCCTGCTTGATGTCCACCTGTGTGGTGAGCGTCGCACGATGAAGCTCCAGGTAGAGCTCGCCGGACCAGGCGGGCGCGTCGGCGCCCTCGAACTGGGCGGCCGCCTTCTCGAAGAACGCGGCCGGGGTCTCCTCGACCACGCGCGGCGCGCCCTCGAGATCGCGGAACCGGTCGAGGCGCCCGATCATCTCCCGGGTGGGGCCGCCTCCGCCGTCCCCGTATCCGAAGAGCAGCAGCGAGTGGTCGGCGATCGCCTTCTCCTTGAAGGACGCCACCGAGTGGTGGAGCTCCCGGGCCGTCACCTCCGCCGCATAGGTGTCCGAGGGCGGGAAGTGCGTGAACACACGGGTGCCGTCCAGTCCCTGCCACCAGAACGAGTGGTGGGGGAACTGCGTGGTGTCGTTCCACGAGAGCTTCTGGGTGAGGAACCACCGGAACCCGGCCCGGCGGGCCAGCTGAGGCAGCGCCGCGTTGTAGCCGAAGCTGTCGGGCAGCCACATCTCGCGCGGCCGCCAGCCGAAGCGGTCGGTGAAGTCGCGCACGCCCAGCAGGATCTGGCGCACGATCGCCTCGCCGGCGGGAAGCATCCCGTCCATCTCGACCCAGGTGCCTCCCACCGGCACGATGTCGCCGCGGCGCACGCGCTCCGCCAGGCGGGCGTAGAGGTCGGGGTGGTCCTCCTCCAGCCACGCGTACTGCTGGGCGGAGCTCATCGCGAAGGTGAGGGGCAGACCCTGGTCCATGAGGGCGAGCACGTTGGCGACCGTGCGCGCGACCTTGCGCCTGGCCTCCCGCACGGGCCACAGCCAGGCGGAGTCGATGTGGGCGTGCCCGACCGCGCTCACCTCGTGCGCGGAGGCGTGCGCCGGCGCCGACAGGACGCCGCTCAGCGCGCTGCGGGCGGGCTCCACGGAGTCCGGGTCCTGCTCGTCGTAGAGGTCCAGGCAGTTCTCGAGGGCGCGCGCGAGCTTCCAGTGCCGCGGTTCCTCGGCGTCCACCTCCTCGATGAGCCCCGACACCACCTCGATGTCGCGGGCGAGCTGCCAGACGTCGTCGTCGAACACGCACAGGGCGGCCGACCGCAGGATGTAGGGCTCGTCGACCTGGGCGTGGACGCCGTCGCCCATTTCCGTCTCGACGAAGGGCGGCACGCCCAGGAGCAGCGGGTTCGCCGCGGCCTCGACATAGAGAGTGAATGAGCCGTCCGGCCCGACCAAACCCGCGGGCGCTCCCGGTCCGCTGACCCTCACCCAGCCGTTGCGCGGGTGCAGCGCCTTGAGGGCGCGGCCCTCCCGGTCGTAGACCATGGCCTCGACGTGGCCGCCCACCGAGTGGTCGAACCAGCCGAGGTCGATGACGGCCTCCAGGGGCCGTCCGGGCGGCGGCTGCGGCACAGTGCCGCTCATCCGGAACCATGTCGTGGTCCACGCCCCACCCCACGGGCCGGGGACACGGAAATCCGTGAAGGACTGCGCCTGGGCGCGGGGGCCGAGCACCGATTGGACGGGGATGGGCTCCCCGGACAGCTCATGCACGGCGACGTCCAGCGCCGATACCGGTCGGTGGATGCGGGGAAGGACCCGCTCGCGCAGCACGCGCTGCGCCCGTGCGATGACGTGCTCCGTGCCACCGTGCATGACATGCCTCCCTCACGCCGCGCCGGGCTCCCTGGACGCCACGCGCTGTCGTGCGGGTCCGGCCCTGCCGTCTCCCAGTAGACTAATGCGCATTAGTTTCGAGCGCAAAGACCGTGACAGGATTGTGACCTTGCGGGCGGACCCGGGTCTCCCCCGGTCCCGCCCTCGGTCATCCGGCCTCGACCGAGACGTCCGTGCTGCCGCGGATCATCAGGCGCGAGGGCGGCATATCCCGTGTGCGGACATCCTCCCCGTCGACCGCGCGGCGCAGCTGCTGGGCCGCAACGGCGCCGAAACGCAGCGTGTCGCGATGCAGGGCCGTGATCTGGGGGCGCATCGCCGTGCAGATCAGGCTGTCCTCCATGCTGACGACGGCCAGGTCGCCGGGGACCGACCGGCCCCGCGTGCGCAGGGTCTCGATGCCGGCGACGGCCATGACCTCGTTTTCGAAGACCAGCGCGCCCGGGGAGTCCATGTGGGCCAGGGCCGCCAGAGTGGCCCGTGCCGAGCCCTCGGCCGTGAAGTCGGCCGTCTCCACGGCCGCGGCCACGCCCCCCTCTTCCGTCGCTGCGGTGAAGGCCTCCCGACGACGCCGGATGTGCTCGAAGGCGGGCTCGCCGCTCACATAGGCGATGGACCGGTGCCCCAGGGAGACCAGGTGGTCGACCACGGTCCGCATGGCCACCGCGTCGTCGAACGAGACCGAGGGGATCCTCCTCAGGGGATCCCGCGCGCCCGCGATGAGGGCAGGCAGGCCGAGCTCCTTGAGGACGCGGGGCCTGTCGTCGTCCACACGCAGATCGACCACGACGACGCCGTCGACGCGGTTCTCCTCCGACCAGCGACGGTAGAGGGCGATCTCCTCCTCGATCGAGGGGACCACCTGGAAGAGAAGACCATAGCGCTGAGCGGAGAGGACCGACTGCATCCCGGCGATGAACTGCAGGAAGAACGCCTCGGACCCCACGTCCTCCGGCGCGCGCGCCACGGCGAAACCCAGCGTGGAGGAGCGCGCGCCGGTGAGTGCCCGCGCCGCGGGGTTGGGGGACCATCCCATCTCACGGACCTTGCTGAGGATCCGCTCCCGGGTCTCCTCCGAGATCCCGGGCCGCCCGTTGAGGGCGAACGACACGGCGGTCTGGGAGACACCCAGGACGTCGGCGATGTCGCGTGCCCGAGGGCGACGGCCCTGCCCGCCCGCCCTGTTCGTGCCACCCGCCACGCGACCTCCCTTGTCGAAACGCTCCCCCTGAGCGTACTCGACCCCACCCGCACCGCGGTGGACGCAGCGGTGCCCCCTCGCCGGCCGGCGTACGGTCAGGCAGGGGGCACCGCTCGCCGTCACCCCAGGCGCCCTCGCGGACAGCCGGAGGCGGCGACGTCGGCCGGGGTCGGAGCGGTCATGGCCGCCGCCTGCTGGACCGCGCTGTCGCCGCGGCGACGGCACCCGCCGCCAACAGAAGCGCACCCACGGCGAGGAACGGTCCCGCCGACGCCCCGGTGTCGGCCAACGAGGACTCCCCTCCCGCCGGCGCCACGCCCGAGGGCTGGGCCGCCGGGCCCTTCGAGCCATCGGAGCCATCGGAGCCCGGCTGGGAGCCTCCCGGCCCCTCGGAGCCCGACTGAGGGGGTTCGGCCGCGGCAGCAGCGAACTCGACCGCCGCCTGCCCCAGCGACCGTCCGTCTGCGGCGACGGCGACGTCGAAGCTGCCCGCTGTCAAGGAGGTCACCGACAGCGCGGCGTTCCCCTGTGAGTCCACGGCAACCTGCGCCGGTTCCTGCGCCGCCGCTCCCGGGGACCGTCCGCCCGCCGCGGCCGGGCTCCCGGCCGCGGACAGCTCGACGGGCAGCGTGAACGATACGGTCCGATCCGTCAGGGGATTGCCGAAGGAGTCTTTGACGCTGACGCGGATCTCGCGGGTCGCCGAGCCGTCGGCGACGGCTTCCCCCGGGACGGTCTCCACCGACGAGGTCTGCGCGTCGGGAAGCGACGGGTCGTCGATCGTGCAGGAAGCCAGGTCATCCGGTCCGGGAATCTCCACCGGGTCGGTCGTCACGCCGCGGTAGTCCTCGACCTGCATCTCGAAGCGAGAGTCGTCGTGCTCCCGCGTGAGGGAGTACTGCGCGGCGGGCGTGCGACCCCGGATGACCTTGTCGCCCGATCCGGAATAGGTGTACCTGAAGGTGCGCGGGGCGCTCTTCTCCTGGCCGGCCTCCGTCCATTTCTCCGTGACGCGGAGGTAGCGCCAGTCCTGCGTCTCGGGCCGCGCCAGGGTGAGCGTCGCGCCGTCGTCGGACCACGTGACGTCGCAGACGGGAGGCGGCTCGATCGTCGCGTCCGCGAACCGGCCGGTGGCGGCCGACGCCACGCCGTTGGCCATAACGGTTGCCCGAAATCTGGAGCCATCGACCGGCACTCCCTCGATCGTCGCGCTCAAGGCCCCCGCGGGCGCCTCCACGGTGGCGGAGTACGCCTGACTCGCGTAGCGCCAGGATCCCGTGTCCGTCTCCAGCGTCACCGTCGCTCCCGTCGCGCCCGTAGCGGGAGGCGTCCACGTGATGGTCGCCGTCCCGTCGGCGCCCGGCGTCACGGTGACGTCGGTGGCGGCCGTCGCGGTGTCGAGGTCGAGGGTCGCCGCCTGGCTGCGGCGGCCGTCCGGCGCCACGGCGATGAGGCGCAGCGTCCCAGACGCCGCCGGCAGCTTCTTGATGTAGTAGTGGTCGTCATAGCGTCCGCCGAGGAAGACGTCGTCGAGGTACAGCAGGTAGTTCGTCACCGAGCCGTAATCGGCGATGTCCCACGAGACCGTCGCCTCTCCGGTCGATGCCAGCAGGCTGTCGATTCTCAGTCCCGAGGGCGCCGCCGGCGTGTGGTCCGCCCCGTCGGAGACCGCGAGCCGGCCGATGTTCACCTGGTAGTCGGCGATCGCGTCGTCTCCCGCCTGGACGACGAGGCCCAGCGTCGCGATCGTGCGCCCGGCGTACGCCGACAGATCGATGGTGGCGGTCGTCCACCCGTCGGTCGCCGCACCGTCTGCCACGGGAAGCTCGACCACCGTGCTCGGGTCGTCCTCGAAGACGGCCGCGACGGCCAGCGCCGAGTCGTCGGAGGCGGGCTTGGCATAGGTGACGGAGACGGTCGAATCCGCGGTGACGCCGAGATCCGTCTTGAACAGCCGGATCGTGTTGTCCGAGGACACGGTTCCGGACAGGACCAGTGAGCTGCCGCCTTCCCAGGCGCCGGTCTTCTGATAGGTGAAGCGCGAGGCCGGGGTGTAATCCGGTCCATAGTCGAAGTCCGCTTGCAAGGGGTCCGAGGCCGCATCGATCCACCACTGCCAGGTCACCGGGACGTCCTGCAGGTTGATGTTGCCCCATTCGGAGCTGTTCGAGACGGCGCCGTCCTCGCGCCACTCCAGGCCGTGGCCCGTGTTGAACGTGGTCGAGAACGTCTGTCCCCCGATGACCGAGCGCTCCGCGATCTGGGAGGAGATCCCCGCCCAGGATGTGTCCGCGGTGCCGCTCCCCTGCGAGGAGCCCGTCCACCACCGCCGCTCGCGGTCGAAGGCCTCGTTCTGGTGTTCGGGCTGGGTCTTCTTGTCGTCGCCGAGTTCCTGGAGGACGAAGTCGGCGCCCAGGGTCGCCAGGCTCACCTTCGGGATGCCGTCCTCGTCGAGGTTCGCCGCCAGCGCGTTGGCGTTGGTCTCGGAGAACTGGTCCTTGCCGGCCTCGATGCCCGCGAAGACGGCTTCGTAGGGGTCGAGCCCCAGCGAGGTCGCGTGTTCCTTCGAGGCGGAGAGCATGGAACCGTTGAACCAGTAGTTGAGGAAGATCGAGTCGGAGACGCGGCCCTTGTCCGCGTCGGCAACCCATGGCGAGTTCGCCTGGTTGAAGGCGTTCTGGTAACTGATTCCCCCGTTCGGGAACGTCGCGGAGTCGTACCACTGGACGTACAGCCCGCCGTCACGCATCTGCTGGAGGAAGTCGCGGTAGGCGTCGACGTCGTCGGCGCCGACGGCGGACTCCTGGTTGACGAAGTAGCCGTCGAACCCGTAGTACTGCGCGACCTCGATGAGCTTGTCGGCCACCGGGAAGGTGCCGTCCGTGCGGCGGTCGCGCAGGAGGTCCTCGTACGTCTGCTCGCCCCGGTCCGAGCCAGAGAAGAAAAGGCAGCCGATCGACCTCACGCCGTTCTTGTGCGCGGCGTTCGTGTAAGCCGGGTTCGGCAGATTGAGCATGCCGAACTCGAACCACTTCTGCGTCCAGTCCGCACGGGGGTCGTAGAGCGCCGAGTCGATCCCCTGGGTGGGCATCCCGTGCCACGAGGCGTAGTAGTCCGTGTACTGCCAGTAATTGAACAGGTATTGGGAGAAGACGTTCGTGTCCTGGAACGACTCAAAGAAGGCGTTGCCGTAGTCCCCCGCCAGATCGAGCAGCTGCGTGCCCGATGACAGCCCCGGGTCGCGCTGGGTCTCCGCCAGCGCCGCGTTGCGCTCCTGCAGCGGCACGCGGGCGCGCAGATACTCCGATCCCTCGTCCGCCTGCGGCGACCAGTTGAGGATGTCCAGCCCCGTGTAGCCATGGCCGTAGGGCTGGTTCTCCCCCGCCGCTTGGTCCCCAGTCCATGGCAGGGTGTCGGTGGCGTGGGCCGGGGGCTGGACCAGGGCCGCCACCGCCACCGCCACCGCCGCGGCGAGCGCCGCGCGTGACCTGCCCGCCCGGCGCCGATCGCCGGGGGCATTGCCCCGCCGGGACGCGAATGCCATCTTGTTCCCCATCGAACCTCCTCCTCGCCGCGACGCCCACCGCCCTCGACCGTCCACGGTCGGGGCGCGCACATAGCGGCGTCGCAGACGGCGCGGCGCCCGGGCGTTCGCGGTTCTCCCACATGGTTGACTGGATCATCGGTCAGCGGATGTCTCCGCCGCCTTCCAGGCGACATCGTCCGCTGGGAACAGCGTAGACTAATTCGCATTAGCTGTCACGCGCGAAAACCACGGGAGAGGCGGGCGGCTCCGTCAGTCGCGGCCCAGGGGCTCCAGCAAGCCATCCCTCAGGGCCGTCGCGAAGGTCGGCGTGGCGGGCAGGCGCGGCAGGAGCAGCATCTGGGCGACGTGGTAGGCGTCCGGCTTGCCGGGCCAGGTGCGGGTGCCCGGCGTGTTCCGGGGTGTGAGCTCGTGGAACCAGCGTCCGGGCGCCTCGCGCAGGTACTGGCGGGCGTAGCCGTCCCAGATCGTGAAGGCGCGTCCCAGTCCCTCGATGTCCTCCCGATACGCCGACGCGCCCCGCGCCTCGTCCTCCGCGGCGAGGACCTTGCCCTGGACGACGGCGGCGCCGATCGCCTCGCACAGCACCCAGTGCATCCGCTCGCGCACCACGGGACGCCCCTCGAAGTCAGTGGTGTAGACGAATCCGGGGGCCCCGTCGACGGCCCAGCCGTCCTCGACCGCCCGGCGGAACAGGTGCCGGGCACCCTCAAGCATCCACTCCCCGGGCGTCTCTCCCCTCGCGACGAGGGCGGCCCTGGCCTGCAGCATCAGGCGCGACCATTCGAGCCCGTGCCCCGGGGTGACGCCGAAGGGGCGGAACGGATGGGCCGGCTGGTCGCGGTTGTAGTCGGGCAGAGCCTCCCAGGTGGCGCTGAAGTGCTCCGGGATGCGCCAGTCGTGACGCCCGGCCTGGTCATGGACGAAACGGAGGATGCCGCAGGCGCGGTCCAGCCACGTCCGGTCGCCCGTCACGTCGAAGGCGGAGAGGAAGCATTCCGTGGTGTGCATGTTCGCATTCACGCCCCGGTAGTCCTCGGACTGCGTGAAGGCCAGGTCCCAGGACTCGCGCACGCGCCCGTACTCCGGCTCCCACCACCAGCGTTCCTCGGCCTCCAGGGCCTCGGACAGGAGGCCCCCGGCCCCTGCCCGGCCGGCCGCCACCGCCGAGGTCGCGGCGAGCACCACGAAGGCATGGGCGTAGGCCTCCTTGCGACTTCCGGGAACCGGGACGCCAGCGCCCGTCCCATCCACCGCGTGGCCGATCTGCGAGTACCAGCCTCCGTGGACCGGATCGTGCAGCGGCCCCCTCAGGGCGTCCAACCCATGGTCCGCCAGCTCGGCCGCGCCCTCGACGCCCTGGAGGGCCGCCAGGCAGAAGACGTGCGTCATCCGGCAGGTGATCCACAATTCCACCGGCCGAGAGGTGTCGACCCGGCCGTCGGGACCCATGTAGCCGAACCCGGTGTCCACCCGCGATCCGCGGGCGAAGTCGACGATGGCGCGGAAATCGGCGTCGTACTCGGCGCGGATCTCAGAATCGGACCAAGGGCTGGTCATGGTCAATGCTCCTCACTGGGGGCGAACAGGGCGGGCGCCGGCGACACACTTCTGTCAGCGTTGTCATAGCGCCGCTGCCATGGTAGTCCCCGTGCCGGAAGTCTAGGACGCGCCGCCGCGCGCCTCCGCCGCCGCGGTGGCACGCGCCAGGGCGACCGTCTCCTCCACGCAGGCGGCCACCGTGCGCACGCGCTGGACGCGCACGTCCAGGAAGGCGGGGGCGTCGGCGCCGACCAGCACGACGTCCACGCACTGGTCCGCCGCGATCGTCGACAGGAGGGACTCGCAGGTCGTCCCGGCGCCCATCACGACGGCGATCGGCGCCGGATGGCGATCGCGGTACTCCTCGAAGCGCCGCGCGCCGTCCATCCCCCGGTGGTGGTCCGTGGCCAGGATCGTCGTGGGCACTCCCGCCCTCTCCAGCGACACGCCGACGACATGAGCCGGCAAGGTGTGCATGAGGTCCGTCAGGACGACGACGCGGGAGGCCGCGGGAAGACCGGGAGGCGGATCAAGCGTCGCCGTCTCGCGCAGGACGTCCCAGGCGACGGCCATCAACAGCACCGAGGATCCCGCGCCCGGCCTGTCCCCGTCCGAGTCCGCCAGGACGCTCTCCATCGCCGGCGCGATGAGGTCGCTCCAGACGTGGGGAAGGTCCTTCGACGCGATGGCGGCCGCGAGCGCCTGCCGCACGGTCCGGGCGTCTCCTCCGCGCGCGGCCCGGGCCAGCTCGCCCGGGGACGAGGGGGCGTCGCGCTGCCCTCCGCCCGTGCCCAGCACGTCGACGGGCATGGCCAGCGCGCTGGCGGCCGCGTCCCCGGCGCCCACGCCCGAGTGGATGAGTTCGACCATGCGGGCGAGGCGCTCGACGTCCTCGGGACGGTAGCGTCGATGGGCCCCCGCGCGCCTCTCACCCGGGCCCAAGCCGTATCGGCGCTCCCAGGTGCGCAGGGTCGAGGCGGACACGCCCAGCCGCGCCGACACCGCCGTGACGGACAGGGGGACCTCCGGCATGAGCATCCCGCCCCGCTCCCGCGCCATCCGATTCCCTCCCCCACACATCCGCGCCAAGCTCCCCTCGCCCACGCCGCCCGCCCGGACCGGCGGGCGATGGGACTCACTGACGATTGTCATCTGCCCGGGTCCCTCCCGCCACTCGGAGGTCTTCGACCGCATTCAGCTTCCATTCAGCTTGGCCACCCAACCTGAGAATTTCCGGAGAGTTTGTGCCTCAGTCTTGAACAAGCAATGCGTAGATCTGTACTGTGGCTGCAGATCGAAGACCAGGAGCGACGGCCCGCGACAGCGGCCCGTCCGAAGCGGAAGGGGATGTGATCATGACCGATGTCTCTCGACTGCCCGGTCCGATGATGGAAGCCTGGGAGTGGCAGTATCAGGGCGCGTGCCGTGACATGGACACGGAGTTGTTCTTCCACCCCGAGGGCGAGCGCGGATCGACGCGCCGCCGCCGCGCGGAGAACGCCAAGGCCATCTGCGCGACCTGCCCCGTCATCGAGCAGTGCCGCGAGTACGCGCTGCGCGCCCAGGAGCCGTACGGCATCTGGGGCGGCATGACGGAGGAGGAGCGCCGCGAGGAGATCCTGCGGTCGCGCCGCCGCACCGCCTGAGACGGTGACCGGCGCGGGCGGTCCGGTGCGCGGGAGCCCACCGGGCACAGGCCCCGCGAGCATGACGCGGAGGGGGTCCGCACCACATGGTGCGGACCCCCTCCGCGTCGACCGGCTTGTCGACTCAGCGCTCGACGATGGCCAGGACGTCGCGCGAGGAGAGGATCTGGTACTCCTCGCCCTCGAACTTGACCTCCGTGCCGCCGTAACGGCTGTAGATCACGGTGTCGCCGACCTTGACGTCGACGGGCACGCGCTTGCCGTTGTCATCGATGCGGCCGGGGCCCACGGCCATGACCTCACCCTCCTGCGGCTTCTCCTTGGCGGTGTCCGGAATGACCAGCCCGGAGGCGGTCGTACGCTCGGCCTCGAGCTGACGGATCACAATGCGGTCCTCAAGCGGCTTGATGGAGATCGACACTGTCGTGACTCCCTTTCTGATGGTGGCAGATTCATGTGTCCCGTGCGCCTGCCGTCGCGGGGGTCAGGACCCAGGACGCGGTCGCGGCCCGAGGGCCGCGTTCCGCCGTCAAGCTTAGGTCCGTACTGGCACTCTGACAACCCGAGTGCCAGCGGCGCCCGCTCCGCGCCCCGACGCCATGTCGTGGGACGATGGGCCCCGTGACCTCGACCCTGACCCCCGTCATCTCGTCCCCGGGCTGGGAGCTCCTCGCCGCGCTGGAGGCGATGCCCGACCGCGCCGACATGGACCCGATGCGCCTGGGCCGGTCCCTGCGCGAGCAGGGCGTCGCCCCGGACGTCGCCGCCGGAGTGCTCGCGCAATTGAGCCTCCGCGACCGGGCCGAATCGAAGTTCGGCCGCTTCGCCCGCACCATGGTCCTCACGCGCGACGGACTGGAGCAGGCCACCCGCATGGTCGTCGCCGCCTTGCACGCCCAGCGGTTCCTCGACGCGGGCGCCACCCGGGTCGCGGACCTGGGATGCGGAATCGGGGGTGACGCGCTGGCCATGGCCGGGCTGGGCCTCGATGTCCTCGCCTTCGACGTCGACGAGGACGCCGCCGTGGCCGCGGCCGCCAACCTCCGCGCCTTCCCCGGGACCTCGGTCAGGCGCGGGGACGTGCGCGACCTGGAACCCGGGGGCCTCATCGCGGACGGCGTCGACGCCCTGTTCGCCGACCCGGCCCGCCGGACCGGGCAGGCGCTCGGCGCCAGGCGCCTGCTGGCTCCCGAGCAGTGGTCCCCGCCTCTGTCCTGGGTGCTCGGGTGGCGCGGCTCCTTCGACCGCATCGGCGTGAAACTGGCTCCCGGCGTCCCCCACGCGGCGCTGCCCGACGACTGCCACGTCCAGTGGACGTCCGTCGACGGCGACCTGGTGGAGGCGGCCCTATGGACGCCGGCGCTGGCCCCCGAGGGCCCCGGACGCTCCGCGCAGGTCATCCGCTCGGGACGCTCCCACGTCCTGAGGGAGGCCCGGACGGGCGACGGAAGCGCCGCCGAAGGGGATGCGCGCGACCTCCGAGCTCACGGCGCGAGCAGCGCGGTCCGACGGGCCCCCGACGGTCCTATCGCGTCGATGATCGCCGAGCCCGATCCCGCCGTGATCCGCGCCGGTCTGGTGGCCCGCCTGGCCGAGGACCTGGACGCGCACCTGCTGTCCCCGGGCATCGCCTGGCTGACCGGCGACAACCTGCCCGGCACCGCCTTCGCCTCCCGGTTCAAGGTCCTCGACGTCGTCCCCCTGCGCATCGCGGCGATCGACCGGGCGCTGGCCCTCCTCGACATCGGGCGCGTCGAGGTGAAGAAGCGCGGGGCGGACGTGGATCCCCAGGCGATCCGCGCGGGCCTGCGGCTCACGGGCAGCGGAGAGGCCACCGTCATCGCGACCCGCGTCGCCGGCCGCCACCGCGCGGTCATCGCGAGAAGATGCCGCTCATCGTCTCCGCATGACTGACACAATGGTGCCCTGGGTCCGCAGCGCCCGCGGCGGACCGCCCGACGCCGGCAGATGGGACCCTCGCATGGCTCTGCCCTTCACCCCCTCGGCCCGCTCGACCATCGGCGTCGAATGGGAGCTCCAGCTCATCGACCAGGACTCCAACGACCTGCGCCAAGCGGCCGACGCCGTCATCGAGCGCGCGACCGTCGACGGCTCCCTCCACCCCTTCGTCCAGCGCGAGATGATGCTCAACACCATCGAGATCACCTCGGGCGCCCGCCGCACCGTCGCCGAGTGCCTCGACGACATCGTGAGCACGGGCGCCTTCCTGCGTGGCATCACGAATCCCCTGCGCATCGACCTGGCCACGGCGGGCACCCATCCCTTCGCGCGCCCGGCCTACCAGCGGGTGACGAACTCGCACCGCTACGAGGAGCTGGTCGAGCGCACCCAGTACTGGGGACGCCAGATGCTGCTGTACGGCATCCACGTCCACGTCGGAATCGAAGACCGGGCGAAGGTCCTCCCCATCCAGTCGGCCCTGGTCACCCGTCTCGGGCAGATGCAGGCCCTGTCAGCCTCCTCGCCCTTCTGGGCGGGGCAAGACACCGGCTACGCCTCGAACCGCGCGATGGTCTTCCAGCAGCTGCCCACCGCCGGGATCCCCCGCCAATTCGGCGAATGGGAGGAACTCGAGCGATACGTCGACGACATGACGCGCACAGGCGTGATCGGCGGTTTCGACGAGATCCGGTGGGACGTCCGCCCGGCCCCCAAGTGGGGGACGGTCGAGAACCGCGTCTTCGACGCCGCGACGAACATCCAGGAGGTCGGCGCCTTCGCGGCCCTCACCCATTGCCTGGTCGAGTACTTCTCCCGGCGTCTCGACGACGACGAGGGGCTCGCGTCCCTGCCGGACTGGTTCGTCGCGGAGAACAAGTGGCGCTCCGCCCGCTACGGCATGGACGCGGAGCTCATCCTGGACCGGTCGGGCCGGGAGGAGCCAGTCGTCGCCACCGTCGAGCGCATGCTCGAGGAGCTTGCGCCCGTCGCCCGCGACCTCGGCTGCGAACGGGAGTTGGAGGGGGTGGAGACGATTCTGCGGATGGGGGCCGGCTACCAGCGTCAGCGCTACGTCGCCGCCCATGCGGGCCGAGCAGGCCTGGACGCCGTCGTCGAGCTGATGCGCGCCGAGATGCGCGCCGACCGCCCCCTGGATCCCGCCGAGTTCCTCAACGCCCGTCCCTCTCGGGTGCCGGGATCCGCCCACGGAGCGCCAGCCTGAGAGCCGTGCCCCGCGGCGCCCGGATCAGCTCGGCGCGGCGGCGGACACCGGGCGGGGAGCCATCCAGGTCTGGGTGAGCGGCATGCCCGAATCCGGGGAGAATCCCGGATCCGAGGGCGCGACGCCGGCGCGGACCAGCTCGGAGCCGATCGCCGCGATCTGGGCTCCGTTGTCCGTGCAGAAGCGCAACGGGGGCATCCGCACCGTGAGCCCGGCGGCGTCGGCGCGCTCCCGGATCAGGGCCCGCAGGCGCGAGTTCGCTGAGAAGCCGCCCCCGATGACGATGGTGCCGCACCCCGTGTCCTGGCAGGCGCGCACCGCCTTGGAGGTCAGGGAGTCGTTGACCGCCTCCGAGAAGGCGGCGCACACGTCCTCGGCGCTCACCTCCTCCCCGCGCTGCCGGGCGCCCTCGACATAGCGGGCGACGGCCGTCTTGAGGCCGGAGAAGCTGAAGTCGTAGGCGTGGCGGTCCCGGTCCTTCGGCGCTGCCAGGCCCCGCGGGAAGCGGATGGCCTCGCGATCGCCCTGCTGGGAGAGCCGGTCGACATGGGGCCCTCCCGGGTAGGGGAGCCCGAGGAGACGACCGACCTTGTCGAACGCCTCCCCGGCGGCGTCGTCCAGGGTCCCACCGAGCTCGCGCACATCGGTGGCGATGTCGCGGACGTCCAGCAGGTTCGAGTGGCCCCCCGAGACGACCAGTCCGATGAAGTGCTCCGGGAGCGGGCCCTCGGCCAGCTTGTCCACGGCCAGGTGGCCGATCACATGATTGACCCCGTAGAGTGGCCGGTCCAAGGCCAGCGCCAGGGCCTTCGCCGCGCAGATGCCGACGGTGAGGGAACCGACCAGTCCGGGTCCCGCGGACACGGCGATGGCATCGACGTCGCCCAGCGATACCCCGGCCTCGTCCAGCGCCGAGTCCAGCGTGGGCACGAAGGCCTCCAGGTGGGCGCGCGAGGCGATCTCGGGGATGATCCCCCCGTAGCGGGCGTACTGGTCCATCGAGGTCGCCGTGCGGTCGACCAGGAGGTCGTCGCCGCGCACGAGGCCCACGCCTGTCTCGTCGCACGTCGACTCGATGCCGAGGATCAGGGGGTCGGAGTCGCTCACCCGCCCGATTCTACTGGTCGTACAGACTGAGGACCGAGACAGGTGCTCCTCAAGGAAGCGGGCAGGGTCGATACTGGGAACGACGGTCATCGTGATGATGCCTTTCGAGTGGGATGTGAGAGTTTCCTCGAAGGGTCACACGGTGGCCATCGCCACATTCGACGACACGAGCACCGAGCTAACGAGACACCACTCTGGTGGGCACGACCGACAGGCACGACGTCGGGGACCACGGCGACAGGTCCCAGTCCGGAGATTTTGAACCAGTCCACGACCCGACAGCCTTCTCATGCGGTCCGGCCAGAGAGGCCGGGAAGGGGGTATCCCCCGGATCGGGGACGTCGGCTCCGACCTCGGCACGGACACTGCCGGGTGCGCGCTACTTCGCCTTCACCAGTTGGGAGACGCGCCCGCGAGAAACGCCCATGATGTCCGCCGTGTCGGCCAGCGAGAGGCCGTTAGAGCGAAGGCGGCGGGCCGCTTCACTGGACAGGCGGGCCGCTTCACGGCGAGCCGTCTCGGCGGCGCGCACAGCCTCACGGGCCCTCAACGCCTCATCGACACCGTCCACCTCGGGCGTGATCTCGATGTCCCAGCCGGAGTGCTCGATCCCGTCCTCGACGGTGTCGAGGTAGTCGACGACCTGTTGGCGCGCCCTGCTGAGGACGTCGACCTGTGTCCACACGTCGTCGCCGTTCCACAGTTCCCAGCCGCCCGCCCAGCGCTTCGCGGTAATGCGGATCGTCTTGCTCATTGCTTGCTCCTCTCGATGGCCTTGAGCGCCTTCTGTGTGAGTCCTGGGGAAATCTCGCGGGTCTGAGTGATCGACACCGACACCGAGCCGTTCGACCAGACCTCGTGATCCCCCTTCCCCTGGCGGGACACGAACCCGGCGGCGCGCAACAGGCGGGTGAGGTCGCGGTAGCGCATCGGCTTCGTCACCCCACGAATATAGTCACCCTATCCACCGGATTGCAAGGGTGGCTAACCGGCCAGCACAGCGAGGATCGACAGCCTCCCAAACGCCGATCGAGACACTCGGCAGACCACCAGGACAACAGGCCACCGCGTGTTCGACGCGGCTCGTACAGGCAGCGCGCGCCCAAAAAAGGGGATCGTCCGCACGCAGACGACGAAGTGCCATCCAGCGGTGTCGGGCGCCCCTGGGCGGGGAGTCCCTCTCCCCCCGTTTTCCCACCACACTGGCACGTGCGTTCGCCCCCTGTGCGTTCGGTCGGAGCTCCGAACGGAGCGCGGAGGCGATAGCGACGCCCTCGTCCTCGTCGCCGCAGAGAATCAAAAGGACGGACGGTTCGAGTATGGCAGCCTCCTCGATTCGGCAGATCTGCCGAATTCCCTCGTCGCGCGCGGCCGAGTCCCTCCCCGACGCGAAGGGAGAGGGTACTGCCGGCTTCCTCACCGCCCGAAGTCGAGGGCCTGGCGACCTGAACGCCCCCTCTCATTTCCCTTCCCGGCGCCGTACGGCGTCGAGCGAGACCGGACCCATCCTTGTGACACGGCGGGAGGACAGACTCGGTACGCAGGCCTCATCGGTGGCCAGGCCGACGAAGGAAGGCCGATGTTTTTGACAGGAATCCCCGGGTCGTCAGCCCGTCGGGCATTTCGATCGCGGCGTCGTAGCCAACTCTCATGGGAACTCAGTGCAACCACAGTTGGACCGCGAAGAGCCCGACAGGCCTCGTCATCGCGTGTGCGCTCGCGCTGAGTGCGTGCTCCCACCCGAAGCACGCCGATCACGAGTCCTCTTCTTCAACCGACAACGGACAAACGTCAAGCCTTCCGGTGGAAAGCAGGTCGGCAACGGTTTCCCGACCGATCTGTCCTACCTGGGCTGGTCCCTGGCACATGCCGATGCCTCGTCGGCGTCTGCCGTCGCCGAGAATGCCGACTGGAGAAGATCCTCGACGAGGAACATGCTGAAGACATCCTCCGGCATCGTCGAAAGCTCCGGCGAGTAGCCGTGCGCTGCCATCTCCCTCCACGCGAGCGTGACAGTGGTCCTCGACGGGCCCCTGAGCGACCGACAACTCACGCACTACCCGGACAGCCCCAGCTGAGTGCCTCTCACGGTCGCCTCACAGCTCGACCGACCGATGGGCAACACCGTTTTCGCCCCGCCCCCGGAGCCGGAGGATCAGGCCGCGTCCTCGTCCCCGGAGCCGGGCCGACGAAAGCCTGCGACCGCGATGCCGAGGATCCCCACCGCGAGCGCGCCCAGGGCCGCGGGGAACAGCCCGACGGCGAAGGAGGCGATCTCGGAGTCGGGCATGAACATGCCGATGACCAGGACCAGTCCGAGCACGGCGAAGGCCACCAGCCCCCCGATGCCGATCCCTGTGCCGACCCGCCACCGGGTCGTGCGCGGAGCCGGCTGTTCCTCGGCGGCTCCGGCCTGCCCCTGGTCCCGTTGGCTCATGCTCTGCTCCTTGACGCGTCGTCTGTGTCGATTCTCTACGTGTCCAACCTACCCGCCCCGCCGCGCGGGAGAGGGGACCGAGGTCTGTCTCCCGATCGCGTCTCGCGGCATCGCCCGACGCGCCTCCAGTAGCGCTACGATATTCGTAGCGCTACGGAATGCGTAGCGATAGAGAAAGGAATCAGCAATGCCCACCACCACGACATCCGGCACCAACATCCACGCCTGGCGGACGTGGCAGGACTGGGTGAACCTGGTCCTCGGTGTGTTCCTCGCCTTCACGCCCCTCTTCATCACGGACATCGCCGCCGGTTGGGCGATCTCCCTCGGCATCGTCATCGGTGTGGTCTCACTGTGGGCCCTCGGCACGGCCGCATCGTCCGCGGCCGAATGGGCGCAGATCGTCGCCGGAGCCCTCGTGTTCCTCTCGCCCTGGTTCGCCGGGTTCGCCTCCGGCGGGGCCGGATGGACCGCGTGGATCCTCGGCCTCGCGGTCGTCATCCTGGCGGCCTGGTCGATGAACCGGCACAAGGAGGCATGAGACCGCGGCAGGCATGCCTATGCTGGTGCGACGCCTCCGGCGCGCGCGGAGGCGACGGGGTCGGGCCGCCCGGTCCGGCCCCGTCACACTGCTCCGGGAGGGACGGTTCGGACCATGCCCAATGAACACGCGGCGCTCACGCGCCGCCTCACGGACGAGAAGATCACGCGGGCGACTCTCGCCCTCACCCTCGAATCCGGCACGGACGCCGTCACCATCGAATCGGTGTCGCAGAGATCGGGAGTCGCCAAGACCACGCTCTACCGCCGCTTCGCGAACCGCGACGAGCTGCTCGCACGCGTGGCCGAGACGATCGAGGTCACCCGCATCGACGCCTCCATGGCGCCCGGTCGCGAGGGACTCATCGAGATCATCCGGACCGCCCAGGCATTCTTCGAGGATCGAATCGGGCTGGGCCGGCTCGGCCGGCTGCTCTCGGCCGACTCGGCGTTCCTCGCCCTCGTCGTCGACCGGCTCGTCCGCCCCCAGCACGACGCGATCCTCGACTTCTTCCGGCGCGGCGTGCGCTCCGGCGTCTTCCGCGCCGACGCGGACTATGCCGTCATCCTGGACGCCATCACCGGTTCCATGGTGATCCGGGACGCCCTGACCGGCGACGTGCCCGACGCGTGGCCGGAGCAGATCGTCGCCGCGCTGTGGCCCAGCATCGCCGCCCGCGAGGATTCCTGACGGCGAACCGGGCCCCGGAGCCCCCCGTGGGCGGCTCCGGGGCCCGGCCGAGGCGCCGGCGAGAGAGGCTCAGACCCCCTTGAGCACGGACTTGCCCAGCTGGCGGTTGAGCGTCGCGATGACGTCCAGCGGGATCTGCTTGGGGCACACGGCGGCGCACTCGCCGATGTTCGTGCAGGAGCCGAAGCCCTCCTCGTCCATCTGGTTGAGCATGCCGACCACGCGCGTGAGGTTCTCCGGCTTGCCCTGCGGGAGCAGGCCCAGGTGCGTGACCTTCGCCGAGGTGAACAGCATCGCCGAGGCGTTCGGGCAGGCCGCCACGCAGGCGCCGCACCCGATGCAGGCGGCGGCCTCGAACGCCTTGTCCGCGTCCTGCTTCGGGACGGGCGTCGCATGGGCATCGGGAGCCCCGCCCGTGTTGACCGAGATGTAGCCACCCGCCTGGACGATGCGGTCCAGGGCCGAGCGGTTGACCACGAGGTCCTTGATGACGGGGAAGGCCTCCGCGCGCCACGGCTCGATCGTGATGACGTCGCCGTCGTGGAAATGGCGCATGTGGAGCTGGCACGTGGTGGTGACCTGCGGCCCGTGGGCGACCCCGTTGATGACGAGGCCGCATTGGCCGCAGATGCCCTCGCGGCAGTCCGAGTCGAAGGCGATGGGCTCCTCGCCGCGGGCGAAGAGCTCCTCGTTGAGGATATCGAGCATCTCGAGGAACGAGGACTCCTCGGCGACGCCGCGGACCTGGTACTCGTGCATGGCGCCGGGGTCCTCCGGACCGCTCTGACGCCAGATTCTCAGTGTGAGGTTCACTTGTAGCTCCGCTGCTTCAGCTCGATGTTGTTGTAGATGAGGTCCTCTTTGTGGAGGATCGGGGACTGCCCCTCTCCGGCCCACTCCCAGGCGGCGACGTAGAGGTAGTCCGTGTCGTCGCGCAGGGCCTCACCCTCGGGAGTCTGGGACTCCTCGCGGAAGTGCCCGCCGCACGATTCCGCGCGGTGCAGGGCGTCGACGCACATCAGCTCGCCCAACTCCATGAAGTCGGCGACGCGCCCCGCCTTCTCGAGGGACTGGTTGAGTTCGCCCACGGATTTCCCGGGCACCCGCACGTTCTTCCAATAGTCCGCGCGCAGCTTCCGGATGAGGTCGATGGCGGTGCGCAGGCCCTCCTCGGTGCGCGACATCCCGCAGTACTCCCACATGATCTGTCCGAGCTCCTTGTGGAAGGAGTCGACGGAGCGGGTGCCGCCCACCGACATCAGGCGGTCGATGCGGTCCTGGGCCTCCTGGCGCGCAGCGAGCACGTCCGGGGAGGACTCGTCGAGCTTCGGCAGGCTGAAAGCGTGGGCGAGGTAATCGCTGATCGTGTTCGGCAGGACGAAATAGCCGTCGGACAGGCCCTGCATGAGGGCCGAGGCGCCCAGGCGGTTCGCGCCGTGGTCGGAGAAGTTGGCCTCGCCGATGACGTAGAGCCCGGGGACGTTGGACTCCAGGTCGTAGTCGACCCACAGCCCGCCCATCGTGTAGTGGACGGCGGGATAGATGCGCATCGGGACCTTGTAGGGGTTGTCACCGGTGATGCGCTCGTACATGTCGAAGAGGTTCCCGTACTTCTCGGAGACCTTCTCGACGCCCATCCGCCCGATGGCCTCGGCGAAGTCCAGGTAGACGCCGCGCGCCACGCCGCCGATCTTCGGGCCGACGCCGCGTCCCTCGTCGCACATGTTCTTCGCCTGGCGCGAGGCGATGTCGCGGGGCACCAGGTTGCCGAAGGACGGGTAGATGCGCTCGAGGTAGTAGTCGCGGTCCTCCTCGGGGATCTCGCGCGGGTCTTTCTCGCAGTCCTCGGCCTTCTTCGGCACCCAGATCCGCCCGTCGTTGCGCAGCGACTCCGACATCAGCGTGAGCTTGGACTGCTGGTCCCCGTGCTGGGGGATGCAGGTCGGGTGGATCTGCGTGAAGCAGGGGTTCGCGAAGTAGGCGCCCTTGCGGTGCGCACGCCAGATGGCCGTCGCGTTGCAGCCCATCGCATTCGTCGACAGGAAGAACACGTTGCCGTAGCCGCCGCTGGCCAGGACCACCGCGTCGCCGATGTAGGTCTCGAGTTCGCCGGTCACCATGTTGCGGGCGACCAGACCCCGGGCGCGGCCCTCGGACACGATGAGCTCCACCATCTCGTGGCGGGAGTGCTCGGTGACGGTGCCGGCTGCGACCTGGCGCTCCAGAGCCTGGTAGGCGCCGATGAGAAGCTGCTGGCCGGTCTGGCCGCGGGCGTAGAACGTGCGGGAGACCTGCACGCCGCCGAAGGAGCGGTTGTCGAGCAGCCCGCCGTACTCGCGGGCGAAGGGGACGCCCTGGGCGACGCACTGGTCGATGATGTTCGCGCTGACCTCAGCCAGGCGGTAGACGTTGGTCTCGCGGGCCCGGTAGTCCCCGCCCTTGACCGTGTCGTAGAAGAGCCGGTAGACGGAGTCGTTGTCGTTGCGGTAGTTCTTCGCCGCGTTGATCCCGCCCTGGGCGGCGATGGAGTGCGCGCGCCGGGCGGAGTCCTGGTAGAAGAACACGTCGACGTTGTAGCCCATCTCGCCCAGCGAGGCGGCGGCCGCGCCGCCCGCCAGGCCGGTGCCGACGATGAGGACGCGCAGCTTGCGGCGGTTCGCGGGATTGACCAGGGCCGCGGTGAACTTGCGCTGCTCCCAGCACTGGGAGATCGGCACGTCCAGCGGGGCCTTCGAGTCGGCGATGGGCTCGCCCTCGCGGTAGAGGCCCTTGACGAGTGTGTCAGTCATTGTTTTCCTCAATGCCTTCCTCAGGGGATGATCCCGAACGCGATGGAGACGGGCGGCGCCATGAACATCACGAAGATCAGCCCGCCGATGATCCCGGACAGGACCACCATGAACGTCCGCGTGTTGGAGCGGACCCATCCCAGTGACTGGAACGCCGACCAGAACCCGTGGGAGACGTGGAGGCAGGCCGCCGCCACGAACACGGCGTACAGCAGGACCATCCACGGCGATTGGAAGGCGGCGATCATCCGCTCGTAGGGCGTCGAGTCCGCGGTGAAGCCCGTCTTCACGGTCCCCGTGGTGAAGTGCAGGATGTGGAAGACCAGGAGAGCGAGGATCAGCACGCCCGACACGCGCATGGTGCGCGCGGCGTAGGAGTTCGCGACGTTCTTCTTGATGACGTAGCGGGTGTGGCGCGCCTTCTTCGACCGGTACCACACGATGAACGCCGAGGCCACGTGGATGACCAGGAACAGGACCATCGCGAGGCGGAAGACCCAGATGAATCCGCCGTGCGGGAAGATCGGGACGAACGCGTCTCCCTTGAGCCATTCGGCGTAGTGGTCGTACGCCTCCTGACCGAGGAACATCTTGAGGTTGCCGTAGGAGTGGAAGAGGAGGAAGAGGACGAAGACCAGCCCGGAGATCGCCATCAATTGCTTGACGAAGACCGTGGTGGTCCAGGCGCGTCGCTTCTTCGTCACGACTGTGGATGTGGCCATGTGGCCCACAGTATCCGCACTTCCGGGGCCCCCGGTGGGACTTCGGGGCCCCATCTGGCGGCTAGGGGCGCCGCATGCGGAATCGTGCGGGCCTCCTCCGACCCGTTCGCGACACGGCGTCACCTCGGGTGCCGCCCCGCGCAGAGAATTGCGCAACCGTCACGTTGTGAATATGACTTTCGTCATGCTCCCCCGCCTGTCTCGCGACGAGGGCGGCCCCGCCCGCGGACCGGGGCCGGACAGACCTCAGGACCGCCGCGCGCCCATGTCCAGCCGCATCGTCACCGCGTCCTCGCTGGGGTTGCGGAAGTAGCGGCGCACGCGGCCGATCGGACGGAAGCCGGCTCGGCCGTAGAGGCTCAGGGCCGCCTCGTTGGAGGGCCGGACCTCCAGGAAGACGCGCTGGGACCCGGACTCGCGCGCGGCGCGTAGGAGGTCGGCCAGCAGCGCCCGCCCCACGCCGCTGCCCCGCCGGCCCTCGCGCACGCCGATCGTCATGATGTCCGCGTCGGGTCCCAGCCGGATCCCGGCATAGCCGAGGAGCTCCCCGCCCTCCACGGCCGCGACGTAGCGGCGGCCCGGGGCGCGCAGCTCCTCCTCCACGGCCGCGCGCGACCAGGGGTCCTCCGCGAAGACCTCGCCCTCCAGGTCGGCGACCGTCTCCGCGTCATCGGGGCCCAGGGCGCGCAGGGTGAACGGCGCTGCCGGGCCATCGGGCGCGGGGCCCGCACCAGGACCGCTCACAGGGGGCGTGGCGACTGCCCCTGGATGTCGGGGCGGCGCAGGTAGAGCGGTTCGGTGCCCAGTCGACCGGTCTCGCCGCGATCGAGCCGCGCGGCGACCAGCCGGACGAGGACCGCGGGGTCCAGGACGACCTCGGGCCCCGTGGGCGCCTGGGAGAGCGCCTCGCGGGCGTGGCCGGGAAGGGGGGCGCCGGAGACCAGCAGGGCGTCCGTGCCGCGCAGCGCGTTGGCCACCTGCCGGGGCGCGTCGACACGCGGCCCGGAGACGACGGCGACGTCATCGGGGCCCTGGGCGCGGTACAGCGCCCAGTACAGCTCCTTGCGTCGGGCGTCGGAGACGATGAGGACCTCCGCGTCGGGGGGGAGCACGTCCAGCGCCTGGCGGGCCAGGATGTCCAGGCTGGACGCGCCGTGCACGGGCGCGCCGCAGGCCCGGGCGAGGGCGCGCGCGGTGACCAGACCGGCCCGCAGCCCCGTGTAGGGGGCCGGCCCGGTGCCGACGAGGACCTGGGTGATCCCGGCCTGCGTGAGCGCGCCGGTGAGCCCGGCCTCGTCCAGGGCCCCCCGCAGCATCGGGGCGATCGACTCGGCGTGGTGGCGCGCGGAGTCGTTCCGGGCTCGGGCCACGGTCCGGCCGTCGCGCACGACGGCGACGGAGGTGGCGGATGAGGTGTCCAGGCAGAGTCCGATCACGGCAGCCGATCCTACTCGGTGGGGGCGTGGCCGGCCGTGCCGACGGAGTCGCCGAGCGCCCGCGCCTCCTCGCCCAGGTGCGCGAGCTCGCCGTCCCATCGGGCGCCGACGGGGCGCAGGGAGATCTCCCGGAGCCCGTCGTCCAGGTCCTCCAGGTCGATGACGGCATCCGGCCCGCGCCTCACCTCGCCTCCAGTGGGACGCGCGATGTCCACCTCAAGGCGTTCCTCCGACAGGGCCTCCGTCTTGCCCTCGCCCCATTCGACGACGGTCACCGAGTCGGCCAGAGTGGAGTCCAGGTCGAGGGTCTCCAGGTCGTCCAGGTCGGTGATGCGGTAGGCGTCGGCGTGGATGAGGTCCGGTCCGCCGACGAGCGAGGGGTGGACGCGGGCGACGATGAAGGTCGGGGAGGAGATGCGCCCGCGGACGCGGAGGCCCGCCCCGATCCCCTGGGCGAAAGTGGTCTTGCCGGCTCCGAGTTCGCCGCGCAGCATCACGAGGTCGCCGGCGCGCAGGTGGGCGGCGAGCGCCTGCCCGAGGGCCCGGGTCTGCCCGGCGTCGCGGACCGTGAACCGCGGGGGCGCCACCGCGGCCTCGGTCCACACGCGCGGGATCCGCTCCCCCAGGCGCGTGACGATCTCGTAGTTGATGGTGCCGCAGACACGGGCCCAGTCGTCGGCCATCGGGACGCCCGGCGTGGCGAGCGGATCGCCGAAGAGCACGGCGGTGTCGCCGACCCGCGCCGGAGGGGCGGCCTCGCCGGACTGGACGGGCCCCAGGTCGACGACGAACTGGTCCATGCACACGCGCCCGACCACGTGGGTGGGCAGCGGCCCGGAGTCGGTGAGGACCGTGACGGGACCGTGGTTCGACGCCGCGCGCAGAATGCCGTCGCCGTAGCCCAGGGGGACGAGGCCGAGCCAGCGCCGGTCCGGCGCGCGCCACGTGCCGCCGTAGGACACCGGGCGTCCGGCGTCCACGGCCTTCACGGAGGTGAGCGGCGCCTCCAGGCGCATCGCGGGACGCAGCCCGAGCTCGCGGGCGGTTGCGACGGCGGGGTCGGGGCTCAGGCCGTACATGCCGATCCCGGCTCGGACCAGGTCATAGTGGGCCTCGGGGTGCCACAAGATGCCGGAGGTCGCGCTGATGTGGCGGATCCGGGGCGCCAGGCCCGCCTCGGAGAGGACGCGGAGGCCCTCCTCGAAGATCGCGAGATGCTCGGCGGTGGAGGCCTGCCCCTCGGGACTCGGGTCGTCGGCACGGGAGAAGTGCGACCAGGCGCCGACGAGCTCGACCTGCCCCTGGTCGACGGACTGCCGGATCGCGGTCGCGAGCGCCGGCAGGTCGTGGAGGGTGGACCCGGCCCGCGACATGCCGGTGTCGATCTTGACGTGGATGCGCGCGGGGCGTCCGGCCGCCCGCGCCGCCGCGGCGATCTCGAGGAGGGCCCACGTCCAGGACACGGACAGGTCGATGTCCGCCTCGATGGCGGCGCGCCAGTCGGCGCCGCTGGGGGCGATCCAGGCGAGGACCGGGGACTGTCGGCGGGGGACGCCGGCCTGGTCGAGCCCGCGGCGCAGATCGAGCGCCTCCTGCAGCTGGGCGACGCCGAGCCAGTCGGCGCCGGCCTTGAGGGCGGCGAGGGCGCTCGGCAGCGTCCCGTGCCCGTAGGCGCCGGCCTTGACGACGGCCATCTGCAGGCTGTGAGGCGCGGCGGCGCGCAGCACGGCGAGGTTGTGCGCGATGGCGCCCGCGTCGACGACCGCCCGGCCGGGATAGTCCGAGAGGGCCGGATCGGGCATGCCGAAAGTGATCGGGTCGCAGGCGCTCACGGGCCCCAGTATCCCACCGCCGGATCGCGGCTCCACCCCGGGGTCGCGCCGTGGACGCCCCGCCGTCCCCACTCCTCAGCCGTCGAGCGCCTTCGCCCATCCGATCAGTCCCGCGCCGGCCACGACCAGGACCACGCCGGTGAGGGTGGCCGCAAGCTCCCGGTGCGTGCGCCGTTCCCCGAGGAGGAAGATCCCGCCCAGGGTGGAGATGATGACCCCGAGCTGGGACAGGGAGAACCCCATGGCCACCCCGACACGCGCCGCGTTGGTCTGCATGAGCAGCACGCCGATGCCCCACAGGGCGCCGGGGACGAGCTGGCGCGCCGTCATGCGGGACCAGCGGGTGTCCCGGGCCCCGAGGTCCGGCGTCAGCCGCGGGGAGGTGAGGATCAGGCAGGCGACGACGCATCCGGCGAACTGGGGGAGCATGGCCTCCTCCCCGCCGATGCCGAAGGCGCGCTGGACCAGCAGGTAGCCGACCAGGCAGACGGTCGAGACCGCGAGGTCCACCCGCCCGCGGGCCCAGTCCACGCCCGCCAGGGCGGGTGCGCCCTCCGTCCACGTCGTGCACGTCACCCCGGCCGTCAGCAGGACGAGGGCCAGGATGCCGACCGGCATCGCCCCCGGCCCGCGCCACTCCCCGAAGAGGAGGATCCCGCCCAGCGCCATGCCCACGAGTTGCCCTCCGGTGGAGATCGGCATCGTGCGGGAGACCCCGACGTGGTTGAGTCCCTGGACCTGGTACTGGATCCCGATGCCCAGGACCGCGCCCGTCAGGAAGGAGACCGCGACCGTGCGCAGGTCCCAGTCCACGTGGAGGAAGGGGGCCAGCACCAGGGAGACGAGGAGAGCGCCCGTGACCTCGCCCATCGTCTGCTGCCGGTAGTTCCCTCCCAGGGCGACCAGGAGCAGCGACATGGCGCCGAAGATCAGCGAGGGCGCCAGCGCGATGAGGAAGTCGGCCACCGCGTCACCTTACAGCCGAGCGGCCGGGGCAGACGGCGCCTCGTCGCGAGTCTGAGCCCAGGTCCGGCGGCGCCGGGTGCGCCGCTCCTCCTGTGCCACGCGCACCAACCCGCCGATGACCGCGGGGACCGCGCTCGCCAGTTCGTCGGCCTGGATGGGCGCGCCCAGGGCCGGCGCCGGCCCCGCGGGGTCCGCCCCGGCCGCGAGGCGGGCGGCCTCCGCATGGATCCACACCGCGCACGCCGCGGTGAGCGCCACGTCCAGGGGATCCCCTCCGCGTTCCTCTTCCGCGCGGCGCTGGGCCAGGAGCGAGCCCATGACGCCGGCCAGGACGTCGCCGCTGCCCGCGACCCCGGCCCATCCGGTCGTCCCCTCCAGGGAGAAGGCCCTCCCGTCGGCGCCGACCACCAGCGTCACCGATCCCTTGAGGACGACGGTGGCCCCGGTGAGCTCCGCCAGGCGCCGCGCACCGGCCAGGGGCTTCGCCTCGACGTCGTCGCGCTCGACCGGCCGGTCCTCGAGCTCCGCCAGCAGGGTCGCGGCCTCGCCGGCGTGGGGGGTCAGGACGACACCCGTCAACGGCCCCGGATCCGTCCTCAGCGCGGAGACGAACCCCAGCGCCCCGGCGTCGAGCACCAACGGGATGCCGCGGCCGAGAGCCCGCCGGGCGACCGACAGCGCCCGGTGCTCGATCTCGGAGTCGAGGCCGGAGCCGACCACCGCCGCCTGGGAACGCCCCGACGCGGTGACCACGCCGGGGTGGCGGTCGAGGACGATGCGGGAGGTCCTCCCGCTGGACTCCAGTCGCACCATACCCGGCCCGGCTCCGAGGGCGCCCATGACCGCCAGGACTCCGGCGCCCGGGTAGGTGTCCGAGCCGGCGGCCACGGTGACCACCCCGCGCGTGTACTTGTGGTCGAAGGGGCCGGGGACCCTCAGCATCAGCGCCACGTCCGACGCCTCGGGGCGCAGCACCTCCGCGGAAGGCGCGCCCTCCCCGTGCGCGCCGGCGTCGAGGCCCAGGTCCACCACCTCCACGGAGCCCGCGTACTGGGCGGCCGGGGGCAGCAGCAGCGGCGTCTTGACGGCCCCCATGGTGACGGTATGGTCGGCCGGCAGCACCGCGCCCAGCACGGTCCCGTCCTCCGCACCGGAGCCGGAGGGCACGTCCACGGCCACGATGCGCGTGCCCGCGAGCCGGGCGGCCCGCCCGAGTTCGCGCACGGCTGCGGCCAGCGGCTCCCTGAGGGGGCCCCTCAACCCGGTCCCGGTCAGCCCGTCCACCCATAGATCCGCCGTCAGCCAGCCGGGGACGCCCTCGTCGAGGGGAAGGGGGAAGCGGCGGACGTCGACGCCGGCGGCCTGCGCCTCCGCGAGCGCTCGGGCGTGGGGGTGGTCGCTGAGCAGGGCCGCACGCACCTCGAACCCGTCCCGGGCCAGCATGGCCGCCGCGTACAGCGCGTCTCCGCCGTTGTCGCCGCCGCCTGCGAGGGCGACGACGCCGACGGGCCCCTCCCCGCCGCGCCCGCCCGCCAGGCGTTCCACGGCGTCGGCCACCCCGCGGGCGGCGCGCAGCATCAGCGCGTCCCGGGGAGCCCGGGCGACGGCCCGTCGTTCCGCCTCGCGGACCGTCTGGGGAGGCAGGGCGTGGATCACGCTCCCATTGTGCTCCCGGCCGGGGCGCGGCGGCTCACTCGACGGTGACGGACTTGGCGAGGTTGCGCGGCTGGTCGACGTCGTGGCCCATGGCGCCCGCCAGCTCGCAGGCGAACAGCTGCAGGGGCACGACGTCCAGCAGAGGCAGGTAGAGGGTCGGGGCCGGCGGGATCCGGAAGACGACCTCCGAATAGGCGTCGACGGAGGAGTCCCCCTCCTCCGCGACGACGATGGTGCGCGCTCCCCGGGTGCGGACCTCCTGGATGTTGGAGAGGACCTTGCGGTGGAGCTCCGGACGTCTGGGGGTGGGGACGACGACGATGACGGGCTGCCCCTCGTCGATGAGGGCGATGGGCCCGTGCTTGAGCTCGCCGGCGGCGAAGCCCTCGGCGTGGATGTAGCACAGCTCCTTGAGCTTCAGCGCCCCCTCCAGCGCCACCGGGTATCCGACATGTCGGCCCAGGTAGATCACCGACGTCGCCCCCGTCATCGTCCGCGCGACCTGGCGCACGGACTCAGCCCGGTCGAGGATCCGCCGCACCTTGTCCGGGACGAGGGCGAGCTTGTCCATGTAGTCCTGGATCTCGTCGGAGAACTTGTTGCCGCGGATCTGGGCCAGGTACAGGCCCAGGATGTAGGTGGCGGTGATCTGGGCGGTGAACGCCTTCGTGGAGGCGACCGCGATCTCCGGGCCCGCGTGCGTGAGCAGCACCGCGTCGGACTCACGCGAGATCGTCGAGCCCGGCGTGTTGACGATGGCGACGACCTTCGCCCCCTGTTCTCGGGCGTGGCGGATCGCCATGATCGTGTCCATGGTCTCCCCGGACTGGGAGATGGCCACGACCAGCGTCTTCTCGGTGACGACGGGGTCGCGGTAGCGGAACTCGCTGGCCAGCTCCACCTCGACCGGGATCCGGCACCAGTGTTCGATGGCGTAGCGGGCGACGAGGCCCGCGTAGAACGCCGTCCCGCAGGCCACGACGACGACCTTGTCGGCCCCGCGCAGAATCGCCTCGGGGATGCGGACCTCGTCGAGGGCGAGGCGCCCGTCGGCGTCGCAGCGGCCCGCCAGCGTGGCGGCGATGGCGGCGGGCTGCTCGTGGATCTCCTTTTCCATGAAGGTCGGCCAGCCCTCCTTGTCGGCGCGATCGTGGGCGAAGTCGGCGCTGAAGTGGCGCGGCTCCACGGTGCGGCCCCCGCGGTCCAGGACCACGACGCCCTCGGACGTCACCGCCACGACCTGGTCCTGGCCGACCTCGACCGCGTCGGTGGTGTGCTCGGCGAAGGCCAGCGCATCGGAGCCGAGGAAGTTCTCCCCCTCCCCGACGCCGACGACCAGGGGCGAGGATCGGCGCGCGGCGACGAGGAGCCCGGGGACCTCCTCGGAGAGGGCGAGCAGGGTGTAGGTGCCCTGAAGGCGCGGGGTGACCGCCAGCATCGCGGACACCAGAGCCCGGCCGGTGCGCAGATCCTCCCCGCCGAGGCCGGGGAGATCCCCCTCCCACGAGGGCGTCCCCGCGTCGTGGAAGGCCAGGTCCAGGAGATGGACGACGACCTCGGTGTCGGTGTCGGACACCGGCACGATGCCCGCTTCCCGCAGCTCGGCGCGCAGGGCGTCGGCGTTCTCGATGATGCCGTTGTGCACCAGGGCGAGACGGCCGTCGCGCGAGACATGGGGGTGGGCGTTGGCGACGGTGGGCTGGCCGTGGGTCGCCCATCGGGTGTGGCCGATCGCGGAGCGCGAGGGCGGCATGTCGGCCTGTTCCAGGGCCGAACGCAGGTTCGCCAGCTTGCCGACGGCCCGCACGACGGTCAGGCCGCCCGTGGCCGGGCCGTCCGGACCGCCCGGGGCGCGCTGGGGGGCGGGGGCGTCCTCGTCGCCCTCGTGGGCCAGCGCCACCCCGGCGGAGTCGTACCCGCGGTACTCCATGCGCGAGAGCCCCTCCATGACGATCTGCAGGGGACGCGGCGAACAGGTCCGAGAGACGTACCCGACGATTCCACACATGCCAGCCATTGCAGCACAGGTCCGGCCCTCGCTCCAACCGGAAGGGCGGGCCGGTCTCGACTCGGCGGGCGCGCGGCGCGCGGCCGCCGGGAACGGGGGCGCCCGAAGTGCGGCACAATACCGGGGTGACGTGTGACCCTCCTGCACCCTCGTCCGCCGATGCGGGCCCGTTCGTCCGCTTCGACCGCGTCGAATGGGACCGGCTGGCCTCCCGGACGCCGCTCCCCCTCACGCAGGAGGACATCACGGACATCGCCTCGTTGGGGGATCCCATCGACATGCGCGAGGTCGACGCCATCTACCGTCCCCTGTCGGCCCTGCTCCAGCTCTACGTCGACGGGCGCCGGCGCACCACGGCGGAGCGGCGGGCGTTCCTGGGGGAGCAGGCCTCCCCGCCAGTCCCCTTCGTCATCGGCATCGCGGGGTCGGTGGCCGTGGGCAAGTCCACGGTCGCACGGCTGCTGCGTCTGCTGCTCAGCCGGTGGCCGGGCACGCCCCAGGTCGAGCTCGTGACCACGGACGGGTTCCTCCACCCCAACGCCGTCCTGGAGCAGCGCGGGATCCTCGGGCGCAAGGGCTTCCCCGAGTCCTACGACCGCGAGGCGCTGCTGCGTTTCCTCTCGGGCGTCAAGGCTGGGCGGGGGGACCTGCGCACGCCGGTGTACTCCCACATCGTGTATGACATCGTGCCGGGGCGGTGGATGAGCGTGGGGCGCCCGGACATCCTCATCGTCGAGGGGCTCAACGTCCTCCAGCCCCCGCACCTGCGGCCCGGCGGCCGCCCGGGCAGCGGCGTGGTCGTCTCCGACTACTTCGACTTCTCGATCTACGTCGACGCCGACGAGCAGGCGATCGAGGACTGGTACATCCAGCGCTTCCTCCAGCTGCGCCGGACCGCCTTCACCGAGCCGGACTCCTATTTCCGCACCTACGCGGATCTCGACGACGACCAGGCCGTCACCACGGCTCGGGGGTACTGGGACGACATCAACCTCCCGAACCTGAGGGACAACATCCTCCCCACACGCCCGCGTGCGACGATGGTCTTCACGAAGGGGCCCGACCATCGGGTCGAGACCCTATGGCTGCGCAAGGAGTGACGGCGAGGCGAGGGAGGTCCCATGGCGCCGGGACACGGGAAGCGCGTGATCGCGGGTGCGGCGTGCGCGGCCATCGCGGCCGCTTTGCTTGCCGCCTGCGGGTCGCACGGCGGGGAGCCCCTCCCCGCCGATGAGCCGGCCCAGTCGGGCCCGTCCGACGCCCCGTCCGGCGGACGCGCGCCCGTGCCGATCCCGCCGGCCCCTCGCCGCTCCGGCATTCCCCTGCCCACGGACCCGACCCTCCAGGACAGGTGAGCGCAACCGGGGAGAGGTCCGTGCCCGGACCGTCCGGGGCGCGCCGTCAGAGGCTGAGGCGCTCCTTGACGATGCCGGCCAGGGAGGAGGCCACGGCGTCGGCCGACTCCTGGGTGGCGGCCTCGACCATGACGCGCACCAGGGGCTCGGTTCCCGAGGACCGCAGGACGACCCGCCCGGTCTCCCCCAGGTCCCGCTCGGCGGCGGCGACGGCCTCGGAGAGGGGCCCGTCCGCGGCGACGCGGGTCTTGTCGACGCCCCGCACATTGATGAGCGTCTGGGGCAGGCGGCGCACGAACGCCGTGAGATCCCCCAGGTCGCGCCCGGTCTGGTGGACCATGCGGGCCAGCAGCAGGGCGGTGAGCACGCCGTCGCCCGTCGTCGCGTGGCGGCGGGCGATGACATGGCCCGACTGCTCCCCGCCCAGCGCGTACCCGCCCTCGAGCATCTTCTCCAGGACGTAGCGGTCCCCCACCGCGGTCTGGACCGTCCGGATACCGACGTCGCGCATCGCCAGGATGAGGCCGAGGTTCGACATGACGGTGACCACCAACGTGTCGTGGTCGAGCGTCCCGGCGTCCCTCATGAACACCGCGAGAGACCCCATGATCTTGTCGCCGTCGATGAGCCGGCCCGCGCGGTCGACCGCCAGGCACCGGTCCGCGTCTCCGTCGAAGGCCACCCCGAAGTCGGCGCGCGCCGCGACGGTGGCCGCCTGGATCTGCTCGGGATGGGTGGAGCCGGCGCGCGCGTTGATGTTGCGCCCGTCCGGGGAGGCGTTGATGACGACCACGTCCGCCCCGGCCTCGCGCAGGGCCTGGGGTCCGAGGAAGGAGGCGCCCCCGTTCGCGCAGTCCACGGCGATGCGCAGGCCGCGCAGGTCCGTTCCCGCCGACTCCACCAGGTGGGTGACGTAGGACTTCTCCGCCCAGTCGTCCTCATAGTCGACCTCGCCGACGTCGGCGCCGGTGGGACGTTCCCACGGGGAGCCCAGCAGCTCCTGGATCTCGTCCTCCACGGCGTCGGCCAGCTTGAAGCCCCCGCGCCCGAAGAACTTGATGCCGTTGTCCGGCATCGGGTTGTGGGAGGCGGAGATCATCACCCCGAGGTCGACATCGTCCTGCGTGGCCGTCAGATGCGCCACCGTCGGCGTCGTGACGACGCCGATGCGCACCACGTCCATTCCCGCGGAGGCGAGCCCCGCGGCCAGGGCATGGTCGAGGAACTCCCCGGAGATGCGCGTGTCGCGCCCGATCACCGCGCGGGGCTTCGACCCGTCCGACCGCGGCCCCCCGCCGATCCGACGGGCCGCGGCCTCGCCCAGCTGCAGGGCGAGTTCCGCCGTCAGCTCCCTGTTGGCGAGCCCTCGCACGCCGTCGGTTCCGAACAGTCTGCCCATCCTCGGGTCCCTCTCCACACCACCTCGCGGGCCCGGGCGGGCGCGCCGCGCACCAGGATACCGCGGCGGCCCCTCTCCCCCGCCGTCTCCCGGCCGCCATACCGGGGTCGGGGGGAGAGAGGACGGGGATGCGGAAGGACCCCGTCCTGCGCCATGCGGGACGGGGTCCTTCCGATGACCGCCCCGGCTGGGCGATCGGAGGCGATCAGCGCTTGGAGTACTGGGGCGCCTTGCGCGCCTTCTTCAGACCGGCCTTCTTGCGCTCGGTGGCGCGGGCGTCACGGGTGAGGAAGCCGGCCTTCTTCAGGGCCGGGCGGTTCGCGTCGCGGTCGATCTCGTTGAGGGCGCGGGCGATGCCCAGGCGCAGGGCGCCGGCCTGGCCGGAGATGCCGCCGCCGTTGATGCGGGCGAGGACGTCGAAACGACCCTCCAGGTCCAGCAGGACGAACGGCGCCTTCACGAGCTGCTGATGCAGCTTGTTGGGGAAGTATTCCTCCAGGGTGCGGCCGTTGATGGTCCACTGGCCGGTGCCGGGGACCAGGCGCACGCGCGCCACGGCTTCCTTGCGGCGGCCGAGGCCGGCGCCCGGAGCAGTGAGGGACTGACCGGCGCCGGCGGGCGCCGACTCGGTCTCTGTGGTGTAGGAGCTGGGAGCGTTGTCCTCATCCAGCTCGGCGATGGCGGTGGTCTCAGCCACGGTTCTCCTCGGGAAGTTCACACACTCAGGAGCGACGAGCTCACTGGGCGATCTGGGTCAGTTCGAACGGGATCGGCTGCTGGCCGGCGTGCGGGTGCTCCGAGCCGGCGTAGACATGCAGCTTGGTCAGCTGCTGGCGTCCGATCGTGTTGTGCGGGAGCATGCCGCGCACCGCCTTCTCGACGGCCCGCTCGGGGCGCGTCGCAAGCAGATCACGGTAGCTGACGGCCTTGAGTCCGCCGGGGCGGCCGGAATGGCGGTAGGCCATCTTCTGATCAAGCTTCTTGCCGGTCAGGACGACCTTGTCGGCGTTGATCACGATGACGTAGTCGCCCTGGTCCATGTGCGGGGCGAACGTCGGCTTGTGCTTCCCACGGAGGAGGACGGCGACCTGGGCCGCCAGACGGCCGAGGACGACGTCGGTGGCGTCGATGACATACCACTTCTTGTCGGCGTCCCCAGGCTTGGGTGAATAGGTGCGCACGGGCGTAGCCTTCAATTCTTTCGGTCAAGGAGCACACACGGCCGGCCACTGCCAAGTGACCGTCGCGCACTCTCGATGAGATCTGTTCGCGAAGCGCCAGCATCAGCGAACGGCGAGTGGGAAGCACCGGTGACGCGGCTGGCGCGCAGCGCGAATCAGTCTATCGAGGCGGGTGTGACTGGTCAAAGACTGGCGCTGTCCTGTGGGCGATCACTCACACTGGACTCGCCGCATCGTCCGGGCCGCACCGCGCGGAGGCCCCCGTCATCCCCCGCACCCGCGGCACTGCTCCTCCTGATCGCGGCGGTGGCGGGCCAGCCCGGCGCGGGCGGCCCACTGGTCCTCGTCCGGGTAGTCCACCCCCTCCAGGGTGAGGCCGCGGGCGGGTGCGATCGGCGCGGCCCGGGTCCTGGAGCGCGCCTCCAGCAGCTCCCCGGGCCAGGCGGCCGAGCGGCGTCCGCGCCCGACCTCGATCAGGGCGCCGACCAGGGAGCGGACCATCGAGTGGCAGAAGGCGTCGGCCGACACCCGCACGACGACCGGAGCGCCGGCCTGCCCCTCAGGGGAGCCCGTTCCCCGCCAGACCCGCAGCTCCCGCAGCGTGCGGATCGTCGTGGCGCCCTCGCGGGGCCGGCAGTACGCGAGGAAGTCGTGCTCTCCCAGCAGGGCCTCGGCCGCGCCGTTCATCGCGTCGAGGTCCAGCGGGCCGCCCGGCAGCCACAGCACATCGTGGCGCCGCAGCGGGTCGCGCTCGCGCACCTCGTCGCACAGCCGGTAGGAGTAGTGGCGCCCCAGAGCGGAGAAACGCGCGTCGAAGTCCGCGCTCACCCTTGCCGCCCGGTGGACCACGAGGTCGCAGGCCGTGCCCGGCCCCCGCCCGCCGGCCCGTTGCCGATGGCGCTGCGCCAGGATGCCGTTGACGCGCCGGACCAGCGCCTCCCCGGGAGGACGTCGCGGACCTCCGCGATCCGGACCCTCCCAGGACTCAGCGGGCAGGTCCACGTGGGCGACCTGATGGCGGGCGTGGACGCCGGCGTCGGTCCTGCCCGCCACGGTCAGCCGCACCGGCGCGCGCGCCGCCGTGGCGAGCGCGGAGGCCAGCTCCCCCTCGACGGTGCGGAGACCGGGCTGGTCCGCCCAGCCGTGGAAGTCCGTCCCGTCGTAGGCGAGGTCCAGGCGCACCCGCAGCGTGGCGGGGGCCGCGCTCGCGCCGGGCGCGCTCACAGCTCCCACGAGCGCACCCCGCCGACCAGGCCCGCGTCATTGGGGACCACGACGATGTCCTCGCCCATGCGCTGCAGATTGAGGACCGTGATGCGTTTCGAGTTGCCCCCACCCAGGTAGAGACGGTCCCACATGTACATCGGGCGCAGGCCGTCGACCACCCGCCGCACGCGGCGCGACCAGTGGGCGTCGCCCAGTCGGAGGCGCTCATGCTCCCCGATGTAGTCGTCGTAGGTGAGCCCCCACCGCACGAATCCCTGCGAGACCTCGACGTGGGGCGCGAGGCGCCCCCCGTCGAAGACCGCGTTGCCCAGGCCCGTGCCCAGCGTGATGATCATCTCGAGCCCGGTGCCGGTGATGACGCCGGCCCCGGCGACCTCCGCGTCGTTGCGCACCAGGGCGGGCAGCCCCAGCGCCGCGTGGATGGCGCGGCCCATGTCGAAACGGGACCACCGCTCGACCAGCTCAGGCAGCACGCGCGAACGCGGCCCGTCCTTCGTGATGTAGTGCGGAGTCGTCACGACGACCCCGTGCCGGATCATCCCTGGCATCCCCATCGTCACCCGCGTCGCCCGCGGCAGGGACCCGGCGAGGCCGACGACGGTCTCCACCAGCAGCTCCGGGGGCAGAGGGTAGGGCGTCGGCGTGCGCCGCGCCGGCGCGATGAGCGTGCCCTGCGCGTCCACGACCGACGCCTTGATCCCGCCGCCGCCGCAGTCGATCGCCAAGGTCATCTCATCAGCCATGGCCCCAGCCTAGAGGAGCGGCCCCACGGCGGACTCCCGCGGGAGCGGAGAGCCGCCCTCACGCCGGTGGGGCCGGGAGCGCGAACGCTCCCGGCCCCACCGGCCGCCCGCCCTCCGTTCGGGGAGCGGGCCTCAGATCTGGGATCCCTCCGGCGTCACTTCCCGTCGGGATCCTCGTCCGCCGCTTCCTGCTCCGCCGCGTCCTCGGCCTCACCGGCCTCCTCGGCGACCTCCTCGGCCTCGTTGGCGGCGGCGAGGTCGCCCTCCTCGCGAGCCTCCTCGGCGCGCTCGGAGGCGGCCTGGGCCGACTCATCGGCCTCGGCGGCGACCTCTTCGGCGGCGGCCCGGGCGGCTGTCTTCTCCGCCGCGGAGACGACGGCCTTCTTCTCGACGCGCTCGAGGACGAGCTCGATGCGGGCCATCGGCGCGTTGTCGCCCTTGCGGGGGCCGACGCGCGTGATGCGCGTGTACCCGCCCTCGCGCTCGGCGTCGATCGCGGGGACGACGACGTCGAAGAGCTCGTAGACGGCGTCCTTGTTCGGGATCTTCTTCGCGACCAGACGGCGGGCGGCGATGTCGCCGCGCTTCGCCTTGGTCACGAGCTTCTCCACATAGGGCTGCAGCGTCTTGGCCTTCGCCTCGGTCGTCGTGATCGCGCGGTGCTCGATGAGCTGGACGGCCAGGTTGGCCAGGATGAGCTTCTGGTGGGCGGGGCTGCCACCCAGACGGGGGCCCTTCTTGGGGGTGGGCATTGATGTCTCCTAGTGATGAGGTGTGCGTGCGCGGCCCGCGGGAGGCGCGGGCCGCCGGGTCGGACCGGTCAGGTGGGTGCGGGTCAGAGCGGCTGCTCGTCGCTGAACTGCACCGAACCGGAGTCCGACTCGCCGCCAGCGTTGGGCAGGGCCGAGTCCTTGAGGGTCATCCCCAGCGCGGCCAGGGCCTCCTTGATCTCCTCGATGGACTTCGTCCCGAAATTGCGGATGTCCAGCAGATCGGCCTCCGAATGGGCGACCAGCTCCCCCACGGTGAGGATGCCGCGACGCCGCAGGGCGTTGTAGGACCGCGACTGCAGGTTGAGGTTCTCGATCGGCAGCGCCAGGTCGGCGGCCAGGGACGCGTCCGTCGTCGAGGGGCCGACCTCGATCCCCTCGGCCTCCTCGTTGAGCTCGCGCATGAGCCCGAACAGCTCGACCAGGGTCTTGCCCGCCGAGGCCAGGGCGTCGCGCGGGCTGATCGCCGGCTTCGTCTCGACGTCGATGATGAGGCGGTCGAAGTCGGTGCGCTGCTCGACGCGCGTGGCCTCGACCTTGTACGTCACCTTGAGGACCGGCGAGTAGATCGAGTCGATCGGGATCCGGGAAAGCTCCGCCTGGGGATCCTTGTTCTGGGCCGCGGACACGTAGCCGCGTCCGCGCTCGACCGTCAGCTCGATCTCGAGCTTCCCCTTGTCGTTGAGCGTGGCCAGATGCAGCTCCGGGTTGTGGATCTCCACACCGGCGGGAGGCGTGATGTCCCCGGCGACCACCTCGCCGGCGCCCGCCTTGCGCAGGTACATCACGACAGGCTCGTCGTTCTCCGAGGAGAGCACGATCTGCTTGATGTTGAGGATGATCTCGGCGACATCCTCCTTGACGCCCTCGATGGTGTGGAACTCGTGCGGCACGCCCTCGATGTGGATCGAGGTCACCGCCGCACCCGGAATGGAGGAGAGCAGGGTGCGCCGCAGGGAGTTGCCCAGCGTGTACCCGAACCCGGGCTCAAGGGGCTCAAGGGTGAAACGGGAGCGGAACTCGCTCACCTTTTCCTCGGTCAGGATGGGTCGCTCTGCAATGAGCACGTCTTGGTCCTTTCTTCCCGGCGACCGCTATATGACGCCGGATGGGGGTCCCGCCCTCGAGGCGGGGAAGGGGATGTGGAGTGCGCCGGACCAGGGCGGAGCCGACGGGCAGGCCCGTCGGCGGCACCCCGGACCCGAGGTGCCGGGCCCACGGGGGAACGGCGCCCCGGAGGCGCCTCAGACGCGGCGACGCTTCGGCGGACGGGCGCCGTTGTGAGCCTGGGGGGTGACGTCCTGGATGGAGCCGACCTCCAGGCCCGCGGCCTGGAGCGAGCGGATCGCGGTCTCACGCCCGGAGCCGGGGCCCTTGACGAAGACGTCGACCTTCTTCATGCCGTGCTCCTGGGCGCGTCGCGCGGCGGCCTCGGCGGCCAGCTGAGCGGCGAACGGAGTGGACTTGCGCGAGCCCTTGAACCCCACCTGGCCGGAGGAGGCCCACGCCAGGACGGCGCCGGTGGGATCCGTGATGGAGACGATCGTGTTGTTGAAGGTGGACTTGATGTACGCGTTGCCGTGCGTGACGTTCTTGCTCACCTTGCGGCGCGGCTTGCGCGCGGCGGTGGAACGGGTGGTCTTTGCAGCCATGTGTGTGCCTGGTCCTTGCGAGTCGAGGGGTACCGGGGCGTGTCGCCCGGGCGAGATCGGTTACTTGCCGGCCTTCTTCTTACCGGCGACGGTGCGCTTGGGGCCCTTGCGGGTCCGCGCGTTCGTCTTGGTGCGCTGGCCGTGGACGGGCAGGCCACGGCGGTGGCGCAGACCCTGATAGGAACCGATCTCGATCTTGCGGCGAATGTCCGCCTGGACCTCGCGGCGCAGATCGCCCTCCACCTTGTAGGCGGACTCGATGTAGTCGCGCAGCTTGACGAGGTCCTCCTCGGAGGCGTCCTTGACCCGCAGGTCGGGACTGACGCCGGTGGCGGCGAGGGTCTCCAGGGCGCGGGTGCGCCCGACTCCATAGATGTAGGTGAGCGCGATCTCCAGCCGCTTCTCGCGGGGCAGGTCGACGCCGGCAATGCGTGCCATGTTAATGCTCCAGTGGGTTGTCGGAGGCCGTCACATCGTCCTCCGGGCCTCCCGTGGGAGCTGCCCGGCCCCGGCCTCCGAACCGGGGGTCCGCTGGATGCGGTCGGCGATGTGCATGGTGGGCGGGAGTCCCCGCCCGAGTCCTGCGGTCGGGGCCTCAGCCCTGACGCTGCTTGTGCCTGGGGTTCTCGCAGATCACCATGACGGTGCCGTGGCGACGAATCACCTTGCACTTGTCACAGATCGGCTTGACACTCGGCTTGACCTTCATGGTGTGTCCCTCCGCCGCGGGTGCGGCGCTCTCAGATGCGGTTACTTGTAGCGATAGACGATCCGGCCCCGCGAGAGGTCGTAGGGGCTCAGCTCCACCACCACGCGGTCCTCGGGGAGGATGCGGATGTAGTGCTGCCGCATCTTCCCTGAGATATAGCCCAGCACGATATGCCCGTTGCTCAGCTCCACGCGGAACATCGCATTGGGCAGGGCCTCGACCACCGTGCCCTCGATCTCGATGACGCCGTCCTTCTTCGCCATGTCCTCCGTCTGTCCTCTGTGTTTTGCCGGTGGTTCCGAGGTACCGGACCACGCAGGGGCGCACTCATCCCCCGATGTGTGGGTACACGAAGTCAGGGCGCGCATGCCCGACTGTCCACTGTACGGCATCGACCCCGGTGGGCGGAACCGAGCAGCCTGTCATGTCGCTCACGCCACGAACCGGTCGCCCCCGAGGCGGGGCGCTCCCCGCTCAGTCGAGGCTGACCGGGACGACGCCGTAGGGCGCCAGTCCGGCCCTGCCGGAGTCGGGGGCGGTGAGGACGCTGACGCCGTCGTCGAGCAGTGCGATCGTGTGCTCCCAGTGGGCCGCGTCCCCGCCGTCCAGAGTCTTCACCGTCCAGTCGTCGGACAGGGTCACCGTCTCGACGTCACCGGTGACGAGCATCGGTTCCACGGCCAGCACCATCCCGGGACGCACCTTCGGGGAGATCCCCCGCACGCGGTAATTGAGCACCTCCGGGTCCTGGTGCATGGCCGTGCCGATGCCGTGGCCCGTGTAGTCCTCGATGATGCCGGCCTCCCAGCCGTCGCGCTCCGCGTGCTCGGCGACGACGCGCTCGACGGCCTCCCCGACCGCGGACACGCGCCGTGCCGAGGCCAGCGCCGCAAGCGCCGCCCACATCGATTCCTCGGTGAGCGCGTTGAGCTGGAGCCTCCTGAGCCCCTTCTGCCCCTGGGCCGCGCCGTCCCCGCCGCAGATCACGGTGAACGCGGCATCGCCGTGCCACTGCCGCCCCCCGGCCATCAGATACGCCCCGCAGTCGAAGCTGACGATGTCCCCGGCCTCCAGCACCCGCTCATCCGGGATGCCGTGGACGACGACGTCGTTGACGGAGATGCACACCGTCGCCGGGTAGCCTCCATACCCCAGGAAGTTCGAACGCGCGCCGTGCCGGGCGATGACCTGGGCCGAGACCCGGTCGAGTTCGTCCGTGGCGACTCCGGGCCGCACCGCCTCGCGCAGCGCGCGATGGATGTCGGCGACCACCAGGCCCGCACGGCGCATATGGCGCATCTGCTCGCGGGTCTTCAGTTCGATGCGGTCCCGGTGGAGCACTGGACCGTTCACTTCCCGCCGGATTCCGGATGGGACGCTCCGTCCACGGAGTCGAGGACGTCGAAGATCCGGCGCGTCACCTCGTCGACCGCGCCCTGCCCCGGGACGACCTCGAGGAGGTCCTGGTCGGCGTAGTAGGTCGCCATCGGCTCCGTCTGGGCGTGGTAGACCTCCAGGCGGCGCCGGATCACCGGCTCGGTGTCGTCCGCCCTGTTCTGCTCCCTCGCGCGGTTGAGAAGCCGGGAGACGACCTCGTCCTCGTCAACCTCCAGCTCCAGGACCAGGTCGAGGCGGACCCCCAGGTCCGCCAGCATGTCGCGCAGCGTGTGCGCCTGGTCGAGGGTGCGGGGATAGCCGTCCAGCAGGAAGCCCCGGGCCGTGTCCGGGGTCTGCAGGCGCACGCGGACCATCGGGTCGGTCACCGAGTCCGGCACGAACTCCCCGCGGTCCATGTAGGACTGGGCGAGCCGTCCGAGATCCGTGCCCTCGGCGATGTTGGAGCGGAAGATCTCCCCTGTGGAGATCGCGGGGACGCCCAGACGCTGCGAGATGCGCGTGGCTTGGGTCCCCTTTCCGGCTCCGGGCGGTCCGAGCAGGACGATGACTGTCATCGTAGGAATCCCTCGTAGTGGTGTTGCTGGAGTTGCGTGTTGATCTCCTTGACCGTCTGCAGGCCGACGCCCACGATGATGAGGAGCGTCGTCCCACCGAAGGGCAGCTGCCCGTTCGTCAGGTTGAGCGGGATCATCAGCAGCGAGGGGATCAGCGCGATGACGACCAGGTAGACCGCGCCGGCGGTCGTGATCCGGTTGATGACGAAGCGCAGGTACTCGGCGGTGGGGCGACCGGCCCGGTAGCCGGGGATGAAACCGCCGTAGCGCTTCATGTTGTCCGCGACCTCGTCGGGGTTGAAGGTGATCGACGTATAGAAGAACGCGAAGCCGAGGATCATCAGGGCGTACAGCGTGAGGTACCCCCAGGACTGCTGCCCCAGGTTCGCGCTGATCCACTGCACCCAGCCGTCCGTCGGCTGCCCGAACTGGGCCACCATCCCGGGGATGGCCAGCAGCGAGGAGGCGAAGATCACCGGGATGACGCCCGACATGTTGATCTTCAGCGGGATGTAGGTCGTCGACCCGCCGTACATCCGCCGTCCGACCATCCGCTTGGCGTACTGGACGGGGATGCGCCGTTGCGCCTGCTCGACGAAGACCACGGCCGCGGCGACGAGGAGGATCATGACGACGATGAGACCGACTTTGCCCCAGCTGCCGCCCTGGCCGATCTCGAGGAGCTGGGCGGGCATCCGCGCAGTGATCGAGGTGAAGATGAGGATCGACATGCCGTTGCCGACGCCGCGCTCGGTGACGAGCTCTCCGAGCCACATGATGACCGCTGTCCCCGCCGTCATCACGATGATCATGACGAGGAACATCGTCACCGACTCGTCCGCGATGACGTCCTCGGAGCAGCCGGGGAACATGTTCCCCGAACGGGCCAGCGAGATCATCGTCGTGGACTGGAGCAGGCCCAGGCCGATCGTGAGGTAGCGCGTGTACTGGGTGAGCGTCGACTGGCCTGTCTGCCCCTCCTTGTGGAGGTCGTCGAAGCGGGGGATGACGACGCGCAGCAGCTGGATGATGATGGAGGCCGTGATGTAGGGCATGATGCCCAGCGCGAAGAGCGACAGTTGCAGCAGCGCTCCCCCGGAGAACAGGTTGACGAGGTCGAGAAGCCCCGTCTGGTCCTCCTGCACCAGGCAGGCCTGGACGGCCTGCGAGTCCACTCCCGGCGTCGGGATGAAGCAGCCCAGACGGTACACCGCCATGATGAACAGCGTGAACAGCAGTTTCCGACGAAGGTCGGGGGTGCGGAATGCCTGTGCGAACGCACTGAGCACGGCTTCCTCCTCGTGGCGATGTGTGCCCTTTGGGAAAAGGGATGGAATGGCCCGGGCCAGCCTACCCGAGTTCGGGGGACCTTCGCGAACGGCTCCGGGTGCCGCGGGCGCGAACGAGCGGGGGCGCCCGCCCGGGCGCGAATGAGCGGGGGGCGGTCCGGCGCCTCGTCCGGACCACCCCCCACGTCGGGCTCAGCGCACCGTGAGGGTGCCGCCCGCCTTCGTGATCTTCTCCTGCGCCGACGCCGACCAGGCGTCGACCGTCAGATCGAACTTCGCCGTGACCTCGCCGGCGCCCAGGACCTTCACCGGCTGGCCCTTGCGCACCGCGTGGCGTGCGACCAGGTCCTCGACCGCGATCGCGCCGCCCTCGGGGAACAGCTCCTGCAACTTGTCGAGGTTGACCACCTGATACTCGACGCGGAACGGATTGGTGAAACCGCGCAGCTTGGGCAGACGCATGTGGATCGGCATCTGCCCGCCCTCGAAGTTCGCGGGCACCTGGTAGCGCGCCTTCGTTCCCTTCGTGCCTCGGCCCGCGGTCTTGCCGCGCTTGCCGCCCTCACCACGACCCACGCGGGTCTTGGCGGTCTTGGCCCCGGCGGCCGGGCGCAGGTGGTGGAGGCGCAGGATCTGCGCCTTCTCCCCGGCTGCGGCCTTCTTCGACGTGGAGTCCGCCATGGTCAGTCGACCTCCTCAACGGTGACCAGATGGCGCACGGTCTGGATCGCGCCACGCACGGTGGCCGAATCCTCGCGGACGACGCTCTGGCCGATCCTGCGCAACCCGAGAGTGCGCAAGGTGTCCTTCATGTTCTGACGTGCGCGGATCGTGGACTTGATCTGCGTGATCTTCAGGTTCGACATCACTCACTCACCCCTGCCGCGGCCTTGCCGGCCTCGACCCCTTCGGCCTGGGCGCGCTTCTCGGCCTCGCCCTCGGCGCGGGCCCGCAGCATGGCCTCGGGAGCGACGTGCTCCAGCGGCAGGCCCCGGCGAGCCGCGACGGCCTCGGGCTGCTCGAGCTGCTTGAGCGCCGCAACCGTGGCATGAACGATGTTGATGGCGTTGTCCGACCCCAGCGACTTCGTCAGCACGTCCTGGACGCCGGCGGCCTCCAGGACCGCGCGGACCGGGCCGCCGGCGATGACGCCGGTCCCCGGAGCGGCCGGGCGCAGCAGGACGACTCCCGCGGAATCCTCCCCCTGGACGAGGTGGGTGATGGTGCGGCGCACCATCGGAACCCGGAAGAAGCTCTTCTTGGCCTCCTCGACGCCCTTGGCGATCGCCTGGGGCACCTCCTTGGCCTTCCCGTAGCCGACACCCACGGTGCCCTCGCCGTCGCCGACGACCACCAGGGCCGTGAAGGAGAAGCGGCGGCCTCCCTTGACGACCTTGGAGACGCGGTTGATGGTGACGACGCGCTCGATGTACTGGTCCTTGTTGTTGTCACTGCGACGGTTGTCGCGGCGGTCGGACTGACGCCCCCCGCGACGATCGCGGCGCTGCTCGCCGTCGTTCGCGCGCTCGGAGCCGGCCTGACCGTTCCTGCCTCGCTGCGGTGCAGCCATCAGTTGCTCTCTCTTTCCTCAGTCGCGTTCACAGCTCGAGCCCGCCCTCACGAGCGGCCTCCGCGACAGCCGCGACGCGGCCGTGGTACTGGTTGCCCCCGCGGTCGAAGACCACGGTCGTGATGCCGGCGGCCTTCGCGCGCTCGGCGATCAGCTCGCCCACGTGCCGCGCCGCATCCGTCTTCGTGCCCTCCACCGAGGCGAACGAGTCCTCCATGGTCGAGGCGGAGACGAGCGTGTGACCGACCGTGTCGTCGACCACCTGGGCCACCATGTGGCGGTTCGAGCGGGTGACGACCAGGCGCGGACGCTCGGGCGTGCCCGAGACCTTCTTGCGCAGGCGCTGGTGGCGGCGCTTGCGCGCGACGACCTTGCCCGTGCCCTTGACGCTGTACGCCATCACTTACCAGCCTTTCCGACCTTGCGACGGATCGTCTCGCCCACGTAGTGGATGCCCTTGCCCTTGTAGGGCTCCGGCTTCTTGAGCTTGCGGATCCGCGCGGCGGTCTCTCCGACCAGCTGCTTGTCGATACCCGAGACCGTGAGCTTGGTCTGGGAGTCGACGGTCAACTCGATGCCGTCCGGCGCCTCGAAGGGCACCGGATGGGAGAATCCCAGGGCGAACTCGACGTTCTTGCCCTTGGCGACCACGCGGTAGCCGGTGCCGGCGATCTCCAGCTGCTTGCTGTAGCCCTCGGTCACACCGGTGACCATATTCGCGATGAGCGTGCGGGTCAGCCCGTGCAGGGAACGCGAGGTCCGCTCGTCGTCGGGACGCGAGACCTGGATCTGGGTGCCCTCGACGGCCACGGTGATGGGCTCGGGGACGGTGTGCGCCAGCTGGCCCTTGGGGCCCTTGACGGTGACGACCGGGCCGTCCAGCGACACGTCGACGCCCGCGGGGACGGTGATGGGGTTCCTACCGATTCGTGACATTGTTCAGCCTCCTCTCACCACACGTAGGCGAGGACTTCCCCGCCCACTCCCTTGTCGGCCGCCTGGCGGTCCGTCAGCAGACCGGAGGACGTGGACAGGATCGCCACGCCCAGACCGCCGCGGACACGGGGCAGGTTGGTGGACTTGGCGTACACGCGCAGGCCCGGCTTCGAGACGCGCTGGAGGCCCTCGATCGCGCGTTCGCGACGCGCGCCGTACTTGAGGGTCAGCGTCAGCGTCTTGCCGACCCGGGCGTCCTCCACCGACGTCGTGGCGATGTAGCCCTCCCTGACCAGGATGTCGGCGATGGCCGCCTTCAGCTTGGAGTAGGGCATCGACACGGCGTCGTGGTGCGCCGAGTTCGCGTTGCGCAGACGCGTCAGCATGTCTGCGATCGGATCAGTCATTGTCATGGGGGAGAATCCCCTTCCTCGTCGCGGTTTCCGCCGGTTGCCCGGGACCTACGACGTAGTCGTTACCAGCTGCTCTTCGTGACGCCGGGAAGCTCGCCCTTGAGGGAGAGCTCGCGCAGGCACACGCGGCACAGTCCGAACTTGCGGTACACCGAGCGCGGGCGACCGCACCTGTTGCACCGGGTGTAGGCGCGCACCTGGAACTTCGGGGTGCGGGCCGCCTTGATCTTGAGGGACGTCTTGGCCATGTGTCAGTCCTCCTTGAAGGGGAAACCGAGGTGACGCAGCAGAGAGCGCCCCTCCTCGTCGGTGGCGGCCGAGGTCACGACCGTGATGTCCATCCCGCGCACGCGGTCGATGGAGTCCTGGTCGATCTCGTAGAACACGGATTGCTCCGTGAGCCCGAAAGTGTAGTTGCCGTGCCCGTCGAACTGCTTCGCCGACAGCCCGCGGAAGTCGCGGATGCGCGGCAGGGCGGTGGAGAGCAGGCGGTCGAGGAACTCCCACATCCGATCCCCGCGCAGCGTGACGTGGGCGCCGATGGCCTGCCCCTCGCGCAGCTTGAACTGCGCGATGGACTTCTTCGCCTTCGTGGTGACCGGCTTCTGCCCGGTGATCAGCGAGAGGTCGCGGATGGCGCCCTCGAGCGCCTTGGCGTCGCGCGCCGCCTCGCCCACGCCCATGTTGACGACGATCTTCACCAGACCGCCGACCTCCATGACGTTGCCGTGCTTGAACTCGTCGAGAAGCGCGGGACGCACCTCGGAGACGTACTTTTCCTTGAGACGCGGGGCCATGTCAGATCTCCTTGCCCTGCTCGATGCCGCGCGCGGCGCCGCCGCGCGTGACGCGGACCCGGACCGTCTTCATGCGCCCGTCGCGCTCGACGGTGTCCTCCCGGAAGCCGACGCGCACGCGCTGCTTCGTGTCGGGGTCGACGAGGGCGACCTTGGCCAGCGAGATCGGGGCCTCAATGGTCTCGATGCCGCCGGAGGACCCTTGCGTCTGGCCCTGGCGCACGTGACGCGTCTTGAGGTTGACGCCCTCGACGAGCACCTTCCCCTCCGCGGGCAGGACCCTGATCACGCGTCCCTGCTTGCCCTTGTCACCCGGCTTGAGCGGCTCGAGGCCCTGCTCGGCGCGCCGCGCGTTGCGCTCGGCCAGCTTCTTCTCATCGGACGTGCGGCCACGGACCACCTCGACGAGATCACCCTTGCGGATCCTGGCGGGCATCAGATCACCTCCGGGGCGAGCGAGACGATTCGCATGAACTTCTTGTCGCGCAGCTCCCGGCCGACCGGCCCGAAGATGCGCGTTCCGCGGGGCTCGCCGTTCGAGCCCAGGATGACGGCGGCGTTCTCGTCGAAACGGATGTACGAGCCGTCGGGACGGCGCGTCTCCTTGCGTGTGCGCACGACGACAGCCTTGACGACCTCGCCCTTCTTGACGGCGCCGCCGGGGATGGCGTCCTTGACGGTCGCGACGATCGTGTCGCCGATGCCCGCGTAGCGCCGAGTCGAGCCGCCGAGCACGCGGATGGTCAGGATCTCCTTGGCCCCCGTGTTGTCGGCGACCTTCAGTCGCGACTCCTGCTGGATCATTTTGTGTGACTCCTGTCGTCGAGCCGGTTCTCACTGCCGCGGGGTCTCCCCCGAGGCGCGAGCCTGGCCGAACGGATGATGGTCTGGTGGGCGAAGGTCACTTCGCCTTTTCGAGGATCTCCACGACCCGCCAGCGCTTCGTGGCGGACAGCGGTCGGGTCTCCATGATCAGGACCAGGTCCCCGACATGGCACTCGTTGTGCTCGTCGTGGACCTTGACCTTCTTCTGCTTGCGCATGACCTTGCCGTAGAGCGCGTGCTTGACGCGGTCCTCGATGGAGACGACGACCGTCTTGTCCATCTTGTCGCTGGTCACGTAGCCGCGACGGACCTTGCGCTGGTTGCGAACCGGAGCCTGGGTCTCGGACATGGCGTTCACTCCTCCTCGGTGGTCGGCGCCGTGCGGAAGCCGAGCTCCCGCTCACGGGCGATGGTGTAGATCCGGGCGATGTCGCGACGAACCGTCTTCATGCGTCCGTGGTCCTCCAGGGAACCGACGGCCTGCGAGAAGCGGAGGTTGAACAGCTCGGCCTTGGCCTTCTCCAGCTCCTTGGCCAGCTGCGCGTCGTCCATCGCGTCCAGGTCGGCGGTGGTCAGACCCTTCTCGGCCATCAGATGTCACCACCCTCTCGGACCACGAAACGGGTCTTCATCGGAAGCTTGTGCTGGGCGCGGCGCATGGCCTCGCGAGCCAACGGCTCCGACACGCCGCCCAGCTCGAACATGATGCGCCCCGGCTTGACGGGGGCGACCCACCATTCGGGCGCGCCCTTGCCCGAGCCCATGCGGGTCTCGGCGGGCTTCTTGGTCAGCGGCCGGTCCGGGAAGATGTTGATCCAGACCTTTCCGCCGCGCTTGACATGGCGGGTCATCGCGATACGTGCCGCCTCGATCTGGCGGTTCGTGACGTAGGCGGCCTCCAGGGCCTGGATGCCGTAGTCGCCGAAGGCCAGCTCGGTCCCACCGGTTGCCATTCCGGTGCGGTGGGGACGGTGCTGCTTGCGGTACTTGGTCCGACGGGGAACGAGCATCGGGCTCAGGCCTCCGTTCCGGTCTCGACAGCGGCCGCAGGCTCCACGGCCGGCTGCTGCTGCGTGGTGTCCTGCTGCGGGCGGCGCTCGGAACGCTCGGAGCGCTCACCGCCGCGGCGCGGGCCTCGGCGATCGCCGCGGCGCCCGCCGCGGGTGGCCTGCTCGGCCTGCTGGCGCGCGAACTCGCGTTCCGTGATGTCGCCCTTGTAGATCCAGACCTTGACGCCGATGCGCCCGAAGGTCGTGCGAGCCTCGTGGAACCCGTAGTCGATGAAGGCGCGCAGGGTGTGCAGCGGCACGCGACCCTCGCGGTAGAACTCGGAGCGGCTCATCTCGGCGCCGCCGAGGCGGCCCGAGACCTGCACGCGGATGCCCTGGGCGCCGGCGCGCTGGGCGGACTGCATGCCCTTGCGCATGGCTCGCCGGAACGAGACGCGCGCCGCGAGCTGCTCGGCGATCCCCTGGGCGACCAGCTGGGCGTCCAGGTCGGGGTTCTTCACCTCGAGGATGTTGAGCTGCACCTGCTTGCCCGTCAGCTTCTCCAGGCGCTGGCGGAGCCGGTCGGCCTCGGCGCCGCGACGTCCGATGACGATGCCCGGACGGGCCGTGTGCAGGTCGACGCGGACCCGGTCGCGGGTGCGCTCGATGTCGACCTTCGAGATGCCCGCCCGCTCGAGGCTCTCGGAGAGCATCTTGCGGATCGCGACATCCTCGGCCACGTAGTCGGCGTAGCGCTGACCCTTCGTGGTGGAGTCCGCGAACCAGCGGGACCGGTGGTCGGTGGTGATCCCCAGTCGGAACCCGGTCGGGTTGACCTTCTGGCCCATTACCGGTCTCCCTTCTTCGTGTCGTCCGTGGTGCCCACCACGATCGTGATGTGGCTGGAGCGCTTGAGGATCCGTCCGGCGCGTCCCTGCGCACGCGGACGGAAGCGCTTCATCGTCGGGCCCTCATCGACGTAGGCCTCCAGCACGCGGAGGTCGGCCTCGTTGAAGGTCTCACCGGCGAGCTCGGCCTTGACCTTGGAGTTCGCCATGGCGCTGAGCAGCACCTTGCGGACATCGGTTGCGACGGCCTGCGGGGCGAACCGCAGAATGTCGGCGGCCTCGAGGGCGCCCTTGTTGCGAACCTCGTTCACGACACGGCGCGCCTTCTGGGGCGTGACGCGAACGTAACGCGCCTGCGCCTTGGCTTCCATGAAATCCTGCCTCTTCTTCCGTGAGGGCCGGCTCAGCGCCGACGTCCCTTGCGATCGTCCTTGTCGTGGCTGCGGAAGGTCCGCGTGGGCGCGAACTCCCCGAGCTTGTGGCCCACCATCGACTCGGTGACGAAGACCGGGACGTGCTTGCGCCCGTCGTGGACCGCGAAGGTCAGCCCCAGGAAATCAGGGGTGATGACCGAACGGCGCGACCAGGTCTTGATGACGGCCTTCGAGCCCGACTCGTTCGCGGCGTCGACCTTCTTGAGCAGGTGGTCGTCGACGAACGGGCCCTTCTTCAAACTGCGCGGCATGTCTCCAGCTCCCTATCAGCGCTTCTTGCCGGTCCGGCGACGTCGCACGATGAGCTTGTCGCTGGGCTTGTTCGGACGACGGGTACGACCCTCGGGCTTGCCCCACGGGCTGACGGGGTGACGGCCACCGGAGGTGCGTCCCTCGCCACCGCCGTGCGGGTGGTCCACGGGGTTCATGACGACGCCGCGGACGTGCGGGCGCTTGCCCTTCCACCGCATGCGGCCGGCCTTGCCCCAGTTGATGTTCGACTGCTCGGCGTTGCCGACCTCGCCCACCGTCGCACGGCAGGTGATCTCGACGTTGCGGATCTCGCCGGAGGGCATGCGCAGCTGCGCGTAACGCCCCTCCTTGGCGACCAGCTGGACCGACGTGCCAGCCGAGCGGGCGATCTTCGCGCCGCCCCCGGGCTGGAGCTCCACGGCGTGCACCATGGTGCCCAGCGGGATGTTGCGCAGCGGCAGGCAGTTGCCGGGCTTGATGTCGGCCTCGGGGCCCGACTCCACCCGGTCGCCCTGCTTGAGGCGGGCGGGCGCCAGGATGTAGCGCTTCTCGCCGTCGGCGTAGTGCAGCAGCGCGATATAGGACGTGCGGTTCGGGTCGTATTCGATCTCGGCGACCTTCGCGGGCACGCCGTCCTTGTCGTGACGGCGGAAGTCGATGACGCGATAGGCGCGCTTGTGCCCGCCTCCGCGGTGACGCGCGGTCACACGGCCGTTGGAGTTGCGCCCGCCGGTCTTGTGGAGCGGGCGGACCAGCGACTTCTCGGGCGTGGAGCGCGTGATCTCGACGAAGTCGGACACGCTGGCCCCGCGGCGCCCGGGAGTCGTGGGCTTGTACTTGCGGATTCCCATGATGTTCCTCGCCTCTCTCAGCGCGCCGAGGCCTGCTCGCCGAAGATGTCGATGGTGCCTTCGCGCAGGGTGACGATCGCTCGCTTGACGTCCTTGCGCCGCCCGATCCCGTCACGGGTGCGGTAGGCCTTGCCCTTGCGGTTCTGCGTGGCGACGGCGCCGACCTTGACCCCGAAGATCTGCTCGATGGCGATCTTGATCTCGGTCTTGGTCGCACGGGGGTCCACCTCGAAGGTGTACTTGCCGTGGTCCATCAGCACCGAGGACTTCTCGGTGACGACCGGCTTGAGGACGATGTCGCGGTGGTTCTTGCTCGCCTCGATGGCGCTCACTTCGTCTCCTCCTTGGTGCCCAGGAAGGTCGCCAGCGAGGCCTGCGTGAACACGACGTCCTCGTTGTCCAGCACGTCGTAGGTGTTGAGCTGGTCGGCCCACAGCAGGTGGGTCTCGGGCGCGTTGCGCAGGCTCAGCGCCGTCACCTCGTCGTCGCGCTCGAGGACGACCAGGGCGGTGCGTCCCTCCGTGAGGGTGCGCAGCGCGGCGAGCGCCTTCTTGGTCGACGGCTTCGCGTCCTCGATGAGGGCGGTGACGACGTGGACGCGTCCGGCGCGGGCGCGATCGGACAGGGCACCCCGCAGCGCGCCGATCTTCATCTTCTTGGGGGTCCGCTGCGCGTAGTCGCGCGGCTGCGGCCCGTGGACCGTGCCGCCGCCGGTGAACTGCGGGGCGCGGATGGAACCCTGGCGGGCGTTGCCGGTGCCCTTCTGGCGGAACGGCTTCTTGCCGCCGCCGGAGACCTGGCCGCGTGTCTTCGTCGCGTGGGTCCCCTGGCGCGCCGCCGCCAGCTGGGCGACGACGACCTGATGGATGAGCGGGATGTTCACGGGGGCGTCGAAGACCTCCGCGGGCAGGTCGGCGGAGCCCACCTTCGATCCCTCGACGTCCAGGACGTCAACGGTCAGAGCGTCGGACATGATCACGCACCCTTCACGGACGAGCGAACCAGGACGACGCCGTTCTTCGGGCCGGGGATGGCGCCCGAGATGAGCAGGAGGCCCTTCTCGGTGTCGACGGCCTGGATCGTCAGGTTCTGGATGGTACGGCGGGCGTTGCCCATGCGGCCGGCCATGCGCGTGCCCTTGAAGATGCGACCGGGGGTCGCGCACGCGCCGATGGAACCGGGCTTGCGGTGGTTGCGGTGGGCGCCGTGTGTGGCGGAGTCGCCGCGGAAACCGTAGCGCTTCATGACGCCGGCGAAACCCTTGCCCTTGGTGTTGCCGGAGACGTCGACCGACTGGCCGGCCTCGAACAGGGCCGCGTCCAGCTCCTGGCCGACGGCGTAGGAATCGGCGCCGGAGGTGCGGACCTCGGCGAGGTGGCGCCGGGGCGTCACGCCCGCCTTCTCGAAGTGGCCGGCCAGGGGCTTGGTCACCTTCCGGGCGTCGATCTCGCCGAATCCGAGCTGGACGGCGGAGTACCCGTCGGTCTCGAGGTCGCGCACCTGCGTGACGACGTTGGTGTCCACCTGCACGACCGTGAGGGGCACAAGGCGCCCCTCGGCGTCCCATACCTGGGTCATACCCAGCTTGCGGCCGAGCAGCGCCTTGACGGGCGCCGCGGCCTGCTGCGTGGTGTCAGTAGTCATGAGATGTGTCCTCAGAGCTTGATCTCGATGTTGACGTCGGCCGGGAGATCGAGCCGCATGAGCGAGTCGACCGCCTTGGGCGTCGGGTCGATGATGTCGATGAGCCGCTTGTGCGTGCGCACCTCGAAATGCTCGCGGCTGTCCTTGTACTTGTGGGGCGACCGAATGACGACGTACACGTTCTTCTCGGTCGGCAGCGGCACCGGGCCCACGACCGTGGCACCCGCGCGCTGCACGGTTTCCACGATCTTGCGCGCGGAGCTGTCGATGACCTCGTGGTCATAGGACTTGAGCCGGATGCGGATCTTCTGTCCCGCCATGCCGTCATACCTCTTCTCGTACAGCTTCGTCACCGGTCCCCGCATTCGGGCGTGTCGCTGTCAGGCGACGCACCTGCCCGCGGTTCCTCCCCCTGTCCGGGAGGACGGACCGTTGTCTTGTCCAAAGAACCAGGGCATTGAGCCCGGCCCAGAGAGCCTCTGGAACGCCCCGCTCGCACGGGGCAACCGTGCAATCTTGGCAGATCCACGGCGTCCGGCACAAGCCCGGGGGCCCCGTCCTGCCTGTGAATCCGCCGACAGGGCGTGGTGTGGGGGCCACACCCGTCCTCCACGCGGCGTCGGGCATCCACCCTACCCCCCATTCGGGCGTGTCGAGAAATCGGGGTCGGGTCCCGCGCCCGCCGCCGGCAGGCGTGTCCGGGGGCGCCGCCCGGCTCGCCGACGGCGCCGCCCTCGTCACTCCGGCGCGTCCACGCCCCCGGGTCGGGCCGCGGCCCTCCCGGCGCGCCTCGGCGTGCGCGGATACCCGGCGCGCCACACGAACACCCCCACGAGGACGACGCCCGCCGCCAGGGCCGCGGCCCACCACGGGAAGCCCGGAATGTCGGGCACCGAACCCGCGGCGTCCAGATCCTCCTGCGGGGTCGGCGTGATCCGCTCCCCCGTCACCAGGATGCGCTGGGAGTTGATGCCCAGCGGCGTGCAGGTCACGAGGGTGACCAAGTCCTCCCCCGCCGCCGCCCGCAGCGACGCGGTATCGGAAGGGTCCACCACCCGCGTGCGGATCACCTGATAGGTGAGGACCTGGTCGAGGACCTCGATGGTGAAGGTGTCGCCCTCCTTCACCTTGTCGAGGTTCGTGAAAAGCGTGGCCGAGGCCAGCCCCCGGTGCCCGGTCAGGACCGAGTGCGTGCCCTCTCCGCCCACCGGCAGGGAGGTGCCCTCGAGGTGGCCGACGCCCTTGAGCAGGGTCGCGTCCGACGTGCCGTGATAGATCGGCAGGTCGACGTCGATCGCCGGGATCCTCAGGCGCGCCATCACGCCCGTGGGATCGGCGAGCAGGGAGTCGTAGTCGAGCTGGCCGCCCTCGGAGGTCCCCGCACCCGTGGGGACGTTCGCATCGGCCCCCAGGAGCGCCCCGGCGCTGAGGAGGTCGTTGTACTCATGCGCCTCAGCGAGCTGCTGGGCGATGGAAGGGGAGACATCGCCGTCGGCGACCTCGCTGGCACGGGTCTCGATAAGGCGGGACTGGTCGTACTGGGAGAACCACGACGCCGCCGTCGGATAGACGAGGACGAGCATGCCAGCCAACGCGAGGAGCGCCGGGATCAGCGAGGTCCAGGACAGCCTCCAGCCCCGGCGCCCGCCTCCCCCCTCCCCAGCCCCTCCAGCCGTCTGCGAGGACGCCCGCGCGTGCTGGGACGCGATCCTGGATGGCATCGGTACCTCCTCCTCACAACAGGAGCGTGGCGGGGAGGCCTGCGCCTCCCCGCCACACCTTCTCATGAACCCGCAGCCCGGCTTGAGCGGCGGGCGCGGCGCGGACCGCCTTCCGCGTCCCGCCCGCCGTCAGGCGATCAGGCGCGGTCGCTGGACCGACGGCGCGTCACCAGGTAAGCGCCGCCGCCGAGCAGCAGCAGGGCCGCCCCACCGATCGTCATCAGCAGCTCGCCGTTCGCGCCGGTCAACGGCAGATTCGGGTGATCCTGCTGCGTGTTGGCGATCTTCTGCACGGTGACAGTGGCCATCCCTCCGGCCTTGACCTCGACCTCGCGGACCTGGCTGTCCAGGACGTAGCCGGCCGGGGCCTTCGTCTCCTTGAGGTAGTAGGTCTCGCTCGTGTCAGAGTCGTTGCCCACCCACAGCACGATCGAGCCCGTGCCGTCGGCGCCGGTGGTGAAGGTGCCGACCGCCTGGGTGGCCGCCTCGTCGGAGTAGACGGTGAACTCGGCACCCGCCAGCGCCTTGGACTCGTCGCCCTGCGCGAACTTGAGGACCTCGAGCGGCCCCCAGTTCGTCGTCGGGTTCGTTCCGGGCTCGCCCGGCTTCGAGGTCGTCTTGCCGCCGTTGTCGTTCGTGAAGACGGTCGCCTGGTTGGGGATGACGCCGTCGCCGAGGGACTCGACCGTGGTCAGCAGCGTGGCGGTGACGACGTCGCCGGCCTTGAGCTTGGCCAGCCCGTCAGCGGTGAAGGTGAGCGTCACGAGGCCGTCGGCCTCGGTGACCGTGTAGTCAGAGTCCGCGGTGAAGCCGGCGACCGTCAGGGACGTGAAGGACAGCCGGGAGTCCAGTTGGTCCGTGATGACGAAGGAGGTGATGGCGCCCGGCTTGTCGGGCTGGACCGGTGCGGAGATCGTCCACGGGACCGTGGAGCCGATCGTCACGCCGTCGCTCGGGTCGGAGACGTCCTTGGTGGGGACGTTCGTGTCGACCGCGTTCTTCGGGTAGACGTGGACGTCGTAGAGCCATCCGCCGTTGGTCTGGGGCAGGGGCAGGGTGACCAGGAAGGGGTCGACCGGCGTCGTGATCGTGTTGTCGCCGTAGCCGGTCTCCGTCACCAGGTAGAGGCCGTGGGGCAGGTCCGCCGACACCGAGCCGTCCGCGCCGGTGGTGACCGTCGTGGCGCCCGCCGTGTCGAGGGTGTAGCTGCCGCTCTGGACGTCCGCCGCCGTCACGCCGTCGATGAGGTCCCAGCCCGCGTAGGTGTCGAGGTCGATGGCCTGCCCGCCCTTGGCGGTGACGGGGGTGATCGTGAACTCCACTCCCTGGAGCGCGTTGCCCAGCCCCGAGGTGTCCGACAGCTGAGTGCCGTCGCCCGCCTCGCCGGTGTTCCCGTCGTACTTGTGGATCGTCAGGGAGGCCTGCGTCGAGGGGTCGATGTTGCCCGCGCCCGGCGTCGTATCGGCGGCGTTCGCGGCCAGGGAGCCGCCCGCGACGCCGGCGAGCCCGAGGGCCAGGGTGCTCGCCGCGGCGATGATCCGCCGCCTCCAGGAGCTGGTGCCCGATGTTGTCATGGGATTGTTTTCCTTTCAGTGCGCACCGCCGGCAGGCGGTGCCAGAACATGTGGGGGTCGGGGAGGGAGAGCGGGTAGCGGGCGGGGATCGGCGCGCGGGCGCCTTCTCCGCTCCGGACCGCGGGGCTCAGGCCCGCAGCGACCGCCTCCTGCGGTGGATGAGCCATCCGGCGCCGGCGGCCGCCAGGAGCCCGCCGCCTCCGAGGAGGAAGGCGTCCGTGCTCATCCCGCCGGTGAGGGGAAGGGACACCGCGAACACGTCCGCGTTGACGACGCGATAGATCTCGTGGGCGTTGTCCTCAAGGGGAAGCTGGATGGCGTTCGGGTCCACGTCCTCCCACTGGCTGTCGTCGTCCTGGTCGACCGACCCGTCGGCGCCGACCTGGCCGAGGTAGCGCTGGACCTTGACCTGGAAATAGGCCAGGTCCCGCCCGTCGGCGGCGGCCTCGGTGATCGAGTACGTGTGCTGGGGACGCACCGTGAACGTGTTCGCTGCGGTCACCTTCTCGTCGCCCGCCACCGTCGAGGCCGACAGGCCGTCGACTCCCGACTCCGGGGTCGCCGTGAGGTTCCAGTCGGAGGCCTCCAGGCTTCCGCCGTCGTCGTTCACGACGTGCTTGAGCAGGGTGACGGTGCCCGTGAGGTTATAGGCCGTGCACGCCACGTGGGTGCCCATCCCCACGGTGACGCCGCCGTTCATGCCGTCCTGGAAGGTGTCGACCTGCTGCAGTTCGTCGTCGACGTGCCGGCAGTCCCAGGAGCCCGTGGCGAAGGGGAAGATGCTCTCTTGGGTGTCGCGGTTTCCAACGAACTGCTGCTTGTAGGTAGCGGGACCGTCCTGCTCCGACAGCTGCAGGGTGGCGGGATCGACCTCCACGGTGACGCCGACGTTCCCGCCGGCGAGCGCGCCCAGCGCGGCGCCGTCGAGACCGGCCACCGGTGTCCCGGTGGTCGGGTCATCGGGAACGGTGCGCGCCGTGAAGGTCCAGTCCGTCGGGTCCGCGGTCCCGCCGATGACCTGCTTGATCAGCGTGAGCTTCGTCGTGCAGGTCACGGTGTTCGTGATCGTGTACTCGTTCGCGCCCGCTTCCAGCGTCGGCTCGTAGGGGAGCTCGGCGCTCACCGCGGCTCCATTCGCGGAGGTCACCTGCTGTGAGACGAAGCTGCAGCCCACCAGGCTGGCGCTGATACCGGCGTTCTCGGTGATCGCGACCGTCTCGCCCGCCGAGTAGCCCGCGCGCGCCGCCCCCCACTGCTGGTTGGTCGCGGGCGCGCCGTCCGGTCCGGTGAGGCGGGCCGTCGCGGTGAGCCCGTCGGGCTGGCTGCCCTGCTGGTACTCCACGCCGTTGACGACCCAGGTCTTGTCGACCTCGACCGTCGCGGATGGCTGGTGCGGCCGGTTGTAGACCACGCAGGAGATGTTGGCGCTGGAGCCCACGTCGGCGATGGTGAACCCCAGGTCACCGGCGTTCGTCACCGGTACCGCCGACCCGCTCGACAGGTCCGTGCACACCGCGTTCTTCCCGTCCTGGGTGACGAGCTGGTAGTCGTCCCTCTGCTGCTCGGCGAAGGTGAGATCGGACTGCTCGGTGCCCGTGGCGAAGTCCAGCGGGAAGCTGGCGGCTCCCGTCCCGGCCACTGTCGTCCTGCTCGGGTCGACGGTGACGTCGGGATTCGACGACGAGGCGGTGAAGGTCCATCCCTGTGCCGGAGTGGCCCCCGTGATGTCCTCGCCGGTGGTGTTCTCGTTGACGACCTGCTTGACGACCGTGATGTTGCCGGCGCAGCTGGCCGAGATCATGTCCTTGAGCGCTTGGCCCGCCTGGCTGTAATCCGTGGTCTGGAAGTAGTCGCTGCCCGCAGTCGCACCGGAGATCGCGGCCAGGTTGTCGCCCGCGGCCTCGGAGGTCACGCCGCTGCCGACGCCCACCGCGATGACGCGCGTCCCGGCGTCCTTCAGCGCGTTCGCGGAGAAGATGCCCTCTTCGACCTCGGCGAAGCGCGTCCGGTTGCCGTTGCCCATGGGGGCGTTGTCCCCGCCCGTATTGGGGGTGCTGTAGAAGGTCGGGTTGCCGTCGGTGAGGACGATCGCGATGTCGTAGTCGTTCCCGCTGGAGGCCGCGGCGTAGATCCCGCGGTCCCAGTTCGTCCCGCCGCTCGGCGTGAACTTCGCGGTGCCGTTGGCATTGCTGTACCAGTTCTTCACCGTCGTCGCGCCCGCAGCGGTGGACACGCTCTGCTGTTCGGAGTGGTTCGGGAGGATGACGGTGTTCGTGTTCGAGCCGGCCCACACGGTCGCCGGGGAGGACGTGCTGAACGTGTAGAGGGAGACGCTCGAGTCGGTCCCGACCAGGGAGTCGACCAGCGTGTTCGCCGCCCCCGCGAGCTGGTCCTGGGACCCGCCGACCGAGCCGGAGAGGTCGAGGATGAGAGCAACGTCCACGCCGCACGTGTCGACCGTCGGGTTCGAGGCGACGAACTGGAACACGCCGTTGGACGCGTTGTTGCTGTTGGCCGAGCTGCTCGTCATGAAGTCGTTGCCGGCGCCCGAGGAAGTGTAGGTGTTGCCGGATCGGAGCTGCCAGCCCGATCCGCCTCCGGTCGGGCGCCCGCCCACGCGGAACCCGTAGGTGTCCGACGTGTAGCTGCCTGAGCCCGTCCCCAGCGAGGGCTGGACCTCATAGCCGGCCGGCGCCTCGACGGCCTTGACGTAGAGCTCCCGGTCGCGATTCGCACCGCCGTTCCCGGTGTCCGGGATGACGAAGTTGCAGTCGCCCTGCGCGTCCGAGGTGCAGATGGCCCAATCCCCGTTCACCGGGCTCGTCGCGTTCAGGCTCGAGAACAGCCCCAACGTCGCGCCGGGCAGAGGCGCCACCGACGTCGTCCCCGTGCGGTCGGCGCCAACCTTGACGCTCACCACGGCCTCGCCCTGGCCGGGCGTCGGGATGCTCATCGGCGAGATCCCCCCGGCGTCGGAAACCAGGGACCGGTTCGCGGCCTTCCCCGTGCCAGCCGACTCGGACGCAGAGGGCGAAGGCGCGGCCTGCTGGCCGGACTGCGTCGACTCGGCCGACTGGGGGCCGGTGGTGTCGTCGCCGTCCTCGGCCAGCGCCAGACCCGTGAAGGACCCGACGGACAGGACGGCGGCGAGCAGGGCGCCGGAGATCGCGGCGGCCCTCGATCGGGACGTGCGCCTCAGCGTGTGCTGGGCGGATGGCTTCTGGACGTGCAAGGACACGGATTCCACTCCTCGGGTACGACCGCACCGGCCATCCGAGGACTGAAAAAGATACTAAATATCTGTTGTCCACAGTCGTGCTGGGACACTGCCTCGGCGGATGGCAGGCGCTTTCTTCAACGGTGAAGAGTATTTCCGAGCCGCGCTCAGTTTGTCAACCATGTCAGCCGATCATTGGCGATTTGTATGAGAAGTTAAGGTCTCCTGCACCTTCGTCGAAGATGCCGCAAGAGTTGACACGATTGACTCTCCGTTTCATTCTCCGCTATGTCAACCACCCTGGCGCAATGAACGACCGTGCGATCCGTCACGAATCGATTGTGCCCTCTGCAACACGCACTGATCTGCGAAGAGACGCAACGCGCAAGAAACGGGAGTGGCGGGGGGGGCGGCGCCGCCCCCCCCCCCCCCCCCCCCC
>JALCNR010000002.1 GCA_022649165.1 Actinomyces sp.
CAGCGACACAGGCCATCGAGGAATACACCGAAGAGCACGCCGTCGAGGACGGCCTGCTCTGGGAAGCAGTCGAGGACGACAAGATCACCGCAACCACAGTCAAGAAGCGGCTCCGCGCTGCCAAAGCCGAGGGGGGCGACCCCGACGAGATCGAGGCGCTGAACCACATCATGACTCTGTTCGCGGCCGAAACTGCTGCGAAAAAAACGGTCAAGGACACGAAAACTCAGCTCGAGGAGCAGGCGCTTGCTCAATACGGAAAGCTCACGACCGACGACATCAAGAAGCTGGTTATCGATGATAAGTGGGGATCCACTATCGAGGCGGGCATCGAGAGCGAACTGGTGACAGCGGTGCAGAAGTTCACCGCGCGCCTGCGGGTGCTCGCCGAACGATACGAAACCACGGTCGGGAAACTCGAAGCCGAGATCGAGGCGTTGAGTGCGAAGGTCGCAGGACATCTTGTGGCAATGGGGGTTTCGGTATGACCAGCTGGCCAATCGTCACTGTTGCAGACATTGCAGCGCGATCAAAAAACGCAATGGCCACGGGGCCGTTCGGATCCTCGATTGGCTCGCGCTTCTTTCGGCCTTTTGGTGTGCCGATCGTGAGGGGCAGCAACCTCAGCACTGACCCAGAGATTCGCTTTAGCGATGCGGATCTGGTCTTCTTGGATGCAGAGAAAGCTATAGAGTTTTCCCGGTCCATAGCGAAGCAAGGCGATTTAATCTTCAGCTGTTGGGGAACGATTAACCAAGTTGGGCTGCTAGACGGAACTTCGGCGTACCGCGAGTACGTCATATCCAACAAGCAGATGAAGTTGACTCCTGACCGGAACATCGTTCTTCCGGAGTTTTTGTACTACCTGTTCTCAGGGCCAGAAATGCAACGCGAGATCCTTGGAGGCGCGGTCGGGACAGGAGTGCCGGGTTTTAACCTTACGCGTCTGAAGTCTCTACAGCTCCGCTTGCCGCCTATGGACGAACAGCGTGATATTGCAGCCGCTCTCTCATCGGGGGATCGGCTTGTCGCGGGTCTCGTGAATTTGATTTCCAAAAAGCGGAAGGTCAAGCAAGGCTTGATGCAGGAGTTGCTGACTGGGCGCACGCGGTTGCATGGCTTCAGAGGAGATTGGGTAGAACTTCGAGTTGCAAATGCCTCGCATCTTAAGGCTCGCATTGGTTGGCAAGGGCTAAGAACTGATGAATATCGAAGCTCTGGCGAATATCGACTGGTGGGCGGCACTGATTTCAGAGCCGGTCGAGTTAACTGGGATTCGACCCCGTTCGTGGACAAGTGGAGATACGACCAAGATACGAATATTCAGCTTCAAGAAGGGGACATTCTCATCACTAAGGACGGCACCATAGGAAAAGTGGCACTAGTCGAAAACCTGCCTGGTCCTGCAACGCTCAATAGCGGTGTGTTCGTATTGCGACCGAAACGGAACTCGTACGATCCTCGTTTCATCTTCGCGATGCTGCGTTCGCAGTACTTTGACAAGTTCGTGGCGGGGCTCAGCGCTGGATCAACAATTAATCACCTGTACCAGAAGGATCTGGTCACGCTTGCTTTCAGAGTCCCATCAGCCCGCGAAGAGCAGGAAGCCATCGCTCAAGTTCTACTCGACGCCGACGATGATATCGCCGCTTTGGAGCGTCGCCTCGCTTCTGCTCGGGCTATTAAACAGGGCATGATGCAGGAGTTGCTGACTGGGCGCACGCGTCTCACCGAGGGGGTTGCAGCATGAGCACCGTAGGTCAGATCGAGCGCAAGACGCAGAACCGTATCGTGGCTCTCTTCCGGGATCGGCTCGGCTACCAGTACGGCGGTAACCGTGAGGATCTCGACAACTGCAACATCGACGATGCTCTGCTGATCCAGAACCTAGAGGCTCGCGGCTACGACGACGAGTTGATTCGCCGTGCGGTCTCGCAGCTCCTGGCCGCCGCCTCTCTTGCGGATGGCCAGAAACTTTACGACTCGAACCGCAAGTTCTACGAGCTGCTTCGCTACGGCGTCAAGGTCAAGCGCGACGTCGGAGAGACCACCGAGACGGTTTGGCCGATCAACTGGGAGAATCCGCAGGACAATCACTTTGTGGTGGCCGAGGAAGTCACCATCAAGGGCGAGCACACCAAGCGCCCCGACATCGTGCTCTACGTCAACGGCATCGCTATGGGCGTGATCGAGCTGAAACGCTCATGGGTCAGCGTCAGCGAGGGCATCCGTCAGAACATTGGCAACCAGAAGCAGCACTTCGTGCGGCCGTTCTTCACGACCGTCCAGCTGCTGTTCGCGGGCAATGACGTCGAGGGCTTGCGCTACGGCGTGATCGATACCCCCGAGAAGTACTGGCTCGAGTGGAAGGAGTTCGGCGAGGAGTCGAACCCGCTCGACCGTTCCCTGCTCCAGATGTGCTCCAAGGATCGGTTCCTGGAGATCATCCATGACTTTATCGTGTTCGACTCGGGAGTTAAGAAGACCGCCCGACACAACCAGTTCTTCGGCGTCAAGGCTGCTCAAGAGCGGGTCCGTAACCATGAGGGCGGCATCATCTGGCACACGCAGGGCTCGGGCAAGAGTCTGACGATGGTGTGGCTGGCGAAGTGGATTCGTGAGCATCAGACCGATGCCCGTGTCCTGATTATCACGGACCGCACCGAGCTTGATGAGCAGATCGACAAGGTCTTTGGCGGTGTCAACGAGTCGATCTACCGCACTACCTCGGGTGCCGACCTGATCGGCATGCTCAACCAGAGCCAACCGTGGCTGCTCTGCTCGCTTGTCCACAAGTTCCGCTCCGGCGACCAGAGTGATGAGTCGGATGAGACCGCCAGCGATGAGTTCATCAAGGAGTTGGGTTCCCGTGTCCCGACCGGCTTCAAGGTCAAGGGGAACCTGTTCGTCTTCGTCGACGAGGCGCACCGCACCCAGAGTGGGAAGCTGCACAAGGCGATGACTGCCCTGCTGCCGGGCGCGATGTTCATCGGTTTCACTGGAACGCCGCTGCTCAAGGCCGACAAGGCGACGAGCATCGAGACGTTCGGCTCCTTTATCCACACCTACAAGTTCGATGAGGCTGTCCGGGATGGCGTGGTGCTGGACCTGCGTTACACGGCTCGCAACATCGACCAGGAGCTGATCGGTCCGGAGCGCGTCGACAAGTGGTTCGACGTCAAGACCAAGGGACTGACCGACCTCAGCAAGGCGCGCCTCAAGAAGAAGTGGGGCACCATGCAGAAGGTCGTGTCGGCCCGTTCGCGTGCCGCCATGATCGTGCAGGACGTCCTGATGGACTTCGAGCGTGAGCCTCGCCTGCTGTCTGGTCGCGGCAACGCCATGCTGGTGAGCGAAAGCGTCTACCAGGCCTGCAAGTTCTACGAGATGTTCGTCCAAGCGGGTTTCAAGGACAAGGTCGCCATCGTGTCGAGCTACGTCCCGACCGCTACCTCGATCTCAAAGGAGGATGCTGGCGAGGGCGACAACGAAGAGCTGATCAAGTACGACATCTACCGCCAGATGCTGGCGGACTACTTCCGCGAGTCGGCAGACCAGGCAGTGCTGAGGGTCGAGGAGTTCGAGAAGGACGTCAAGCGTCGCTTCATTGAAGAGCCGGGTCAGATGCGACTGCTGATCGTGGTCGACAAGCTTCTGACCGGCTTCGACGCTCCGAGCGCCACGTACCTCTACATAGACAAGAAGATGAGGGACCACGGCCTGTTCCAGGCCATCTGCCGCGTCAACCGCCTCGACGGCGACGACAAGACCTACGGCTACGTCATCGACTACCGCGACCTGTTCCAATCGCTGGATCAAGCAATCACGGACTACACGTCCGGCGCCCTCGATGGCTACGCGAAGGAAGATATTGACGGACTGCTCAAAGACCGCACCCAGCAAGATCGTCAGGATCTGGACGAGGCGTTGGAGCGAGTCCGCGCCCTCTGCGAACCGGTGTCTCTGCCGAAGGGAACGCTGGAATACCAGCACTACTTCGTCTCCCTCGAGCCTGGCGATGCGGAGCAGATCAAGCTCAATGAGCCGAAGCGTGTCGAGCTGTACAAGTCGGTCGCTTCGCTGGTTCGCGCCTACGGCACCCTGGCGAACGACATAGAGTCAGCTGGCTATACGGCTGCCGAAGCGGCATCCATCAAGAGCGAGGTCACCGACTACGTGGCCGTCCGTAACGAGGTCGAACGTGGTGCCGGCGAGAACATCGACATGAAGCAGTTCGAAGCAGGCATGCGTTCGCTGCTCGACACCTACATCCTCGCCGAGCCGTCGGAGACAGTGGCGACCCTGGACCAGGGCTTGGTGCAGCTGATCGTCGAACGCGGCGGCGGCGCCATCAACACCCTGCCGGAAGGTATTCGCAAGAATCCAGAGGCGGTGGCCGAGACCATCATCAACAACGTCCGCAAGACCATCGTCGATGAACGGGCACTGAACCCGAAGTACTACGGCCGGATGTCTTCACTGCTTGACGCCATCATTGAGCGTCGCCGCAAGGAAGCCGGGGCATACGCCGACTTCCTAAACGACCTGCTCTCCCTGACCGCTCAGGTCGGTAAGAAGGAGTCGGACGATACCTACCCTGCTTGGGCATCAACTCCTGCTCGTCGGGCGCTAGTCGACTTCAGCTGGCCGAGCGACATTACGATTGACGTCGAGTACTTGAGCGACTTCATCCAGAACAACAAGGATCACGGCTGGGCAGGCAACCCGATGAAGGAGCGCGCCCTGAAGCGATCACTTCGTCGTGAACTGCCGGACGGATTCGGGCCGGAACGTCTAGATGCACTCGTCAGGCTCCTGAAGGAGCACGATGAGTACCGCTAGAGCCTACCTCACCGTGGCCGGCCTCGGCATCGACGTTGTCTACAAAGACATCAAGAACCTGCACATCTCGGTTTACCCGCCAGTCGGGCGAGTCCGCGTTGCTGCACCGGATGCCCTCGACGAAGACACCATCCGCCTAGCGATCGTCCAACGTCTGCCGTGGATCAAGCAACAACGAGAGCGGCTGCAGCATGCAGATCGCCAGACCAAGCGGGAGATGCAATCCGGCGAAACCCACTACGTCTGGGGCCAGCGATATCGGCTGGATGTCTCGCGCACCTCAGGTAACTTCCACGTTGAGACCAAGGGGCAAACGCTCTGGGTGGTAACGCCGGCTGACGCTGACGCTGACGCCAAGCGAGCCGCTCTGGACCGTTGGTACCGTCGCGAGCTCAAAGCCGCTCTGCCCTCCCTCCTGGCCAAGTGGCAGCCAATCGTGGGAGCCGAGGCGGACAAGATCGTCGTTCGTCGCATGAAGACCAAGTGGGGCACATGCGTGACTCAATCCCGTACGATCTGGATCAATCCTGAGCTGGCTAAGAAGAACCCTCGCTGCCTCGAGTACATCGTTGTTCACGAACTGACGCACCTGCACGAGCGCAGCCACAACCAACGCTTCACTGACCTGATGGATCAGTTCCTGCCGGACTGGCGAGCACGGCGCGACGAGCTGAACGACGCTCCGCTGGCCGACGAAGAGTGGGGGATGTAGATGACGAACACACTTAGCCCTGGAGACGTGCGCGTGGGTCGCCTGTTCGATGGCGTTGATGACGCTGTTCCGGACCAGGCAGCGGCGCTGACCTTCAATGAGAAACACGGTGCTGAACTCACCATCCCCTACTACTACGAACCGGACGGCGGTCCGAACCCTCAATATCTCAAGGCTCGCAAGTGGTTCGACATCGACAACAGCACCCTGCCGAAGACACTTGTCTTCGAGGACAACAAGGGCCACGTCACTCTCGCCGGCACGATGTTTGGCGGTTACTCGGGCCTCGGTCGCGTCGTCGGAACTGTGAAGGCTCAGGCGACCATTTTCGAGCGTCCTCGGAACTACAAGGACGAGTACCTCGTCAGAGAGTTCATCTCAAACATCGACGGCTTACGAGAGTTCGCGCGCTTCAGTCCAGTCCAACATGAATATGAGCAGAGCCGGGGTGAGAACGGTCACTACCGGACGACCGTGGTTCTCGACGCCAACGAGTCCGTCGAGTGGGAGACCGGCGGATTCAAATACACCGTCCAATCGAACGTTGCCTGGCACGGTACGCCGGGTCGCAGCTTCGTGATCGATGACAGCAATCCGTATATCAGCACCGTCAGCGAGAGCGGCGCGGCGATTGCCGATCACTTCTCAGCGCACTGGGCGGTACGGGTACTTCTGAGCCTGGTGTTTGGGCACAAGCTCGCATGGCGCTCCCACAAGTTGCGAGATGACGAGTTTCCTCTCTGGATGATGGACGGCAGCGACCGCGGCGCTCACTCAGTGGAGGTGCAGATGTACGGTACCGTCGCACAGCACCGCGATCCTGTTCCGAAGAAGAACGCCTTCGTCTTTGGCCTGTTCCGGCTTGGCGACATCGGCGCGGACGGTATGCGTAAGTGGACCGAACTATATTCCGACAACGTTTTCAAACAAGCAGTTCAGCCTGCGGCTGAAGTGATCAACGGCGCGAGTCGCTTCCTTGAGCCTCAACTGATGATGCTCGCCATCTCTCTCGACCGCTTTGGCTACTACCGATTCAACGACAAAAGGCGACGTCCGATGTGTGGCCACATCGTCAAGTGCCTAGAGGCAGCTTATCTTGACTGGCCTGAGATTGGCAGTCGCATCGGCATCGCAAAGGCGATCTCAAGCGTCAACAACGACCTGAAGCACCCCGACCGAGAATCCTACCCCGACACTGACGTGTTGACCGGGGTCAAGGAACTTGCCGAGGTGATCGCGCGAGCCCAGCTATTCGATCTGCTCGGCGTTGACGACAAGCTTCGCCAGCAGTTCGTCAGTGGCAACGACGTGAGGAACGCGGTCGGGATCTTTGAACACGCCAAGCTCACTGTCACCGACGAGGGAGAATTTGTCCGGAACTCGAAAAGCGACGAAAGGCGGCTGACCTGAAGACTATAGATATCTCACGAGCACCGCGAGGCGAGTTAGCGGCGGCAGAACTTGTCGACGCTATCGCCGCGCACGGCTTGCTCGCCGACCTGACCGAACGTCACTACCTCGAACTCAAGGGGCCTGAGAATCTCAATTCCAAGGCGGATAAGCAGAAGATCGCAAAGTTCATCCTGGGTGCAGCCAACCGATCACCGGAGCGAGCCGCAGAAGCATTCGAGGGTTATGGCGTGATGGTCATCGGCATCACAAAGAACGGGGCTGAAGGCATTGACCCGATCGAGACCCTGGAACTTCAAAAGGTCATCAAGCCCTTCCTTGGAGAAGCAGGCCCGCACTGGGACGTCGTCCGAGTTCCAGTCGATGGATCGACCAAGCAAGTTCTGGTCGTTCTCGTAGACCCACCCAAGGTCGGCCAACCAGCTTTCATCTGCCGCGACAACGGGGACAAGCTCACCAGCGGCCACGTCTATTTCCGAGACGACGGCGAAACCCGCCAGGCCAACGCGGGCGAGATGGATATGATCGCCGCTGGCGGCGCTGCGAAATCAGCCGCGCCCGTTGATATCGCCGTCAGCGTGGTTGGCGTCGCGGTTCCCGTCATCATCGATGAGAAGCGCTCACTAGATAAGTGCATCTCGGTCGAGCGAGAAGCCCTAATCGCGGCTCTGCCGCGGCTGAAGCCATCCAAACCCGCCTCGGCGCAGGGCGGACCCGGAGTTGCTATCGGGTACCAGAGCGCCATCGCCGAGCTATCTAAGAGCTTGAGTGCGGCCAACTTCTTTGGAGGCATCCCCGAGGAGCGAACAAGGGATGAGTACCTCGCTTCGATCGATGACTGGGAAGCGAGATTCCGCAAGGCGTGGCCGAAGGCAGTACGCAGGTTTGCTGGCTACACACTCGACGCTGCCGAGGTTCAGGTTCTGAATCGAGCCAAGACATTCTTGCATGACGTTGAGGTGAAGGTCCATCTTGAGGGCGACGTGCGAGCACTCGACTACAAGGACCTGCCTAAGGACGCCGACGACATCCAGCTAAAGTTGCCCGCTCCACCGCGAGAGTGGGGTCCGCGACAACGAGATTTTGGTCTCGCCGGCATCAACCCATCGCTGTACGGCGGCCTCTCGATGAATCCGAACGACTTCAAGCCTTCTAGCTCAACGTGGAAGAACACCGGATCGGTCGACGTCAACGTCTACGTAGGAGACCTTCGCCCAGAGGACACCGTCACGACAGACGACGAGGATTCCGTGCTCGTGTTCCTCGGCGAAGCACCAGAGTTTGTCCGGGCGACTTGGCGAGCAACTGCTCGCGGCTATGACGACGTGTTCACGGGGGAAACCAAGGTGGAGGTCGGTGAACCTCGTGATCTGACCGATGCGATGCGTTACGTCTTGGGTCTCGACGACGGAGATGACGAGGACTAATGGCGTCGGTCGACTCGCAGATTCGTAGCGCCGACGACGCGATCACCGGCAACATCGGCGCTCTGAAGGACAATCAGACACTGCTTTCGCAGAACCTCCTCTTGCAGATACGCAACTCGATCAAAGGACTGGCCGCTCACATCCACAACGGCGATCCAGATGCCGATCTCAACTACGCCACAATCAAGGCTAGAGTCGCGTACGTGCGATCTAACGGCAGGCCCAGCTCGCCCCGTCTGTTCAGCGATCTTCTAAACACCAGCGCCTCACGCCATACGCTCGACGGCTATGTTTCCGCGCGACTAACGCTCAACTACTACGAGCATCTGCACCGAATCCGTGACCTGACTTGCGACATGTGCGACATCGACGACTATGCACGAGCCGTTGCTGAGAAATGGGGTTTGTAGTGTTCAAGCGCTTGGAGTGGATCAGGAACAGCGGCATCTGGGTCGACTACAGGTGGGACATGTCTCTACCAGATCTCGCTCGAATCAACGTCATCTACGGACCAAACGGAGTTGGAAAGACCTCGCTGTCTAGGGCGCTGGATGCAACTCGCTCGATCCCGAACGGCTTCCAGCATCTCTCAATTCAGGTTGAAGAGTCCGGGGCGAAGCGCAGCACCAACGGTCAGGACGATGCGGTCTTTGACCGCCTCTATGTGTTCGGGGAAACCTACGTCGATCGGAGCCACCGCTTCCATGAGGGCAGTCCGAACATTGATGCAGTCCTGACACTTGGCGAACGCACGGCCGAAGCTGAAGAGCAGATCTCAACACTTCGCGAGGAGCTGGCCACAAAGACCTCGGAGCTGGAGCAGGCCAAACGCGACGTGAGCGCAGCCGAACGAGCGACGACCAGCGCGCAAGAGCGCGTCTCGACAGCCGTCGTCGGCGATCTTTCTCGCGTCGATGGCTACCGCAATCGCAGCAGCTACAACTCAAGGCGAGTTGGGCAAAAGTATGCCGGGGACCGTAGCTCCTGGAAGGCGCTCTCCGACGCAGACCTCGCTTCGAAGAAGCAATTCGTAGCCAGCGATAATCGCGAGGCGCTGGACGGTGACCCGTTCTCGTTGACTCCGGACTCGACACTCAAGACTCAAGTAGAGAAATTGCTTGCCACAACACCGGTCACTATCGTGCTCGACACCCTTCAGTCGAACCCCGGTGCCTCCTCATGGGTTCAAGAAGGAGAGGCTCTGCACAAGCACTCCGATGTCTGTATCTTCTGTGGGCAGAAGATACCGGCGGGACGACTACATGATATCGAGCAGCACTTCTCTGATGAGGTCGCTCGGCTTCAGCATGACCTCGATGCGCTTAACGCGACACTCGAATCCCTCGACTCTGACGCGGATACCATCGTCCGCCGCATTCCGAATCGCAGTCTCTTGTTCGACGACCTCCGCACCAACTTTGATGCAGCGGCTCAGAGTGTTCGGGACCAGTCGACCGCGCTGAAGAGCTGGGCCAACGAGCTCAGAGCGCGGGTACGGGCGAAGCGAGCAAACGTCCTCGAGGCGGTTGACGCGGAGGAGACCGAGGCTCCTGCGATCAACGGATCTTCACTTGAAACTGTTCTGAAGGAGCAGAACGACCGCGTCGCACAGCACGCCACTCTCCTTGCGGCCGCAGCCGTAGAGATCGAGGGCCATCACCTCAAGTCTGAGGAAGCTGAGATTGACAAGCAGGTCGGAGCGCGAGCCAACGCCGTAGCTCGGCGGACGGCTGCTCAGACACGGATCGACTCGATCAATGATGAGATCGCGAAGCTCGAGAGCGTGGAGGGTGACCCGACTCCGTCAGCCGAAGTGCTTACTCGGGAAGTCGCTCGACTGCTCGGTCGGAGTGAGCTCGCATTCTATGCGCGGGACGGAAAATACGTCGTGACTCGCGACGGTCAGCCAGCTATCGGACTCAGTGTCGGCGAACGGACCGCGATCGCACTGATCCACTTCCTCGAAGGGGTAGCCCACCATGACCGGAAGTCCAAGGGAAACCCAATCGTCGTCATCGACGACCCGGTATCCAGCCTCGACAGCAATGTCTTTATGGGCATCTCGACCTACCTCTGGACCGTGGCTACGAGGGACGACACGGATGAGCTTGTCGATCAGTTCATCCTCTTGACGCACAACTTCGAGCTTTTCAAGCAGTGGGACGTCCAACTCGAAAGCCTCCATCGCGGGGGCGGCATGAAGAAGAAGTATCCGGCGGAGCTGTACGAGTTGAAGTCTCGGCATGTTACATCGGGAGGACGCACCCGCCGCCAGCCGGTCATTGTGACATGGCCCGAGTCCGGCGCCGTTCGCAAGAAGATTCGATCGAGCTATCACCACGCATTTATCTCGGTCGTTGATGCGAAGAAGAAGCTCACCGAGAGCGACTCCCTCGAGAACCGCCTTGATGCACAATTGCTATTCCCGAATGTCATTCGTCGCATCCTCGAGTCGTTCCTCGCGTTCAAGAGACCGGACTGGCTCGGGGACTTCACCGCCTCTATGCGTGATGCTGGGCAGCTTCTGGTCGACTCTGGATACCGAGGAGACGCCGATGCGCTTCGGCAGCAGCTCACTCGCTATGCCCATGCCTATTCGCACAGTCAGACGCCCGAAACTGATGATACGGTAAGCCCAGATGAGATCAGTGCGGCGATCAGTACCGTCTTCGTATTCATGGACCAGCTTGACCACGAACACTTCGTCGGGCTCTGCACTGTTGTGGGCGCCGACCCGGTCGCCCTCTTGCCCGAGTCGGCAGCGGTAGACGATCCCGGGGCCACAGCCGAGACTCCAACCCATGACGAGTCGGATTCATGAATCACGCCCCGTCGGCGGACTGAATCGTCCCGGGTTTGATGGAGGCAGTGATTCTAGGAAGGATCGTTGTCATGCCAGCACCGAGGAGATACCCGCAGGAGTTGCGTGAGAGGGCCACGAGGATGGCTCTGGACGCGTTGGAGGACCCGAGCGCACCGAAGGGAGTGTTTCGCCGTGTCGGCGACCAGTTGGGTGTCAATCCGGAGACTCTGCGTTGTTGGGTGCGCCAAGCCCAAATCGATGCCGGACAACGCGCGGGAGTCACGACCAGTGACCAGGAGCGCATCAAGGAACTGGAAGCAGAGAACCGGGAACTGCGCCGAGCGAACTCGATCCTGAAGAGCGCATCGGCTTTTTTCGCGGCGGAGCTCGACCGCCCCTCGCACTGACCTGCCGTTACATCGAGGAGAACAAGGAGGAGTTCGGGGTCGAGCCGATCTGTGCGACGCTGGCCGAGGCCGGCGTGAAGATCGCCCCGAGCACCTATTACGCGAGGAAGGACCGTCCCGCCTCCAGGCGGGCCGTGCGAGACGAGAAACTCGTGGAGGAGATCCACCAGGTCCACGAGAAGAACTATTCAGTGTTCGGTGAATATCCGCGGGTTTGGGGTCCTGTGATGGAGGGTTCGGGGGCTACGCCGTTTTCATAGCGGTGGTGTCGGCGGGGACCAGTGATGGTGTCGTTGGGCACCGGTCTGCTTACGTTCCTCCCGCCGTGTGTATAGGGCACGCGGCGGAAGGAGCATTCTGGAATGGTACGGAAGATCAGAGCGAAGCTGGTGCTGCAGTTGCGGACTGAGGGCTTCTCTGGGCGGGCGATCTCGGCGTCGCAGGGCATGTCGCGCAAGTCCGTGAGGGCCGTGTTCGAAGCCGCTGACGCGGCGGGGATCGGTTGGGATGACGTCGCTGAGCTGCGTGCGCGAACGCTCAGCGACGCGGCCGAGCAGATGCTCGAGCGGACGCGCCGCGCCGCGCAGATCCCTTCCCCGGCCATATCGTGACCTCGGCCACTAAGATGGGGGACGTCCCGGATCCCGTGCCGCGGGACCGGTTGGAGTGAGGGGGATGGCATGGGCCGTCGCGTGGTATTCGACCATTTCGGGGACATCGACCAACTTCACGTGATCGAGGAGGCGCCGCCCGCCGCGGGTGAGGGCGAGATCCGGGTTCGTGTGGCGTTCGCGGGGCTGAACCCCGTCGACTGGAAGATCCTGTCGGGGGGATCGGGGCCGATGGCGCCCGACCTGCCCTCCGGCAACGGCAACGACTTCTCCGGCGTCGTCGACCAGGTCGGGCCGGGGGTCCACGGCTTCAGCGCAGGCGACCTGGTGCTGGGCGGCGCCCGCTTCCTCGCCCAGGCGGACCACCTCGTCGTCGACGCGAGCCAGGTGAGCCACCTGCCTGCGGGGCTGGGGCTGGACACCGCCGGAGGCCTGCAGATCACCGCTCGCACGGCGGTGGCGGGGATCCGGGCGATCGGCCCGACGCCGACCGACACGGTGTTCGTCAGCGGCGCGGCGGGAGGCGTGGGGATGCTGGCGGCCCAACTGGCCCGGGCGGCCGGAGCCCACGTCATCGGCAGCGCCAGCCGTGAGAACCACGGGTTCCTCCGCGGCCTCGGGATCGTCCCCGTGGACTACGGGGAGGGGATGTGGGACCGTCTGCGGGAGCTCGCGCCGACCGGCGTGTCCGCCGCCCTCTCGACGCGCGACCTCGACGAGGTCCGCGGGCTCGTCCAGTTCGGCGTGCCGGCCGCCAGGATCGATGCGATCGCCGCCGGGCCCGGCGCGCACGACCTCGGCGCCCAGACCGTCGGGGGAGCGGGCGCGCTCCCGGGGGATCTGGGCAGGGTGGCCGAGGCGTTGGCGCGCGGTTCGTTGGTCTACCCGATCGACTCCGTCTTCGATCTGACGGATGTGCGGCGCGCCTACGCCCGCCTGAAAAAGGGCCATCTGCGCGGCAAGATCCTGCTGCGCACGCACGCCGTGACGGAGGCCGCGGACGTGCTCAGGGGTTGACCCGCGCTCCTCAGCGCCGGCGACGCTCCCTCACGCGCACCGAGATCTGGATGGGGGAGCCCTCGAACCCGAACTCCTCGCGCATGCGCCGTTCGATGAAGCGCCGATACCCAGGGTCGAGGAACCCGGTGGTGAACAGCACGAAGCGCGGAGGGCGCGCCGAGACCTGCGTGCCGAAGAGGATGCGCGGCTGCTTCCCCCCTCGCAGGGGATGGGGATGGGCGGCGACCAGTTGGCCGAGGAACGCGTTGAGGCGTCCCGTCGGGATGCGGGTCGTCCACCCCGCGATGGCGGTGTCCAGCGCGCGGGCGATCCGGTTCGTGTGCCACGCCGTCCGGGCCGACAGGTTGATCCGGGGCGCCCACTGGACCTGGACCAGATCGCGCTCCTGCTCGGCGCGCAGACGAGGCTGGCGGTCCTCGTCGACGAGGTCCCACTTGTTGTTGACGATGACCACGGCGCGCCCGGCGTCGACCGCCTGCTGGACGACTCGGACATCCTGCTCGGTGAGCGGCTCGGAGGCGTCGAGGAGCACCATCGCGACCTCGGCCTTCTCCAAGGCCGCCTGCGTGCGGATCGAGGCATAGTAGTCGGCGCCCGTCGTCCGGTGCATCTTGCGGCGGATGCCTGCCGTGTCGACGAACCACCACGGACGCCCATCCAGCTCGATGAGCTCGTCGACCGGGTCGCGCGTGGTCCCCGCCGTCTCATCGACGACGACCCGGTCCGACCCGGCCAGCGCGTTGAGCAGGGACGACTTGCCGACGTTGGGCCGGCCGACCAGCGCGACGCGGCGTGGCCCCCCCTCCGGGGCCGCCGGAGCGACCGCCGACTCCTCCGGGAGCGCGTCGACCAACGCGTCGAGCAGGTCCCCGGTGCCCCGTCCGTGGAGGGCGGAGATCGGGTGGGGCTCGCCCAGCCCCAGCGACCACAGGGCCGTGGCGTCGGCCTCCTGCAGGGGCGAGTCGACCTTGTTGGCCGCCAGCACGACGGGCCGGCCGGAGGCGCGCAGGACGCGCACGATCCTCTCGTCGGTGGCCGTGACCCCGACCGTGGCGTCGACGACGAGGCAGACGGCGTCTGCCAAGCCGATGGCGGCCTCCGCCTGGTCGGCGACGGAGCGGTCGAGGCCCTTGACGTCGACCTCCCACCCGCCCGTGTCGACGACCGTGAAGTCCCGGCCCGCCCACTCGGCCGCATAGGCGACGCGATCGCGGGTGACGCCGGGGGTGTCCTGGACGACGGCCTCGCGTCGGCCGAGGATCCGGTTGACCAGGGTCGACTTGCCGACATTGGGCCTGCCGACGACGGCGAGCACCGGCAGCCCGGCGGCCGGCCGCGACTCGTCCGGCGAGCCGTCGCCGGCCTCGAGCAGCGCGCGGTCGTCCTCGTCGAGCTCGTACTGCTCAAGGGAGGAGAGCATGGATCGGGCGCGCAGGTCGTCCTGGTCCGCGGGGGAGGCCCCGGTCTGGTCGTCGGTCACGGGGCAATCCTAGACGAGGGCGTCCCGGCGGGACGGGGCGGAGTCCGTGCTCACACCCGGGCGCGCGGGTCCTGGCCGAGCACCTCGCGGGAGACGGGCACGTCGTTGTAGGCGTGCTTGATGCCGTCGATGTCCTGGTACCACTCCGCGCCCTTGCCGGTGATGAGCACCGTGTCCCGGGGGCCGGCCGCCAGGATCGCCCGCCGCACCGCGTCGCGCCGGCATGTCGCCACCTCGGTGACGTGGGCCAGGTCCGGCCGGACGGACGCGATCCCGCGGAGCAGCTGGGCGCGGATGGACGCGGCGTCCTCGGTGCGCGGGTTCTCGTCGGTGACCCAGAGGTCGTCGGCGCGGCGGGCGGCGATGGCGGCGAGCGGTTCGCGTTTGGTGGGGTCGCGGTCTCCGTCAGTGCCGAAGACGAGGACGATCCGCCCGCGCGTGAACTCCCGCGTCGACGCCAGCGTCCACTCCAGCCCCTCGGGCGTGTGCGCGTAGTCGACGACGACGAGGGGCTGACGGGGATCGGGGACAGGGTTGACCTTCTCCATGCGCCCGGGCACCTGCTCGGCGCGCTCCACGGCGGCGATCACCGCGTCCACGTCCAGGCCCAGCCGCACGGCGCTGACGATGGCGAGGGCGGCGTTCTGGACGTTGACGTCGCCAAGGACCGGGGTGGCCACCGCATGGCCCGCGCCATCGGGGGAGACGAGGGTGAACACCGTGCGCGAGGTGTCCGCGTCGACATGCGCGTCCCGGACCGTCCATTGGGCGGGCTCGTCGGTGAGAGCAGAAACGGTGGTGACCGGCACCTCGGCCTCCCGCGCGAGCCGGCGCCCCCACTCGTCGTCCACGCAGACGACGCCCTGGCGCGAATGCGCCGGGGTGAACAGAGCGCGCTTCGCCGCGAAGTAGTGCTCCATGTCGTGGTAGTAGTCGAGATGGTCGTGCTGGAGGTTCGTGAAGGCCGCGACGTCGAAGACGATGCCGTCGACGCGGTTGAGGCTCAAGGCGTGCGCGGACGTCTCGACCACCGCGGCGCCCAGCCCCTTCTGCCCGGCGAGGGCGAGGATGCGCTCGACGACGGGCGCCTCGCCGGTCGTGTGGTCGGACAGGATGCGCAGATCGCCGACGCGGGTCTCGACGGTCCCGCACAGGGCGGCATCCTCGTGGGCCGCGCCCAGGGCCGCGCGCATGAGGTACGAGGTCGTCGTCTTGCCGTTCGTCCCGGTGACCGCCATGGTCCGCAGCCTGCGGGCCGGATGCCCGTAGACCGTGGCCGCGACCGCGGCGGACGCCGCACGCGGATCCCCGACAACGGCCACCGGCAGTCCCAGCCCCTCCTCGGCGGCGCCTCGCGCGCCGATCGGATCCGTGAGGATCGCGGCCGCGCCCTCCTGCGCCGCGCGGTGCGCGAAACGGATCCCGTGCTGGGTGAGGCCGGGGATCGCGACGAACAGCCAGCCGGGGTCCACGTCGAGGGTCGACACCGTCACACCGCTGACCATCGCCCCGCGGGCCGGGGCTCCGGGTGCGTCCACCCATTCGAGCACATCGACGCCGGCGAGCGCCTGGGACAGGGGGAGCGGTTCCACAAGGGGGCGGATGTCGCGCACGGAGGTCATGGCGGCCACTCTAGATGAGCCGGCCGCCGCCGACCTTCCCCGGCGGGCAGGTCCTAGACTCGGGGCATGGTCGCCACCCCTGTGCCCCGCAGCGCCTCCGCCGCGCCGGGATCCGGGACGAACCGGCAGGCGGCGCCGTCCTCGCCGGAGGACCCCGCGCGCCGGGGCGGGGAGTCCCCGCGCGACCCCGCGGCGTCGATGTCGCTGCTCACCCAGCTGCTCAACAACCCCTTGGACGCCGGATACCACGCCTACTCCGCGGAGGAGCGGGCTCGGCGCCAGCCGCTGTGGCGCAGAGCCCTGATCCTGCTGCTCGCCATCGCCCTGGGCGCCGGCTCCGCCATCGCGGTGCGCAACCTGCGGGCGCCGGCGGCCGGCGAGGTCGGGGAGACCCTGCTCGACCAGGCTCGCTCCCAGCTCTCCACCGTCCAGTCCCTGGACGCCGATGTCGCGTCGCTGTCCTCCCAGGTCGGAGCCGCTGCCGGAGCGAGTTCGGGGACCGGAGCCGACATCGGCGACGCGGTGGCCGTGGCCGCGGCGGTCGCCCCCGTGGAAGGGCCCGGCCTCGTCGTCACCCTGGACGACCGACCCGACTCGGCGCTGGACACCACGGGCGTGGAGGGGGCCGTCACCGACCAGGACCTGCGCGTCGTGGTCAACGCGCTGTGGAGCGGGGGAGCGGAGGCGATCACCGTCAACGGCCTGCGCATCGGGCCCGGCACCTTCGTCCGCCGCGCCGGAGCCGTCATCCTCGTCGACATCACGACCGTCCAGGCGCCCTACGAGGTCGCGGCCATCGGCGATGCGAACGCCCTGGCGGTGGCCCTCGTCAGGGGCGACGCCGGCGATCATCTCTCGGCCGCCCGGTCCGTCCGCGGGATCACGATGGACACGCGCTCGGAGTCCTCCCTGGAGATGGACGCCCTGGACTCGCCCGCCACGACCACCGGCACCGGAACAGGCGCCGACACCGACAGCTCAGGAGACTGATGTGATCGCCGTCCTCGGACTCGCCCTGGGGATCCTCGTCGGGTTCCTCGTGGATCCCACCGTTCCCGTGTGGCTGCAGAGCTTCCTCCCGGTCGCCGTCGTGGCGGGGCTCGACGCCCTGTTCGGCGCGGCGCGGGCCTGGCTGGAGGGGACCTTCTCCGACCGGGTCTTCATCCTGTCGTTCTTCTGGAACGTCGTCGTCGCCTGCCTGCTGGTCTTCCTGGGGGCGCAGCTGGGGGTGGGCTCCGCGATGACGACGGCCGTGGTCGTCGTCCTGGGGATCCGGATCTTCTCCAACACGGCCTCCATCCGCCGGCTGATCTTCAAGGCGTGAACGCCATGGACGACGCCTCTCCCGCTCCGCGCCGGCCCGCGATGTGGCGCCGGGTGCGCGGCGCGCTCTTCGCCCGCCCCCGCCCCCTCCACGTGGTCCTCCTCGTCATCTGCTTCGTCCTGGGAGCGGCGATGGTCACCCAGGTCCGCGCCCAGCAGACGGACCCGCTGGAGACGATGAACCAGCAGGACCTCGTCGCCCTGCTCGACGAGCTCTCCACCCGGGAGGAGACGCTGCGATCGGAGAAGTCCGATCTGCAGTCGCAACTCGCCGAGCTCCAGAACGCGGCCTCGGAGCAGCAGGCGGCCCGTTCGGCCGCCGAGCGGGCCGCGACGCAGGCCGCCGTCAACGCCGGAACGGTCCCCGTCCACGGCCCGGGACTCGTGATGACGGTGACCGACGGCGGCGGCGCCCTGGACTCCTCGCAGTTCGTCATGGCGCTGGGCGAGCTGCGCAACGCCGGCGCGGAGGCCGTCGCCCTCAACGGGGTCAGGCTCACCCCGCGATCCTGGTTCACCAGCGATTCCACGGGTGTCGTGGTGGACGGGACGCGGATCTCCTCGCCGTACACGTGGCAGATCCTCGGGGACGCCACCACCCTGGAGCCAGCGCTGGAGATCCAGGCCGGATCCGCCCAGCAGATGCGGGCTCGCGGGGCCGGTGTGGACATCGCGGCCTCTGACGACCTCCAGATCACGGCCGTCGCCCCGGCTCCGAAGCCGCAGTGGGCGACGGTGAAGTGAGTCCTTGGGGCGCCCGGCACACTACACTGGCGATAACGTGTCGCCGATCGACTCAAGGAGGGAAGAGTGGAGACCAACAAGGATTTCGATCCCACGGCCACCTCGCTGTTCGGACTGCCCTCGGAGGATGAGGCGCTCAGCGGCCCGGTCCCGCTCTCGGCACGCGATCGCGACGCCGTCGACGCGCTGCCGGCGGGATCCGCCCTGCTCATCGTCCAGCGCGGTCCGAACTCGGGAGCCCGTTTCCTCCTGGACCCGGAGGTGACGAACGCGGGGCGCTCCCCGAAGTCGGACATCTTCCTCGACGACGTCACCGTGTCGCGTCGCCACTGCCAGTTCCTCGCCCGCGACGGCGGCTACTACGTGCGCGACTCCGGCTCACTCAACGGGACCTATGTCAACCGGGAGCGGGTCGAGGAGGCCGAGCTGCACGCCGGAGACGAGGTGCAGATCGGCAAGTACCGGCTGACCTACCACCCATCTCCGCGCCAGGCATGAGCGCGGCAGCCCCTGCTCCCGCCCCCGATGCGCGGGACGCTCCCGAGCCGTGGCCGCGGGGCGTCTCGCGGGACCCCGCGCTGTCCATCGGACAGGTGGTCGGCCTGCTGCGCGCGGAGTTCCCGGCAGTCACGGTCTCGAAGATCCGCTTCCTGGAGGACCAGGGGCTAGTGCGTCCCGTCCGCTCCGGGGCGGGATACCGCAAGTACTCCCGCGCCGACGTCGAGCGCCTGCGGTTTGTGCTCACCCAGCAGCGCGACTCCTACGCGCCGCTTCGCGTCATCGGGGACCAGCTGCGCGCCCTCGACGCGGGTCATGATGTCGAGCCCGCTCCGACGGCACGGGTCGTGACCTCGGAGGGGCATGTCGTCGTGCCCTCCAACCGGCCGTCCCTCCCCGCGCGGGAGCTTTCCGACCTCACGGGGGCGAGCATCGAGACCCTGGAGCGTTACACGGGGCTCGGGCTCATCACGCCGGACCTCGCCGGGTACTTCCCCTCCCGGTCGATCCAGGTCGTCACGCTGTTGCTCGCGTTGGAGGGCGAGGGCGTCGACGCGCGCGTCCTGAGGTCGGTGCGCACCGGCGCCGAGCGGAGCGCTGACCTCATCGACCAGGCCGTGTCCTCCCAGCGCTCGAGGAGCCGGGCCAGCGATCTGGAGCGGGCGGGATCGCGGTCCATGGAGCTCGGCGAGCTCATGGCGGATCTCCATCGTGAGATGCTGCGTGTCTCACTGTCCCGTCTCAACGGGCTGTCGTAGGCCGGCCGCGGCGAGCGCGAACCCTCACGTTGAGGTGGAGGGTGAGGCGCGCCGGGAGGGTCGTTGACCCGGCCCCTCCCACTGCCTAGCGTTGTCCCCATCAACGATCTGTCCCTCGAAGGAGCCGCCGTGAGCGCCCAGACTCAGGATCCCCGGGTCACCGCCCGGCAGGGGATGCTCTTCGGCGACCCCTTGGAGGGCCTCGATGAGGAGCAGACCGGCTACCGCGGCCCCGTCGCCTGCGCCGTCACCGGCATCACCTACCGCCAGCTTGACTACTGGGCCCGCACAGGCCTGCTCGAGCCGTCGGTGCGGGCGGCCCGCGGATCGGGTTCGCAACGGCTCTACTCGTTCAAGGACCTCTTGGTGCTGCGCGTCGTCAAGAAGCTGCTCGACGCCGGCGTGTCCCTGCAGCAGGTGCGCACCGCCGTTCGGCAGCTCCAGGACCGCGGCGTCGACGACCTGGCGTCGATCACGCTGATGAGCGACGGTGCGTCCGTCTACGAGTGCACCTCCACCGATGAGGTCATCGATCTGCTCCAGGGGGGACAGGGGGTCTTCGGCATCGCGGTGGGGCGCGTGTGGCGCGAGATCGAGGGATCGCTGGCCGAGCTGCCGATCGAGCAGGCCGAGGCCGCGCCGATGGTCGATGAGCTGGCCGAGAGGCGCCGCCGCAAGCGCTCCGCGTCCTGAGGCGCGGCGGGAGGTTCAGTCGGCGGCCAGGGACTGCCGGAGAGTGAAACCCGTGTCGCAGTCGCGGATCTGGACCTCGACAATGCCGTTCGGATCCACCGAGTAACGTTCTTCGACAAGTGGTCCGTACTCGGTGCGCACGACCTCCTGGCCCGCAAGATCGACCTCGCCCCGACGGGATCCCTCCTGCAGCAGGGGATCGAAGGGCATGGCGATCCGACCGCGCGGCATGACGTCGCCGCGCGGGACGCCCTCGTCATCGGTGGAGGCGTACTCGACGAAGCGGAACCATCCGATGTTGTGGGCGGCGCGGTAGGTCCGGGTGACGGCCACGGTGTCCGATGCCGACACCCGGAGATCGGGTTCCAACAGCGGATCGAAGGACACGCGCCGGCCCGACTCGGACTCCCGGAAGACACCGAGCCCCCGTGAGAGTCGTTCGGAGAGCGTGTATCCGGCGTCCGGGTCGGCGGCGATCGCGAGCCCGATGGCGGTGGAGGCGGCGGCGTGAGGGGAGCGGTGGACGCGCCGTCCGAACCGGGAGCGCAGCAGGCGCGAGACGATGGGCAGCTCCGACCCGCCCCCGACGACGTAGAGGCCGGCCACATCGCCGGGCAGGGCGGGGGAACCGTCCCGGTCGGGGACGGTCAGCGGCTCCATCGTCGCCAGCGCCGAGCGGACAAGGGGAGCGGCGTCCTCGTAGAACTCGCCGACCGGGACGGTGACGGCGCGCCCCGCGACCTCGAGCGCGATAAGGCGCGACTGGGAGGACAGGGACTCCTTGGCGGTGCGGGCCTCATCGAGAAGGCCCGCCCACCCGGACTCGCCCAACTCGGCGGGGGAGACCCCGGCGGCCCGCAGCGCGCACCGAGCGAGGACCTCGTCGAAGTCGTCCCCGCCCAGATGGTTGTCGCCGCACGAGCCGAGGACCTCGTGGGCGGTTCCGCGGACCGCGACCAGCGAGGCGTCGAAGGTCCCGCCGCCGAGATCGAAGACGAGGACCCGGCCGCGCCGAGAGTTCACCGTGCCCGCATGGCGGTGCGTGTACTCGAACCCGGCGGCGGAGGGTTCGTTGACCATCGCCCTCACAGCGAACCCGGCCGCCCGGCAGGCCTCGAGCGTGAGGAGGCGCTGGGCCGAATGGGCATGGGCGGGAACGCCGACGACGATGTCGAGCGGAGCGCCCGCCAGGTCCTCGGCGACCGAGGACGAGGTGCGCAGACAGCCGGCCACCTCGTGGAGGAGCCCTGCGACGAGGTCGAGCACGCGGAGATCGCGCCCGCCCAGGCGCACCGTCGCGGCGGCCGTCACATGGGGATCCGAGAGAATGCGCTTGACGGAACGCAGATGCGGAGCGCCGGCCCGGGCCGCCTCCTCGGCGCGGAAGCCGAACACGGGACGGCCGTCCTCGAGGGCGATGAGGGAGGGGACGAACTCGCGGGCGTCCCCGCGCGGGTCCTCAAAGGAGACGACCGGGTAGTTGCCCCGGTCCGCGCCCGCGACGATCGTGCGGGTCGTGCCGAAGTCCACACCGAGTCTCATGCCCCCCAGTTTAAGTCGGCGCGCCCGGGGGGCGGCGGGACGGGGCTACGATGGACCTCCGCGCGACGGCGCGGAAGGGCGCGGAAGCCGGGCGGGCCGGGGGAGAGGGGATATCGTGTCCGTGTACGAGGTCATGGGATGGGCGGGCTCCGTGCTCGTGGTCGTCTCCCTCATGCTCCCGAGCGTGCGTCGCTTCCGGTGGCTGAATCTCACCGGGTCCGCGCTGGCGACGATCTACAACGTGATCTTCGGGATCTGGCCGTTCGCCGCGATGAACCTGGCGATCACGCTCATCGACGCCTGGTGGATCGTGCGGATCGAGCGCGACGCCCGGCGCGGCCGCTCCTACACGCTGCTCCCGATCGGGGCGGGCGAGGCCTATCTGGCCCACATGATCGGCTCCCTGGCCGAGGCGGTGGAGCGGTGGTACCCCCGGTTCCGCGCGATCCCGGAGGGCCCGGATCGGAGGGCGTTCCTGGTGCTGCACGGCGACGAGACAATCGGCGTCATCGTCGCCGAGGTCCACTCGCAGTGGGCGGAGATCGTCCTGGACTTGGTCACGCCGCGTTTCCGCGACCTCAGTCCGGGGCGCTTCGTGTACTCGCAGGCCCGGCTGGCGGACGTGCTGGGCGTGTCCTCGCTGCGCGTGGCGGCGGGCACGACGACCGACCCCGGATACTTCCGGCGGGTGGGCTTCGTGGACGAGGGGGAGGATCTGGTCCTCGCGGTCCGATCGCCAATCTGACATAATGTACATTATCGGATCGTTGGGGAAGATCGGGATGAGGGTCCGCGAGAGGCGTCCGTCCAACCTCGGAGTCATCGTCGGCTGGGTGTCGAATCCGACCGAGGTCCGGCGTTCGTCCCCGGACGCGTGTCACCCTGCCGAGTGGTCGGCGAGCGCGCGGATCGCGGGTGCGAGCGCCGAGGCCGACCACCAGGTGGGCCACGCGATCAGGACCAGCATGACGAGGTGCCAGATCCACCGGGGCGCACGTGTCAGAGAGGCCAGCGCACCGGGGTCATCGGCGCGGTCCCCGTGGACGACCACGGACGCGAACTGCCGCCACGCCCCGACCAGCAGCACGACGCCCGCCGCGCAGACCGCGGCCGACGTCAGCTCGATGCTCCCCCGCCACCAGGCGGCTCCTGTGGCCGCAAGAAGCGTCACCAGAGCCAGCGCCGTGTAGAGCGATCTGGCGCGGACCAGAGCGGCGATCATCAGGCCTCCGGCGATCACGAGGACGAGCGGGGCCCGCCCGCCCATGGCGGCAGCGATCATGACGGCGCCGACGGCCGCCGGCATCGGGTATCCGGCCACCGTCGTGAGCACCAGACCGATCCCGCGCGGCCGGCCCGCCGTGACCGTGTGGCCCGACATATCGGGATTGACGATGAAACCCGTGAACCGGCGTCCGCACAGGACTCCCACCACCGCGTGGCCGAGTTCGTGGACGACGGTGACCAGCGGGCGGACGACGACCCACAGGGGCGTCGCCACGCACAGCGCGGCCAACGCCGCCGCGGCGGCCGTCCATGCGCCGATGGAGACGTCCTGCGCCACGAGACTCGCACCGAGGCGCTCCAGCACAGAGCGCCAGACCTCATGCCATCCCATGGGAGAAGTGTCGATCCGTTGGATGGAATATCCGGTAGAATCTCGTCGTTTGGGACTGTGCAGGCCAACATCTGAGGAGACGACATGGCGGATCGGGCGCTTCGGGGAATGCAGATCGGCGCGAAGTCGATGGAGTCCGAGGAGGGAGTCGTCTTCGCCGAGCGGTTCACCGCGAAGTACCTGTGCCCCAACGGACACGAGTTCGAGGTGACCTTCGCCGCCGAGGCGACCCCGCCGGCGACCTGGGAATGCGCCTGCGGGGCGATCGCGGAGGTCGTCGGCGACGTCCCCGAGGACGAAGACCAGAAGCCGGCGAAGCCCGTGCGCACCCACTGGGACATGCTGCGCGAGCGCCGTTCCATCGAGGAGCTCGAGAAGGTCCTTGAGGAGCAGCTCACCCTGCTGCGTGAGGGACGTCTGCGTCCGGAGGGCTCCTACCGCAAGCCGTGACTCGTGGAGCCGAGCAATCGCCGGATCCCCCATTGAGTCACCATCAATAGTTCTTCAATGAATATATCTCCTGAGAGTTTCGAGGCGCCGAACCGACGTTCGTCGAAGGCGATGGGCACCTCGGCGACCGCCGCCCCGCGCCGGGTTGCCGCCCAGGTCATCTCGACCTGGAAACCGTAGCCCCGCGCGCCGGCCTCGTCGAGGGCCCCTGAGCGCTCGAGCCATGCCGCTCGGTAGACCCGGAACCCCGCGGTCGCATCCGCGACGTCCATCCCGAGCATGGCGCGGATGTAGAGGTTCCCGGCGCGCGAGAGCGCGCGGCGCGGCAGCGGCCACCCGTGCACGGATCCGCCGGGCACCCAGCGCGATCCGATGACGAGGTCCGGATCGTCGGGCGCCCGGAACCGCGCGAGGAGGCGGGCCAGTTCCTCGGGACGATGGGAGCCGTCGGCGTCCATCTCCGCGAGATAACCGAAGCCGTGGTTCAGGCCCCACCGGAACCCTTGGACGTAGGCGCTGCCCAGTCCCGACCTGGGCGGCCGGTGGAGCACGCTGACCCGTCGGTCGTGGGCGCCCAGGTCCTCGGCCCACTCCCCCGTTCCGTCCGGGGAGGAGTCGTCGACGACGAGGACACGGACGCCCGGCATCGCCTCGAGAAGGCGTCGGAGCACGCCGGGCAGGGACTCGATCTCGTCGAAGGTCGGGACGACGACCAGGGTCTCGTCCTCGATCGCGGCGCTCACGCGGACCTCCTGCCCAGGGCGATCGACGCCCCTCCCGAACCGACGGCCAGCGCGACGGTGAGGACGATGACCAGCCAGTCCGGGAAGTCCCCCATCCGGGCGGCGAGGGTCAGGGAGGTGCGCAACGGCACCTCGCCGGTGAGGAACGTGGCGACCTGCTTGCCGCTCTCGGCGATCACCGATCCATCGGGCCGCACGATGAGCGAGGTGCCGTTCGTGGACGCCTGGATGGCGGATCGCGAGAATTCCATCGCTCGGAACCGCAGCATCTGGGCCTGTTGATCCGACTCCGCCGAATACTGGAAGTGGTAGTTGTTCGTCGGGATGACGATGATCTGGCCACCCGCGCGCACCCCCTCCGACAGCAGCGGCTCATAGGCGACCTCGAAGCAGATGCCGACGGTCATCGGGATGCTCCGCCCGTCGACGGAGGGCACCTCCAGCAGCGAGGGGTTGTCCACCGCCACCATGTCGACGTTGACCCGGGCGGCCTCGGTCGCCAGGTGAGAGACGAAGGAGCGCCACGGGATGTACTCCCCGAAGGGGACGGGGTGCTGTTTGCCGTAGAACCCCTCTCTCAATCCGCTGCCCGGCTCCCACACGCCGATCCAATTCTCGCGGGTCGTCTGGTGGATCTCCTGCCAGCCCACGATCGTCGGCACGCCCACCTCCTCCACGGCGTCCGCGACCAGTTGACTCGTCAGCGCGTTCGTGCGGGGATCCTTGTCAACGGAGTCCTCCCCCCACACGACTAGGTCGACCGCCCGCCCGGATTCCGCGAGCTCGCGGGTCACCCGGGCGTTGTTGCCCGTCACCTTCCCCACGATCTGGTAGGTCTGGTCGCCGGGGATCTCAACATCGCCCTGGACGACGCCGACGCGCAGGGATCCCGCTTCCTGCTGTGTCGGCAGATCAATCGCCAGCGGCGCCGCCAGAAGGGCGAGGGCCACGGCGAGTCCGGCCGGGCGAGCCCACCATTGCGGCGCGTCATGCGCCGGGGACAGGGAGAAAGCCCGTCTCAGCAGCACCGCGCACACCATGACCAGGAAGGACACGAGCACTTCGCCGCCCCAGGGGGCCAGGCGTCCCAGGGGGGCGTCGACCTGCGTGTATGCGATGTTCGCCCAGGGGAAACCCCCGAAGGGGACACGGGAGCGCAGCTGCTCGAACCCCGTCCACGTCAGGGCGAAGAGGACGGCCTGCCCCCAGGCGGGGCGGGTCCAGCGCCACACGCGGGCCACGGACACGGTCCACGCCCACGCCGCCACGGGCACGACCTGCGTGGCCGCCAGGGCGACCCAAGGCAGCCATCCGCCCGTCGCGACGCGCACCCATTCGATGTGCCCCAGCCAGAACCCCGATGCGACCAGAGCCGCGTACCAGCTGGCGCGGCCCGCGCCCACGCGGTCGACGAGGGCGACGAGGACCGCCAGGGAAGGAACCGTCAGCCACCACCAGTCGGTCCCGGGGAACGAGGCCCACAGTCCGGCCGCGGCCACGGCGACGCACAAGTAGTCGCGCGACCTCCGCAGGGGCGGTCTTCCGCCCGAGACGACGCCCTCACCGGGATTCATGCCCCTCCTCCTCAGACCACAGACCATGCGACGACCCCGCGCACGAGGAGGTCGCGGGCCGCGCGCGCCCGCGCGGCGAGCCCTGGCCGGTCGACATGGCGCAACTGGTCCAGCAGATCCATGATCTGGCGGATCCGTCGGACGAAGTCACCGCCCTGCAGATCGGCGGCATCCAGGGCCGTCGACAGCGAGGCGCCCGAGGCCCACGCGTGCACGGCCGTCATGAGGCCCGGCTCCACCTCCGGCGTGGGCGAGGCGCCGGCGCGAGCCTCGGCGTCGCTGACCCGTCCCTGGGCGGCGAGCGTCCCCGCCCACGCCCGGGCCAGGCCCCCCTGGGGGCCTCCGGGCAGCGCCGGCTCCAGGTCCCGGTCGCGGTCGGCGCGAGCCTCGAAGACGACGGTGGACGCGATGGCCGCCAGCTCCGGGCCCGAGAGGCCATCCCAGGCGCCGGAGCGGATCGCCTCGACGACGACCAGGTCACGCTCCCCGAACACGCGTCGCAGCTGCTGGCCCGCCTCCGTCACCTCCCCGCCGTCGAGGAACCCCAGGAGGTCCAGGACCTCGCAGACCCGGTCGAACTCCTTGGCCACGGAGTTCGTGCGGCCCTCGATCGAGCGGGCGAGCCTCTCGTACTCGTGCCGCGCCCGCATCCAGGCATGGCCCGCGACGGCGTGGGTCTCGCGCTCGGGGCACTGGTGGACCGGGTGGGAGCGGATGCGGCGCTCCAACTCGAGGAGGTGGGGGTCCTGCCCTCCCTCGGCCCGACCGGGCGCCTCCTCGAGCGATCCGGAGCGCACGAGCCGGCGCAGCTCGTCGGCGAGCTCCGAGCGGTCCCGCGCGCGGCGGACCCGACGCAGGTCGGTGCCGGGAGCCAGGCGGCCGACGACGGCCACTCCCCCTCCCGCGTCCTCGGGCCCCAGCCGGCGCAGGCGGCCGTCGGTGCCGAGGACCTGGACGAGCGGCGCGTCGGACGAGCCCTGGGCCGGGGTCAGCGCCACGGCGTGGTTCCCGTGCCGGCCCCGGCGATACGCCAGGACGTCCCCGGGACGCACCTCCGCGAGGGCGCGGGCAGCGGCCCGGCGCCCCTCGCCGACCCGGCGCCGGGCGCGGGTCTTCTGGGCCGCCGCCAGCTCGTCGCGCAGGGCGAAGTACTCGCGGGCGTCTCCCAGCTCGCATGCCACCTGGGACTCGAGCTCGATCATCTCCCGTTCGCGCTCCCTGGCCTGGCGGGCGAGTCCGACGACGGCCCCGTCGGCCTGGAACTGCGCGAACGAGGTCTCCAGGACATCGCGGGTCGCCGCTCGCGAGGAGTGCGTCAGCAGGTTGACGACCATGTTGTACGTGGGGTGGAAGGCGCTGATCAGCGGGTAGGTGCGCCTGGAGGCGAGGGCCGCCACCTCCTCCGGAGCGACCCGCCCGCGGTGCAGGACGACGGCGTGCCCCTCCGAGTCGATGCCCCTGCGTCCGGCCCGGCCCGAGAGCTGGGTGTACTCCCCCGCGCTCAGCTGGACATGGGCGGCGCCGTTCCACTTCGTCAGCGACTCGATGACCACGGTGCGGGCGGGCATGTTGATGCCCAGCGCCAGGGTCTCCGTCGCGTAGACGACCTTGACCAGCCCCCGGGTGAACAGCTTCTCCACGGTCTCCTTCATGATGGGGAGCAGGCCCGCGTGGTGTGCGGCGATCCCCCGCTCGAGCCCCGCGGCCCACCGCGAGACGCCGAGCACCGCGTGATCCTCCGGCGGGATCGTCGCGACGGCCTCCTCGACGACGGAGCGGATCCGGTCGGCCTCGCCGCGCGACGTCAGGACGATGCCCGAGGCCAGCACCGCCGAGACGGCGTCGTCGCATCCGGCGCGGGAGAAGATGAAGACGATGGCTGGCAGCAGCCGCGCCCGGTCCAGGGTGATGAGCGCCTGGGGCCGCGACTCCCGCCGCCCGCGGGGGCGGGCGGGGGCGCCCTCGTCGGGGGACCAGCGCCCGCCCCCGCGCGGGCGGGGGCGCCGGGGCGCCTGGGTCGCGGCCACCAGCTCGGGGTTGAGCCGTCCGGACCCGTTGGACGAGGGCGCGTAGAGGTCGAAGAGGACGGAGCCCACCATCATGTGCTGGTAGAGCGGGACCGGGCGCCGTTCGGAGACGACGATCCGGCAGGACCCGCGGACCTCACGCATCCACGCCCCGAATTCCTCCGCATTGGAGACGGTCGCCGACAGGGCGACGACGCGGACGTGGGAGGGCAGGTGGATGATGACCTCCTCCCAGACGGGACCGCGGAAGCGGTCCGCCAGGTAGTGGACCTCGTCGAGGACGACATGGGAGAGGTCGGAGAGATCCGCGCCCGCGTAGATCATGTTGCGCAGGACCTCGGTGGTCATCACGACCACCGGGGCGCCCGGGTTGACGGAGACGTCGCCGGTGAGCAGGCCGACGTTGGCTTCGCCGAAGCGGGCCCGGAGGTCGACGTACTTCTGATTCGACAGCGCCTTGATTGGCGTCGTGTAGAAGGCCCGCTGGCCGCGCGACACCGCCAGGTCGCAGGCGAACTCGCCGACCACCGTCTTGCCCGCGCCCGTGGGGGCCGCGACCAGCACCGAGTCCCCGTCTTCGACGCCCTCCATCGCGTCGAGCTGGAAGGGATCCAGCTCGAAGCCCAGCGTGGCGGCGTAGTCGTGGCGGTGCGAGGCCTCGAAGGCCTGGTGCCGGCGGAAGACCTCGAAGCGCTCGGCGGCGCTCATGGGCTCCCGGATCTGCGCCGGGCCCCGGCTGACGGGCGTCTCCGGTTGGCCGGCGGGCCCTCCATGACGGCGTCTGACGCGACGGCGAGGGGGTGTCATCGCTCCTCCCAGACGTCGAGGGCGCGACGTGCCCTCTGCGCCATCGTCTGCGCCACGTCCGGCGGATCGACGTCGAGCAGATGCGGGGCCACGTCGATGAGCAGCGCCTCCACCCAGTCCCGGTCCCACACCTCGATCTCCGCGACGAAGCGGCCGGAGCCCTGCTCCGTCACGCGGCACGGGACCTCCTCAGCGACCCACCGGGCCGCGTCCGTGAGCGTGAGGCGGACGCGGGGGGCGTCCGGGCGGTCCTCGGCGGCTTTCCGGGGATGGTCCGCCAGGCTGTCGAGGACCGTCACGGCATCCATCCGCTCCAGCCGGAAGCTCCGCTCGCCGTCGGCCGCGTGGCACCAGCCGCGCAGCGTCCATCCCTCCGCGCCGCGGTGCAGATCCCAGGGGTCGACCTCGCGGCGGCCCCGGCGCCCATCGAGGCTCGTGTACTCGAAACCGACCTGGCGGCCGGCCCGCATCGCCTCGTTGAGGATGTCCAAGCGCGCATCATGAGGCGGGGCGCCGGACACGACGACCTCGTCGGACACGCCGTCGGTGCCCGGCGAGAGGGCGGCGACCGCCATCGCGGTGCGCGGCAGGCGCGCCCTCAGATCGTCGTCGAGGACGGGGGCGATCGCATGCAAGCCGATGAGGACCGCCGACGCCTCCGCCGGGGTGAGGCGGGGCGGCAGGTCGACGCCCATCGTCGTGCGGATGCGCAGGCGCTCCTCCCGGGCGAGGAGCTCCCAGTCGACCTCGAACGAGCTGCCGGGCAACGAGTCGTGGACGTCGCCCAGCAGATTCACGTCGCGGACCATCTGGTCGTGCGACCGCCCGAAGTGGTGGGCCGCGCGATCCAGCTCGGCGCCCGGATGCTCCCCGATCCAACTCACCAGGGACAGCAGGCGCGCCATCTGGACCTCCGTGCGCTCAGGCATGACGCCCCCTCCGCGTCTGCGGCTCCCATTGGGCCGCGGCCCTCAGTCGGTCGAGGATCTCCCGGCGCAGATCCTCAGGCTCCACGACGACGACGTCCGGCGCCTCTCTCAGGATGCGCGAGATCCAGCCGCCGATCTCGTCGGGAAGGCCCCTGACCGTCTCCCATCCGGCGCCCGACGTGCTCCGGTCCGCAGGGGCGCCCCCGTCGGAGGGGCCCTCGTTCCCGGAGGCGACCGTGTGGAGCCGGACCCGTGGGGCTCCCCCCGGGCGTACCCGCAGCACGGGGGAGACGGTGAGCGCCTCGAAGGGATCGCCGGGATCCTCCGCGGGGGGCGGAGCGTCGCCCGGCTCGCCCAGGCGCTCGACCTCCCCGCGGATGCGGGACAGGCGGAACATCCTCGGCGCCTCACGGTCCAGGTCCAGGCCCTGGAGATACAGGCCGCTGCCGCGCAGCACCAGGCGCCACGGCTCGACCGAGCGCTCGCCGGTGCCCGACGACGCGGCGTAGGTGAACGCGATGGGCTGCCGGGCGCGGATCGCGTCCAGCACGTCGACCAGCCGCTGGGATCCGTCGAGGCCCAGCACCACGGGGACGAGCGCCCCGTCGGGACCGCGTTCGGCGCGCGAGGCCAGCTTCGAGCGGAGCATCTGCGCGCCCGCGGCGGGAACCGAGGACCACGCGGAGACGGCGAGGTCGACCAGGGCCAGATCGACGGCGCTCAGGTGTGCGCCTTCCTCCGGGAACGACTCGGCGGCCACCCGGTAGCGCTCCTGGGCCGGACCGGGGACCAGTTCGAGGACGATGCCGGCCTCCCGCAGGGAGTCTTTGTCACGCTGGAAGGCGGACTCGAAGGCGGAGGGGCTGAGCTCCTCATACCCCGGGGAGCGCCTCACCTGGTCCTTGGTGCGTCCACGCTCGGACGTCAGCAGGTCGAAGAACAGGCTGAGGACGCGCAGACTCGTCGGGACCTCGGGACTCACTCCCCCAGCGTACGGCCCCGCGGGCCCTTCCCGCTCCTCACAGCCGGGAGGCGGTCAACTGGGTGACGATCACACCCCGCGCGCCGGCGTCATGCAGCCGGTCCATGACGGGATTGACCTCGTCGGCGTGGACCATCGCGCGAACCGCCACCCACTCGGAGTCGACCAGGGGGCTCAACGTCGGCGAGTCGAATCCCGGCGTGATGCGGATCGCCTCCTCGAGGTCCCGCTGGCGCACGTTGTAGTCCAGGAGGACATAGGACCGCGCGACCCTCACCCCTTCGAGCCGCCGGTCGAGCGTGCCCAGACGCGGATCGTCGCGGAACTCCTCGCGGGTGATGAGGACCGCCTCGGACTCCAGCAGCGGCGGGCCGAAGACGCTCAGCCCGGCGCTGGCCAGCGTCGCGCCGGTCTCCACGACGTCCGCGATGAGATCGGCCACGCCCAGCCGGACGGAGGACTCGACGGCACCCTCCAGGTGGACGACTTCCGCCTCGATCCCCTGCGCGGCCAGGTAGTCGCTGACCAGACGGTCGTAGGACGTGGCGACGCGCTTGCCGCGGACCTCCCCGAGATCCGTGATCGTGTCGGTGGGGGCCGCGAAGCGGAAGGTCGACCGGGCGAAGCCCAGCGCGCGGTACTCCACGGCGTCGGTCCCCGAGTCCAGCAGCAGGTCGCGTCCGGTGATGCCGACCTGGATCTGCCCGCGCCCGACGTACACGGCGATGTCGCGCGGACGCAGGAAGAAAAGCTCGACCCCGTTGGCGGCGTCCGTGAGGACCAGCTCCCGTCCGCGGCGGGAACTGCGGTAGCCGGCCTCGGCCAGCAGGGACACGGCGGGCTCGGAGAGGGATCCCTTGTTGGGCACGGCGATGCGCAGCATGGTGGTCCTCACAGGTGGGCGTAGACGTCGTCGAGGGTGAGGCCCTTGGCGATCATCATGACCTGGGCGTGGTACAGCAGCTGCGAGATCTCCATCGCGCAGTCGTCGAGGCTCTCGTACTCGGCGGCCATCCAGACCTCGGCGGCCTCCTCCACGATCTTCTTACCGATGGCATGGACGCCGCGGTCCAGCTCGGCCACGGTCCCTGAGTCCTCCGGGCGTGTCCGGGACTTCTCAGTGAGCTCGGTGAACAGCGCGTCAAAAGTCGTCACCCCGTCAGGGTACCTGCACGTAGTCGTTCGTGACGGCGGCGTCCATGTCGGGAGCGGAGGACAGCATGCCCGGGATGCCGGTGAGGAAGGACCCCATCGCCTTCCACCGGTCGAGGTCCTGCTTCCCGGTGACCGCGCCGTCCTCGTCCGTGAACAGGGGGGTCGTCGCCGCCAGGACGGCGCGCGCCCCGCTCAGGGCCTCGGCGCCGCTGAGCGTGTCGTCGTAGGCCTCTGTGGCCTCCACGGCGTGGTCCGGATCGTCGACGACCCGCTGGATGCCGGCAACCGTGCCGGCCACGACGGCCCGCGCCTCGTCCGGGTGGGCGTCGAGCCAGGAGCGCGTGGAGATGAGCGAGGCTCCCACCAGCGGGGTCGTGTCGGGGTCCAGATCGATCGTGCGGACCGCCATGCCGGCCTGCTGGAACTGGACGAGGTCGTTGTTGGTGAAACCGACCACGGCGTCGACCTCTCCCCCGGCCAGGGCCGCCTGCTGGGTGTAGCCGATCGAGACGACGGTGACATCCTGGTCGGTCAGGGACGCCGCGTCCAGGGCGGCGAGCAGCCCCAGCCACGTCGACCCGTACTCGCCGGGCACCCCGATCCGCCGACCCTCGAGATCCCCCGTCGAGGTGATCGGCGAGTCCTCGGGGACGATGATGGTCACGGGATAGGACTGGTAGTAGGCGCTGATCGAGACCAGGTCCAGTCCCTGGTCCCGGGCCTGGAGGACCTCGTCGCCCGACGCCAGGACGACATCCTCCTCCCCCGCCGCCAGCGCCGTGAACAGGCCCTCGTCGGTGCCGTGGTGGCGGATCGTCGTGTCGATCCCCTCCGAGGCGTAGATCCCATCCTCCTGCGCGACGTAGACGGGCGAGAACTGGACGTTCGGGATGTAGGTGAGCCCGATCGTCACGCCGCCGGCGCCGTCCCCCGACTGCGCGCCGCCGGACGAGGGCGCTCCCGATTGCTCCGCCGACTGCTGGTCCTGGCCCGCGCATCCGGCCAACCCCAGCGCGAGCGCGAGCGGCACGGCCGTCAGCGCGATCAGATGTCTCCTCATGAGTCCTCCTTCAGGACAGCTCGCCGGCGCGGCGCCGGCCCTTCTCGATGCGGTAGATGGCGCCGTAGGCGCTCATCGCCAGCAGGCACAGGATCCCGATGGTGACGAACATGCCCGCGGTGTCCAGGTTCTGGCGCTGCTGGCCCAGCACGCCGCCCAGGCCGCTGCCGCCCATCACCATCTCCCCCACGACCGCGCCCGTGACGGAGAGCGTGAACCCGTTGCGCAGCCCGGCGAGGATCGAGGGCGCCGCCAGGGGCAGCTCGATGAAACGGGCCATGACCCAGCCCGACGCCCCGTCGAGCTCCGCGGCCGCGAGGATGTCGCGGTCCAGGTGGCGCAGGCCCAGAACGCTCGAGACGAGGATCGGGAAGAACACCATGAGGGCGCACAACGTCACGATGGGCGCCAGCCCGTATCCGACCCACAGGACGAGCAACGGGGCCAGGGCGATCGCGGGAATCGCCTGGGTGGCCCCGAGGAAGGGCTCGACGGCCGCCTGGAACAGCCTGAAACGGTAGATGGCGTAGCTCATCGGCAGCGCCACGAAGGCCCCGGCGAGGGACCCCATCAGAGCCTCGAACGCGGTGACGCCCATGCGCCGCCAGGTCGAGGGCTGGGCGAGCAGCTCCGCCCCGCGCCGTGCCACGGCGCCGGGCCCGGGCAGACGCCACGCCTCGACGCCCGTGAGGGCGGTACCCGCCCACCACAGGAGCAGCAGAGCCGCCAGCAGGACCGCGGGCGCGATCACCGCGACCGCGCCGGAAGGTTGTGACCCGCGTCTCACGACCGCCCTCTCCGCACACCGGGGCGACCATGAGTCAACGCGACGCCACGGGCGTCACGCCGTTGCTCCTCCCATCCGGACTTTCACCGTCGGCGCCGGAATTCCACCGGCTCAACCGTCCCATCAGGAACGGGTCGCGGACTGTCACCGCCGGTTCGGGTTTTCACCGACCCCGGAGCATGGGGCCATTGTGCCACGTCGCAGCGCTCAGTGGCAGTGCCTGCCGGCCAGCGCCCGCAGCGCGTCGACCTCCGCTGCGGCGTCCTCGGCCCGGAACACCGCGGAGCCGGCCACGAAGTTGTCGGCCCCGGCCTCGGCGGCGCGTTCGATCGTCTCCCGCGACACGCCGCCGTCGACCTGGACGGAGATCTGCAGCCCGGAAGCGCTGATCGCCGCGCGGGTGCGCCGGACCTTCTCGAGCATCGGCTCCAGGAAACGCTGGCCGCCGAATCCCGGTTCGACGGTCATGACGAGGATCATGTCGAACTCTCCGAGCAGACCCGCATAGGGGGCGATGTCCGTGGCGGGGCGCAGCCCCAGGCCGGCGCGCGCCCCGAGGCGGCGGATCTCGCGGGCCAGGCGGATGGGGGCGGTGGCCGCCTCGGCGTGGAAGGTCACCGAGGCGCATCCGGCCTCCGCATAGGCCGGCGCCCACCGATCGGGATCCTCGATCATCAGATGCGCGTCGACGGGGAGGACGTCGGCCCTCACGCAGGCCTCGACGACGGGCAGGCCCCACGTGAGATTCGGCACGAAATGGTTGTCCATGACATCGACATGGGCGACGTCCGCACCGCTGATCAGCCGGAGCTGGCCGCGGAGGTCCCCGATGTCGGAATTCAGGATCGACGGCGAGATCGTGGGTTTCATGCGCCCAGCGTATCGGCTGCCATACGCCGCATGACCGCGATGAACATCAGGTCGGTGCCGTTGCGGTGCCCCCACAGCTGGAGGGTGCGCCCGGGGACGGCGCGGCCGCGGCGGTCCGCCACCAGGCCCGCGCCCTCCGGGACGCCGAGCGGCCCCGCTGCCAGCCCGTCGGCGACCGCGGCCGTGTCGAGCAACTCCACGCTGCCGCCGGCGAGGAGGCGCTCGACCTGGTCGCGGGTCTCCGCCCGGTGCGGCGAACAGGTGACGTAGGCGAGGACCCCACCGGGGCGCAGGAGCCGCACCGCCCGGTCGAGCAGGGCGGACTGCAGGGCCGTGAGATCCGCCAGATCAGACTCCTTCCGGCGCCAGCGGGACTCCGGACGCCGCCGCAGCGACCCCATGCCCGTGCAGGGGGCGTCGACGAGGATCCGGTCGAAGGAGCCGTCCGGCCAGGGGGTGCGGGGACCGCCGAAGGAACGGCCGTCGCCGGAGACGACCTCGACGGTCCCCTCCGGCAGGGCGCGCACCGTGCGCTCCACGAGGCGCGCGCGATGGGGATGGACCTCGTTGGCGACCACGTGGGCCCCCCGGCGCGCGGCGAGGGCGCCGAGCAGCGCGGCCTTCCCGCCGGGCCCGGCGCACAGGTCCAGCCACAGGCCGTCGGGGCCGTCCCCTCCGGACCGCTCGGGAGCGACGGGTGCCGTGGCGGCTACGAGCGCCGCCAGCTGCGAGCCCTCGTCCTGGGCTCCCGCCCGACCGCTGCGCACCGACGGCAGGGCGGCGGGATCCCCGGACTCCAACAGGACGGCGAGGTCGCAGACGTCGCCGGGGGCGACCCGCGTGTCGAGGATCTCCTCGGCCTCGTCGGCAAGCTCCGGCGGGGTGACGAGGCCGGGGCGGGCGACCAGCGTGACCACGGGCGCTTCGTTGTCGGCCGCGAGGAGGTCCTCAAGCTCGCTGTCCGGCGCACCGTGGGCGGACAGGGCGTCGCGGAAGGCGCGGACCATCCACTCGGGGTGGGAGTGGAGCACGGCGAGGCGGCGGTCCGGGTCCGCGATGGCCTCGATGTCCGCCCGGATGCCCTCGGCTCCCTCGCGGGTGAGCGACCGCAGGACCGCGTTGACCATGCCGACCGGTCCGGCCGTCGACACCTCGCGGGTCAGGTCGACGGTGGCGGCGACGGCCGCATGGTCCGGCACCCGCATGTCGAGGATCTGATGGGCCCCCAGGCGCAGCAGATCCGCGACCTCCGGGTCGAGGGTGTCCAGGGGGCGCGTGAGATGGCGGGCGAGCACCCAGTCCAGACGACCCCGCGTGCGCAGCGTCCCGTAGACGAGCTCGGAGGCGAAGGCGGCGTCGCGGGAGGTGAAGCGCGGCACGTCGGTGCGGGCCCGGCGCAGGGCGCGCGGCAGCGCGAGGTTCGCGTAGGCGCCGGCGTCGACCTCCCGCAGGACCTCGTAGGCGACACGGCGGGCGGGGTCGGCCCCCTTCGCCGGGCGATATCCCTCGCGGTACCGGTGGACGCCCATCAGCGGGACCCCGCCCGGTCCGGGGAGCCGGGCCTCGGTTCCTGCGGCGGGGCGGCGCCCAGCCGCGCCCCGTCCTCCAGGCGGGCGCCGCGGGCCCACGCAGCGGCGTCCATCCACCCGCGTCCGGCGGGGGCGACCTGGCCCAGGCGGACCGCTCCCCGCGCACAGGCCACCTCGACCCGTTGACGCGACACGACGAGCCGGCCCGCTCCCCGCGCCGGCGTCGGTGAGTGCGGCACGGGCTCGACCGGGCCGAGCGCCAGCCGGCGCCCGTCCGGCAGGGTGGTCCAGGCCCCCGGGTTCGGCGTGACGGCGCGGATGCGGCGGTCGACCTCCTCGGCCGGGGAGGAGAAGTCGACGAAGCCGTCGCCGTGGGTGAGCCTGCGCGCGCGTGTGATCCGCTCGCCGTGATCGCCGATGTTCTGGGGGGCGGGGCGCGCCGTGCCCGCCTCAAGGGCGTCGACGGCCTCGACGACCTGGCGGGACCCGAGGTCGGCCATGCGGGCGAGCAGCTCGCCGGCGGTCTCCCGGCCGATGGCGACGGGGAGGCGGGACAGGACGGCTCCCGTGTCGAGCCCGGCCTCCAGCTGGAAGACCGAGGAGGCGGTGCGGGCGTCCCCCGCCAAGAGCGCCCATTGCACGGGCGCGGCCCCCCGCCACCGGGGCAGGTCAGAGAAGTGGAGGTTGATCCAGCCCAGGGGCGGGATGTCGAGGACCTCCTGGGGGATCAGGGCTCCGTAGGCGACGACGACCCCCAGGTCGGCGCGGGCCCCCCGCACGGCTGCGCGAGCGGCGCTGCCCGCGGCCCCGTCCTCTCTGAGCGTCGACGCCTCGATGACCGGGATCCCCCGGTCGCGCGCGACCTCGGCGACCGGGGACGGCCGCAGGGCCCGTCCGCGTCCGGAGCGCGCCGGGGGGCGTGTGAGGACCGCCGCCACCTCATGGGCGGAGGCCAGCAGGGCGAGGAGCGTGGGGACGGCCGCATCCGGCGTCCCGGCGAAGATGATGCGCACCGGCCCAGTCTAGGCGAGGCCCGTCCGCATCCTCATTGGGCGCGGTCCCCGGGAGGGGCTCCGATGAGGCCGCGGTGGCGCAGGGCCTGGCGCAGCGCCTCCGCCCCGGTGAAGAGGATCGCGTCGATCCCCAGAGCGGCCGCCCCCTCGATATTGTCCGCCGAGTCGTCGACGAAGACCGTGTCCTCCGGACGAGTCCCGAAACGCTCGAGCATCAGGCGGTAGATCCGGGCCTCCGGCTTGCGCATGCCCTCGAACCCGGAGACCACGACGTCCTCGAGTCGCGAGACCACCGGGACCAGGTCCACCGCGTGGTGGAAGAGCTCCCCGGGCCAGTTCGACAGTCCGCCGATCCGCACGCCGCCGTCGAGCAGGTCGGCGACCAGGCGGTCCATTCCCGCCACGGTCCCCCGGATGGAGGCCGGATAGTTCGCCACGTACCGGTCGAGGAAGTCGACGTCCCCGGGGTAGCGCTCCGCGAACCACTGCCGGGCGCGGCTCAGGGGGAGGCCTGCGTCGAGCCGCTGGTTGAAAGCCCAGAAGTCGGTGCGCGCGACGAACGCCTTCCACTCCCCCGCGTCGGCCACCGGCTCCTGGGTCGCCTCGGGATGCCAGTCCACGAGGACTTGGCCGAGGTCGAAGACGACGATGCCGGGGGTATGGATGGTCATGGGAGCCCTCTCAGAAGAGTTCGGGTGGGTTGACGGTGATCCGGACCATGGGAAGGCGGTGGGCCGCGCGGTGCTGCTGGATCCGGGCGAGAGCGCCGAGGAGCCCGGGCGCGTCCCCGTGCGCGACGCGGACGAGGGCGCGCACCTCGGGCGTCGCCTCCTCCTCTCCCTCCCCCGTCGCGCCTCCGGGCTGCGGCCCGCTCCTCGGCACGATCCCCATGAGCTCCCCTCCCGAGCCGGCCGCGACCTCCTCGACATCGGGGGCGGGGCCGTCCAGCGCGACGATCGTGGTCGCCGGAAAGAACCCGAGGGCCTCCCGCTCGTCGAGGAGGCGGTCGGCCAGGCCGGCGGGATCCCATCGCACGAGGGCCTGGGAGAGCACCGGATCGAGGCCCCCCAGGACCAGGGCGGGCGCGCCGGCGCGCACCAGCGAGAGCGCGTTGAGCCAGCGCCGCAGCGCCTCCTCCGGCGCCCAGAGCTCCGGCCTGCCGGCGATGGCCGGCGCGTCGAGGATGAGGGCTGCGGCGTAGCCGTTCTCGGCCCGCGGCTCGGCCCCGGGCGTGGCGACGACGAGACGCGGCTCGGCCCCGATGGACCGGGTGATCTCCCGTGTCGAGGAGGAGACCGTGAGGGGGACGCCGGGGAAGGCGCGGCCGAGTTCCTCGCCGGTGCGCTCCGACCCCACTCTGACGGCCCGGAGCCGCGTGCCCGCGCACTGGGGGCACCGCCATTCCTGGGTGCCGCGCCCGCACCACGCGCAGCGCACCGTCCGGTCGGGCCCCAGCGACAGCGTCCCCCCGCAGTGGGCGCACCGGGCGACCCGCCGGCATCGGTCGCAGGAGACCACGGGCACGTACCCCGCCGAGGGCACCTGGATGAGCACCGGCCCGTGACCGAGTTCGCGGCGCAGCGCCTGCTGGGCGCGCGGAGGCAGCCTGGAGGCGCCGGCGGGCCCCTCGCGCTCGCGGTCGAGCTCGTCGGGGACTGCGACCCGCGGGGTCGAGGCGCGCAGGGCGGGGCGCTCGGGCGCCAGAGAGGCCGCCCAGCCCGAGCGGACCAGGGCCTGGGCCTTCACGGATCGCGAGAACGCCCCGGCGATGAGCCCCGCCCCCTCGAGGTGCGCGCGGGCGACGGCCACGTCCAGGGCGGAGACCCGCGGGGCGCGCTGCTCCTGGAGGCGGTCGTCGCCGTCGTCCCAGACGACGACCAGGCCGAGGTCGCGCACGGGGGTCCAGACGGCCGACCGGGTGCCCACCACGAGGCGGGCGCGTCCCGACAGGGCCTCCAGGTGGACGCGGTAGCGCCGGGCGGCGGGCAGGTCGGCGGCGGTGACGGACACGGCGGACTCGCCCAGCACGCCGGCGAGCATGTCGGCGACGGCCCCGGCCTGGGTGGACGTCGGGGCGGTGACGACGACCGAACGCCCGGATGACAGTGCGGCCGCCACGGCGTCAGCCAGCTGGGCGTCGCGCGTGGGCGCCAGGGCCGTCCAGACGGCGCGGGGAGACTCCCCGGCGGCGAGGCGCCTGAGCAGGGCGCCGCCCCCTGGATGGGAGCCCCAGGAGGCGCCCGCCGGGGCCTCGGGCCGTGTCAGGGCCGGGTCGGCCTCCGCCAGGACCTTCCGTTCGGTGGCGGCGTGGCGGTCGGGGACGGCCAGGCTCAGCACCTGTGAGGCGGTGGAGACGGTGCGGTCGGCGATGTAGCGGGCCAGGCGCAGCAGCTCGGGCGAGACCACCTCCGTGTCCGAGGCGACGGAGAGGAGGGGCTGCAGGCGGCCGGGGTGCTCGCTCGAGTTGGCGCGCGCCACGATCCATCCGAGGTGCTTCGCCCCGCCCAGGCGCACCCGAACGAGGCGGCCGGGTCGGGCCGTGTCGAGCAGCTCCGCGGGCACCGCATAGTCGAGCGGGTGGTCGAGGTGGGGGAGGTCGACGTCGACGAGGACGCGGGCGACGGCCTGCGGGGCCGCTGGGCCCCCCAGGTCGATGAGCGTGCCCTGTGCGTCCTCCATGCCTCCATTGGACCACGACGCGCCCCCGTCTGGGGCCGAGGAACTCAGCCGAGCAGCGCCGTCCCGTAGCGGAGGGCCACCATGGCCAGGAGGACGACCAGGACCAGTCCGGTCAGCGTCCAGTCGGTGCCGGCCTGGATGAAGCGCCGCCACGAGGCGGGGGCCGGCAGGACGCTGTCCCTGATGTTGATCCGCGTCAGGCCCGCCCACACCAGCGTCGTCGTCAGCGTGACGAGCAGGCACCACGGGCACAGCACGTGGATGACGAAGTAGGACTGCATGAACAGCCACAGGGCGAACGCCAGGGCGACCGTGTAGAGCGCCTCCACGCAGCGCATGTACCAGCGGGGGAAGCGCACGCCGGCGAGCATCCCGACCGAGACCGCCAGAACGACCGACTCGAAGGCGATGCCGAGGAAGGCGTTGGGGAAGCCGAGGACGCGGGCCTGCGGGGTCATCGCCACGGCGGAGCAGGACAGGACCTCGGAGATGTCGCAGGCGAAGGTCGTCTGCGAGTCCGCGGCCAACCGCCAGGCCTCGATCGACAGCGTGAACGAGGCGTAGAGGCCCAGGCAGCCCGAGACGATCATCTCGATCGCGGTGCGCGCCCGCCAGGACTGCGGCGCGGGGCCCCGCAGCTCCAGATCGACGTCGAAGCCGTCGGGGTCGGTGTCCGCGTCTGCTGCTACCGCCTGCTCCATGCATCCTCCTGAGGGTGTCGGGGACACGATACCCCACGGGGGTACCGGGTGGCGACGTCCGACCGGCTCCGCTCAGGCGCCGACGGCGCTGCGGAGCGCCTCCACGCGGGAGGTCTCCTCCCACGAGAAACCCGGCCGGCCGAAGTGCCCGTAGCACGAGGTCCGGGCGTAGATCGGACGCAACAGGTCGAGGTCCTCGATCATGCCGCGCGGCCGGAGGTCGAAGACCTCGCGGACCGCGTCGGCGATCGCCGCGTCGGAGGCCTCCCCCGTGCCGAAGGTGTCGACGTAGAGCCCGACGGGGCGGGCGCGTCCGATGGCGTAGGCCGCCTGGATCTCGCACCGGCGCGCCAGGCCCGCGGCGACGACGTTCTTCGCGACCCAGCGCAGGGCGTAGGCGGCCGAGCGGTCCACCTTCGAGGGGTCCTTCCCGGAGAAGGCGCCGCCCCCGTGGCGCGCCATGCCGCCGTAGGTGTCGACGATGATCTTGCGGCCCGTGAGCCCGGCGTCCCCCGCCGGCCCCCCGATGACGAAGCGGCCCGAGGGGTTGACCAGCACGTCCGTGCGGGAGCGGTCGAGGTCGAGGCCGGCCTCCTCGAGGACCGGGTCGATGACGTGGACGCGCATCGCGGAGTCCAGCTGGCCGAGGGTGAGGTCGTCGTCGTGCTGGGTCGAGATGACCACGGTCTCCAGGCTGACGGGCCGGTCGCCCTCGTATCCGAGGGTGACCTGCGTCTTGCCGTCGGGGCGCAGGCCCTCGACGATGCCGCGATGGCGGACCTCGGACAGGCGGCGGGCCAGTCGGTGCGCCAGCCAGATCGGGGCGGGCATGAGGTCAGGGGTGTCGGTGCAGGCGTAGCCGAACATCAGGCCCTGGTCCCCGGCGCCCTGCCGTTCGCGCTCGTCGACGGCGCGGGAGTCATCGCGCGACTCCAGGGACTTGTCGACCCCCTGGGCGATGTCCGGGCTCTGCTGCCCGATCGAGACGGACACGCCGCAGGACGCCCCGTCGAAGCCGATGCGCGAGGACGTGTACCCGATGCGGGTGATCTCCGACCGGACGATCTGGGGGATCTCCACGTAGGCGTGCTCGGTGGTCACCTCGCCGGCCACGTGGACGAGGCCGGTCGTGACCATCGTCTCGACGGCCACGCGGGCCTCGCGGTCCTGCTCGAGGATCGCGTCGAGGATGGAGTCGGAGATCCTGTCGCAGATCTTGTCGGGGTGCCCCTCCGTGACGGACTCGGAGGTGAAGAGTCGAAGTGCCGAAGTCACCTGGCCATCGTAGCGAGCAGGCGCCCGATATGGTCGAGCAGAGCGCGGGCGACCTCCCGCTTCGTGCCGCTGATCACGTCGAGCTGCTCTCCCCGGCCGTCCACGAGGTGCACCGTGGTGGGCACGTCGCCGAAGCCGCGGCCGCCGCCCACGGCGTTGACGGCGAGGAGATCGGCCCCCTTGCGCCGGGCCTTCTCCCGCCCGGCGGCCAGCACGGCCGGCGTGTCCCCCGTCTGCGCGGCGAAGCCGACGACGACGCGCGGCCGGTCGGGTGCGGTCGCGGCCCCCGCCAGGATGTCGGGGGTCCGCTCGAGCTCCAGCACCGGCGCGGCGTCGCTGTCGGGGTCCTTGCGGATCTTCTCCTCGGCGACTCTCGCCGGCCGAAAGTCCGCGACGGCGGCGGCCATGATGAGGACATCCGCTCCGGCGAGGCGCTTCGTGACGGCCTCCCCCATGAGGGCGGCCGTCGAGGCCTGGACGACCTCCACGCCGGCGGGTACGAGGGGCGGCTCCACATTGGCGAGGACCAGGGTCACCTGAGCGCCGCGGTCGCGGGCCTCCGCCGCGAGTTCGCACCCCTGGCGCCCCGAGGAGCTGTTGCCGAGGAACCGAACCGGATCCAGCGGCTCCCGCGTCCCCCCTGCCGTGATGAGCACGCGACGGCCTTCGAGGTCGCGCGGCGGCGCGCCGAGGGCGTCCAGCGCGGCGCGGACGATGACCTCCGGGTCCGCCAGCCGGCCGACGCCGCTGTCCCCGGAACTCAGCGCCCCTGACGCGGGGTCGACGACATGGACTCCGCGCCGGCGCAGCGCCGCGACGTTGTCCCGGGTCGCCGGGTTCTCCCACATGGCGGAGTGCATGGCGGGAGCCGCGACCACCGGGCACCGTGCGGCCAGCGCGGTGGCGGTCAGGAGGCTGTCGCCCAGCCCGAGGCGCAGGCGGGCCAATAGGTCGGCCGTCGCCGGCGCGATGAGGACCAGGTCCGCCCGGCGCGCGAGCTCCACGTGGTCGGCGCCGCCGGCGTCGAAGACCCCGGTGCGCACGGCCCGGCCCGTCAGGGCCTCCCACGTCGCCGTTCCGACGAATCGCAGAGAATCGGGCGTGGGAGCGACGATGACGTCGATCCCACGCCCGATGAGGTCGCGGACGACCAGGGCCGTCTTGTACGCGGCGATACTGGCGCCGACGCCGACGACGACGGTGGGCGGCATGCTCAGTCCGTGGACTCGAGGGTCAGCAGCCCCTCGTCGATCTCCCGCAGTGCGATGGCCAGCGGCTTCTCGTCGGGCTCCGTCTCGACGACGGGACCGACGAACTGCACCATGTTCTGCTCGAGCTGGAGCATGTAGGAGTTGATCTGCCGGGCGCGCTTGGCCGCGAAGATCACCAGGGCGTACTTCGAGTCGACGTGCTCGAGGAGATCGTCGATCGGCGGGTAGGTGATGCCCTCGGGGTGGGCGACCATTCCGGACATGTAGCCTCTTCTCGTGGACTCGGACGCCCGCCCGTGAACCGGAGGGCGTGAGCAGTCTACTCCAGGCCCATGCACCGGGCGAGTTCCGCGGCGGCCTCCTCGACATCGGAGTTCGTCACAATGCGATCGAACTCCGCCCGGGCGCCCATCTCCGCGCGCGCGATGCGCAACCGTTCCTCGCGTTCCTCGTCGGTCTCGGTGCCACGGCCGGCCAGACGCCGCCTGAGCTCCTCCCACGACGGCGGGACGAGGAAGACCAGGAGGGCGTCGGGCATGGCGTCGCGCACCTGCCGCGCGCCGTTGACGTCGATCTCAAGGACGACCGGCCGGCCCTGGGCGAGCGCCTCCTCGACCGGCTCGCGAGGCGTCCCATAGCGGTGGTCCCCGTACCGGTTCCACTCGAGCATGCGTCCTTCGCGTACGAGCTCGTCGAAGCGGCCCTCGCTCACGTAGAAGTACGTGGTGCCGGGGATCTCTCCCGGACGCGGATCCCGGGTCGTGGCCGAGACGGAGACCACGACCTCGGGATGCCGGCGACGCAACGCGCTGACAACGGTCCCCTTGCCGACAGCGCTGGGACCTGCGAGGACAGTGAGGCGGGCGGCAGTCATGCCCCCGATTCTGCCACGCTCATCCGAAACGACGGACGAGCTCCTCGCGCTGGACCGGCCCCAGTCCCCGCACCCTGCGGGAGGGGGCGATCCGCACCTCCTCCATGAGGTGCGCGGCCGTGTTGGCCCCCACGCGCGGCAGGGACTCCAGGAGCGCCTGGACCTTCATCTTGGCGATCGCCTCGTCCGTGTCGGCGAGCGCCAGCGCCTCCGACAAAGACATGGACCGCGACTTCAACGCGGCCTTCACCTCGGCGCGCCGCCTGCGCGCCACCGTTGCCTTCTCAAGCGCCGCGGCACGCTGCTCGGGCGTCAGATCGGGAAGAGCCATGGTGAATCACCCCTTGACTGATGTGACTACTGACACAGACAGCATGGCATCCCGGCCGCTCCCCCGCGTCCGTCTCGGTCAGCGATTTGCGCCGGTCAGGATGGGTTGGAGCTGGTCACAGGCCTGGCTGGCGGCCCGGCGCAGCCCGGCGACGCTGGGTCCCTGGGCCAGGACCGCCCGCGACGACGATGGGAGCACACGGTCCAGCGCTCCCTTAAAAACAGCCCTGACCTGCTCAGATCCAGCGCCCTGAGCGCCGAAACCGGGGGCGAGGATGGGGCCGTGGAAGTCGGCGAGTGGGACGCCGAAGCGCCGGGTGGCATCTCCCACGGTGGCGCCGACGACGACTCCGCCGGGTGCAATGTGAGAGAAATCACATCCATGGTTCCATCGCTCCACGCCGCCGACGACGCCCGCCGCCACCGTGCGCCCGTCGGGGCCTGCCGCCCCCTGGACCGAGGCACCCTCCGGATTGGAGGTCAGGGCCAGGACGAACACGCCGCGCCCCGACTTCCGCGCCGCGTCGAGGGCCGGCAGGAGCGACCCCAGACCCAGATACGGCGAGAGCGTGACGGCATCCCCCGCCAGCGGGGATCCCTCCCCCAGATAGGCGTCCGCATAGCCGGCCATCGTCGAGCCGATGTCCCCGCGTTTGGCGTCGACGAGGCACTGCGTCCCAGTGCCGCGGCACCCGGCGATGACCTCCTCGAGGACGGCCACGCCCGCGGAGCCGTGGCGTTCGAAGAACGCGGCCTGCGGTTTGAGCGCCGCCACCCGGCCGGCCAGCGCCTCGACCACCGTCAACGAGAACCGGCGCAGGCCCTCGACATCGTCCTCCAGCCCCCAGGCCCGCAGCAGGGAGGCGTGCGGGTCGACGCCCACGCACAACGGCCCGAACTCGGACATCGCACCGGCGAGTCGGTCCCCGAAGCCGCCCGCCCGGATGGCCGCGCCGCCCTCGTCACCCACGAGTCGCCTCCCTCAAGACGTCCCGGTCCGCGTCCCACTCCTGGAGGGAGCGCACCCGGTACGGGCCGTGCAGCCGCACGTCGATGGCCTGGACCGCCGCGTTGAAGGCCTGGAGGGTGGTGAGGATCGTCCGGTCGTTGGACGTGGCGGCCGTGCGGATCTGGAACCCGTCGTGACGGTGGGAGGAACGCTGCGGCGTGTTGACGATGATGTCGACGAACCCCTGGTTGATGAGGTCGACGACCGTCGGCTCCCCGTGGGGGCCCGGGCCCTCCGAGGACTTGCGCACCACCTGTGCCTCGATCCCGTTGCGGCGCAGCACCGACGCCGTCCCCGACGTCGCCATGATCTGGAATCCCAGCTCCTGCAGGCGCACCACGGGGAAGACGATCGCGCGCTTGTCGGAGTCGGCGATGGACACGAACACGGTCCCCTCCTGGGGCAGATCCGCGAACGCGGCCGTCTGGGATTTCGCGAACGCGGCGGGGAAGGTCCGGTCGATGCCCATGACCTCCCCGGTGGAGCGCATCTCCGGCCCCAGGATCGTGTCGACCACCGAGCCGTCGGCGCGGCGGAACCGCTTGAACGGCAGCACGGCCTCCTTCACCGCAATGGGCCCGTCCGCCGGGATCACGGAGGCGTCCGTCTCAGGGAGCACGCCCTGGGCGCGCAGGGAAGCGACCGTCTCCCCCACCTGGATGAGCGCCGCCGCCCGGGCCAGCGGCACCCCCGTCGCCTTCGAGGCGAAGGGCACCGTGCGGGAGGCCCGAGGATTCGCCTCAATGACGTAGAGCGTGTCGGACATCAAGGCGAACTGGATGTTGAGGAGGCCCCTGACGCCCACGCCGGAGGCGATCGCGCGCGTCGACTCCGTGATCCGGTGGACCTCCCGCTCCGAGAGCGTCATCGGCGGCAGGACGCACGCCGAGTCCCCGGAATGGACGCCCGCCTCCTCGATGTGCTCCATCACCGCGCCCATGAACAGGTCCTGCCCGTCGTAGAGGGCGTCGACGTCGATCTCCACGGCGTCGTCCAGGAAATGGTCGACGAGCAGCGGCCCACGGGCGAAGAGCTGGTCGATGTCGGGACGGTCCAGGTAGTCCGCCAGGCCCGCGGGATCGTTGACGATCTCCATCCCGCGCCCGCCCAGGACGAACGAGGGGCGCACCAGCACGGGGTACCCTGCCTCCTCCGCGACCGCCGCGGCCTGGCCGGGGACGTGGGCGACGCCGTGGGCCGGGGCGGGGAGCCCGGCCCGGGCCAGGACCTCGCCGAAGGCCTCCCGGTCCTCCGCCAGCGCGATGGAGTGGGGGCTGGTGCCCAGGATCGGCACGCCCGCCTCCTCCAGCCCAGCGGCCAGCGACAGCGGCGTCTGCCCGCCGAGCTGGACGAGGACGCCCGCCACCGGGCCCGCCGCGCACTCGGCCTCATAGACCTCGAGGACGTCCTCCAGGGTCAGGGGCTCGAAGTAGAGGCGGTCCGAGATGTCGTAATCGGTGGACACCGTCTCCGGGTTGCAGTTGACCATGACGGTCTCGACCCGCCCGTGGAGGGCCATCGAGGCGTGCACGCACGAGTAGTCGAACTCGATGCCCTGCCCGATGCGGTTGGGGCCCGCCCCCAGGATGATGACGGCGGGCCGTTCCCGCGGGGCGATCTCGGTCTCCTGGTCGTAGCTCGAATAGTGGTACGGGGTGCGGGCCGCGAACTCCGCGGCGCAGGTGTCGACCGTCTTGTAGACGGGATGGACGCCGAAGGCTCGGCGCACCTCGCGCACCGTCGCCTCGGAGAGATGGCGCATCCGGGCGATCTGCCGGTCGGAGAATCCGTGGCGCTTGGCCTCCACCAGCGCCTCCCGGGTGAGCGCCGGCGCGCAGCGGAGCCGGGTCGCGACCTCGTCCAGGAGGAACAGCTGATCGAGGAACCAGGGATCGATGGCGGTGGCGGCGTGGATCTCCTCCAGCGTCGCGCCCCCGCGGATCGCCTGCTGGACCTGGACCAGGCGTCCCTCGGTCGGCGTGGCCGAGGCGGCGACCAGCGCCCGGGTCTGCGCCGCGTCCGGGGGCTCCCCGTCCCAGTGGAACTGGACGCCTTCCTTGTCGATGGATCGCAGGGCCTTCTGGAGCGCCTCGGTGAAGCAGCGGCCGATCGCCATGGCCTCCCCGACAGCCTTCATCGAGGTCGTCAGCCGCGGGTCCGCCTCGGGGAACTTCTCGAAAGTGAATCGCGGGACCTTCACCACGACGTAGTCGAGGGTCGGCTCGAAGGAGGCCGGCGTGGACCCCGTGATGTCGTTGGGGATCTCGTCGAGCGTGTATCCGGTGGCCAGGCGCGCCGCGATCTTCGCGATGGGGAACCCGGTCGCCTTCGAGGCCAGGGCCGAGGACCGCGACACGCGCGGGTTCATCTCGATGACGATGACGCGACCGGTGCCCGGATGGACGGCGAACTGGATGTTGCATCCTCCGGTGTCCACGCCGACGGCGCGGATGACGGCGATCCCGATGTCGCGCAGCCGCTGGAGTTCGCGGTCGGTGAGGGTGAGCGCCGGGGCGACCGTGATCGAGTCGCCCGTGTGGACGCCGACCGGGTCGAGGTTCTCGATCGAGCAGACGACCACCACATTGTCCGCACGGTCCCTCATGAGCTCGAGCTCGTACTCCTTCCAGCCGAGGATCGACTCCTCGAGGAGCACTTCGGTGGTGATCGAAGCCGCGAGCCCCTGGCCGGCGATGCGGTCCAGGTCCTCAGGCGTGTAGGCGATGCCCGACCCGAGCCCGCCCATGGTGAACGAGGGCCGCACCACCAGCGGGTAGCCGAGGTCCGCCGCCGCCTCGTGGCACTCCTCCAGGGAGCGGACGATGTGCGAGCGGGCGACTTCGGCCCCGCAGGCCTCGACGATCTCCTTGAACTCCTCGCGGTCCTCTCCCGCCCGGATCGCGTCGACCGAGGCGCCGATCAGCTCGACGTCGAAACGGTCGAGGACGCCCGCCTCGGACAGGGCGATCGCGGTGTTGAGTGCCGTCTGGCCGCCGAGGGTCGGCAGCAGCGCGTCGGGGCGTTCCTTCTCGATGATCGAGGTGACGACCTCGGGGGTGATCGGCTCGACGTAGGTGGCGTCGGCGACCTCCGGGTCGGTCATGATCGTCGCGGGGTTCGAGTTCACGAGGACGACGCGCAGGCCCTCCTCCCGGAGGACCCGGCACGCCTGGGTGCCCGAGTAGTCGAACTCGCAGGCCTGGCCGATGACGATGGGGCCGGAGCCGATGACCAGGACGGACTTCAGGTCGGCGCGCCGGGGCATCAGCGGTTCTCCTTCATCATCTCGACGAAGCGGTCGAACAGGTGTTCGCCGTCGTGCGGGCCGGCTGCGGCCTCGGGGTGGTACTGGACGGAGAAGGCCGGGATGTCGAGGGCGCGCAGCCCCTCGACCACCCCGTCGTTGAGGTCGACGTGGGAGACCTCGACGCGCCCGTAGCGCCCCTCCTCGAAGGGCGCCTCGATGGGGCGCCCGACCGGCGCGTCGACGGCGAAACCGTGGTTGTGCGCCGTGATCTCGACGCGGCCCGTGCGCAGGTCGCGCACCGGCTGGTTGACGCCGCGGTGGCCGAACTCCAGCTTGTAGGTGCCGAACCCCAGGGCCCGCCCGAAAAGCTGGTGGCCGAAGCAGATCCCGAAGAAGGGGATCCCGCTGTCGAGCACCGCCCGGAGCAGGTCGATCTCCTCCTCCGCCGTGGCCGGGTCCCCGGGCCCGTTGGAGAAGAACACGCCGTCGGGTCCCAGGGCCCGGATCTCGGCGAAAGTCGCGTCGGCGGGCACGACGTGGACCTCGGCGCCGCGGGCAGCCAGCTGCTCGGGCGTGCGGGCCTTGATCCCGAGGTCCACGGCCACCACGCGCACGGGGTCCGTGACGTCCTGCGCGGGTGCCACCACGTAGGCGCGGTCCGTGCTCACCTCGGCCGCCAGCGCGGCGCCCGCCATGCCGGGCTGCGCGGCGACGACGGCCACGAGCGCGTCTCGGACCTGGGAGGTCAGGTGCTCGGCGCCGGCGGGCAGGGCGTCCCCGGAGAAGATGCCGGCGCGCATCGCGCCGTGTGAGCGGATGTGCCGGGTGATCGCCCGGGTGTCGACGTCGCAGATGCCGACGACGCCCTGGTCGCGCAGGTCGTCCTCGAGCTCGCGCCGGGCCCGCCAGTTCGAGGCGCGCCGCGCGGGATCGCGGACGACGAACCCCGACACCCAGATGCGCGCGGACTCCGGGTCCTCGTCGTTGACCCCTGTGTTGCCGATGTGGGGAGCGGTCATCACGACGATCTGTCGGTGGTAGGACGGATCCGTCAGCGTCTCCTGGTAGCCCGTCATCCCCGTCGAGAACACGATCTCGCCGAGCGTGCGTCCCGCCGCCCCCCACTTCCTGCCGCGGAAGACCGATCCGTCCTCGAGGACCAGCAACGCCAGCCCCCGTCCCTCCTGTGGAATCTGGCCCTCGCTCACCGGCGCTCCTCCCGTGGCACGGGGGCGCCCTCGACGACGGTGCGCTCCCCGCGATGGATCGTGTGCCAGACCCTACCCGGCAGCTCCATCCCCCCGTACGGGGTGTTCGACGACCGGGACCAGCGGGCCGCCTCGCCCACCGGCGTGCGGGCGGCCGGATCGACCAGCGCGACGTCGGCGGGCGCCCCCGCGGCGAGTCCGCGCCCCAGGCCCTCGACCCTTCCGATGCGCGCCGGCGTGGTGGACATCACCCGCGCGACGTCCGCCCAGGCCAGGAGCCCGGGCTCCACCATCGTGCGGATGACGACCGAGAGGGCGGTCTCGAGCCCGATCATCCCGAACGCCCCGGCCTGCCACTCGCAGTCCTTGTCCTCCAGAGGGTGGGGCGCGTGGTCCGTCGCCACGGCGTCGATCGTCCCGTCGGCGAGCCCCGCCCGCACCGCCTCGACGTCCTCGGCGGTGCGCAGCGGCGGGTTGACCTTGTAGATCGGATCGTAGGTCGAGGCCAGGTCCTCGGTGAGCAGGAGGTGGTGGGGGGTGACCTCGGCGGTGACGTCGACCCCCTGCGCCTTGCCCCAGCGGATGAGGTCCACGGAGCCGGCGGTCGAGACGTGGCAGACGTGCAGACGCGAACCGACGTGCTTGGCCAGCAGGATGTCGCGCGCGATGACGGCCTCCTCGGCGACCGCCGGCCAGCCCGTGAGGCCGAGCTCGCCGGAGAGCGCCGACTCGTTCATCTGCGCGCCGTCGGTGAGCAGGGGGTCCTGGGCGTGTTGGGCGACGACGCCGTCGAAGGCCTTGACGTACTCAAGGGCGCGGCGCATGACGACGGGATCGGACACGCACCGCCCGTCGTCGGAGAAGACGCGGACCCGGGCGCGCGAGCGCGCCATCGCCCCCATCGCCGAGAGGTGGCGCCCCTCGAGGCCCTCGGTGACGGCGCCCACCGGGCGGACGTCGACCCAGCCGGCCTCCCGGCCCAGCTCCCAGACCTGGTCGACGACCGAGGCCGTGTCGGCCACGGGCGTCGTGTTCGCCATGGCGTGGACGCAGGTGTAGCCGCCGGCCGCGGCGGCCCGCGTGCCGGTGAACACCGTCTCTGCGTCCTCGCGTCCCGGCTCGCGCAGGTGGGTGTGCAGGTCGACGAGCCCCGGCAGGGCGACAAGGCCATCGGCGTCGAGGACCTCCGCTCCCGCGCGGGCCTCCTCGGCGGCGTCCGCTCCGACGGCGACCAGACGGCCGCCGCGCACGAGAAGGTCGCCCCGCCCGGGCCGTCCCGCAGCGGAGAGGTCGGCGGCGCGGATGAGCAGATCGGGGGCGTCAGTCACGGGAGGCTCCTTCGGGGGCGAGCAGCAGGTAGAGGGCGGCCATGCGCACCGACACGCCGTTGGCCACCTGTTCGACGACGACGGAGCGGGGCGAGTCGGCCGCCTCCGCACAGATCTCGAGCCCGCGGTTCATCGGGCCGGGGTGCATGACGGCAGTGTGGCCGGGCAGCCGCGAGAACCGCTGGACGTCGAGGCCGTAGCTCGCGTGGTACTCGCCGGGCGAGGGGAAGAACCCTCCCCCTGCGGCGCTCATGCGCTCGCGCTGGACGCGCAGCATCATGACGGCGTCCGGCTCCTGCGCGGCGAGCGCGTGGTCGAGGTCGTAGTCCACGTCGCACGGCCACTTCCCGACCCCCACCGGAAGGAGCGTGGGCGGGGCGACCAGCGTCACCTGGGCGCCGAGGAGCGTGAGCAGGTCGACGTCGGAGCGCGCGACCCGGCTGTGGAGGATATCGCCGACGATGACGACCCGTGCGCCCGCCAGGTCGGTGCCGGGGGCGATGGGGCCGTCCTCCGCCGCGAGGTGACGGCGCAGGGTCATCGCGTCAAGCAGAGCCTGCGTGGGGTGCTGGTGGGTGCCGTCTCCGGCGTTGAGGACCGGAAGGTGGATCCATCCCGCGTGGGCGAGGCGGTGGGCGGCGCCTGAGGACTGGTGGCGGATCACGACGGCATCCGCCCCCATCGCCTGGAGGGTGAGGGCCGTGTCCTTGAGGGACTCGCCCTTGGACACGCTGGAGCCCTTCGCCGTGAAGTTGATGACGTCGGCGGACAGGCGTTTCGCCGCCGCTTCGAAGGACAGGCGCGTGCGGGTGGAGTCCTCGAAGAACAGGTTGATGACGGTCCGCCCGTGCAGGGTGGGCAGCTTCTTGACGCGGCGCGACTGGGTGGCGGCCATCGCCTCCGCCGTGTCGAGGAGCAGGAGCGCCTCGCGCCGGTCGAGGTCTCGGATCGAGATGAGGTGGTCGAGCGACATGTCAAGCCCTCCCGCCCGCGCGCCGGCCGATGAGGACCGCGTCGCGCCCATCGTCCTCCGTCAGCAGGATCCGTACCGTCTCCTCATGCGAGGTGGGGAGGTTCTTGCCGACATAGTCCGGGCGGATCGGCAGCTCGCGGTGTCCGCGGTCGACCAGGACCGCCAGCTGGACGGCGGCGGGTCGACCCAACGTGGACAGCGCGTCGAGCGCCGCCTTGATCGTGCGTCCCGTGTAGAGGACGTCGTCGACCACGACGACGGTGCGCCCCTCGATGCCCCGGTCGGGAATGCGGGTGGGATGCGGGGATCGCAGCGGTTGGGAGGCCAGGTCGTCGCGGAACATCGTGGTGTCGATCGTCGCGAGATCGCAGCGGGCGCCCCCGACCTGTTCGATCCGGGAGACGATCCGTTCGGCGAGCGTGGCGCCGCGGGTCGGGATCCCGGCGATCACCAGGTCGCCGCCGCCGTGGTTGCGCTCGAGGATCTCGAAGGCGATGCGGGTGAGGGAGCGGGCGATGTCATCGGCGTCCAGGACCTCGCGGCCGTGCGGGTCGGGGCCGGAGCCCGGCGGATCGCTCGTGGGGATCGCGGCCGGGTTCGAGTATGACGGGTCCATGCGGACCTCCTTCTCCGCCTCACGGGACGGGCTTCAAGGGGGTGTGTTCCGCGCGCCAGGGTACACCCTGCCGGGCCCTGCGCCGCCCTGGCGTCCGCCGCAGGGTTCAGCCGCGTGCCGGCCGGCGGTCCAGCGAGGCACCCTCGATGTCGAGGTCGGGCAGGATGCGGTCCAGCCACTTCGGCAGCCACCAGGCGGCGTCGCCCATGAGGTGCATGGCGCCGGGGATGATGAGCATGCGCACCAGGAAGGCGTCCAGCAGGACGCCCAGCGACAGGGAGAACCCGATCGACTTCACCATCAGCGAGTCGTTGAGGATGAAGCCCGCGAACACGGAGACCATGATGATCGCCGAGCAGGTGACCACGGCCCGTCCCATCCGCCTGCCCCGGCGCACGGACACCCGCGCAGGAGATCCCTGCACGTAGGCCTCGCGCATGCCCGAGACCAGGAACAGCTGATAGTCCATCGCCAACCCGAACAGGACGCCCGTCTGGATGATCGGGAGGAAGCTCAGCACGGGAGCCGGATCGTGCACGCCGAACAGGGACGACCCCCAACCCAGCTGGAACACGGCCGTCACGCCGCCGAACGCGGCCAGGATCGACAGCACGAATCCGAGGGTGGCGGTGAGCGGCACCAGGATCGACCGGAATACGACGATCAGGATGAGGAAGGACAGACCGACGACGACCGCGAGGTAGATGGGCAGGACGTCGGAGAGCTTCTCGGAGATGTCGATGTTGCCGGAGGCCGATCCGGCGACGCCGAGCGTCACGGCGTCGCCGGCGCTGTCGGTGGCGTCCAATGCCCGCAGGTTGTGGACCAGGGCCTCGGTCGACTCGGCGGAGGGGCCCTGAGTCGGAACGACCTGGAAAGCCAGCGTCGTCGCGTCCTGCGACAAGCCGATCGGGACCACAGACTGGACGTCGGCCAGGGCGGACAGCTGTCCGCCGATCGCGGCCTCCTCATGCACCGCGGCCTCCTGGTCGAGCGCGCCCGGCAACGTGGCTGTCACCAGGAGCGGGCTGTTCATGCCGGGTCCGAACTCCTCGGCGATCGCGGTGAAGGCCCGATGGGCGCTGGAGTCCACCGGCTCGGAGGACCCGTCGGGCAGGCCCAGGCGCATCTGGAGGGCCGGCAGGGCCATCGCCACCAGCACGGCGATCCCCACCACGACCGAGGCGATCGCCTGCCATCGAGGCATCGGCGTCGTCGGCAGCGTGCTCGGGTGGGTCCCCGCCTCCGCGGCAGCAGTCCCCGCCCCTCCGGCCGACGCCCCGGCTCCGGCGCCCTGATCCAGGCGCGCCCGCTCCGCGCGCCGCAGGATCCGCGGTCCCATCAGCGACAGGGCGGCCGGCGTCACCGTCAGCGCGACCAGGACGGCCATGGCGATCGAGACGGCGCCGACGGTGCCCAGCAGTCCCAGGAACGGGATCCCGGTGAGGTTGAGCGCCAGCAGCGCGATGAACACGGTGAGCCCGGCGAAGAGCACGGCATTGCCGGAGGTCCCGTTCGCCCGCGCGATCGATTCGCGCAGGTCCATCCCGTGGCGCAACTGGACGCGGTGCCGGTTGATGATGAACAGCGAGTAGTCGATGCCGACGGCCAGGCCCAGCATGACCCCGAGGATCGGGGTGATCGAGAGCATCTCGATGGTCCCCGACAGGGCGAGCGTCCCGATGACGGACACGGCGACGCCCAGCAGGGCGTTGAGCAGCGGCAATCCGACGCCCACCAAGGTGCCGAGCATGACGAACAGGACGATCGCGGCGACGGCCAGGCCCAGCATCTCCCCGCCCCCCAGGCTGGGGATGCCCTGGGCGACGTCGTAGCTCGGCAGCACCGTGACGCCCTGGATCGGCGTGGAGGTCAGCTGGTCGACGACCGGGTCGATGATCTCTGTGGGCAGCGCCGTGTCGGTGCTCGCGAACTGGATCTGGGCCAGGGCGGTCGAACCGTCCTCGGACACCGTCCGCATGCCGTTCAGCTGGTCGAGCAGCGCCTGCCCGTCCTCCAGCTGGGCGCTCTGGGCGCTCAGCTGATCCCGGCCCGCGTCGAGGGCCTTCTGCTGCTGGTCCAGCTGCGCGGCCCCCTGCTCCAGCTGGGAGCGTTGGGCGTCCAGCTGGGCCTGCTGGTCGGCGACCATGGCCGTCGCGCTCGCCTGGTCCAGGCCCTGGCTCATCGCCTGCTGGACGCCGGCGTCGATCTGCGCCTGGGCGGCGTCGAGTTGGGCCGTCCCCGCGTCGAGTTGCGTGCGGGCGGCGTCCAGCTGGGTCTGCCCGTCCTGGAGCTGCGTGCGCGCCGCGTCGATCTGGGTCTGGCCGTCCGCGACCTGGGCCGCCTGCTGATCCAGCTGGGCCTGCGCGTCGAACGGGTTGACGACGTTCTTCACGCCCTCCAGCGCCGCGGTGCCGGCGAGCAGGTCACCGATCTGCTGCTTCTGCTCGTCGGTGAACGCCGAGCCGTCGTCGGTGCGGATCACCACGGTGCCGGACTTCCCGGCGGCGTCGGGAAACTCGGCGGCCAGGGAGTCGGCGACCTCCTGGGTCGCGGTCCCCGGGATGGACACGGCGGTCGTCAGCTCCCCGTGGCCCACGGCGAATCCGCCGATCGCGGCGGCCAGGACGACCAGCCAGGTGAGCAGCACCGCCCAGGGGCGGCGGGCCGAGAACCGGCCCAATCGAGCGAGAAGCTTCGCCATCACATCTTCCTTGCAGCTGGGGGGGACACAGAAGTGGCAGATATCGACGAGGGCGGACCCGCGTGGCCGGGTCAGGCGTACCCGGTGCGGATCTGGTCGATGACGGCGCTGAGGAGCCCATCCCACTGCTCCCGCGCCCCGCGGCCCGCCGGGTCCTGGCTGACCAGGTCCTGTCCCGACAGTGACTGAGCCCACAGGATCGCGGCGGAGGCCAGCCCCTGGACCAGGGAGCCAACCAGCACGCGGATCTCCAGGGGGTCCACCTGGTCGAAGCGTTGGGCCAGCGCGCCGGTGAGGTCCGCCTCGACTCGGAAGAAGATGACGGCCAGCCTGTCGGGACGCGCCTTGGCGTCGTCGAAACCGCCGACCGCCCGCCAGATGTACAGCAGCGGGGTGAGGACATCCGTGCCGGTCAGGACCGCGGCCAGCGCCTCGAAGGCGGCCCGCCGGTCGGTTCCCTTGGCCGCTGAGACGACCGCCTCCCGGACCTGGTCGACCGTCCCGGACAGCTCTTCCAGACAGGACTGGACCAGCACGTCCTCCAGTGAGGCGAAATGGTTGAAGACCGTCCGCCGCGCCACGTCGGCGCGCTCCGCCAGCTGGTCGACGTTGAAACCGTCGCCTCCCTGCTCCATGACCAGGTCATGGGCAGCGGTCAGGATCGTCTCGCGATGGCGGGCCTTGAGTGCAGCGCGGCGGTCGATATCCATAGCGCCCAGCATATGGCACGGTGTGCAACGATGCACAGCGTGCATTTCTTTCGAGAGAACGCCTCCCAGTCAGGCGTCCCGCATCCGCACGACGCGGACACGGCAGGCCAGTCCGCGCAGCGTCCGGGCGTGCGCGTCCTCGCGCAGGGCGTGGACCAGCGCCCCGGACGGCTTCCCGCCCTCGCCGAACTGGGAGAACGCGGCATGCAGAACGGCGACGACCTCGGCCAGCGTGCCCGAGGGCACGTCCAGGTCGAGCTCGATGTCGGCCATGGCCAGTGGTCGCTCAGTACTCATCAAGCAGCTCATCCAGGCTCGCCAGGTCCATCTCGCCCAGCTCCTCGAGAGTCGGGTGCCTGTCCCCCGGCTCCAGAGCGCCCGACGAGGGCGCCCCCGTGGCGGGCTCGGGCGCCTCCGCGACGTCCTCGGGCGCGCGGTCCTCGGCGTCCGCCGCCACTGGTTCGGACGCGACCGGCTCGCCCGCAGGGCCGTCCTCGTCAGTGTCCTCCGACGGCGCGGACTCCCCCTCGGCGACAGGGCGCCGTGACCAGGCGGGCGCGCCGATCTCGCGGCGCACGGCGTCAAGGACCGCGTTGACGAACCCCGGCGACGTGTCGGTCGAGATCGACTTCACGATCATGACGGCCTGGTCGATCGCCGTCACATCGGCGACATCGGAGGCCTCGTCGAGCATCTCCCACACCGCGACGCGCATGACCGCCAGGTCCACCGGCGGGATCCGGTCGAGTCCGGGGACCTCGGCATGCGCCTCGATGAGTCCGTCGATGCGCCGAAGGTTCGCGGCGACGCCTTCGATCAGCGCGATCGAGTACTCGGGCAGGGGCGTCTGCGCGGCGGTGAGCACGCGCCGCTCGCGCAGCAGGTCCTCCAGCACCCGCGGGTTGCGTCCCATCCCGCGCTGGTCAGCCTCGAAGACGACATCGGCCGCCCGTTTGCGCGCCTTCGTCCGCGAGGTGAATCCTCGGTGCTCCGCCACGATCAGTCCGCGGCCCGTCCGGAGTAGGAGCCGTCGCGGGTATCGACCTTGACGCGGGTGCCCTCTTCGAGGAACAGCGGCACCTGGATCTCGTAGCCGGTCTCCAGCGTCGCAGGCTTGGTCCCCGCGGAGGAGCGGTCGCCCTGCAGACCGGGCTCCGTGTGGGCGATGGTGAGGACCACCGTCGCCGGAAGCTCGACGAAGAGCACCGTGCCGTCGTTCTGGGAGACGATGACGTCCTGGTTCTCGACCAGGAAGTTCCGCGCGTCCCCGACGACCTCCGACGGCACGCTGAGCTGCTCGAAGGTCGTCTGGTCCATGAAGATGTAGTCGCTGCCGTCGTTGTACAGGTACGTCATGTCGCGGCGGTCCACCGTCGCCGTCTCGATCTTCACGCCGGCGTTGAAGGTGCGGTCCACCGTTTTGCCCGAGAGGATGTTCTTGATCTTCGTGCGCACAAAGGCCGGGCCCTTGCCGGGCTTCACGTGCTGGAACTCGACGACCTGCCAGAGCTGTCCGTCGATGACCATGACCAGGCCGTTCTTGAGATCGTTCGTGGTTGCCACGGGGCGCGCCTTCTTCTCGGGGATTTCGGACCGCCCGCAAGTCTACAACGCGGCGAGAACCCGGTCGCGGACCTCCTCCGGCGCGACGCCGCCCGTGTCCACCGACACATCGGCGAACTCCCGATAGACCTCCCGCAGTTCGCGCGCCATCCGGGCGAGCATCGCGCGAGGCGCGCCCAGCGCCACCGAACGGGGGGCGTTGAGACCCTCGCGCCGGGCGATCTCGCCCGTGTCCGCCACGAGCTCCACGACACGGGCCCCGCCGGCGCGCGCCGCCCGCAGGGCGCGACCGGCCTCCGGATCCGCCGGCAGCGAGGCGCCCAGCGTCACGACAGCGCCGCTGCCGCGCCCCCCCGGGGCGAGCGCCTCCACGGCCGCCCGGCGCGAGAGGCCCGGCAAGCGCGGGTCCTGGGAGACCACCAGCTGGGCGACCGACAGCTGCGTGTGCTCGACCAGCAGCTCGTCCGTCTCCACGAGGGCGACCCCCAGACGGTCGGCGAGCAGCCTGCCCACGGTGGTCTTCCCGGCCCCGGACACGCCGATGAGGACGACGGCCGGTCCCCGGGTCGTCGGGTCAGTGGACATCGATGCCGGTCCTCTCTGCCGGGGCGCGGAGGAGCTCCGGCGCCACCGCGCGCACGACGGGATGCTGGAGGCCGTCGAGCAGGACGAAACGCAGATGCCCGCCTCGGACCTTCTTGTCGGAGAGCATGGCTTCGGTCAGGTCCTTCAGGCGCGCGCCCTGCGGGTAGGCGGTGGGCAGGCCCACCGAGGCGAATGCCCGGCGGTGGAGGCCGACCTCATCGGCTCCCAGAAGACCGAGCTCCCGGGCCACCTCGGCGGCGAAGACGCAGCCGACGGCGACCGCGTCCCCGTGCCGCCATGTGAAGCCCTCGCACTTCTCGATGGCGTGGGCCAGGGTGTGCCCGTAGTTGAGGACCTCCCGCAGCCCCGACTCGGCGAGATCCTCGCCCACGATCCGGGCCTTGACCGCGACCGAGCGCTCGACCAGCTCCGCCAGGCGCGGCGAAGCCGGGTCCTGAGCGGCCTGCGGGTCGTCCTCGACGAGGGAGAGGATCTGCGGATCCGCGATGAGCCCGCACTTGATCACCTCGCCGAGCCCGGCCCGCAGGTCGGCAGCGGGCAGGGTGGACAGCAGGTCGAGGTCCTCGACGACGCGCACGGGCGTGTGGAACGCCCCGACCAGGTTCTTGCCGGCCGCCGTGTTGATCCCGGTCTTTCCCCCCACCGCGGCGTCGACCATCGCCAGGAGCGTCGTGGGCACCTGGATGACGTCCACGCCGCGCAGCCACGTGGCGGCGATGAAGCCGGCGACGTCCGTCGTCGCCCCCCCGCCGAGGCCGATGACGGCATCCGCGCGGCCCAGGCGCGCCGCGCCGGCGGCCTCCCACCCCGCCCGGGCGACTTCCAGGGTCTTGCCAGCCTCCGCGTCGGGATGGACCAGCGTGTGCACCTCCAGGCCCCGGGCTCGGGCCGCCCCGGCGATGGCGCTGGCCGCGGCTCCCACGGACGCCGGGTGGACGAGGAGGAGCCGGGTCGCCTGGGGCCCGACGCCCTCCACGACGGGGCCGGCGCCCACTGCGCGCCCGATGACCACCGGATAGGGCCGACTGCCCCCGACCTCGACGATCCTCGTCGCCTCGGGCCGCGCGGGGGCCTCCATCAACGAGAGGACCTGGTCGATGACGCGCGCGGCGGGACGCGCGTCCGATCGCACGCGAGCGGTCGCCACCTCCCGGTACCACGCCTCGCGCTCCTGGCGCAGCCTGCGCAGGGCCGCGTCGGGGTCCGGCCGGAGGAGCGGGCGGTGGGTGCGACCCGAGGTGCGTCGCAGAAGCTCCCTGTGGGGCGCGTCCAGCCAGACGACGGAGTGCCCGCGGAGCATCTCCCGCACGGCGCGGGTCGTGATCGCCCCGCCGCCCAAGGAGATGACGGCCCTCTCTCCAAGGGCGAGCCGGACGGCCCGGGCCTCGCGCTCGCGGAAGGAGGCTTCGCCCTCGTCGGCGAAGATCTGCCCGATCGGCACGCCGGCCTCGGCCTCGACGAGATCGTCCGTGTCGACATGGGGCACACCGAGCCGCCGGGCCAGCGTCCGGCCGACCTTCGACTTCCCAGAGCCGGGAAGCCCCACCAGGACGACGGGAAGGGCCAGGGCCCCCTGCGGGTCCGGGGTCGCCGCGCTCATGCCCGCTCCCGCACGCGGTCGAGGTAGGCGGACAGGTTGCGGCGCGCCTCGGCGACGGAGTTGCCGCCCGCGTGGTCGCCGAGCGCGTCCGCGAGGACGAGCGCCGCCTCCGCCTGGGCGATGACGGCGCCCGGGACGACCTGGCAGGTATCGGAACGCTGGTGGAGTGCCGTCGTGTCCCCGCCGGTCGCCAGGTCGACGGTGCGCAGGGCGCGGGGCACGGTCGAGATCGGTTTGAAGGCCGCGCGCACGACGATCGGCTCTCCGTCGGATGTGCCGCCCTCGATGCCGCCCGCGTGGTTCGACGTGCGGGTGAGGCGCCCGTCGGGTCCGCGGACGATCTCGTCATGGGCGCGGCTGCCGGGAAGGGCCGCCTGGGCGAAGCCGTCGCCGACCTCGACGCCCTTGACCGACTGGATCGACATGAGGGCGCCGGCCAGCCGGGCGTCCAGACGGCGGTCGGCCTGCACATGGGTGCCGAGGCCCACCGGGACGCCCCAGGCGATGACCTCGGCGATGCCCCCGATCGTGTCACCGGCCCGCCGGGCGGCGTCGATCGCCTCCACGAAACGGCGTTCGGCCCGCGGATCCAGCGTGCGCACCGGTGAGGCGTCCAGCGCGGCGGCATCCTCCGGACGGGGAGCGTGGCCCCCGCTGGCCCGCTCGGCGCCGACGGAGACCACGTGGCTCACCAGGCGGATCCCGGCGACCTGCTCGAGATAGGCCTCCGCCAACGCCCCCAGCGCGACGCGCGCGGCCGTCTCGCGGGCGCTCGCCCGCTCGAGGACAGGACGGGCCTCCGCCAGGTCGTAGGACAGCATGCCCGCGAGGTCCGCATGCCCCGGGCGGGGGCGCGTGAGCGCCCGGTTGCGCGCCACCTCTCGTTCGTCCCCGGTGCCGGCGTCGACCAGGAGGGCCTCCGGGGGCACGGGGTCGGCAGACATCACGACCTCCCACTTCGGCCACTCGGCGTTCGCGATCTCCACGGCGATCGGCGCACCGGTGGTCGCTCCGTGGCGCACCCCGCCCAGGAGGCGGACCTCGTCACGCTCGAAGGACTGCCGGGCGCCCCGCCCGTACCCCAGCCTGCGTCGCGCGAGGGCGTCCCGCACCGTCTCCGTGGTGATCCGCACGCCCGAGGGCACTCCATCCAGCGTGGCCACCAGCGCCGGACCGTGCGACTCCCCTGCGGTCAGCCATCTCATGGCCCCAGTCTCCCACAGGGCGAGGCGGTGGCGTCGTCGCGTTCACCGCCGCCGGAGACCGGCGGGATCCGCTCAGGCGGGGACGGGAAGCGTCCAGAGGGTCCACGCGGCGAGCGCCCCGCCGATCAGCCACGGGCCCATCGCCAGGCGCGTGCGCAGATCCGCCCGGCCGCGGGCGACGGCGGCCAGCGCCCGGGCGCCCGCCGCCACGAAGGCGATGACCAGTCCCCCGAGCGCCGCGTCCCAACCGGCGAGGCCCAGGAAGGCGCCCAGGACGGGCGCGAGCTTGAGATCGCCCCCGCCGACTCCCGCGCGGGCCAGACGCCCCAGGACCAGGGGAGCCGCCCAGATCGCCGCCCCCACGCCAGCGGACAGGAGAACGGCGCCCGGTCCGCCGATCCCCGCGGAGGAGGCCGACGCGCATGCCAGACCGGCCAGGACGCCTCCGGCCATCACAAGGGTGAGCACGTCGGGCAGGCGATGGGTCCTCGCATCGACCAGGATCGACATGGTCCCCGCCATCGCGACGACCGTCGCCGCCGGCGCCCCGGGTTCACGGTAGCTGACCGCCATCGCCACGGCACCGGCCAGCAGGACCAGCCACGTCAGCGTCAGACGGGGGAACGGCCGGGAACCCCCGTCGCCCAGGTAGCGGGCCGTCACCTCCGCGCCACGCCACCACGTCCACGCCCCGACGGCGGCCCAGCAGGCCAGGGCGACCCAGACCGCGACCGCGTCCGCGGTCCCCGCGCCGGCCGCACCTCCCCCGCCGAGGAGCATCCTCAAATCCCGCGCCGCGCCAGCTCGTCCCGCATCGCCCGGCGCATCGCCGTGACGTCGGGGTGGCGTCCGGTCTCCAGGACGACCTGCTGGGCCGCCTGGTGGAGCAGCATCTCCGTCCCCCAGGCGACGCCCGCGCCCGCGCCTTGGAACGCCCGGACCAGGCCGGTCTCCCGGGGGGCGTAGACGACGTCGAGCAGCATCTGGTCCGGGCGCGGGGCGGCCGCGCCGACCAGTGATCCGGCCAGGTCGTCCGCGGCGCCTGCCGGCACCGTGGAGATCAGGATGTCCGCCGCGGCGATCGCAGCCCGCGTCCGGTCCCCGTGCGACCACAGTACCGGCTCGACCGCGATCCCCAGCCTCGCCGCGGCCACGGATGCGGACCCCGGGCCGGAGAACCGCCGTGCGACGATCGCCACGTCGTCGACGCGCATCTGGGCGAGGGCCGCCAGTGCCGACGACGCCGTGGCCCCCGCCCCCAGGACCACCGCGGACCGCGGCGGAGGCATGGCCGCGCGCGCCTCGGTCACGGCGGTGACGATTCCATGGACATCCGTGTTGAAACCCGTCAGCAGGCCCCCCGACGGCACCACCGTGTTGACGGCGCCCACGGCCTCGGCCAGGGGCTCCACGGCGTCGAGCAGCGGGATCACCGCCTGCTTGCACGGCATCGTCACCGACAGGCCCAGGCAGTCCCCGTCGAGCCCCGCGACGAGCGCCGGAAGGGTCTGCGGCGTCTGCTCGATGCGGTCGAACCGCCAGGGACCGCCCTCGCCAGGGCCTCCCAGGCCCAGCGACGCCCACGCCGCCCGGTGCAACGCCGGCGAGAGCGAGTGGGCGACCGGCGATCCGATGACGGCGGCCCACCGGCTCACGAGGTGCACTTCCCCGGGTGGGACGCGCAGTACTCGTTGAAACGCGTCTTGTTCTGCTCCTGCTCGTCCAGTGTGGTGGCGAAGAGGGTCTCCCCCGTGTCGAGGTCCACCGTGACGAAGTACAGCCAGGATCCGTCAGCCGGGTGGAGCGTGGCCTCCAGGGACTTCTCCGACGGTTGGCTGATCGGGGTGGGCGGAAGCCCCGCATGGAGGTACGTGTTGTACGGGTTGTCGTCTTGGTAGTCCGCGTCGGTGGGCACCCCGCCCGTCTTCCCGACGCCGTAGAGGACCGTGGAGTCCATTTGGAGCAGGCCCTTCGTCTCCCCGCCGGAGTCGTCCAGCCGGTTGTCGATGACGCGGGCGACCTGGGGCAGATACTCGTCGATGTTCATCTCGCGCTCGAGGATCGACGCCTTGGTGAGGACCGTCTGACGGTCTCCCTCGGCGACGCCCAGCCGGTCCAGCTCGTCCACCCTGGCGGCCACCATTTGGGAGAAGAGGCTTTGCGGAGTGTCCGAGGAGGAGACCTCATAGGTCCCCGGCTCGAGCCATCCCTCGACGTCGCCGCCGGCCTCCTCCGGCAGGCCGATCGCCTGGGCGTCCTTCATGGCGGCGTCGATGTCGTCGGCGGAGAAGTCCGTGACGCTCGCCATCTTCTCCGCGACCTGCGCAGCGGTCTGCCCCTCGATGACGGTGACGGTGTTGTCGGAGCGGTTCGCGTCGTCCAGCAGCGCCGCCACGGCCTCCGAGGCGCTCATCTGCTGCTTGAGCGTGTAGGTCCCGGGCTTGATCGAGGTCGCCGCCCTGTTCGCGTCGAAGGCCCGCGTGAAGGCGGCCAGGGACTTCACGACATCCTGGTCGACGAGCTTCTGCCCGATGTCGGTGCCGACGTCTCCCGACTCGACGGTGACCTGCACGGAGCCCGATCCGGGGCCCGGGTAGTCGTCGGACTGCGGTGACGACCCGCCGCCGCGGACCTTCCCCCAGGCGAACCATAGGCCGCCGCCGAGGAGGGCGAGGACGACGACGAGGATGACGCCGGTGCGGATCCGCTGGTTGCGCCGCCGGCGGCGCGCGCGGGAACGCTCATGCTCGAGTCGGCGCGATCGGAGCCCGGAGGTCGTCTCGCCGGGCTCCGCGGGCGGGACGGGACCGGAGGTCCCCGGGAACAGGGGGATCGCGGGCGTCTCCGCCTCCTCGGGCAGCCGGTCCTCGTCCGCGAAGACCTTCGGGTCGTGGGCGTGCAGTTGCCTGCGCGAGGGGAAGGGCCAGTCGGGGGCGTCGCGGTCTGTCATCAGGTGCCCTTCCGGTCCCTGGGCTCGACGGTCTGGCCAGGGATCCCCGTCCCCATGCGTTCGTCGTCGAGCGCCTGCTCGAGGATGATCTGCGCCGCCACCTGGTCCACCATGGCCCGGTGCTCACGTTCCGGGACGCCGGACTCGCGCAGGCGGCGGTGCGCCTGATTGGAGCTTAGCCGCTCGTCGACCAGGCACACCCGCACATCGGGGAGGGCCCGGGCGATCCGGCGGGCGAAGCGCCGTGCGGCGCCCGCCGAGACCCCCTCGCCGCCGCCGAGATGGCGCGGCAGCCCGACGACGATCTCGACGACGTCGAACTGCCGGGCGATGTCCACCAGGCGCCTCAGGTCGGATCCGTCGTCGGATCGGTGGATCGTCTCCACCGGGATCGTGAGGATCGCTTCGGGATCCGTGCGCGCCACGCCGACGCGCACGGATCCGACATCGACTCCCAGCCGGACCCCGGGCCTCAGCGGCCCCGTGCTCACAGCGCCTCGATCTCTCGGGTCACCGCCCCCAGGGCGTCGTCGACGGCGGACACATCCGTCCCGCCGCCCTGGGCGACATCGGCGCGCCCCCCGCCGCCGCCGCCCAGCCGCCTGGCGGCCGTGCGCACGAGAGCCCCGGCATTGGCGCCGGCGCCTCGCGCCGCCTCATCGGTCGCCGCGACGACGCAGGGCCGTCCGGATGCCACGCCCACCAGGACGACGACGACTCCCCGTGCCCCGCCCTGCGTCCCGAGGCGGTCGCGGACATCCAAGGTCAGGGCGCGCAGTGCGTCGGCCGACGCCACGGCGCCCGCCGAGGCCGCGACGACCAACAGGTCCCCGACTCGTCCGGCCGAGGCCGCCAGCTCTCCGGCGCGGGCGAGCGCCTGCTCGCGGCTCAGGCGCTCCAGGGAGCGCTCCGCGTCGCGCAGCCGCATCATCAGGGACTCCACGCGCCCCGGCAGATCCTCCGCGCGCCCGCCCACGAGAGCGGACAGCTGGGAGACCAACGCGTGCTCCTTGGCCTGGAACCCGAAGGCCGCGTCCCCGACCAGCGCGTCGATGCGGCGCACGCCGGAGCCGATCGAGGATTCGCCCAGCACGGCGACCCGGCCGATGCGCCCCGTGCTCGGGACGTGCGTACCCGCGCAGAACTCCTTCGACCAGTCCCCGCCGATGGAGACGACGCGGACCTCCTTGCCGTACTTCTCGCCGAAGAGCGCCATCGCGCCCGTCTTGCGGGCCTCCTCGATCGGCATGACGGTGTCCGTGACCGCCAGGTCCTCGGAGAGCTTCTCGTTGACGAGCTCCTCGATGCCGTCGACCTGGTCGGGGGACAACGCCGAGCCGTGCCGGAAGTCGAAGCGGAGCCGGGAGGGGGCGTTCTCGGACCCGGCCTGCGTGGCCGACTCGGAGACCACCTCGTGGAGTGCCTTGTGGACCATGTGGGTGGAGGTGTGCGCCCGCGCGATCGCGAGGCGGCGCACGGGGTCGATCCGGGCCACCGCCTCCTCGCCCAGCGCCAGCGTGCCCTCCACCAGGGTCCCGCGATGGACGGAGAGGCCCTTGATGGGGGCCTGGACGTCGCCGACCCGGACCAGCGCCCCGTCGGCGGTGCGGATCGTCCCGTGGTCGGCCAGCTGGCCGCCCATCTCCGCGTAGAACGGCGTCTGGTCGAGGATGATCTCGACCTCGGCCGGGGCGCTGACGGCCGGCTGGGCGACGCCGTCGACCAGGATCCCCTCGATGCGGGCGTCGGAGACGTCCTCGGTGTAGCCGAGGAAGCGGGAGCCCCCGCCGAGCCGCGTCGCGAAGTCGTGGAAGACGCGGACGTCGACGTGACCGGTCTTCTTCGCGCGGGCATCCGCGCGGGCGCGCTCCCTCTGTTCGCCCATGAGGGCGCGGAAACGGGTCTCGTCGACGGACACGCCCTGTTCGGCAGCCATCTCCAGGGTGAGGTCGATGGGGAACCCGTAGGTGTCGTGGAGGGTGAAAGCGTCCTCGCCGGTGATGACGGCCGGCCCGTCGGACTCCTTCGCGTGGGCCACCGCCGTGTCCAGGATGGTCGTCCCCGCGCTCAGCGTGCGCCGGAACGCCTCCTCCTCGCCGTAGGCGACGTCGGAGATGGTGTCCCAGTCCGTCACCAGCTCCGGGTAGGAAGGGGACATCGCGTCGCGCGAGACCGGCAGGAGCACGGGCAGCGCCGGGTCCTCGACGCCCAGCAGGCGCATCGAGCGGATGGCGCGCCTCACGAGCCGACGCAGCACGTAGCCGCGTCCGTCATTGCCCGGGCGCACGCCGTCGCCGATGAGCATCAGCGCGGAGCGCACGTGGTCGGCGACGACCCGCATGCGCACGTCGTCCTCCGCATCGGCGTGGTAGCGGCGCCCGGACATCTCCTGGACCGCCTCGATGACCGGGAAGACCTCGTCGATCTCGTACATGTTCGCCTTGTCCTGCAGGACGAAGGCGAGCCGCTCGAGTCCGGCTCCGGTGTCGATGCATTTCTTGTCCAGCTCGCCGAGCAGCGGGTAGTCCTTGCCCTCTCCCTCGCCGCGCATGTACTGGTCGAAGACGAGGTTCCACAGCTCCAGGTAGCGGTCCCCACCCGGGTCGACTGTGCCGCCCTCGGCCTCGGGTCCGAAGGCGGGGCCGCGGTCGTAGTGCCATTCGCAGCACGGGCCCGCCGGCCCCGGCTGGCCGGTGTCCCAGAAATTCTCCTCACGCGGGAGACGCACGATGTGACGCGGGTCCATCCCGATCGCGCGGGTCAGCATGTCGTAGGACTCGTCGTCGCGCTCCCACAGGGTGACCCACAGCCGGTCCCCGTCCAGGCCGTAGCGTCCCTGGTCGAGCGGCCCCGTCAGGAGATCCCAGGCGAACTCGATCGCGCCCTCCTTGAAGTAGTCGCCGAAGGAGAAGTTGCCGTTCATCTGGAAGAAGGTGCCATGGCGCGTCGTGCGGCCCACGTTGTCGATGTCGTTGGTGCGGATGCACTTCTGGACCGAGGCCGCGCGCGGCCACGGCGCAGGTTCCTCCCCGGTGATGTAGGGGATGAAAGGCACCATCCCCGCGATCGTGAACAGGATCGACGGGTCGTTGGAGATCAGCGGGACGGACGGCCGGATCTCGTGGCCCTTCGACGCGAAGTAGTCGAGCCAGCGTGTGCGGATCTCAGAGGTGCGCATGTGTCCTCGTCAGGGTGGGTCTTCGTCAGGGGTGCGGTTCATGACGCGCGGACCCCGAGAGCAGGGGCTCCCGGGGTCCGCGTCGTCGCGCGATCAGCGCGAGTAGTGCTCGACGACCATCTGGACGTCGCAAGTCACGGGGACCTCCGCGCGCTTCGGGCGGCGCACGAGTGTCGCCTTGAGGTGCTCGAGGTTGACGTCGAGGTAATCGGGGACGGCCGGCAGGACGTCGCGGTGGATGCCCTGGGCGGCGATCTCGAAGGGCACCGTCGTCTGCGACTTCGGCTTGACCTGCAGCGTCTGCCCGGGGCTCACGCGAGCCGAGGGGCGATCCACGATCCTGCCGTCGACCATGATGTGGCGGTGCACGACGAACTGGCGGGCCTGCTGGATCGTGCGGGCGAAGCCCGAACGCAGCACGAGGGCGTCCAGGCGCATCTCGAGCAGCTCGACCAGGTTCTCGCCGGTCAGCCCCTCCTTGCGGCGCGCCTCCTCGAAGGTCCGGCGCAGCTGCGCCTCGCGGATGCCGTACTGGGCGCGCAGACGCTGCTTCTCCTTGAGACGGACCGCGTAGTCGGAGTCCTGGCGGCGGCGCGAGCGCCCGTGCTCGCCGGGCCCGTAGGGGCGCTTCTCGAAGTAGCGGACTGCCTTGGGGGTGAGCGCGATGCCGAGTGCGCGCGACTGGCGCACCTGCTTGCGCGAACGGTTCTGTGCCATATGCGATGGCCCTTTCCTGTCTCTGCTGTCATGCCGACGGCGGGTCGCCGCCGACACGGGGTCCACTCCCGGATGCGAGATCCTTCGGCCAAGACCCCAGGTGGGTCGGCCCGCGCGCCCAGATCGCCTGGGCGGGCGGACAGCGTTTGCAGCTTAGCGCATCCCCAGGAGTTCCCTGAGCCGCGCCAGCCGCTTCGTGAGCATCGCCTCATTGCCGTTCTCGGTGGGCAGGTAGTACCGCGTGCCCACGAGGTCGTCGGGCAGGTACTGCTGGGCCGCCACCGAATGGGGCGCGTCATGGGCGTAGACATAGCCCTCGCCGTGGCCCAGGGCGCCGGCCCCCGCGTAGTGGGCGTCCCGCAGATGCGCGGGGACGGGCCCGCCCTTCCCGGAACGCAGATCCGACAGCGCCTGGTCGATGGCGAGGTAGGAGGCGTTCGACTTCGGGGCCGTCGCGACCGCGACGACGGCCTCGGCCAGGAGGATCCGGGCCTCCGGCATGCCGATCATCGCGACGGCCTGGGCCGCCGCGACCGTGGTCGGCAGGACCTCGGGCGCTGCCATCCCGACGTCCTCCGCGGCGCAGATCATCACCCGTCGGGCGATGAAACGGGGATCCTCCCCCGCCTCGATCATCCGGGCGAGATAGTGGATCGCGGCATCGACGTCTGAGCCGCGCATCGACTTGATGAACGCGGAGGCCACGTCGTAATGCTGATCGCGGTCCCAGCGCACCAGCGCCTGGTTGGCGGCGGTCTGGACCTCGTCCACGCCGATGGTGCCCGTTCCCCGCTCGGCGGCCGCGCCCGCCGCGGCCTCCAGCAGGGTGAGCGACTTGCGCGCGTCGGACCCCGCCAGCCGGACGAGGGCGTCCTTGGCGTCCTCGGCCAGGGCGAAGGCCCCCGCCAGCCCGCGCTCGTCGGCGAGCGCCCGGTCGAGGAGCGCCCTGATCGAGTCCTCGTCCAGCGGACGCAGGGTGACCAGCAGCGAGCGCGACAGTAGTGGCGAGATGACGGAGAAGGACGGGTTCTCCGTGGTCGCCCCGATGAGGGTCACCCACCGGTTCTCGACCGCGGGAAGCAGGGCGTCCTGCTGTGACTTGGAGAAGCGGTGGATCTCGTCGACGAAGAGGACGGAGTCCTCGCCCGAGGCGGCCCGTCTCCGCCGGGCCGCCGCCACGACGTCGCGGATGTCCTTGACTCCCGAGGACACGGCAGACAGCTCGTCGAAGTGACGGCCCGAAGCCCGCGCGACCAGGTAGGCCAACGTCGTCTTGCCCGTTCCCGGCGGGCCCCACAAGATGATGGAGGACACGGCCGGCCCGGCCGCTCCCGCGGGCTCCAGCAGCCGGCGCAGCGGGGAGCCCTCGCCCAGCAGGTGGTCTTGTCCGACCACCTCGTCGAGCCCGGTCGGCCGCATGCGCACCGCCAGCGGGGCCGAGGCCTGGAATGCGGGTACGCCGGAGTCCTCCGTCGCCTGCGCGTCGAAGAGGTCCATGTCTCCAGCCTATCGAGCCCCGCCCCCGGCGTCCCGGTCGGCCGGGCCGGTCCCCCCGCGTGAGGGGAGGCGCTGGAGGCGGGCGGTCATTCGAAGAGCGACGTGTCACCTGCGCCCCGACGGGCGATGACCGGCGCGCCCGACGTGTAGTCGACGACGGTCGTGGGCTCCGCGTCGCCGACGGGACCGACGATGACGAGGTCGACGCGGGAGCCGATCCGCTCGTCCACCTCATGGCCGTCGGTGAGCGGCTCGGCCTCTCCCGGGAGGATCAGGGTCGAGCACAGCAGCGGCTCGCCGAGCGCCCCGACGACGGCCTGCGTGATGACATGGTCCGGGATGCGCACCCCCACCGTGTGCTTGCGCCTGTTGAGCGTCATGCGCGGCACCTCTTTGGTGCCCCGCAGGATGAAGGTGTACGGCCCGGGCGTCAGCGCCTTGATCGTGCGGAACTGATGGTTGTCGACGATGACGAGCTCGCCGAGCTGGGCGAAGGAATGGCACAGGAGCGAGAAGTTATGGTGCTCGTCGAGACGGCGGATCTCGCGGATGACGTCCATGCCCTCCTTGTTGCCCAACCGGCAGGCGACGGCGTACCCGGAGTCGGTGGGAAGGGCGATGGTGCCCCCCGCCCTGAGGAGTTCGACGGTCTTGTTGACGAAGCGGACCTGCGGGTTCACGGGGTGCATCTCGACGTACGACATGCCCCCAGTGTGCCGCAGCCCACCTCCGCGCGCACCGCGTTCGGAGGTGGGCCGGCGCCCGGTCCGCCCGGTCTTCAGGCGGTCGCCGCCGTCGCCGCGTCTGCGGCGCCGTCCTCGTCACCGGCCGATGCGGCCTCGCCGCGCTTGCGGGGGACGGCATCGACACCGGCCTCCTTGCGCTGGGCGGCCGTGATGGGGGCCGGCGCGTCGGTGAGCGGGTCGTAGCCGCCTCCGGACTTCGGGAAGGCGATGACGTCGCGGATCGACTCCGACTTCGTGAGCAGGGCGACGATCCGGTCCCAGCCGAAGGCGATCCCGCCGTGCGGCGGCGCCCCGAACTTGAAGGCGGTGAGCAGGAAGCCGAACTGCTTCTCGGCCTCCTCCTCGGAGATGCCCATCACCTTGAAGACGCGCTCCTGGACGTCGCGGCGGTGGATACGGATCGACCCGCCACCGATCTCGTTGCCGTTGCACACGATGTCGTAGGCGTAGGCGAGCGCGTGTCCGGGATCCTGGTCGAAGGTGTCCAGCCACTCCGGCTTCGGCGAGGTGAAGGCGTGGTGGACGGCCGTCCACGCGGAGTGGCCCAGCGCGACATCGCCCTCGGCGATGGCCTCTCCGGAGGGCTTGAACAGCGGGGCGTCGACGACCCAGGTGAACGCCCAGGCGTCGGGGTCGATGAGGCCGCACCGCCGCCCGATCTCCAGACGGGCCGCGCCCAGCAGCTCCCTCGCGTGATCGGGATCGCCCGCCCCGAAGAAGATGCAGTCCCCCGGCTTGGCGCCGGTGGCCGCCGCGAGCCCGCCGCGCTCGGCCTCGGTGATGTTCTTCGCGACGGGCCCGCCCAGCGTCCCGTCCTCGCCGACCGTGACGTAGGCGAGGCCCTTCGCGCCGCGCGCCTTCGCCCACTCCTGCCACTTGTCGAAGGTGCGGCGCGGCTGGGAGCCGCCCCCGGGCATGACGACGGCGCCGACGTAGGGCGCCTGGAAGACCCGGAAGGGCGTGTCGGCGAAGTACTCCGTGAGGTCCGTCAGCTCGTACCCGAAGCGAAGGTCCGGCTTGTCGGAGCCGAAACGCTCCATGGCCTCCTTGAAGGTCATGCGCGGGATCGGGGTCGGCAGGTCGTAGCCGATGAGGGCCCAGACGCTGCGCAGGACGTCCTCGGCGACGGCGATCACGTCGTCCTGCTCGACGAAGCTCATCTCGATGTCCAGCTGGGTGAACTCCGGCTGGCGGTCGGCACGGAAGTCCTCGTCCCGGTAGCAGCGGGCGATCTGGAAGTACCGCTCCATGCCCGCGACCATGAGCATCTGCTTGAACAGCTGAGGGGACTGGGGCAGGGCGTACCACGATCCCGGGGACAAGCGGGCCGGCACGATGAAGTCGCGGGCGCCCTCCGGCGTCGAGCGGGTGAGCGTCGGGGTCTCGATCTCGATGAAGTCGCGGTCGTAGAGGGCGTCCCGGGCGGCCCGGGAGACCTGGGAGCGCAGGCGGATCGCCTTCTGCTCGGGCTCGCGGCGCAGGTCCAGGTAGCGGTAGCGCAGGCGGGTCTCCTCGCCGACCTTGCCGGCGTCCTCGGCGTTGGAGGAGACCTGGAAGGGAAGCGGCGCGCTGGGATTGAGGATCGTGATGTCGTCGCCCAGGATCTCGATCGCCCCGGTCGCCAGGTTCGGGTTCTGGTTGCCCTCCGGACGGGCCGAGACCTCGCCCGTCACCTGAAGGACGTACTCGGACCGCAGCTCGTGGGCCACCGACTCGTCGCGGACCACGACCTGGACGACGCCCGAAGCGTCGCGCAGATCCACGAACACCACCCCTCCGTGGTCGCGACGCCGGTCGACCCATCCCGCCAGGGTGACGGTGTGGCCGACGAGGTCGGTGGACAGGCTGGCGATCGTATGGGTGCGCAGCACGGGCTATTCCTTTCATCGATGCCGTCCCGCGAGACGAGCGGGGGCGCGCACAGTTTAGCGCGGCCGTCCCGCCGGCCCCTCAGGTCGGTGCCCGGCCGCGGGGCACGAGCGCGGGGCTGCCGGGTGGGGATTCGTGGGGCAGGGGCGGGGGCAGACTCGTGTACTGGTGGCCGGTGGGCGCGCTCAGGGTGACGGCGCCGTCGGGTCCGGGCCTGGCGCGCCATCCGGGTGCCTCTTTGGTTTGATTGCAGTGGCGGCACAGGCCCTGGCCGTTGGCGGCCGTGGTGGGGCCGCCGTGTTGGGCGGGGATGACGTGGTCGGCGTGCGAGATAGGCGCCCCGCACCAGGGGGTGCGGCAGATGCCGCCGTCACGCGCCGCGATGTAGCGGCGAAGCCCTGGGGGGAAGAGCCGGCGGGTTGACTCCATGGCGAGGAGCCGCCCGTCGGCCGGCCGCACGTACAGGCGACGGATCCAGCGGCGCGTGTCCTCCTCTGCGCCCGGACGGGCGAGGATCGCGCGGGCCACGCCCGCCGGTACCGGGCCGAATCCGCCGACGTGGGCGGGAGTGTCTGCCTCGCCGAGCAGCGCGTCGTCGGTGATGACAAGCTGGACCTCCACGGGGACCGCGTCCGCACCGGTCTGCCCGGTGAGGCGCGTGACGAGCGTGTCCGCCATGATCTGGCCGCGCCCTCGCGCGTCCCCGGCGCTGCGGGCCGCGTCGGCCTCGCGGGTGAGCGCCGCGTGCACCGCCACGCCCTGGGCGACCGGCAGGAAGGCGGACACCACCGTCATGCACGCCGGAGCAGGCCGGATGGTGACCCTGCGGTCGGCCTCCGCCCGGGCGGCGTGCTCCACGACGCCACCGGGGTCCGCGGCGTAGGACGCGTCCCGCGCCCGGGCCACGACTTCCCGGTCGGACCATCCCGCAAGCCCCGCAGCGAGCTGACGGTCCACCGCCAGGCGGTCCTCCCTGTCGAGACACGCCGTCTCCCGAGCGACGAGCATCGCCCTCCACTCGCTGATGCGCCCCGTGTTGAGGGCCGACATGGTCTCCGGCAACTCGCTCATCAACGCCTGGGCGAGTCCGATGAGCGTGCGGGCCCGATGCGGGGACTCGCGGCGCGCCAGCGCAACCTCGCTGACGACGCTGCGATGAGCGGCCTCGCGTCCGGCAGCGGTCGTGGCAGCGCCTTCGCGCGCCTCCCGCAACGCGACGGCGGCCCGGGCCTGTGCCGCGCAGCATGCGTTCTTCAGGTCCTCCAGCGCCCCCATGAGATCCACTAGATCCCGATCCGACCCCCGGGCCACCACGTCGTCCACGCACTCCATGAGGGCGGACACAGCTCCCGAGCCGGCCATGGCACCTGTGTGCTCGGCGGCGGGTCGACAGTCCGTCCTCGTGATCATGCCCCCATTCTAGTCGAACACATGTTCGACTTCGAATGTCGCACGTCCCCCTGTGGATCACCGCGGCTTTCGCCACCTCGGGTGCCGGAAAAGGCGGAATCGGCCGCCCTGCGCGTCCTGGTGGCGCGCTTGGGGTCCCGAGTCGCGCGTGGGACGATGGTCGCCATGGCGTCCCCCTCTCCTTCCTCCTCCCCCATCGACGAGGGCGGCGCCGCGGGGCGCACCCGTCGGGCATGGTCCCCCCCGGAGATCGCCCTGATGGCCGGTTCCGTCCTGCTCATCACCCTGAGCGCCTTCGAGTCTCTGGCCACCACCACGATCATGCCGAGCGTCGTCGCCGAGCTCGGGGCGGAGTCCTGGTTCTCGGTGGCCTCCGGAGCGGCGATGGCCGCTCAGCTGCTGTCGACCGTCGTCGCCGGCATGCTCTCCGACCGAAGGGGGCCGGCCGGCGTGCTGGTCGCCGGCAGCGTCCTGTTCGTCCTGGGTCTGGCCCTGTGCGCGGCTGCGCCCCACGTCGGGGTGTTCCTCGCCGGCCGCCTGGTCATGGGGCTGGGCGGCGGCATGGTGATCGTCCCTCTGTACGTGCTGGTCGGCGCCGTGGCCACGGACGCCCACCGGCCGACGTTCTTCGCCGGGTTCTCCCTGGCGTGGGTGCTGCCCTCGCTGATCGGACCGGCCATCGCCGGCCTCGTGACCGCGCACTGGGGGTGGCGCTGGGTTTTCGGGAGCGTGCCCGTCGCCGCCGCGGCCGCCCTCGTCCCGCTGGTGCCGCTGCTCCGGCGGTTCGACCTCCCCGCCGGGGGCGAGGCCCGGCCCCGGCGCGAGATGGGCGTCCTCGCGCTGTCCGGCCTGGGAGCCGGCGGAGGCATCCTCCTCCTGCAGCTCGCCGGGGCCGGCGGCGGATGGGCCGCCTGGGCGCTGGGCCTGGCAGGGGCGGCCCTCACCGTGTGGACGCTGCCCCGCCTCGTGCCCGCCGGGACCTTCCGCCTGCGGCGCGGGACGCCCTCGGCGATCGCCACCCGCCTCTTCGCCATGGGATCGCTCACGGGGGCGACCGCCTTCCTCCCCCTCGTCCTCCAACGGGTCCACGGCTGGAACGTCGAGCACGCGGCGATGGCGGTGACGGTCGGCTCCCTGGCCTGGGCCCTCGGCGCGACGCTCCAGGCGCGCGTCGCCCGCCCGGAGGCCCGCGCGCGGCTCCCATTGTTCGGGACGACGCTCATGATGATCGGCCTGGTCCCCGTCTCCCTTCTGGCGTGGCCGGGCATGCCGGTGTGGCCGGGGATCCTCGGAGTGTTCCTCGCGGAGATGGGGATCGGCTTCGTCCATTCGACGCTGTCCGACCTCACGCTGGGGATGACCCCCCGGTCGCAGCACGGGGCCGTGAGCTCGTGGCTGCAGGTCGCCGACAACGGGGGATCGGCGCTGGAGCTCGCCCTCGTCTCGCTCGCGCTCGCCGCGTGGGCGCGGACCACGCTGCTCCCCTATGCCCCGGCCGGCGCCATCGCGCTCGTCCTGGCGGCGCTGGCCGTGTGGGCGGCTTCGCGGATCCCCGCGCGTCCCTGAGCGGCGGCCGCGTCGCCCCCATCGGCCCGCCCATGCGGATCGAGATCGTCCGGTGAGCGATCTCACCCGCGCCGCCTGCTGTACCTGGCCGCCTCCCCCGCCTAGGGTGGAGCCGCGATGAGGCGCAGCCCCATGTTGATGGTGACCGGCCCGTGGCCGGTGAGTGTTGGTGTGTGAGAGGGCCGCGCCGAAGGCCCCCTGAGGCCCGGCCAGGCGTTCAACCCCGGCTTCGAGACACATTCGAGACACCTTGAGGATCACTGTGCCCACGCTTGAAGACGCCGACTCGGCGCTGCCCGCCGACGACGCCGCCGCTGCTGCTGCGACCGGGGATGAGGAGCTCGCCGCGCTCCTCCATGAGGGGCCCGCCGGCCCCGCCGACGACGAGCCCGATGCGGACGACGCCGCGGACCCGGATGACGAGGGCGGCGCCGACGACGCGGAGGACGACGCGATCACCTTCGCGGACCTCGGCCTGCCGCCCGAGCTGCTCGACGCCGTCACCCGGATGGGTTTCGTCACGCCGACCCCCATCCAGGCCGAGGCGATCCCCGCCCTCCTGTCCCGACGCGACGTCGTCGGCATCGCGCAGACCGGAACCGGCAAGACCGCGGCCTTCGGGCTGCCGCTCCTGGCCGGCATCGACCCCGCCGAACGCGACGTCCAAGCCCTGGTGCTCGCCCCGACCCGAGAGCTCGCCATGCAGTCCGCGCAGGCCATGGAGGACTTCGCCCAGCGCTCACGCGACGTCGACATCGTGGCCGTCTACGGCGGCGCCCCCTACGGCCCCCAGCTCGGCGCGCTGCGCCGCGGCGCGCAGGTGGTCGTCGGCACACCCGGCCGCATCATCGATCTCATCGAACGCGGCGCCCTCGACCTGTCCCGGGTCCGCATGCTCGTCCTCGACGAGGCGGACGAGATGCTGCGCATGGGATTCGCGGAGGATGTCGAGACCATCGCCTCCTCCGCGCCGAAGGAACGGCTGACCGCGCTGTTCTCCGCGACGATGCCCGCCCAGATCGAGAGGGTCGCCAACACGCATCTCCACGACCCGCTGAAGATCGCGGTGTCAGAGGAGTCCTCGACCGTCGACACGATCCACCAGACCTACGCGGTCGTCCCCTTCAAGCACAAGTCCTCCGCGCTCGCCCGCGTCCTGTCCACCCGCGACGCCGACGCCGTCCTCGTCTTCGTGCGCACCCGCTCCGACGTTGAGGACATCGCCCTGGACATGGCCAATCGCGGGTTCCGCGCCGCCGGGATCTCCGGCGACGTCGCCCAGAAGGAACGCGAGCGCATGGTCGAGCGCCTGCGGGACGGCTCCCTGGACGTCCTGGTCGCCACCGATGTCGCCGCGCGCGGCCTGGACGTCGAGCGCATCGGCCTGGTCGTCAACTACGACGTGCCACGCGAAGCCGAGGCCTACGTCCACCGCATCGGGCGGACCGGCCGGGCGGGGCGCGAGGGACGCTCCCTCACCTTCTTCACCCCGCGAGAGAAGTACCGTCTGCGTCGCATCGAGAGCCTCACGGGCACGCCGATGGAGGAGGTCCGCATCCCCTCCCCCGCCCAGGTCGCCGAGTTCCGGGCGCGCCGGGTCCTCGACCGCGTGCCCGCTCGGGCATCGGCCGGCGGGCTCGACCTGTATCACACGCTCCTCGCCGAACTACACGAGGCCTCCGACCTTGGCATCGCGGACATCGCCGCCGCCCTGCTCGCCCAGGCCGTCGGCGACGTGGGCGGGGACGCCGCGACCCGTCGGGCGAACGACCGACGCGGAGAGGGCCGGATCCGTCACGAGGAGGAGGTCGACGAGAACGGCGAGTTCCTGTACGCCGCTTTCGAGGGCCACCGCGACGCCGAGCGCGGGCGCGGACGCGACCGTGGAGGCCGGGACCGCTTCGAGCGCGAGGACCGCGACGGCCGCGTCCGCCGCGGAGGGGCCCGCCCCGTCGGCTCCGGCACCGGGCGCCGCTACCGCGTCGAGGTCGGCCGCAAGGACGGGGTGCGTCCCGGCGCGATCGTCGGCGCCATCACCGGAGAGGGCGGCGTCAACGGCAAGGACCTGGGACGTATCGATATCTTCCCGACCTTCTCCCTCGTGGAGATCTCCGGCGGGCTCTCCGAGGACGCCACCGCCCGGATCTCGAAAGCCCGGGTCTCCGGACGCGCCCTGCGCATCCACGAGGACCGCGGGCCGGGGGCGGGGCGCGACCACGGCCACGAGCGCGGGCACCATGAGGACGAACGGTCGGCGCGGGCGAATGCCTCAGGCCGGCCCGGTCGGCACGACCGTTTCGACCGCGGCGAGCGCTTCGATCGGGGGGACCGGCGTCTCGGCGGCTCGCGCGGCGAGCGCAGGCCACGCCGGCACTGACCACCCCACGGTGGGACCCGACGCCGACCTCGCCGATGGGGCCGGGCGCGCCCGAGGCTAACGGAGCCGGGCCGCGCGGGAGAGGGCGTCGAGGACCGCGTGCTGACGGCGGTCCTCCTCGACCAGGGGGACGACCAGCCGCGCCCCCACGACCTCCTCGACGGCGTCGTCCAGCGCGGTCCGCGCCCGGCGCGCGCGCCGCCGCCACCCGATGGCGGCGCCCACCGCGCCGATCCCAACGACCAACAGTGTGACGGCCACTCCCCCCAAGACCAGCCACGTCGGAACCGGCAGCCCGCGCCACGCGGGCGGCGTCCAGGTCACGAGCAGGAACCGATCGGCGGCCCCCACACCCAGGATCCACACGAGGCCGGCGAGCGCCGCCGCCCAGCCCAGCCACTGCGCGGCGTTCATCCACCCCCACCACCTCGGGTCGCGGGACAGGCCCAGATCGGCGCTCGAGATCGCGCGGTCGAGTTCCGGGGCCAGGCCCTCGGCCGCCGTGCGGGCGACGCGGTGGAGGCGCCGGTCCCACGCGGGCGGGCGTCCCCGCCCCAGCCGGTCGGCGACCCGCCTCACCCCGGTGGACAGCTCCGCGGCCGCCGTCGTGCCTGCCGATTCCGTCTCCGCGGGCACCGACGTCACGGATCCGCCCGCGCTCCCCCGTCCCAGGTGCAGTCGCACCAGGGGATCCGCGCGGAACCGCCCGACCCAGCGCACGGGCAGCCACCCGCACTCGCGCAGGGCCCGATGCCGATAGGCGCCGCCGACCGCCCGGGCGACCCGGGGCGTGCCGGCCGCCCGCCCGGCCGCGTCGGCGACCGCCCGGGCCAGGCCGTCGGGATCGAGGTCCGGGAGGCCCGCACGCCCGGGCCCGAGCGCCTCCGCCACCCGCTCCACGGCCTCGTCCAGGGCGCCCTGCACCCGGAGCCCGTCGCGCCGGACGTGCTCCGCCGTGGATGTGAGGATCTCGCGCAGCTCCTCGATGCCCTCGCCCGTCATCACCGATGTCGGGACGACCCGGGGAGCGGGGACGCCGTCCTCGGCCAGCAGACGGGCGAGATCGGCCTCGACGGCGGCCCTGCCCGGCCCGTCCAGCAGGTCGGCCTGGGCGAGCGCCACGACCGTCGCCCCGGCGTGCCGCGCCAGGGGCGCGACCCAGTCCGCGTGGACGACGTGATCGGCGTACTTCTGCGGGTCGAACACCCACACCAGCAGGTCGACGCGGCGGGAGAGCCGGCCTGCGACCTCCCTGTTCGCCTCCGACACCGAATCGATGTCCGGCAGGTCGACCAGAACCAGGCCCTCAGGCAGCCCGGCTCCGCCGGGCACCAGGACGCGACGCGAGACCCCGATCCAGTCGATGAGCTCCGCGACGTCGTGGCCGGGCCGGACCGCCGCCAGCGGCTGCGTGGTCGTCGGGCGGAGCACCCCGACCTCCGCCAGGTCGGCTCCCGTCAAGGCGTTGAACAGCGAGGACTTCCCCGAGCCCGTCGCCCCGACCAGCGCCGCCACCGTCGTCGACGGGTCCAGGCCCCTGCGGCCGTCGGCGCGCTCCAGGGCCGCGGCGACCTCGTCGACGACCTCCGCGGGCACATCGCCGTCCAGCAGGTCCATCGCCTGGGCGAGCGCGTCGATGCGCTCCGCCGGATCCGCCGACCGCGAGGCGCGCCCCGTCCACGGCGCTCTCATCGCAACCCCCAGTCATCCTGGACCTCGCCGCGGCGCCCAGCGAGGTCCGCGACCGCGGAGGGCTCCGGCAGACGTTCCCGCAGGGGCCGCACCGCCTCCTCCAGGACGCCCCGGACCCGGTCCAGCAGGAGGGTCCGCGCGCGGCCCGCCATCGTGCGGACCGCCTGGTCGCCGAACACCGCTTCCAGGAGCCTCTGGGCCACCGCGGCGGTGGCGCCCGCGACCCCGACCTCCGCGCCCGTCATCCCTCCCGTCGAGGCGAAGATCACGATCATCAGCGCCACGCCGACGACGTTGACGCCCACGGCCATCAGGCGCGCCCCCGCGCGCCGCGACGCCCCCTGCTCGCGGACCAGGGCGAGCAGGTCCCGCTGCCACTCCCGCGTGAGGCCCAGGGCGCGCTCATCCAGGGAGGCCCGGTCCTCCTCCTCCGCCGCATCGACGAGGCCGGCCACCGCCGGCATGGACTCCCAGGCGGACTCCGCGTCCTCGCGGACCCGTGAGAGCTCCTCACGCACGAGAGACGCCAGCCCGGCCTCGATCGCGTCCTCGACCGGGCGGACCGGAGCGGGGCGCCCCCGCAGCGCGGCGCTCACCCGGTCCCTCAGCCAGGAGACCCCGGAGCCGAGCTTGCGCGTGAAGTCCGCGGCCCCCACGACCTCCTGCCAGCGCGCCAGCACCTCCCCGCGCAGCAGCGTCCCGTCTGCGGTCGCCTGGGACACCCGTTCCGCGGCCCGGTCGACCTGCGTGTCCAGGGCGTCGGCAGCCGCAGCCAGCGCGGCGTCGTGCTCGGCCAGCGCCTCCTCGACGTCCCCCACCGAGGCGGCGACCTCACGTACGGCGCCGGTGAGGGACTGATGCGCGATCTCGGCGCGCCTGCGGGCGTCGGCGCCGATCCCCTCCAGCCACCGGCGCAGCCCCGCGACCGCCGCGCCCGGGAGCAGTCCCGATGCCAGGGGCTGTTCGTCCACGGTGAACAACGGCGCCTCCCCCAGCCCGGCGCCCGCCATGAGGCGTCGGAGGTCCGCGGCGACGTCGGCCGCCGCGCCCCGGGGGAGCCGGTTGAGGACCACGGCCACCGTGAGGTCGCGCCCGGGGGCCTGGGAGAGCACCTCCCAGGGGACGGCGTCGGCGTACCGGGCAGCCGTGGTGACGAAGACCCACAGGTCCGCCGCGTCGAAGAGCCCGCGCGCCAGCATCCGGTTCGAGTCGACGACAGAGTCGAGGTCGGGGGCGTCGAGGATGCTCACGCCCTCCGGCAGCGCCTCGCTCTCGCGCATCTCAAGCTCGGCGCGGGCGGCGGCTCCGGTCGTCGCGGGCGCACCCGGCGCCGCGCGCAGCCGCGCCAGCCCCGGCAAGAGCCGCGCCCGCTCGAACCACGGTCCGTCCGCGGCGTGGTGGAGGAGCAGCGGGCGGCGGGTGGTGGGGCGCAGGGCCGAGGAGGCGGACACCTGCGCGCCGACCAGCGAGTTGACAATCGTCGACTTACCGGCGCCTGTCGAGCCGCCGACGACGGCCAGCAACGGGCCTCCCACGGACTCCAGACGGGGGATGACGTGGTCCGCCAGACGGCGTGACGCGCGCGCCCGGATCTGCTCGGCGGAGCCCGCCCGGGGCGTCGGCAGATCCAGGGAGGCGCCGTTCAGCGCCTCCTCCAGGGCCCGCAGGTGCTCCAGGCGGTCCATCGGTCACTTCGCCGCCTCGACTCGGGGCCAGAGGTCCTCGGCCGGCGGACGCCATGCCGCGGCGTCGGCCTCCGCCTGCTCCCCGCTGCGGATGTCCTTGACGCTGTCCGCCTGCCCGTCGGCCCCGGGGAACCAGACGAAGGGGATGCCCCGACGGTCGGCGTGGCGGATCTGCCGGCCGAACTTCACGGCGCTGGGTGCCACGTCCGCCGGGATGCCGCGCGCCCGCAGCGCCGACGCGGTCCGCTCCGAGCGTGCGCGGTCGGACTCGTCGACGACCGCGACCAGGACGGCGGAGGGGACCGAACGGGTCGCGCGAACCAGGGGGACGGACAGCATCCGGGACACGAGACGTGACACGCCGATCGACAGCCCGACCCCGGGGTAGGTCCGTGAGCCCTCGTGGGCCAGCGAGTCGTAGCGCCCGCCCGAGCAGATCGAGCCGAGTTCCTCGTGGCCCTCGATCTCGGACTCGTAGACCGATCCCGTGTAATAGTCCAGGCCGCGCGCGATCTTGAGGTCCGCGACGACCGCTCCGGGCATCCGCTCGCCCGCCGTCTCGAGCAGCGCGCACAGCTCGTCCAGGCCGGTGGCGAGCAGATCCGTGGGGCCATCGAGGTCCAACGCCTCCACGCGCGCGCGGACCTCCCGGGGGTCTCCCGTGCGGATCCCCGCCATCGCCAGGAGCACGCCGGCCTGCGCGGCCGAGATCGAGGCCTCCGCCAGTTCCTCGCGCACGCCCTCGGCGCCGATCTTGTCGAGCTTGTCCAGTCCCCGCAGGGCGGCCTCCACGTCGCTCACCCCGATCGACTCGCACACGCCCTGGACGACCTTGCGGTTGTTGACGAGAACGCGCACCGGCGGCAGCGGCAGGGCGTTCAGGGCCTCGGCCATGACGAGGGGCAGGTCGACCTCGTAGTGGAACGGCAGCGTCCCCGCCCCCACGACGTCGATGTCGGCCTGGGTGAACTCGCGGAACCTGCCCTCCTGGGGGCGCTCCCCGCGCCAGACCTTCTGGATCTGGTACCGCTTGAAGGGGAAGTCGAGGTCGTTCGCGTGCTCCACCACGTAGCGCGCGAAGGGGACCGTGAGGTCGAAGTGGAGGCCCATCCGGCGCTCCGACGGGCGTCCGCGCCCCGTTTCGGCCTCCTTGAGCGCCTGGAGGCGGTCGAGGACGTAGATCTCCTTGGAGGTCTCCCCCTTCTTCTCCAACTCCTCCAGCGTCTCCACCGCCCGCGTCTCGATGCCCGCGAATCCGTGGAGTTCGAAGGTGCGGCGCAGGTGGTCGAGGACGAACTGCTCGACGATGCGTCCGTCGGGCAGCCATTCGGGGAATCCGGAGAGGGAGGTGCGTGCCATGTGGGCCATCATCCCACGCGCGGGGCGGCACAGGCCAGGCAGCTCACCCCAGGCGGCGGGCCCGCCGCAGGTAGGGGTTGACGGCGAGCTCGCGCCGCATCGTGGTGAGGGGCCCGTGCCCGGGAACCAGGACCGTGGCGGGGTCCAGGGCGTTCGCCAGCGTGCGCAGGGTGTGGCGCATCTGGGTCTCGTCGCCGCCGGGCAGGTCGGTGCGCCCCACCGAGTCGCGAAAGATCACGTCACCGCTCAACGCCCACGGACCGGGCTCGGGATGGTTTTCCAGCACCTCGTCGGAGGCGCCGTCGACCACGATGAGATCCGAGTCGAGGAGGAACACGGCCGAGCCCTCGGTGTGGCCCGGCGCCGGGACCATGCGCAGGCGCACCGCGGGCACGAGCTCGACGGCGCCCGCCGGCATCTCGCGGAGGTCAGACGGCGCCTCCCACACGAGGTCCATGCCCTGCGGCGCCATTGTGCCGACACCGGCCAGCGGGTCCTCGAAGCGGGGAAGGTCCGGGCCCGGCGCCCACACGGGGACCTGCTCGACGGCGTCCGCACGGAGCCCCCAGCGGGCGGCCTCCGCCGCGTCCCAGACGTGGTCGGGGTGCCCGTGGGTGCACAGGACGGCCCCGACGGCGGCGCCGAGGCCGTCGAGGATCCCCCGCAGGCGGTCGAGCACCCCGTGCGAGGGGTCGACCACCACGACCTCGCTGGCCCCGTCCGGGGCGATGACCAGGCAGTTCGCGCCGAAGAACGGCGTCGGCAGGACGAAGAGGCGCATGGGCCCGTCACGCCATCGAGGAACGGATCTGGTCGAGCCAGGCCTGTTTCGTCGTCAGAGCGTCGCGCAGGTCGGCGGCCTGCGCGGTGTCACCGGCGGCCTCCGCCGCCTCGACTTCGGCGCGCAGCTGGGCGACCTGCTCCTCGAGCTGGCCGAGCATTCCCTCCGCGCGGGCCTTCGTCTCGGGGTTCGATCGGTTCCACTCGCGCTCCTCGGCGGCCCTGACGGCGTCCTCGACGGCGCGCATCCGCCCCTCGATCCGCGACACGTCCGCGCTCGGAACCCGTCCGACCTCGTCCCAGCGGTCCTGGACCGACCGCAGCCGCCGCTTGGCGTCCTCGAGATCGCGCAGCGGCAGGAGCGCCTCGGCCTCCGCGAGGAGCGCCTCCTTGGCCGTGAGGTTCTCCTGGTACTCGGAGTCGACCGCCTCGTCCTTGGCGCGCCGTGCGTCGAAGAACACCTGCTGGGCGGCGCGGAAACGCGCCCACAGGGCGTCGTCCTCCTTGCGCGAGGCGCGCGGGGCCGCCTTCCACCGGTCCATGAGGTCGCGGTAGGCCGCAGAGGTCCGCCCCCAGTCTGTGGAGTTCTGGAGCGACTCCGCCTCGGCGATGAGCCCTTCCTTGAGGCGCTTGGCCTCCCCCTGCTTCTGGTCGAGGGCGGAGAAGTACTGGCGGCGATGCCGGTCGAACACGGAACGGGCACCGGAGAAGCGCTTCCACAGCTCGTCCTCCGTCGACTTCTCCAGGCGGGGTCCGCGGCGCTGGAGCGTCTTCCACTCCTCGAGCAGGTCGCGCAGCGTCTGCCCGGACTGCTTCCAGTGGGTCCGATCCGGGTCCTGGGCGACGACGGCCTCCGCCCGCTCGACCAGCGCGGTGCGCTCGGCCATCGCGTGCTCCTTGGCGGCCCGCCGCTCCGCGCGGGCCTCGGCCTTGCGTTGCTCGGCGCGCTCGGCGAGTTCCTCGACCCGGGCCCGAAGCGCCGGGAGGTCGCCGATCGCCGCGGGCTCCGCCACCGCCTGGCGCAGCGTCTGGAGCGTCTGGTCGATGTCCTTGGGGGACAGCTGCGCCAGTCGTTCCTCGAACAGGCTGACCGTCGCCTCAAGATCGGCGAACCGGCGGGTGTACAGCGCGAAGGGGTCCTCGGGGACGCCGTCCGGATACCCGCCGATGAGCCGTTCGGCCTCCCCGTCCGCGACGAAGACGTCGCCCTGGGCGTCGATGCGTCCGAACTCGGTGGACAACGGCTCCGTGACGACCGGACGCTTGCCGCCCGGCGCGGGCGCGGGCGCGGGCTCGACATCGGCGGGGCCGACCGGCGCGCCGGGGTGGCGGGGGCCGGGCGTCGGCGCCGGGTTCGGGGCGGCGCCGCCGACGGGAGCGGCCTGGGTCCCGGCGCTCCCAGCGGCGTCGGGGGTTTCCTGCGGGAGGGACGTGGTGCTCACGATGTTCCTTTGGGGACGAGGGCGGCGCTGCCGTCCTGGCGCGTTGCCGCCCATCCGGGGACGGGCGGACCTGGTGCGCCACCGTGTGGCGGTGTGGCGCGCCTCTTATCCTACGTGCCCCGCCGCTCCCCCTGCGACCACCGGCCGCTCAGGGCCTGCGTTCCGACCCGGTCAGGCGCACCGCCTCGAAGACGCCGTCGACCCTGCGCAGGGCGGCCAGCACGGCGTTGAGATGGCTCATGTCGGCCAGTTCGAAGGAGAATCGGGCGGAGGCGATCTGGTCCGCGCTGGTGGACATCGACCCGGTGATGATGTTGACCCGGTAGTCGGACAGGACCTTCGTGAGGTCGGAGAGCAGCCCCGCCCGGTCCAGGGCCCGCGTCTCGATCTGGACCAGGAATTGCCCGCCGGGATGGTCCTGGTCCCAGGAGACCTCGATGAAGCGCTCAGGGTGGAGCTCCTGGAGGCGCAGCGCGTTCTGGCAGTCCGACCGGTGAACGGACACGCCTTGCCCGCGGGTGATGAAGCCGACGATGTCGTCGCCGGGCACCGGTGTGCAGCACCGCGCCAGTTTGACCCAGATGTCACCGGCGTCCATCCCGGACACCGTCACCCCGGATCCCTGAACCGCGGGCCTCGGCCGGGACAGCGTCGAGGACACCCCTGGGGTGATGCCCTCGGAGAGGGTCTCCTCGGTGCCGTCGCCCCCGCCCAGGTTCTCCACGAGCTTCGTCACGACGTTCTGCGCGGAGATGTGGTTCTCCCCCACCGCGGCGTACAGCGCCGAGATGTCCGGATACCCCAGCGACGTCGCCACCGCGAGGAGCGTCTCGTGGTTGAGCAGGCGCTGCAGCGGAAGGTTCTGCTTGCGCATCGCGCGCGCGATGTGCTCCTTGCCCTCCTCCATCGCCTCGTCGCGGCGTTCCTTGGAGAACCACGCCTTGATCTTCGAACGCGCGCGCGGCGAGGCCACGAAGGCCAGCCAGTCGCGGGACGGCCCGGCCTTCGCCGATTTCGAGGTCACCACCTCGACCGTCTCTCCGGACTCGAGCTCGGTGTCCAGGGGCACGAGCCGGCCGTTGACGCGGGCCCCCACCGTGTGGTGGCCGACCTCCGTGTGCACCGCGTAGGCGAAGTCCACGGGCGTGGCGTGGGCCGGCAGGACGACGACCTCCCCGCGGGGGGTGAACACGTAGACCTCGTCATCGGCGATCTCGTAGCGCAGGGAGTCGAGGAACTCCTCCGGGTCCCCGGTCTCCCGCTCCATCTCGACGAGGGCCCGCAGCCAGTTCATCTGCTCGTCGCCCGTCATCCTGTCGCCGTCGGCGGAGGTGGCGTTCGGGTTCTCCTTGTACTTCCAGTGGGCGGCGACCCCATGCTCGGCGCGCTCATGCATCTCGAAGGTGCGGATCTGGATCTCCACCGGGCGCCCCGCCGGCCCCACCACCGTCGTGTGCAGCGACTGGTAGAGGTTGAACTTGGGCATCGCGATGTAGTCCTTGAACCGCCCGGGGATCGGATTCCACCGCCCGTGCACCGCGCCCAGCACGGCATAGCAGTCCTTCACCGACTCCACGAGGACGCGGACGGCCACCAGGTCGAAGATCTCGTCGAAGGCCTTCCCCCGCACGATCATCTTCTGGTAGATCGAGTAGTGGTTCTTCGGCCGCCCGCCCACGGTGCCCTTGATGTGCGAGCGGCGCAGGTCCTCCTCGATCTGGCCGATGACCTCGCGCAGGTACGTGTCGCGCTGCGGCGCCCGCTCCGCCACCAGATGGTCGATCTCGTCGTAGATCTCGGGCAGCAGCGTCTTGAAGGAGAGCTCTTCGAGCTCCCACTTGATCGTGTTCATCCCCAGCCTATGGGCCAGGGGGGCGTAGATCTCCAGGGTCTCCTGGGCCTTGCGCTGGGCCGACTCCCGCGGCACGAAACGCCAGGTGCGCGCGTTGTGCAGCCGGTCCGCGAGCTTGATGAGGAGGACCCGGATGTCCTTGCTCATCGCCACGATCATCTTCCGCAGCGTCTCCGACTGCGCCGCCGCCCCGTAGTGCACCTTGTCCAGCTTGGTCACGCCGTCGACCAGTTGGGCGATCGACTCTCCGAAGTCGGCGGTGAGCTGCTCCACCGTGTAGTCCGTGTCCTCGACCGTGTCGTGGAGCAGGGCCGCCACCAGCGTCGGCGTCGTCATCCCCATCTCGGCCAGGATCGTCGCCACGGCGACGGGGTGGGTGATGTAGGGCTCCCCCGACCGGCGCATCTGCCCGCGGTGGTGGCGCTCCGCCGTCTCATAGGCGCGCTCGATGACCGAGATGTCGGCCCTCGGGTGGTTGGCGCGCAGCGCCCGGACCAGCGGCTCGATCTCAGGGGCCGTGGAACGTCCTCGCCCCCCGAACCACACCAGCCCGGAGCGCACCAGCGACCCCGCGGCCGGGGACTTGCGGGCGGCGGAGTTGCTGGTGGGATCGGTCATCTGCCCATGATATGCGTGCGGGGGCCGACGCGGTTCTCAGAAGCTGACGGCGGACTCGACCGTCAGGCCCTCCAGGCGCGCACGTCCCCCCAGGGCCTCCAACTCCAGCAGCACCGACACCGCGACGACCTCCGCCCCGCACTCGCGCAGGAGCCTCACCGAGGCGCCCGCCGTGCCGCCCGTCGCCAGGACGTCGTCGATGACGAGCACCCGGTCCCCCGCCGCCACGGAGTCGGGGCGCAGTTCCATGCGGGCCGTGCCGTACTCCAGGGCGTAGTCGACCCCGATGACCGGGCCGGGCAGCTTGCCGGCCTTGCGGATCGTCAACATGCCCACGCCGAGCGTGGTCGCCAACGGGGCCGCGAGGATGAACCCCCGCGACTCCAGGCCCGCGACCGCGTCGACCCGGCCGTCGTAGCGCCGGGCGAGGAGATCGACGAGCTCCCTGAACGCGGGACCGTTCGCCAGCAGCGGCGTGATATCGCGGAACAGGACGCCGGGCTCCGGGAAGTCCGGGATCTCGCGCAGGTTGGACGTGACGAGCTCCGCGATGCGGGAGCCCAGTTCGTGGCTCATCGGTTCCTCCGGTTCTTGCGGACGGGCTGGGCCGCCTGTCCCAAATGGTGCCCCGGGACGACGGGCGCGACGCGGACTGCGGCGGGTGTCGTCCCGTCGGCCGACTCTGCGCCCCGTGCCCGCGCGGCCTCAACGGCCGCCGTGTGCTCCCGGGTGCGCGCCCTCCGCCCCTCCAGGATCACGAGGAAGGGCGAGGCCACGAAGATCGAGGAGTAGGCCCCGGCGATCATCCCGACGAACAGCGCCAGAGAGATGTCCGTCAGCGTGCCGCTGCCCAGCAGCCACGTGCCGATGAAGAGGATCGCGGCCACGGGCAGCACCGCGACGATCGAGGTGTTGATCGACCGCACCATCGTCTGGTTGACGGCGAGGTTGACGAGCTCGCCGAAGGTGAAGCGCTTCTGGTCCCAGACGCCCCGGGTCAGCTCGCGGACCTTGTCGAAGACCACGACCGTGTCGTAGAGCGAGTACGCGAGGATCGTGAGGAAGCCGATGACCGTGGCCGGGGAGACCTCCACCCGGGTGAGGGCGAACACGGCGACCGTCACGAGCATGTCGTGGGCCAGCGCGATCATCGCCGCGCACGACATCGTCCAGGAGCGGAAGTAGACCGTCATGATGACCGTGACGAGGGCGACGAAGATCACCAGCGACTGCAGGGCCTTCTTCGTGACGTCCGCGCCCCAGGCCGGTCCGATCGAGTTCGACTGGACGTCCGCCGAGTCCACCCCGTACGCCTGTGCCAGGGCATCGCGCACGGCGGCCGACGTCGCCGTGTCGAGGGAGGCCGTCTGCACGCGGATCGAGTCCGCGCCCAGCGCCGAGACGCGCACGTCGGAGGTGATCCCCTCACCGGCCAACGCGTCGTAGGCGGCCTGCTGGTCGGTCTGCGCCGAACCCGCCACCGTGAACTGGGAGCCGCCGGTGAACTCGATGGACTGGTTGAATCCCAGCGTCGCCATGAGGACGATCGACACCGCCATCAGGGCGCAGGCGATCCCGGCGAATGTCCTCTTGCGGGGGATGACCCCGTAGGACTTCTTCCCGAAGTAGAGGGCGTTGCCCCACTGCGCGAAGCTCATCATCGCGGATCCTCCTCGGCCTGGTCGGGGCGCTCGTCCACGGCGCCGCCCTCCGGCGCCTTGCCGGGCGGGATCGCCGTCGCCTGCTCGGCGTGCGCCGCCTCGAAACGGCGCTCCGCCAGGGACTTGCCCCCGCCGGCCGCCGCCGGCGCTCCCGCGGGCGTCCGCGCGTCGTCGTGACGGGCGATGCGTCCGCGTCCGGCGTAGATCGCCCCGGACTTCGCGCCCAGGTGCTCGGGGTCGAACCCGGAGAACCGGCGGCCCTCCCCGAAGAACCGCGTGCGCACCAGCAGCTCCATGATCGGATGGGTGAAGAAGAAGATGATGACGAGGTCGACCGCGGTCGTCACGCCCAGCGTGAAGGCGAAGCCCTGCACACCGCCGACGGCCAGGAGGTACAGCACAATGGCCGCCACGAGGTTCACCATGTCGGAGATAATGATCGTCCGCTTGGCCCGGTCCCAGCCCTCGTCGACCGCCGCCGACAGCGGGCGTCCCTCGCGGACCTCGTCGCGGATCCGCTCGAAGTACACGATGAACGAGTCCGCCGTGATCCCCACGGCGACGATCAGGCCCGCGACGCCGGGCAGGGACAGCCGGTATCCGATCAGCCACGACAGCAGGGTGATGACAAGGTAGGTGATGCCCGCGGAGGCCAGCAGCGAGCCGGCCGAGAGCGCGGCCAGCGCGTGGTACTGCCACACCATGTACAGGACCACCAGGATCAGGCCGATGACGCCCGCCCACAGTCCTTTCTCCAGATGGTCGGACCCGAGGGTCGCCGAGATCTGCTGCTCGGACTGCACGGTGAAGTTCAGCGGCAGCGATCCGAAGCTCAGCTGGTTCGCCAGCGCCTTCGCCGAGGCCGCCGTGAAGCTGCCGGTGATCTGCGCCTTGCCGTCGGTGATCGGTGCGTTCATGGACGGCGCCGTGATGACGTTGCCGTCGAGGACGACGGCGAACCGGTTGCGCGTGGTGTCGCTCGACTTCAGGTCGTAGAGCCGCTGGGAGGCCTCCGCGAACTCGCTCGTCCCCTCCGCGTCGAACTCCAGGTTGACGCCCCACTCGCCTGTGGACTGGCCCTGCGAGTTGTAGACCAGGGAAGCGGTCGCCGAGGACAGGTTCGCGCCCGTGACGTCGACCGGGCCGAGGATGTACTTCGTCGTGCCGTCGGCGTCGCATGCCACGAAGGCCTTGTCGGGATCGGAGGCGGAGCCCTGGGCCCGCGATTCCGGATTCGTGCAGTCCAGCGTGTAGAAGTCGAGGAGCGCCTGCTCGGTGATCCAGCCGGTATCGGAGTTGTCCGTCGGCGTGCTCGCGGGCGCGTCCGAGATCGTGCCGTCCCCGTCCGTGTCCGCGTACTGCCTCGCCTGCTCCTCCGGGACGGCGGTGGAGACGAGGCCGGACTGGGCCTCCTCCCCGGACTGCGAGGCCTCGTCGCTCTGGGCGGCCTCGCCCGACTGCGAGCTCTCGCCGGACTGGGCGGATCCCGCGCTGGCGGAGGCCTGCGTCTGGGCGGCGGCGACCTGCAGCACCGGCCGGAAGTCCATCTGGGAGGACGAGCGGATGAGATCCAGCGTCTCCTCGCTGGGGTGACCCGGCAGCGACACGGAGATGTTGTCGGAGCCCATCGACGTGATCTCGGCTTCGGCGACGCCCGAGGCGTCCACGCGGTTGCGGATGATCTCGATCGCCTGCGCGATGTCGGCCTCGGAGACGTCCTTATCGGTCCCGTCGGCCGCCACCGGCGTGAGGATCAGCTGAGTGCCGCCCTCCAGGTCGAGCGCGAGCTTCGGGAGGAAGGTCGCGCCCTGCGTCTGGTGGCCGACGACCAGGGCCGCCGCCGCGATGACGGCCACGATGAGCAGGGCGAGCAGTGAGCGCACGGGATGGCGCTGTTGGGATGCCACGATGGGTGTCTTTCAGAAAGGGAGACGGTCGCGGGAGCCGCGAGGCGCTCGGTCAGTTCTTCGTGTCGGAATCGTCGTCGGGCTCGGCCGCGGACGAGGGCGGCTCGAACGACGTGCCGGAATCCGGCGCATCGGAGACGTCGGACGACGACGGGGGCTCGGGGGCCTGAGTGAACGACGGGCCGCCCGGCTCAAGGCCCAGCACCGGCTTCTCCGGCTCCTCCTCGACGGGGGCCTCCGGCTCGTCGGCCGCGAAGGGCGGCTCGCCGATGTCGCGGACCGCGGCGACGTCCCAGTAGGTCTCCGTCCCCCCGGGGGTCTCGAGGATGACGACGTCGCCGTCGCGGTCGGCGAAACGTCCCCAGAAGCCGACGGACGTCTTCACCCACGCGCCGGGGACCATGCCCTCGTCCATCCGGCGGCGGTGCTCCTCCTGCTGGTTCTGCATCTTCTTCCGGCTGCGGTTGCCGGACCACATCATGAAGACCAGCAGCACCAGCATGATGAGCAGGAAACCCGTTGATCCCACGAAGAACCTCTTTCATCGGAGTGTGCGCGTGGTGGGCAGACCTCGCCCGTAGCAGTCTAGTGCCCCGAGCGGCGCCCGGCGAACCACGCCGCTCAGCCGAACAGCGCGTCCTCGCCGCCCGGCGGCGTCAGGCCCAGGTGGGCCCACGCGGCGGGAGTCGCCGCCCGGCCCCGCGGGGTGCGGACCATGAAACCCTCGCGCACCAGATAGGGCTCGGCCACGGTCTCCACGGTCTCCGCCTCCTCCCCCACGGTGACGGCCAGCGTCGTCAGCCCGACCGGTCCGCCGCCGAAACGTCGGCACAGGGCGTCCAGCACGGCCCGGTCCAGTCGGTCGAGGCCCAGCGTATCGACCTCGAAGAGCGTGAGGGCCCCGCGCGCCGACTTCAGGGACACAGTCCCGTCGCCGTTGACCTGGGCGAAGTCGACGACCCTGCGGAGCAGGCGGTTCGCGATCCTCGGCGTGCCACGCGACCGCGAGGCGATCTCGTGGGCGGCGGCCGCGTCGATGGGGACGCCCAGCAGGCCCGCGGAGCGGTGGACCACCCGCTCGAGGTCCTCCACCTCGTAGAACTCGAGGTGCGCCGTGAAGCCGAAGCGGTCCCTCAGCGGGGCGGGGAGCAGCCCCGAGCGGGTGGTCGCCCCCACGACGGTGAAGGGGGGAAGCGTGAGCGGGATCGAGGTGGCGCCCGGTCCCTTCCCGACGACCACGTCGACGCGGAAGTCCTCCATCGCCAGATAGAGCATCTCCTCGGCGGTGCGGGCCAGGCGGTGGATCTCGTCGATGAAGAGGATGTCGCCCTCCTGCAGGCCCGACAGGATCGCCGCGAGGTCGCCGGCGTGCTGGATGGCGGGGCCCGAGGTCAGCCGCAGGGACGTGCCCATCTCCGCGGCGACGATCATCGCCAGCGTCGTCTTGCCGAGCCCGGGGGGGCCGGCGAGCAGCACATGGTCGGGGGTGACCCCGCGTCCGCGCGCCGCGTCGAGGAGCAACTGGAGTTGGGAGCGCACCGTGGGCTGCCCGACGAAGTCCGCCAGCCGTTTCGGGCGCAGGGCCGCCTCCGCGGCGCGTTCCACGTCGCTCGCGTCCGGGGCGACGATACGCGCCCCCTGGTCGTCGACCTCAGCCACGGCGCCCCCCCAGTTTCAGCAGGGCCGCACGCAGCAGGTCCGAGGCCCCCATGCCGTTGCCCGCCAGATCGTCCACGGCCCGCTGGGCGACGGCCTCGGTCCATCCCAGCTGGACGAGGGCGGCGCGGACCTCCGTCTCGGCCTCCCCCTCGGGAGCCCCGGCGGCCGGCCCGCCCTCGACGGCTGCGGTGGCCCCGAGCTTGTCTCCGATCTCCAGGGCGAGGCGCTGCGCAGACTTCCGTCCCACCCCCGGGATGCGCTGGAGGGCGGCCAGGTCACCTGTCGACACGGCACGGCGCAGATCGTCGGGGCCGAGGACGGACAGGGCGGCCAGCGCGATGCGGGGCCCCACTCCTGAGACGGTCTGAAGGCGTTCGAAGACGTCGCGCTCGTCGCCCGTGCGGAATCCGAAGAGCGTGAGGGAGTCCTCCCTCACGACCAGCGACGTGTGGAGCGTGGCCTCCGCACCCCGCTCGAGCGCCTGCGCGGTCGCCGGGGACACCATGACGCGCCAGCCCAGTCCTCCGGTCATCAGGACCACGGCGTCGAGGCCCACGTGCTGGACCGTGCCGGTGAGCTGCGCGATCATCCTCTTCCTCCCCTCAGGCGAACACGTGTACGATCCTAGCGCCCGCCGCGGCGGAGCCGGGGATCCACCGCGCCGGTGCGCCGCTGGGCCGCCTGGGCGGCCAGCCAGGTCCGCTGAGCCGGGGTGACCGCGCCCCTGGCATGGACTTTGCCTGACAGGGACACCGACACCCGGGAGTCGTCGCCAGCGCCGAGCAGCCCGGTCCCCCTCCAGGCGTGGCAGATCGCGATGGCCAGGGCGTCCGCGGCGTCGGCGGGCCGGGGGGCCTCCGCGAGCCTGAGGACCCGCGCGACCATGTGCTCGACCTGGGCCTTGGAGGCGTTGCCGTTTCCCGAGATCGCGGCCTTGACCTCCGAGGGCGTGTAGACGGCCATCGGCAGTCCCGCGCGGCCCGCGCACACCATGGCCGCCCCCATCACCTGCATCGTGGTGGTGACCGATTGGAGGTTCTCCTGGGCGAAGACCCGCTCGATGGCGACGACCTCGGGGGCGTGGGCGGCGATCACCTCGTCGATCTCATCGGCGATGGAGCGCAGCCGGAAGTGGGTGGCCACCTGCGGCGAGGACCGGGCGACCCGCACGTGGACCAGCGTCGCCCGGCGCGAGGCATCGACGTCGACCACGCCGACGCCGCACCGGGTGATCCCCGGATCGATCCCCATCACGCGCATGCCCCCTCCGTCCCGAGTTCAGGCCGCCTCGTCGGCCATGTCGACGAACAGGCGGTGGAGGCGGTGGTCGCCCCCGACCTCAGGGTGGAACGAGGTCACCAGGACCCGGGAGGAGCGGGCCGCGACGATCGGCCCGTCGGGCGTGGAGCCCGAGCGCGCGAGCACCTCGACGCCCTTGCCGACGCGTTCGACCCGGGGGGCGCGGATGAAGACCGCGTGGAAGTCCCCTCCCGCCATCCCGGCGATCCGGAGGTCCTCCTCCCAGGAGTCGATCTGGCGTCCGAAGGCGTTGCGGCGCACGGTGATGTCCAGGGCGGCCAGGGCGCGCTGGTCGGCCCGCCCGTCGAGGATCTGCGAGGCCAGCAGGATCATGCCGGCGCAGGTGCCCCAGGCCGGCATGCCTGAGGCGAGCCGCTCCGCGAGGGGCACGGCCAGGTCGAGGGCCTCCAGCAGGTGGGACATCGCGGTCGACTCACCTCCCGGGATCACCAGCGCGTCGACGCCGTCGAGTTCGGCGCGGCGCCGCACCGCGACGGCGCGGGCGCCGCCCGCCTCGAGGGCCGACAGGTGCTCGGCGACGTCGCCCTGAAGCGCGAGGACGCCGACCGTCACCATCCCCGGTCCGCCAGGTGGTGGCCCGCCGGCAGGTCCTCGACGTTGATGCCGACCATGGCCTCGCCCAGCCCGCGCGACACCTTCGCGATGACATCCGGGTCGTCGTAGAAGGTCGTCGCCTGGACGATCGCGGCGGCCCGCTTGACGGGGTCGCCGGACTTGAAGATGCCCGAGCCCACGAAGACGCCCTCGGCGCCCAGCTGCCTCATCATCGCGGCGTCCGCGGGGGTGGCGATGCCGCCGGCCGTGAACAGGACGACCGGCAGGCGCCCGGAGCGCGCGACCTCGGCGACCAGCTCGTAGGGGGCCTGGAGGTCCTTCGCCGCCGCGTAAAGCTCCTCCTCCGGCAGGGAGGAGAGCCGGGCGATGTCGTCGCGGATCCGGCGCATGTGGGTCGTCGCGTTCGACACGTCGCCCGTGCCGGCCTCGCCCTTCGAGCGGATCATGGCGGCGCCCTCGTCGATGCGGCGCAGAGCCTCCCCGAGATTCGTGGCCCCGCACACGAAGGGCACGGTGAACTGCCATTTGTCGATGTGGTGCTCGTGGTCGGCGGGGGTGAGGACCTCGGACTCGTCGATGTAGTCGACGCCGAGGGCCTGGAGGACCTGCGCCTCGACGAAGTGCCCGATGCGCGCCTTCGCCATGACCGGGATGGACACCGCGTCGATGATCCCGTCGATGAGGTCCGGATCGGACATCCGCGCGACCCCGCCCTGGGCGCGGATGTCGGCGGGGACCCGTTCCAGCGCCATGACGGCGACGGCGCCCGCGTCCTCGGCGATCCTCGCCTGCTCCGCGGTGACGACGTCCATGATGACGCCGCCCTTGAGCATCTGCGCCATTCCCCGCTTGACGCGGGCGGTGCCGACCTCGCGGCCGGGCTGGGCGGACTTGTCCTCAGCCATGTCGGGTGTCACTCCTCGGAATCGAACGCGGCGCGGACCTCGTCCGACATCGTCATGTTCTGGTAGATGTTCTGCACGTCATCGGAGTCCTCGAGGGCGTCGATGAGGCGCGTGGCCTTCTGGACGCCCTCCAGGTCGAGCTCGACCTCAGTGGAGGGCACGAACTGCGCCTCCGCCGAGTCGTAGTCGATGCCGGCTTTCTGCAGTGCGGTGCGCACCTGGACCAGGTCGCCCGGATCGCACGAGATGACGAACTCGTCCCCCGCCGGCTCCACGTCCTCCGCGCCCGCGTCCAGCACGGCCTCCATGATCGTGTCCTCGTCGACGCCCGAGGAGGCTGGCACCTCGATGATGCCGCGCCGTGTGAAGAGGTAGGACACGGATCCCGGGTCGGCGAGGTTGCCGCCGGAGCGGGTGAAGGCCAGGCGCACGTCGGAGGCCGCGCGGTTGCGGTTGTCGGTGAGGCACTCGACGAGGAAGGCGACGCCGCCGGGCCCGTAGCCCTCATACATGATCGTCTCGTACTGGGCGCCTCCGCCCTCGGCGCCGGATCCGCGCTTGACGGCGCGGTCGATGTTGTCGGCGGGGACCGAGTTCTTCTTGGCCTTCTGGATGGCGTCGTAGAGCGTCGGGTTGCCGGCGGGATCACCGCCCCCGGTGCGGGCGGCCACCTCGATGTTCTTGATGAGGCGCGCGAACAGCTTGCCGCGCTTGGCGTCGATCGCCGCCTTCTTGTGCTTCGTGGTGGCCCACTTGGAGTGTCCCGACATCAGTGCTCCCTCAGGCAATGGACATGTACCGGCATATTCTACCGTCGCGGGAGCAGGGGCGCGCTGATGACATCGAGCGAGCAGGAGCACGGCGGGAGCTGCGCCCAGTCCCCCTCGAACCGCAGGACCGCGGCCGTCGCCGTGGGCGCCCCGCCTGACAGAGGCGCCCGGTCCTCCCCGCGGCGCGCGAGCATGAGCGCCGTCTGGGAGATCGTCGGCTCATGCCCGACGAGGACCACGGTGCGGGGATCCCCCTCGAGGGAGCGCACCAGGTCGAGGATCGTGTCGGGATCGCACATGTCGAGCTCGTCGAGGACCCCGCGCCGGGCCAGGCGGATGCTGCGGGCCAGGCCCTCCAGCGTCTCTCGCGCGCGACGGGCGTGCGAGGCGATCGCCAGGTCCGCTCCGGGCACCACCGGGAGGAGGAGGCGGCCCAGGCGGAGGGCCTGGTCGGCTCCCTGCCGCGTCAAGGCGCGGTCCCCGTCCCCCGAGGAGCTCCATGGGTCGGCCTGGGCGTGGCGGACCAGGACGAGGGTGCGCGCAGTCATGTCCTCTAGGCTAAGGGGGCAGTTGAGGAGGAGTCATGGCTTTGGCGCACGGTCCCCGCGATGGGGTGTGCTCGGCGCGCGGGTGCGAGAACCCGGCGACCCTCGCGATCGTCTGGCGCAACCCCGCCCTCCACCACGGTCGCCACAAGACATGGCTGACCTGCGAAGGCCACCGGGACTTCCTGCTGTCCTACATGAGGGCGCGGAGCTTCCCGGCGCGGGTCGTCCCCATCGCCGACGTCGGCGGCGCCGAGGTCTGAACCGATGTCCGCCGTCCTGGTGGCCGCCGGGGACGAGGACGCGGCCGGCGTCTTGGCCGGGAGGGGGATCAGAGTCCCCGCACGCGCGCCGCGATGAGCGCGGGGGCGACGTCGCGGTCGGCGAAGAACCATCGCACGCACGACTCCCCGCCGGGGACCCGCGGGCGCCACGCGCGTACGCGCAGCGCCTCCCCGCTCAGGCCGCTCCACCGCAGGGACAGCCCCAGATGCCCGCACACCGCCGCCGACGCCGGATTGGTGGACAGCACGCAGGCCGTCAGCGCCAGGGACGGCCACATCTCATGGGCGCGCGCCGCCACCGCCCCCGCCGCCTCGCTCGCCAGTCCCCGGCCCCACGCCTCCGGAGCCATCCGCCAGCCGATGTTGAGCAGCGCGTGAGGCGGGATCGCCGGCTCGCCCTCGCCGGGCGGGTCCTGCACCACGCCCATCGCCCCGTCCTCGGGACCCGCCATCGCGAACACGCCGACCCCGCCGACGAGGGGCCCCTCGCCGCGCAGGCGCACCGCGTACTCCCCCAGGCCCGTGCGGGCGAAGGAGGCCCGCGACATCCGCACGAAGGCCTCGCCCTGACGGGGATCCGTCCAACGCCCCATCGGGAAGTGCCGCCACGTCCGCGCGTCGTTGTGGAGGCGGAACACGGCGGGGGCGTCCTCCTCGATCAGCGGCGAGAGCGCGAGCCTCTCGGTGAGGAGGTCACGCACCGGCGGCCTGCGCTCCCACGAGGTCCTCCACCGCGACCTCGTCCCAGGTCAGCGCCTGCCATGCGCCGACCCAGCCCCACGGGTCCCCGGGCCACTCCCGCGGCCCGCCCTCCCACCGGAGCACCGCGGTGTGCGCGTTGCCCAGCAGACGGCCCCCGATCACCGAGCCCGCCACGTTTCCCGCCAGCGCCGCCGCCGTCGCCCGGAGGACGGAGCCGTGGGCGACGAGGACGGCGACGGCCCGCTCCCCGTGACGCTCCCACGCCCGGCGCGCCACCTCGTCCACGACGGGCAGCGTCCTGCGGAGCACATCGCGCCCGTCCTCTCCGCCCGGCATGCGCAGGCCGAGGTCGCCGTCCGCCCACGCGCGCACCGTCCACCCGTAGCGCAGGTCCGACACCAGATCCCCGTTCATCTCAAGGTCGCCGGCGCGCACCTCCCGGATGCCGGGGCGCACCAGCGGCGCCAACCCAAACCGCTGGAGGAGGGGGGCCGCCGTCTCGCGGGTTCGCGCCAGAGGCGACACGGCGACGACCGAGGGGCCGCTCCCGACCAGGTCCGGCCACCGGTCGGCGAGCTCCCAAGCCTGAGCGCGGCCCCACCGGGTCAGCGGCGCCCCCGGGCGCAACGTGTCCAGCGTCGCGTGGACGTTCGAGGAGGTCTGCCCGTGCCGCACCAGTACCAGTCTCATCCCTTCCGATCCCCTTCCGATCCCCGACGGCGCCCGGGTCCGTCCGGGACACGTCGCTCACTCCCAGAACAGGCGGTCCATCACCTTGCGGGACCGGCGCGCCGCCCTCCGCCAGTCTTCATCCAGCTGCCCCTCCCCGCCCGAGGCGTAGCCCAGCAGGCGGGCCAGCGCCGCGTGCTCGCGGTCGGCCAGCGGCAGCACATCCAGTTTCGCGCCCGACATCCGCCCGCTCGTCAGGACGTTGCCGGCCCTGATGCGCGAGGCCAGCGACCACGCCTCGCGCAACGTCGCGGCATCCTCCCCGTCGACTAGCCCGGCCGCCTCCGCGGCATCGAGCGCGCCCATCGTCGAGGTCGCCCGCAGGGCCTCGACGTCGTGGGCGTGGCGCAGCTGCAGCAGCTGGACGACCCACTCGACGTCCGTCAGCCCGCCGGGGCCGAGCTTGACATGGCGGGCCGGGTCCGCCCCCCGCGGCAGCCGCTCGTTCTCCATGCGCGCCTTGAGCAGCCGGATCGCGCGCAGGTCCTGCGGCGACGGCGTCCACTGGTAGCGGATCGGGTCGACGACCTCCAGGAACGCCGAGACCAGGTCCTCCGGGCCCGCCGCCCCCCGGGCGCGCAGAAGCGCCTGATGCTCCCAGGGCGAGGCCCAGTCCTGGTAGTACTCCCGGTACGACTCGACCGTGCGCGACACAGGCCCGGAGCGCCCCTCCGGGCGCAGATCCGTGTCCATGGCGAGGCCCATCTGCGACGTCGTGCGCCCCAACAGCTCTCGCACGCGGGACGCGATGCGGGCCGCGGCGGCCGCGCCCCGCGCGTCGTCGACCCCGGGCGCGCAGCGGTGGACGACCATCACATCGGCGTCCGAAGCGTAGGACGACTCCCTCCCGCCGTAGCGGCCCATGGCGATCAGGGCCACGTCGACCTGACGGCCGCCGTGAGCGGCCTCGTCCTCGCGCTGAGCGATGGCGAGCGCTCCCTCGAGCGCGACGTCGGCCGCGTCCGAGATCGCCGCGCGCACCGGCAGGACGCCGGACAGACCGTCCGCCATGCCGGCGCGCGTGAGCTCCCGCGCGCGCACCGACCGCACCCGCTCGGCCGCTGTGGCCGCGTCGGGGTGGCGCCCCACCAGCGCGCGGATCTCGGTGCGCAGGCGCTGCGCCGGCAGCGCCTCCAGGTCCGACTGGTGGTCCAGCCAGGCGATGGCCTCGGGGCGGTGGGACAGGGCGTCCGCGATCCACCGGGACCCCGACAGCAGGCGGCACAGCCGCGTGGCCGCCACGCCCGAGTCCCGCAGGAGCGACAGGTACCAGTGGGAGTCCCCGATCTGCTCCGACAGAGACCGGAAGCTGAGGAGGCCCAAGTCCGGGTCGGCGCCGTCCGCCAGCCACGAGATGAAAACCGGCAGCAGGTGCCGCTGGATCGCCGCCCGCCGCGACGCCCCCGCCGTCAGCGCCGTGATGTGGGCGAGGGCGCCCGCGGGGTCGATGTAGCCCACGGCGGCGAGGCGGGCCATCGCCGCGTCGCGGTCGAGCGCCGCCTCGTCGGGGCTCAGGCTGGCCGTCGCCGCCACGATCGGGCGGTAGAAGACCTCCTCGTGCAGGGCGCGCACGCGCGTGCGGACCCGCGTGAGCTCCTCCTCGAGGTCCTCCGCGGACGGCAGGGCGACGGGGTCGATGGAGCGGGCCATCGCCCGCAGCTCCGCATGGTCGCTGGGGACGAGGTGGGTGCGGCGCATCCGCCACAGCTGGGCGCGATGCTCCACGGTGCGCAGGAAGCAGTAGGCGCGGGTCAGCTCGGCGGCGCGGGAACGCCCCACATAGCCGCCGGTGCTCAGCGCCGCCAGAGCCCCGACCGTGTCACGGACCCTGAGGTCGGGGTCCGTGCGCCCGTGGACGAGCTGCAGCAGCTGAACTGTGAACTCCACGTCGCGCAGCCCGCCCGGGCCCAGCTTGAGTTCGCGATCCACCTCCGAGCGGGGGATGTTCTCCTCGACCCGCGTGCGCATGGCCCGCGCGTTGTCGACGAACCCGGGGCGGCCCGCCGCGCTCCACACGAACGACGCCGCCACCGCCTCGAAACGCGCGCCCAGGTCCCGGTCGCCGGCGGCGGCCCGCGCCTTGAGCAGGGCCTGGTACTCCCATGTCTGCGCCCACCGGGCGTAGTAGGCCCGGTAGGAGTCCAGGGTGCGCACCAGCGCGCCGTCGCGTCCCTCGGGCCGCAGCGCCGTGTCCACCGCCCACAGCGGGGGCTCCGCCCCGGGGCCCGAGCAGGCTTGGGCGGACAGCGCCGCCAGGCGCGTGCCGATCTCGATGACCTCGCGCTCCTCGACGTCGGCGCTCCCGGCCTCCGCGACGTACATGACATCGACGTCGGAGACGTAGTTGAGTTCGCGCGCGCCGGTCTTCCCCATCGCGACGACCGTCAGGCGCACCCTCCCGCCGGGGTCCACGTCGCGGCGCGCCAGGGCCAGGGCCGCCTCGAGCGCCGCGTCGGCCAGATCCGCCAGGGCCCGTCCGACCGCAGGCATGCGCCGCACCGGCTCGGGATCCGTGAGATCGTCGCCGACGATGTCGAGCAGGACGCGACGGTAGGCCCGGCGAAGGTCGTCCGCCGTGGCGCCGGGCGCGGCGACGGGGGCGTCCGCCCCCTCCTCGCCCAGCGGGATCGCGGGCGCCCCGACCGCTCCCAGCATCGTGGCGCGTGCGCTCACCGGCGTCTCCCAGAGGGCGTCGGCCCGATCCGGGTGGCTGACCAGGAGGTCCCCGAGCGCCCGGGAGCCCCCCAGCACGCCGAGCACCCGCCCGAGCGGGCGGCCGCCCTCGTCGATGAGGGAGCGCACCAGGGAGGGGTCGGCCTCGGCCAGGCGGACGGCCTGGAGCAGCGCCTCGTCCGGGCGCGCCGTCACGGAGCAGGCCCGCACCCAGCGTTCGCCGGGCCCCGGCAGGGAGGCGAGCAACCTCCCGACGCGGTCGACCTCCACGAAGCCCGCCGCGCGCAGCTCCGCCGCGCCCGGACCGGGCTCCCCCGCTCCCTGGTCCCCCGCCATTCAGTTCACCTTGAGGAAGCGGCGGATCTCCTGCGGCGTGATCTGCTCCTGGTACTCGCGCCACTCCTTCTCATGGTCGCGCAGAACGAAGTCGAAGACCTCCTCGCCCAGCGTCTCCGCGACGAGGTCGGACTCGCGCATGGCCTCCACGGCCTCCTCCAGGGACCCGGGCAGCGGCTCGATCCCCAGCACCCGGCGCTCGCGCTCCGAGAGGTCCCAGACGTTGTCCTCCGCCTCCGGCTCCAGGTCCAGACGCCGTTCGATGCCGTCCAGCCCCGCCGCGATCAGCACGGAGAACGCCAGATACGGGTTGGCCGCCGGGTCCAGGGCCCGGTACTCGATGCGCGCGGACTGCCGCTTCGTCGGCTTGTACAGGGGGACCCGGACCAGGGCGGACCGGTTGTTGTGCCCCCAGCACACGAACGAGGGGGCCTCGCCCCCGCCCCACAGGCGCTTGTAGGAGTTCACGTTCTGATTCGTGATCGCGCAGATCGCGCGGGCGTGCTTCAGCAGGCCCGCGATGAAGTGCCGTCCCGTCGCGGAGAGCTGGTACTGCCCGGAGGCATCGTAGAAGGCGTTCTCCCCGCCCTCGAACAGCGAGAGGTGGGTGTGCATGCCCGACCCCGGCTGGTCGATGAAGGGCTTCGGCATGAAGGAGGCGACGATGTCCTCGCGCAGCGCGACCTCCTCGATGACGGTGCGCGCCGTCATGATGTTGTCCGCCGCCGTCACCACGTCCACGGCCCGCAGGTCGATCTCGTTCTGCCCGGGGCCGGCCTCGTGGTGGGAGAACTCCACCGCGATGTCCATGTCCTCCAGCATCCGCACGGCGCGGCGCCGGAAGTCGTTGGAGTCCCCGCGAGCCGTGTGGTCGAAGTAGCCGGCGTTGTCGATGGGCGCCACGTGGTCGGGGGTGACGGGGCGGTCGAACAGGTAGAACTCGATCTCCGGGTGGACGACGACGGTGAACCCCATGTCGGCGGCGCGCCCGACCGTGCGTTCGAGGACGCCCCGCGGGTCCGAGAGGGCCTGATGCCCGTCGGGGGTGAGGACGTCGCAGAACATGCGCGCGACCGGATCGTCGGGGCCGCGCCACGGCAGCACCTGGAAGGTCCGGGCGTCGGGGCGCAGCAGCATGTCGGACTCTTGGACACGGGTGAGCCCCTCGATCGACGAGCCGTCGAAGCCGATGCCCTCCGTGAAGGCGTCCTCAAGCTCGCCGGGGTCCACCGCCACGGACTTCAGCATGCCCGCGACGTCCGTGAACCACAGGCGGACGAAGCGGATGCCGCGGTCGGCGATCTCTTGGAGCGCGTGCTCCTGCTGGTGGTCCATCACTTCTCCGACAGGCCGGCGGCGCTCGGGGACGCCTCTCCGCCGAAGCCCTTCGCGATCGCATTGAGCGCGGCCGTCAGCTCCGTCGGGACGACCCACACCTTCGAGGCGTTGCCCTGGGCGATCTGCGGCAGCGTCTTGAGGTACTGGTAGCTCAGGAGGTCGGGGGTGGGATTGCCCTCATGGATGGCGTCGAAGACGGTCTGGATGGCCTTCGCGTCGCCGTCGGCGCGCGTGACCGCCGCCTGCGCCTGGCCCTCCGCCTTGAGGATGGCGGACTGCTTCTCGCCCTCGGCCTGGAGGATCTGGGACTGGCGGACGCCCTCGGCCGTGAGGATCGCGGCGCGCTTGTCGCGCTCGGCGCGCAGCTGCTGCTCCATCGCCTGCTGGATCGAGGGCGGCGGGTCGATCGCCTTGAGCTCGACTCGGTTGACTCGGATGCCCCACCGCCCGGTCGCCTCGTCGAGGACGCCGCGCAGCTGCTGGTTGATCTGGTCGCGGCTGGTGAGCGTCTGCTCGAGGTCCAGCGAGCCGATGACGTTGCGCAGGGTCGTGACGGTCAGCTGCTCGATGGCCTGGATGTAGTTCGCGATCTCGTAGGTCGCGTGCATCGGGTCGTTGACCTGGTAGTAGATCACCGAGTCGATGGACACCACGACGTTGTCCGCCGTGATCACGGGCTGGGGCGGGAAGCTGGTCACCTGTTCGCGCAGGTCGACTCGGCTGGCGATCCGGTCGATGAAGGGGACCACCAGATGGAGGCCGGCGAACATCACCGAGTGGAACTTGCCGAGGCGCTCCACCACGAGAGCCCGGGACTGGGGCACGACCTGCACGGCGCGGGCGACCGTGACGACGATGAAGATGATCAGGAGGATGAGGACGACGAGGGGGATGACGTCTCCCAGCATGGGGCGGTCCTTTCGTGAGGAGGTTCCGGTGCGGTGGGTGGATGGGGCCGGGGCGGCCCGCAGCGGCGTCAGACCTGGTCCGCCGGCGGATCGACGACGCTGGAGAGGGGTCCGACGACCGCGGTCGCGCCGTCGATGCTGAGGATCCGGACATGCGTGCCGGCGGGGACCTCCGCCCGGTCGACCGTGCGGGCCGACCAGGTCTCGCCGACCAGCCTCACCCGCCCGTCCGTGCCCGTCAGTCGGGACAGGGCGACAGCCTCCTGGCCGACCAGGCCCTGGGCGTTGGTCCGCACGTCGGGCGTCGACCGGGCGAGGTGCCGCCTGGCCCAGGGGCGCACGAGGAACAGGAGGACCACGGCGGCGGCCGCGAAGACGACGACCTGTCCGACCAGGCCCAGCCCCAGTCCCGAGGCGAGCGCCGCGAGGAGCGCGGCGATCGCCAGCATGAGGAAGATGAGGTCGACGGTCGCGACCTCGATGATGCCGAGGACCAGTGCGGCGACGAGCCACCAGATGACGCGCATCAGGGTCTCCTTCCAGGTGTCGGGTCCATGTCAGGCGCCATGGCGCGAGCCTGAGCCCGAACCCGGAGCGCCGACGCCGTGGGCCCACCAGCGCCCGTCGGTGACGCCGGCCGTGAGCGGCAAGTCGAAGGCCCGGGAGAGGGCGACGCCGGTGATCGTCTCCTCGAGGGGGCCCGCCGCCACGATCCGGCCCCCGCTCATGACGGCGGCATGGGTGAAACCGGGGGCGATCTCCTCGATCTGATGGGTGACGAGGATGAGCTGCGGCGAGCCCGGGTGCCCGGCGATCTCCGCGAGGGCCCCGACCAGCAGTTCGCGCGCCCCGAGGTCCAGTCCGGCGGTGGGCTCGTCGAGGATGAGGATCTCCGGGTCCGCCATGAGCGCGCGGGCCAGGAGCACCCGCTGGCGCTCGCCCTCGGACAGGGTGGAGAAGCGGCGCGCAGCCAGCGCTGACACGCCGAAGACGGCCATGAGATCCTCGGCCCGCCCGGTGTCCTGGGTCTCGTAGTCCTCGCGGTAGCTCACCGACTGGCCCCAGGCGGCCGTCAGCACGACGGAGCGCACGCGCTCGGAGCCGGGGATGCGCGACGCGACGCTCTGGGAGGAGAATCCGACGCGGGACGCGAGCTCGGCGGGGTCGGCCGTGGCGACGTCGGTACCCAGGACGCGGGCCGTGCCCGACGTCGGAGCCTCCCGGCCCGAGACGACGCGGACGAGCGTCGTCTTCCCGGCGCCGTTGGGCCCGACGACCACCCAGTGCTCGCCGACGTGGGTCCTCAGCGACACGGCGTTCAGCAGGCGGGCCCCCCCACGCTCCACGGTGACATCCCTGAGTTCGACGACGCTCTCCATGTCTGCACCCTATCTGGCGAGGAGGCCCGCGACGAGGCGACGGACCGGGGTCGCGCGCATCCGTTCGCGCTGCGGCGCCGCGGGCTCCCGCGCCGCCCGCTCGGGGACGGGGCTCATTCCCCCAGCAGCTTCCGATAGAGCCCGACCGTCGCCTCGGCGATGGCCGTCCACGAGAACCGGTCGCGGGCGCGTTCCATCCCGGCCCGTCCCATGGCCCGGGCGCGTTCCGGATCGGCGAGGACGGCGATGAGCCGCTCCGCCATGGCGGCCTCGAAGTCCCGGGGGCGGATCGGCGTGCCCGTGCCGTCCTGCTTCTGCTCGATGGGCACCAGGTAGCCGGTGACGCCGTCGACGACGCAGTCCGGGATGCCGCCGGTGTCGGTGCCGACCACCGGCAGGCCCAGCGCCATCGCCTCGAGGTTGACGATGCCCTGGGGCTCGTAGACGGAGGGCGTCACGAAGACGTCGGCCGCGTCGAGGATCGCGGCGACCTCGGGCTGGGGGAGCATCTCGGGGATGAGGACGACGCCCGTGCGCTCCTCGCGCAGGCGCGCCACCAGGGTGCCGACCTCCGCCGCGATCTCCGGGGTGTCCGGGGCTCCGGCGCACAGCACGATCTGGACGTCCGCCGGCAGGCGGCGCGCGGCCCGCAGGAAGTAGGGCAGTCCCTTCTGCCGGGTGATCCGTCCGACGAAGGCGACCGTGGGGCGCGTGCGGTCGATCCCGTGGGCGGCGAGGACCCGGTCCTGGAGGGCCCGGTCCTCCCCGGTGCGCGGGGGACGCCACCGTGCGAGGTCGATGCCGTTGGGGATGACGTGGACGCGGTCCGGGTCGACCGCCGGGTAGGCCCGCAGGACGTCCTCGCGCATGCCGCGCGACACCGCGACGACGGCCGCGGCGCCCTCGTAGGCGGTGCGTTCGACGAAGGAGGAGATCCGGTAGCCCCCGCCCAGCTGCTCGGCCTTCCACGGGCGCAGCGGTTCGAGGGAGTGGGCGGTGACGACGTGGGGGACGTCCCCCATGAGGGAGGCCAGGTGCCCGGCCATGTTCGCGTACCAGGTGTGGGAGTGGACCAGGTCCGCGCCCTCGGTGCCGCCGACCATCTCCAGATCGACGCCGAGCGTGCGCAGCGCCGCGTTCGCCCCCGACAGCTCCACGACCTCGGGGTAGCCGCTCACGCCCGCCTCTCCCCCCGGCCCGCCCGCCTCGCGCGGCCCGTCGAAGGCATGGACCCGCAGGTCGCCGACGAGGGGGCGGAGGACCCGCGCGAGTTCGGTGACGTGGACGCCGGCGCCCCCGTAGACGTGGGGCGGGTACTCCCGCGTGAGGATGTCGACGCGCATGGGAACCTCCTGGGCCTCGAGGGCCGGGACACTGGTGGATCTCCTTGAGCCTAGCCGGGGACGCCGCCCCGCCGTGCCCGCTCCCGCTCCTTGCCGCTCCTTGTTCCGGTGTCCCACGTGCGGCGGAACGTCCCCGCGACGGGCCCGCCTCCCCCTACGCTGGAGCCATGGCACACACACACGTCCTGGCCATCGTCCTGGCGGGCGGCGAGGGCAAGCGGCTCATGCCGCTGACGGCGGACCGGGCGAAACCCGCGGTCCCCTTCGGAGGCCATTACCGTCTCATCGACTTCGCGCTGTCGAACATCGTGAACTCGGGCTACATGCGGGTCGTCGTGCTCACCCAGTACAAGTCGCACTCCCTGGACCGGCATGTCACGCGGACATGGTACATGTCCCCTTTGACGGGCAACTTCGTCGCCCCCATGCCGGCCCAGCAGCGTCGCGGGCCCCACTGGTACCTCGGCAGCGCCGACGCCATCTACCAGTCGCTCAACATCGTCGACGACGAGCGCCCCGACTACATCCTCATCGTGGGAGCGGACAACATCTACCGGATGGACTTCTCCCAGATGGTGGACCACCACATCGCCTCGGGCCTGCCGGCCACGGTCGCCGGCATCCGCCAGCCCGTCGAGCTGGCCCCGGCGCTGGGCGTCATCGACGCCAAGGACGGGGTGATCAGGGACTTCCTGGAGAAGCCGACGGACGTCGAGCCTCTGCCGGACGATCCCTCGAAGGTGCTGGCGTCGATGGGGAATTACGTCTTCACGACGACGGACCTGGTGGCGGCGCTTCGGACGGACGCCGCCGACCCCGCCTCCGGCCACGACATGGGCGGCTCGATCATCCCGTCCTTCGTGGCCCGCGGGGAGTGCGGGGTCTACGACTTCCAGGACAACGACGTGCCGGGCTCCACGACGCGCGACCGGGACTACTGGAGGGACGTCGGCACGCTCGACGCGTACTACGAGGCCAACATGGACCTCATCAGCGTCCACCCGATCTTCAACCTGTACAACCGCGAGTGGCCGACCATGACGATGATCGACGGGTCGCTGCCCCCCGCGAAGTTCGTCTACGGCGACGAGCACTCGCGCATGGGTCACGCCGTCGACTCCTTCGTGTCGCCGGGAACCATCATCTCCGGAGGAGAGGTCTACCACTCGATCATCTCCCCCGGCGTCTACGTGCACTCCTGGGCCCAGGTGACGGACTCGGTGGTCATGGACGGGACGCGGGTCGGACGCCACGCGATCGTCTCCAAGGCGATCCTGGACAAGAACGTGCGCGTCGAGGAGGGCGCGGTCGTGGGCGTCGACCTGGACCGCGACCGCGAGCGGGGGTTCACCGTCACCGATTCGGGCATCACCGTGGTGCCCAAGGGCATGGTCGTCGCGAAGTGAGGCGCGCGTGAGCCCGGCGCCCCCGCTGTCGCCTCCCGCCCCGGTCGTCGTGTGCGCGATCAGTCCCAGGCCTCTCGGCGTGCCCCACGATCTGCTCGGCCGCCTGGGCCTGTCGGGCGGCCGCGTCTCGCTGGTCTCCTCCCCGCCCGACGAGGACGGCCCCGCGTGGTCCGTCCTGCGGGTCGCGGGCCCCGCGTCCGGGGAGGGCGGGGTCGGCGACGCGCAGGCGATGCGCGCGCGGATGCGCGAGGCGGTCCCCGGCGCGGACGTCATCGTCGTGCCCGCCGAGCTCGTCGCGGCGCCTCCGGGCCTGGTGGTCACCGACGTCGACGCGACCCTCGTCACCTCGGAGGTCATCGAGGAGCTCGCGGCCCTGGCCGGCACGCTGGAGGAGGTGGCCCGCATCACCGCCGAGGCGATGGACGGGCGGATCGACTTCGCGGAGTCGCTGCGCCGCCGCGTGGCGACCCTGGCGGGGCTGCCGGTCTCCGTGTTCGCCCGGGTGCTGGAATCCCTCGCCCCGACGCCTGGGGCCGCCGCTCTGGTCTCCTCGGTCCGCCGCGCGGGTGGCGTCGTCGGAGCGGTCTCCGGGGGCTTCGAGGAGGTCGTGGGTCCTCTGGCGGTGCGTCTGGGGATCGACCACGAGACCGCCAACCGCCTCGAGGTCAGCGGCGGGGCGCTGACGGGCCGCGTCGCCGGGGAGGTGGTGACGGCCGAGGTCAAGGTCCGTGAGCTGCGGCGGTGGGCGGCGCTCCATGACGTTCCGCTGGAGCGGGCGGTGTCGATCGGCGATGGCGCGAACGACGTCCCAATGCTGCGCGCCGCCGGTCTGGGCATCGCGTTCTGCGCGAAGCCGAGCGTGCGGGCCCGGATCGCCGACGCGGTGTCGCTGCGGAGTCTCGCTCCCCTGGTCGAGGTCCTCGGCCTGGGGCGCCCCGCGCTCACCCCTTGACCGCGCCCGCCACCAACCCGGAGGTCATCCGGTTCTGGACGATCATGAAGAAGATGATGACCGGCACCGCGATGAGGCTCGACGCCGCCATCACCTGCGCCCAGTCGACGCCGCGGTTGACCGAGGCGTTGAGGAACCCGCGCAACCACAGTGGCAGCGTCTGGGCGGAGGCGTCCGGCAGGGCGACCAGGGCGACCGTGAATTCGTTCCAGGCCTGGAGGAAGGCGTAGACCCCGGAGGCGACGAGCCCGGGCGCCAGCAGGGGGAAGGTGATGCGCAGGAAGGCCCGGGGCCGCGACAGCCCGTCCACCATGGCGGCCTCCTCGAGCTCGACGGGGACGCCCGCCACGAAGCCGCGCAGCATCCACACCGTGAAGGGGATGATGGCCGCGGAGTACAGGACCGTCAGGCCCAGGACGGAGTTCAGCCCGAGCACGGGGACGGCTGCGCCGACGGAGGAGAGCATCTTGTACTGGGCGATGAACAGCCCCTCGGCGGGCAGCATCTGGATGAACAGGATGGCCAGGATGAAGGTCCGGCGCCCGCGGAAGCGGTAGCGGCTGACGGCCAGGGCCGCCAGGAATGCGAGGAACAGGACGATCGCGACGGTCGCGGCCGTGACCTCCAGGCTCATCCGCAGCGCGGAGGCGAACCCCGGGTCCAGGAGCACCCGCCGGAAGTTCGCCCACGTGGCGTGGGAGGGCAGGAACGAGGGCGGGATCTGGCGGATGAGCGCGTTCGGCGTGAGGGCCGACAGCAGCATCCAGTACACGGGGAACACCCAGGCGAGGGCCACGACCAGGCCGAGGACGTCGAGGAGGGCCCGGCCGGGCCGGAGGCGGCGAGTGCGGCGGAGCCCGGCCGCGCGGGCCGTCCTCGTCGAGGCGGGAGCGGTGGTCACTGGTCGTCCTCCTTCAGCAGGGAGCGGACGTAGGGGGAGCTGAGGACGACGGTGAGCACGAGGACGAACAGGGACACGGCCGCGGCCGCCCCGAAGTCCTGGCGGCCGACACCGAGCTCGTAGATGAAGTTGCCCAGCAGGTTCGTCTCCGACACCGGGGCGCCCGCGTCCTGGAGGAGGCGGATCTGCGCGAAGACGCGCAGATCCCAGATGATCTGGAGGAGCAGGACGATGGAGAGCACCGGGCGGACCATCGGCAGGAGGATATGGCGCAGCACCTGCGAGGAGGAGGCGCCGTCGATCTCGGCGGCCTCCAGGACCTCGCCGGGGACCTGAGTGAGCCCCGCGTAGAGGGACATCGCGACGAAGGGCACGGACATCCACACGATGATGCAGGTCGCGACGAGGAAGAACGTCAGGGGCTGGGACAGCCAGGAGAAGCCCTGGAACCGGTGGAGCCCCAGCGAGGCGAGCGCCCAGTTGACGACGCCGCTGCGGTAGTCGAAGAGCCACCGGAACACGGTGACGGCCGCGACCATCGGCATCGCCCAGGCTAGGAGCAGGCAGATCTGGATGACGATGCGCACCGCGGCGGAGACCGCGCGCATCAGCAGCGCGCACGCCAGCCCCAACACCACCGTGAGCAGCGCGTTGACCAGGCAGAACACGATCGAGCGAGCGACCACCGACCACAAGCTGGGATCGGAGAAGATCCGCGCGTAGTTATCCAGGCCGGCGAAGGCCGGGGGCTGGCCGAACTGCTGTGCCAGGCCGTAGGTCTGCAACGACGTGACGATCTGCCAGAACACCGGGTAGCCGAGCCCGGCCAGCAGGATGACCGAGGCGCCGAGGATCAGCGCGTAGGGAGCGGGCGCGGGGCGCCGGCGGCGTGTTGGAGCGGGTGCGCTTGAGGGGGAGGTCATGGGTTCTCCGCAGAGGGGTTGTGGATGCGGGGAGGCCCGGCCCGGCGCGGCGGATCGGGCCTCCCCGGCGGTGGACGGGTCGATCAGCTCTGCCCGTTGAGCATGGGCGTCAGCTTCTCGTCGTACTCCTTCGCGAGGGCGGCGACATCCCCGCCGTCGGCGATCTTCTGGAAGAGCTCCTCGTAGACGAAGGCGCCCTCGATGGCAGCCCACCCCGGGGCGGCCGGCGTGAGCTTGGAGTTCTCGGCCGTCTCGATCATGGTTTGGGCGAACTTATCGTCGCCCAGCGAGGACATGAAGTCCGAGTTGGCCGGTCCCAGCCCGTTCTCCCCGAGCATCTGCTGGTACTCGGAGGAGAAGATGATCCGCAGGAGGCCCTTCGCGAGCTCCGGGTGCTGGGAGGTCGCGGAGATCCCGATGTTCGACCCGCCGGCGAAGACCGGGGCGACGCCGCCGTCGACGCCGGGCAGGGCGAAGATGTCGAACTTCGACTCGTCGGCCATGCCGTCGCGGACCTCCTCGCCGGCGTCGTTGGTCGTCATATCGCCGATCGACCAGCGTGCCCACCCCGGCGCCATGATCGTCGCCGCCGCCGGAGCCGCCCCGTCCGTGCCGTCGTTGAGGAAGTCCCAGTAGGACACGTCGCGCTCGGTGGATGGCAGCTTCGAGGCGTTGCGGTAGACGTCCTGCCACATCGTCAGGCCCTCGATCGTGTTCGGGTCGGACAGGGTCGACGTCCAGGTCGTCCCCTCCACCGTGGCGAGCTCCCCGCCGTTGGCGAAGACCCAGGAGATCCCGTTGCGCCAGTCCTGCCCGCCGATCGCGAACCCGGACTGCGTGTCGGTCGTGAGCTTCTTGACGTCCTCGCTGAACTCCGACAGCGTCTTCGGCGGCTCCGTGAGACCCGCCGCCGTCCAGAGGTCCTTGCGGTAGAACATGTAGCGCGAGCCGAAGTAGTAGGGCAGCGTGTAGTTCTTCCCGTCCACGGCGCCCACGTCGACGAAGGACTGGAGGAGTTTGTCCCCGCCCAGCTCGTCGTACATGTCCGAGATGTCGAGGAAGGCCCCGACCGTCGTGAAGGTCGGGGACTGCGTGTTGCCGACCTCGACGACGTCCGGGGTGTTGGCGGCGTCGGGCAGCGAGGTCGTCAGCTTGGTGACGAGGTCCGACCAGGCCTGCTCCTCGATGGTGAGGGTCGAGCCCGGATTCTGCTCCTCGAAGGTCGTCTTCAGGTAGTCGCGCAGCTCGTCGGGGGTGTCCGAGCCGGCCAGCCACAGCGTGATCTCGCCCGCTTGGGCCGAGGAGGCGTCCGGCTCGCCGCCCGAGGCGCTGGCCGACTGGGAGTCGCCGGTCCCGCCGGTACACGCCGTCAGGCTGAGCATGGACAGCGCCGCTACCGCGGCCGCCGCCTTCGTCGTGGTTCTCATGGATGTTCCTTTCGCAGTTCGGCGCTCGCCAGCGCCTTGATGGGGGATGTTGAGGGGATGGATGGTCATGCGATGCCGAGCCGATCGGAGAGGACCAGCACGGCGGCTCCGCGCAGCGCCCCGTCCTCGCCGAGGCGGGACAGGCCGACGCGGAGGGTGCGGTGGGAGCGCGGGAGCGTGCGCTCGCGGATCGTGGCGGCGGCCGCCTCGAGGAGCGTGCCCCCGAGCAGTTCATCGGGCCCGGACGCCACGACATCGGTGATGTTGAGGACGGCGACGATGGGGGCCAGGACCCGGCCCAGACGCTGGCCGACCGCCCGCTGGTGGCGCTCCAGGTCATCGGGGCCCAGCCGTTCGGCGGCGCGACGCAGCGCCGGTTCGGACACCAGGGTCTCCAGGCAGCCGGCGCGGCCGCAGGCGCAGGTCGCGGGCGCGCCGAGCACCTCGTCGTCGCGTTCGTCGACGACCGTGACGTGCCCGATCTCCCCCGCCGCGTCCAGGGGCCCGTGGACCAGGGCCCCGCCGATCACGAGGCCGGCGCCGACGCCGTGCCCGATGAGCAGGCGCAGCAGTCCCCCGCCGTCGGCCCCGCCGAAGGTGAACTCGCCCAGGGCCGCGCAGTTCGCGTCGTTGGCCACGAGCGCCGGCGCCTTGAGCGCCTCCCGGAGCCTCCCGGCGAGGTCGAGTTCCCGCCAGCCGAGGTTCGGCGCCTCCTCGATGACGCCACGGGCGCTGATGATGCCGGGCGAGGACACGCCGACGCCCAGAATCCGGCCATCGGCGTCCGCCACGACGCGCCGGCAGAAGTCGATGAGGTCGCGGACGCCCGCCTCGCCGCGCGGGAGCCGCTCCCGTTCGACGCGGCGATGGAGGATTCGCCCGCCCAGGGTGAGGATGGCCCCGCTGAGCGTGCCGTCGTTGGTCAGGGAGACGGAGGCGATCCTCCAGGTCGATTCCGACAGGCCCACCAGCGTCGCCCGCTTGCCGACCTTGCCCGAGGGCGCGTCCTCCGGGCCGAGCTCCTCGACCACCCGGTCGGCCAGCAGTTCCTCGACGACCGCGGAGACCGTCACCCGCGTCAGTCCCGTCGAGCGCGCCAGCTGGGCGCGCGATGCCGGTCCCGCCGCGAAGAGCCTCTGGAGCACCACCGACCGGTTGTGGGTGCGCGCCGAGGCCGGCTGGGCCGGTCCAGAGCTCCGAAGTGCTTGACTCGTCACATCTGTTAGTTAACACCACTTACAATCAAGTCATCCACCGTTCGCGTTACTGTGATCACACTGTGACCGGGATCCGGCGTCGGCCGCCCCGGGGAGAGGAACCGCATTCATGAGCCTCGACGCCCCCCGGTCCGCGAACCCGGGCGCTCCCCCCGGCCCCGCCCTCGCCTGGCGCGGGCTCAGCCTCGACGTCGCCCGCCACTTCTTCGCCGTCGCCGATGTCGAATTGGTCCTCGACCTCATGGAGCCCTTGGAGCTCAACGTCCTCCACCTCCATCTCACCGACGACCAGGGGTGGCGCCTGGAGATCCCCGGGTGGCCACAGCTCACCTCTGTGTCCGGGCCCACCGCGGTGGACGGGGACGCGGGCGGCTTCTACACGCGCTCCGACTGGGAACGCCTGGTCGGCCGTGCCACGGCCCGCGGCATCGCCCTGGTCCCCGAGATCGATGTGCCCGGGCACGTCAACGCCGCTCTGCACGCCCTCCCCCGCCTCTCGCCCGACGGGCGGGCCCCCGCCGCCTACACGGGCCGCGATGTCGGGTTCTCCACGCTGTCCATCGACGCTCCCGACACCGGCCGTTTCCTTGAGGAGGTCCTCACCCACGCGGCCCGCCTGTCCTCCGGATGGGTCCACATCGGGGGCGACGAGCCCGCCGCCACTCCGCACGACGCCTACCTCCAGCTCGCGCGCGCCGCCGTCCGCGCCGTCCACCGGGCGGGTGCTCGGGCCGTCGCCTGGCAGGAGGCCGCCCCCGTCCTCGAGGCAGGTGATGTCGTCCAGGTGTGGGACGAGCGTCTCGACGCCGCTCCCGTGCGGGAGGCCGCCCGGCGCGGGGTCCGCGTGCTGCTCTCCCCCGCGACCCGGGTCTACCTCGACATGGCCCATAGCCCGGGCGACGCCCTCGGGGCCAGCTGGGCCGGCTCCATCGAGCTGAGAGACGCGCTGGAGTGGGATCCTGCCGCCGTCGTCCCCGGGCTGCCCGCGGCGGCCGTGATCGGCGTCGAGGCCGCGATGTGGACCGAGGGGGTGCGCACCCGCGACGAGCTGACGACCCTCTTGCTCCCGCGCTTGGCGGCCGTCGCCGACGTGGCGGCACGCGGGTCCGGCGCCGGACGGTGGGAGGAGTTCCTCCCCCGGGTCATCCGCCTCGCCCGCCAGTGGGAGTCGCGGGGCCTCGCGTGGCACCGATCTCCCGGGGTGGACTGGGCGTCCTGACGAGGGCGCGCCGGCTCCCTCAGAACTCCGAGATCTCCACCAGGCGGCCGTCCCACCCAGCGCGCCAGCCCCGCGCCAGGCTGGGCAGCTCGCGGGGGAAGACCTCGGTGCGCTCCGCCTCGGAGGCCAGATCCGCGAGGTCCCACCAGCGTTGTCCGTCGACGACGTCGCGTTCATCGGCCGTCCACCCGGAGCGGTCCAGGACGGTGGACCGGGTGCACGCCAGGAAGAACCACTCCTCCTGACGGGCGGTCACCTCCGAGAAGTCGAAGACCGCGCGCCGGTGGAGGACCGGCCCCTCCAGCGCGTCGGGGGCGATCCGGATGCCGGTCTCCTCGCGCAGCTCCCGGCAGGCGGCCTCGCGCGGGGCCTCCCCCGCCTCGACGCCTCCGCCGATCGTGAACCACCAGCGGCGCCCCGGACGATGGCGGTCGTGGCCGAGGGCCAGGAGGACGCGCCCCGACGGATCGAAAAGCACGACGCGGGCCGCCCGGCGGCGCGGGATCCCCCGGGCATCCGGCACCCAGTCCGCTCCGAGCCCGGTCATGGCCGCCCCATCCCCGCCTGGGCGGCAGCCAGGCGCGTGTCGCGCAGGAAGGCGCCGCGCGCCTCGCCCAGCTCGGCGAGCAGCGCGCGGTCGTGGTCGATGCGGTCGGCCTGGGGCCCCGCCGCCGTCATGATCATCTGGTCCAGGCCCAGGCAGGCCGCGTCGCGCTGAAACGTCCTCATCGCCCGCGCGCTGTCTCGTCCGCCCGTCGACGCCCACCGGCGCGCGGCGCGGCGTCCCCCGCGATCCACCACCATGGGGACCTCGGCGGGCAGCATCCATCCCGTGCGCACGTAGGGGGCCAGGCCCCGGGCGATCCGCCGGGCCTCGCGCCGCGAGGCGACCAGCAGCGCGGTCACCCACACCGCGAACAACGGGACCTCGACGACCAGGTACCAGCCGAACCAGCTCAGCCCCGCCTGGGTGCCCAGGAAGTTCCAGAGGCCGTGGACGCCCATTGCCGCCGCCCAGCCCAGGGGGCCGATCCAGGTCCACGACCACCTCGACCTGGTCCCGACCACCGCCCAGGCCAGCGCCATGCCCGTGAACGACGTCGCCATCGGGTGGACGAACGGACTGAGGACCCCGCGCAGGAACACCGTCGCGCCCAGCACCCCCGACCCCGAGCCGGAAGCCTGGAGGAAGTAGCCGATGTTCTCCACGAACGCGAAACCGGCGCCCACGTACCCGGCGTAGATGACGCCGTCCAGCACGGAGTTCACCGAGGACCGCCGCCAGAGGACGAGGGCGAGGACGCCCGCCCCCTTGAGGGTCTCCTCGACGACGGGCGCCACCAGGACCGACACCGAGGCCATCGCCCCCTGGTAGTCGCCCGTCACCTGCGCGACATTCATCAGCATCGCCGTGTTGACGATCGACGCCGCCAGGGCCGCGACCCCCGCCCCCCAGGCCAACGCCACCAGCCGCGGCCACAGCGGCTCCGGCTCCCACCGGTCGATGTGGCCGAGAACCGCCAAGACGAGGGCCAGGGGGACCAGCGCCACCGTCGTCATCTGCGCCGTGGTGGCGACGCCGCCCGTGAGGACGTACTGGGCCAGCAGGACGGCGACTCCCAGCACTCCCGCGGTGATGAGGACGACCTCGAACCATGGGACGGAGCGCCGCCGAGCGGGCGGCTGCCACACGGGTGCGACGCTGTCCGGACGCGGAGGGCCCGCCGCCGGCGCCGCTCCCGCCGCGGAGGCGTCCTCCGCGGCGCTTTCCCGACCCGCGATCCTGCGCAGCCGGTAGTCCTCGCCCGGTCCGCCCCAGGGTTCCTGGCCGCCCACGGCTCACCGCCCCGGGCCCAGCGCCGAGGCGCCGTCGTCGAAGTCGATCGTGTCGGGCGGGGTGGCCCGCCCGTAGAGGTGCAGCGCCCGCACCCAGGCGTTCTCACGCAGGTGCCTCACCTGGGTGACGTCCAGGTTGTGCATCGACCTCGCGAGCTGGACGCGGTAGCAGGCCATGTCCAGGGACTCCAGCAGGCGCGATCCCTCCGGATCGGCCGAGACGCGGTCACGGGCCTGCGGTGTCAGGCAGGCGCGCAGTGCCCGCGAGAGCGCCGACTCGCGCTCGTTGCGCTCGGCGACCGAGCGCTCGTCGTAGGCGACGCCCCTCAGTCCGTCCCGGCGCCGGTCCAGGTCGTCGTTGACGAACACCGCCTCGTCCGCCATCAGGCACGTCGTGGCCGCGTCCGTGAGCGCCCGGGCCGGTTCGGCGTCGAGCAGCCCGGACGCCGCCAGAAGGCGCGCGTCCGCCGCCCGGCGCACCGTCAGGCGGTCCAGGGCGTCGCGTGTCGACAAGAGCCGCCAGTGCAGCCGATCCAGCCGGCGGGCCAGCTGGACCGCGTACCATCCGGCGACGAGGACCACCAGGATCACGGCAGTCAGGGCCGCCCACCCCGCTGGGCTCATTGTCCCTCACCCCGCAGCCGCCCCCGCAGGAGGTCCAGCGCCGAGCCCCCGTGGTCCCCTGGCCTCGCGGTGCCCTCCGCGGCCTGGTAGACCGCGAGGATCCTGTCGGTGACGACGCCCCAGTCGTATTGGGCCGCCTCCCGCTGGCCGATCCTGGCGATCTCCGCCAGGCGTGCCCGGTCGTCCAGGGCCCCGATGAGCGTGTCCGACAGCGCCCGGGCGTCCCCGGTGGGAAAGAGCAGCCCCGCCCGGCCGTCCGCCAGGACGGCCCGGAAGGCGGCAAGCTCCGAGGCGACGACCGCGCATCCCGCCGACATCGCCTCCACCAGCACGATGCCGAAGGACTCGCCGCCCGTCTGGGGCGCCACGTACACCGTGGCACCGCGCAGCAGGGACTGTTTGTCGGCGTCGGTGACCTCGCCCAGGAAGCGCACGGAGTCACCATGGACGGACAGCCGCTGGCGGATCTCCTCCGCCCCTCCGCGTCCTGCGATCAGGAAGCGGGCGCCCGGATGGGCGTCGAGGACGGTGGGGAGCGCCTCGGCGAACACCGACAGCCCCTTGCGGGGCTCGTCGAGGCGCCCGAGGAAGGCGATGACCGGGCGCTCTGCGGTCTGCTCCCATTCGGACCGGGGCGCGGCCTCGCGGAACGCCCGCGTCTCCACCCCGTTCGGGATGATCACCGCGTCCCCGCCGTGGTGTTCGATCAGGGTGCGGCGCGCCTCCGCCGACACCGCGATTCGCACCGAGATGCGCTCCATGAGGGGGCGCAGCACGCCGGCTGTCATCTCCCGCGCGTAGGAGCGGTCCATCGAGGAGTGGAAGGTGGCGACCACCGGCACGTCGGCGTTCATCACCGCCAGCATCGAGATCGAGGGCGTCGTCGGCTCGTGGACATGGAGCACGTCGAAGCCGCCCTCGTCGAGCCAGCGCCGGGTCCGCGCGGAGACCAGGGGCCCGAAGGACAGCCGCGCCACGGAGCCGTTGAAGGGGATGGGGACCGCGGCGCCCACCGAGGTCGCGAAGTCGGGCAGATCCGCGTGCTCGGAGGGCGTGAGCACCGACACCTCGTGACCGCGCCGGATCAGCTCCCCCGCGAGGTCCCGGATGTGGAACTGCACGCCCCCGGGCACGTCCCAGGAGTAGGGGCACACGATGCCGATCCTCATGCTCCCTCCTCCTCCGATCGGTGGCGCTCCCTGGCGCGGGCCAGACGCTCGGGATCCAGGTCGTCGACGAACAGCCGCTGCATCATGTGCCAGTCGCGCACGTGGGCGCGCAGCAGCGGGGCGATGGCGTCCACCCAGGCCTGTGTGTGCGCCTCGACGCCGGTATGCTCCGCGTCCGGGCCAGGCGGGGGGACGGGTCCGAGGATGTCCACGACCACGCCCCAGCCGCGTCCCCGTTCCCGGGGCAGGCGCTCATAGTGGATGACGCCGGCGACGAGCGGGCGCCCCAGCCGCTCCGCCAGGGCCGCGGGACCGGCGGCCACGAGCGCCCGGTGGCCGCACAGATCCACCTCGATCCCGGACCCCGTGATGTCGCGGTCGGCCAGCAGGGGGACCAGAGCGTGGCTGCGCGCCGCGCGCTCCACCAGCTCGCCGAAGATGTGCCGCCCCTTCTCCGCTGCGAGGATCTCCATGCCCAGGCTCTCTCGGAAGTCGACGAACGCCTGGAAGAGCTCCGGCGGGTCCAGCCTCTCCGCGACCGTGAGGACCGACAGGTCGCGCCGGCCCGCGTAGGCGGCCGCCAGGTCGTAGTTCCCCGAGTGCGTGAGCGCGAGCACCACCGGACCCTCCTGGGCGAGCGCGCGCAACTCGCCCAGGCGATCGAAACGGACGCGGGCGTCGATCTGCTCCGGCCTCATCCCGGAGCAGGCGAGCTGTTCGGCGTAGGCGCGGAAGTGGGAGCGCACGCCCGCGCGGGACTCGGCGCGTGTGAGGGGACGCCCGAGGATCCGCGCGTGGTTGCGCTCCATGAGGCGCACGGAACGGCCCCGCAGGGCCCATGTCGCATCCGCCGCGAGGTCGGTGAGTCCCAGGACGAGGCCCAGCGGCAGGTGCGGGACGACCCGGAAGGCGACGACCAGCGGGGAGGGCCCGCTCATGCGGCCTCCAGCGCGCGCTTGGTGAAGGCGATCCGCTGGATGACGGTGACCAGGGAGGCGGCGGCCACCCAGGACAGGCCGACCGCGTAGAACGCCTGAGGCAGCCCCCACTCCGTGACGGCGGCCCCGGCCAGGGCGACGACCAGGCGGTCCGTGCGTTCGGCGAGGCCCACCTTGGCCACCACCCCGACCGACTCCGCTCGGGCGCGGGCATAGGGGACGGTGCCCACCCCGACCATGGCGATGGTCCCGGCGATGACGCTGATGGTGCGCACCCCGCCCGGCTCCATCCCCAGGGCCGCCCACGCCAGGAGGGCCCCGAAGACGGCTCCGTCGCCCAGACGGTCCAGAGTCGAGTCCAGAAAGGCGCCGAACTCCGACTCCTGGCCGGTCAGCCGCGCCAGGACGCCGTCGACCGAGTCGCAGAAGAGCACGACGCCCAGTGCGATGGCGCCCACGGCGAGGTGGCCGCGGGCCAGGACGCCCACGGAGATGCCGATCGTCAGCACCGTGCCCGCCACGGTGACCATGTTCGGGGTGACCCGCATCGCGGCCAGCGCCCTGGCCAGCGGGGTGAAGATCGTCCGGGTGATCGAGCGCCCGTGGTTGCCGAGCATCAGTCCTCCTGGGTGCGTGGGGTCGTCGGTCCGGTGCGGGGCGCCGCCCCGTCCTCGCCGGCGCGGGGCCATGCCGCGGCGAGCCGGGAGCGGGCGTCCTCGAGGAGCTCCGGGATCGCCTTGGTCCGTGCGACGATCGGGAAGAAGTTCGCGTCCCCCGCCCATCGCGGCACGATGTGCTGGTGGAGGTGGGCGGCGATCCCCGCCCCCGCCACCGCCCCCTGGTTCATGCCCAGGTTGAAGCCCTGGGGTCGGGCGGTCGCGCGCTCGACCCGCATCGCCGTAGCCGTGAGCTCCCCGAACTCGGCGCGCTCCCCGGCGCTCAGGTCGGTGTAGTCGCTGACGTGGCGGTAGGGGCACACCAGCATGTGACCGGCGTTGTAGGGGAAGAGGTTCATCAGGACGAAGCAAGTCGCGCCGCGGTGGACGATGAGGGCGTCCTCGTCGCTCCGCCCGGGAGCGGCGCAGAACGGGCACTCGCCCGAGCTGGAGTCCGCGGGCTTGTGGTCGCCGTTGATGTAGGCCATCCGATAAGGCGTCCACAGGCGGCCGAACCCGTCGTCGTCGCCGGCGAAGGCGGCGGCGTCGCGGGCCTGCGCCCCCGCCGCCTCGGCCAGGCGGGCAGCCCCGCCGTGCCCCGTATCCTCTCGCGGCATGGGCGCCTCACCACTCGTCCGTGTTGACCCGGTTGCGGATGTGCGCGGCGATCCGGGAGATTGCCTCGTCGACGGGCACGCCGTTCTCCTGGTGCCCGTCGCGGAAACGGAACGAAACGGCGTGGGCCTCCGCATCCTCGCCGCCGGCGATGAGCGTCCACGGGACCTTCTGGGTCGCGGCGTTGCGGATCTTCTTGCCGAAGCGGTCGTCGGAGTGGTCGACCTCCACGCGCACGCCCTCGGCCCGCAGGCGCCGGGCGACCTCGTCGACGTACCCGTCGAAGGCCTCGGCCACGGGCACCAGCTCCACCTGCACGGGAGCCAGCCACGCCGGGAAAGCGCCCGCATAGTGCTCGGTGAGCACGCCGATGAAGCGCTCCACCGAACCGAGCTTCGCCGAGTGGATCATGACGGGACGCCTGCGCGAGCCGTCGCGGGCCGTGTACTCGAGTCCGAAACGCTCGGGCTGATTGAAGTCGTACTGGACGGTCGACATCTGCCAGGTGCGGCCCAGCGCGTCCTTGGCCTGCACCGAGACCTTGGGCCCGTAGAAGGCAGCGCCTCCCGGGTCCGCGACCAGATCCAGACCGGTGGAGGCGCAGACCTCCTGAAGGACCTGGGTCGCCTGCGCCCAGTCCTCGTCCGAGCCGATGAACTTGTCCTGGTTGTTCCCCTCCGGGTCTCGGGTGGACAACTCGAGGTGGAAGTCCGACAGACCGAAGGCGGAGAGAACCTCGTCGAAGAAACCGAGCAGTTCGCGGATGACCTCGGGAGCCTGTTCCGGTGTGCAGTAGATGTGCGAATCGTCCTGGGTGAAGCCCCGCATGCGGGTGAGACCCTGGACGACGCCCGACTTCTCATAGCGGTAGTCGTGACCCATCTCGAACAGCCGCAACGGCAGATCACGGTAGGAGCGTCCGCGTGAGCGGTAGATGAGGTTGTGCATCGGGCAGTTCATGGCCTTGAGGTAGTACGCCTGGCCGGCCCGAGTGACGGCGCCGTCCTCATCGTGCTCCTCGTCGACGGTCATGGGGGGGAACATCGTGTCCGCGTAATGCGGGAGATGCCCAGAGGTGTGGAAGAGCCCTCCCTTGGAGATCTCCGGCGTGTAGACGATCTCGAACCCGCGCTTGAGGTGCTCGGTGACGATGAAGTCCTCGATGGCGTGGCGCAGGATCCCGCCCTTCGGGTGGAAGACCGCAAGCCCCGGGCCGATCTCCTCGGGGAAGCTGAACAGGTCGAGCTCCGCGCCGAGCCTGCGGTGGTCGCGGCGCTCGGCCTCCTTGAGACGCTCCTGGTAGGCGACGAGGTCGTCCTTGCTGGCCCAGGCCGTGCCGTAGATGCGCTGGAGTTGGTCGTTCGCCTGGTCGCCCTTCCAGTAGGCCGCGGAGGACTTCGTCAGGGCGAATCCGTTGCCGATGAGCCGGGTGCTGGGCAGATGCGGACCGCGGCACAGGTCCTTCCAGACGACCGTGCCGTCCGGGGCGACGTTGTCGTAGATCGTGAGTTCGGCGCCTCCGACCTCCACGCCCGCTCCCTCGGCCGTGTGCCCGCCCTTCGAGGCGATGAGCTCCAGCTTGTAGGGCTGGTCGGCGAGCTCCCGGCGCGCCTCCTCCTCGGAGACGACGCGGCGCGCGAAGCGCTGGCCCTGCTTGACGATGCGCTTCATGCGCTTCTCCAGGTCGCGCAGCAGCTCGGGGGTGACGGCGTCGATGTTGCCGAAGTCGTAGTAGAAGCCGTCCGTGATGAAGGGCCCCACCCCGAGGTTGGCCTCGGGGAACACCTGTTGGACCGCCTGGGCGAGGACATGGGTGGCCGAGTGGCGCAGGATCTCGAGCCCCGCGGGCGAGTCCAGGGTGATCGCCTCGATCCGGGCTCCGGCGGGGATCGGCGCGCTGAGGTCCTTCGCTGTCCCGTCCACGGACATGGCGACGACCTCACGCCGGCCGGCGAACCATGTCGTGCCCGTCGTGCCCGCCTCGAGCTGGTGGGTCTCACCGTCGATGGTCACGTCGATCAATGGCACAGTCGTGCTCCTCACATTCCGGTGCCTGCGCACCGCCCGATCCCGCGTGCGCGCATGTACTGGGTGCGCGCCGGTCCTCGCCCTTCCGCGGGAATGCTGACCCGCCCATGCTACCTGCCGCAGCCGGGCGGCCAGTTCACCGCCGGCGCGGGAGGATCCGCCCGCCCGCGCGGGTGAGGCCGTGTTTGGCGCGCATCGCCGCCAGGAGCGCCCGGTAGAGGCCCGCGTGGACGGTCATGTCCCACGCCCCGTCGACATCCGTGTAGTGCTGCGCGAAGCGCCTCTTGTACCGGCCCACCGAGTACAGCTCGGGGATGCGAGGGGAATGGGCTCCCATGAGATCGAAGCCCGCGATCCCCTCCCCAGCCAGCGTCACCGCGATCGCCGAGTCCAGCGCGTCGGGACCCAGCACGTCCCGCGAGGCGAGGGAGGAGGCGCCGTAGTAGGCCAGGGCGCGGCGGTCGTTGACGAGCACCAGGTCCCAGCACACCAGCCTCCCTTCCTCCCCCACGCGCACGCCGAACAGACGCGCGTGGTCGGGCCCCAGGGTCTCCAGCAGGTCCCAGTAGACGCATTCGGGGTGGGGGTGGAAGCCGTCGCGCTCGGCGGTCTCGATGAGCACGGCGTAGTACTCGTGGAACCGCTCGCGTCCCAGGCCCGTCTCCTCGACGACGCGGCCCTCGCGCTCCTCCATCCGCCGTCGGGCGCGGCGCACCGCCCGGCGCCCCTCTGCCGTCATGGATCCGAGGACGGAGTCTTCCGTCCCCCCGGAGGTGTCGACGACCACCGTGCGGTCGTAGGTGATGGTCTGGAGCGGCTCGGCGAGGTCGGGCGCCGCGTAGGCGGCGTGCAGGCGGACGAAGACGATCCCGCGGTCCTGCTGCCGCACGAGTGCGCGCAAGTCCTCGCGCAGACGGGACGCCCTCTCCGGCGACTGCTCCTTGAGCCAGACGGGGCCGTGGCGCGCCCACAGATAGCGGACGCCGTGGAGCGAATACTCGTACAGGGCGATCAGCGCGACCGGCCGGCCCTCGTCCATCCACTGGAACCGTCCCCACAGCCGACGCCCCTGGGAGCACTCGAAACGCTCCCAGCAGCCCGACTGCTCGATAGGCAGCGCCACGACGCCGGCGGCTGCGACCCTCATCTGGTCGTCCGTCAGCGGCTCGAAGCGCGATTCGCCCATGGGGTCATGTCCTCCACTATGTCATCCGGGTCCACGTCCGGGTTTCGACCTGCGGTCAGAATGACCGGTCCGTGGCCCTCGGATAGTACCGTCGAAACTTACGATACTGATTAATCTTCTGGAGAGCAATCACCGTCGAGCGGCGCCGGTCGGTCTCGGCCTCGTAGACCAGTGGGTCGAAGCGGCGGCCCGAGCGGATCAGGCCCGCCACCCGCGCGCGGAGGGCGTCGTCGCGGACGTAGCGCAGCAGGAGGCGGTCGGGGACCAGCGAGTACAGGATCTCCTCCACCGCCTCGCGCACCGGCGCGTCGGGCCCGTCCAGCCCCTCCACGAGGTCGGCGACCATGGGCGTCATCGGGTTCGCCCCCGCAGCTGTCATGTACCAGTTGTTCCGTCCGATGCGGGGGTTGACCTCGAAGAACACGGCGCGTCCGTCCCTCGGGTCGATCTTGACGTCGAAATTGGCGAAACCCCGGTAGCCGGTTGAGGCGAGGATCCGCCGTGCGTCCTCCCACAGCTGCGGGAAGGGCTCGGTGATCATCGCGACCGGATTGCCGATCATCGTGGGCGCGTGATCCTCGAGCAGCACGCGCGCCGATCCGATCAACGTGGCGCGCCCCCGAGAATCCACGTAGGCCGTGATGGACCGCATCTGCGTGTTGTCACCCGGGATGAGCTCCTGGACCAGGAACGTGTCGCGGAAGCCCGCCCGGCGCAAGGCCCCCCACAGCGCCTCGAGCTCCGACGGCTCTTCGAGGAACCAGATCTTCCGCTTGCCCTCAAACGTGACGGCGTCATAAGCGTCGCCGCGCGCTGCCTTCGCCACCAGGGGGAAGGGCAGGTCCACCTCGGGGGGGCGCCACGCCGGGTCCTCCGCCTCGGACATGTCGACGACCACCGTCCGTGGGGTCGGCACTCCGAGCCGCCCGCACACGCGGGCGAAATGCGCCTTGTCCGTCACGCGGTCGATCGTGGCGAGGTCCGGGAACGGCAGGGCGTAGTGCTCCCCCAGTTGCTGCGCGTGCCGCGCGACGAAGGCCGAGTGCACGTCGTGGTTCGCCATCAGCACCAGGTCCCGACCGGGGCGGGAGGCGGCGACGCCTTCCAGCACGGCCAGCGTCTCCGCGTCCCCGGCCCGCGAGGGCAGGTGCTCGACCTCGAAGATGTGCGAGCGGGAGATCGCCTCGGTGGGGGCGGAGGCCACGCAGACCGAGCGCACGCCGAATGCCTCGTGGAAGGAGCGCCCGATCGCGTAGACCCCGATATCGCCTCCGAGGATCACCGGAACAAGCGACTGCGTCGCGGGGATTCCCACTGGCACCTCCTGGTTCGCGGCGTGACGAGGATCGTCCGCCCCGCACACTCTAGATGACAGGCTCCGGCGACCGCGGACGAGGGCGGCGCTGCTCCCCGTGCGGTGGGCGATACTGGGATCGAACCAGTGACCTCTTCCGTGTGAAGGAAGCGCGCTACCCCTGCGCCAATCGCCCGAGGTGGGTACGGGATTCGAACCCGTGTGTACGGCTTTGCAGGCCGCTGCCTCGCCTCTCGGCCAACCCACCATGTTCTCAGCGGCCCGGCTGGGAGAACCGAGCGGATGACGGGACTCGAACCCGCGACCCTCACCTTGGCAAGGTGATGCTCTACCAACTGAGCCACATCCGCAAGCGTGACCGCATGCCTGCGACCGTGGGCGATACTGGGATCGAACCAGTGACCTCTTCCGTGTCAGGGAAGCGCGCTCCCGCTGCGCCAATCGCCCGAGCGGATGACGGGACTCGAACCCGCGACCCTCACCTTGGCAAGGTGATGCTCTACCAACTGAGCCACATCCGCGTCGCCCCGGAGCCACGCGGCCCGTCGGGGAACGAGGAAGACTTTAACAGGTCGGGGGCCACCCGGGGAAATCAACCCTTGCGATCCCCCTCACAAGCGCTGGCCGTGGGAAGCTGGTCGCATGCAGACCTGGCCTGGATCCCCCTCCCCGCTCGGCTCGACCTTCGACGGATCGGGGACGAACTTCGCGCTGTTCTCCTCCGTCGCCGAACGCGTCGAGCTGTGCCTGCTCGACGACGGGCGCGCTGAGCAACGAGTCGAAATGACCGAGGTCGATGCCCACGTGTGGCACGTCTACCTCCCGGGCGTCGGACCGGGGCAGCGGTACGGCTACCGCGTCCACGGGCCCTTCGACCCCGGCGCGGGGGCGCGGTGCGATCCGTCGAAGTTCCTGCTCGATCCCTACGCCAAGGCCTTCGACGGGGCCGTGACGACCTCGAACTCGCTGTACACCTACGATTTCGACGCCCCGGACTCCCCCAACCACGAGGACTCCGTCCACGACACCCTTGTGTCGGTGGTCATCAGCCCGTACTTCGACTGGGGCGCAGAGCGCCGCCCCCATTACGACTACTCGGAGTCGATCATCTACGAGGCCCACGTCAAGGGCATGACGATGCTCCACCCGGAGGTCCCCGAGGAGATGCGCGGCACCTACGCCGGCATGGGCCATCCGGCGGTCGTCCGCTACCTCAGGGACCTGGGAATCACGACCGTCGAGTTCATGCCCGTCCACCAGTTCGTCCATGACGCGGTGCTCCAGGAACGGGGCCTGTCCAACTACTGGGGCTACAACACGATCGGCTTCTTCGCCCCGCACAACGCCTATGCGGCCGGCGGCACCCGCGGACAGCAGGTCGCCGAGTTCAAGTCCATGGTCAAGTCCCTGCACTCCGCGGGCATCGAGGTGATCCTCGACGTCGTGTACAACCACACCGCCGAGGGCAACCATATGGGCCCGACCCTCTCCTTCAAGGGGATCGACAACGCCGCATACTACCGGCTGGTCGACGGGGACGCCGCCCACTACTTCGACACGACGGGCACCGGGAACTCCCTGCTGATGAGCAGCCCCCACGTGCTCCAGCTCATCATGGACTCCCTGCGCTACTGGGTCACCGACATGCACGTCGACGGCTTCCGCTTCGACCTCGCCTCCACCCTGGCGCGCCAGTTCGCGGAGGTCGACCGCCTCTCCGCGTTCTTCGACCTCATCCACCAGGACCCGGTCATCAGCCGGGTCAAGCTCATCGCGGAACCGTGGGACCTCGGCGAGGGCGGCTACCAAGTGGGAGGCTTCCCCCCTCTGTGGTCGGAGTGGAACGGTCGGTACCGGGACACGGTGCGCGACTTCTGGCGCGGCGAGTTCTCCTCCCTGCCGCAGTTCGCGTCCCGGCTGGCGGGCTCGGCCGACCTCTATGAGGCCACGGGCCGCCTCCCGGTCGCCTCGATCAACTTCGTCACCGCCCACGACGGGTTCACGATGCGCGACCTCGTGTCCTACAACGAGAAACACAATGAGGCCAACGGCGAGGGCAACGCGGACGGCGAGTCGAACAACAGGTCGTGGAACTGCGGGGCGGAGGGCCCCACCGACGACCCAGCGGTCCTCAGCCTGCGCGCCCGCCAGCACCGCAATTTCCTCACCACGCTGATGTTCAGCCAGGGCGTGCCGATGATCGCCCACGGCGACGAGCTCGGGCGCACCCAACGGGGCAACAACAACGCCTACTGCCAGGACAATGAGATCACGTGGATGGACTGGGACCTCGCCGAGGACCGGCGCGGGCTCCTCACCTTCTCGCGCCATCTCATCCACCTGCGCCGCGACCACCCCGTCATGCGCCGCCGGCGTTTCTTCAAGGGCGCCGCCTCACGCGGCGGCGAGTCCGACCTCGGCGAGGTCGAATGGTTCACCCCGGGGGGCGACCACATGACGGAGGAGGAATGGAACCAGCCCTGGGCCCGCGCCACGATGGTCTTCTACAACGGATCCGCCATCGGGGAGCCCGACCGGTTCGGACGCCGGATCGTCGACGACGACTTCCTCCTGCTGCTCAACGCCGCGCCCGAGCCCGTCGACTTCCACCTGCCGGCCCCCGTGTACGGGCAGGTGTGGAAGACGGTGGTGAACACCGGGGACGACACCGACCAGACCGAGCTGGCCTCCGGTCAGACGATCCGTGTTCCCGACCGCACCTCCCTGATCCTCATCAACCCCCTGGGGGAGTGACCGTGGGCGACGACGTCGGCGGGCCCGGCCCGGAGAGCATCCCCTCGCTCGCGGCCTCCCGCGCCTGGCGCGACGGCAGGCTGGTGGACGCCGAGGTGACGTCCGGCGAGATCGGGGCGACCGTGGCCGATCCCGACATGCTGGTGTGGATCGACCTGCTCGAGCCGACCGTCGCGGACCTCCACGCCGTCGTCGGCTCGCTCGGTCTTCCTCCCACGGCCGTTGAGGACGTCCTCGGGCGTTTCGAGCGCCCGAAGGCGGTCCAGCATGCCGGTTGGCTCTACGTGACGACCTCGGCCCTCATGCGCGACGCGACCGCGGCCCTCCCTCAGCCGGCCTCCGATGGGGACGGGGCCGGGACGGATCGCCAGACCGCGGGCCCCTCCCGCCTCATCCGCTCCCGCGTGTCCGCCATCGCGACATCCACGGCGCTGGTCACGATCCGCCTCGACGCCCGATGGGACATGACGGAGGTCGTGCGCCGCTGGGACGAGGACCCCGACCTCGTCGGGCGCGGGGTCGGCGCCCTGCTCCACGGCCTGCTCGACGTCATCGTCGACGGCCATTTCGACGTCATCCAGTCCCTCGACGACGATGCCGAGGACCTGGAGGACCAGCTCCTCAGCGAGGGCGCCGCCGACGACGCCTTCATCCTGCGCCTGTACGGGCTGCGCAAGGAGCTCGTCGGGATCCGGCGCGTCGTCGTCCCCATGCGCGATGTCGTCACCGGCATCGAACGCCATGTCCATGCCTCGCCCACGGCCATGGCGCCCTGGTGGGGGGACCTCTACGACCACGTGCTGCGCGCTGCGGAATGGACGGACTCCCTGCGCGACATGATCGCCTTCATGGTGGAGACCCAGATGTCCCTGATGGACTGGCGGCTCAACATCGTCATGAAGAAGCTCGCCGGGTGGGCCGCGATCATCGCCGTCCCCACGGCCATCACCGGATGGTTCGGACAGAACCTCCCCTTCTGGGGGTATGGCTCCGGGATGGGCCTATGGGTGTCGCTGGGGCTCGTCATCGCCTCGACCCTGGTGCTCTACTGGTCCTTCAGGAGGCGCGACTGGCTGTGACCGGTGCGCTCCTCACCGGTCCTCGCCGCCGCCGCGCACGGACCTCAGGCGGCGCACCACCGTGCGCGCACCCGACATGGCCTGGTAGACCGCGGGGCGCAGCGGCAGCTCCCGAGCGGCGGCGACGTCCATCACGGAGCGGGAGAACTTCGTCTTGAACTCGTTGAGGCCCATGAGCTCGGGCGCCAGGTCCGAGCCGATCCCCATGAGATCGAAGCGGCGGACCCCGCGCCGGGCCAGGTCCTGGCATTCGAAGAGGACCAGCCGGTCCGTGACGTGGCGGCGCATCATCGACGTCTCGGAGGCGGCGTAGTAGCGGGCCGCCAGCGAACCTGAGATCGTGACGATGGACCAGCAGGCGACCCTCCCGTCGATGCGCCCGGCGTAGACGCGGCAGTGATCGGGCCCCAGGCCGCGGATCATCTGCCGATACGTGTCGGCGTCCCAGGGGACGAAGCCGTCGCGGCCGGCGGTCTCGGCCATCACGGCGTGGTACTCCGAGAAATCGCGGGCGGCCTGCCCGGTCTCATCGGCGCACTCCAGGCCGGACTCGCGCACGGCCTTGCGGACGTCGCGCCGCCCGCGCGGCTTGAAGGTCGCCAGGATCGCCTCTCCGGCCGCGCCGGCGTCGTCGATGCCGACGCCGGCGCCCGTGTCCACGACGACGGTCCGGTCGTAGGTGATGAGGCCCTGGGGAGCCCGGGTGCCCTCCGCCGGGGTACGCATGTCCAGGCGCACGGCGATTGCCTTGGGGTCCAGAGTGCGTGCCTCATCGGCCACGAGTGCCAGCACCGCGGCCTCGGCCTCCGCGTCGGGCTCGCCGAACCAGACGGGCCCATGGCGGACCCAGAAGAAGGGGAGCCGGTGGGCCACCAGCCGCGTGAGGATGAAGGCGCCGGCGGTCTCGCCGTCCCGGCGGATCAGGTAGTGGCCGGCGGTCTCGCGATCCGGGTCGCCCTCGTCGACGGCCTCCCAGGACGGGGTCTGCTCGATCGGCGGATCGACGTGGGCCCGCGCCAGCTCCGACACGAGCGTCTCGGAGTCCGTGACTTCCACGCTCCAGCCATCGGCCGCGCCCCCCACGATTCCCCGTCCCTCCTCCGAGCTGCGCCCGGCGCCCCTGAGCTGTGCCCCACCGACGGTAGGGGCGGTCCGAGCGCCAGGCAAGCCAGGAGACGCGCTCCGCGGATTTCACAGGATTCTCACAGTTCCAGTCCGCTCCTCCCGGCGTGGCCCCAGGTCTGGCGGCGTCCTCGAACGTACCCTGGACAGGTGACGCAGCCACCGGTGCCTGAGGACTTCCTCACGGCTCTTCTCAGTCTGCGCGAGCAGGCGCGGAACTCGGAGGTGGAACTCGAGGAGGTCCCCCCGCCCCGCCGCCTCGCGCCATGGACGGCCGCGATCGCCTTGCGCACCGTGCGCGAGGAGCATGGCCAACCCCTGGCGTCAGGCCGTTTCGTGGTGCTTCACGACCCCGCTGAGCAGATCGGGTGGAACGGCACGTTCCGCCTCGTCGCCCAGCTGCGCACCCAGATCGACTCCGAGATGGGCTCCGATCCCCTGCTCGGCGAGGCCCTGTGGGCGTTCACCGGGGAGTCCCTCGATGAGGCCGGGGCGGGCTACCATGACCTCACCGGGACGGTCACGCGTGAGTTCTCGGAGTCCTTCGGCGGCCTGGAGCTGCGCGGAGCGGTGCTCCACGCGGAATTGCGCGCGTCGTGGACCCCGGTGACCCCGTGGCTGGGAGAGCACCTGCGGGCGTGGTCCGACCTCATGTGCCGGGCCTCCGGCATCATCCCCCGGCATTACCTCGAAGAGGCCTGAATACAGTGAGAATCGACAATCGCCTCGGCCTGCCCCGGGGCGACACGGAGGACCCCGTCCTCATCGCCGAGCCACGCGGCGGCGTGCCGGGGGTGGTGGACCGCCCCGAGGACCTCCGCGAGGCGGCCGACGCCCTGGCCCGCAGCTCCCAGCCCGTGGCCCTCGACGTCGAGCGCGCCCAAGGATTCCGCTACGGCGCAGACCCCTATCTGGTCCAGATCCGGCGCGAGGACGTCGGCACGTTCCTCATCGACACCCAGGCGCTGCCCGACCTCTCCTGCCTCCGCCCGATCGGCGACGCCGTGTGGATCCTCCATGACGCCGCACAGGACCTCCCCAACCTGGCCCAGACGGGCCTGCACCCCCGTGAGCTCTTCGACACGGAGGTCGCCGCGCGTCTGCTGGGCCTTGAGCGCTTCGGCTTGGCCGCCGTCAGCCAGCAGATCCTCGGGCTGGACCTCGTCAAGGACCATCAGGCCTCGGACTGGTCGGTGCGTCCGCTGCCCCCCGACTGGCTGCGGTACGCGGCCCTCGACGTCGAGCTCCTCACCGAGCTCTACCACCGGATGTCGCGGCGCCTGGAGGACCTGGGCCGCTGGGAGTGGGCCCTGGAGGAGTTCGCCCACGTCGCCTCCCGTCCCACGCCCCCTCCGCGGCCGGACCGCTGGCGCAGCGTCCCCGGCGCCGGCAAGATCCGCACCAGACGCGGCCTGGCGGTCCTGCGCGAGCTGTGGGAGGCGCGCGAGGCGATCGCCCGCGACATCGACCTGTCCCCGGGACGCCTGGTCCGCAACGCGGCGCTGGTGCGCGCCGCCCAGCAGCCGCCTCGCAACCGGCGCGAGCTCCTGTCCATCTCCGAGTTCCGATCCCCCCGGACGCGGCCCTATACGGACACCTGGCTGCGGGCGATCCGCCGGGCGACGCTGCTCAACGACACGGACCTCCCCCCGCGCCACGCCGACCACCAGCCCGGGTCGATCCCCGACGCCCGGCACTGGGCGAGGCTCGACCCCGACGCCCACGACAGGCTCCAGGCCGTGCGCGCCGCCACGGCGCAGGTCGCCGGATCCCTCGGGATCTCCCCCGACGTGGTGCTCGAACCGCGCGACCAGCGTTTCCTGGCGTGGGCGCCCCTCGACCCCGCGCTCCCCGTCCCCGAAGCCGTGGCCGAGCGCCTCGGGGAGTCCGGGGCACGGCCCTGGCAGGCGGCCCTGATGTCCCTGCCCCTCGCCGAGGCTCTGTCCGACTGAGGCGGGGACGGCGTCACTCCGCCAGGTCGGCCGCCGACGGCACCGGGGCGACCCGCCCCATCCTCGCCAGGCGCGAGCCCACCGAGGCCGCGATCCCGACTGCGTCCAGCCCGAGCTCCGCCTGCAGTGCGGAGCGCCGTCCCTGTTCGAGGTACCTGCGGGGGATGCCCAGGGTCTGCACGGGGACGCCCGACTCGCTCAGGGCGTCGCGCACGGCCCACCCGAATCCGCCCTCGAGGACGCCGTCCTCGACGGTGACCACCAGGTCCGCCCCCTTGCGGGCGAGGTCGACGACGTCCCGGGGCACCGGGACGATCCAGCGAGGATCGACCACCGTGACGGCAACCCGCTCCGCCGCCAGGGCGTCCGCCGCCTCCAGCGCCTCCGGCACCAGGGATCCGGCGGCGACGAGGAGCACTCGGGCGGACGGGGCCGGCGCTCCGTCCGCCTCCCCGCCGGGCTCCGCCAGCACGTCGACCGCGCCCACCCGGCGCAGGGCGGGCAGGGGCCGGGGCAGAGGCCCCTTGGGATAGCGCACCGCTGTGGGGGCGTCTGGCACCTCGACCGCCTCGTTGAGCTCCTCGCGCAGCGTCGCCTCGTCGCGCGGGGCCGCCAGGCGCAGCCCGGGGACGACCTGCAGCATCGAGATGTCCCACATGCCGTTGTGGGAGGGGCCGTCGTCCCCGGTGATCCCGGCCCGATCCAGGGCGAAGGTGACGCCCGCGCGATGCAGGCCGACGTCCATGAGAACCTGGTCGAAGGCGCGGTTGAGGAAGGTCGCGTAGACGGCGACCACCGGGTGGGCGCCCTTGAAGGCCATCCCAGCCGCAGACGTGACCGCCAGCTGCTCGGCGATGCCCACGTCGATGACCCGGTCCGGGAACTCCGCCGCCATCGGCCCCAGGCCCACGGGCTGCATCATCGCCGCGGTGAGGCCCACGACGTCGTCGCGGCGCCGGGCGATCCTCACGATCTCGTCGGCGAAGACGCTGGTCCACCCGAAGCGCTGGGGCTCGACGGGCAGGCCCGTCTCCGGGTGGATGCGGCCCACCGCGTGGAAACGGTCCGCCAGATCCTCCTCGGCCGGCGTGTAGCCCCGTCCCTTCTCCGTGATGGCGTGGACCAGCACCGGTCCCCTGACCGCTCGGGCCCGGCCCAGCGCTGTCTCCAGGGCGACCTCGTCATGGCCGTCCACCGGCCCGAGGTACTTCAGACCGAGGTCCTCGAACATCGCCTGAGGGGCGAGGACGTCCTTGAGGCCGGTCTTCAGCCCGTGCAGGGCGTCGTAGGCGGCCCGGCCCGGATCCCCCAGGGACAGCAGCGTCCTCTTCCCCCACGCCAGGGTCCGCTCGTACTGCTGAGAGGTCCGCAGGGCGTCCAGGTGGTGGGCGAGCCCCCCGACGGTCGGCGCATAGGAACGCCCGTTGTCGTTGACGACGACCACGAGGCGGCTGTCCTCCTCCGCGGCGATGGAGTTCAGGGCCTCCCAGGCCATGCCGCCGGTCAGCGCCCCGTCGCCGATGACGGCCACCGTCCACGACGGGTCGCCGCGACGGCGCTTCTCCCGCGAGATGCCGTCCGCCCATGCCAACGACGCCGAGGCGTGGGAATTCTCGACGACGTCGTGCGGGGATTCGGCCCGTGAGGCGTATCCCGACAGTCCTCCGCGCTGGCGCAGCCGAGAGAAGTTCTGACGTCCGGTGAGCAGCTTGTGGACGTAGGTCTGGTGACCGGTGTCAAAGACCAGGGAGTCCCGGGGGGAGTCGAAGACGCGGTGCAGGGCGATCGTCAGCTCCACGACTCCCAGGTTCGGGCCCAGGTGCCCGCCGGTGCGCGACACGGAGGCGATGAGGTACCTGCGGATCTCCTGGGCCAGGTCGACCAGCTCGGCCGGCGTGAACCGCTGGAGGTCGCTGGGACGATGAACCCGCGAGAGCAGGGGAAGCTCATCAGCGTTGTCTGGGAGGACCATGGGGCCGATTCTAGATGAGCCGGGTCGGATGGCCTGCGGGTGGATATGATCGGAGCCACTGGCGCCGTCGGCGCCGGACCCGCGCTCACGGAAACGAAGAGGTGCTCGATGTCTCCTGCTGTCGCTCCCTACGGCGGGTGGAAGTCCCCCATCACCGGGGAATCCTTCACCGCCCGCAGTGTCTCCCTGTCCCAGGTCAGGGTCGATGGGCCTGACACCTACTGGGTGGAGGGCCACCCCAAGGAGGCTGGGCGCAACGTCCTCCTGCGACGCACCTCACTGGGCCAGACCTCCGAGGTCCTGCCGATGATCGACGGGGTGCGCCTGCCCGACGTGCGTACGCGGGTCCACGAGTACGGGGGGCGCGCCTATGCGGTGCGCGACGGCGTCATCGTCTTCTCCGACGGCTTCGACGGCCGCGTCTACCGTTACGACGTCCGCACGCCGACCCGCGGGCTCATCCCCCTCACCCCGTTGTCCAAGGTTCGCTACGGCGACTTCGAGTTCGACGAGGCGCGCGGCCTCGTCTACGCCGTGGCCGAGGACCATTCGGGATCCGGCGAGCCCGTCAACACCCTGGTCGCCATCCCGCTGGACGGGCTGGCCGGACGCGACCCCTCCCTGGTGCAGACCGTGTTCTCCGGCACGGACTTCGTCGAGTCGCCCTCCGTGTCCCCCGATGGCACGAAGATCGCGTGGCTGACGTGGAACCACCCGGAGATGCCGTGGACGCGTTCCGCCCTCCACGTCGCGGCACTGGGTTTCGCCGGGGAGTTCCGCACCTCCGTCACCTTGGTCGACCGCCCGGACGTGTGCGTCTACGAGCCCCGGTGGACGCTCGATGGGGACCTCATCCACGTCGACGATTCGACGGGATGGGCGAACCTCTACCGCACGGAGGGCTTCGTCTGGCGCGACGGCGAGGAGGCAGACGCCTGGACCACCCGCCTGCGCACCCGGCCCCTACATCCGGGCCGTCAGGCCTTCTCCCACCCCCACTGGCAGCTGGGCCTGCACTCCTACGACGTCTTCGACAACAACCGCCTCATCTGCTCGTGGGCCGAGGACATGACGTGGCACATCGGAACGGTCCAGCTGGACAACGGCCTGGAGGAGGAGTGGTCCGCCGGATGGTGGCCCATCGGCAACGTCGCCTCCGAGGACGCACGCGTGGTGCTCCTGGCCGACTCCGCGACCCACGCCCCGGCGATCGTCGAGATCCGCGACGGGGTGACGCACGTGATCCGTCCCTCCACCGAGGCGGAGATCGATCCGGGCATGGTGTCCTGCGCGCAGATCCTCTCCTGGCCGACCTCCGACGGCGAGCAGGCCCACGGCTTCTACTACCCGCCCGTCAACCCCGGGTTCGTCGCGCCGGAGGGGACCCTCCCCCCGCTCATCGTCAACGTCCACGGGGGCCCCACATCCTCCGCGCGCCCGGGCCTGTCGATCGCGCGGCAGTACTGGACGTCGCGGGGCTTCGCCGTCCTCGACGTCAACTACCGGGGCTCCACGGGCGCGGGACGCGAGTACCGGGAGCGGCTCACCGGCAACTGGGGGATCATGGACGTCGCCGACTGCGCGGACGGCGCCCGCTACCTCATCCGGCAGGGCCTCGTCGATCCCTCCCGCGTCGCCATCCGCGGCGCCTCCGCCGGCGGGTTCACGGCGCTGGCCGCCCTGGCGTCGACGGACGTGTTCACGGCGGGCACGTCCTTGTACGGCGTGTCGGACCTGGGGGCGCTGGCTCGCGATACCCACAAGTTCGAGTCGCGCTACGCCTTCCGCCTCGTAGGGTCCTCCGACCCCTCGGATCCCGTGTGGCGGGAGCGCTCTCCTCTCTTCCACATCGACAAGATCGCCGCCCCGCTGCTGCTCCTCCAGGGCAGCGAGGACGCCGTCGTCCCGCCGGCCCAGGCCCGCTCGATGCACGACGCGCTGGTGGCCGCCGGTCGGCGCACGGCTCTGGTCGTCTTCGACGGCGAGGGGCACGGGTTCCGCCGAGCCGAGACCATCAGGCAGGCATGGGCCGTCGAGCTCGGCTTTTACGGGGAAGTCTGGGGATTCGAACCCGACGGGGGCGCCGAGGTCGAGGTCGCGAATCTCTGAGCGGCGCGACGGTCGCCTCCCCGCCGCTCAAGATGCCGACGGGTCCACCGTGGGCACGCCGAGCGTCACCTGGACCGGGACCGCCTCGTCGAGGGCCTCCAGATGGTCGAGCACGCCTTCCGGCGTCACCGCGTCCGGGTCGTCCGGCATGAGAAGATGGGCGACCAGCTCCGGATCCTGGTAGGGCAGCGTGGCCGCCGTCCACCCGGCGTCCCGGATGGCCGCCGCCCGCGTGCCCTGGTGCCTCATGTCCACGGGGACGGTCGAGCCGTCCGACCGCGTGAACGGCTGCGACCCCGTGTCCACCGGGTCGAACGGCGACTGCCAGGCGGCGCCGAACACGAGCGCATTCTGGAGGACGATGCGCGAGGAGTCATCCAGCTCGATACCTGAGTGCTCCACCAGTCCCCCGGTGGTCTCCCGCACCCGCTGGTCGAGGTCCTCCTTCGCGCTCGGCGCCTGCAGGTCCCGGGAGCCCACCGGCGTCTCCCATCTCGCGGCCAGTTCGCGTCTCCAGGGTTATAGGCCAGATTGTGTGTATGGGTGTGGTGCGCGTGGGTGGCTCCGGGCGCGGGGTTCGATGCGTTCTCGGGGCGTCTGGGGATCTGTCTTGGCGCCGAACCTCGCGCTGGGCGTCACCGGCGCGAGCGAGCCACGCCCCCAGCGTCGCCGATCTCCAGCCAGTCCATCGGTGCCATTGGGGGCGAGCATGCGAGACGGCACAGAATGTCCGGAACGCTGGACGGACGAACTCCCCTCCCGCACCGAAACACGCAGGTCACAAGGGATGTGCGGGCGATCGCCGAGGCGGCCCTCGCCGGCATTGTGTGCTGTCGGGGAGCGATGTGCGCCTGGCCCGGCCTGGACGGCGGCCGCAGCGCGCCCCGAGGAAGACCGATCGAACCCGGGACTCAGACCCCCGTCATCACCCGGGCAGCCACCCAGCCATCCACTCCGGCCACCGCCGCCAGACCCATTCCGTACAGCGCCCGGGTCGTGGCGGCGTCGATCGGCACCTGCACCGAGACGCTGGGGCGAGGCGACGGCGAGGGCGCCCGCGCGGTCAGGGACGGGCGACCAGCTGGCGCAGGACGTACTGGAGGATGCCGCCGTTGCGGTAGTAGTCGGCCTCGCCGGGGGTGTCGATGCGCACGACGGCCTCGAACTCGATCGCCCCGCGCAGCCCCCGGGGGTCCGTGGCGCGCACGTGGACGGTCGGCGGCGTCGTCCCCGCGTTGAGCGCGTCGATGCCGGTGATGTCGAACACCTCCTCACCGGTCAGCCCCAGCGAGTCGCGCGACTCCCCGGACGGGAACTGCAGCGGCAGCACGCCCATGCCGATGAGGTTGGAGCGGTGGATCCGCTCGAAGCTCTCCGTGATGACCGCGCGCACGCCCAGCAGCGACGTGCCCTTGGCCGCCCAGTCGCGCGACGACCCGGAGCCGTACTCCTTGCCGCCCAGCACCACCAGCGGAGTCCCGGCCGCGAGATAGTGCTGTGCCGCCTCGTAGACGGACTCGACGGGCGCCGCACCGCCCTCTCCAGCGGTGAAGTCGCGGGTGAAACCTCCTTCGACGCCGGGCACGAGCTCGTTGCGGATGCGGATGTTGGCGAAGGTGCCTCGGATCATCACCTCGTGGTTGCCGCGCCGGGACCCGTAGGAGTTGAAATCGCGCCGCCCGACGCCGCGTTCCACCAGGTACCGCCCCGCCGGGGTCTCCGGCCGGAAGGCCCCCGCCGGTGAGATGTGGTCGGTGGTGACCGAGTCGCCGAGCTTGAGCAGGACCCGAGCCCCGCGGATGTCGCGGACTGGCTCCGGATTGAGCGGCATCCCCTCGAAATAGGGGGGGCGCCGGACATAGGTGGACTCGGGATCCCAGGCGAAGGTGTCCCCCTCGGGCGTCTCGAGCCCCTGCCAGCGGTGGTCGCCGGCGAAGACGTCCGCGTAGTCCTTCTCGAACATCGAGCGGTCGACGGTGGCGTCGATCGTCGCCTGGACCTCGGCGGGATCCGGCCAGATGTCGGCCAGGAAGACGTCACGGCCCTGCGGGTCCCGGCCCAGGGGCTGGCGGCCGAAGTCGAAGTCCATGGTGCCCGCCAGGGCATAGGCGATGACCAGGGGCGGGGACGCCAGGTAGTTCATCTTGACGTCGGGGTTGATGCGTCCCTCGAAGTTGCGGTTGCCGGAGAGGACGGACACGACGGCGAGGTCGTTGTCGGTGACCGCCTGGGAGACGGGCGCGGGCAGGGGCCCGGAGTTGCCGATGCATGTCGTGCACCCGTAGCCCACCAGGTTGAAGCCCAGCGCGTTGAGGTCGTCCCAGAGCCCCGCCTTGTCGAAGTAGTCGGTGACGACCTTCGATCCGGGCGCCAGCGACGTCTTGACCCAGGGCTTCGAACGCAGGCCCCGTGCCACCGCGTTGCGGGCGAGCAGGCCGGCGGCCAGCATGACCGACGGGTTCGAGGTGTTCGTGCACGAGGTGATCGAGGCGATGGCCACATCCCCGTGGTCCAGCCGGGTGAGCGTGCCATCCTCCAGGGTGACGGGGACCTCGTGGTGGGGGCGGGCGTCGTCCGTCCCGGGCCCCGCGTCGTAGGGGTCGGAGGCGGGGAAGGTTCCCTCCAGGGCGTCGTCCAGCTCCGTCAGCTCCGTGTCGGCGACGTAGTTGCCGATCGTGTCGCGGAAGGCCTCCTTCGCCCGGGACAGCTCGATGCGGTCCTGGGGGCGCTTGGGTCCGGCGATCGAGGGGACCACCGTCGAGAGGTCGAGTTCCAGGTACTCCGAGTACACGGCCTCGTGGGCCGGGTCGTGCCACAGGCCCTGCGCGCGCGCATAGGCCTCGACGAGGGCGACCTGGTCCTCCGAGCGGCCCGTGAGCCGCAGGTAGTCGAGGGTGATGCCGTCGATCGGGAAGATCGCGGCGGTCGAGCCGAACTCGGGCGACATATTCCCGATGGTCGCCCGGTTGGCCAGGGGCACCTGCTCCACGCCCTCGCCGTAGAACTCGACGAACTTGCCCACGACCCCGTGCTGGCGCAGCATCTGGGTGATGGTGAGGACGACGTCTGTGGCCGTCGCCCCGGACGGGATCGACCCGGACAGTTTGAAGCCGACCACGCGGGGGATCAGCATCGACACCGGCTGGCCGAGCATCGCGGCCTCGGCCTCGATGCCCCCCACGCCCCATCCGAGGACGCCCAGGCCGTTGACCATGGTCGTGTGGGAGTCAGTGCCGACGCAGGTGTCCGGGTAGGCGGCGACGGTGCCGTCCGGCTCCTCACGGGTGAAGACCGTGCGCGCCAGGTACTCGATGTTGACCTGGTGGACGATGCCGGTCCCCGGGGGCACCACGCGGAAGTTCTCGAACGCCCCCTGTCCCCAGCGCAGGAACTGGTAGCGCTCGCGGTTGCGCTCATACTCCCGGTCGACGTTGCGCTCGAAGGCGTCGGGGGTGCCGAAGACGTCGATCTGGACCGAGTGGTCGATGACCATCTCGGCCGGCGCCAGGGGGTTGATCCGGGCCGGGTCCCCTCCCAGGTCGGCGACGGCCTCGCGCATCGTGGCCAGGTCGACGATGCAGGGGACGCCCGTGAAGTCCTGCATGACGACGCGGGCGGGGGTGAACTGGATCTCCGTGGAGGGCTCGGCCCGCGGGTCCCATCCGGCCAGGGCTCGGATCTGGTCGGCGGTGACATTGGCCCCGTCCTCGGTGCGCAGGAGGTTCTCCGCGAGGATCTTGAGGGAGTACGGAAGCCGGTCCAGCCCCGGCACTGCGTCGAGGCGGTGGATGGTGAACGCCCTCCCGCCCACGGTCAGGGTCGAGCGGGAATCGAAGGTGTTGACGGATGACATCGGCTCTCCAATCGGCAAGCACGGGTGACCGGCGGCTGCGCCAGATATCTCGATATCAAGATATCTTCCTGACGGCACGTGCGCAACTCGGCGCACCGCCCGGCCGTCGACCGCCGGCGTGCTCGTCGAGCAGCTCGCCGCGACCACAACAGACCGCACCCGTCGCGTCGCCCCACCACGCGGGTGGACCTCGAATGGCGTGCTCAGCCCCGGGTCAGGCCCGCCACGAACTCCACGTGGTGCGTGTGGGGGAACAGGTCCCATGCCTCGAAGGACTCGAGGGCGTACCCGCCCTCGACCAGAGCGCGCAGGTCGCGCGCGCCCGCAGCCGGGTCGCAGGACACCAAGACGACGCGCGGCGCCCCGAGCGAGCACAGGGCCCGGCACACCTCGCGTCCGGCGCCCGCACGCGGCGGATCCAGCACGACGACGTCGGCCGCCGCCTCGGAGCCGCGCCCCTCAGACGCTCCTCCGGCACTCAGCTCGCCGGCGAGCTCCAGGACGCCCGCGGCGTCGACCGTGCCGACGAAGGTCTCCGCCTGTGGCCTGCCCTCGAGGTTCGCGGTCGCGTCGGCCACGGCGCCCTCGTCCCCCTCCAGGGAGGCGACCCGCCCAGCCGGCCCCGCCGCCTGGGCGAGGAAACGGGTGAACAACCCGGCCCCGGAGTAGAGCTCCATCACGCGGTCCCCCTCGGCGACTTGGGAGGCGCGCATGACGGCCTCGGCCAACGTCTCCGCGCCGCGCACATGCGACTGCCAGAATCCGCGGGCGCGCACCGAGAACGCCTCCTGCGCGTCCGGCGCGCCGCCCGGGCGGCGCACCGTCCATGTCAGCGGCTCGTCCTCCACGCGGATCGGACGCCCCTCGCGCAGCGCCCACGCGCCCGACGGGGCCACGAGCACGGCCTCTCCCCCGTTCGGCGCGACGGCGCGCACCCGGTCCCCCGCCCGCCATACCCCGCCCCACGGCGAGTCCGAGCCGAAGAGCCCGAGCTCCTGGATGGCGGGGACGGCCAGCGGCATCTCCTCCACGCCGACCACCTCGCGCGTGCGGTAGCGGTGCATGCCGGCCCGCCCGTCCGGCGTGACGACCAGTTCGATCCGCGTGCGTCGCCCGAGCAGCGGGTCGGCCTCGTCCCCGTCCCCCGGGGCCGGGTCGACGCGCACGCCGCCGAGCGCGGTGACAGCGTCGAGGAGCGCCTCGCCCCCCACCCGCCGCAGCTGCCCGCGGAGCACCGTCTCCTTCCACCGGCGCTGGGCCGAGGGCCGCACATGCGCCAACTCCCCGCCGCCCACGCCGCCGGGCCCGGCCTCCGGCCACACCGAGGGGACGCGGTCCGGAGAGGGATCGAGGACCTCCGCCACCTCCGCCCACGCCAGGGTGTTGCGCGTAGACGTCACACGTGCGCGCACCCGCTCCCCCGGCAGACCATGGCGGACGAAGACCACGCGCCCGGACTCCTCGCGGGCCACGCACGCGCCGCCGTGGGCCGGTTCGCCCAGCGTGAGCTCCAGGACCTCCTGCTCCCCGGCTCCCGCTCGATTGGCGGCTCGGCGCATGCGCACGCCTCTGGGCGGTCGGTGTCTCATCGGTTCTCCCCGGTTCCTCTCGCGTCCCTCTTGAAGGGGTCGTTGACCAGTTGGCGTCCCTCGACGACGGCGTCCTCCCCCAGCTTCCACGGCACCGTCGTGATGACGACGCCGGGAATGGCGAGCAGGGCCTGACGCACCCGGATCGCGGTCTGGTTGTGCATGATGTTCTCCCACCAGTGGGAGACGAGGAACTGCGGGATGTAGACGACGATCATCTCGCCGGGCGAGCGCCGCCGCTGATGGCGGATGTAGCTGACCAGCACGTGCTCGATGTCCCGGTAGGGCGAGGACAGCAGGGTGAGGGGCACGGGCAGGCCCGACTCCTCCCATTCTCGCAGGACGCGCCGCTCCTCCTCGTCGTCGGTGACGACGCTGACCAGCTCCAGCGACGAGGGCGAGGAGGCGCGCGCCGTCGCGACGGCGCGCATCGCGGGCCGCGCGAGGTTCGAGACGAGGACCAGGGCGTGGACGCGGGACGGCAGGGCGCGCCCCGCCGAGTAGTCCCGGACCCGCAGCTGCTCGCGGACGAAATCGTAGTGGTGGCGGATGCCCCGCTGGATGAGGAAGAGAATCCCCATGAGCAACAGGGTGATCCATGCGCCGCGGGTGAACTTCGTGATGAGGACGATGACCAGCACCGTGCCCGTCATCGCGAAGCCGAACATGTTGACCGCGCGGGAACGCAGGACCGAGCGGCGCTCGCGCCCCGTCTGGGGGCGGCGCAGCTGGCGGTTCCAGTGGCGGATCATCCCCAGCTGCGAGAGCGTGAAGGAGACGAACACCCCGACGATGTACAGCTGGATGAGGCGGGTCACCTGGGCGTCGAAGACGACGATGAGCAGAACCGCCCCGACGGTGAGCACCCCGATCCCGTTGGAGTAGGACAGCCGGTCCCCCCGCTTGTAGAGCTGGCGGGGAAGGAACGAGTCGCGCGACAGCACGGATGCCAGGGTCGGGAACCCGTTGAACGCGGTGTTGGCCGCCAGCACCAGGATCAGGCCAGTGACGACGGTGACCAGGAGGAACAAGGGCGTCCCGCGCCCGAAAACGGCGACGGCGAGCTGGCCGATGACCGGATCGATGGTCACGTCCGCGCCGACGGGGGCGCCGTTCAGCAGCAGCTGCGTCTGCGGATCCTCGACCATGAGCACCCCGGTGCGCCGCGCCAGGAACAGGATCGACAGCATCATCGCCGCCGCGATGCCGCCCAGCAGCGCCAGCGTCGTGGCCGCGTTCTTCGACTTCGGCCGGCGGAAGTTCGGGACGCCGTTGGAGATCGCCTCGACCCCGGTCAGCGCGGCGCACCCGGAGGAGAAGGCCCGCATGAGCAGGAAGGCTCCGCCCAGGCCGACCAGGCCGTCAGCGTGGGAGGGATCGGCGACCACCTCGTAGGCCGCGGTCGGGGCGCCCGGCAGGTCGCCCGCCGCCATCTTGACCAGGCCCACGGCGATGAGCAGCCCGATCGAGCCCATGTAGAGGTACGTCGGGGCCGCGAAGGCGCTGCCCGCGTCGCGCAGGCCCCGCAGGTTGAGGACCGAGAGCAGCAGGACCAGCAGGACGGCGATCGGCACCTCCTGTCCCGCCAGCTGCGGCACCGCGGTCGTGACGTAGTGCGCGCCCGAGGAGATCGACACGGCCACCGTCAGGACGTAGTCGACCAGCAGGGCCGAGGCCACGACCAGGCCCCATGTCGGGCCCAGGTTCGTGGAGACCACCTCGTAGTCCCCGCCGCCCGACGGGTAGGCGTGGACGGTCTGGCGATAGGAGAGGACGACGGTGGCCAGGACGACCACGACGGCGACCCCGATCCACAGCGACCGGGTGACGGCCACGCCCCCGGCCAGCGCGAGCGTGAGCAGCACCTCGTCCGGGGCGTAGGCCACCGAGGAGAGGGCGTCCGAGGCGAAGACGGGAAGCGCGATGCGCTTGGGCAGCAGCTGGCCGCTCATGGTCTCCGACCTCATGGGTCGCCCGATGAACAGCCGCTTGACGCGGTCGACGGCATCCTGCACGGTGGCTCAGCCTACTCGTCGCGGGAGCCCCGCAGGAAGGACGCGCGCCACATCCGCCGCGCCGTGCGCGAGCGGGTACCGTGATCCCCGTGCATTTCGTGATCATGGGATGTGGCCGCGTCGGGTCGACCCTCGCGTCGACCCTCGACGCGCAGGGCCATTCGGTGGCCGTCATCGACTCCGATGCGCAGGCGTTCCGGCGCCTGTCCCCGGACTTCTCGGGACGGCGCGTGACCGGGCTGGGCATGGACCGCGACGCCCTGCGCCAGGCCGGCATCAAGGACGCCTACGCCTTCGCCGCGGTGTCCAACGGCGACAACTCCAATATCATCGCGGCGCGCGTGGCGCGCGAGACCTTCAACGTCCAGCGCGTCGTCGCCCGCATCTACGATCCCGCCCGGGCCGTCGTCTACGAGCGCCTGGGCATCCCCACGGTGGCCACCGTCCGCCGCACCACGGAGGCCGTCATGCGCTGGCTGATGCCCCCGGACGCGGCCGTTCTATGGGCCCACCCCACGGGGCTGGTCTCCCTCGTCTCGGTCATGCCCGTGGCCTCGTGGTACGGCGTGCCCTTCCCGGTGGTCGAGGAGCTCACGGGGGCGCGCCTGGCCTTCGTCGCGCGCCTCGGAGGGCTGGAGCCCGCCCGACCGGACCTGGTCGTCCAGGAGCACGACGAGCTCGTCTTCGCGGTGTCCGGACGGGATCCGGTCCCGCTGCGCAACATCATGACCGAGCCGCCCCGGAAGGAGGACTGACCATGAAGATCGTCATCGCGGGGGCGGGGTCCGTCGGACGTTTCGTCGCCCTGCGCCTGCTGGCGCACGGGCATGAGGTCACGCTCATCGACAACCAGCCGGACCAGCTCCGCGTCGCCTCCGTCGCGGACGCCGACTGGGTCCTGGCCGACGCCTGTTCCCCCGACGTCCTGTCCGACGCCGGGGTGCGCGAGGCCGACGCCCTTGTCGCCGCCACCGGCGACGACAAGGCGAACCTCGTGATCTCGCTGCTGGCCAAGGGCGAGTTCGGCGTCCCCCGCGTCGTCGCCCGGCTGAACAATCCGAAGAACGAGTGGCTCTTCGACGGCTCCTGGGGCGTCGACGTGCCCGTGTCCACCCCGCGCCTGATGACCGCACTGGTCGAGGAGGCCGTCTCGGTGGGCCTGCCCGTCCAGCTGTTCTCCTTCAACCAGGCCGACGTGTCGATGTACGCCTTCGTCCTGCCCGATGACTCCCGCGTCGTCTCCCGCCGCCTGGAGGACGTCACCCTGCCCGGGCGCACCGTGCTGTCCTCGATCCTGCGCGACGGCCGGCCGATCACACCGACGCCCGACGACGTCCTCGAGGCCGGAGACGAGCTCCTGCTCTTGGTCCCCGACGGGGACACGGAGGCGCTGGGACGGCTCACCCGCGCCCTTGGACGCCCCCAGCCGGAGGCGGGACCCGAGGAGGAGCCCGCGGACCGTCCGTGAGGGCGAGCAGCCCCCTCAGGACCCGGTCGGCCGCGTCCCGGGGCCGGCCTCGTCCCCGCGATCATCGGTCCGGTCCCCCGCATGTGCCAGGGAGGCGAAGGGCCGCAGCCCCGCCCAGGTGAGCCAGCACACGACCGCGAACAGCGGCAGCCCCAAGACGAGTTTCGCGACACCGAGCTGCGCGACCGCGCCCGCGTGCCACAGCGGCCACTGGACGCCCAGCCGGATCAGGAACATCCCTGCCCACACCCATGTCAGCGCCAGGCACCGGCGCCGCAGCGGGGCCAGCGCCACATCGGTGCGCCACGAGGCCGGCAGCCTCCACGCGAAGCCGACCGCCAGCGCCACGGCGGGGCGCCGCGCCACCACGGTCGCCAGGAGCCCGGCGGCGAAGGCGGAGGCCGTCACCAGCCCCCACGCGAAGTAGTTCTCTCCGCGCCCGGACAGCGCCGCCCACACCACGCCGATCGCGACGCCGGCCAGTCCCGACGCCGCCTGGGTCAGGCCCTGGCGCTGGGCCAGCCGCGCCAGGCAGAACACCACCGCCGCGCCAGCCGATGCCGCCAGGCACACGCGCAGGTCACGGGTGAGGACGAACAGGACGACGAACACCGCCCCGGGCAGGACCGACTCCACGGCGCCGCGCCAGCCGCCCACCGCCTGGGCCCAGGAAAACCCCTCCCCCGACGGGTCCGCCGCAAAGGCCGGCATCCGGGATCCCGTTCCCGGTCCCGCGCTCACGCCGCCCCCGGCGGCAGGATCCGGTAGGTCGGGTCGATGAGCGCCAGATGGTCGCGGACGAGCACCGCCGTGCCCTGGGCCTCGATGTGCCCGCCGACCTTGATGCCGGGGACCGAGCGCCGCCCGAGCCACCGGATCTCGATCGTCCCCGTCCCGTCGTAGAGCATGACGACCAGGCGCCTGGGCCCATCGACCGGCGAATAGGTCACGGACTGGATGAGCCCGGAGACCACCACCCGCTGCCGTTCGCGCACCTCGGACAGCGGCACTGTCCCCCGGGAGCGACGCGAGCGCTGCTCCTCGTCGGCCTCCTGGGCCTCGCGGGTCGCGTTCATCCACCGTCGCCGGAGGCGCTGCCACACCCCGGGACGAGGGCGGCCCCGCATGACCGTGTCAGACATCCGGAACCTCGACGGCCCCCTCGGGGACGTGCAGCGGCAGGAGGTCGAGGCGCGCGCGGGGAGCGTCGTCGCGGGCCACGACCAGGCGGTCGATGACCTTCTCAAGGGCGCCCCCGGCCTCCAGCGACTGGGCGGCCGGCCCCAGGATGTCGAGCCGGGCGAACCAGCGCGGCCCCTCGCGGCCGATGACGCGCATGCGGGAGGTGGCCCGCGAACCGTCGGGCAGGGTGACCAGCAGGTCGGCCAGCAACTCGTCGCCGTAGCGGGTATGCACGTCCTCGACGTGCGCGCCGTCCGACTCCATGCCGGAGCGGATCTGGGCGCGCAGCTCGTCCCACACGCCGCCCGACTTCGGCGCCGCCGCCAGGCTCACCTGGATGCCGGAAGCCCCCAGGACCAGAAGCGCCCGCAGCACGGTGCGGCCGTCCTTCGCCAGCTGCGTGCGCAGCTGCATCCCGGGGATCGCCGGAATGAGCAGCGAGCCCATGTCGACATAGCCGGAGGTCGTGTCGATCTCCGCGATGTCGCGGGGGCCGGGCTCGGACCAGACGGGATCCCCGTCGGAGGGGCGGGACGGGCGCCCAGGGACGGCCTCCGTCTCCTGGGACCCCGTCCCGAGGGACGTCTCCGGTTCTGCGGACCGGCGCCGTTTCCTGCCGAACACCCGATCATCCCCTCCGGCGGCGCCAGGCGCCGCGGATCGATCTCATGAGGCGCAGTCCGTGCACACGGGCAACCCGTCCTCATCCATGTACGCCAACTGCGAGGAATGGTGCACCAGGAAGCACCGCGAGCACGTGAACTCGTCGTCCTGGCGGGGCACGACGTGGACCGTCAGCTCCTCCTTCGACAGATCCGCCCCGGGTAGCTCGTAACCCTCCGCAGCCTCGTTCTCGTCCTCGTCGATGTCATTCGAGCCCGCGTCGTTGCGACGGGCCTTGAGCTCCTCGATGGAGTCCTCCGCGACATCGTCCTCGTTCTTTCGCGGAGCGTCGTAATCTGTGGCCACCCTGTCTCCTCCTCGTCACCATCCGGCATGGCGCCGTCCACACGCCGGCATCCTCGGCGCAGGGATGGTAACACTTGACCACCCGAGATTCCATTGCGTTCTCGGACACGCTGGGACCAGCGCGTGAGCCGGAGCCAGGACTCTGACACCATGCCGGTGGTGAGGGAACGGGAGGTGCCATGATCGAGCTCGACCTGCTCGGAATCGGCGCGGACGGTGAGAGCCTCGTGCTGACGGACGCCGACGGCGAGCGCTACGTCGTGCCCATCACCGATGAGCTGCGTGGCGCGGTCCGGCGCGACCGCCCTCGGTCCCGCCCCCAGGGCGCGCCGGAGCGGGCCCTGCGCCCCCGCGACATCCAGGCGCTGCTGCGCTCCGGCCTCGACCCCGACGACATCGCGGGCCAGTACGACGTCGATGTCGAGCACGTGCGCCGTTTCGAGGCGCCCATCGTCGCCGAGCGCGAGTGGGTGCTCTCCCGCGCGCGCGGCTCCCACGTCGGCGGCGACCCGGACGCCCCGGAGATGGGCGACCTGGTCGTGGACCGGCTCGCGGCCCGCGGCGTCGACCCGGGCTCCCTGGTCTGGTCGGCCCGCCGCGGCGAGGACGGCCCCTGGGAGATCGCCCTCGCCTTCGTCCAGGGGGCGGCTGAGCACGCCGCGCACTGGACCTTCTCGCCGTCCGGCACGCTTGTCGAGGCTCTCGACCAAGAGGCCCGATGGCTGACCGAGACGGTCACCCAGGCTCCGACCTCGTCGATCTTCACTCCCCTGCCCACCCGGGACGTGCCGGACGCGATCGATCTGACCGCGGAGGAGGCCGACCTCCGAGTGCGCGAGGCCCTGCTCGACCAGCTCAACGCCGCACGCGGCCACCGCCAGGAGATCGACGCCGACCTGGCCGGCTCCGAGGAGGAGCCCGACAAGACCTCGGACGACGCCCCGGCGGACGCCCCGGACGTCGGGGCGCGCCGCGAGACGGAGCATCCGGCTCCCGCCCCCCTCGGGCGCGGGAACGGGCAGGGCGAGTCCATCTCGGCGCGCATCTACTCCCTGGCGCATGCGCGCGCACGCGGGACGGACGAGCCTGCCGCCGCCCCGGGCCCGTCCGGCGAGCCCCGCCGCGCCGATGCGGAGACCCGTTCCCCCCGGCCGGCGCCGAAGGAGCCCGCCGACCCCTCCCGTGAGGCCGCCGAGACGCTCCCCGGCCTGGAGGCTCCCGCCGAGGACGTGGACGCGGAGCGCGGCGACGCCCCCGGGCGTCGCGAGAAGCGACGCACGCGCCGACGCTCGGTGCCCAGCTGGGACGAGATCGTCTTCGGATCCCGGTCGAACTGACCGCCACCCCGGACCGCCCCGCGGGTACCATGGGGCCTGTCACGGCGGTGGGGCTCGCCTTCAACCGCGGGACGTGCCCGGGCGTTGTCCGGGCCGGTCCGCCAACGGTCCCTGAGGTCCAGTGGACCGCGCCGTGACGATGCCACGACCCTCTCTGCCGGGCCCGAACGGTTCGGCGCCCCGAATGGGGCGCCCGCAGAAGAGAGCACGACATGGCACACGCACCCATCCGCTTCACCGATGTCTCCGCCCTGGAGGTCCTGGACTCCCGCGGCAATCCGACCGTCGAGGTGACTCTGACCACCGAGGACGGCCGTCCGTTCACAGCCGGCGTGCCCTCCGGCGCATCCACCGGCACACGCGAGGCCGTCGAGTTGCGGGACGGCGATCCCGAGCGCTACGAGGGCAAAGGCGTCACCCGCGCGGTCGGGAACGTCGTCGGCGAGATCTCGGAACTTCTCCGCTCCCGCTCCTGGGAGTCCCTCGAGTGGCTCGATGACGCCCTCATCGAGCTTGACGGGACGGACGGCAAGTCCCGCTTGGGGGCCAACGCGATCCTCGGCGTCTCGATGGCGGCGGCCCGGGCCTTCGCCGGGGACAGGCCCCTGTGGCAGGACCTCGCGCCCCGCGAGGTCGAGGTCCGTCTGCCCGTCCCCCACTTCAATGTTCTCAACGGCGGTGTCCACGCCCCCAACGACCTCGACTTCCAGGAGTTCATGCTCGCGCCCCTCGGCGCCCCGTCGTTCGCCGAGGCGGTGCGCGCCGGATCCACGATCTACCACCGTCTGAAGAAGGATCTGACAGCCCGCGGCGAGTCCACGGGGCTGGGGGACGAGGGTGGATTCGCTCCGGACATCTCCTCCCCGGAGGAGGTCCTCCGCCTGCTGGTCGCCGCGATCGAGGACGCCGGCTACACGCCGGGTCGAGAAGGGGTCGCCATCGCGATGGACCCGGCCTCCTCCGAGTTCCACCGTGGCGGGGTCTACCGGATTGCGGGCGAGGACCTCTCCTCCGAGGACCTCATCGATCGTTATGAGGACATCATCGCCGAGTTTCCCGTGTGGTCGCTGGAGGACGGGCTGGCCGAGGATGACTGGGACGGGTGGAGGCGTCTCACCGACCGGCTCGGCGACCGGGTCCAGTTGGTCGGCGACGACATCTTCGTCACGAATCCCGCGATCATCTCCCGCGCCATCGAACGCGGCATCGCGAACTCCGCGCTCATCAAGCTCAATCAGATCGGCACCGTCACCGAGACGCTGCACGCCCAGGCCCTCTGCCGTGAGGCGGGATACGCGCAGATGATCTCGCATCGCTCCGGCGAGACCGCGGACACCTTCATCGCGGACCTCGCGGTCGCGACGGGTGCCGGCCAGATCAAGTCCGGGGCCCCGGCGCGCGGGGAGCGGGTCGCCAAGTACGACCGTCTCCTGAGCATCGCGCAGTCCGCCCCGACCCTCCCCTACGGCCTGGCCCGCTGAGTTCCCGAGGGTCGCGGCGGTCCACCGGACGATGGGCCGAGGACGCGGAGGAGCGGCACGAGCGACGTCTCCCCGTCGTCCCTCGCGATCGCCTGTTCTTGCTCGTCGAGGACGTCGCGTCTCCCTCGAGGGAACCGGCGTCAGGCGAGTCGGACGACGGGGATGAGCATCTCGTCCGGCGTCAGCGATCCGTGGACGCCGACCTGCGCGATCGACGCGGGCGTCTGCCATCGCGAGTCGACGATGCCCGCGCGGCCGCGCGGGAACACCAGCGCGTCCCCGATCAGCGCCGACCCCGGCCCCTCGCCCAGGACGCCCGGCATCTCCCCCGGGCTCAGGATCCACGCCCCATCGCTCAGGATCTCCCGCCACCGGGCCAGGACCTCCGGGCCGCGCCCGGGCCGGGCGTGCACGTGGACGCTGCGGGCCTCCCCGGCGATGGCGTCCACGCCCTCGTCCAGGTCCGGGCGCCGTGCCAGGTCGATGAGGAGATCGGGGCCCGTGTCGACCATGCCGTGATCGGCTGTGAGCACCACGGCGACCTGCTCGGGCAGGCGGCGCAGCAGGGCGCCCAGCCCGGCGTCGAAGTCCTCCAGGGCGGCCGTCCACTGCTCGGATCCGCACCCGTGGTGATGGCCCGCGTGGTCGATGTCGGACCAGTACAGGTAGACCAGCGGGGTCCCTGCCCGGAGTTCGCGCAGGGCCGCGCGCATGCGCTGGGACCAGGAGACCGCGCCGACGTGACGCGCCCCGCGCAGGGCTGCGCGCGTCAGCCCCGAGTTCGCGAAGGTCGGGGGCGAGACCACGCAGGAGCCGACGCCGACGCGCGACAGGCGTTCGAAGACCGTGTCGCAGGGCTGCCACTGGACCGGGTCCACCCCCTCCGCGAAGGCCAGCAGGTTCATCACCTCGGGCGCAGGACCGTCCGTCCGCGGAACATCCCCGCGCAGCACGGAGTAGCCGACCATGCGGGTCGCCCCGGGGCGGCGCCCCGTCGCGAACGCCGTGATCGCCGCGGCCGTCGTCGAGGGCGCGATCGTGTGCGCGACCGCGGTGTCGCCGCGATGGGCCCTCAGCACGGGCGCATGCCCGATCCGGGCCTCCAGGGGAACCCGTCCCAGCCCGTCGGCGAGGACGACGAGGACCTGCCGATGGCCGCCGGCCTCGAGTCCCACCCGGGACGCGGCCCCCGCGTCCCCTCCGGGCAGCGCCGGGTCGAGGGCGGCGACGCAGGCGCCGAGGACATCGGTGAGGAGGAGGTCGCCGGCGGCCGGGAGCTCCGCTCCGTCCAGCGCGCTCCCCGCGCCGCTCGCCGGATCAGCCACGCGCGGCCCCCAGGAGCGAGGTGAGGACGTCGACGAAGCGCTCGGCGCGCCCCAGCGCGCCCGTCCCGTCGGCCGCGGCGGCGAAGCGGACGGTGAGGTCGTCGGGGACGGAGGTCATCGAGTACCCGTGGTCGATCACGCAGTTCGGGTCCTCGCACTGCAGGGGCTCGACCTCACCGCGGCGCTGGCCGCCGACGTTGAGGCTGAGGGAGACCTCCGCGGGGGATCCTCCCCCGGGCACAGTGGGGTCGGTGATCACCTCGACCACCGACACGCCTTGGATCCGCCCCACGGGAACCAGCGTCGTGGCCACCATCGCGCCCCCGTCCTCCATCTCATCGACGTGGATCTGGATGAGGTGCGTCCCGGTCAAGGCGGAGACCGTGAGGTGGCGGAACATCGAGGTCGAGTCGAAGGCGGCGTCAAGCTGGCACACCGAGGCCAGCGGCTCCCCTCCCCCCAGGGCGCGCCGCAACGAGCGCGCAACCAGCGCCGGGTAGAAGCCCAGGGAGTCGATCTCCTGCCAAGTGTCCATCCCCCGATTGTGCCCTGGGGCGGCGTGTGAGTCGATCCGCCACCCGGCCTCGGGGGACAATGGCCTCCATGCGCAAGAAGGAGTCGACCCTGCCGCCCGAGCCCGTCCACGAGACGATCTCGGAGATCGACGTCTCGGAGGAGATGCGCGGCTCATACCTCGAGTACGCATACTCGGTGATCTACGCTCGTGCGCTTCCCGACGCCAGGGACGGCCTCAAGCCCGTCCAGCGGCGCATCCTCTACCAGATGGACCAGATGGGGCTGCGTCCCGACCACGGGCACGTGAAGTCCCAGCGCGTCGTCGGAGAAGTCATGGGCAAGCTGCATCCCCATGGGGATTCCCCCATCTACGATGCTCTCGTCCGCCTGGCCCAGCCCTTCAACCTGCGCGTCCCCCTGGTCGACGGGCACGGGAATTTCGGCTCCCTCGACGACGGCCCGGCGGCCCCCCGCTACACCGAGGCGCGTCTGGGCCCCGCCGCGATGGATATGGTCGCCGACCTCGACCAGGACGTCGTCGATTTCGTCCCGAATTACGACAACCAGTTCACCCAGCCGGATGTGCTGCCCGCCGGCTTCCCGAATCTCCTGGTCAACGGCGCTTCCGGGATCGCGGTGGGGATGGCCACGAACATTCCCCCGCACAACCTCGCCGAGACGGCTGCCGCCGCCATCCACCTGCTCGACCATCCCGAGGCGACGACCGCCGACCTCATGCGCTACGTGCCCGGCCCGGACCTGCCCGAAGGCGGAGTGATCATCGGTCTCGACGGCATCCGCGAGGCCTACGAGACCGGGCGCGGCGCTTTCCGCACGCGGGCCAAGGTCTCCATCGAGAGGGTGACCGCCCGCAAGCAGGGCATCGTCGTCACCGAGCTGCCCTATATGGTGGGCCCCGAACGCGTCATCGAGAAGATCAAGGAGAACGTGCAGGCCGGGCGTCTCAAGGGCATCTCAGCCGTCCAGAACCTCACCGACCGCCATCACGGGCTGCGTCTGGTCATCGAGGTGAAGAACGGCTTCAACCCCGAGGCCGTCCTCCAGCAGCTCTATCGCCGCACTCCGCTGGAGGACTCCTTCTCCGTCAACGCCGTGGCGCTGGTCCACGGGCGGCCCCAGACGATGGGGCTGCGCGACATGCTCCGGGTCTTCGTCGATCATCGGCTGGATGTGACCACCCGGCGCTCGCGCTTCCGCCTGGGCCAGGCCGCCGACCGGCTCCACCTCGTCGAGGGCCTGCTCACCGCCATCCTCGACATCGATGACGTCATCGCGATCATCCGTTCCTCCGACGACGCCGACGAGGCCCGCAGCCGCCTCATGCTGGCCTTCGACCTGGACGAGACGCAGGCCACCTACATCCTTGAGCTGCGCCTGCGCCGCCTCACCCGGCTCTCGCGCCTCGAGCTCGAGTCCGAACGCGACGATCTGCGCCGCAGGATCGACGAGCTTGAGCAGATCCTCGCCGACGAGGCGCGGCTGCGCGACCTCGTCAAGGCCGAACTGCGCGACGTGGCCGCACGACTCGGCACGCCCCGGCGCACGCTCCTGCTGGCCGCCACCGGTTCCGCTCCCGAGGGCGCGGCCCTGGACTCCGGCCCCCACCCCCTGCTCGCCCTGCCGGCGGCGTCCGGGTCGGCGAAGGGCCTGGACCTCGAGATCGCGGACGACCCCTGCGTCGTCGTGCTCTCTGCCTCCGGGGGTCTGGCCCGCGTCCAGGGCGGGGAGCCCCTGGAGCCGGGTCCGCGCGCCGCGTCGGACGGTTGGCGGATGCAGCTGGCGACGACGGCCCGCTCGCAGGTGGCGGTCGTCACGGCCGACGGCCTCGCGCACCGTCTGGAGGTCGTCGACCTCCCGGCCCTGCCCCGTTTCGAGACGGGGCTGTCGCTGGAGGCCGCGACCCCCGCGTCCCTCCTGCTCCACACCGACGAGCCGCCTATCGGGCTGCTCGATCCCACAGGCGACGCGGTGATCGCGATGGGCACCGCCCGCGGCGTCGTCAAGCGCCTGCGCCCGGAGACGCTGCGCAGGGACGCATGGGAGGTCATCGCTCTGGAGGACGGGGATCGCCTGGTCGGACTGGGCGACTGCCCCGATGACGCGGAGCTCGTGTTCATCACCTCGGACGCGCATCTGCTGCGGATGCCTGCCTCCGCGGTCCGCCCCCAGGGCCGCACGGCCGGCGGGATGGCGGGCATCAGGATGGCGGACGGGGTCGACGCGATCGGATTCTGGGTCGTCGTCGACCCCGGCGAGTCGGTGGTCGCGACCGTCGCCGCCGTCGCGGGCGCGTTGCCCGGGACGGGCCAGACCTCCGTCAAGGTGACCCCGCTGGCCGAGTACCCCGTCAAGGGCCGCGCCGGCCAGGGCGTGCGCGTCCAGCGCTTCCTGCGTGGGGAGGACCGCCTCGACATCGCGTGGGTGGGTCCGCGCCCCGTGCGCGCCGCCTCCGCCGACGGCGCGCCCGTCGAGCCTCCCGCCGAGGACGATCGCCGAGACGGGTCCGGGCAGCCGATCACGGCCCCGATCGCCTCCTTCGGCTGAGGCCCCGAGCGGCGCCCGGGGCCCGCGCGCCGCAGAGGTGCGCGCTCAGATGTTGATGGCGTAGAGGCGCGACTGCCCGACCGTGCGGAAACCGAGCTGGTCGTAGACGTAGAGCGCGCCGGAGTGGTTGGCGGACCCCAGGCCCGCCGCCGTTCGATCCATGCCGTCGCGAACCTGGGCGTTCATCGAGGCCACGATGAGAGCGTCCGCCACGCGCGTGTGGCGCCACGGCTCCAGGACGCCCATCTGGTCGATGTAGCCCTCCTTCCATCCCAGGGCCGGCCAGTCCTGCTCGTACCGGGAGGCCCGGAGGAAGCCCGCGACCCGGGGCCGGTCCCCCGTGCGGTCCAGGGCGACGAACGACCAGCCGGGGACGAATGCCGTGCGCCCGAGCAGCCATTGCTCCATCGTCTGGGGCGGGCGTCCCCACTCCTGCTCGGACAGGCGGTTCGAGGCCTGTCGGGCGGGATCCTCCAAATCGTCGGACCATGGGACGACCGCCAGATAGGAGCCGAGATCCGGCGTCTTGGGCAGCGAGGACAGATCGGCCCGCAACTCGTAGTAGGTGCGGGCCCAGTGGTAGCCGAGGTCCTCCAGATGGTCGACGAGCTCCACGTTGCCGGATTCGACGTGCATGACGATCTGGGCGGGTTCGCCCGGGGGCCTGCGCGCCAGGACCTCCCGGGCCGTGGCCGTCTGCCACTCGATGACGGCATGGCCCAGCCCCAGGCGCCGGAAGCGGGGGTCCACGCCCCCCTGGCACACGCACTCCAGGTGCCCGGCCCGCCGGAGGGACGCCAGTCCGAAGGCGACCATCTGGCCGCTGCGGATGCCGCGTGTGGCGAGACCCGCGAGGCCGTGCCACGGCACGCCCTCCGACAGGATCTCCGCGACCTCGTCGGGGGAGGTGCGGTACGGCGGGTTGTCGGCGGCCTCGATCCGCGCGATGAGGTGCGCCAAAGGAGCCGTGTCCTGGGCGGTCAGGGCGCGCCACAGGATCCCGTGGTCGCCCTCGGGCATGGGGACACTGGTCATGATGTCGCCTCCCTCCCGGAGTGGATCGCTCGACGCGGCCGCCGGCGCGGTCAGTGGTCGATCGTGTAATAGACCTGCGAGGACTGATCGACGAATCCCCAGTGCTCGTAGATCGCGTGGGCGTTGCTGGAGCTGTCCATGTCGACGTCCAGGCCGACGCGCGAGACCCCGGACCCCGCCGCCGCGGCCAGCGTCGCCGACATCAGCGCCGTGGACAGGCCGTGACGGCGATGCTCCTCGGACACGCCCAACAGCGAGACGTAGGCCTCCGTGCGCCCCTCGGCCACCCACCGCTCCGCCGGACGCCTCACCGCCAGGTATCCGGCGACCTCGTCCCGGGGGGACAGCGCGACGAAGGACCAGCGCCGATCGAGCTCGGCCATCGCCTCGTGCCACCAGCGGCCCCGGACCTCCGGCCAGAAGTGCGTCGTGAAGACGTCCATGTGGACCGCGCGCACGACGCGCTCGTCGACGGAGTCCCAGGGCACGATCCTGTAGCCGTCGCGGGCGGGGACGGCCTCCTCGGCGCCCTCGATCTCCCGGTACATGACGCGGAACGTCCGCCGCGCATAGAACCCGGCCGCGATGTAGAGCCGGCGCCGCTCGGTGACGTGGGCGTCGACGATGTTCGTGACGAGCGCCGGCACCTCGGAGTCCGCGCCGAAGACCTGCAGCAGGAGCTGCCGCGCCCGTCCGTCCTGCCAGAAGAGCAGCGCTCGGCCCACACCGCGTTCACGCCAGTGCGGCGCGATGAAGGCGTTGACCACGGCGATGGCCATGTCCCCGACGTCGCACAGCACGCGCACGCTCGCCACCGCGCACACCTGGTCCTCGGAGTCCAGGCCCACGATGGTGTCCATGAGGTCGGCCCCGCCGCCCTCCATCATGTCGGCGATCTCCTGGGAGCTCGTGCGGTCAATCGCCCGATCGAAGTCCTCGGCGTCGCGGATCAGCGCCGCGACCGCCGGCCCGTCGGAGGGGATGAGAGGCCTCCACCGGAGCCCCAGGTGCGCCCCCGGGTAGGGAACCACGTCGGGCGCCTCCAGCCGCTCAGCCAATCCCGTCATGGGACCCATTCTACCGGCGCCCGAGAAGCGCCTCGACGCCGCCTGTCGCGCCCGCTCACGCCGGTCCTCAGGCATCGATGCGCTCACGGTCGATTCTCTCGGCGCCCTCGACGATGAACTCCCGGCGGGGTCCCACGACGGACCCCATGAGAAGCTCGAAGACGTCCTCCGCCCGGCGGAGGCTGGCCTCGTCCTCGAGTGTGATGCGCCTGAGCGAGCGGTGCGCCGGGTCCATGGTGGTCTCCGCGAGCTGGTCGGCGTCCATCTCCCCCAGGCCCTTGTACCGCTGGATCGGCTCCTTCCAGTGCCGCCCTGACTTCTCCAGTGCGCGCAGCCGGCCGTGGAGCTCGTCCTCCGAATAGGTGTAGACGTACTCACGAGGGCGGCGCCCCTGGGCCGAGACCTCGATCCGGTGCAGCGGGGGGACGGCGGCGTAGACGCGGCCCGCCTCGACCATGGGCCGCATGTACCGGAAGAACAGGGTGAGCAGCAGCGTGCGGATGTGCGCGCCGTCCACATCGGCGTCCGTCATGAGGATGACCTTGCCGTAGCGGGCCTGCGTGAGGTCGAAGGTGCGCCCCGATCCCGCGCCGACGACCTGGATGATGTTCGCGCACTCGGCGTTCGCCAGCATGTCGGCCGTCGAGGCCTTCTGGACGTTGAGGATCTTCCCGCGGATCGGGAAGAGGGCCTGGAACTCCGAGTTCCTCGCAGCCTTCGCGGTCCCCAGGGCGGAATCGCCCTCGACGATGAACAGCTCGGTGCGCCCGACGTCGGAGGTGCGGCAGTCGGCGAGCTTCGAGGGCAGCGATGAGGTCTCCAGGGCGTTCTTGCGCCGCGAGATCTCCTTGTGGATACGCGCCGAGACGCGGGCCTTCATCTCGCCGACGACCTTGTCGAGCAGCGCCTGCGTCTGCTGCTTGTCGTCGCGGCGGGTGGAGCGGAACTTCGCCTCGAGCCATTCCCCGACGACGCGGGCGACCACGCCGCGCACCTGGGAGGTGCCGAGGATCTCCTTCGTCTGTCCCTCGAACTGCGGTTCGGGCAGTCGCACGGTGACGATCGCGACCATGCCCGCCAGGATGTCGTCCTTCTCAAGGCGGCCGTCCTTGGGGCCAACTTTCAGCCTGCGGGCGTTGCGTTCCACCTGGGCGCGAAGCACCTTGACGAGAGCCTGTTCGAAGCCCGCCACGTGCGTGCCCCCGTTGGGAGTGGCGATGATGTTGGCGAAGGAGCGCTCCTGCGTGTCGTACCCGACCCCCCAGCGCAGCGCGCAGTCGACCGCGCAGGTACGTTCGACGTCGGTGGGGCGCAGATGCCCGGTGTCGGGATCGAGCTGCTGCACGGTCTCCTGGTAGGTGCCCTCCCCCGTGATATGCCACGTGTCGGTGACCGCGCCGTCCGAGGCAAGCCAGTCGGCGAAGTCGACGACGCCGCCATCGAAGCGGAACGTCTCCGCGCGGACCTCCTCGCCGCGCTCGTCGGTGCAATTGAGGGTGAGCCCGGGGACCAGGAAGGCCGTCTGGCGGGCGCGGGCCAGCAGATCCTCCCAGGAGAACCCCTCGGTGGAGGGGAAGATCTGGAAGTCCGCCCAGAACCTCACGCGCGTGCCCGTCACCCCCTTGCGCACGCGGCCCACCTGCTGGAGGCGGGAGGAACTCGTGAACGGCGTGAACGGCGCGTTGGGCGTGCGCTCGTGCGAATCGTCGTCGAACTCGCCGGGCTCCCCGCGCCTGAAGCACATCTGCCAGGTCTTCCCCGACCGGTCCACCTGGACGTCCATCCGAGCCGACAGGGCATTGACCACGGAGGCCCCGACGCCGTGCAGGCCGCCCGAGGCCGCATATGAGCCGCCCCCGAACTTCCCGCCGGCGTGCAGCTTCGTGTAGACCACTTCGACGCCCGACAGGCCCACGCCGGGCACCTCATCCACGGGCACGCCGCGCCCGTTGTCGCGCACCGAGACCGAGTGATCGGGATGCAGCACGACGTCGATCGTGTCGCAGTAGCCTTCCAGTGCCTCGTCCACCGAGTTGTCGATGATCTCCCACAGGCAATGCATGAGCCCGCGGTGGTCGGTCGACCCGATGTACATGCCCGGGCGCTTGCGCACCGCCTCGAGCCCCTCCAGCACGGAGAGATGGCGGGCGTTGTAGTCGGAGCCTGCGTCTGTCGTCACCCGGCCATCCTAGGAAGTGTCCGAATGCCGGTCATCTCACCCCGCCGTGGACCGCCCGAAATCGGCCTGATCGCGCGCCCAGGAGCGCACCCGGAATTGTGCCCGCGGCGAAAGGCGCCCCTCCGGACTGTCATCTGGAGCCCATCGGTGGTCTGATGGGGCCATGAACGCACCGACCACGCTTGAACGTCCTGAGTCGATCGACTCACCGGCCCTCACGGCTGCCGATCGCTGCGACTACTGCGGGGCCCGCGCGTGGGTCCGTGTCACCTTGGCCAGTGGCCAGCTGCTCTTCTGCGCGCATCACGCACGTGAGAACATGGATGCGCTGCGCGCCGTCGCGGTCTCGATCCAGGATGACACCCATCTTCTGGTCGCCGACGAGGCGGGCACCGCCCGCTGAACCGAGACGATCCCGGCGGGCCGTGTCCGGTGGGCACGGCCCGCCGGCGCTGAGCGCCGCGATCCGGTGGATGCCGGGCGGGCGACGATGAGGAAGGAGAGGTCGGGCATGGGGTTCTTCTCCGGTTCCAGCGGCGGAGCCGTCGCGCCTCCGCCGATCACCCGCGACCGGCTGGTGTCGATCTTCGAGGACAACGGCTGGAAGTACTACATCGACAACGAGGGCGACCTGGGCGGGAACTGGGACGACAACCAGTTCTACTTCCTGCTGCGCGGCGAGGACGGCGAGATCCTCCACATCCAGTCGATGTGGCACATGACGCCGAACATCGACCGGCTGGAAGAGGTCCGTTCCTTCATCGAACAGTGGCATCGGGAGCACCTGTGGCCCAAGTGCTACCACCGGATCTCGGATGAGGGCCGTATCCGCGTGTTCTGCGAGAACACGGTCGATCACGAGTTGGGCGCCACTGACGCCCAGCTGCTCCAGCAGATCCACTGCGCGCTGGGGACGGCCACCAGCTTCTACGACGAATTGTCGGCGGCCATGGGCGTGTGAGACGCGGGACCGCCGCCGCCTCCACCCGGCCCCGCAGCCCATCCCCGACCCCGACCAGACACGACCCGAGGAGACACGCACCGTGGGGTTCTTCAGTTCCGCCAGGACGCCCGCCGATGAGATCCGTCCCATCACCCAGGAACGGCTCATCCGCCTGCTCGATCTCCAGGGCTGGCACCACCAGGTCGACGACGAGGGCGATCTGGGCGGCGTGTGGAACGGCAACTCCTTCTATTTCCTCCTCATCGGGCAGGACCATGAGCTGCTGCAGGTCCTCGGCTACCTCCGCCCGCGCGTCCCTGCCGAGGACCGCGACGCGCTGCGGGTCTTCATCGAGGACTGGCACCGCGACCACTTCTGGCCGAAGTGCTACTTCGTGGAGGACCCCGACGAGGGCTCCCTGCGTCTGGCGGCCTCGGTCACCGTCGACTACGAGCAGGGGGCGACGGACGCCCAGCTCATGCAGCACATCATGTGCGGTCTGGGCACGGCCGGACAGGTCTTCAACGCGGCCTGCGAGACCCTCGGTCTTGAGAACCCGGACCCAGACGCCTGACTCGGGCGGCCGACATCGCACAGAATGCTGAGGCCCAGATCCGGGCAGCCCGCTGGCGACCCGTGTCGCCGCAGGTCACAGAGGCGGGTTCATGACAGGGTCGGCGAACACGTCTCGCATTCTGTGCTGTGGACTGTCGGGGCGGCCGGCCGGCGTGGTCGTCGGGCCCCTTCGGCGACGGCTGCGGTGTTCGCGAGCGTTCTCAGCGCCTAGCGCGGGGTTCAGCGCCCGAATCGCAGACGGACGTCCCCGCATCTGTGCTGAACCCCGCACTCGTCGTCAGGAGACCCGCCCGTTCCAGCCCGTGAGAAAGCCGACCACGAGCGTCGCGGCGACGACCACGACAAGCAGCCCCCATGAGATCAGTTCTCTCATGCCGCGCCTGTCCACGTCACTCCTCTGAAAAGCTCGCGATCCCCGCAACCGCCAGCGGACGGACCGATCCCCGTTCAGTCCAGGTAGTCGCGGAGCACCTGCGAGCGCGAGGGGTGGCGCAGCTTCGACATGGTCTTCGACTCGATCTGGCGGATGCGCTCGCGCGTGACCCCGTAGACCTTGCCGATCTCGTCGAGGGTCTTGGGCTGGCCGTCCCCCAGTCCGAAACGCATCGACACCACTCCGGCCTCGCGCTCTGACAGCGTGTCGAGCACCCGGTGGAGCTGCTCCTGGAGCAGCGTGAACGACACCGCGTCCGCCGGGACGATGGCCTCGGAGTCCTCGATGAGGTCACCGAACTCGGAGTCCCCGTCCTCGCCCAGCGGCGTGGCCAGAGAGATCGGCTCGCGTCCGTACTTCTGGACCTCGACGACCTTCTCCGGCGTCATGTCGAGCTCCTTCGCCAGCTCCTCCGGCGTGGGCTCCCGCCCGAGGTCCTGCAGCATCTGGCGCTGGACGCGCGCCAGCTTGTTGATGACCTCGACCATGTGCACGGGAATGCGGATGGTGCGCGCCTGGTCGGCCATGGCCCGCGTGATCGCCTGGCGGATCCACCATGTCGCGTACGTCGAGAACTTGTAGCCCTTCGTGTAGTCGAATTTCTCGACCGCACGGATCAGGCCCAGGTTGCCCTCCTGGATGAGATCGAGGAACTGCATGCCGCGACCGGTGTAGCGCTTCGCGAGGGAGACGACCAGGCGCAGGTTGGCCTCCAGCAGATGGTTCTTCGCATTGTGGCCGTCCTGGGCGATGAAGTGCAGCTCGCGCCGTTCCTTCGATGTCAATGAGTCCGTCTCGTTCTTGAGCTTGTACTCCGCATATAGGCCCGCCTCGATGCGCCGGGCGAGGTCGACCTCCTGCTCGGCGTTCAGGAGGGGGACCTTGCCGATCTGCTTGAGGTAGTCCTTGACCGGATCGGCGGTCGCACCCGCCACCGTCACCTGCTGGACCGGCTCATCGGTCTCATCGGAGTCGGAGACGACGAACCCGCCGCTGACCTTGATGCCCTCGGAGGTGCGCGCGCGCAGGGCGGCGGCCTTGCGCTCGGTGACGTCGACGGAGTCCGTGTCCTCCACGTCCTTGGCCTCCTCCTCGCCGGAGCCGTCGGCCCCGGCATCGTCCTCCGGGGCATCGTCCTCTGTGGTGTCGTCCTCCGGGGCGTCTTCGGCGGCGTCGTCCGCGTCGTCCGCGTCGAGATCCTCGAGTGGCACCTCGAGGTCCTCGTCCTCGCGCGTCTCATCCTCCGCCGGCGCGGCGATCCGAGGCGTCTCCTTCTTCTTCGCAGAGGCCGATGCCTTCTTCTCAGAGGCCTTGTGCGCGCCCGACCGCCCGGCGGCGGACTTCGCCCCGGCGCCCCGGGAGGCGGACGGCTTCTTCTTCGTGGTCTTCGTGGTGGAGGCGGATGCGCGACGGGATGCGGTCACACTGATCCCTTTCTCGGAAGCTCGGGGGGGCTGGCGTCAACGGACTGACATCAATTATAATCCGGCACGGCCTGGATTCCCCGTCGGAGCTCAGCTCTGAGCGTGAGGTGTGGTGGTCACCACCGGGCACGGCGCATCCAGGAGGATGCGCGTGGCGGTGGGGCCGATGACAGCCCGTGCCGATCCGCCCGGGCGCAGTCCCAGGACGATGCAATCGGCGGCGGTCCGCCTCGCGGTCTCCAGCACGGTGCCGGCGACATCCTCCCGGGCGCTCGCGTGGCGCACCTCGAAAGCCACATCCGCCTCCCCCAGGTGGCGCCAGAGGCGGTCCTCGGCGTCCTCCGTCGTGCGGGGGTCCTCCTCGTCTGATTTCGAGGCGAGCACCACGACCAGGGTCGAGCCCCTGGCCTCCGCGATCCGCAGCGCCCGGTCGAGCGCCGCCTCCGACTCGCGGTTCCCGTGGTAGCTCAGCACGACCGCCATGCGCTCCTCCGGTTCTCGACGACTCCCCATGCCCTGACTGCGCTCCATGATACGAGGGCGCGCGCCGCAGCGGTCCGAGGGGTCGGATAGCCTGAGCCCATGACACGGCGCGCCACTCCCTCCGCCAGCCTCGCTCCATCCACCGCCCCCGCGCCGACGCCGGAAGCGCTCGCCCCCCGCATCTCGGCCGCCACCGCACGCCACCTTGAGGGCCTCAGCTTCCTTCCGGGACAGGACGGGCCCGGGGCCGAGCTCACCCGCGCCGCCTCCGCGGCCGTGCGCGGCGGCAAGCGCGTCCGGGGCTACCTCGTGTTCCTCGGCTGGACGCTGGCACGCGGGATCGCCGCCCTTCCCCCCGGCGACGAGGACGCCGCCGACTCCCCCGTCGACTCTCTGGCCGCAGCGTTGGAGCTGTACCAGGCCTCAGCGCTGGTCCATGACGACATCATCGACCATGCCGACATGCGGCGGGGGCGCCCGACCACGCGGGTCGCCCTGACCGCGCACCACCGCCGCTCCGGCTGGGCCGGGTCGCCCGCGGTCTTCGGCGACTCCGGGGCGATCCTCACCGGCGACCTCCTGCTCTCAGCGGCTGATCATGCCGTGGCCGAGGCCGGCGGCGGGCTCCCCCCGGAGGCGGCCGTCGCCGTCCTGCGCCGCTTCACGGCGATGCATGCCGAGGTCGCCGTCGGCCAGTACTTGGATCTGCGCGCCGAGCAGCAGCCCCTGGATCCCGCGGATCCGGCGTCCCCGACGGTCGAGGGGGCGTTGGAGGTCGCGCGGTTGAAGTCCGCTCGCTACTCCGTGGTCCACCCCGCCGCGCTCGGGATCCTGGCCGGGCAGGGCGGCTCGGAGCTCGTCGAGGCGGTGGAGGCCGTCCTCGGGCCGTGGGGCCTGGCCTTCCAGCTGCGCGACGACGATCTCGGCGTCTTCGGCGATCCCCGGGTGACGGGCAAGCCCGCCGGGGACGATCTGCGAGAGGGCAAGCGAACGGCGCTTCTGGCGCTGGCATGGTCGCGGGCGACCGAGGCCGAGCGCCGGTTGCTGGCCGAAGACCTGGGGCGGCGCGACATCGGAGACGCCGGCATCGCCCGCATGGCGGAGATCCTCGCCGTCAGGGGGCGCGGCGCCCATGAGGCGCTCATCGCCGATCTGGTCGAGGAGGGCCGACGCTGCCTGGACGCCGCGGACCCGGACCCCGAGCAGCGGTCCCTCCTCGAGGGGCTCGGCGACCTGCTGGTGCTCAGGCGCCTGTAAGCGAGGGACTCCGAGGATGACGCGGCCTCAGAGCGCGAGCATCGCCGCCACGGCGTTCACGCGGTGATGACGCCCCCTGAGCAGGGCCTCCAGAGGGGTCTCGCCCAGCTCCTCCTCGGGCGCGTACAGCCAGGCGATGGCCTCCTCCGGGCTGAAGCCGCCGTCGGCCAGCAGGGTAAGCGTGCCCGGGAGGTTCCACAGCGGCTCCCAGCCCGACTCGCCCTTGATGAGGATCTCCTCGGGGATGCCGGCCTTCCCGTCCGCTGCGCGCACGGTGAACAGCTGACGATCGCGCACCATCTGCTTGATCTTCCTCGGCTCGACCCCGAGCCTGCGCGCGGCCTCGGCGATGGACAAGACGGATGTCGGTTCGCTCATGGGACGATTCTAGGCGAGGCCGCGGCCTTGCCTTCCCGTGCGATCGCGGGCCTTCCCGTAGAATCCGAGTCGTGCCAGTGACCGGATCCGACAACAACGCAGGCGGGGACCACGCCTCGCCCCGGTCCGGCGCCGCCGCGGGGCCCTCGGATCCCTTGATCGGGCTGCTGGTCGACGACCGCTATCGCATCCGCTCGCGGCTCGCGCGCGGAGGCATGGCCACGGTCTACGTCGCCCATGACGAGCGCTTGGACCGCCCGGTGGCGCTCAAGGTCATGCACCCCCACCTCGCGGAGTCCGCCGGATTCGTCGCCCGGTTCCGCAGGGAGGCGCGGGCCGCGGCGAGGATCGTGCATCCCGGCGTCGTCTCCGTCTTCGACCAAGGCGTCGTCCACGGCCAGGGGTTCCTGGTGATGGAGCTGGTCGACGGGCCGAACCTGCGCACCCTCCTCCAGGCCCAGGGCGCCTTCACCGTCGAGCAGTCGCTGCGCTACGCCGAGGAGATCCTCGACGCCCTGCGCGCGGCCCACCGGGTCGGCGTCATCCACCGCGACGTCAAGCCGGAGAACGTCCTCGTCCCCACGGAGGGCCCCGTCCGCGTCACCGACTTCGGCCTGGCCCGCGCAGCCTCCGACGTGTCGATGTCGACCACCGGGTCGATGCTGGGCACCGTCGCCTACATGCCGCCGGAGATCGCGACGACCGGACGGACCGACCCGCGCACCGACATCTACTCCGTCGGCATCATGCTGGAGGAGATGCTGGTCGGCCACGTCCCCTGGGAGGGGGACTCCCCCATGCAGATGGCGTACGCGCATGTCAACGACGACGTGCCCGTGCCCTCGGACGAGCAGCCCTGGATCCCCCGGGAGGTCGACGACCTGGTGGCCTCCCTGGCGGCCCGCGATCCCGATGAGCGTCCCGCGGACGCCGGGCAGGCCCAGGCCCTCGTCGCCCGTGTCCGTTCCGCGCTGCCCCCGGAGATCCTCTCCGGGCGCGCCCCCGTGTCGCGCCCGGAGGCGCCGGAGGGCGACACGGCCCGCATCCCCGCCGCCGGGCGCACCTCTCCCCTGCCCTCGCCCCTCACTCCGACCTCGCAGGCCGTCGTCCACGCCTCCGGCGTGACGCCCTCGGGCGGAACCGGCTCCCGCCGGTCGCCCAGCTCGCGCGTGCGCACCCTCGTCGCGCTCCTCGTCGTCCTGCTCCTGGCGGGAGGGGCGGGCGGCTGGTGGTGGTGGACCCAGTACGGGCCCGGCTCCTATGTCGAGCTCCCCGCCACCGCCGGGCGGTCCGCAGCGGCCGTCGAGTCCGACCTCAAGGCGCTCGGATTGGACTACGCCCTCACCCAGGCCTTCAGCGACGACGTCGAGGAGGGAACCGTGATCTCCTCCGAGCCCGACGGCGGCATGCCGGTCCACAAGGACTCCGAGGTGCGGCTCACCGTGTCGAAGGGTGTCGACATGCGCACCGTCCCCGACCTCGTCGGACGCGGCGAGGACGAGGCGCGCACGGCCCTCACGGACGCCGGGCTCGCCGCCGGGGCCCTCGATCGGGAGTGGTCGGAGACCGTCCCCGAGGGGCAGGTCGTCAGCCAGGCCACGAAGGCCGGCACGTCCGTGCCCCACGGAACGGAGGTGGACCTCGTGGTCTCCAAGGGGCGCGAACCCCTCACCGTCCCCGACCTCACCGGGCTCGGCGGCGACGAGGCCCGTGAGAAGATCGAGGCCCTGGGGCTGACGGCCTCCCCGAGCGAAGCCTATTCCGACACCGTTGACGCCGGTGTCGTCATCTCGCAGTCCACCGGCGCGGGGACGACCCTGCACCGGGGGGACCCGGTCTCCTACGTCGTCTCCAAGGGCCCGGAGATGGTGACCGTCCCCGACCTCACCGGCAAGCAGCTGGAGGAGGCCCAGCAGGACCTCGAGGCCCTCGGACTGTCCACCGACGTCCGCCGTCTCGCAGGGGGATGGTTCAACACCGTGCGCTCGACGGACCCCGCGGCCGGCACGGCCGTCCCGAAGGGGACGACCGTGACGATCACGATCGTCTGACCGCCGCCTACACCTGACGGAGGAGCTCCGCCACCTGGAACGCCATCTCCAGGGACTGCTGATGGTTGAGGCGCGGATCGACCAAGGTCTCGTAGCGTCTGGCCAGCGAGCCCTCGTCGATCTGCTCGGATCCGCCGATGATCTCCGTGACGTCGTCGCCGGTGAGCTCCACATGGATGCCGCCGGGCACCGTGCCGGTGTCGTCGCAGGCCTCGAAGAAACCGCGGACCTCGTCCATGATCGTCTCGAACTCGCGGGTCTTGTAACCCGTCGAGGAGGTGATCGTGTTCCCGTGCATCGGGTCGGCCGTCCACGTCACCGGGCGCCCGTCCCGCTGGGCCGCCTGCAGCAGGGGCGGCAGGGCCTCGCGGATGCGTCCGGCGCCCATCCGCGTGATGAACGTGAGGCGGCCCTCCTCGCCCTGGGGATTGAGCCGCTCCATGAGCGCCCGGACCTCCTCCGGGCCGGCCGTGGGGCCCAGCTTGACGCCGATCGGGTTGCGCACGCGGCTGAGCAGCTCCACGTGGGCCCCCTCGAGGTCCCGGGTGCGCTCGCCGATCCACAGGAAATGCCCCGAGGTGTCATAGGGCAGGTCCGAGCGCGAGTCGATCCGGGTCATGGCCGACTCGTACTCCAGGAGCAGCGCCTCGTGGGCGCTGTAGAGGTCCACCTCGCGCAGCGAGTCGAAGTCGGCGCCCGCCGCCTCCATGAACTTCACCGCCCGGTGGATCTCCTCCGCCAGGGACTCGTACTTCGCGTAGGCCGGGTTCTTCGTGAAACCGCGGTTCCAGTGGTGGACTAGCCGCAGGTCCGCGTATCCGCCCTTCGTGAACGCCCGGATGAGGTTGAGCGAGGACGCGGCATGCTGGTAGGCCTCCAGCAGCCGGGCCGGATCCGGGGTGCGCGCCTCGGCGGTGAACTCGTAGGAGTTCACGGCGTCCCCCCGGTAGGAGGGCAGCGTCACCCCGTCGCGGGTCTCCAGATCGGCCGACCGCGGCTTCGCGTACTGGCCGGCGATCCGCCCGATCTTGACGACCGGCAGCGAGGCGCCGTATGTGAGGACCACCGCCATCTGCAGCAGCGTCTGGATCTTCAGACGCAGGTGGTCGGCCGTGGACTCTTCGAACGTCTCCGCGCAGTCGCCGCCGACCAGCACGAACGCCTCGCCCCGGCCGGCCGCTCCGAGATCCGCGCGCAGATCGTCGACCTCTCCCGCGAACACCAGGGGGGGCCGTCGGCGCAGATCCGCCGTCGTCTCCGCCACGGCCCGGGCTGAGGGGTAGTTCGGCTGCTGGGAGGCCGGATGGGTCCGCCACGTGTCCCACGCCGCCGTCCCCTGCCCGGGCGGGGCCCACAGCTCCGGAGAACGGGCCAGCCGCGATCCGCCGAGACCGCGGTCCTCCCGCCAGGGCAGCCGGGCCGTCATCGCGCCGCTGGAGACACCGTCTGGCCGATGCCCTCCATCAGCTCGGTGAACCAGGCCTGGGAGATGTCGAACGGCTTCCCGCCGCGGATGCGCGGGAAGGCGATCGCCTTGAGGCGGTCCCCGTCCTCCTCGTCGTGGCCGATGACGCCGGACTCCCCGCGGAAGGCGCACTCCACCGCCAGGTCCGTCATCGACTGGATGAGACGCAGGTCCTCGTCGTTGGCGTGGGCCGACCGCGAGAAGTACCCGGACTTCTGCACCATGACCTTCTCGGCGCCGATCCTCGCCGCGAACTGCTTGGCGAACCACTGGCCGGGGTTGATGGTGTCGAGCTTGACATGGCCGAAGGGATCGCGCTGGACCTCCTGCCCGGCCGCCTCCATCTGCGCGATGATCTCAGGCACGCCCGCGCCCTCGGACAGGAAGATGTTGACATTGCCCACCCGGTCCATGACCCCGCGCAGGCGCTGCGCCTCCCCGTCGATGTCCAGGGCAGCCTCCGGCAGGAACACGGCGTGGATCGCCCAGCGCTCCTTCGACAGCCCGATGGAGGGCACCCACTCCTGGGTGTCGAGCCACTGCGTGTACTTTCTCGAGGCCGCGGCCGTCAGCCATCCGCAGTTGCGACCCATGACCTCGTGGACGATGAGCATCCGCGGGTTCGACCGGTGCTCTCCGATGACGTTCTGCGCGAAGCGCGACGCCTCCTCCGCGGCGGTCCAGGCGCCCAGCGACTGGCGGATGGGGACGATGTCGTTGTCGATCGTCTTGGGCAGGCCCACGACAGTGAGGTCGTACCCGTTGTCGTGGAGGTAGGCGGCGAGATCCGCGGCCGTCGTGTTCGTGTCGTCGCCGCCGATCGTGTGCAGGACGTCGACGCCGTCGGCGCGCAGCTGCTCGGCCGCGACCTCCAGCGGGTTCTGCCCCTCGCGGACCAACCCGCGATCGACCAGGTCCTGCGCGTTCGTCAGCTTGACGCGCGAGTTCCCGATCGGCGACCCGCCGAAACGGTGGAGGACCTGCGCGTGGGCGCGGGCCTCGGCGTCCACGCGAACGAAGCTGCCCGTCAGCAGCCCATGGTAGCCGTGCTGGTAGGCGATAATGTCGACACTCGGATCGATCTCGGTGTAGCGCTGGATCAGGCCGCCGACAGCGGAGGAGAGGCACGGAGCGAATCCACCGGCGGTGAGCAGGGCGACGCGACGGACCGACATGGGAGGGCACCTTTCGAGAGACCGGCTGGGCACGTCCGTGCCCGTGAGTTGACCGGTCCCAGCATAGTCGGTGCCGCCCTCACGCTCCGGGCCCGTCCGCCTCCTGCGCCGATCCGGTCCCGGGGTCCTCGGCGCCCTGTTGCCCCGGCTCCGCGGCGCCGCCCTCGTCGGCCTCCTGCGGAGGGCCCGGCACCTCGACGACGGGTGCGACCCGCCCTCCGGGGGCGGAACGCCCGTTGGAGGGAACCGGCCCCTCGAACTTCCCCTCCTGGGCGAGCTTGGCCTTGACGTCGGCGGCGTAGAGGTCGACGTACTCCTGACCGGACAGCATCATGAGGTTGTACATGATCTCGTCGGTGATGGCCCGCAGCGTGTAGCGGTCCTTCGACAACCCCCGGTACCGGGAGAAGTCCAGCGGCTCGCCCACGACGACGCCGATGTTGCCGCGGGAGGGCATGAGCTTGCCGATCGGCTGGGCGTCGTGCGTGCCGATCATCGCGATGGGGATGACCGGAGCGCCCGAGATCAGAGCGAGGCGCGCCACACCCGTCTTCCCGCGGTACAGCCGGCCGTCGGGGCTGCGGGTGCCTTCCGGGTAGATGCCGAAGAGCTCGCCCTCCGCCAGACGGTCGAGTCCCGCCTTGAGCGCCGCCTCCGAAGCCCGCCCGCCCGATCGGTCCACGGGGATGACGCCGACGGAGCGCATGAAGGTCTTCGTGGCCCAGCCCTTGAAGCCCGTGCCGGTGAAATAGTCGGACTTGCCCATGAAGACGACCTCGCGGTCGACGAGCAGGGGAAGGAACACCGAGTCGAAGACCGCCTGGTGGTTCGACGCGAGGATCGCGGGGCCCGTGGCCGGGATGTTCTCCCTGCCGCGGATCCACGGGTGGTACACCGCCTTCGCGAACGGTCCCAGCGTGGTCTTCATCGCCGAATAGACACCCAACAGATCCTCCAGACGTTGCCACGGCCCCGATGAACTAGCATCCACTCTATGACGTCCGGGACCGCTTCGGCGCCGCTCGGCGCGCGCCGGGCCCCGGGCGCAGCGTCGGCGGTCAAGGCCCGGCTGGCCGAGGCCGTTCCCGTCGGCGTCCAGGTGGGACTGGACACGTTGGGCACCCCCATAGGCGACGTCCAGTGGATCGTCGTCGATCTGGAGACCACGGGCCTCGGCGCGGATGCGGCCATCACCGAGATCGGCGCCGTCCGGGTGCGCGGCGGCCGCATCGTCGACGAGTTCCAGAGCCTCGTCGACCCCGGGCAGCCCGTCCCGCCGCGCATCACGGCGCTCACCGGGATCACCCCCTCGATGGTGGCCGACGCCCCCGGGATCGAGCAGGTCTACCCGCGTTTCGCCCGCTGGGCCGGTCTGGAGGGCGAGGACGGCCGCCGACCCGGCGGGCCGGATGCCGTCGTGGTCGCCCACAACGCGAGCTTCGACATCGGCTTCCTGCGCCGGGCCGCCCGACGATGCGGCCGAGACTGGCCTGCTCCGCGCGTCGTCGACACGCTGGCGCTGGCGCGCGTCGCCGTCCCCCGACCAATCGTGGCGAACCACCGGCTGGGAACCCTCGCCGCCCATTTCGGAGCCTCCGCCCAGCAGTCCCACCGCGCTCTGGACGACGCCCGGGCCACCGTGGGCGTCCTGATGGGGCTCCTGAGGCTCCTCGCGCCGCTGGGGGCGACGACACTCGAGGACATCGGAACCGTGGGAGCGCCCGTGCCCGCCCGGCGGCGCCGCCGGGTGGCGATGGCCGATTCCCTGCCCCGCACGCCCGGCGCCTACCGTTTCGTCGACGTCTCGGGCGCGCCCCTCTACGTCGGATCGGCCACGAACCTGCGCTCCCGGGTCCGCTCGTACTTCACCGCCTCCGAGACCCGGAGGGGCGTGAGCCGCATGCTCGACCTGGCCGCGGACGTCGTGGTCCAGCCGACCTCGACGACGTTGGAGGCCCGGGTCGCCGAACTGCGCGACATCCGCGCGCTCCGCCCGATGTTCAACTCGGCCTCGACCCGGCAGGACGCCACGCACTGGGTCGTGCGCAGCGGCGGCGCCGTGGACGTCGTCCCCGTCCTCTCCCAGGACCGCGCGGGCCCCGCGCTCGGGCCGTTCGGCGGACGAGGCCGCGCCTCCCGCGCGCGCGAGGCCCTCCTCGAGGCCCTCGCCCCACCGGACTCCGGCCCAGCCTCGGCACTCGGGGAGGATGCGCGCCGGGAAGCCGACGAGGCGCTGCGCGCACGCAGCGCCCGCGTCGCCGACGCCCTCTCGGCCCGCATGTCGGAGGCCTCCGACGCCGAGGACTTCGAAGCCGCGGCGCGGTGGCGCGAGCTGCTGGCCTCCTACCTGGATGGGGTCCGGCGCCGGGAGTCCGTCCTCCCCGTCGCGAGCGCCCGCAGGGCGGTGTGGGCCCGCCGTCTGCGCGACGGCGGATGGGCGCTCCACGCCTCCTCCTGGGGGCGTCTCACGCGCACGGTCGTGACGCCCCCGGGGACGTCCCCCGCGCCGTGGGCGGAGGCGATCCTCGCCGACCCTCCGCTCCCCCGCCCCGAGGTCTTCCTCGCCCGCACCACCTGGGAGGAGGCGAGACTGCTCTCCGAGGACCTCCTGCGGGAGGGATCCCGGCTGGTCCACTGGGACGGCGAGGTCGCCCTGGCGGATCCCGTCGGCTCCCCCCTGTCGCGCACGCGTCTGCTCGGCGCCCTCGGACTGGGGCCCCGGCGTTGAGCCACGGGTCCCCCGTCCGGCCCGGGGCGTGGGATGATCGGAGGGCACTCGCACTGCGATCTCTGGAAGGACTGCCCATGCTCACCGCCATCGTCCTCATCAACGCCGACGTCGACCGCATCCCGGAGGTGGCCGAGGCCATCGCCGATCTGGACGGCGTCTCCGAGGTCTACTCCGTCACCGGCGACATCGACCTCGTCGCGCTGGTGCGCGTGCGGGAGTACGACGATCTGGCGGAGGTCGTCTCCGACAGGCTGGGCAAGGTGCAGGGCGTGCGCCAGATGCGCACCCACATTGCGTTCCGATCCTTCTCCCACATCGACCTCGAGGAGGCCTTCCACATCGGTCTCGAGTGAGAGCGGGGTCCGGCGGCGCCTCCTTCGGCGCCCCGGACCCGCCGCCTGTCAGCGGTTCGACTCCTCGATCCACCGGTCCAGGACGTCCTTCGCGGCTCCCGAGTCGATAGAGCGGGCCGCGAGATCCAGCCCGACCCGCATGCGGTCGGCCAGGGATCCGTCGCCGGCTCGCACGCCCTCAGCCGTCCCGAAGGCGCTGAGCCCCGCGGCCGTGTTGAGGAGCACCGCGTCGCGGATCGGCCCGGTCCGGCCGTCGAGGATCTCGCGGGCGACCGCCGCGTTCTCCTGAGCCTCCCCGCCGCGCAAGTCCTCCACCGTCGCGCGCGCCATCCCGTACAGGCCCGCCGCGTCCAACTCCGTCTCCTCGACTCCGCCGTCCGCCACGGACCAGATCTGGGTGGGCTCGACGGTGGTGATCTCGTCCAGGCCGCGGTCGCGGCCGCGGAAGACCACGGCCGACAGGCCGCGCTCGGCGAAGACCCCCGCCATCAGCGGCGCGTTGCGCTCCTGGGCGCATCCGATCGCCGCCGCCCTGGGGCGCGCCGGATTGGTCAGGGGTCCCAGGATGTTGAACACCGTGGGGAACCCTAGCTGCCGGCGCGTGCCGGCGGCGTAGCGCATCGAGGGGTGGAACCTGTTCGCGAACAGGAACGTGATGCCCACGCGCTCGAAGACCTCGGCGACCCGCTCGGGGTCCAGCTCCAGGTTGATGCCGAGCGCCTCGATGACGTCGGCCGATCCCGAGGCCGAGGTCGACGCCCGGTTCCCGTGCTTGACCACCGGCACGCCGGCCCCGGCGAGCACGATCGCCGACATCGTCGAGATGTTGACCGTGCGCGCGCGGTCCCCGCCGGTGCCGACGATGTCCAGGGCGTCCCGGGGCACCTCGATCGGCTCGGCGTGGTCCTGCATCGCGTCGGCCAGTCCGCGGATCTCGGTGACGGACGCCCCCTTCGCGGCCAATCCCGTGAGGACGGCGGCCAGCCGCACATCGCCGAGCTCGCCGTCCATGACCTGGTCCATCACCCAGTACGCCTGCTCATAGGACAGCTCGGCGCCCTCGAGCAGCCGAGCGGCAACCTCCGCCCACTCCATCAGCGGTCCCCCGCGAGGACAGAGGCGACGGTCTCCTGCAGGACGATCGGATCCAGGGGCTCCGGGACGGTGGCCGCGGCCCCCGCCCAGGTGGCGAGCCAGTCGTCCTGCTGGCGCGCCGTCAGGATGATCACGGGGGGCACCGAGTCCAGGATGCCACTGAGCTCCCGCGCGATCGACATGCCCCCCTCCTTCGTGGCCTCGCCGTCGAGGACGAGGAGTGCGAAGTCCCCCCTACGCACCTTCTCGACGACGCCCGGCTTCGTCGCGGCCTCGACCCAGTTGATCGTGGGCAGGCCCTTCCCGGGACGCAGCCCGACGCCGCCGATGACCGCCTTGCGCGTGTCGACGTCGTCGCTGAACACCAGGACGTCCACGGTCTGGTCGCTCACTTGCCCACCTCCGGAGTCTGGGCCTCGGGGCCCGATTGCCACTGGTCTCCCATTGTATGCGCCGGCGGGCGGGTCCCCGAATGGGGCCCGCCCGCCGGTCGCCCGCCGACCGATCAGCTCTGCGGCGAGAGCGTCGCGAGGACGTCGACCACCATCACGGTCGTGGAGGTCTCGGCCTCCGTCGCGCCGGATTCGGAGGCGTCCGCGGTCGGGGGGAAGACGAAGAGCAGGCGCGAGCCCACCGTCTGGCCGACCAGTTCCCCGATTCCGGGCTGGAACAGCTGGGCGCCCACCGAGGACCAGGTCGAGCTCATCGACGACGGGTCCTCGAAGTAGGAGCCGACCGCCTGGTACAGGACGTAGTCCGAGTCCGCGATCTCCTCCCCCGTCCCCGTGGCGAGCGTCGTCGTGGACTCTCCGGGGGCCGTGTCCCCGCTGAAGGTCACCGTCGGCTCGGAGCCGAGGTCGCCCTCGACGGAGATGCCGGCCGGCAGGGCGTCGCCCGTGGCCGTCGCAGCGGTGAGCGCGGAGGTGTCGGTGCCGTCGACGGCGTCCTCGATGTCGACGACGAACACCAGGGTCGACCCCGCGGGGATCGTGCCCTGATCAGTTCCTCCGTATCCCCATTCGCAGGGGATGACGATCTCGACGCGGTCGCCGACGTGCTGGTCGGCCAGACCGTATTTCCAGCCGGACACGACCTGGTCGAGGCCGAAGGCGACGGCCTGCCCGTTGGAGTAGGAGGAGTCGAAGACGGTGCCGTCCCACAGGGTGCCGGTGTAGTTGGCGAGGATGAAGTCGGACGAGCCGACCGTGTCGCCGTCCCCCTCGGACAGGGTCTTGACCAGGACCTGGTCGGGCTCGTCGCCCGTCCCGGCGGAGATCGTGGGATCCTCCCCGAAGCCTCCGGTGGCATCCGGGAAGTTGCCCTTCCCCGAGCGGTCCACATCGGGGGCGTCATCGGACAAGGTGCATGACGTGCCGGACTGGGAGCCTGAGGCGGCCGCGTCGCCAGACTGGCCGGACTGACCCGATTGGGAGCCCGAGGAACAGGCCGAAAGCAGCAGCGCTGAGCCCAGCGCGCAGGCGGCGGCCAGGCGCGTGAATCGATACGGGGTCATCGGATCAGTGGAACGATTCCCCGCAGGCGCACGTGCTCTGCGCATTCGGGTTGTCGATCGTGAACCCCTGCCTCTCGATCGAGTCCGCGAAGTCGATGGTCGCGCCGCTGAGATAGGGCACGCTCATGCGGTCGACGACCACTTCCACGCCGCCGAAGTCACGCACCGCGTCCCCGTCCAGCAGGCGGTCGTCGAAGTAGAGCTGGTAGATGAGCCCCGAGCATCCTCCCGGCTGCACGGCGATGCGCAGCCGCAGGTCGTCACGACCCTCCTGCTCCAACAGGCTCGCGACCTTGGCGGCAGCGACATCGGTGAGCAGGACCTCGTGGGTGGGCAGCTCGGTGGTGGTCTCGGACATGGCACTCCTCATTCGTCTGTTCTGCGCGATCACCCTACGTCCGGGCCCACGTGCGCGCCACCCTTCGCCCTCCCTCGACGAGGGCGTCCCTGCTGTCCCGGACGACGAGGATCCCGTGGATCCCCCATTCCGCGGCCTCGTGGGCGGACAGCGAGGACTCCGACCCGAGCGCCACGACGGGCAGCGCCCGGCTCGCCGCGGCCCGCGTCACCGTGTCCAGCGTCGCGTCCGCCAGGTGCGGCGAGTGCAGCAGCGGCTCGGCGACCACCACCAGATCCGCCAGATCCAGTCGGGAGCCCAGGTCGGTGACGTCGGCCAGGAGATCGCCGGTGGGGACCAGCCGTCCGCCCAGCGCGAGGATCATGGCGGCCGCCCCCCCTGCGGCGCCCGATCCCGGCAGCCGCGAGGGATCGCGGCCGGGGGCGGGGTCCCCCGCCAGCGGCAGAGGCCTCCGCGCGGAGCCCGCGGAGCGGAACACGCGCGACAGGGCGGAGGTGACGTCCCGGTCCTGCAGGGGCCGGGGCTCCAGGTCGACACCCAGCGCCATGACCGACGCCATGCCCAGCAGCGGGCGCGCGGTGGAGGCCGCAGCCACCAGGTCCCTGCCGGACAGGCGCCGCCGCGCGGCGTCCAGAGCCGAGGGGACGTCGCGTTCGATCGAGGCGGCGTCCCCAGCCAGCTCGACGCCCGAGAGGGCGGAGAGCATGCCGAGCCCCGCATCGGAGTCGATGGAGTGCCCGCCCTCGACGATGGGGACCAGGCCCGCCTCCAGGGCACCGAGCACCTGTTCGCCGGCGCGGCGTGTCGAGGCCTCCTCGATGCCGACCGGGATGGGAGCGAGTCCTCGGGCGGGCGCCCGGGAGACGGCCTCGGCGAAGGCGGCGCCGGGGCCGAAGGGAAGGGCCTCCGTCTCCCATCCGGGGGCGGCCTCGCAGAATCCGCGGGCGAGGAGCGCCAGCGCCGCCGAGGCGGGGAGGCCGCCGCGGCCCCCCGGCCCCGACCAGTGCCCGGCGATGAGCGCTCTCATCCCCCGATGGCCAGGCGCGCCAGCAGCAGGGCTTCCGCCAGGATCGCGCGCTCCAGGTCAGGCAGCGACTGCGACTCGTCCTCGGAGTGGGCGTTCGTCAGCGGATCCTCCACGCCTGTGACGACGACCTGGGCCTGGGGGAAGAGGCGTTGGAAGTCCGAGATGAAGGGGATCGACCCTCCCACCCCGATGTCGACGCTGGGCGCGCCCCAGGACTCGGTGAGCGCCCAGCGCAGGTCGGCCGTCACCGGAGAGTCCAGGTCGGCGCGGTAGCCGGGGCCGTACTCGTCGGGCGTGATCTTCACCCGCGCGCCGAAGGGGACGTGGGCGCGCAGATGGTCGGCCACGGCCTCCATCGCCTCGCGCGGATCCCGGCCGGGCACGGTGCGGATCGACAGGCGGAAGCGGGCGTCGGGGGCGATGGTGTTCGAGGACTGGGCGACGGGGCGCGCGTCCAGCCCGATCACGTTGATCGCGGGTTTCGTCCACACCCTGGCCGCGAGGTCCCCGGTGCCGGCCAGCTGGTAGCCGTCGACGACGCCTGCCGCCGCGCGGAACTCCTCCTCGGGCCAGTCGACGTCCGCGTCGCCCCGGCCGCCGAGCCCCGCCACGGCCACGTCTCCCGCCTCGTCATGCAGGCTCGCGATCATCCGGGCGGCCACCGTCACGGCGTCGAGGATGGGACCGCCGAATGCGCCGGAGTGGACGGCGTGCTCCAGGACGGTGACGTCGACGGTGAGGATGGAGTTGCCGCGCAGCGTCGTCGTGATCGCCGGCTCGCCCGGCCTCCAGTTGTGCGAATCGGCGACGACGATGACGTCGGCGCGCAGCAGCTCCGCATGCGTCTGGAGGAAGTCGACGAACGAGGGGGATCCGATCTCCTCCTCGCCCTCGATGAAGACGACGGCGTTGACGCCGAGGTCGCCGGCCAGGGCGCGTAGGGCGCCGAGGTGGACGATGATCCCGGCGCCGTCATCGGACGCTCCGCGCCCGTAGATGCGATTGCCCCGGACCTCGGCCGTGAAGGGGTCCGACGACCAGCGCTCGGGCGCGCCGGTCGGCTGGACATCGTGGTGGGCGTACAGGAGCACCGTCGGGGCGCCCTCGATCCTCCGCGTGCGGGCGACGACGCCCGGGCGCCCGGGCGTCCCGTCGGGGTTCGCGCCCCTGAGGACCTCGCCGGTCAGTCCGGCTGCCTCGAAGCGCTGCCGGACGTGCTCGGCTGAGGCCCGCACATCGGCCTCGTGCTCCGGATCGGAGGAGACGGAGGGGATCGCGACCAGCTGGATGAGCTCGTCGACGAGGTCCGGGAACGCCTCGTGCACGCGGGCACGCAGGACGTCGACGCTGGGAGCCAGGTCAGGAGTGAGTGTCGCCATGGGTCCAGCCTATGCGTCCCCACGCACCGATCGCACCGGACCGCCCCGCGCGCGCACCTGCGGGGCCGGCGCCCGATCGGGCGCGATCCTGCCCTCCGGGCGCATCCACTACCCTTGAGTCGTGTTCAACCGCAAGAAGTCCGAGCCGGCCTCCGCCGTCGAGCCCGACGCCGGGGTGCCCCCTCAGAAGAAGGGGCGTCCCACTCCCTCGCGTCGCCAGGCCGAGTCCCGCCACAACCAGCCGCTCGTCCCCGCCGACCGGAAGGAGGCGAAGCGCAAGTCCAAGGAGCTGCGCGACGCCGCCTACCGGCGTCAGCAGGTCGCGTTGGAGACCGGCGACGAACGGTATCTGCCGGTGCGGGACAAGGGGCGCGTCCGCCGTTTCACCCGCGACTGGCTGGATGCCAGATGGTCGTTGTCGGAGTTCGTGGTCCCTGCCATGTTGGTCTTCCTGGCGGTGATGCTCGCGGCGTCGTTCCTGCGCACCGACACGGAGCTGGTCGCTCGCGTCATCTTCGTCCTGACGGCGGCCTTCTACGTCCTGCTCCTCGCCTCCATCGTCGAGGGCGTCGTGGTGTGGCAGCGCCTGCGGCGGCGCATCGCCCAGCGCTATCCGGACGACGCGATCCCGCGGGGAACGTGGTTCTACTGCTACTCGCGCATGGTGATGGCACGCCGGTGGCGCACTCCCAAGCCCCAGGTCGCCCGCGGGGAGTTCCCGGCCGTCTCGCACTGAGCGGCGGCGCCCGCCCGGCGTGGCCGGCCTCGCCGAGCGCGCCTCCCGGCGAGGCCGCCCGGGGGCCTCAGTAGTCGGCGAGCGCCCTGTTCATCCGCCCGGGCCAGCTCGGCCCCTCGTAGATGAAGGCGGTGAACGCCTCCAGGAGGTCGGCGCCCGCGTCGAGCATCTGCCGCGCTTGGTCGGGCGTGCCGATGCCGCCCGTGGCGATGAGGGTCTGGTCGTCCTCGAGGCGGGAGCCCACCAGGCGGACGACCTCCAGGGCGCGTGGGAACAGCGGCTGCCCGGACACGCCGCCCCCGCCCAGGTCGTGATCGGTCGTCGTGTTCGTCGCGACGACGCCCTCCAGCCTGAGCTCGCCGGTGAGGGCGGTGATGTCGAGGATCTCCCGGTCGGACAGGTCCGGGGCGATCTTGACGAAGAGGGGGACGCGCCGACGCGGATCTCCCTGCTCGCATCCCAGGCGCGCGGCCTCGAGGACCGCTCGGAGCCTGTCGACCGTCTGGAGGCCGCGCAGGCCCGGCGTGTTGGGCGAGGAGACGTTGACGACGATGAAGTCCGCCCAGGGGGCCAGCAGGCGGGCGCAGGTCCGGTAGTCGTCGGCGGCGCGGTCCTCCGGCGTGGACTTGTTCCGCCCGATGTTCGCCCCGACGATGGCCGCGCGCCCCGAGCGGGTGGCGCGCAGGCGCCTGAGGGCCTCCGCGGCGGCCGGGGCCCCCAGGTTGTTGAAGCCCATCCTGTTGCGCACGCCGCGCTCGTCTAGGAGGCGCCACATGCGGGGCGCCTCGTTTCCGGGCTGCGGCCGGGGAGTGACGGTGCCGATCTCGACGAAGGCGAAACCCAGGGCGCACATGCCGAGCACCGCCGCCGCGTCCTTGTCCATGCCCGCCGCCAGGCCCAGCCGCCCGGGGACGGTGCGCGCACCGATGCGCGCTGGCCGGCGCCGCGTGTCCCGCCCGGCGAGCATGCGTCCCCCGGAGGTGCTCGTCGCCGTCGTCGGCGCCGGCTCGGCCTCGAGGTGCCCCAGGGTAGAGCGCAGCAGGGCCCGCACCGGTGGGATCCTCCCGGCCAGGGAGACGGCGCCGAGCCCGAGCTCATGGGCCCGCTCGGCGTCGATGTGGCGGATCACGGTGTCGAACGCGCAGGTGTAGACCGACATGCTCATAGCCTACCGGACCGTAGGTTGCGTCTCCGGAGGAGATCGCCCCGACTTTCAGTCCCACCACATCCACCACCCGATCCGCCCGTCCGCGTCCCCGGGGAGGGGCATCCGCATGAGCTCGTCCGGCTCGCCGGTGTCGGATCCGAGGCCCAGCCGCCCTCGCACATCCCGCCAGATCCGGATGGGGCCCGCCGAGGAGGCCCGGGCGGGTGGCGCGGCTCCCCCCGCGACGAGCATCCCGTCGATCGTCAGCCTCTCGTCCCAGCGCGGTGGGGAGACCAGGTAGCCGAACAGCAGAACGTCCCCCGGATGCGCGACCGCGGCGCGCAGCGCCTCCTGGCACCGTGGGCCCAGGTTCTGGCGGTCCCGGAGGTTCTCCTCCGGTAGGCGGCCGAGCAGGTCCCGAGCCGCCTGCTCCCCCAGTGCGGAGAACCGGGCGAAGTCGCGGAAGCGGGCGCTCCTGCCCTCCAGAAAGGGGGCCACCACCTCCTCCACCCCCGCCTCGTGCGTCCATCCTGGCGCCCCGTAGAGCCACGCCTCCTCCTCCACCGATGCCACTCGTGTCATCGCGCCGCCTCCCTCCTGGGCCGGGGGCGGGTCCCCCGCGCCGATGGCCCCAGTCAACGGGGCGCGCCCTCGTGCCGCCACGGTCGTTCCTCTCAGATGTGGATACCCGGGCGCGACGGCCAGCGACTGTGGACGATCGGCGGTCGGCCCACCCGCTCCCGCCCCGCGATAATGGACCCCGTGCTTGTCCCCCTCGATGACTCCTGCGTCCCCTCCCCCTCCGACCCGCAGGCCCCGGCCGACCCGCGGCTCGCCGACTACGTGTCGATGACCGACGTGCGCCTGCGTTCCGCGATGGAGCCGGAACGGGGGTTGTACATGGCGGAATCGCGCAACGTCATCATGCGGGCCGTCGAGGCGGGGCACCGGCCCCGGTCCTTCCTCATGAGCCCGCGCTGGCTCGAGCAGATGACCCCTCTCATCCGGCGTTCCACGGGCGCCGACGACGGCGGGGACGTCCCCGTGTTCCTCGCCCCGGAGCAGACCCTGCGGCGCCTCACGGGATTCACCCTGCACCGCGGCGCCCTCGCGGCGATGCGGCGGCCCGCCCTGCCTGCGGTCGCCGACCTCCTGTCCACCGCCCGCGGCGGAGGTCCCGCGCGACGCATCGCCGTCCTCGAGGACCTCGTCGACCACACGAACGTCGGCGCCGCGTTCCGCTCCGCGGCCGCGCTGGGCGTCGACGCCGTCCTGGTGAGCCCGCGGTGCGCGGACCCGCTCTACCGGCGCTCGGTACGCGTCTCGATGGGCACCGTCTTCCAGGTCCCCTGGACCCGGATCCCCCGGTGGCCCACCGTCGACGTCCTCCATGACGCCGGATTCACCGTGGCGGCGCTCGCCTTGAGCCCCGATGCCGTCAGCCTGGACGACTTCGTCGCGTCCCCGGCCTGCGCCGCCCCCGGCGCGCGCCTCGCTCTCGCCTTCGGAACGGAGGGGGACGGACTCACTCGAGGAGCCCTCGAGCATGCCGACGTCGTGGTGCGCATTCCGATGTCAGGGGACGTGGACTCCCTCAACGTCGCGGCGGCCTCGGCCGTGGTCTTCTGGGCGACCCGGGGCGTCGGCGCCGTCGCCTGAGCCCGCCGGGCTCAGGCGGGGAACGCCTCCGTGATGAGCCGCGCGATCTGTTCCGCGCAATCCTCCCATCCCGTCACCGCGACCGTCTGGAAGCCTGCGGCCCGCACCGGGTAGTCATTGCCGTCGGGGTCCAGCCGGTCGCCGATGAACAGCAGGTCTCCGGCGTCGATCCCCGTCTGATCGAGCAGCTTCCGGATGCCGTAGGCCTTGTCGATGCCCTGGAGGGTGACGTCCACCGATGTCGATCCGCCGCTGCGCACCTCGAGGTCGGGCACGTCGGGGGCGACGGCCGCGGCGAGCCGCGCCTTCCTCTCCCCCGTGGGGTCCCACGCCCGCTTCGCGTCGAGCGGCGCCTCCTGGCCCAGGGCCGAGAACGTGATCTGGGAACCGCGGTCCTCGATGATGTCGCCCCAGGGGCGCTCCTCCCACAGCCCGAGCTCGCGGGCATGGCGCTCCAGGGAGGAGATGGCCCGGTCCCGCTGGTCGGCGGCGAGATCATGGGCGTAGACCTGCGTCCACCGTCCCTCGCGGTAGCGCAGATAGCGCGTCCCGCAGGTCGGCATGAGGTGCAGCCGCCGGAGCTGGGCGTCGCCGGCGTGCAGGTTCTCCAAGACCTGGGTACGGAACTGGCCCATCTGCCCGCCCGAGATGATGCACACGTCGACGTGGTCGAGGAGCGCCTGGAGGCGCTGGTCCATCAGCGCCGGCAACGGGGACTTGGAAGGGGCGAGGGTGTCATCGAGGTCGAACGCGACCATCCGCAGTGCCATGGGTGCCTTTCCGGGAGGGACGTTCCCGGGGGGGTTCCTCGGGGACGAGGACGGGGCCGGGCGGTGTGCCGTCCGCCCGAAGCCTACAATGGGTCGGCACCCGGTCCCCGCGCCATGAGGGCGCGCGCCACCCACGAGCCGCCTCGGGGCGGCGCCAGAGGAGATCCGCAGACATGGCCACACCCCACATCGACGCCGAACCCGGGGACTTCGCCCCCGCCGTCCTCATGCCCGGGGATCCCCGGCGCGCCCAGCGCATCGCCGAGCAGCTGCTCGACCGTCCCCGGCTGGTCACCGACGTTCGCGGCATGCTGGGATTCACGGGCCAGGTCGACGGGCGTCCCCTGTCCGTCATGGGCTCGGGCATGGGCCAGCCCTCGATCTCCATCTACGCCACGGAGCTGTTCGGCGTCTTCGGCGTCGAGCGCATCATCCGGGTGGGCACCTGCGGGGGCATCGCGGACGACGTCGAGGTGGGCTCCACGGTGGTGGCCCTCGGCGCCCACACGGACTCCGCGATGAACCAGCAGCGCATCCCCGGCATCAACTTCTCCGCGGTGGCGAGCTTCGGCCTCGCGCGCGCAGCCGTCGAGGCGGCGGGCCCCGGGGACCGGGTGCACGTGGGCACGGTGGTGTCGCGGGACCACTTCTACTTCACGCCGGCGGGGCAGTCCGAGGCTCTGGCCGCCTACGGCGTGCTGGGGGTCGAGATGGAGACGGCCGCCCTGTACGCCGTCGCCGCCGAGTTCCACCGGGAGGCCCTCACGGTGCTCACCGTGTCCGACCATCTCTTCGACCACTCCTCGGACATGACGGCCCGGGAGCGGGAGACGACGTTCCAGACCTCGCTGCGTCTGGCGGTCGCCGCCGCCCTGAGCTGACGGCCCCGGAGCCGGGGCGCCCGCCTCACACGCCGACGACCGCGTGGAAGACCCATGCGGTCAGCAGCGTCATCGGCAGGGAGGCGAGCGTCGTGATGAGCACCGTGCCCTGGGCGATCTCCTCGCCGGCGTGGGCGCGAGAGGAGGCGACGAAGGCGTTCTGCGCGGTGGGGAGACCGCCCATGACGGTGACCGCCATGAGGTCCACGCCCCTCAGGCCGAGGAGGGCGCCGACGAGGCAGGCCAGCGCCAGCTCGAGCACCAGTTTGAAGACCGAGGCGATCGCCACGAGGTGTCCCAGGCGCGAGCGGATCGCGAAGGACTGCCCCACCAGTGAGGCCCCGAAGGCGATGAGCACCACCGGCGGCGCCGACTGCCCTGTCATCTCCGTGGCGATGGCGAAGAGGCGGGGGACGGGGAGATGGAAGAAGGCGCAGATGAAGCCCAGGACCGCGGCGATCACCATCGGGTTCGTCGCCACGCTGCGCACGATGCCCCACGCGGTGGGCCTGCGCCCGGACCCCGCCAGGTCGGCCAGCACGAAGAACATCGGTGTGAAGAACCCCAACTGGAACACCATGATGGGAACGCCGTGGGAGGCGGACCCCAGGACGTAGACGGCGATCGGGATCCCGATGTAGGCGGCGTTGTTGAGCGAGGACGACATCGCGCCCAGGATGACGTTCGGCCGGTCCGCATGCAGGAGGGGGCCCGCGATGAGCCAGAAGGTCATCGCCGTCCCCGCCCCGGAGGCGGCGGCGACGGCAAGGGGCGCGCCCAGGACCGCCGCGACGTCGGTGGTCGAGATCGTGGAGAAGAGCAGGGCAGGCGAGGCGATCCAGTACACGAAGTCGGAGAGGACGTGGGAGGCGTGGGGCCCCAGGGCGCCGCTGCGCCGGGCGATCCACCCGATGGCCATGATCAGCGCGATCGCGCAGATACTCTGGATGATGTCGCCCATGGCCCCACGGTATCCTCCCCCCTCCGCCGGGACGGACCGGCTTCCGTGGTCCAAGATGGACGTGTCCGAGACCTTCGGCGAAGGAGACCCCATGTCCGCTGTTCCCGCACTGCCGCTCAACGACGGCACGTCGATCCCGCAGGTGGGGTTCGGCGTCTTCCTGGTGCCCGAGGACCAGACCCAGGAGGCGGTGGAGACCGCCCTCGAGGCCGGGTACCGGCACATCGACACCGCCCGCATCTACCGCAACGAGGAGGCCGTGGGACGCGCCCTCGCGGCCAGCGGCCTTCCCCGGGACCAGGTCTTCGTCACGACGAAGCTGTGGAACTCCGACCAGGGGCCCGACACAACCCGCCCGGCCCTCGAGGCCTCCCTGGACCGCCTGGGCCTCGACCACGTCGACCTGTACCTCATCCACTGGCCCACACCGGCCCGCGACCTCTACCTGCCGACCTGGGAGGCCATGGAGAGGGCCGCCGACGAGGGCCTGACGACCTCCATCGGCGTGTCGAACTTCCTCCCCGAGCACCTGGACCGCGTGGTCGGCCTGGGCGGGCGCGTGCCGGCCGTCAACCAGATCGAGTGCCATCCCACTCTCCAGCAGGGGGAGATCCTCCAGGCCTGCGCGCGACTGGGGATCGCCGTCGAGGCCTGGAGCCCGCTGGGACGCGGAGCGGACCTGGAGGTCGCCGAGATCGTCTCCGTGGCCCAGCGCGTCGGCGCGACCCCCGCCCAGGTGGTCCTCGCCTGGCACCTGGCCCGCGGCCGCGTGGTCATCCCGAAGTCCGTGACGCCCTCGCGCATCGCGGAGAACCTCCGCGCGGTGGACGTCCGCCTGGAGCCAGCGGACCTCGAGACGATGGACTCCCTGGAGGCCGGGACCCGCATCGGACCGGATCCGGCCACCGTGAACGAGTAGGACCGGGGCTCCCCGCCGGGGCGCCTCCCTCCCCCGGAGGTGTGGGAGACTGCTGGGGTGAGGATCGCGATCATCGGCACCGGCGGAGTCGGCGCGCACTTCGGTTCCTGCTTGATCCGCGGCGGCGACGAGGTCCACCTGGTCACCACCCCCCGCCACGTCGAGGCGATTCGCGGCGGCGGCGTGGTCGACCTCACCGACGAGGGCGAGGCCCGCGCTCGCCCCGCCTCCGTCACCTCCGATCCGGGGGACATCGGTCCGGTCGACGCCGTGGTGGTGGCCGTCAAGCTCTACCAATTCGAGGACGCCACCGGGCGCATCGGCCCGCTCATCGGCCCGAGCACCGTGGCCCTCACCCTGCAGAACGGGGTGACCGCGCCCGGTATGCTCGGTCGGCGCATCGGCGCCGACCACGTTCTCCCGGGCACGGCGAACATCGTCGCCTGGCTGGAGGGCCCGGGGCGCGTCCGCCAGACCGGTGGTCGCCCAGCGGTCGCGATCGCCGCGCTCCCCCTCGGGTCCCCTCGCCCGGACCCACAGGACCGGCAGGCCGGCGGATCGGATCCCCGGGCGCAGGCGCTGGCCGACGCGTTCGCCCGCGGCGGGGTCTCCGCCCGGCTGGCCCGCGACATCGACCGCGCCCTGTGGGAGAAGTTCGCGCTGATCTGCACGATGGGCGGGGTCAACGCCCTGGCCCATGCGACCACCGGCGAGGTCCGCTCCTTTCCGCCGACCCGGGCGCTCATGGAGCAGTCCCTGGCGGAGGTCCGCGCCGTCGCCACGGCGCGCGGCGTCGCGCTCACCGACGAGGACTGCGCCCGGGTGCTCGCCCAGCTCGACGCCGTCCAGGCCGGATCGACCACATCGATGCAGCGCGATCTCGAGCAGGGCCGCCCCAGCGAGTTCGACGCCCTCAACGGCGCTCTAGTGGCCCTCGCCGACGAGGCCGGCGTCGACGTCCCCCTTCAGCGCGTCATCTGCGCGGTCCTGGGCCTCCACGCGCATCGGGGGCACGTATGAGCGGCGACGGCGCGCGGGACACGGCCGGGTCCCGGGGCGAGGCTCCGGACGACGCCGGACGCCTGGTGTTCCTCGACATCGACGGCACCCTCATCGACTCCCGTCAGCGCATGCCGGACTCCGCCCGCGCCGCCTGCGCGGCGGCGCGGGACAACGGGCACAGGCTGTTCCTGTGCACGGGACGCTCACGGCCCGAGGTCTACCCGTGGCTGTGGGACCTCGGATTCTCCGGCATCGTCGGGAGCGGCGGAGCCTACGGCGAGATCGGCGGCCGCCCGGTCTTCGACCATCGCGCGCCGACCGCGGACGTCGCCGCCGCCTCGGCCTGGCTGGACGGCGTCGGGGCCGCCTGGGTCTGGCAGCTGCCCGACGGCCTGTGGACCTCGCCGACGTTCATGGACGCCTTCTCCGGGCCGCGCGAGGGCGCCGGCGCCGAGGGGGTCGACGGTGAGTGGTCGCCCTACCTGCGGCTCGTCGCGCCGTTCCTGCACACCGGCGTGCCGGCCACGGCGTCGAAGTGCACGTTCATCCTGCCGCCGGCCTCGCCCGTGGCCCTGGACGATGTCGCCCGCCGTTTTCTGGGGCGGTTCCACGTCATCCCGGGCTCGTTGACGATGAGGCAGGACCAGCACGCGGAGATGGTTCCCTGGGGGATCTCGAAGGGGACAGGCCTCACCGAGGTCGCCGCCCGTCTGGGCGTCCCTCTGGAGCGCACCGTCGCCGTCGGGGACTCCTCCAACGACGTCGAGATGCTGCGCACCGCCGGCGTCGGCATCGCGATGGGCAACGGGCGCGCGGCCGCCAAGGAGGCCGCCGACCGCCTGACCTCCGGCGTGAACCACGACGGCCTGGCCCGCGCCTTCGCCGGGCTCGGCCTGATCTGAGGGCCGCCGGCCGTTCCCCGCTCAGCGGTGCTGGTCGCCGCTCCCCTGGTGGGCGAAGAGACGGCGCGTCGTCATCGTGGCGCCCGTCAGCACGCCGCCGCGGGCCAGCAGGCGCCCGGACTGCCAGTTCGACAGCCCCAGCTCGGGCTCGTCCAGCGCGTACTGCCCGTCGACCCAGCGGGTGAACCCGTCTCCCACGAAGGGCGCGTTCACCGACTGGCGGAAGCGCTCCTGGGCCGCCGGATCCTCCGAGATCAGGGAGGCCACGAATTGGGGGCTCCACCGGTTGACGGCCGCGATCGCCTCATCCAGGCCGGCCACGACGAGCAGCGCGAGCTCGGGAGTCCCCTCCCACTCCCACTCCCGGGAGAGCCCGTCGACGGCCAGCACGTCGGCCCGCGGCTCCGTCACGTCCCCTTGCGCCCGGCGGACCGCGATGCTCGTGGCGAACTCGCCCGCGCCGACCCACTGCTGCGAGCCCTCCGCGACGTGGATGCGGGCGCGTGCCCCGGCGCCCGCCCGGCTCGCGGCGGCACGGTCCGCGGCCTCCAGCAGAACGGGCACCAGGTCGGCGGCCCGCTCCCGCACCACCACCGCGACGTTCAGCGTGTTGCAGACCTTGCGGTCCAGCGAGTGCTCGACGGCGCCCGAGAAGCGCGCCGCGTCCGCGGCGGCATCCGCCACGAGCCAGGCGCCGCCCGTGCCGTGCGCGGAGACCGGGACGCCGGCCTGGCGGGCGACGGCCGACAGCTCCATGACGGCCCGCCCCGTGCCCCGGGTGACGGCCAGGGCCAGCCGCGGATCGCTGAAGAGGGCCCAACCCGCTGACCGGTCCCGCACGGGGACGATGCCGATGGTGCCCTCGGGCAGGCCGGATGTCCGCAGCGCCGGGGCCAGTGCCAGGTCGCGGATGGCCTCCGCCGTCCCCAGGGCATCGCCGCCGATGCGCAGGACCGCCGTGTTGCCGGTCGCCACGACGCCGGCGGCGTCGGCCAGCACATTGGGCCGCCCCTCGAAGACGAAGGCGACGACGCCCAGTGGCGCCGTGACCTCGGTGACGTCCCAGCCGTCGTGGGAGATACGGCCCACGGGCCTCGACAGGGCGGCGGGGCCTTCCCCGCCGACGCGTCGCGCCCATCCCCGCAGGCCGGCCGTCATCTCCTCGCGGACGCGCCCCGAGACCTCGAGGCGCGTGGTCGAACGGCCGCGCTCCCGGGCGCGCGCGACATCCGCCTCGTTGGCCCTCTCGATCCTCTCCCACCCCTCCTCCAGGCGGGACGCGAACTCGTCGAAGAACGCGCCGACCGCGGCGGGAGGGACGGCCCGCAGCGCCGTGAACGCCTCGACGGCGGCGTCGACCTGCCGTGTGACGGCCCGGCGCACATCGGAGGGGACGTGCAGCAGCGCGCCGGTCTGCTGGACGACGTACAGCGCGTCGCCGGGTCGGAAGGCGCGGGCCAGCTTCTCGTCGACGACGGCGATTCGGTCGCCGCCGTACGGGATCGGCATGCCGGCAGTGAGCTCGGTGAGCGTCGATGTCATCGGGGCCTCCTAGGCGGGTGCCGGGCGCGGCTCCGCCCGTCGAGCCACCAGCCTAGGCGGTGGCCGAGCGCCCCGCCCGCGACGGCGCTCACGCAAGATGTCTGCGGCCGCGCGGTTCCGGGAGGAACGGCGGAGCGCCGACCTCGGGACACAGAAAAGCTGATATCGACCGAATATCAGTGATATCGTCACCCTATGAACGCCGCGCCTGACTCCGGGGCCTCCGAGACGTCCGCGAGGGGGGGAACCGCTGCCCTCATCGCCGACATCGTCGGCTCCCGCACGCTCCCCGACCGCGCCGGGGCGCAGGCCGCCATCCTCGGCGTGCTCGAACGGGCCGGCGAGGGGCTCGATGTCCGACGCGCCCCCTGGGCGACGGTCGGCGACGAGTTCCAGGTCGTCCTCGGCTCGCGCGAGGACGCCGTGGCCTACACCGCCCGCGCCCATCTGCTGCTGCCCGTCGGCCTCGGCCTGCGCTTCGGCATCGGCATCGGCGACGCCCTCACGCTGGAGGCCGCGGCCCACGACGGCGCGGCTCTGGAAGACGGGTCGGCCTGGTGGGCCGCCCGCGACGCCATCGACCGCGCCCACCGGCTGGAGGACTCCGGGCACCCCACCGCCCGGACCTGGATGTGCGCGACGGACGACGGTCCCGCGACGACGGTCCCCAATGGGCTGCTCCTCATCCGCGACCATGTCATCGCCCGGATGAAGGCCCGGGAGCGACGCATCGCGGCGGGGCTGCTCATGGGCCGCACCCAGGTGGATCTGGGTGCCGAGGAGGGCATCGGCCAATCCGCCGTCTCCCAGTCGGCCCACCGCTCCGGGGCCGCCGAGCTCCTCCTGGTCCAGCGGATCCTGCTGGAGGAGGGCCGATGACCGCCGCGTTGCTTCTGCTCGCCGCCGGCGTCGGTTCGCTGGTCCCGTCGGTGCCGGGCCTGCGACGTCGCCGGTCGCGCGTCCTCGCCTGGGCCGCGTGGGCTCTCGCCGCGGCCGCGCTGGGCGCGTGGGGCCTCGGGATGGCGCCTCTCGCCTCGGCGGCCGCGGTAGCCGTCTCCGCCTTGTGGTGGGCGCTGTCCGTCTGCGCTCCCCCGTCCGCGCCCGCCCGGCTCATCGCCGGCGACGCCCTCCTCACCGTCGCCGTCGCCGCGGCGCTCGTCTGGCCGCTCCCGACCGGCGCCGGCACGCTGGCGGGGCCATCCCTCCTGGTCGCCGTCCCTGGAGTCCTGATCCTGCTCGGCCCGGCTGCGAATCGCTTGGTCGGAGCCGTGCTCGCCTCGGTCCGGGTGGGTCCGGCCCCCGCGCGGACGGGAGAACGCCCGGAGCGCCGGATCTCGCGTCTGCGCGGCGGACGCGTGATCGGCCCCCTCGAACGGCTGCTCATCGTCGGTCTGGCGCTGTCCGGCGCCGAGACCGCGATCGCAGCCGTCGTCGCCGCGAAGGGCATCGTGCGGTTCCCGGAGATCTCCCGGGACAACGCCGGTGACGCCGCCGAGGAGTTCCTCATCGGCTCCATGACCAGCTGGCTCGTGGCCGGTCTGGCGGCAGCCGCCCTGCACGGTCTGCAGAACTACTGATACGCCTCGGATATCAGCGGTTCTGAGCCTCCGGGACGCCCTCGTCGATGGAGCCGGGGAGCCCGGCGCGCGCTGAGGCCCCGATCGTCGCCTCGGCGATCGCCCTCGTCCCCCGGTAGAGCACCAGCGACTGGCCCGGGGCGATGCCCCGGACGGGCCGGGCCAGGTCGACGACCAGGCGCCCGCCCGCCCGCGCGACCGCCCGCACCACCGACGGGGCCCCGTGCGCACGGACCTGGGCCGTGAGGACCCGCGGCGGGACATCCGCGAGGCGCCTTCCCCCCAGCGAGGGGCCGAACGCCTCCGTTGCCGCTCCCTCCACGGCTCCCGCGTCGTCGGGCGCGAGCCACACGACGTCCCGGCAGGCGATGCGGTCCACGCTGAGCAACTCGGAGGCGCCCACGACCACCTGGTTCGCCTCCGGCCGCGTCTCCACGACGTAGCGCGGCGCGCCGTCGGGGGCCGGGCGCTCGAGACGCAGCCCGCGGCGCTGGCCGACCGTGAAATTCCAGTACCCGTCGTGGGAGCCGAGGACCGTGCCGTCCACGCCGACGATGTCACCGCGGCGCGACCCGAGCCTCGAGCGCAGGAAGCCCCGCGTGTCCCCGTCGGGGATGAAGCAGATGTCGTAGGAGTCGGGCTTCGCCGACACGCCGAGCCCGCGGCGTGCCGCCTCGGCGCGCACCCAGGCCTTCGAGGGCGCCTCGCCCAGCGGCAGCACGACGCGGGAGAGCTCCTCGCGGCCCATGACGGCGAGCACGTAGGACTGGTCCTTGGCCTCGTCGCGAGCCCGGTGCAGCTCGGGGCCGGCCGCTCCGTCCACGATCCGGGCGTAGTGGCCGGTGCACACGGCGTCGAAGCCCAATGCCCGTCCCCGCTCGGCGAGCTCGCGGAACTTGACGAACTCGTTGCAGCGCACGCAGGGGTTGGGGGTGTGGCCCGCCCGGTACTCGGCGACGAAGTCGGTGATGACGCTGCGCTCGAAGTCCTCGGCCAGGTCCCACACGTAGAACGGGATGCCGAGGATCTCCGCGGCGCGGGCCGCGTCCCCGGCGTCCTCCACCGAGCAGCATCCGCGGGACCCGATGCGGCAGGCCTGGGGCTGGCTCGACAGGGCCATGTGGACGGCGACGACGTCGTGCCCGGCCTCGACGGCCAGGGCCGCGGCGACGGCCGAGTCGACTCCCCCTGAGAGCGCGGCGAGGATCCTCATGGCCGCGCCTCCCCGACGGTGGCGGGCGCCGTGGACGCGCCCGCCCGGGGATCCGGGCGGCGTGGGCGGTTCGCCCGGTCGCGGGCGTCCAGCCTCTGTCCCGCGCGGATCGCCTGGGGCAGCGCGGCGAGAAGGGCGTCGACGTCGGAGGCGGAGGTGGTCGGGCCCATGGAGACGCGCAGCACCCCCAGCGCCTGCCGTTCGCCGCGCCCCAGTGCGAGGACCGCGGCGGAGGGCCGGGTGACTCCGGCATGGCAGGCGGAGCCGGCGGAGACGAGGACGCCGGCGGCGTCCATCGCCAGGAGCACGGCCTCCGGGTGGGCGGTGTCCACGGAAAGGTGCGCGATGGCTGGGGAGCAGGGGGCCTCGGGGGCGAGCGTGGCGCGGGATCCTGCAGGGAGCCCGGACAGGAGCCGGGCGCGCAGGCCGGTGAGGTGCCGACGCAGGGCCTCGCGCTGGGCGACGGCCTCCTCCAGGGCGGCGGCCAGCGCGCAGGCGCCGGCCACATCCGGCGTGCCCGAGCGGATGCCCCGTTCCTGGCCGCCGCCCGGACGGTCGGTGACCAGCGGCGTCCCCCGGCGCACGAGCAGGACGCCCGTTCCGGCGGGGGCGCCGATCTTGTGCCCGCCGACCGTCATGAGGTCGACGCCCAGGGCGTGGAAGTCGACGTCGAGGACGCCCACGGCCTGCGCCGCGTCGGTGTGGACCAGGGGCCGGGATCCGTCGTCGCCCGCCAGCGCCTCAGTGAGCGCCGCCACGGGCTGAAGGGTCCCGAGCTCCGAGGAGACCATGGACAGCGAGGCCACGGCGAGGCGGGGGGCGGCCTCCGCCAGCGCGGCCGGGTCGACGACGCTCACGCCGAGCGCGGAGACGGGCAGGAGGGCCCACTCGAAACCCGCCGGGGCGAGCACCGCGCTCTGGGCGCCCACGGCGTCGTGTTCGAGGGCAGACGCCAGCACGCGGGTGCGCCGCGGGTCCCGGGCGCGCGCCCCGCGCGCGCCTCCGGCCACGGCCAGGGCATCGGACTCCGTGGCCCCCGAGGTGAGGACCACCTCCGCGCGGTCCGCCCCCAGCGCCGCGCCGATGCGCTCGCGCGCGTCCTCGAGCAGGCGACGGGCGGAGCGGCCGCCGGCGTGCAGCGCCGAGGGGTTGCCGGGCACGGCGGACAGAGCGCGCGTCGCCCCCACCCACGCCTGGAGGGCGCACTCGCGCACGGGGGCGGTGGCGGCGTGGTCCAGGTAGTGGACGGTATCCGGGCTCACTGCCCGCCCAGCTCCTTCCTCAGGGTCTCAAGGGCCTGGGGGATGACCTCGAAGAGGTCACCGACGACGCCGAAGTCCGCGATGTCGAAGATCGGGGCGTCGGGATCGTCGTCCACGGCGACGATGCGGCGGGCGGCCTGCATGCCGACCGTGTGGTGGATGGCGCCGGAGACGCCGAGTCCGATGTAGATCCTCGGGGCCACGGAGACGCCGGTTTGCCCGATCTGGAGGGCGCGGGGGGCCCACCCCTCGTCGCAGGCGACGCGCGTGGCGCCCACAGCCCCGCCCAGGACATCGGCGAGGGCGCGCACGGGGCCGAAGTCCCCGCCGGTCCCCCGGCCGCCCACGACGACGACCCGGGCGTCCGCCAGCGCCACGCCGCCCGTGGACTCCTGCCGCGTCGAGGACACGAGCTCGACGCCCAGGGACTCCGGCGAGGACCGGACCGCGACGCGGACGACCTCGGGCGAGGACGGCTCGGCGGCCGGGCGGGCCTCGACGCTGGAGGGGCGCACCGCGATCACCGGGACCCGCCCCGTCAGACGCACCCGTGTGGCCCATGTGCCGGCGAACGCGGACTTGCGGACCTCGAGCGCGCCGTCCTCCGCCTCGACGCCGGCGGCGTCCACGACCGCCCCGCCGCCCAGGCGCACCGCGAGCACCGCGGCGACCTCGCGCCCGCGGTAGTCCGACGCGACGAGCACGGCCGCGGGATCCTCTACCTCGGCCACGGCCCCCTCCACGGCGTCCGCGAGGACGGCGGGGACCCGCGAGGAGCGCCCGGCCAGGTCGGGCGCCAGCACGCGGGCGGCGCCCTGCTCCCCCAGCGTCGCGAGATCCGGCGAGTCGACGGGGGCGACGGCCACGACCCCGCCCGTCGTGAGGGACCGGGCCAGCGTCAACAGCTGCGCGGACGTCGGGGCAAGCCCACCGCCCTCCGCCTCGTCCAGGTGGTCGACGAGGACGACGATCGGACGTTCCAGGACCTCGCCCATGCTCACTTCACCTCCTCGATCAGGTACCGTGCCAGCCGCTCTCCGCCGTCCCCGGAGTCCGCGATGATGGTGCCGGGACCGGAGCGCTCGATGGCGCCCGCCTCCAGGACCCGGGTCGAGGACGGGGGCAGGCCCTCCCCCTCCGCGAGGTCGTCCAGGGTCCACTGCTCGACCGGTTTCGCCCGCGCGGCCCGCATTGTCTGAAAGCTCGGGTAGCGCGGCTCGTTGATCTGGTCGGTGACGCTGACGACCACCGGGGCTCCGGCCTCGGAGACCTCGTCGAATCCATCCGCCGAGCGCTCGGCGCGCACGCGCCAGGCGCCCTCGGCCCCCGACACCTCCAGGGCGTGGGCCAGTCCCAGCGCGGGCCAGCGCAGCTCGGCGGCCAGCGCAGCCGGCACCATCGACGTCATGCCATCCAGGCTCGCCATGCCGGTGACCACCAGGTCGACCGGGGCCTCGGAGCCGAGGCGCCGCACCGCCGCCGCCAGGACGGCGGCCGTCGCGATCGCATCCGCTCCCGCCAGGCGGTCATCGGTGACCACGACGCCGCGGTCGGCTCCCATCTGGAGGGCGCGCATCACCGCGTCGTGGGCGTCCTCGGGTCCCATCGTCACGGCGACGACCTCGCCGCCGTGGGCCTCGACGAGGCTGACCGCCTCCTCCACGGCGTTCTCGTCGAGCTCGTTGAGCACGTCGTCCTCGCCGCGCACGACGCGGCCGTCCTCGATGCGCCGGTCCGACTGGGCGTCGGGCACGTGCTTGACACACACCACGATTCTCATGGTCCCAGCGTGCCACATTTTCCGTACCCGGCTCCTTCCCTATTTCGTCGCGAAGGTCACCCGGGACGGGGCACCCGGGCGGGGACGCGGCCGTCCGGCGGCTACGATTCGGGGAGGCGCACGACGCCATGACCGTGTCCGATGCCTGGAAGGTGAGCGAGCCCATGGCCAGCCGCACAGGGACCAGCCCCGCGTGGGAGCCCCCCGCGCAGCCGATCCCCGCCCCCAATCCCACCCCGCAGCGCCTCGGCGTGCACGTGCGCGGCTCGGGCATTGACATCGCGGTCGTCGCCGGACGCGCCACCCGCGTCGACTTCTGCATCGTCAACGAGGGCGGCCCCCGTTTCGAGCGGCGCTGGTCGCTGCGGGGCCCGGTGTCGGGAGTGTGGCACGGGCATCTCGACGGCGTCGGCGAGGGACTGCGCTATGGCTTCCGGGTCTTCGGGCCATGGGATCCCGACGGGGGCCTGTTCCACAACCCCGCGAAACTGCTGCTCGACCCCTACGGCCGGGGTCTGGAGGGCACGGTCGACCTCGGGCCCGAGATCCATGCCCACCAGGTCGACGACGACCTCTTCCCCACCACGTACCCGCTGGTGAAGTCCGATCTGGACTCCGCCGGCCACGTCCCTGTCTCGGTGGTGACGGGCGCGCCCGGAGCCCTCAGCCCCAAGCCCCGCACGCCATGGGAGGAGACGGTCGTCTACGAGCTCCACGTCAAGGGGTTCACCCAGCTCATGCCGGAGGTGCCCGAGCCTCTGCGAGGCACCTATGCGGGGCTCGCGCATCCCGCCGCCGTCGCCCACCTGCGCCGCCTGGGGGTCACCACCGTCGAGCTGCTGCCCGTCCACGCCAAGCACGACGAGTCCTTCCTCTCCGACCGGGGCCTGACGAACTACTGGGGGTACTCGACGCTGTCCTACTTCGCGCCCGAGCCGTCCTACGCGACCGCGGCGGCCCGCCGCCGCGGCGCGCAGGCCGTGGTCGACGAGTTCCGCTCCATGGTTTCCGACCTCCACGACGCGGGCCTCGAGGTCATCCTCGATGTCGTCTACAACCACACCTGCGAGGGCTCGGACGCCGGGCCGTCGCTGTGCTGGCGAGGCCTGGACTCCGAGCTCTACTACCGCCACACGCCCTCGCGCCCGATGCAGATGGTCGACGTCACCGGCACCGGCAACACGCTCAACATGGACCACCCGCGCGTCGTCCAGATGGTCCTGGACTCGCTGCGCCACTGGTCACGGGACATGGGCGTCGACGGCTTCCGATTCGACCTGGCGACCACCCTGGGACGTTTCTCGACCGGCTTCACGCCCCTGCATCCCCTGCTCGTCGCCATGGGCGCCGACGAGGAGCTCACCTGCGACAAGCTGATCGCCGAGCCTTGGGATCTCGGTCCGGGCGGCTGGCAGACGGGTGGCTTCCCCACGCCGCTGTCGGAGTGGAACGACCGTTTCCGCGACTCGGTGCGCAGCTTCTGGCTGGCGGACATGCGCGACCTCTCGCGCGGACGCCCCGTCCAGGGCCCCAACGACCTGGCGACCCGGCTGTCCGGCTCGGCCGACCTGTTCACCCACGGCGCGGGGTCGGATCGGGGCTGCCGGGCCTCGATCAACTTCGTGACCTCGCATGACGGTTTCACCCTGGCCGACCTCACCGCCTACGACCACAAGCACAACCTGGCGAACCTGGAGGGCGACCGCGACGGCTCGACCCACAACCTCTCGTGGAACCACGGACTAGAGGGCGCGGTGGCCTCGGCCCTCACCCCGGACGGCACGCGGGACGCGGCGGGCCTGGTCGAGGATCTCTTCCCCGCCCGCCAGCGCTCCCAGCGCAACCTGCTGACGACGCTCCTCGTGTCGGCCGGCACCCCGATGATCACCGCCGGCGACGAGTTCCAGCGCACCCAGTACGGCAACAACAACGCCTACTGCCAGGACGGCCCGATCTCCTGGGTCGATTGGACCCTGTCGGAGGACCAGCTCGACCAGGTGGAGACGACCCGGTGGCTGCTGTGGCTGCGCCGCGAGCACCCCGTGCTGCGCGTCCCCGGGTTCTCGACCGGGCGGGCGGCGCCGGGCGACTCCATCGACGACGTCGGGTGGTTCACGCGCGCGGGGACCCCGATGTCGCAGGGGGCTTGGTCGCGCCAGGAGAACCGCGTCTTCCAGATGCTCGGCTCGGGCTCGCCGCTGGGCGACCGCGACAAGCTCATCGTGTTCAACGGGACCCTGGACGACCAGGCGGTCACGCTGGCGGCCGGCCACGAGGCCGCCGGCTGGGTGGTCGTCGCCGACACGTCGTGGTCGAACCCCCGCCAGGGCGGCATCGACCCCTCCACCGGCCTCGACGGCCTCCACGACCTCCCCGAGGGTCTCCAGGGCGCGGCCGCGGGCGCCGCCCTGGAGCTCGAGCCCCAGTCGATGGTCGTGCTGCTGTCGGACCGCGCCGTCCCCCTGCGGCGGTGAGGGCGGGACCCCGGCACCCGGCGACCGCCTAGACTGTCCGGGTGACCACCAGCGAAGACCTTCTTGCCGACTCCACCATCGAGGCGTCGCTCGCTCGCACGCGGGCGCGGTCCGCCGAGATCGACGCCGCGATCACCCGGGATCCCTCGCGGTTCCGGATGCTGACCGGGGCGAGGCCCACGGGATCCCTCCACATCGGACACTACCTCGGGACGTTGCGCGAATGGGTGGATCTGCAGGATCGGGGCGTGGACACGTGGGCGCTCATCGCCGACTACCAGGTCATCACCGACCGCGACGGGGTGGGCCCGCTCAAGGACCGCGTGCTCGGTCTCCTCGCCGACTACATCGCCTGCGGCCTGGACCCCGAACGCACCACGATCTTCACCCATTCCGCCGTGCCCGCGCTCAACCAGCTGATGCTCCCCTTCCTCTCGCTGGTCACCGAGTCCGAGCTGCACCGCAATCCCACCGTCAAGGCGGAGCTGGAGGCCACGGGCGGACGGGCGATGACGGGGCTGCTGCTCACCTACCCCGTCCACCAGGCGGCCGACATCCTGTTCTGCAAGGCCAACGTCGTGCCTGTCGGCCAGGACCAGCTGCCCCACCTCGAGCAGACCCGGGCGATCGCCCAGCGTTTCGACAAGCGCTACGGGCGCGCCCAGGCGGACCACGCGATCTTCCGCCAGCCCGAGGCCCTCCTCTCCGAGGCCCCCCACATCCTGGGAACGGACGGGACGAAGATGTCCAAGTCGCGCGGGAACACCATCGAGATCAGGATGACGGCCGACGAGACCGCGAAGGTCCTCAGGAAGGCGAAGACCGACGCCGACCGCGTCATCACCTACGACCCTGCGAACCGCCCCGAGGTCTCGAACCTGCTGCTCATGGCCGCCCTGGCCACGGGCCGCACGCCCGAGGACATCGCGGAAGAGATCGGCGGCGCGGGGGCCGGGGCCCTGAAGAAGCTCGTCATTGAGGCCCTCAACGAGATGCTGGCGCCCATCCGCGCGCGTCGCGCGGACCTCGTGGCCGATCCGGGGCACCTGCTCGACGTGCTCCACGACGGCAATGCGACCGCCAACGAGCAGGCGGACCGCACGCTGGCCGAGGTCCGCTCCGCCATGCAGATGGACTACTGAGCGGCGCCGTCCTCGTCCCGCGCCGCGGGACGGTGGCGCACGGATGCGCACGGATGCGCACCCGGTATGGACATCTGCGCGAATCCGCCCCGTCACCGGGGATCTCCGACCCGCCTCCCGGCAGGTCCAGGTGAGGTGTTGAGGCGCTCCTCATTCCCCCCAGGAGCGCCTTTCCTTCATGGAAATGCCCTCTGACCTGCCATTACGTTCGAGCCATGAGCGCTTCGAGCACCGTCCGCACCGGCCCCGTCGTCAGAGGCCTCCTTGCGCGCCTCCGGCGCGACCGGCAACGCGCCGTCTCACGCCCGGCGTCGGCAGAGGCCTCCGGCGAGCCGGCGCGCCCCGGCTCGCAGGCCCGCGAGACGACGCGGTCCCTCGCCTCGCGACTGAACTGGCTGCGGGCCGGCGTCCTGGGGGCCAACGACGGCATCGTGTCGATCTCCGGTCTGCTGGTCGGAGTCGCCGCGGTCGACCCGTCGAACACCGCCGCCATCGCGCTGGCCGGAGCCTCCGGCATCGCCTCGGCCTCGCTATCGATGTCGGTCGGCGAGTACGTCTCCGTGTCCACCCAGCGCGACACCGAGCATCAGATCGTCGTGCGCAAGCAGACGGACCTGGAACGCGACCCCGCGGGCCAGGAGCGGGCGCTCGCCGAGCTGTGGGAGTCCCGGGGGCTCAGCCCGAGCACCGCGCAGCGTGTCGCGCGCGAGCTCTCGGAGCGCGACGCCCTGGAGGCTCACCTCACCACCGAGTACCACATCGACCCCGACGACCTGACGAACCCGTGGGCCGCCGCGGGCAGCTCATTCGTGTCCTTCCTAGCCGGATCCGCCCTGCCGTTCCTCACGATGCTTGCCCTCGCCCCCGCCGTGCGCATCCCCGCCACCTTCGCGGCCGTCCTCATCGCACTGGCCGCCACCGGATGGGTCAGCGCGTGGTTGGGCGGCGCGCCCCGAGGGCGCGCCGTCATCCGCCTGCTCATCGGCGGGGCCGCGGCCATGGCCTTCACCTTCGGCATCGGCCATCTGTTCGGGACCAGCGGCCTCGTCTGACGGAGGGCCGGGTCAGTCGCCGAAGCTCGTGTGCTGCTCCGAGGTCACCGTCGACGGCGCCGCCACCGCGACCAGGCCCAGCTCCGTGGGGGCGGCCATCAGCGGATTGCGCGGCACGACCCTCACGGCGAGGCCGAAGGGACCCGCGACCTCCAGGGCCTCAGACCCGCGGAAGACCCAGCGTCCCTCCCCGACGGCGTCCACCGGGGGCAGCTCGGTCGTCGAGAAGTCGTGGATCTCGTCGTCGGCGCCGACGCGCCCGGCGAGCACCTCGACCGTCACGTCCTGCGGGCTCAGCGCCCCCAGCGACACCTGGGCGGTGATCTCCGCGGAGTCCCCGATCTGAGCGACGTCGGGCAGGTGCGCCTCGACGTAGTCGACGCGGACCTCCCCCCACTGCGAGCGCACCTTCGCCTTCCACGACGCCAGGGAGCGCGCGGCCTCGTGACCGGGGACGTCCAGGACGTCGTGCGCGTCGGACACCGGCACGTAGAGCCGCTCGACGTAATCGCGGACCATCCGGGTCGCCTGGACCTTCGGACCCAGGTCGCTGAGCGTGTGGCGCATCATCTCCATCCAGCGGCGCGGGATGCCGCGCCCATCGCGGTCGTAGAACCTCGGGGCCACCGTCCCCTCGATGAGGTCGTAGAGGGCCGAGGCCTCGATGCGGTCGCGCCGCTGGGGGTCCTCCACCCCGTCGGCGGTCGGGATCGCCCAGCCGTTGGCGCCGTCGTACATCTCGTCCCACCACCCGTCGAGGATCGACAGGTTGAGGGCGCCGTTGAGCGCGCACTTCATGCCGGAGGTGCCCGAGGCCTCCAGTGGGCGCAGCGGGTTGTTCAGCCAGACGTCGCATCCGGGCATGAGCGTCTGGGCCATCGCGATGTCGTAGTCCGGCAGGAACACGATGCGCTCGCGCACCCGGGGATCGTCCGTGAACTGGACAAGGCGCTGGATGAGGCCCACGCCCGGCTCGTCGTCGGGGTGGGATTTTCCGGCCACGACGATCTGGATCGGGCGCTCGGGGTCCGTGAGCAGACGGGTCAGCCGCTCCGGATCGTTGAGCATGAGCGTGAGGCGCTTGTAGGTCGGGACGCGGCGGGCGAACCCAATGGTGAGGACATCCGGGTCGAGCACGTTGTCGACCCATCCCAGCTCCGCGGGGGACGCTCCGCGCTCCAGCCACGAGGAGCGCACGCGCCGGCGCGCCGAGGCGACGAGGCGCTCGCGCAACTCGCGCCGCGTCGCCCACAGGACGTCGTCGGGCACTCCGCCGTTCTCCGCCGGGGTCAGCCATCCGCCGCCGGACTCGATCTCCGGGGCGGCCAGATAGCGCTCCGCCATCTCCTGGAAGGCGGGGGCCCGCCAGGTCGGTCCGTGGACGCCGTTGGTCACCGAGGTGATCGGCACCTCGTCGACGTCGAAGCCCGCCCACAGCGAGGCGAACATCTGGCGGGAGACCCTGCCGTGCAGCTTCGCCACGCCATTGGCGCGACGCGCCATCCGCAGGCCGAGGACCGCCATATTGAACACCGAGGGGTCCCCGCCCTCGTAGGACTCATTGCCCAGGGCGACGACCTCCTCGGTGGACACCCCCGGCAGGGGCATCGCGTCCAGGTATCGCGTCACGAGACCGCGGTCGAAGCGGTCGATGCCAGCGGGGACGGGCGTGTGCGTCGTGAAGAGCGTGCCGGAGCGCACGACCTCGATGGCCGTGCCGAGGTCCAGGTGCTCCTCGCCCTCCATGAGCTCGCGGAGCCGCTCGACCGCCAGGAACCCGGCGTGGCCCTCATTGCAGTGGTAGACCGAGGGGGCGGGAGCGCCGGTCAGCCGCGAGTACAACCGCAGGGCCTTGACCCCGCCCACTCCCAGCAGCAATTCCTGCTCCATGCGATGCTCCTTGGAGCCGCCGTAGAGCCTGTCCGTGACATTGCGCGAGACCGGGTCGTTGTCCGGGATCGAGGAGTCGAGCAGGAGCAGGGGGACCCGGCCGACCTCGGCGACCCACACCTGGGCATTGAGGGTGCGCTCCCCCGGCAGCCGGAGCGAGACGCGGGCGGGCGTGCCGTCCCACTCGCGCAGGAGCGTCAGCGGCATGTTGTTGGGGTCGATGAGGGGGTAGGTCTCGCGCTGGTACCCGTCCCGCGACAGCGACTGGCGGAAATACCCGGACTCGTAGAGCAGTCCGACGCCCACGATGGGCACCCCGAGGTCCGAGGCACTCTTGAGATGGTCGCCGGCGAGGATGCCGAGCCCGCCGGAGTACTGGGGCAGCACCGCGGTGATGCCGAACTCCGCGGAGAAGTAGGCGATGGCCTCCGGCTTGCCCGGAGCGGCGAAGCCGCTCTGGTACCAGCGGGGCTCCTTCATGTAGCGGTCCAGGTCCTCCGCCAGCTCCCTCGCCCGGTCCACGACCGAGGCGTCGGCGGCCAGCTGCGCGAACCGCTCCGTGCCGATCTCTCCCAGCAGGGCGATGGGGTCGCCGTGGACGCGATCCCAGGCGGCGGGATCCAGCGACTCGAAGAAACGGGTGGTGGGGGCGTGCCAGCACCAGCGCAGGTTGCGAGCCAGGATGTCAAGGGGGGCCAGTGCCTCGGGCAGGACGGTTCTCACCGTAAAACGTCGAATTGCTCTCACGGCTGAAGCATATCGGGGCCGGTCCCCCAGCGGAACAGCTGCCCGCGCGGATCCCGGGCAACCGGTCGGCCGCCGACGTGTGCTGCATGCCACATCGCCCGGCGATCGCCCACTAGGCTGGGGGGCGTGAACACGACCAGTCCCGATCAGGTCCGACTCCCCCACGTGCTCGATGCGCCGGACCTCCCGCGCATCCCGGCCCTTGAACTGTTCCCCGTCGTGGAGGGCGGGCGCCTTCCCGCCAAGGCGACCCAGGGCGAGCCGTTCCCCATCCGCGCGACGGTGTTCCGGGAGGGGCACGGCGCCTTCGCCGCCGAGGCTGTGCTCATCGATCCGAGCGGCTGCGTCCGCTCGCGCACCCCCATGGTCGACATCGCCCCCGGCCTGGACCGCCTGGAAGCGTGGGTGTGCGCCGACTCCACGGGCCCCTGGGGCTTCCGCGTGGACACGTGGTCCGACTCCTACGCGTCCTGGCGCCACGACGCCACTGTCAAGATCGGCGCGGGCATCGACGTCGAGCTCATGCTCGAGGAGGGGGCGCTCCTGCTGGAGCGGGCCGCTTCCGGGCGTGCGGAGCGCAATCCCGCCCAGAGCGCGCCCGGCGAGCCCGGGCGCTCCGTCCTGCTGGAGGCGGCCGCAGCGGCCCGAGACGGGGACCGCTCCGCCCAGCAGCGGCTCGCGGCGGCCACATCCCCCCGGGTGCGCGACGTCCTGGCCGCGCACCCGCTGCGCGACCTGTACGGGCACACCGAGACCTATCCGCTCCACGTCGCCCGCCCTCGCGCCGTCCACGGGTCCTGGTACGAGATCTTCCCCCGCTCCGAGGGCGCCGTCCAGCACCCCGACGGCTCCTGGGTCTCCGGCACGCTGAGGACGGCCGCGGAGGACCTGCCGCGCATCGCGGGCATGGGGTTCGACGTCGTCTACCTCACGCCCGTCCACCCCGTGGGCACCACCTTCCGCAAGGGACGCAACAACGCCCTGCATGCCGGACCCGGGGATCCGGGTTCGCCCTACGCCGTCGGCTCGGCCGAGGGCGGGCACGACGCCCTCCACCCCGATCTGGGAGACTTCGACGACTTCGACGCCTTCGTGGGCAGAGCCCGCGACCTGGGGATGGAGGTGGCCCTGGACCTCGCCCTCCAGTGCTCGCCCGACCACCCCTGGGTCGCGGAGCACCCCGAGTGGTTCACGACGCGCGCCGACGGCTCGATCGCCTACGCGGAGAACCCCCCGAAGAAGTACCAGGACATCTATCCCCTGAACTTCGACAACGATCCGGAGGGGATCTATCGCGCCGTCTGGGACCTCATCGAACTGTGGGCCTCCCACGGGGTGAGCATCTTCCGCGTGGACAATCCCCACACGAAGCCCGTGCGCTTCTGGCAGCGCCTCATGCGCGAGATGCACCGGGCCCACCCGGACCTCCTGTTCCTGGCCGAGGCCTTCACCCGCCCGGCCATGATGCGCACGCTGGGCGCCGTGGGCTTCGACCAGTCCTACACGTACTTCGCGTGGCGCACCGCCAAAGAGGAGATCCAGGACTACCTCCGCGAGGTTTCCACCGAGACGGCCCACCTGCTGCGCCCCGCGTTCTGGCCCATCACTCCCGACATCCTCACCGAGCAGATGACCACGGGCGGCACGGCGATCTTCGCGATCCGGGCCATCCTGGCGGCCACCGGGTCGCCCACCTGGGGCATCTACTCCGGCTACGAGTTCGCCGAGGGCGTCCAGCGCCCTGGCTTCGAGGAGCCGAACGACAATGAGAAGTACGAGTACAGGCCGCGCGACTGGTCGCAGGCCGAGCCCACGGGCATCCCCCGCCTGCTCGGCCTGCTCAACGCGGCTCGGGCCGCCCACCCCGCGCTCCAGCAGCTCCACCGGCTGAGCATCCACCCCACCTCCCACCCCTCGCTGCTGTGCTTCTCCCGGCATGTCGACGGCCGCTTCACCCCCTCGGGGCGGGACGACACCGTCATCGTCGTCCTGTCCCTGGATCCCCGTCAGGAGGTCGAGGGCACCGTGGACCTCTCCGCGCTGGGGGACGCCCGCCTGCCCCTGGTCGACGAGCTGGACGGCCGCTCCTACTCCTGGGGCGCCTCGAACTACGTCCGGCTCGGGCCCTGGACCCGCCTGGCCCATGTCATGGCCGTCGAGGCCGCGCCCGCCACCACCTGGGAGCAGAAGCGATGAGCACGCCGTCCCCATCGGAGGCCGCGACGGCCGGAGCGATCCCCCCGGTCCGGGTCCCGGAGCCCGCTCCGCCCTCGTGCCCCCGGGCGGGCGCCGCCCCGCTGCCCCCGGTGGCCGAGGACCCCCAGTGGTACCGCCGCGCCGTCTTCTACGAGGTCCTCGTCCGCGCCTTCGCCGACTCTGACGGGGACGGCCTGGGGGACTTCCGCGGCCTGATCGGCCGGCTCGACTATCTCCAGTGGCTCGGGGTGGACGCCCTGTGGATCCCCCCGTTCTTCGACTCGCCGATGGCCGACGGCGGGTACGACATCTCCGACTACACGCGCATCGACCCCCGCTACGGGACGATGGAGGACTTCCGGGCGCTCGTCATCGAGGCGCACTCGCGGGGCATCCGGATCATCGTCGACATGGTCCTCAACCACACCTCGGACCAGCACCCGTGGTTCCAGGCCTCCCGGCAGGATCCGTCGGGGCCCTACGGGGACTTCTACGTGTGGCGCGACCGTCCCTCGGAGTATCTGGACGCGCGCGTGATCTTCGTCGACACCGAGGACTCGAACTGGGCGTGGGACCCGGTGCGCCAGCAGTTCTACTGGCACCGCTTCTTCAGCCATCAGCCCGACCTGAACTTCGAGAACCCGGCGGTGCGCGAGGCGATGCGCGACGTCGTGCGCTTCTGGTGCTCGACGGGGGTCGACGGGTTCCGGCTGGACGCGATCCCCTACCTGTTCGAGGAGGACGGCTCCATCTGCGAGAACCTGCCGGCCACCCATCGCTACATCGCGAGCCTGCGGGAGATGGTCGATCGGGAGTTCCCCGGCACGGTCATGATCGCGGAGGCCAACCAGCCTCCGCACGAGGTCGTCGCCTACTTCGGCACCGATGAGGCCCCCGAGTGCCACATCTGCTTCCACTTCCCCGTCATGCCGCGCATCTTCGCCGCGCTTCGCGAGGAGTCCAGCCACGGCCTGCGCGAGATCCTCGCCGAGACCCCGCCGCTGCCTCAGGGAGGCCAGTGGGGAACATTCCTTAGAAACCACGACGAGCTCACCCTTGAGATGGTCTCCGACGAGGAGCGGGCCCGCATGTACCAGTGGTACGCGCCCGAACCGCGGATGCGCGCCAACGTCGGCATCCGCCGGCGACTGATGCCGCTCCTGGAGGGCTCGCGCCGCGAGGTCGAGCTGGCCAACGCCCTGCTGCTGTCGCTCCCCGGCTCCCCGTTCCTCTACTACGGCGACGAGATCGGCATGGGCGAGGACATCCAGCTCAACGACCGCGATGGGGTGCGCACGCCGATGCAGTGGGACGCGACGCCCTCCGCCGGGTTCTCGACGGCGGCCCCCCGGGACCTCTATCTCCCGATCATCTCGAACCCGACCTACGACCAGCGCGCCGTCAACGTGGCGGAGCACCGCACCCGGCCCACCTCGATGCTCAACTGGACGCGGCTCATGCTCGCGACGCGGCGCGCCCACCCGGCCTTCGGGATCGGTTCCATGACGGTGCTGGCCACCTCCGACGACTCGGTGCTGGCCTTCCTGCGCCGCGACGAGTCCGAGACGATCCTGTGCGTCAACAACCTCGCGACGAATCCCCGCGCCGCCCGAATCCAGCTGCCCGGCATGGCCGGATGGCACCTGTCGGACCTGGCCACGGGGAACCCGTTCCCCGATGTGCGCGAGGACGAGACCGTCGACATCACCCTGGGGCGCCACGGCTTCTACTGGCTCGCCGTGACGTTCCTGGAACCTCACGAGGAGGAACAGTGAGCGCATCATGGCCCCCGGACATCGACGTGCTGTCCGTCATCGACGAGTGGGCGCACGCGCAGAGGTGGTTCCCGGCGGACCCCGGCGCGAGCCTCGAGCTGCTGGACAACTTCGACGTCTCCTCCTACTCCGCGCCGCCTGACTGGGACGGCGGCGCCGCCCTGGATCCGGTGTGGATCTCATGGATCCGCGTCGGCTCGCAGACCATCCAGGTGCCGCTGGTCTACACCGACACGGCCCCGCCGGGCGGCCTCGGCGTCATCGCCCGGGTGAGGGACGCCTGGCTGGTCGACGGCGTGCTCCACCCCTCGTTTCTGCGTGCCTGGATCCGCGCCGCGGCGGCCGCCGGAACCCTGGGAGAGGGGATCGCCGACCCGGCCGCGCTTGAGGCGTCGCTGCTGGCCCGCGCCGACGACGCCCGCCCCGTCACCGGGGAGCAGTCGAACTCCTCGATCGTCATCCCCCCGCCCGCCGACGGGGCCGGCGGCGCCCGGGCCGACGTGCTGCGCAGCGGCGTCATCCTCAAGTGCCTGCGCGCGGTGATGCCGGGCATCCATCCGGATCTCGAGGAGCCCCTCGCCCTGGCGGGCCGGGGGTGGGCCCATGTTCCGCCCCCGCTCGCCCACCTTGAGCTGCCGGTGCCGCTCCCCGGGGCGGGAGACGGCTCCGCCCGCCGCACCGAGCAGGCCGTGTCCGGGATCGCCTCGGTCCTCGTCGAGGGAGCCCGCGACGGTTTCGAGTTCTTCGTCGACCTCGCCCGCGCCGGCGAGGATCCCACCGGTCCCGCCCGCGAGCTCGGGGACCTCACCGCGCAGATGCATCGCCATCTCGCCGACGCCTTCGGGCTGGGGAGTCCTCCCTCCGCCGCGGAGCTGGCCTGCCGCATCCGCTCCAACCTCGAGGCGGCCGCCGCGGAGGTCCACGCGCTGTCCGGAGACCTGCTCGGCCGCCTCGAGGACGCCGTCGCCCCTCTGGAGCAGATCGGGGAGCTGCCGCCCGCCATCCGCATCCACGGCGACTACCACCTGGGACAGACGCTGCGCGGAGGCGACGGCCAGTGGTACATCGTCGACTTCGAGGGCGAGCCCCTGCGCTCCCTGGAGGAGCGCCGCCGCCCGGACCTCGCGGTGCGCGACGTCGCCGGGATGCTCCGCTCCTTCGACTACGCCAGCGCCCAGGCCGCCCGCCACGCCCCGCGCGGCCGGGCGATGGCCGCCTCGACGGCGGAGCTGCCCGTCATCACCGCGGGGACGGCCCCTAGCGGCAGCGGGGACCCGGAGTGGAGCCGGGCCGCGCAGGCGTCCTTCATCGCCGGCTACACCGACGACCACGGGTTCGACGGCGGGCTCCTGGTCCTCGTCCGCGCGCTCATGATCGAGAAGGCCGCCTACGAAGTCGTCTACGAGCACCGGCTGCGCCCCAGCTGGCTCCCGATCCCGATGGCCGCCCTCGGGGCGCTCGCCGGGCCGGCCTGAGCCGGCCTGCCGGGACGCCCCGGCGGAACCGCACCGCGGCCCCACTCCACGTGGGAGTATTGAGACATGGACAACGTCCCCATCCCCGTCGACCCGGCCGTCCTCGACGCGGTCGCCCAGGGCAGCTACTACGCCCCCCACTCCGTGCTCGGGGCGCACCTGGGCGACGGGTCCGTGACGGTGCGCACCGTCCACCACCTGGCCGACTCCGTGGAGGTTGTGACGCCCGACCTCACCGTCGCGGCCACCCATGAGCGGGGCGGCGTGTGGGTGGCGGTGCTGCCGCTCGGCGACATCCCCGACTACCGCCTCCGCGTGACCTACGGGGATCAGGCGACCCTCCTGGACGACCCCTACCGTTTCCTGCCCACGCTGGGAGAGATGGACACCTATCTCATCTCGGAGGGCCGCCACGAGCAGCTGTGGACGGTCCTGGGCGCCCACGTCAAGCGCTACACCGGTCCGATGGGCGATGTCAACGGCGTCGCTTTCGCCGTCTGGGCGCCCAACGCCCGCGCCGTGCGCGTCGTCGGGGACTTCAACTTCTGGGACGGGACGGCGACGTCCATGCGCTCGCTCGGCGTGTCGGGGGTCTGGGAGATCTTCGTCCCCGGCGTCCACGTGGGCGCCCGCTACAAGTTCGAGATCCAGGGCCCGGGGGGCAACTGGTTCCAGAAGGCCGACCCGCTGGCCCGCGCCACGGAGGTCCCGCCCTCCACCGCCTCCGTGGTCACCGACCGATTCCACGAGTGGGGCGACGACGCGTGGATGGAGGCGCGGCCCGGCAGGACGCCCCACACGCGCCCGATGTCGGTCTACGAGGTCCACGTCGGCTCATGGAAGCAGGGCCTGGGCTACCGGGGTCTGGCGGAGGAGCTCATCCCCTATCTGCGCGAGACCGGCTTCACCCATGTCGAGTTCATGCCCGTCGCCGAGCACCCCTTCGGCGGCTCCTGGGGCTACCAGGTGACGTCGTACTACGCGCCGACCGCCCGCTACGGGACGCCCGACGACTTCCGCTGGCTCATCGACCAGCTCCACCAGGCCGGGATCGGCGTCATCCTCGACTGGGTGCCCGCCCACTTCCCGAAGGACGACTGGGCGCTCGCCCGTTTCGACGGCACACCCCTGTACGAGGATCCGGATCCCCTCCGCGGGGAGCATCCCGACTGGGGCACCTACGTCTTCAACTTCGGCCGGCGCGAGGTCCGCAATTTCCTGGTCGCCAACGCCCTGTACTGGCTGGAGGACTTCCACGTCGACGGCCTGCGGGTGGACGCCGTGGCCTCCATGCTCTACCTCGACTACTCGCGCAAGGACGGCCAGTGGCGGCCTAACCAGTACGGCGGCCGGGAGAACCTCGAGGCCATCCAATTCCTCCAGGAGGCCAACGCCACGGCCTACCGCCGCGACCCGGGCATCGTCATGGTCGCCGAGGAGTCCACCGCATGGCCCGGCGTCACGGCCCCCACCAGCGGTGGCGGCCTGGGCTTCGGCATGAAATGGAACATGGGATGGATGAACGACACCCTGCGCTACATCCGCGAGGACCCGGTCAACCGCCGATGGCACCACGGGGAGCTGACCTTCTCCCTGGTCTACGCCTTCTCCGAGAACTACGTGCTGCCGATCTCCCACGACGAGGTCGTCCACGGCAAGGGGTCGCTCTACGCCAAGATGCCCGGGGACGACTGGCAGAAGCTCGCCAACATGCGGGTCCTGTACGCCTACCAATGGTCCCACCCCGGCAAGCAGCTGCTGTTCATGGGCCAGGAGTTCGGCCAGCAGCAGGAATGGGCGGAGTCCTACAGCCTGGACTGGTGGCTCCTCGACGAGGACCGCCACCGCGGCCTCCAGCGCCTCGTCTCCCGGCTCAACCAGGTCTACCGCTCCGAGCCTGCCCTGTGGGACGACGACTACACGGGCTTCGAGTGGATCGACGCCTCCGACGGGGATCACAACGTCATCTCCTACCTGCGCAAGGGGCCCGACGCGGACGGCCAGCAGCGCGTCCTCGTGTGCGTGGCGAACTTCGCGGGGACGCCCCATGAGGCGTACCGCGTCGGCCTGCCCTTCGGCGGGGAGTGGGAGGAGATCCTCAACAGCGACGACGAGTCCTTCGGCGGCTCCGGCGTGGTCAACGCCGGGCCACTGCTCGCGGAGCCCGTCACATGGAACGGGCGCCCGACCTCCGTCGAGTTGCGCGTCCCCCCGCTCGGCGCCGTGTGGCTGACGCCCCGCGCCCGCTGAGCCGCCCGCCCGGCTGTCTCGGATCGACGGGGAGGGCGCTCAGGCCAGGAGCAGCGTCGAGAGACGGCGCCTGGCGGAGCGCACGGCATCCGTGTTCCCCGCGACACGGAACAGGTCGAGCAGGCGCACCCGGGCGTTCTCGCGCTGGTCGGGGTCCCGGGACTCGGCGATGATCCCGAGGAGCAGGTCGAAAGCGCCCTCCTGGTCCCCCGCCTCGAAGGCGGCGTCCGCCTGGGTGGCCGGGTCGTCGCCCGAGGAGGGCCTGGACCTCCGGGCCGCGATCCGCACCCGCGCCAGGTGGGCTTTCGCGTCCTCGTCACGGGGGTTGTGCTCGATGGCGTTCTCCCACGCGGCGATCGCGCCCTCCAGGTCCCCCGCCTCCTCCGCCGCCAGGGCCGGCAGGTGGTCCGCGGGCGTGGGCTTCTCGGTGTCCCGGGCGGTCACCGCAACGGCGCCGGTGACGCCCATCTGCTGGGCGACCTGGAGCAGCTCGTCGATGACGGGCGTGATCTGCTCCTTGAGGGCGCTGCCCTGGAACATGGGGACAGGGCGCCCCGCGACGAGGGCGACGACGGTGGGCAGGGACTGGGCCTGGAAAGCCTGGACGATCGAGGGGGAGGCGTCCGCGTCGATCTCGACCAGCTGGAAGCGCCCGGCGTACTCGCGGGCGACGCCCTCGAGGACGTCGAGGGCCGCCCTCGCGTTGAGGGTGCGCGGCGACCACAGGACCGCGACGACCGGCACGGTGCGCGAGGTCGAGACGACGTCGTTGAACCCCTGTTCATCGGACTGGGCGATCAGCGGGACGTCGATCCGCACGGTCGCGACGTCGTCCTGCTCCGTCTGCCGGGCGCCGGTCTCTGCCGTGAGGTCGACGGCGCCGTGCGCGTCGACGTGGCTCATGTCCTGCTCGGGCCCGGCGTGCGCCGCCTTGGCCTGTGCCGTCTGTCCCGACTGGATCGTGTGAGGATCGCTCACTGTCTCATTCCCCTTCCGGCTTCTTCGTGTCGTCCCGGCTCACGGACTCGATGGCGCGTTCGGCGCCGACGACGCTGGCCTTGCCGCCCGTGTCCTGGTCCGGGATCTGGATGAGCACGGTGACGAGGTAGTGGGTCGTCACCGTGCCGATGACGCTGTCGTCGCCCTCGTTGAGCTGGGCCGCGGCCCCGCCGAGCTTCATCGTCGAGTCCTTGACGGTGCGGGCGTAGGTGTGCGTGTAGGTGAACGAGGCGGCGACCAGCGCCGACCCGTCCTTCAAGACGACGCCCGTGATCCCGGAGTCGTCGTCGGGGGCCTGGGCCTCGGCGGTGACCGAGCCGGCGGCCTGCACGGACTGGTTGATGCTCGCGGCCTCGTCGAGGTAGGTCTGGGCGAACTCGTCGGTCGTGAAGTGGTCGTCGCCCGCCGTCTGGCCGTTGAGCATGTCGACGTAGGCGGACACCGCCTGCGCGGGCGTCATGACGAAGCCTGTCGCATCGGCGCCGACGTAGGGCGAGCCTTGGTCCGCCGAGATCGTGGTCAACGAGGTGCCGCCGAGCAGACGCGTCCAGTTGACCAGCTTGTAGCCCGACCGCGGGCCGCCCTGCCGGAGGACGTAGACGATCGGCAGGTCGCCCTCGTCGGCCTGGGCGATGTCGACGACCGCGCGCGGCCACGACGCCGCGTTGGTCACCGTCACCGTCTGGGCGGTGAGGTCCAGCGGGGTCGCCGTGGCCCCCTTCGCCCGAGCCAGCGCGTACTGGGCCGCGCGCAGCCGCAGCGCCGGGTCCGCCACCCGGGCCTTCAGATCGTCGGTGCTCATCTCCGCGTCCCCGGCGTTGAGGGTCTCCTGGACGTCGGAGAGGACCGAGTCGATGCGGTCGGAGTCGAGGTTCGGCGTGCCGCTCTGCGCGGTTCCCGACTGCTCCGCGCCCGAGGGCGCCGTCAGCTCCCCCTGCGAGCAGCCGGTGACGGCCAGAATCGACGTCAACGCCACCAGGGCGAGGAGTTCACGAGTCCTGCGCATCGGAGTCCCCCTTCGGCGCTCGCCGCGTCCATGAGGACATCAGTGAGGTCCACCGGCCCGTCCGGCCGGAGTGTCGGGGCGCCTCGCCCTGGGCGGGCCGCACCGCGCGGGTGACCCCCGTGTCGAACTCGTGGCCGTCGACGACGAAGCGGCCCTCCCCGCGGTCCCGCGCTTCCCGCAGGGCGCGCCGCGAGGGGAAGGCCATCCCCTCGCGGATCGCGGAGACGTCGATGATGCCGGAGTCCGTCGGGACGGTCTCGGGCGGGTCCTCGTCGCCTGCGGGACCGGCGGCGTGGCGCCCCAGTAGGGAGCTGCGCTCGACCGCGGGCGACTCCTCGGGCTCCGGCTCCTCCCAGGCCTCCGGCGGCGCTTCGCGGGCGCCAGCGTCCTCCGCGTCCCGCGCTTCGCGGTCCCCGGGAGCCTCCCCGGCGCCGGCCCCGCCCTCGGGGCGCGCACCGGCACGGGCCATGACCTCCTCGACTGGGAGCTGCTGGGTGGCTGTGGAGTCCGCTGCCTCTTGTTCGGCCAGCAGCCGGGCGCGGTTCCTGCGGTGGCGCAGGGTGCGCAGCTCGAGCAGGGACAGGGCGGCGGCCACGACGAGGAACAGGCCAGCCAGCGAGAAGGCCGCGATCGCCGCGCCGTTCGTCTGGTGGACCGCCCAGGCGATCGTGATCCCCGGGGCCGTCCGGGCCCCTTCCGCAGCGGCCAGCACCGACCGTCCGGCCGGCACGTCCGTCAGGGTGAGAGAGGCCGACCCCGTGCCCGAGGCCCGTTCGAGCCACATGTCGTTGTCCAGCGGGGAGGCCGCCGCCTCTCCGGACTGGGCGGTCCCGGCCGATGCGGCCGAGTCGCCGGACTGTTCCCGGGACCCGGACTGCGCGTCCCCGCCGGACTGCGCGTCCTCCGTCGACTCGCGCTCGGCGGGGTGGTCGACGACCTTGAGGTCCGTCCATCCCTCGGCGATGCCGACGACCTCGGTGTAACCGGAATCGCCGATCCATCCGAGGACGTCGCTCGTGGTCCCCAGGACCAGCGACACCTCCTGGCCGGGGTCGGCGGACTCCACGGTGACCGTGACCTGGCGGCCATCGCCCTGCAGGGGCAGCACCCCGTCCCGGGTCATCACATAGGGCTCCCCGGGTGCGGCGGAGGCCACGACCTGGTCGGCCGGCCTCCACACCGTCAGCAGGAGGACTCCCGCCACCGCAGCCACCACGGCCAACGCCAGGGCGACCAGAGCCGCGCCGAACTGCCTCACGCGTCGCACGTCACTTGCTCCTCGCGCTCGCTCATCCGTCCCATTCCGTCCACGATACGGTCTTCGTCCCCGCTGTGCCCACATCGCCGCCTGCGGCTCGCACCACAGGCCCCCGGCCGGAGCCTCATGAGGGCCTCAGGCCGCGCCGCCAGCACGCCGTGTGCCAGTGCCGCCGGGCCTCAACGCCGGTGGGCACCCCGAACGCCGCCTCCTCTGGCCAGACGACGACATGGGAGGACCCGATCGCGACGGGATGCAGGCATCCGGGGCACACGTACTCCTTCGATGCCGCGCCCAGGTACTGGACATGGTATTCGATCCCGTCGCGCCCGGTCTCAATCCGCGGCATCGACGCCAGCCGGCCCATGTCGAGCCGGCGATGCGGTCGCTTCCGAGATCCTCTACCCCGTGGCATCAGTCCACAGGCTCCCCGCGTCTCCACACCCGTACCGCGCGTAGGTCCTCATCCGTCTCCACCAGGTCCGCGAAGGCCCCGGCCGCGAGCCGGCCGACCCGGGGGTCCCCGAGGATGTCCGCCCCCTGGGCGCTGGCCATGTGGACGGCGTCAGCCAAGGGGATTCCCGCCTGCTGGACGGCCACGCGCACGCAGTCGAGCAGGTGCGCGGTCCCGCCGGCGATGGAGCCGCCCTCCGAGAGGCGGGCGACGCCGTCCGTCACGGTGACGGCCTGCGGGCCCAGCTGGTAGCGGCCGTCGGCCATCCCCGCAGCGGCCATCGCATCCGTGACGAACACGCAGCCGTCCCGCCCCACGGTCTCGTAGACGTCGCGCACAAGGGAGGGGGCCAGGTGCACGCCGTCGCAGATCATCTCCACGATCGCGCCGCCGCGCGCGGCGTCCGACACGAACTCGGCGATCGGTCCCGGGTCGCGGTGGTGCAGGGGGCGCATCCCGTTGAACAGGTGCGTCACGGTGGCCCGCGCGGAGCGCCGCCCCGCCTCGCCCTGGGCCTCGAGCTTCTCCCGGGAGTACTCCAGCGCCGCCCGGGCGGCCCCGGGCGCGGAGTCGGTGTGACCCCACGACGGCAGGGCGCCCTCCTCGATGAGGACCTCGGCCACCGACCCGGGGCCGAAGGCCCCCGGCTTCTCCGGCGCGAGCGTCATCGTCACCGCATGCCCGCCGGCGGCGTCGAGCAGGGCGCGGGTGAGGCCGGCATCGGGGTCGACGATGAAGGCCGGGTCCTGCGCCCCGCATCGCTCCCGCGAGACGAAGGGCCCCTCGAAGTGGATACCCGCCAGCTCTCCGCGCCGCGCCAGCCCCGACATCATCTGCGCGCGGGCGAGGAGGACCTCCGGCGCCGCCGTCACGCAGGAGCCGACCAGCGAGGTCGTCCCGTGACGGCGGTGCTCGAGCACCGCGGCCATCGCCTCCTCGGCGGTCTCCGCATTGGGGAAGGACGCGCCGCCCCCGCCGTGGCAGTGCACGTCGACGAGCCCCGGGATCACCGTCCGCCTGCTCTGAGGCGCGGAGCGCACGGCTCGGGCCACGTCCTCGCCCGCCGAGCCGGCATCGGCGACGGCTCCGGCCCAGAGGATCCGATCCCCCCGGAGGACCACCGCCCCGTCCTCCGCCACTGAGTCGTCCAGGACCGTGCGTCCCCGCACCACGATGCGCTTCGTCTCCATGTCGGCAATTGTGCACCACCCCGCGCGGCCGGCGCCCCGGCGTGCGGAGGAGGGCTCAGAACAGGCGGAACTCCGTGTCGTCGAAGCCCCGCATCGCGTCGTAGTCCAGGATGACGCACCGGATCCCCCGGTCCTCGGCGAGGGTCCGGGCCTGCCGGGTGATCTCCTGAGCCGCGAACGCCCCCGAGATGTCCGCCAGGAGGGGATCCCGCGAGAGCAACGCCAAGTAGCGCGTGAGCTGCTCCACGCCGTCCACTCCGCCGCGCCTCTTGACCTCGACTGCCACGGGACGGCCGTCCGGATCGCGCACGAGGAGATCCACCGGGCCGATCGGCGTCGGGTACTCCCGGCGCACCGGCGTCCAGCCCATTCCCAGGATCTCCGGCACCTGGTCGGCCAGCAGTTCCTGGAGGTGCGCCTCGACTCCGTCCTTGACCAACCCGGGATCCGGCCCCAGATCCTCGGCGATGTCGTGGACCACCTCATGGATGCGGATGACCAGACGGTCGTCGGTCTTCGCGGCCTCCACGGTCCACACCTGCGTGATCCCCTCGGCCCGCTCCTCCTCTGTGGGGTCCTCGACATGTGGCGTGCATGGCGCGCTCATCCAGTTCAGAGGCTTGTACGAGCCGCCATCCGAATGGATCAGGACGGAGCCGTCCGCCTTGAGCATGAGGACCCGCCTGGCGAGCGGCAGGTGGGCGGTCAGCCGCCCCGAGTAGTCGACGGAACATGAGGCGATGACGAGACGCACGGCCGAGAGCCTAACAGGCCGGCGGCGGTCCCGCCGGGACGCCTCCGCGGCCCCTCTACAAATGGGGCGGCCCGGACTCGATCCACGAGACCAGGCCGTTGTAGGTGGCGGGGGCGATCGCGAAGTCGCATCGCTCGTCACCGGACTTCACGCGGACCTCGACGATGGAGCCGTCGGTCGCGCGCCGCACGGGAGCGGACACCTCCATCCCGCGGCGCGGAAGGGTCAGGGCCGGACGCGACGACACGCCGATGAGGCGGTACCACGACAGCGTCTCCACCCCGTAGTGCGCGATCCCGGAGGTCCATCCCGACTGGGGATCCGGGCGCATCCAGCACCGGAACGATCCGACGCGGCGGTCCAGCCCGCGGGCTCGGACGTTGAAGAACACCCACACCCCCACCGACACCACGGCGACGATCAGGACGATCCACACCACCGTATCGAGGAACGTCCCCATGCCGCTCACCTCCCCGTGTCCGTGCCCGGCCCGGCGTCCGCCCGCGTCTCAGGCAACACTACCGTGATCGGCCACGACGGTGACGAAGTCGGAGTCCACCGAGACGAATCCCCCGTCGACCCGGAAGGTCCTCGTCCCCTCCTGAGGGGTGTCGACCTCGACCGTGCCGACCGTCAGCGTGGCGAGCAGCGGCTGGCGCCGGGGAAGGATCCCCAGCATGCCGTCCGCCGCCGGCACCCGGACGTGGCCGCTCACGCCGTGCCACAGCCGTCCCTCGCGGGAGACGACCTCGACCTGGAGCAGGGATCCGGCCATCAGGCGTCCGCCTGCATGTCGTGCCACTTCCGCTCAAGGTCGTCGATGCCGCCGATGTTGAAGAACGCCTGCTCGGGGATCTCGTCGTACACGCCGGTCACGATGCGCTTGAACGCCTCGACGGTCTCGGAGACGGGGACCGTGGTGCCCGCCACGCCGGTGAATTTCTCCGCCGTGTATGTGCTCTGGGAGAGGAACTGCTGGATGCGCCGGGCCCGGGCCACGGTCACCTTGTCCTCCTCGGAGAGCTCGTCGACGCCCAGGATCGCGATGATGTCCTGCAGCTCCTTGTTCTTCTGCAGGATCGCCTTGACCTGGGTGGCGACGTCGTAGTGCTCCTTCCCCACGATCTGGGGATCGAGGATGCGGCTGGTGGAGGCCAGCGGATCGACGGCCGGGTAGAGGCCGCGCGAGGCGAGGTCGCGGGTGAGCTCGGTCGTCGCATCGAGGTGGGCGAAGGTCGTCGCCGGCGCCGGATCCGTGTAGTCGTCCGCCGGGACGTAGATCGCCTGCAACGAGGTGATCGAGTGGCCGCCCGCCGAGGTGATCCGCTCCTGGAGCTGTCCCATCTCGTCCGCCAGGTTCGGCTGGTATCCCACGGCGGAGGGCATGCGCCCCAGCAGCGTCGACACCTCGGAGCCCGCCTGGGTGAAGCGGAAGATGTTGTCGATGAACAGCAGGACGTCCTGGTGCTGGACGTCGCGGAAGTACTCCGCCATCGTCAGGCCCGTCAGGGCGATGCGCAGACGGGTCCCCGGCGGCTCGTCCATCTGGCCGAACACCAGCGCCGTCTTGTCGATGACCCCGGACTCCGCCATCTCGTGGATGAGGTCGTTGCCCTCGCGGGTGCGCTCCCCCACCCCGGCGAACACCGACACGCCGCCGTGATTCTGGGCGACGCGGTGGATCATCTCCTGGATGAGGACCGTCTTGCCGACGCCCGCGCCGCCGAAGAGGCCGATCTTGCCGCCCTCGATGTAGGGGGTCAGCAGGTCGATGACCTTGATGCCCGTCTCGAACATCTTGGTCTCGGGCTCCAGCTGGTCGAAGGGCGGCGGCTGGCGGTGGATCGGCCACCGCTCCGCGACCTCGAGGTGCTCGCCCTCCTTGAGGTTGAGGACGTCGCCCGTGACGTTGAAGACGTGCCCGAGGGTCACGTCGCCCACCGGCACGGAGATCGGCCCGCCCGTGTCGACGACGCGCGACCCGCGCACCAGGCCGTCCGTCGGCTTGAGCGCGATCGCGCGCACGAGGTTGTCCCCGAGGTGCTGCGCGACCTCGAGCGTCATCACGCTCGAGCCCGCCCCCTCCCCCTCGCCCTGCCCCGCCAGATCGATCTCGACGGTGAGCGCGGTGTACAGCGGCGGGATGCCGTCCGGCGGGAACTCCACGTCCACGACGGGTCCCACGACGCGCGCGACCCGACCGGTGGCGCCGTTTCCTGTGTCTGCCATTGTTTCCTTCTCCGTGTGCCTGGGCTCAGCCCTGGACGAGGGCGTCGGCCCCGCCGACGATCTCGGTGATCTCCTGCGTGATCTCCGCCTGGCGGGCCGAATTCGCCAGACGCGTGTAGGTCCTGATGAGGTCCTCCGCATTGTCCGTCGCCGTGTGCATCGCCTGCTCGCGGGCGGCGAGCTCGGAGGCCGCGGACTGGAGGAGGACGTTGCGGATGCGGCTCTCCACGTACAGCGGGAGCAGCGCGTCCAGGACGTCATCGGGCGAGGGGATGAACTCGTACTCCGGGAACGCGTTCTCGGGGCGGTCGGCGTAGCCGAGCTCCTCCTCGCGCTCCTCATCCTCCTCGGGGGCGTCCACGACGGTGAGCGGCAGCATCTGGCGCACATCGGGCACCTGGCTGATCATGGACTTGAACCGCGTGTAGACCAGATAGACGGCCGAGACGCCGGAGAACCGGTCGGGATCGCGGAAACGGTCCAGCAGTTCCCGGGCGATCTCCCGGGAGATCCCCGGGCCGGGGGCGTCCGACTCCCCCTGCCAGGACCGCTCGATCTCGACGCCGTGGAAGCGGAAGTACTGCTCCGCCCGCCGACCCGATGTGTAGAGGACCGGGACTCGCCCCTCCTCGCGCAGCCGCGCCATGAGCCCCTCGGTCTCGCGCAGGACGGTCGCCGAGTAGGCGCCCGCCATCCCGCGGTCCGAGGCGACGACCAGCACCGCGACCCGCGGCGTGTCGTGGCGTTCGATCGTCAGGGGATGGTCGAGCTCCGTGTGGACCGCGACCGCGGCCACCGCCTGGGTGAGGGCCTTCTCGTAGGGGCCCATCTCCGTGGCCGCGCGCCGGGCGGCCCCGATGCGGGAGGCGGCGATCATCTCCATCGCGCGGAAGACCTTCGCCAGCGTCTGCGTGGAGGCGATGCGCTGCTTGTAGATCCTCTGCTGACCGCCCATGCGTCAGGCCCTCCCGCCCTGGGCCTGCGAGCCGCGCACGATCTCCTCGCGGGAGTGCTCGGCATCCTCCTCGCCGTCTCCGCCGGCGCCCGCGCGCCCGCCCGTCCACTGGTCGTGGAACTGGGAGATCGCCTGGCGCAGCGCCTCCTCCGACTCCTCGGAGAGCTCGCCCGTGGAGGCGATGACGTCAAGGACCGTCGTGCGGGCGTGGAGGTGGTCGAGCATCTGGCGCTCGAAGGAGAGCACCTCCGGCACCTCCAGATCGTCGAGGAAACCATGGGTGCCCGCCCAGATGGACGCCACCTGGTCCTCGACGCTGTAGGGCGAGTTCTGGGGCTGCTTGAGCAGTTCCATGAGCCGTTCGCCGCGCAGCAGCTGCTGGCGGGTGGTCGCGTCGAGATCGCTGGCGAACATCGCGAAGGCCGCCATCGACCGGTACTGGGCGAGGGTGAGCTTGAGGGTGCCCGCGACCTTCTTCATGGCCTTGACCTGGGCGTCGCCGCCGACCCTGGACACCGAGATGCCGACGTCCACGGCGGGGCGCTGGTTCGCGTTGAACAGGTCCGACTGGAGGAAGATCTGCCCGTCGGTGATCGAGATGACGTTCGTCGGGATGTAGGCCGAGACGTCGTTCGCCTTCGTCTCGATGATGGGCAGCCCCGTCATCGAGCCGCCGCCCAGCTCGTCGGAGAGCTTCGCGCAGCGCTCCAGCAGCCGGGAGTGCAGGTAGAAGACGTCACCCGGGTAGGCCTCGCGCCCCGGCGGGCGGCGCAGCAGGAGGGACACGGCCCGGTAGGCCTCCGCCTGCTTCGACAGGTCGTCGAAGACGATGAGGACGTGCTTGCCCCCGTACATCCAATGCTGGCCGATCGCGGAGCCCGTGTAGGGGGCCATGTACTTGAAGCCCGCCGGATCGGAGGCGGGCGAGGCGACGATCGTCGTGTACTCCAGGGCGCCGGCCTGCTGGAGGGTGGATCGCACCGAGGCGATGGTGGAGCCCTTCTGGCCCACTGCCACGTAGATGCACCGCACCTGCTTGGCGGGGTCCCCGGATGCCCAGTTCTCACGCTGGTTGAGGATCGTGTCGATGGCCAGCGCCGTCTTGCCGGTCTGCCGGTCGCCGATGATGAGCTGGCGCTGCCCGCGCCCGATGGGGATCATCGTGTCGATCGCCTTGAGGCCCGTCTGGAGGGGCTCGTTGACCGAGCGCCGCATCATGACGCCCGGGGCCTGCAGTTCCAGCGCGCGCCGCCCGTCGAGGCCCGTGATCTCTCCGAGGCCGTCGATGGGGTTGCCCAGCGGGTCGACCGTGCGGCCCAGGTAGCCGTCTCCCACGGGCACCGAGAGCACCTCACCGGTCCGGTGGACCACCTGTCCCTCCTCGATCCCCGAGAAGTCCCCGAGCAGCACCGCGCCGATCTCGCGCACGTCGAGGTTCATGGCCAGTCCCAGCGTGCCATCCTCGAAGCGCAGCAGTTCGTTCGCCATCGCGCCGGGGAGGCCCTCGACGTGGGCGATGCCGTCGGCCGTCTCGGTGACGCGCCCGACTTCCTCGGTCGCCACCTCGGCGGGTGCATAGGACTCCGCGAAGGAGTCCAGGGCGGCCCGGATTTCCTCCGGACTGATGGAGACGTCGGCCATGGGGCATTCCTCTTCGTTGTCTGAGATGGTGTGTGACCTGGTGTCAGTGGGTGAGCGCCCGTTTGAGCTGGGACACCCGCGTGGACACGGTCGAGTCGATGGACGTGGTGCCGGTGCGCAGGCGGAAGCCTCCGATGAGGGAGGGATCGACCGTGACGTTGAGGGAGACCTCATGCCCCAGCCTCTCGGCGGCGAGACGGCGCAGGCGCTCCTCCTGGGTCTCGCTCAGCGGGGAGGCGGCCTCGACCGTGACGAAGACAAGGCCCCTCATCGAGGCGGCCCTCTCGCAGAAGCGGCGCAGAGTGGACAGCAGCCTCCCGTGGGAGGTCCGGCCCACGCCGCGGCGCAGGAGCCGCATCGACCACCGCGACAGGTGGGGGCCGAAGATGCGTTCGGCCAGGTCCGCGCGTTCGTGGGGCGTGCCCCCTCCCAGATCGGAGAGGGCCTCGCGCAATTCCCGATCGCGGACGAGCAACTCGGAGACCGAGAAGAGCTCCTTCTCGACGTCCTCGAGGCGGCCCGCGGCCCGGGCGTCCTCCAAGGTCGCCGTGATCCCGAGAACCTCCAACGCATCGTAGAGGGCCATCGGGTCGCTCCAGTGCAGGGAGACCACCAGCTCGACGAGACTCACGGTCGCGGGCCCCACGTGCTTGCCGAAGGCGCTGCGGGCAAGCCCCTGCCGCTCGGCGGCCGACCGGCCCGGATCGGTGAGACTGCGCCGCAGAGCCGGGTCCGTCTTGACGATGTCGGACAGGCCGAAGAGATCCTCCGCCAGGCGCATGACGTCCGTCCCGCCGTCCACGGCGTCGGCCAGAGCCGCCCGCGCCCGGTCGAGATTCGCGTCGCGGACGGAACTCATCGGTGATCGGCCTCCACGGACGCCGAGGCTCCGTCGTGCTCCAGCTCATCGAGGAAGCGGTCGACGACCCGCGCTGTGAGCGCCGTGTCGCGCAGCTGCTCCCCGACGATCCTCTCGGCGAGTTCGGCGGCCAGCAGCCCGACGTCGGTGCGCAGCGAGATCTGCGCGGCCTGGCGCTCCGCCTCGATCTGGCGCTGCGCCGTCTCGGCGATGCGGCGCGCCTCGTCCTGGGCGTCCTGCTGAGCCCGCGCGACGATGTGCGCGGCCTCCTCGTTGGCCTGCGAGCGGATCTCCTGGGCCTGGGTGTTCGCGGCGCGCAGGATCTCCTCGCGTTCGCGAGCGGCCTGGACCTGGTCCTCCCGGGCCCGGTCCGCGGCGGACAGCCCGTCCGCGATCTGCTTCTCGCGGGCGTCCAGCATCGCGTAGATGCGCGGGAGCGCGTACTTGCCGACGACGAGGACGATGATCAACAGGATCAGGGCGGCGTAGAAGATCTCGCCCCATGGGGGCAGGACCACCTGTCCTCCGTCGACGGCCCCCTCCTCGGCGGCGATGGGCAGCAACGAGGACAGCATCAGACGATGAAGGTGAGGACGAAGCCGATCAGACCGAGCGCCTCGACAAGGGCCGCGCCGATGATCATGTTGGTGAACAGGCGCGAGGCGACCTCGGGCTGGCGGGCGGTGGCCTCCTGGGTCTTGCCGACCAGGATGCCGATGCCGATGCCCGGGCCGAGCGTCGCGAGACCGTAGCCGATGGTGGCGATGGAACCGGTCATATGTGTCTTTCCTTCTCTCATGGCGCCCGGAGGCGCCGGTGGGATTCCAGTGGAGGGTGGACGGTGGGTCAGTGGCTCTCCACCGACATCTTGATGTAGACCGTCGTGAGGACCGCGAAGATGTAGGCCTGGAGCACGGCGATGAACAGCTCGAAGAGCGTGACGGCCACGGCGGCCAGGCCCGTCAGGGCGGCCAGCCCCTTCATGCCGCCGGCCGCGGCGAGCAGCGCGGACGTCCCGAAGTACGTCATCGCCAGCAGGAAATGGCCGGAGATCATGTTCGCGAGCAGTCGGATCGCCAGGGTCGCCGGGCGGACCACGAAGGTCGAGAAGCACTCGATCGGGGTGATGAGCAGGTAGACGACCTTGGGGACGCCGGGGGGCAGGAGCTGGGAGGCGAAGAAGCGGCCCGCGCCCTGCGCCCGGATCCCCGCCGCGATGAACCCGACGTAGGCCAGCGCCGCGAAGACCAGGGGCACCGCCATCACGGAGGAGGCCGCGATGTTGATGCCCGGGACGATCCCCGTGAGGTTCATGCCGAGGACGCCGATGAAGATCAGCCCGATGAACGGGGCGTAGCGCCGGCCCCGGGCCTCCCCCAGCATGTCGATGCAGATCGACCGCCGCACGAACTCGGCGAGGAGCTCAAGCAGCTGCTGGCCGCGCGTGGGCACGAGCTTCAGGCGCGATGCGCCCAGTCCCAGGACGAGGCACACGACCGCGCAGGCGATGACCCGTGCGAGTGTCAGCCGGTTGAAGGAGAGGAACGTGCCGTCCCCGAAGATCGCGTCGGGGAAGAAGTCCGCGACGCTGGGCCGGTGGGCGGGTTCGTTCATCGCGGGCCAGAAGGTCGCGAGGACGATCGCCCCCAGGACGCCGACGGTGACCCAGTACCACCGCGGCCTGGCCCCGCGCGCGGGCGCGACCGATCGATCCTCAGTCGAGGTCATAGCGGACAGAATGCCCTCCTGGTTTCGTCAAGTGCGTCCGTGCATGAGGGACCGTGTGCCGGAGTCTCCGGGACCTGCCCATGGTAACAGCCTCCGGGGGCGAGGACGCCAGCTGGCCCCGGTGGCTCCCCGCGGCGCCATCTCACTCCGCAGGGTGCTCCTCCGCCCCGGCGTCGACGGCCGGCGCCCGCCGCCGCGTGAGGGCCACGACCTCCGAGCCCGCGCATGCGACGACGGCCGCGATCATCCACAGGCCGACCCATCGGTGGCCGATCTGCGCGGTACGCGCGGCGATCAGCGCGCCGGCGACGATCGCGGCCTTGAGCAGGTAGCCGCCGGCGACCCACCCCGTCATGCCCTCACCGCCCGCGACCGCGTGCGAGGTCGTCCACCAGGTCCCCGCCGCCAGCAGTCCGGCGGCCGCGACCGCCGTGGCGGTCGCCGCCCATGGGCGCGTCGGCGTCGCGGCCGTGGCGGCGGTGGCGGCCACCGCCAGGACGCCCCAGGTGAGCAGGAGCATCCGGCGCAGCTCCGCGACGGCGCCCCCCAGGGCGGGCCGGGGCGCGGGGCGGCTCCCCCCGCCGGGTGCGGGGGGGATCTGATCGGTCATCTCTGCTCCTCGGTGGTCGTGAGGGCCCGCTGCTCTTGCGCGCGCCGATGGCGCCCGGGGAACTCGGACGCGGTGAGGACGAGGACGACGACGGCCGGCGCCGCGGCCCACATCAGGACCTCTGTCCAAGTGAAACGGAGCAGGGCGACGGCCGAGAAGGACACGAGCGCGGTCCACAGGTAGAGGATCACCACGACGCCGCGATGGGTGTGCCCCCGGCGCAGGAGGTTGTCGTGGAAATGCGTCCGATCGGCGTGGAAGGGGCTCTTCCCGTGGAGGACACGCCGCAGGCTCGTGACCAGGAGGTCGCCCAGCGGGACGACGATGACGGCCAGGGGCAGGATGATCGGCATGAGCCCCGCGAGCACCTGCTGCTGTCCCAGCACGGTCGGGTCGATCTGGCCGGTGACGATGATGCCCGCGGAGGCGAGCACCAGCCCGAGGGTCTCGGCCCCGCCGCCCATCATGATCGAGGCCGGGTGGAAGTTGAACCAGAGGAACCCCAGGCAGATGCCGAGCAGGGCGATGACGACCAGCGACGCCGTCGTCGCGTAGGAAGCCGCCCCCATGAAGCGCGTGAGCAGGTAGGAGTAGGCGAAGAAGGCGCTCGCCCCGATGGCGACGACGCCCGCGGCCAGGCCGTCCAGCCCGTCGATGAAATTCACCGCGTTGATGATGGCCACGACGACGAAGACGGTGACGAACAGGGACAGCCTGGAGGATCCGATGGTGAGCCCAAAAATCGGGAAGCTCACCAGCTGGACGCCGTTGGCGGCCATCAGGCCCGCGATGAGCAGCTGCCCGGCGAGCTTCGTGAACCAGTCGAGCTCCAGGAGGTCGTCGACGACGCCGAGGAGGCACATGCCCACTGCGCCCCACATGACGGCCCAGGGCACCGAGGTCGCGTACACCGGCGCCATGTAGGGGATGCGGCTGGCGACGAGCAGCGCGACGACCAGTCCGAAGGTCATGGCGATCCCTCCCAGGCGGGGGACGGGAACCGTCTGGATGTCTCGCTCGCGCAGGCCGGGGATGATCCGCCAGCGGATGGTCGCCCAGCGCACCAAGGGGGTCGACAGCGCGGTGACGCCCATCGCCACGAGCATGAGGAGCAGGTAGACCTTCATCGTGTCAGGCGGCGGGCAGGATGTCCGCGCCGGCCGATGCGGACAGCGCATCCAGCGTCAGGGTGCCCACGCGGATCGCGCGGGGCCGGCCGTGGGCGAGGTCGAGGATCGTCGAGGGCGTCGAGCCCGGCGTCGGCCCGCCGTCCAGATAGGCGGCGACGGCCCCGCCGAAGGAGCCGACCGCCTGGGAGACATCCGTGGCCGGCGGTCTCCCCGTGAGGTTCGCCGAGGTCACCGCCAGAGGGCCGGCGGCGCGCAGCAGGGCGAGCGCCATCGGGTGGTCAGGCATGCGCAGCGCGATCGTGCCGCCCGTTTCCCCCAGGTCCCACCCGAGGTCGGGCCGGGCCCGCAGGATGAGCGTGAGGCCTCCGGGCCAATGCGCGCGGGAGAGGGCGCGGGCGGCGTCGGGGACGTCGACGCACAGCCGGTCGATCGCGTCGGCGTCGGGGACCAGCACCGGAGGGGGCATCTGCCGCCCGCGCCCCTTGGCCGCCAGCAGGCCGGCGACGGCCCGGGGGCTCCGTGCGTCGGCGCCGATGCCGTAGACCGTGTCGGTCGGCAGGACGACCAGCCGACCGGACCGGATGACGCCGATGAGGATCTCCAGGGTCGACGGCGCCATCGGCACGCCGCCGACGAGGATGCGTGGTTCGCTCACCGCTCCATTGTCACACGTCATCTTCGCCCGGCCTGCTCGCCACGAGCATGCGGTCCCGCCCCGCCAGGTCGGGCAGGGTCCTCGCGCCGACGAGTCCGGCCTGGGCGGCGATGCCGCGCAGCGCCGCGGACTGCGACTCAGCGTGTTCGACGACCAGGGTCCCGCCCGGCGCGAGGAGCCGGGCCGCCCGATGGACAATGCCGCGCGGGACGACCAGCCCGTCCTCTCCCCCGCCGAACAGGGCCGCCTCCGGATCGGCGAGGGCCTCGGCCTGTGTCGGGCGGTCCGCCGAGGGGACGTAGGGGGGGTTCGAGACCACGACGTCGACGCGGCCGTCCCACTCCTCCAGCGCGCTCGTGGCGTCGCCGTGGACGACGACGACCCGGTCTGGCGCCAGTGCGCGGACGTTCGCCCGTGCGAGGGCGACCGCCCGCGGGTCCAGTTCGACGGCGACGACGCGGGCGGCGGGGACCTCGCAGGCCACGGACACCGCGATCGCGCCCGACCCGGCGCACAGGTCCGCCACCAGGGGCGCGCCACCGGGACCGCCGCCCGACCCGGCCGGCACGCGCCCTGCCGCGTCGATCGCCGCGCCGGCGACGACCTCGGTCTCCGGTCTGACGACGAAGACCCCCGGGCGCGCCTCGAGCGCCAGTCCCCGGAACCACATCCGTCCCGTGATGTGCTGGAGCGGCTCGCGGTGACGGCGCCGGGCGACCCCGGAGCGGAGACGCTCGGCGGCGCGCGCACCCACGACATCGGGCGCCGACCAGAGCGACTCGACTCCGAGCGCCCACTCGAGCAGCGCCCGCGCCTCCTGCGAGGGGTTGGACCCGGGCAGCCCGCGCAGCCGTCCCCGCGCCCATGCGAGCATCTGGGCCTGCGTGGAGGAGCCGGACCAGTCGGTCATGCCGGCCGCCCGCCGGTGGCCGCGGCGAGGCGCGCCGCCTCGTCCGCGCGGATCGCGGAGTCGATGACGGCGTCCAGGTCCCCGTCCAGCACGTGGTCCAGGTTGTACGCCTTGTATCCGGTGCGGTGGTCGGCGACGCGGTTCTCGGGGAAGTTGTAGGTCCGGATGCGCTCCGAGCGGTCGACGGTGCGCACCTGCGACAGGCGTTGGGCGGAAGTCTCCGCCTCCCTCCGCGCGCGCTCCTCCGCGGCCAGGCGCGAGGAGAGAACGCGCATCGCGGCCTCCTTGTTCTGCAGCTGGGACTTCTCGTTCTGCATGGACACGACGATGCCGGTGGGCAGGTGGGTGATGCGCACCGCCGAGTCCGTCGTGTTCACGGACTGTCCTCCGGGCCCGGAGGACCGGTAGACGTCGATGCGCAGGTCGGCGGGATCGATGCGCACCTCGTCGTCGGCGTCCAGCTCCGGCATGACGAAGACGCCGGCCGCCGAGGTGTGGATGCGGCCCTGCGACTCGGTGACGGGGATGCGCTGGACGCGGTGGACGCCGCCCTCGTATTTGAGGTGCGCCCACACCCCCTCCTCCGGCGCCGGGGAGCCCTTCGCCCGCACCGCCAGCGTGATGTCCTTGTAGCCGCCGAGCTCGGTGGGCGTCGACGACAGCTCCGTGACGGACCACCCCCTGCGCTCGGCGTACCGGCGGTACATGCGGGCCAGGTCGGAGGCGAACAGCGCCGACTCCTCGCCGCCCTCCCCGGCCTTGACCTCGAGGATGGCGTCCGAGGCGTCGTCGGGATCGCGGGGCGCGAGGACCTGGACCATCGCCTCATGCGCGGCCTCGCGCTCCGCCTCCATCGCGGGGATCTCCGGGGCGAAGGAGGGGTCCTCCTCCGCGAGCTCGCGCGCGGCCTGCAGGTCGTCCTCGGCACGGCGCCAGCGCTCATGCGCCGAGGCGACGCGCGCGAGCTCCGCCAGACGGCGCCCGAGCCGGCGCGAGCGCGCTCGGTCGTGCGGCGCCGACGGGTCCGCCATCGCCAGGCGCACCTGCGCGTACTCCTCGAGGAGCGGGGCGACGGCGGCGGCTTCGTCCCATTCAGGCGAGGTCATGGGGAGGGGTCCTTCCAGAGGGTCGACGGGACGGCATCGGAATGCGCGGCGGCGCCGGTGACCGCGAGGGTCACCGGCGCCGCATCCGCACGCTACTTGGAGGCCGAGGGGCGCACGCGCTTGCCGTAGCGCGCCTCGAACTTCGCCACGCGCCCGCCCGTGTCCATGATCTTCTGCTTGCCCGTGTAGAACGGATGGCAGGCCGAGCACACATCCACGCGCATCTGGCCGGACTTCAGGGTGGAACGGGTGTGGAAGGTGTTCCCGCAGGTGCAGGTCACGACCGTGTCGACGTAGTCAGGGTGGATTCCCTGCTTCATGGTGTCTCCTTAAGGGATTCGAGGACGCCGGGTCCCCCGGATCGCGCGCCCGCGGGCGCCGGGATCGCGGAGGTGAACCGGAACCGACATGCCATTGTGCCACCGGGCATGACGGGGGTCCATCTGCCGCGGGCGGACGGCCGGTGACATCGCCGACACTGTCTTCCCGCGGGGGGCGGCCTCAGTCCACGTTCGGAGTGGTCTTCTGGACGACCATGAGGAACTCGGCGTTCGACTGCGTGTCCTTGAGCTTGCCCAGAACCGCCTCGAGGGCGGACTGCTGGTCGAGCGAGCCGAGCACGCGGCGCAGCTTCCACATGATCCGCAGCTCCTCCGGCTTGAGGAGCATCTCCTCGCGGCGCGTGCCCGAGGCGTTGACGTCGATGGCCGGGAAGATCCGGCGGTCCGCCAACTGGCGCGACAGGCGCAGCTCCATGTTGCCGGTGCCCTTGAACTCCTCGAAGATCACCTCGTCCATCTTCGAGCCGGTCTCCACCAGCGCCGAGGCGATGATGGTGAGCGACCCCCCCTCGCGAAGGTTGCGCGCCGCGCCGAAGAACTTCTTCGGCGGGTACAGCGCCGAGGCGTCGACGCCGCCGGAGAGGATGCGCCCCGAGGCGGGGGCGGCCAGGTTGTAGGCGCGGGACAGGCGGGTCAGCGAGTCCAGGAGGACGACGACGTCCTGGCCGAGCTCGACGAGCCGCTTCGCGCGCTCGATGGCGAGCTCGGCGACGATGGTGTGATCCGAGGCGGGACGGTCGAACGTCGAGGCGATGACCTCTCCCTTGACGATCGAGCGCATGTCCGTGACCTCCTCGGGGCGCTCGTCGACCAGGACCACCATGAGGTGGACGTCCGGGTTGTTGATCTCGATGGCCTTCGCGATCTGTTGGATGATCATCGTCTTGCCGGCCTTCGGCGGGGAGACGATGAGACCGCGCTGCCCCTTGCCGATGGGGGCGACCAGGTCGATGACGCGCGGCGTGATCGCCTTCGGCGTGGTCTCCATGCGCAGCTGCTCAGTGGGGTACAGCGGCGTGAGCTTGCCGAACTCGCGGCGGCGCTGGGCGTCCTCGATGCTCATGCCGTTGACGGTGTCGACGCGGGCCAGCGCGTTGTACTTCTGGCGCTGGCGCTCGCCCTCACGGGGCTGGCGCACCGCGCCCGACACCGCATCCCCGGGGCGCAGGCCCCAGCGGCGAACGTTGCCCAGCGTCACATAGACGTCGTTGGAGCCGGGCAGGTAGCCGGAGGTGCGCACGAACGCGTGGTTGTCCTGGACGTCGAGGATGCCCGCGATGGGCGCGAGCACGTCGTCCTCGCGGATCTCGATGTCGGCCTCGCGCTGGCGCTCCCGGCGGCCCTGGCGGTCGTTGCGCTCGGGACGGTCGTTCCTCTCGCCCCGGCCGCGGCGCCGCGAGTTGCGGTCGCGCCGGTTGTGCGCGTGCTGACCGACGTTGTCGCCCTCGGGCAAGGCGATCTGATCGAGGGCGCGGGGATGGCGATCGCGCGCCGCCTCAGGCGTCTCGGCGGGCGCCGAGCCGCGCCGGTGCGAGCCCCTCTCCTCGGCGACGGCCGCGAGCACGTCGAGAGCCGGAGCCTCGGCCTCGGGGCTCGGCGCCCGGGTGTCGGCCGGAGGGAGCTCGACATGGGCGGTGCGGCGATCGCGGCCGCGGCGCGGCTCCGACGCGGGGACGTTCTCCTCCCCCGCCTCCTCCTGTGCCGTGTCCGCGGACCTGTCGGTGGCGGCGGCCGGGGCGGGCAGGTCCAGCAGGGCCTGCGCGGCCGACGAGGGCTCCACGGTCCCCGACGACATCGCGACACGGCGGCGGCGCCCACGCGGGCGGGACGCCCGAGTCTCTGGGGCCGGGGCGGCGGGCGTCTCCTCCGCGACCGGGGCCGGGGTGTCGGAGGGCGCCGCGTCGGCGGGGCGGACGGAGCCGGAGGCGGCTGGCGCAGCTTCATCGCCGCGCGCCTGGGCGATCGCCTGGGCCAGCTCCGACTTGCGCATGCGGTAGGTGCCCTTGAGTCCCATCTGCGCGGCGAGGGCCTGCAGTTCGGCCAGCTTCATGGCTGACAGAGGGCCAGAGGGAGCGGCACCCGGATTGTGATCGATGCTCACGAATGTTCCTCACTTGGTTGCCCGAGACGGGCAGGTGAAATCCCCTGCAACACGAGACAGGGATGCGCGACGGTGGGATGTCGTGCGAGAGATGCCGATTCATACGGCGGGGCCACATTGCGGCCACCGCTTCAGTGTAGCAACGACTTCCGCCTCCGCGTCACCCCGCGACCGTCGCGGATCCGCGTGTGAGCACAACATCACACCGGCGAGCCCGGCCTCCTCACGGCCGGACCCCGGCCAAGCGCCCCCGCGTCTGGCGCACGCCCTCCAGCGCGACGGGCAGGCGGCGGACCTCCCATCCGGCCGCTCCGGCCTCGGCCAGGACCGCATCCGGAACGGCCTCCAGGGACAGGACCGTCGGTCCGGCGCCCGAGATCACGGCCGGGCATCCGGCCTCGCGCAGCCAGTCGACCAGCGCCACCGACGACTCCATCGAGGGGCGACGGTACTCCTGGTGGAGGCGGTCGCGGGTCGCCTCCATGAGCAGCGCGTGCACCGTCGTCACACGGGCCTCGCCCTCGCCGGCGGCGCCCTCCCCGGAAAGGGCCGCTGCGGGCCCCTTCTCCCCCGAGGACAGGAGGGCGGCGAGGAGCGCCGCGCGCGAGACGTTGAACGCGCCGTCGGCGTGCGGGACGGTCCCGGGCAGGACCGCGCGGGCCGCGGAGGTGGCCAGGGAGAACGAGGGGATGAAGGCGACCGGACGCAGGAAGCCGGGGGGGTCCAGGCGGATGGCGCCCGCGCGCCCCTCCTCGGTCCACGCGACGGTCGCACCCCCCAGGACGGCCGGGGCGACGTTGTCGGGATGCCCCTCGACGTCCGTTCCCAGTTGGAGGAGGTCCTGGGCCCTCAACGCCTCGGGATCCCCCACGAGGGCGCGCGCGAGGGCGAACCCGGCGACCAGCGCCGCGGCCGAGGATCCCAGCCCGTGCCCGTGCGGGATCCGGTTCGTGCAGTGCATGCGGATCCCGGCCTGCGGCGCGCCGACGTGGTCGAGGGCCAGCCGCAGCGCGCGCACGACCATATTCGAATCGTCCTCGGGGACCCGGCCCGCGCCCTCGCCCTCGACGACGACGGAGGTGGGCCCCGTGGTCGCGTGCACGGAGACGGTGTCGTGCAGGTCGAGCGCCAGTCCCATCGAGTCGAATCCCGGACCCAGGTTCGCCGACGTCGCCGGCACGGTCACCGCCACGAAGTCATCCCTGAGACGCATCCGGCCCACCTCCCAGCAAGCCGGTCCCCCACCGAGGCCGCATCGCTCAGTCGCCCTCCATGCGCAGTGTCGACGCCACCCGGCGCACGGCGGGCGAATGGGCCAGCGCCGCCGCCACGGCGCGTAGATCCGCCTCGCGCGCCTCGTGGGTCGCGATGACGATGACGGCCTCGCCCGGCGCCTGCCCGTCGCGCTGGTGCACGGACTGGATGGACACCCCATGGCGGGCGAAGATGCTGGAGACCTCCGACAAGACGCCGAGTCGGTCGTTGACTCGAAGCCGGAGCTGGTAGCGCGTCCGGGTCGACCCGGGGTCGAGGATCGGCAGGTGGGCGTAGACGGACTCGCGGGGGGCATGGCCCCCGTGGACGCGGTGGGACGCGGCTGCGACCAGGTCTGAGAGGACGGCCGAGGCGGTCGGCGCCCCGCCCGCGCCCTGCCCGTAGAACATGAGGCGGCCGGCCGCCTCCCCCTCGACGACGATCGCGTTGAAGGCGCCCGACACGGAGGCCAGCGGGTGGTCCAGCGGCACCAGGGCCGGGTGGACGCGCACGGCGACGCCCTCGTGGCCGGACTCGTCCGTGCGCCTCTCCGCGATGGCGAGCAGCTTGATGACGCGGCGGAAGAACGCGGCCTCGGCGACGTCCTCGGCCGTGACGCCCGCGATGCCCTCGACGGCGACGTCATCCATCCCGACCCGGGTGTGGAAGGCCAGTGAGGCGAGGATCGCGCACTTCGCCGCCGCGTCCAACCCGTCGACGTCGGCGCTGGGGTCGGCCTCGGCGAAGCCGCGGGCCTGCGCGTCGGCCAGCGCGTCCCCGTAGGAGGCTCCCGAGGTCGCCATGGCGTCGAGGATGAAGTTCGTCGTGCCGTTGACGATGCCCAGCACCCGGGTGATGCGGTCGCCCGCCAGCGACTCGCGCAGCCCGTAGACCACCGGGACGGCGCCGGCGACCGCCGCCTCGTAGTAGAGGTCCGCGCCCGACTCCGCGGCGGCCGCGTAGAGCTCGGGGCCGTGGGCCGCCAGGAGCGCCTTGTTCCCCGTGATGACCGACGCCCCGGCTCGCAGCGCCCGCAGCACGTAGGTGCGAGCCGGCTCGATCCCGCCGATAAGCTCGACGACAAGGTCGCGCCCGTCGATGGCCGTCGCGGCGTCCGTGGTGAGCACCGACGGGTCGATGTCCGCCGCCCGGGGGGCGGAGGGGTCGCGGACCAGGACCGCTCCGATGGACAGCCGCGCCCCGGACCGGGCGGCGAGGTCGCCGGCCTGCTCGCCCAGGAGGCGGATCACCTGTGAACCCACCGTTCCCGCGCCCAGCACGGCGATGTCGAGGACCGGCAGGGACGGGGAGGCGGCGCTCCCGGATGAATCAGGCGTGTGGACCACGGCTCTCCTCCGCTGGTGTCGGCGCAGGTCGGGTCTCCTCCTCCGGTGCTCCCGGCGCTCCGCCCGGCCCGCGCGGTCAGTCTAGGCGGCCGGGACGCCCTCGGGCGGCAGCGTCCGGGAGGTGGCGGGGAGAGGGCGCGCGAAGAGGGACGGGCTAGAAGAAGAAGGACAGCAGCACCCACATGCCCAGCGGGAAGGAGGACGCGATGAGCCCTGCGACATTGAGGCGCGCGTGGTCCCGCATGATCGCGACGTACTCGCGTAGCACCGCCGTGGGCCAGTAGTAGTGCGCGGTGGGCGCCCCCACCGCATAGCCGTCCAGGCCCGCGGCGCGCATCAGGGTCGCCGCGCGGAAGGCGTGGAAGCTGCTCGTGACCACGGCGACCCGCCCGGTGATGCCGCGCTCGTCGAGCAGGCGCCGGGTGCGCTCGAGGTTCTCCCGGGTGGTCGTGGACTCCCGCTCCACCAGGATCCGCTTCGGATCCGCGCCGTGGTCGCGCGCGTAGTCGGCCATGGCGTCGGCCTCGGCGCGCTCCTCGTCGGGGCCGCGGCCCCCCGAGAGCACCAGCGTCGCCGGCCGCCCCCGCTGGGCCTTCCTCCCCGCCCACTGGATGCCCCGGTCGACGCGGGAAGCCAGCAAGGGCCCCACGCGCGTCCCCCCGACCAGCCCGGCGCCCAAGACGATGACCGCGCCGACCTGCCGGCCGAGACGCGCGGCGGACCTCCCGTAGACCCATGACCACAGGAGGTAGGCCATGAGCCCGTACCCGCACCAGCCGGCCGGCAGGGCCAGCAGGAGGAGGACGGCCATGAGACGGGAGGAGCCCGCAGCGATGGACAGGGCGCCGAGCGCAGGGTAGGCGAGGATCAGGAGCCCGACCACGAGTGCGAGGGCGTGGGCGAGGGAGCGGCCCTCGCGCCGGATGACCTGGACGCCCGTGAGGACCAGGAACACGCCGAGCGTGAGGACGGCGAGGGTGAGGACCACCATGGCGGCCAGCAGCAGCCAGGCGTCGACCTGGACGTCCGGAAGGAGGCTCGCCGCCCGCTCGAGGAACGACCCGAATGCCAGCAGCGCCAGGAGCATGACCAGCGTGAGCAGGAGGACCCCGCACCGCACCGTCCGCGGATCGCGCCAAACGGCCAGGACGAGGGCGGCGGCGAGCACGAGGAGCGGGGCCACGATATCCATATCTGGATAGTACCGACCGCGTCCGCCGAACCGTGATCTAGCAGACACGGCGAGCTCAGACCCGGGACGTTAGTCCCCACGTCGGAGGGCCTTTCCAGGCGCGGCAGTCCATTGAGAGGTACCGCATAGGGTCGCCTCACTCCCTGTTCTGGTCGGGTGCTCCGACAACGGGGACAATGGTCCGTGGACGCCCACCCGGCGCCCATGACGGGCCCGCCCCGTCGTCGGACTCCCCGACCGGGGAGGCTGAGATCGAGAGAGGGATCATGACGACCCAGATGACTGCTCCCGCCGCCCAGACGACCGATCCATGGACCGGATTCGTCACGGGTCAATGGACGGAGGACATCGACGTCCGCGACTTCATCCAGCGCAACTACACGCCGTACGAGGGCGACGCGTCCTTCCTGTCCGGCCCCACCGAGAAGACCTTGCGCACCTGGGACACCTTGGAGAAGAAGTACCTCTCCGTGGAGCGCGAGCGCCGCGTCTTCGACGTCGACACCCACACGCCCGCCGACGTCGACGCCTTCGGCCCGGGCTACATCAGCGAGGACGATGACGTCGTCGTGGGTCTGCAGACCGATGTGCCCCTCAAGCGCGCGATGATGCCCAACGGCGGGTGGCGCATGGTCGAGACCGCCATCAAGGAGGCCGGCAAGGAGCCCGACCCGGAGATCAGGAAGATCTTCACCCAGTACCGCAAGACCCACAACGACGCTGTCTTCGACATCTATACCCCGCGCATCCGCGCCGCGCGCCACTCCCACATCATCACCGGCCTCCCCGACGCCTACGGGCGCGGCCGGATCATCGGCGACTACCGCCGCGTCGCTCTCTACGGCGTCGACGCGCTGATCGCGGCGAAGAAGGTTGACAAGGACAAGGTGACCGACCAGCCCTTCTCCGAGCACTGGGCCCGTTACCGCGAGGAGCACTCCGAGCAGATCAAGGCCCTCCAGAAGCTCAAGAGGATGGCCGCCTCCTACGGCTTCGACATCTCCCGGCCGGCTGCGACCGCCCAGGAGGCCGTGCAGTGGACCTACTTCGGCTACCTGGCCTCGGTGAAATCGCAGGACGGCGCCGCGATGTCGATCGGGCGCCTCTCCGCCTTCTTCGACATCTACTTCGAGCGCGACCTGGCCGCCGGCCGCCTGACGGAGCGGGACGCCCAGGAGATCGTCGACGCGCTGGTCATGAAGCTGCGCATCGTCCGCTTCCTGCGCACGATCGACTATGACCAGATCTTCTCCGGCGACCCCTACTGGGCCACCTGGTCGGATGCGGGTTTCGGCGACGACGGGCGCACGCTGGTCACGAAGACCTCCTTCCGGCTGCTCCAGACGCTGCGGAACCTGGGTCCCGCCCCCGAGCCGAACATCACGATCTTCTGGAACGAGAACCTGCCGGAGGGCTACAAGCGGTTCTGCGCGGCGATCTCGATCGAGACCTCGGCCATCCAGTACGAGTCCGATGAGCAGATCCGCTGCCACTGGGGGGACGACGCGGCGATCGCCTGCTGCGTGTCCCCGATGAGGGTCGGCAAGCAGATGCAGTTCTTCGGGGCCCGCGTCAACGCCGCCAAGGCGTTGCTCTACGCCATCAACGGCGGCCGTGACGAGATGTCCGGCGAGCAGATCGTCGAGGGGCACGAGCCGGTTCGCGGCGACGGCCCGCTCGACTTCGACGATGTGTGGAACAGGTACGAAGAGATGCTCGACTGGGTGGTCGGCACCTACGTCGAGGCGCTCAACATCATCCACTACTGCCACGACCGCTACGCCTACGAGGCCGTCGAGATGGCGCTGCACGACTCCGACATCGTGCGGACGATGGGCTGCGGCATCGCGGGGCTCTCCATCGTCGCCGACTCCCTGTCCGCCATCAAGTACGCGACCGTCACCCCCGTCCGCGACGAGACGGGGCTGATCGTCGACTACACGACCGAGGGCGAGTACCCGGCCTACGGCAACGACGATGACCGGGCCGATGAGATCGCCGCGGCGGTCGTCCACACGATCATGAGCAAGATCCGCGAGATCCCGCTCTACCGCGACGCCGTCCCGACCCAGTCGGTGCTCACCATCACCTCGAACGTCGTCTACGGCAAGGCCACGGGCGCCTTCCCCTCGGGCCACAAGGCGGGCACGCCCTTCGCCCCCGGGGCCAACCCGGAGAACGGCATCGACACCCACGGTATGGTCGCCTCCATGCTCTCGGTGGGCAAGCTCGACTACAACGACGCCCTCGACGGCATCTCGCTGACGAACACGATCACCCCCTCGGGCCTGGGCCAGACGAAGGATGAGCAGATCACGAACCTGGTCGGCATCCTCGACGTCGGCTTCGTCCCCGAGGGCTGATCCCGGCCCCGCATCGCTTCCCGCACCCCGGAACAGAAGGAGAACACAGATGTCCACCATGACCTACGCCGAGCGCGTCGCCGACATGAAGGCCAGCCGCGAGAAGGAGGGGATGATCCCCGGCCTGTACCACGCGAACATCAACGTGCTGGACCGCTCCACCCTCGAGGACGCCATCGAGCATCCGGAGAAGTACCCCAATCTCACCGTCCGCGTCTCCGGCTACGCGGTGAACTTCGTCAAGCTGACGCGCGAGCAGCAGCTCGACGTCCTGTCCCGCACGTTCCACACGAACGCCTGACCGTTCTGGTGATGATCGCTGAGCAGGTCGGGGCCGTCGGCGTCCAGGACTTCCTGGCGCCGGCGGCCCGGCTGCGCGGTGCGGGCACCGCCGGGCTCGCGGAGCTCTCCGACCTTGAGCACGCGGACCGGCTGGCGCGCATGCGCGAGGGGTCGCTGGGCTCGGTCCACTCCTGGGAGCTCGTGACCGCCGTCGACGGGCCGGGGACGCGGATGACGGTGTTCCTCGCCGGCTGTCCGCTGCGCTGCCTGTACTGCCACAACCCCGACACGCTCGAGATGCGCCGGGGCGAACCGGTCGAGGCCGATGAGCTCCTCGCCAGGATCCGGCGGTACCGCCGCATCTTCCAGACCACGAAGGGCGGGATCACGCTGTCAGGCGGCGAGGTCCTCATGCAGCCCGCCTTCGCGGGACGCGTCCTTCGCGGTGCGAAGGAGATGGGCATCCACACGGCGCTAGACACCTCGGGGTTCCTGGGCGCCGCCGCGACCGACCAAATGCTCGCCGACACGGACCTCGTGCTCCTAGACGTGAAGTCCGGGATCCCTGAGACCTACCGGAAGGTGACGGGCCGCGCCCTGCAGCCGACCATCGACTTCGGCGACCGCCTCAATGAGCGGGGCATCGAGATCTGGGTCCGCTTCGTCCTGGTCCCCGGGCTCACCGACGCGCCGGAGAACATCGACGCCGTGGCGCGCATCGCCCGGCGCTGGTCGCCGGGCTCGATGACCCGCCTCGAGGTCCTCCCCTTCCACCAGATGGGGCGCGACAAGTGGGCGGCGCTCCACATGGACTACACGCTGGCCGACACCAGGCCGCCGACGAACGAACAGGTCAGGGCCGTGCGTGAGCGCTTCCGCGGCTTCGGCCTCGAGGTGCGCTGACCGCCTCGCCCCGCCCCGGACCGGCTCCGGCGGAACCTGGGTTGGCGGCGCCTGTCGGCCTCCATGCGTCATGGAAGCGCGCACGGCGCCGGCTCGGCGCCCGTCGCTCGGGGCAGCAGCCCGGAATCACGCCCCGGGAGCCGTCGGCGTCCACGAGAACCCCGGAACGCCCCACCCGGCCTCCTCGACGACGGCGCGGGCGCGTGCGGCCCAGGGCTCCGCCAGGCGGTCGACGTAGAGACTGCCGTCCAGATGGTCGAACTCGTGCTGGAAGATGCGGGCGAGCCAGCCCCGGGCCTCCACGCGCAGGGGAGCTCCCGTGACGTCCTGTCCCGTCAGAATCGCGCGAGGACTGCGCCTCAGTGGGAATTTGTGGCCGGGGACGGACAGGCAGCCCTCTGACTCGGCGGCCGGATCCGGGGCTCCGGGTTCCAGGGGCGCGAGCTCCAGGGCGGGGTTGACGACGGTCCCCTCGTGGGTCACGCCGGTCGCCGCATCCGTCCAGTGCCACACGAAGATCCTCGCGTCCTCCCCCACCTGCGGGCCCGCCAATCCGACGCCGGGCGCGGCGAGCATCGTCTCGCGCATGTCGCGGGCCAGCCGGGCGAGGTCGGGGCCGAAGTCCGAGATGGGGCGCGCCGGACGGTGCAGCACGGGATCGCCGGTGATACGGATCGCAAGAATCGCCATGGGACCAGAGTAGGTGCGCATCCTCACAGGGTTGTGCCCGATGAGACGCACAGGGACCTTTGGCCTGATGCCGGCGACTTCTACGATGGACCCACCGACCCGGTCACAACCGCGAAGAAGGTCACCATGAGTCCTGTGCAGGTCAGCGGCGACACCGTCGCCGACTACATCGTCAATCAGCTGCTCTCCCTCGGCGTGCGCCGGATCTACGGCATCGTCGGCGACTCGCTCAACCCGATCGTCGACGCCGTGCGCCGCTCGAACAAGGGAGGCAAGGGCATCCAGTGGATCCATGTCCGCCACGAGGAGTCGGCGGCCTTCGCGGCCGCCGCCGAGGCGGAGACCACGGGACAGCTCGCTGTGTGCGCGGGCTCCTGCGGCCCGGGGAACCTCCACCTCATCAACGGCCTGTTCGACGCCAACCGCAATCGCGTCCCCGTTCTCGCGATCGCCTCCCACATCCCCTCGGTCCAGATCGGCACCGGGTACTTCCAGGAGACCCATCCCGACCGGCTGTTCAACGACTGCTCGGTCTACAACGAGATGATCACGAACCCGCAGCAGGCGCCGCGCGTCGTCACATCCGCGATCCAGCACGCGTGGGGCGGCCCGGGGGTCTCCGTGATCTCCCTGCCCGGCGACACCTCCGCCGCGAGGATCACCCCCTCCCTGCCCTTCGTCGTCGAGCGTCCCGCCTCGCCGCGCATCGTGCCCTCGGAGGCCTCCGTGCGCGAGCTCGCGGCCGCCGTCAACGCCGCGAAGAAGGTGACGATCTTCGCGGGCGCCGGCACCAAGGGAGCCCACGACGAGGTCATCGCCCTGGCGGACCGCATCGGCGCGCCCATCGGGCACTCGCTGCGGGGCAAGGAATGGATCCAGTGGGACAACCCCTTCGACGTCGGCATGTCCGGGCTCCTCGGCTACGGCTCATGCCATGAGGCGATGCACAGCGCCGATCTGCTGATCCTGCTGGGCACGGACTTCCCCTACGACCAGTTCCTCCCCGAGTCCGTGCGCACCGCCCAGGTCGACGTCCGCCCTGAGGTGCTGGGGCGGCGCACGCGCGCCGACATCGCCGTGGTCGGCGACGTCAGGGAGACGGCGGCCGCTCTGCTGCCCCTCGTCGACGCGAACCGCTCCCACGCCTTCGTCGACCAGATGACGAGGAAATTCGAGCGTTCGATGAAGAAGGTCGTCGGCGCCTACAGGGGCCGGTCCGCCGCGGCCCTCAAGCCCCTCCACCCCGAGTACGTCACGGACATCCTCTCGGAGGTCGCGGCCGACGACGCGATCTTCACGGTCGACACGGGCATGGGCAATGTGTGGGCGGCGCGCTACCTGCGCGTCAACGGCAGGCGACGGATCATCGGGTCCTTCCTCCACGGCTCGATGGCCAATGCGCTGCCGAACGCCGTGGGCGCCGCGGCCGCCAACCCGGGCCGGCAGGTCATCTCGATGTCCGGCGACGGCGGGCTGTCCATGCTGCTGGGCGAGCTCATCACCGTCAAGAACTACAACCTCGATGTCAAGGTCGTCGTCTTCAACAACGCCTCGCTCGGCATGGTCAAGCTCGAGATGCTCGTCAACGGCCTCCCATCCTTCGGAACGGAGTCCGAGGACGTGAACTACGCGGCCGTCGGGGCCGGCATCGGCATCCCCTCCGTGCGCGTCGAGGAACCCGGCGAGGTCCGGGAGGTCCTCGAACGCGAGCTGGCGAAGCCCGGCCCCGGGCTGATCGAGCTCATGACGGACCCGCGCGCCCTGTCGCTTCCGCCCTCGATCACGGCCGACCAGGTCACGGGTTTTGCGACCGCCATGTCCAAGGAGGTCCTGGGCGGGGGCCTGGGCGAGGTCGTCTCGATGGCCCGCTCGAACCTCCGCAACATCCCGAGGCCGTGATCATCGCCCGGCGTCGGCCTCGTCATGGGCGTGCGGATGCCCACGCTGGTCCACGAGCGCGATGACGAGGGCGACGCCGAGCAGGATGAGCGTGAAGGCCGTCGAGACGGCGAGCCCGCGGGAGTACGCCGCGAGGCTTCCGTCCGCGTCCACGACGGAGAAGAACAGGGACGTCATGAGTGCCAGCCCCACCGTGGCTCCCAGCCGTTGAAGGGTCTGGAGGAGGCCCGACGCGGTGCCTGCGTGCCGGGTGGGCACATCCGCCAGCGTCAGCGCCTGGTTGGGGGAGATCACCGAACCCGAGCCGGCTCCGGCGATCCCGAGGAGCACCGGCACCACCCACACGGTCCAGGGCTCCTCGGGACGAAGGGCCATGAGCAGCGAGAGGGCGGCCACGCCGGTCATCATGAGGACAAGCCCTCCCACGACGACGCGGCGCCCGCGCTGGGAGACGCGCCGGCCCGATCGGGCGGCGGAGACGGCGGACGCCACCGCGAAGGGCATCTGGGCCATGCCGGCGAGCCACGCGGGAAGGCCGACGCCCTGCTGGAGCCACATCGTGGCCACGATGAAGATACCGGTGAACCCCCCGAAGTAGGCGGCGCCCAATGAGGCTCCCAGCACGAACCCGCGGTTGCGCACGAGGACTCCGGGCAGGATCGCCGGTCGCCCGCGGCCGTCCTGGCGCCGCTCCCAGAGGACGAGGACCACGGCGAGGACGGCAGCCACGCCGAGCAGCCACCAGGGAGCGCCCGCAAGGCCCCGGTCGGACTCGGTCCCCGCGATGAAGGGCCACATCACCGCGAGCACGATACCGGCGATGAGCACCAGGCCGACGCCGTCGAGCCCCAGCCCTCCTCCGGATCCGGAACGCCGTTGCGCGGCGGCGGGCCCGTGCCCCCGCAACCACCGCGCGGCCAGGGGCACCACCACGAGGCCGACGGGCACGTTGATGAGGAAGACGGAGCGCCAACCGAGCTCCGGACCGAGACTGGAGACCAGGACGCCGCCCAGCAGGGGGCCGATCGCGGTCGACACGCCGATCGTCATCCCGAAGTAGCCGAAGGCCCGCGCCCGCGCCGGACCGCGGAACAGATCCTGGATGAGCGCGATCACCTGGGGATTGAGGATGCCGGCGAAGGCGCCCTGCACGATGCGCGTCACCGCGAGCCAGGCGGCGTCCTGGGTGAGTCCGCAGGCGGCGGAGGCGACGACGAACCCGATGAGTCCGAGGAGGAACATCGAGCGGCGCCCGAGCAGGTCGCCGAGCCGGCCCGCCGGGACCAGCACCAGGCCGAAGGACAGCGAGTAGCCAGCGACGATCCACTGGATGTGCGCGTCGTCGGCCGCGAGCCCCGCCTCAATGGACGGAAGCGCCACGTTGACGATCGACACGTCGAGCAACGTCATGAATCCCGCCGCGAGGATGACGGCGAACGCCCGCCACTGCGCGCGGTCCTGAGGCTGTCCGCTGGAGGCGGACGGGGATGGGGGAAGACTCACCGCACCAGCATGCCACCATGTTCCGGTACCTTCACGATCTGAGGGTGCGAGACCCGTCTCACCACCGCTCGCGCAGGTCAGCGCCGGACGGTCAGCGCCGCGACAGCGCCGCCCAGCGCGCCGCCGAGGTGCATCTGCCACGACACGGACGGGCCGGCCGCGAGGATGCCCTGGGCCATCGCGGCTCCGTAGACAGCCACCACGACGACCGCGATGAGAACGTCGCGCACCGCGATCCCCAGCGTGCGGCCGCCGGGGATGAGCGCCCCCACCACGATGTCGGAGAAGTAGCCGAAGACCAGTCCCGAGGCCCCGACGACGACGGTCCCCGCCGGCGTGAGCACCCAGGCCAGCGCTCCTCCCCCGATCATCGCCCACACGGTGACCGCGTAGAACTCCCGGTGGCTGCGCAGCGCCACCAGGGTTCCCAGGACCACGAAGGACATCGTGTTCCCCACGATGTGGGCCAGGCCGGCGTGCAGGAAGGGCGCGGTGAAGACGCCCCACCACCGGTCCGGATCGCCCGCGATCAGGCCGAAGGAGACGAGGTCGACTCCCGGCACCACGGTCTCGGCGACGAAGACCGCCCAGATGAGGGCGAGCATCGCGACGACGGGCGCGGGTCCCGCCGCCCCACGACGACTCGTCCGCGCCGGGCGCCCCGGCGCCCGCGAGGAGGACGCCGCCCAATGGTCGGAGGTCATGGTGACATTGTGGCGGGCCGTTCCCTCCGGCGCTCGGCGGGACACCGGTCCCTCCTCGGGGTGCGAGGAGCGACGTGAAACGTCTCCGAGACTGACAACGCTGTCCCATCCTGAGGAGATGATCCCTCCATCGGTCGGACCCGACACACGTCAACGCAGACCTCATGATCCCTGGAGTACCCCGATGCGCCTGACGACGAGGAGTGACGGGGCGCGCTCGCACAGCAGAGGGGCGGAGCCGCCCGGCAGCGCGCCCCGCCCCTTCGATCCTGCCGATGAGAACCTCGGCTCAGTCCCGGTGGTGCCTCCAGACCGCCATGGCGCCGGCGCCCAGAGTCAGCGACAACCCGGCCAGCACGCCGACCAGTCCTATTGGTGATCCGGTGCTCGCCAGAGCGCCGATCCCGGTGGACGGCTTTGACGGGTTCGCGGGTTCCGTCGAGCTCGGTCGCGGGGCGGGCCCGATCCCGGCGGAGAAGGTGTACGACCACTCATGCGCCGCGCCGTCCGCCAGGACGTAGCCGTCGCCGGCGGGACGCGCCGTCACGATCACCTCGCCGGTGGCCGGGTGGGCGCCGGGCTCGACGACCTGGCCGTCCACGACGTACTCGACGCCCTCGGCCCCGGGGATCGTGTACGTGTCGTCAGCTGTGCCGTCACGGTCCGTGAACGTCACCTCACCAGGCGTGACAACAATCGGATCCACGGGTGGGGTCTGCTTCGCGGTCACCGTCAGAACGACCGCCTCCGACTCCGAGCCGGCATAGGCCTCCGCGTCCGCCGGCGTGAACACGGCCGTCAGCGCATGATCGCCCACGGCGAGCTCCGCGGACAGCGCTGCCGACGCGGTCCCGTCACCGCCGATCTCCAGGGCGTCGACGAGGACCTCGTCGCCCTCGGCGATGGCCACGACGCCTGCCGGCGCCGACATGGGGGCCCGGGCGAGTCGCCCCGCCCCCTCCGCCGTCGAGACGGCCACCGTCGCCGTCACCGCCGATGTCTCCCCCTCGACCACCGACTCCGCCGAGAGCCGCAGGGTCGTGGTCGTCGCCGCAGGCTCCGCGGGCTGGTCCGGCGCATTCGTGGCGATGGCGAAGATGCGCTGCTTCTCCGCGGTAGGGAGGACGACGTGGGTGATCGTGAGCCCCTCTGGCGCCGAGATCACCGGCGTCGACCAGATGATCGCGCCCAGACCGTTGGTGGCGGGTCCGGATGCGGTGTTGCGTTCAGGCATCGTCGTGACCTGGATGTCGCCGAAGCTCGGCGTCTGATCGGGGCCGGTGGGGATCACCCAGTCGTCGAGCCCCAGCGTGAGCGTCGCGGAGGAGCCGTCGGAGTAGAAGATGGTTCCCTCCGCGCTCTGGCCGCCGTTGCGGGCTGCGCCGATGAAGCTCATCGATGTCGGGTGCCCGGGAACGAGGATCGTCTGCCCGGTGGGTTGGACCGCATCGGGCTCCCCGGCCTCGGAGGAGGGCCAGGTGAAGGCCAGATCCGTGCCGGGCACCGCCGACTCGGCGCCCGGTGCGAGACCGGCGTCCGACAGCCCCTCGCGCTGGTAGGAGGCGCCTTCATGGTCGAAGTCGCCGATCGCCCCCCGGTCCCCCTTCGGAGCGGTGGCGACGATCCCGAAGGCGTTCTCCAGCGGCATCGGCGCGTCGATCGTGACGGGGACGACCGCGGTCGCCGTCTCCCCTCCTCCGGCGAGGCGGACCGGCAGGGCGGCGGTGGCGCCCACGGCCGCCGCATCCGCGCTGATCGTCACCGGGATGCGCGTGAGCTCTCCCGCGCCGATCGTGGCCTTTGGAACGGCCGCCGTGAGCGGCGAGCCCTCGGGCCCCGTCCCCGTCACGGTCACGGGGTCGGTGCCGATGTTGCGGACGGCGACCGTGGCCTGGACGGTCCCTCCGGGGGCGACGCTCACCGGAGCCTCCGCACCGGCCAGCAGTGTCGAGCCGCCCTCGCCGTACGAGGGCGGCGCCGCATCCTCGCCCGTCGCCCAGGATGTGTCTCTCTCCGCGGAGAGCGTGTAGTCGATGGTGCCGCCCGACAGGACGTCGCCGCCTGCGACCCATGCCCGGTCGGCCGGCTGGCCGTTGACGCTCAGCCCGGAGATATAGCGGTGGGACCGGGCCCCGGGCGCGGTGATCGTGATCTGGTCTCCGGCACCCGGGCGGATGACGATCTTCTCGAACACCGGCGTGGACACGGCGAGGTTCGTGGTGCCCGGCGTGATGGGATACAGCCCCATCGCCGCCCACAGGTACCAGGACGACATCGCTCCCAGATCGTCGTTTCCGGGGAGCCCGTTGATCGTCGGACCGTAGTGGGAGGTCCGGATCGCGTCCGTCACCTCCTGAGTGCGCCACGGCTGGCCGACGAAGTCGTAGAGCCATGGGATATGGAAATCGATCTCGTTCCCCGCCCACATATAGGGCTCGTCGGCCCCGGCGTTGGTCTTCTGGAAGAACGCGTCCAGCCGCTCCGCGGCCGCCTCCCGCCCGCCGATGGCGCTCACCAGGGAGTCGATGTCCTGGGGGACGAGCCACAGGTACTGCTCGGAGTTGCCCTCGTCGAACCCGGACTCCCCCATCCTCGGGGGTTCCCGCCTGTCTGCCTCGAGGAACGTCCCGTCGGCCGCTCGTGGAGCCACCGTGTTCCACGCGGGGTTGAAGACGTTCCTCCACCACGTCGACCGTTCCTGGAACTCGGTCGCTGTGACGGAGTCTCCCAGCGCCTCGGCGAAGCGCCCGATGGCGAAGTCGTCGATCGACCACTCCTGGGTGGTCGAGGCGCTGGCGTCCCCCTGGTCCCCGTGGAACGCGGCGGTCGGCGGCGCGTACCCCAGCCCGTTGTACTGCTCGGCGCCCTTGCGCTCCCAGTACTGCGGTTGGATCTGGTTCTGGTTGCCGGTCAGGGCGCTGCTCACCATGGATGTCAGCGCCGTGGCGGTGTCGAAGCCGGTGCCCCCGAACGCGTGGGCGTTGACGATCAGGGGAACGACGTTGTCGCCGGTCATCTGGTTCGTCGTGCCGTTGGCCATCTTCCACCGGGGGAACGCGCCCGACTGCTTCGCGTCGTTGACCAGGGACTGGGCGAGGTCGGAGGCGACGTCCGGGTCGAGCATCGCCTGCAGCGGGACGAGGGAGCGGTAGGTGTCCCAGTCGGAGACGTTCGTGTACTGGGCGTCCTGCCCCTCCTCCAGTTGGTGCACGGTGCCGTCGAGACCCAGGTAGCGTCCGTCGGCGTCGTCGAACGTGTTCGGGTGCAGCATCGCCCGGTAGAGCGACGTGTAGAACATCTCGGTGTCCTCCGCCGAGCCTCCGGAGACCTCGATGCGGCTCAGCGCGTCGTTCCACGCCTCCCCGGCGGAGGCGCGGATCTCGTCGAAGGACCGTCCCCCGGACTCGGCGGCGAGGTTCGCCCGCGCGCCCTCCACGGACACGAAGGAGATGCCCACCCGGGTCTCGATGGTCTGCCCGCCGGGGAACTGGAGCCACGCGCCTGAGCGGCCTCCTGTGCCGGTGAGCACGCCGTCGGCGTTGACGCCGTCCCTGCCCCACGTGCCGGCATTCTGGGCCGGCTGGCTGAACTCGACGGCGTAGTAGATCGTGTACTCGTTGCCCTTGCCGCAGAAATCGCCCGTCGTGGCCGATCCGGTCACGGTGGTGAGGTCCTCGGACACTGTCGCCTCGGCGTCGCTGTTCCCGTTGAGGGACCCCCCGGAGCGGACGTGGACGTAGGCCGGGGCGTCGGCCTTCGAGAAGGTGAAGCGGCCGATCCCGGTGCGCGTGGTCGCCGACAGTTCGGCCGTCACGCCCGTGTCGGGAAACTGCGCGGTGTAGTAGCCCGGGACGCCGACCTCGGTGTCGTCGTGGGCGATCCTCTCCGTGGCGTACCAGGGCTGGCCACCCGGCGCCGTCGTCGTGGGCAGGATCGGGATATCCCCGAAGGCGGTGCATCCCGCCGACGAGTGTGTCATCGAGAAACCGGTGACGTTCGGATTGTCGTGGCTGTACCCCCAGTACGTCGAGGAGGTGTCCGGGGAGAACTGCACCATTCCGTAGGGGACCGCGGGCCCGGGGAACTGGTTGATGGTCCCGACGTGCTCACCTCCCGTCCCGGTGCCGATCAGCGTGTCCACGTGATCGGCCGGCGCGCCCTCGGCCGCCTGGGCGGGCGGTGTCGCCGACACGGCGCCGGCGGCGGTCAGCGCGCCCACGGCCGCGAGCGCTCCGATCCTCGATCTGAGTCCCCTTGTCATCGCGCTGCCCCTGTCGTCGCCCGGGTGGCATCTCGTCGAGCTCCCGCCGTCGTGATGAGTCCCAGCGCGCCGACCGCGAGCGCCGCGAGCCACAGCGCCGGGTCCGCTCCTGTGTCGGACAGGCCCTCGACGGCGTCCGCGGAGGGCGGGGCGGTCGCCGGGGTTCCCGGCCTGTCCGGGGCCGCCGGGCCAGTCGGCTCGATCGGCTCCGTCGGTTCGGCCGGCTCGGCGGCGGTGACCTCGATGGCGACGGGGGCGGCCTCGGCTCCAGACCAGGCGATCCGGTCGTCCGGGACGAACACGGCCGTGAGCTCGTGCCGTCCCACCGCGAGATCTGTGATCGCCGGTGCCGGTGCGCGGCTCCGAGTCGACCATCCGCCGAGCAGGCGGTCGCCCTCGTAGATCCGGACGGATCCGGGGGCGGCTGGGTCGATGGAGACCTCGATCGCGACCGGTTCCCCCTGCCCGATGGAGTCGGGAGCCGTGGCCGTGAGCTCCGGATGGACCCACACGGGCGCATCGGAGGCGATCGCGAAGAGGTGCATCTTCTCGTTGTCCGGAACGGTGACGGAGACGAGGTCCTGTCCTTCCGGCACGTCGATCGCCGCTGTGGCGTACAGTCCGCACGCCGCGCCGTCCGAGCCCGACCTCGACCCGCGTTGAGCGGTGATCGCGAGGGACCTCGAGCCTCCTCCCGGGTTCGCCCCCGAGCACCAGTCCGGCATCGAGATCGCGGCCGTGGTCTGCGACGTCTCCCCCGTCGACTCCTCGCGCAGCCCGAGGACGACGTCGCCGTCGTAGGTCCCGTTGTTCGAGGCGCCGACCAGCGCGATCTGCCCGGAATCGGCCAGGGCCTCGGGCATCTGGAGGGTCTGCCCCCTCATCCGGAGGTTGTCGGGCCCCTCGGCCGCGATCCAGTAGGCGAGCCGGGTCTCGGGGATCGTCAGGAGCGCGCCGGCGGGGATTCCGGCGCCGGTGAGCAGGGTCCGGTCGAAGAAGTAGCCCATGCCGTCGAAGTCGGCGTTGGCCCGGCCGATGTCCCCGATGGCGGTGTTGTCGAAGGCGCTCTCCAGGTACGAGGCCGGACCGACCTGTACCGCGACCTCGGTGGCGGCCTCCTGGTCGCCGGTCGCAGCGGTCAGCGTGAGCGCGTGCTCGCCGGAGGCCGCCCATTCGGGCGCCGTCACCGTGACGGCCGTGGCCGCGGAGACGGGAAGCCCGTTCGACGCCGCGCTCCACTGGACGTGGTCCGGGTCCGTCGCCAGTCCCTCGCCGGACGCCGTCAGCGTGCCGGAGAGCGTTCCCGCGCCCTGGGCGAGGACTGAGGCCTCGACCGTCAGCGTTCCCCCGGGCCGCATCCACAGGTTCGACGAGGAGGCCGAGACCGAGAGCCGCTGCTGGGTCCGGTCCGCGTCGATCATCGGGTCGGGTGCGGCGTCCTCGCCGGTGGCCCAGTTGGACGCCGCGGTCCCGACCGCGATGTCGACCTCGGACACCGCGTCCAGATCCGGATCCTCGATGTAGCCCGCGTCCCAGTCGGTCCCGTCCATCGAGACGCCCTGGATGTAGCGCGCCTCGTCCGACACGCCATCCGACCTGATGACCAGCGGCTTCCCGTCGGGACGCTGGATGGTCACCTTCTCGAACGCCGGGGTGGACAGCCCCCACAGGTCCTGCCCGGGGACGATCGGGAACAGGCCGATCGACGCGAGGACGTACCAGGCGGACATCGTCCCCAGGTCGTCGTTGCCGGTCACGCCCGTGGGCCCGTCGGTGAACAGCGTCCGGGCGGCGCGCAGGACGTCGGAGGTCTTCCAGGGTTCGCCGGCCCACAGGTACATGAAGGGCGCGTGGAGGTCGGGCTCGTTGTTTGGGTTGTAGCGGTCGTTGCCGTAGTAGTCGTAGGTGCCGGTCACCCATTTCTGGCGGGCCGTCCCCTCCGGGTCGGTGACGACATCGGGGAAGGCGAAGAAGTGGTCGAGCCGGTCGATCGTCGCGTCCGTCCCGCCGAGGAGCTCCATGAGGTCCTCCGGGTCCTGTTGGACGAGCCACGTGTACTGCACGGCGGTGGCCTCGTGGAACCCGCGGGCCTGGGCGGGGTCCTCGCTGCCGGAGAAGGCCCCGGACCGGTCCCGCGCGCGGAAGTAGCCGGTCGAGGGGTCGAAGATGTTGCGGTAGCTGGTTCCCCTGGCGGCGAGACGGTCGGCGTCCGCGGTGTGGCCCAGGGCGCGGCCCATCGTCGACAGGGCGGCGTCCGCCAGGGCGTACTCGAGGGTGGCCGATCCTGCGTGGTCGAGATCGTAGTCGCCGGGCCCCTTGCGCGTGGACGGGTCCTGGGGCACGTAGCCGTCCCGGATGTACTCCACGTTCCCGGCGCGCCCGTTGGCGAAGGAGTCTGCGGGAGGGACGCCGTCGGCATTGTGGAGGAGGACCTCCCAGGCCTCCTCCTCATGGCCCTGGAGGAGGCCCTGGGACCACGCCGACACCAGCCAGACGGTCCCCGGGTCCCCGGTCATGATGTTGGTCTCGGCGGTGGCGAACCCCCATCGCGGGAGCCAGCCGTATTGCTGGCCCTGGCGGACGAGCGAGAGCGCCTGGTCGGCGGCCGCCTCGGGGTCCAGCAGGGCGACGAGTTGCTCCTGGGTCCGGTAGGTGTCCCACAGCGAGTAGTTCTGGTAGTAGGTGAAGTCCGGGTCGTCCTCCCGGTGGATCTCCTGGTCCCACCCCGTGTAGCGGCCGTCGGCGTCGCTTCCGATGTTGGGCGCGAGGAAGCTGCGGTACAGGGATGAGTAGAAGACCCGCTGCGTCGCCGAGTCCGCCCCTTCGATGTCGATCGAGTGCAGGCGGGTCTCCCAGTCCGCTGTCGCCCGGGCGAGCGCCTGTTCGTAGGTCGCGGACTCCGCCTCGAGGTTGGCGGCCGCTCCTGCGAGGTCGACGTAGCTCAGCGCCGTCTGGGCCTCGACAGTGGTGTCGCCGTCGCTCGCGTCGAACTGGACCCAGGCGCCGCGCCGGCCCGCTCCATTGGAGGTCTGGTCGACCGAGATCGCGTCACCCGACCAGGTGCCCGCGGCCGCCACGTCACGGTCGAAGACGGTCCTCGTGTAGAAGGTCACCTCGGGCGTGTCCTGGCAGAAGCCCTTCGTGGTGATCCGGGCCTCGACCGTGCGCGCGTCCACGATGGAGACCGTCGAGTCGACCACCGTGTTGAGGGCCTGGCCGGTGTTGATGAGCACGGTGGCCTTCTCGGTGGATGGGAACGTGTAGCGCGCGACCGCGGTGCGCGCAGTGGCCGTCAGCTCCGCGGTCACCGTGCCGCCGGGGGCCTCGAGGTCCACCGAATACTGGCCGGCGGAGGCGTGCTCCGAGGCATGGGAGTACCCCAGGGCGTAACGCGCGTCGTCCGTTGACGCGGGGTCGCCCGTGGTCGCCAGCATCGGCTGGACCCCGCCGAGGGAGCATCCCACCCCCGAGAGGTGGACCAGCGAGAATCCCCGGATCTCGGCTCTGCCGTAGTCGTAGCCGACGTTGTGGCCGTTGTCCGGGGAGAACTGCACCATCCCGAAGGGCGTGGCGGCCCCCGGGTAGGTGTTCCCCTCGTCCTGCGTCCCGATGAAGGGGTTGACGAGGTCGGCGAGGGGCTCGGCCTCCTCCGCCGCCCGGGCGGGGGCGGCGGACACGGCTCCCGCGCCCGCGAGGGCCGCGGTCGCAACCAGCGCCGCGAGGGCTCGGAGGACTCGGGACCTGCGGCGTGCGCCCGTTGTGCGCGTGTGGGACATGGCGATCCTCGTGCTCGACTGCGGTGTCGTCCGTTGCCACGTCTCCGTGGCCCGGGATGGGACTGATGGCGAGGATAGTCAGCGCTGTCATAGTCGCGCACGCTCTTCTCCGAAATGTGACGTGTCACATAATCTCGAAGGATCTCGATGCCCACGCGCGACAGGAACACGAGACGCCGTCGCCCGGGCTCCCGCCAGAGGGGTCCACAAGACCTGCAAGCGCCCCGACAGCACCAAATGCCGGCACGCGAACTCGGACGGTTTCCTCCGCACGCCCGTGGCCTGCATCAATGCCAGCGTGCCCGGTGCCGGTCCGCGCGGACCTCCGGGCATTCTGTGCGACATTCGACGCTCTCCGGCCGTCGCGACCACAACGGGCTCCGGCGGATCGGAGGTCATAGGTCCAGATGAAGCGGTGGCCGCCCTCGTCCTCGACGAGGGCGGCCACCGGATACGCCGGGGCGCAGGGCCGCCGGGGTGATGCGGGGCCCCTATCGGTCCCGGTCCGCGCTCAGGCGAGCGTGCCCATCGGATCCCAGGCCGGCAGGACCAGGGGCTCCTCGGTGACGGCGGGGCGCAGGTCCTCCGGCAGCGCGTCGATCTTCACGACAACCTCGAAGACGTAGTCGGTGAACCATGCGTCGTCCATCGTGAAGTAGCCCTTGTCCCCGGGCTCCTCCCCCCAGGAGTTCTCCACGCGCCAACGGCGCGGGGTCCCGTCCTCGGCGATGTCGACGCCCGTGAAGAGCATGGCGTGGTTCATCGCGGACTCACCGCTGATGACGCGCTGCTCCTTCGTCGTCGACAGGTCGACGCCGAACAGCCCCGAGTAGTCGTGGAGCCCGCCGACCAACAGACCGGAGTCGCGGTCCGCCTGCTGGGAGACGTCCGCGCCGAACCACACCGGCTCGCCCGCCACCAGCGCATCCGCGGCCAGCCGCTTGACCAGGTCCATGGGGGCATTGATGTAGCGGATCTCCCGACCGCCGACCACATTGCCCAGATGCTCGACCGTCAGGGCGCTCCCCTTCGGGTGGGCGGCGCGCGGGTCGTCGACCAGGCAGACGTAGCGCGTGAGGTCCATCCCGACATGGCGGTCGAAGAACTCGCGGGGCGTCAGCGTGCCCTCGCGGTGGAACCCGCCCTCGTCGTCCTGCCACTCCCAGTCGAAACGGGAGGGCGGCACCCCCAGGGAGATGACGAGGATGCGCCAGACGTCGCCCAGCACGGACTCCTTCGCGGCCCGAAGCTCATCCGCAGAGGCGCCCGCCGCGACCTGCGCGCGCAGATCCAGGGCCGAACGCCGCAGGAGGACCTGCAGCTGGGTGTTCATCCGGCGGGTGTTGGAGGACGGCTGGGTCTCCGGCATCGCTTGCTTGGGGACGACCCCATGCTTGAGGTAGAGGGACACCGCCATGTCCCACTGGCCGCCATCGCCCAGGACCTCGGCGAGAAGGAACTGGACGAGGCGGGAGCCGAGGTCCTGCGAGGCCGTCGCAATGACGTCCTCGAGGAACCAATTCGCCCGCTCGAACTTGTCCCAGAACATCGCGTAGTTCTGAGAGAACTCGAAGTCCTTGACCCCCAGGTCGGCGCGCGCCCGCGAGCGCAGGAGGTTGAGGGAGGAGAACAGCCAGCACCGGCCCGATTTCTTCTGACTCGTCACCGCCCAGTTGTCCAGGCGGTTCGACACCACCGTGGGAGTGCCCACCACCCTGTCCCGATCCAGCGCCGACTCGTCGATGCCCGACCGGGTCACGGCGTTGAGCGCGAGGCGCAGCGCGGGGTCGGACTCGGGCCGGCTGAGCCGGTCGAACAGCGCGCCGTCGATGGCGCCTGTGAGCGTGGTCATGAATGTGGTCCTCCTGGCTCGGATGCTGATGCCCCGATGGTACGCCGGAAGATCAGGCGGCCCGCCGAGACCCCGTTCCCGAGCCCGCGGGCCGGCGCTGCGCCCGAGCGGCGAGCAGCCCCAGCAGGGCCGCCAGCGCCTCGGGATCCGCCTCCGGATCCTCCGGATGCCACTGGACGCCCATGACCGGCGCGCGCCGGTGCTCGACCGCCTCGACGACGCCGTCGGCGGAGCGGGCCGTGACCTCCAGGGAGCCGGGAACGCGGTCGAGGCTCTGGTGGTGGGCGGAGTGGACCTCGACCGGCCCCTCCCCCAGCGCTCCGGCCAGGCGCGAACCGGCCCGGATGGCGACCTCATGGCGGGCGAAGTGGTGGTCGCGCAGCAGATGAGGGTTGTGGTGCCGTGTCCCCGGGATGTCCTGGACCAGCGTCGCCCCCAACGCGACGCCGATGACCTGCAGGCCGCGGCAGATGCCGAGCAGGGGGATGCGGTGGCGGACGGCCGCGCGGACGATCGCGATCTGCGCGACGTCGGCGCGCGCCCAGTGGCGGCTGGCGCCGGGGTAGTCGGCCGCTCCCCCGTAGTAGCGGGGGTCGACGTCCTCGCCGCCCATCAGGATGACGGCGTCGGCCAGGCGCGCCGCGCGAACGGCCGCTCGGTCCCCGTCGAGCTGGGCGAATTCTCGGACCACGTCCCAGCCGGGGGCGGCCGCCGCCGTCAGCGAGGCCCACATCCGATCCACGTGCGCGTTGTACAGCGCCTCGCCCGGCCGTTCGGGCAGCGCATTCGAGATGAGCAGCGTGGGTCGATGGGAGGACATGGCCCGACTGTGGCACCGGAGCGGACGCCGCGGCACTCATGTCCGCCCAATGGTCTCCGGTGAATCCCGGACCGTGAGGCGCGCCCGGCCCTCCCCGCCGGCCCGTAGACTGGGCGGCGGCACAACAGAGTCGACGATGGCACGAGCGACGTGCCTACCGAGAGGACGGCACGCCCATGACCCGCACGGCATCCGGCACGGAGATCATGCTCGCATCGGGAGGCTATCGCGCGCGGCTCGTGACCGTGGGCGCCGGGCTTGCGGGCCTGACCCTGGGCGGACACGATCTCGTCGTCCCCCACGCCGCCTCGGAGCTGCCCCGCGGGTGGCTCGGCAAGACGCTCGTGCCCTGGCCCAACCGGATCTCCGGGGGAACGTACTCCTGGGCCGGCTCGACCTACCACGCCCCCGTCAACGAGCCGCAGACGGGAGCCGCCCTGCATGGGCTGATGGGCTGGGTCGACTGGTCGGTCGTCCATGCGGACTCGGACTCGGCGACGCTCGGCGCGTTCATCGCGCCGCGGTACTGGTACCCGTGGGCCCTGCAGTCCTGGGTGACCTACGCCCTCCATGAGGAGACCGGGCTGTCCGTGACGATCACCTCGACGAACGTCGGCTCCGAGGCCGCGCCCTACGGCGCCTCCTCCCACCCCTACCTCACCCTGGACCTGGAGCCCTGCGACGCCTACTCGCTGGAGGTCCCCGCCTCCAGCGCGCTGGAGACCGACGGCAACCTCTCCCCCGTGGCCCGGCGGCCGGTCGGCGAGCTTGGCCTGGACTTCCGCTCCGCCCGCCTCATCGGCGCCCGGAGGATCGACCACGCCTTCACCGATCTGCCGGAGGGCCCCTGGTCCGTGTCCCTGCGCTCCGCCGAGTCCGGCCTGTCCGTGTCGCTCGAGTCCGACGCCCCATGGGTCCAGGTCTACAGCGGAGAGGAGCAGGGGCGCCGCGGAGTCGCCGTGGAGGCCATGACCTGCGCCCCCGACGCCTTCAACTCCGGGGAGGGCCTGATCGTCCTGGAGCCCGGTGAGAGCGCGAGCCTCACCTTCGGCATCCGCGGGTCCCTCGCGGACTGACGCGGAGGACGGCCTCCCGCGCGCGGGCGAGGGGAGCGATATCTCACATCATGACATTGCGCGCCCAAGACCTTGGTTTTGGCGGATCATGACCGACATGCCTGTGGGCTCCGGCCCCTGTGCGTCAGTCCCGACGATCAAGGAGCGCGCGCATGTTCCCCCATCCCTCTCCCTCCCGTGCCGTCCTGAGCACCTTTGCCACTTTCTCCGCACTCGCCCTCCTGGCCGGGTGCTCCTCCGGGGGCGGCTCTGCCGATGAGTCCGGCGAGCCAGCCGCCAGCGGCGGGGGCGGTGGCGGCGATATCGTCATCGGCACCACCGACAAGGTCACGAGCCTCGACCCCGCCGGGTCCTACGACAACGGCTCCTTCGCCGTCCAGGTCAACGTGTTCCCTTTCCTGCTCGACGCCCCCGAGGGATCCTCCGACGTCGAGCCCGATATCGCGGAGTCGGCGGAGTTCACCTCCGACACCGACTACACGGTGACGCTGAAGCCCGGCCTCACCTGGGCGAACGGGCACGCCCTCACCTCCTCCGACGTCAAGTTCACCTTCGACCGGCAGCTCGCCATCAACGACCCGAACGGCCCGGCTTCCCTGCTGTCGAACCTCGACTCCGTGGAGACGCCCGACGACACCACGGTGGTCTTCCACCTCAAGAGCGCCAACGACCAGACGTTCCCGCAGGTGCTGAGCTCCCCCGCCGGACCGATCGTCGACGAGGAGGTTTTCGACCCCGATGCCCTGACACCCTCGGCCGACATCGTCGCCGGCAACGCCTTCGGCGGGCAGTACGTCATCTCCACCTACCAGGAGAATCAGACGATCCTCTACGAGCCGAACCCGGACTACGGCGGGCACCGCGATCCGGCGGCCAACGACTCGGTGACCGTGTCGTACTTCGCGGACTCCTCGAACCTCAAGCTCGCCGTCCAGCAGGGCGACGTCGATGTGGCGTACCGGTCCCTGTCGGCGACCGACATCGCCGATCTCGAGAACGATGACAACGTCACCGTCCAGACGGGACCGGGCGGCGAGATCCGCTACATCGTCTTCAACTTCGACACCCAGCCCTACGGCTCGTCCGCGGAGGACGCGGACGAGGCGAAGGCGCTGGCCGTCCGCCAGGCCGTCGCCGACCTCGTCGACCGCGACGCGATCGCCGACCAGGTCTACAAGGGCACGTACACGCCCCTCTACTCCTACGTGCCCGAGGGCCTGACCGGCGCGACCGAGTCCCTCAAGAGCCTCTACGGCGACGGCGAGGGCGGGCCCGACGCGGACAAGGCGGCCTCGACGCTCGAGGCCGCGGGCGTCGAGACCCCGGTGGCCCTGGACCTGCAGTACACGCCCGAGCACTACGGCCCCTCAGCCGGTGACGAGTACGCGCTGATCAAGCAGCAGCTGGAGGACTCCGGCCTGTTCACCGTCAATCTGAAGTCCACCGAATGGGTGCAGTACTCGAAGGACCGCACCGCGGACGTCTACCCCGCCTACCAGCTGGGCTGGTTCCCGGACTACTCCGACGCCGACAACTACCTCACGCCCTTCTTCCTCGAAGGAGGATTCCTGGCCAACCACTACGACAACCCGGAGGTGGATGAGCTGATCCAGCAGCAGCAGGTCGAGGGCGATGCCGACAAGCGCGCGGAGCTGATCGGCGAGATCCAGGACAAGGTGGCGGCTGATCTGTCCACCGTGCCCCTTCTGCAGGGCGCGCAGGTGGCCGTGACCGGCACCGACGTCCAGGGAGTCAACCTGGACGCGTCCTTCAAGTTCTTCTACGCCCCCATCACCAAGTGACCGTGCGAGAGGCGGGGGCGTCCATCGCGTCGCCCCCGCCTCTCCTCGTCACCCCCACCACCTGAGGATCCCGGACATGTCCAGTCCCGCCGTTCCAGCAGTCGATCCGGGCGCAGCGCCGCCCTCGACCCCGGCCCCGCCCGTCCAGGCGCCGCTCCGGGCGAGGAAGGGCCCGTCGGCCCTGTGGCGCTACATCCTCACGCGGTTCCTCCTCATCATCCCCACGGTGTTCATCCTGGTCACGATGGTCTTCTTCCTCATGCACACCATCGGAGACCCGATCACCGCCTCCGTCGGCGACCGCCTCAAGCCCGAGGACCTCCAGGCGCGCATCCACGAGGCCGGGTACGACCGGCCCCTCCTCGTCCAATACGGGGACTATCTGGCCCACCTGGCGCGCGGCGATTTCGGAACGACGATCTCCGACAACCGCGCCGTCACCGACATCCTCACGACTTACGGGACGGCAACCCTCGAACTCGCCTTCTACGCGCTGGTCATCGCCTTCATCGTCGGGATCCCCCTGGGCATGGTCGCCGCCCACGTGCGCGACCGGTGGGGGGACGCGCTGCTGCGGGTCCTCGCGATCCTCTTCTACGCGACCCCCGTCTTCTTCTCCGGGCTGCTGCTCAAGCTCGTCCTCGGCGTGGGGCTGGGCGTCCTGCCCGTCAGCGGACGGGCCTCCACCCGCGTCGAGCTGCGCCTGTCGACGATGGACGGGGCCAGCGGCATCTACCTCCTCGACGCGATCCGCTCCGGTCGGCTCGATGACGTCGGCGACGTCCTCTCCCACGCGGTCCTCCCCGGCCTGGCGCTGGGGCTCATGACCGCCGGCGTCTTCCTCCGTCTGGTCCGCACGAACATGATCGCGACGCTGGGAACCGACTACGTCGACGCCGCCCGCTCGCGCGGCGTCCCCGAGGGCCGGCTGGTCCGCCGCCACGCCTTCAAGCCGGCGCTCATCCCCATCGTCACGGTCATCGGCCTGGAGATCGCCATGCTCCTCTCCGGCGCCGTCCTCACCGAGACGACCTTCGAGTGGAAGGGCCTGGGCTTCCAACTGGCCCAGTACCTCACCGCCCGGGACTTCGTCGCCGTGCAGGGCATCGTCGCCCTGCTGGCCGTCATCGTCGCGGTCACGAACTTCATCGTCGACATCGTCGCGGCGCTCATCGATCCCCGAGTGAGGTACTGATGGCCCCCGTCGCCGTTCCCCCCACCCAGCGGCGCTTCCGCACCGACTGGCGCCGCCTCATCCCGTTGCGCGCCCAGCTGGCCCAGGCCGTGGGGCTCCAGCGCGGCATGCTTCTCGCCGGGCTCGTCGTCATCGCCGTGTTCGTGCTGGTGGCCCTGTTCGCTCCGCTGCTGGCGCCCTACGGCTACGCCCAGCTGTCGGACGCCGCCGGGAATTTCGGTGCGCAGCAGGCGCCCTCGTCCCAGCACTGGTGGGGCACGACCGTATCGGGGTACGACGTGCTCTCCCGGACCATCTGGGGGGCGCGCACCGCCCTGATCATGGTCATCGCGGGCGTCGTCCTGTCCCTCTTCGCGGGCGTGCTGCTGGGGCTCCTCTCCGGTTACTTCGGCGGGTGGGCGGACCGGGTGCTCGTGGTCGTCACGGACGCGATCTACGCCTTCCCCTCGCTGCTGCTCGCCATCGTGATGTCGATCGTGATCTCCGAGGGCCAGTCGGGCCTGTGGAGCGGCATCCTCGCCGCCGCCTTCTCGATCACCGTCGTGTTCATCCCGGAGTACTTCCGCGTCGTGCGCGCCGAGGTCCTCCGCGTGAAGTCCGAGGCCTTCGTCGAGTCCGCCCGCGTGATCGGCGCCTCGAACTGGCGGATCATGACGCGTCACGTCCTGCGCAACTCGACGCGCACGCTTCCCCTGATCCTCACGCTCAACGCCTCGGAGTCGATCCTCACCCTGGCCGGCCTGGGGTTCCTGGGCTTCGGCATCGAGCCCACGTCCGCCGCCGAGTGGGGGTTCGACCTCAACAAGTCGGTCTCGGACGTGGCCGCCGGCATCTGGTGGACGTCCGTGTGGCCGGGCCTGGCGATCGTGCTGGTCGTCCTCGGCCTCACGCTGGTCGGCGAGTCCCTCAACGATCTCTCCGACCCCCGGCTGCGCACACGGCGCCGCCTCGTGCGCTCGGATGTGCGGGGCGGGCCGGGGACGACCGACCTCGACGCCTCGGGCGTCCCCGTCGCCCCCGGGGTCCCCATCGCCGAGGACTGGGTCCCCCGGCTCCCCACCGACGAGGACGGCGCTGCCGAGGAGGCCACCCGATGAGCACGCAGGACACTTCGCCCGTCGTCTCCATCCGCGATCTCGACATCGCCTTCTCGGTCGACGCGGGATCCGTCGAGGCCGTCTCCGACGTCTCCCTGGACATCCGCCGCGGCTCGATCCTGGCGATCGTCGGCGAGTCCGGCTCCGGCAAGACCGTCACCTCGAAGTCGATCCTGGGGCTGCTGCCCGAGACCGCGACGGCCCGCGGCGCGGTCCTGCTCGAGCACCGCGCCGACGCCGCGATGCGCGACGTCATCTCCTTGCGCGGGCACCAGCTGCGCCAGATCCGGGGAGCCGACGCCGCGATGGTGTTCCAGGAGCCCACGAGCGTCCTCAATCCGGTCTACAAGATCGGATGGCAGATCGCGGAGGGCCTGCGCGCCCACGGAGGGATCTCCCGGAAGGAGGCGCGGGCGCGCGCCATCGAGTACCTGGGCCTGGTCGGGATCCCCGACCCCGCGGAGAGGGTGGATTACTACCCCCACCAGTTCTCCGGCGGCCAGAAGCAGCGCATCGTCATCGCGATGGCGCTCGCGCTCAGGCCCGGCCTCATCATCGCCGACGAGCCCACCACCGCCCTCGACGTCACCGTCCAGGCGGAGATCCTTGAGCTCTTGCGGCGCTGCCGCGACGAGTTCGACGCGACGATCCTCCTCATCACCCACAACATGGGCGTCGTCGCGGACCTGGCGGACGAGGTCGCCGTCATGCACCACGGCCGCATCATCGAGCAGGCCCCGGTGCGCGAGCTTTTCTCCCACCCGCGCCAGGAGTGGACGCGCACGCTGCTGGCGGCCGTCCCCCGCATCGGGCAGGAGCCGCCGCGGGTCCTGCCCGAGGAGCCGTCCTCGCCCCCGGAGACGCCCCGCCGCGCGGAGGCCGTCGTGGCCGCGCGAGATATGACGGTCGAGTTCCCCGGACGGTGGGGGCGCCCGCCGTTCCGGGCGGTCGACGGGATCTCCTTCGAGATCCGCCCCGGAGAGGTCCTGGGCCTGGTGGGCGAGTCGGGATCGGGAAAGACGACGACGGGCCGCGCGATCGCGGGCCTCCAGCGCATCCACTCGGGGTCGTTGGAGGTGCTCGGCCACGAGATGCGCGACTTCTCGGAACGCCGGTTCCGCCCCGTGCGCCGCGACATCGGATTCGTGTTCCAGGATCCGGGGACGAGCTTCAACCCCCAGCTCACCATCGCCCAGTGCATCGCGGAACCCCTAGTCGTCCACGGGGCCGCGGAGGACTCGCTGGACGCGAGACCGCGGGTCGACGAGCTGCTTGAGGCCGTCCAGCTGCACCCCTCCTTCGGGGACCGGTTCCCCCACGAGCTCTCAGGCGGCCAGCGCCAGCGCGCCTCCCTGGCCCGGGCGCTCGCGTTGGACCCGAAGCTGCTCATCGCCGACGAACCGACCTCCGCCCTGGACGTCTCCGTCCAGGCCCGCGTGCTGCGCCTGTTCCGGGATCTGCAGGATCAGCTGCGCTTCGCCTGCCTCTTCATCACCCACGACCTCGCGGTCGTCGACCTGGTCGCCCACGAGGTCGCGGTCCTCTACCGCGGCCGCATCGTCGAGCGCGGCGTCACGCGCCAGGTCCTCACCGACCCTCAGGACCCCTACACGCAGCGCCTCATCGCCTCCCTGCCTGTGCCGGACCCGGTCGAGCAGGCCCGCCGGCGCGAGGAGTTCCTCCGGCTCGAACCCGGTCCCCGCTGAGCGCGTCCCTCCTGCCCCGCACGGCCGGTTCCGCCCACTCCAGGCACATCCGCGCGCCCCGCTAACCAGCGAGGAGGTCCCCCGCCGTCATCGGTTCCACGGGTCCAGCGTACGGGGCGGCCGGTGCGATACTGGGCGGGTGAGGACCCTGGACGAGCTGTTGAGCGATCCTCCCGATCTGCCGGTCGTCGCGGTGCTCGACCAGGTCGCGCGGGCCGCGGCCCGGCCGGGTGCGAGCCTGGTGCTCACCGCGCCCCCGGGCACCGGCAAGACGACGCTGCTCCCCCCTGCCCTCGCCTGCGCCCTCGCCGGCGGACGGGTCGTCGTCACCCAGCCTCGGCGCGTCGCGGTGCGCGCCGCCGCCCGGAGGATCGCCGCCCTGCTCCATGAGGAGGTCGGGGGCTCCGTCGGCTACTCGGTGCGCGGCGACTCGCGGACCTCGCCCTCGACCCGCATCGAGATGGTCACCCCCGGCGTCCTCCTGCGCCGCCTCCAGCGCGACCCCGACCTGCCCGGGATCCGGGCCGTGGTCCTCGACGAGTTCCACGAGCGCCAGCTCGACACGGATCTCGCGCTCGCCCTGCTGCTGGACGTGCGCGCCGGCCTGCGTGAGGATCTCGTGCTGGCGCTGACCTCGGCCACCCTGGAGGCGGAGCGCACCGGAGCGCTGTTGGGGGCCGCCACCGGAGGCGACCCCGTCCGCATCGACGTCCCCGGCGTCCTGCATCCGCTCGACGTCCGTTGGGCGCCGCCACCGCGCGGGGCCGAGGCGATGGGCGTCTCGGGGCCCGACGGGCGCATCGGCGTCCGCCGGGAGTTCCTCGCCCACGTCGCCCGCACGGTGCGGGCGACAGCGACCGGCACGCACGGCGACATCCTGGTGTTCCTGCCGGGCGTGCGCGAGATCGAGCAGGTGCGCGCGCTGCTCGGCATGCCCGGCGTCGACGTCCTCCCCCTCCATGGCTCGCTCTCCCCCGCCGACCAGGATCGCGTCCTCTCCGGATCCGACCGCTCCTCCCGCCGGCGCGTGGTCCTGTCGACCGCCATCGCCGAGTCCTCCCTCACCGTCCCCGGGGTGCGCGTCGTCGTGGACGCCGCCCTGTCGCGCGAGCCCCGCACCGATGTCGCCCGCGGCATCCCGATGCTCGTGACGGTTCCCGCTTCCCGGGCCCGGTGCGAGCAGCGGGCCGGGCGCGCCGCCCGACTGGGACCCGGTGTGGCCGTGCGCTGCCTGGCCGAGGCCGATTGGGCGCGCCGACCCGTCCAGTCGCGTCCCGAGATCCAGACGGCGGACCTCACCGACGCGCTCCTCCAGTGCTCGGCGTGGGGCAGCCCGGGGATGTCCGGTCTCTCCTTCCTCGATCCGCCTCCCCGGGGCGCCCTCGAGGCCGCGGGCTCCAGGCTGCGGTCGCTGGGCGCCATCGACGAGGGCGGCCGCGCGACCCCGTTGGGGCGGCGGCTCGCGATGCTGCCGGTCGGCCCGCCTGCGGGTCGGGCTCTGCTGGAGTCGGCGCCGCGCCTCGGGACCCGCCGGGCGGCGCGCCTGGTGGCCCTGCTGGAGGAGGGGATCCGGGCGCCCGGCGCAGACCTGGGGACCGTCGCTCGACGGGCGGCGCGAGGGGAGGGGGACCCCGCCCTCCTCTCCCGCGTCCGCGAGCAGGCGCGTCGCCTGGAGCGGCTCGCGGATCCACCGGACGGCCGCGCGCCTGCGACCACCCGCGGGCCGAGCCCCTCCGAGGAGGAGGCTCTCGCCCTCGTGGCGGCGCTGGCCCATCCCGGGTGGCTGGCGCGGCGCCGGCCGGGGACCGACCGCTATCTGCTCGCCGACGGCATGGGGGCCGTCCTTCCCCCCTCGAGCCCGCTCTCCGGCCAGGAGTGGCTCGCCGTCGCCGAGCTCCAGCGCGGTCAGGGGCGCGCCGACGGCGTGATCCGGGCGGCCGCGCCCTTGGGGGCCGCCGACGCGGAACAGGCCGGGGACGCCCTCGTCCATGAGGACCTCGAGGCGGACCTGGAGGGCGGGCGCATCCGGGCGCGCGCGGTGAGGCGGCTGGGGTCGATCGAGATGTCCTCCCGGCCCCTCGGGCGCGTCCCCGAGGAGGAGGGGGCGCGCCTCGTCGCGTCGGCTCTGGCCCGCAGGGGCCTGGACCTGCTGCCGTGGCCCGGGGCCGCTCGGTCGTTGCGGGACCGGATGGCCGTGCTGCACGCCGTTCTGGGGGACCCGTGGCCGGATGTCTCCGAGGAGGCTCTGCTCGCCCGGATGCGCGACGGCGGGTGGATGGGCGCCGGCCTCGCGCGCGTGGCGCGAGGCGGATCGCTCGCCGCCGTCGACACCGTCGGCGGGCTGCGCGCCCTGCTCCCCTGGCCCGAGGCCGCGCGGCTCGATGAGCTGGCGCCGCAGCGGCTTCGCGTCCCCACCGGCGCGATGCGGGCCCTCGACTGGTCGCAGGGCGGTCAGCCGGTGCTGTCGCTTCGCGTCCAGGAGGCATTCGGCTGGCTGGACACGCCGACGGTGGCGGACGGGCGCGTGCCGGTGCTCCTGCATCTGCTGGATCCGGCGGGACGGCCCGTCGCCGTCACCGCGGACCTCCGTTCCTTCTGGGCGGGGCCCTACCGCGAGGTTCGCGCCCAGCTGCGCGGCCGCTACCCGCGGCACCCCTGGCCCGAGGACCCGGCTGGCGCGGAGCCGACCTCCCGGGCGAAACGCCGGGAGCGGCGGCGCTGAGACGCCCGCCGGGCCCTGGTGGGTCCGGCGGGCGTCGGTGCGCTCCGCGAGCTTCCGATCAGCGCTCCGAGCGGCTCCGGCGCGTCAGGGCCAGCGTCGCGGCGCCGGCGATCAGCGCCGCGACGCCCAGCCCGAGCGGCAGGTCCGCTCCGGTGGAGGCGAGTCCGCCGGTGGACACGGGCGCGGCGGACGAGGCCGACGCGGAGGGCGTGGGCGTCGTGGGGCTCGCCGAGGGCTCCGACGGCTCCGGCTGGGGAGCCGGCGCGGCGGCCACGGTGAAGGTCCCCTCGGCGCTCACGTCGTCGTCCGCGCGGGCGTCATTGTTGCGGCCCAGTGCTTCGACGGACAGCGAGAGGTCTTCGGCGTCGGTGACGTCCGGGAGCGTGATCCCGGTGCTCACCGTCACCGATCCGGCGAAGGTCCCGTCGCCCTCGGCCTGGGCGGAGGCGAGTTCGCCCAGGCTCGCGGACCCGATCGTCAGCGTGGCCTCGGTGACGGGGCCGGCGATGGGCACCCGCACGGTGATCGCGCCGCGGAGCGAGGCGCCCGCCAGCGGGCTCCATGTCGTCCCCCCGTCGGTGGAGTACTCGGCCTCGCCGATGGTCGGCTGGGGCTGGTCGACGGTGACGGCCGCGAGGGCGTTGACCAGGCCTGCGCCGCGGTACTCCTTGCCGTCGGCGGGGGCGGCCAGGCGGTCGGAGGCGTCGCCCGCCTGCTTTTTCAGCAGGTCGACGGTCTGGGCCGGTGTGAAGTCCGGGTGGATCGCCTTGATGAGGGCGGCGACGCCGGCGGTGTGCGGGGAGGCCATCGAGGTGCCGCTGAGCACGCCGTAGCCCGGGCCGTACGCGGCGGTCCCGTACCAGGTCGGGATCGTGGAGAGGATCGACGAGCCGGGGGCGGCCACGTCGATCGCGCTCGCGCCGTAGTTGGAGAATCCGGAGCGCGCAAGCGCCGCGGTGGCGGGGTCCTCGCCCGCGGGCAGTGCCACGGAGGAGACGGTCACGACGCCGGGCAGCTGGGCGGGGATGTCGACGCCGCCGGTGACATCGCGGTCCGCGATCGGCGCGCCGGTGTCATTGGGGCTGCCGGAGTCCGTGGTGAGGTTGTCGAGGTCGTTGTCGGAGTTCCCGGCGGCCGCCACGTTGACGACGCCCTTCTCCTCGGAGTAGGCGACGGCGCGCGTGACGGCCTCCAGGCCGGCGGCCTGCGTCGGGTCGTCGGGGACCCAGTACTCCCACGGATCGGTGTAGTAGGAGTTGTTGGTGACGTCGAAGTCGTGGTCGGCCGCCCACACGAAGGCGCAGGTCACGTACTCGGGGTAGAAGAACCCGTCGGCGTTGCCGGTCTGGACGGCGGCGAGCGTCACCTGGGGGGCGACGCCGTCCACGCCCTGCCCGTTGTGGGCGGCGGCGATCGTCCCGGCCACGTGGGTGCCGTGGTAGTGGTTGTCCTGCCAGGCGTCCCAATCGCCGTCCGCGATGCCGTTGACCGCGCAGCCTGCCGACTTCGAGGCGTCGATCTGCCCGGCCAGGTCCGGATGGTCGCCGTCGATGCCGGTGTCCAGGACGCCGACCGTGACCGGCTCCAGGGGCACGTCGACGTCCTGGGCCTCGAGGGCGCCGATGGCGGTCAGCCCCCAGGCGTCCGAAGTGAGCGGATCGCCCTCGACGTCGGCCAGGGACTCCCGGTCGAGCTGGGATGCGCCCTCCGTCGTCGCCTCGGAGAGGACCCGCGCCTGGTGTCCCTGGGAGGTCGAGACCAGCAGCTCGTCCCCGGTCACCGCGGCTCCGCGCGTCGGGCCGATCGAGTCGAAGCCAATGCCGAGGCCCGCCAGGGCGTTGCCGAGGTCCCCGGCGAAGTCACCGGAGGCCGACTGGACGAAGAAGGTCGCCAGGTCCGGGTACTGCGCCAGCGTCGCGCCTCCCAGCGCCTCGGCCTGGGCGACGGCGGTCGCCAGATCGGCCTCGGAGGCGCCCTCGACCAGGTTGACCGCGTAGTTCATCGCTTGGCCGTCCGAGACGACCGCCTCGGCGGGAGCGGTCAGCGACCGTCCCTCGGTGGCGGTGGAGGGGGCGGCGGTCGCGACGCCGGGCAGCGCGACGGCCGCGCAGATGCCCCATGCGCAGGCGGCCACGGCTGCCCTCCGGCCGCTGAATCGTATCTGTGCCATGAATGTCCTTGATCTCGCAGTGGGCCCGACACGGGGATGACGTGCAGGCTTGCCCTAGTCTTTAGGAGATCAAAGCAATTCTTTGAATTCGTCCCATATGTCGGGACAACGCGACGGGCGGACGCGAGTCAGTCCAGCCCTTCCCCCCGAGCCGCCGCGTCCTCGCGCGTCTGCGGGAAGGCGAAGACGGCCGGATCTCCGCCGATGCGGCCGGCCGGCCCGCGGTCCAGCGCCTCCAGGGCGTCCAGGTCCTCCGGGGCGAGCAGGGACGCCGTCCGGACCGACTCGAGGTTCTCCCGCATCCGCTCCGGGTGCGTGGACTTCGGGATGATGATCCGCCCCGACCGCAGATGCCAGGCCAGCACGGCCTGGGCGGGCGTCAGGCCCAGTCGTCCGGCGATCCCGGCGACGACGGGGTCGCGCAGGTCGCCGCCCTGGCCGAGCGGGCTGTACGCCTCCACGGCGATGCCCCGCCGCAGGGAGGCCTCGCGCGACCCCGGCTGCGAGAAGCTCGGGTGCACCTCGATCTGGTTGACGGCAGGCGCCACTCCGGTGGCGGCGACGAGGCGTTCGAGGTGCTCGGGCAGGAAGTTCGAGACGCCGACCGCCCGTGCGGCGCCGCTCTCGGCCAGGCCGACCAGCGTCTCCCAGGTCTCGACGTAGAGGCCCCGGGAGGGAACGGGCCAGTGGATGAGGTAGAGATCGACGACCTCGATCCCGAGCGCCTGCCGGGACGCCTCGAAGGCCTCCCGCGCGCGGTCCGCCCCCTGGTCGACGTTGCGCAGCTTGGTCGTGACGAAGACCTCTGGGCGCTCCAGGCCGGTGGCCCGCAGGGCCGCGCCCACACCGGCCTCGTTGTAGTACCCGGCCGCCGTGTCGATGTGGCGGTAGCCGAGCTCCAGGGCCTGCTCGACCGCCCGCTGGGTGTCCTCGGGGGGAATCTGGAAGGTGCCGAACCCGATCTGGGGGATGCGGACGCCGTCGCCGAGCTGGACGGAGGGGACCGCGGCAGGTGAGACGCTCATGCCCCGAGCCTAGCGGGCTCCACGCCTCCACACCCGGTCGGATCGGGCACGCGAGCCGCGGATCGCGACGGCGATGTCCTCGGTCATCTGGTCCATCTGTCGGGTGCTGGCTCCGATCCCCCCGATGGCGCGCGGCGTCGGCCGCGGCCTGCTGCACCATCGCGACCTGGTCGGCGAGCCGGCGGGCCAGATCCTCGGTGCCCGTCCCGATCGCGCCGGGCGTGCGAGCCTGCCTGGCCTCGACCAGGCGAAGTCCCGCGTCGAGGGCCTCAGCGGGGGCCGCCGGTCGCCTCGGCGCCCGGCTCGGCGATGTCGACCCGCGCGATCGCCAGGTTCGTGTTGCCCCAGGCGTGCCGAGTCCCGCCCGGGTCGCGCGTGCCGGAGATGCGCTTCTCCGCCAGCTTCGCCAGACCCGCCACGCACAGGCACAGCCCCACGTAGATCGTGCCGATGACCAGCGAGGACGGGATGATCGGACTGTCGAACTGCGCCTGGGAGCCCAGGAACTTCGCGTAGTAGAGGAGCTCCTTGTAGGTGATGAGGAAGCCGAGTGCCGTGTCCTTGAGCACGACGACCAGCTGGGCGATGATGACGGGCAGCATCGCGCGGAATGCCTGGGGCAGCAGCAGCTGGGCCATCACCTGGTGCTTGCGCAGACCCAGCGCGTACCCGGCCTCGCCTTGCCCATGGGGGAGGGCGAGGACGCCCGAGCGGATCGCCTCGGCCAGGACCGTCCCGTTGTAGAGGGTGAGGCCCGCGACCACGGCGACGAAGGGCGTCGTCTTCAGGCCGATGGTGGGCAGCCCGTAGTAGACGAGCATCATGAGGATGAGGACGGGCACCGCGCGGAAGACCTCGACGAACCAGACCACTGGCACGCGGATCCAGGCGTGCTCCGACAGCCGGCCCACCGCAAGCGCCAGCCCGAGGACGAGCGCGAGCAGGGCGGACAGGGCGAAGGCCTCCAGGGTCGCGCGCATGTAGCGCCCGATCTGGCCCCACACCTGCGGGTAGGTGAAGGTGGACCACTTCCGCGCGCTGAACTGGCCCGTCAGCTGGAAGCGGTAGCAGACGAAGCCGATGGCCGCCGCGACGACCACGACCGTGGCCAGGGCCATCAGGGCGTAGCGCCTGCGCGCGCGGGGCCCGGGCACGTCGTAGATGTGCTGGGAGCTCATCGCGCGATCACCAGCTTCCTCTCGAGGACGCGCTGGAGCCACGCGAGCAGCATGACCAGGGCCACGAAGACTGCGGCGACCCACAGCAGCCCGGCCAGCAGCGGCTCGGAGCGCTCGGACAGTGTGTTGCGGATCGCGCCGGCCTCCGCGACGCCGAATCCGGCGGCGACCGTCGTGTTCTTGAGCAGGGCGATGAGCACGCTCATCATCGGGGGCACCACGGCGCGCCCGGCCTGCGGCAGCACGATCTGCGTCATCGACTGGCCCCATGTCAGGCCGAGGGCGCGGGCCGCCTCGGTCTGGCCCGGCGGGATGGTGTTGATGCCCGAGCGGACGGTCTCGGCGATGTAGGTCGCGGTGTAGAGCCCCAGGGTGAGGATCGCCAGACGTACATACGTCCCCTGGCCCGAGGTGCCGCCGGGGAAGAGCTTCGGCACGCCGAAGGCGAAGAGGAAGAACAGGAGGGTGAGCGGCGTGTTGCGGACGGTGTTGACGTAGACCGTGCCGACCCAGCGCATGACCGGCACCGGGGACACCCGCATCGCCCCGACGAGGAACCCAAGGACCAGCGCGATGGCGCCTCCCGCGGCGAACAGCGCCAGCGTCATCTCGAAACCGTCGACGAACAGGTCGGCGTTGTCGATGAGGACATTCATGCGCGTGGATCTCCTTTTCCCTGTCTTCCCTCCCCCGATCGACGAGAACGCCCCCGCGCAGCGGGGCCGGCGGTCCTCCGGCTCACGGCCGGGGACGCCCTCGTCGCCGGGTCACTCGTAGTCGTCGACGGCGGGCTGCTGGACCGCGATGCCCGACGAGCCGAGGTCGGCGTCGAAGACCTTCTGCCAGGTGTCGCCCCCCTCGGTGAAGACCTTGTTGATGAAATGGCGCAGCGCGGCGTCGTCCTTCGGCACGCCCACCCCGTACTTCTCCTCGGTGAAGGGCTCGCCGACGACCTTGAGGGCGTCGGGCTCCTGGGCGGCGTAGCCGATGAGGATCGCCTGGTCGGTGGTCACCGCGTCGACGGAGCCGTCCTTGAGGGCGTCCACGCACTGGCTGTACGTGTCGAAGGGGACGGTCTTCGTGTCGGGGAAGTTCTCCTGGATGTTCTGCAGCGGGGTGGACCCCGTCGCCGAGCACACGGTCTTCCCGGCCAGGTCGTCCTCGGAGGTGATGTCCGTGTTGTCGGCGGAGACCAGCAGGCCCTGACCGGTGATGAAGTACGGGCCGGCGAAGCCGATCTGCTCCTTGCGCTTGTCGGTGATCGAGTACGTCCCGACGTAGTAGTCGATGTCGCCGTTGACCAGCGCCTGCTCGCGGTTGGCCGACGGGATCGTCTGGAACTCGATCTGGTCCTCGGAGAAGCCGAGCTCCGCGGCGATCCACCGGGCGATGTCGACGTCGAAGCCGGTGCGCTCGCCGGTGATCGCGTCGAGGTAGCCCAGGCCGGGCTGGTCCTCCTTGACGCCGACGCGCAGGGTGCCGGCCGACGTCGCCGCGTCGTAGGTGTCGGAGCCGGTGAGGTCCACCGAGTCCGCGACGGTGAAGGAGAGGTCGGAGGAGCCCGCGTCCCCCGAGCCGGAGGAGGCGGCCCCGCCGGAGGCGGAGGACGTGTCGGAGCATGCGGCCAGGGTGATCGCGACGGCCGAGGCGGCCAGGGCCGCGGCCATTCGGGTGAGGGTGCGCATCAGGGTTCCTTCCTGGTGGGAGTCGGTGTGCGGGGCCCGGAGCGGACCGGGTCAGTGCGTGAGGATCTTCGAGAGGAAGTCCTTCGCGCGGTCGGTGCGCGGGCGGGAGAAGAACTCCTCGGGCGGGGCCTGTTCCAGGATCTCGCCGTCGGACATGAACGCCACCCGGTCGGCCGCCTTGCGGGCGAACCCCATCTCGTGGGTGACGACGATCATCGTCATGCCCTCGGCCGCCAAGCGGACCATGACGTCGAGGACCTCGTTGATCATCTCGGGGTCCAGCGCCGAGGTGGGCTCGTCGAAGAGCATGACCTTCGGCTGCATGGCGAGCGCCCGGGCGATCGCGACCCGCTGCTGCTGCCCGCCCGAGAGCTGGGCGGGGTACTTGTCGGCCTGCGCGCCCACGCCGACGCGGTCGAGCAGCGTGTGCGCCAAGTCCTCGGCCTCCTTCTTCGGCATCCTCTTCACCTTGACCGGCGCCAAGGTGACGTTGTCGAGGATCGTCTTGTGGGAGAACAGGTTGAAGGACTGGAAGACCATCCCGACCTCGGCGCGCAGCGCAGCGAGCTTCCTGCCCTCCTGGGGCAGCGACTCGCCGTCGATGCGGATGTCCCCCGAGGTGATCGTCTCTAGCCGGTTGATCGTGCGGCACAGCGTGGACTTGCCGGATCCGGACGGTCCGATGAGCACGACCACCTCGCCCTTGTCGACCGTCAGACTGACGTCATTGAGGGCGACGAAGTCCCCGTAGTGCTTGACCACGTGGTCGACCACGACCAGCGGCTCGCCAGCCCGCACCCCCGAGTTTTCCAGTGACATGGTCTTGACATTACCTTTCCGAGGAGATCCGGAGCCAGACGTCCAGGTCGTGGACTGGACGACACCGATGACCGGGCGTGGAAGATCCCGGCGGAGCGTCAGACATGTCCTTGGCACGCGGTCTCACCGGGTGACGACAGGGTAACGCCCTTCGCCCGATTCGGCCAACAATCCGGATGGATCTCCCTTAGGGCAGGGGCCTCCCGGCCAGCCCCGGATCCAGGTCCATGAGGTCCTCAAGCGTCTGCGGGCGCACGGCCCAGCGGGCGGCGCCGTCCTCCACGGCCAGGACCCCCGGTTTTGTGAGGTAGTTGTAATTCGACGCCATCGACCATCCGTAGGCGCCGGTCGCGGGCACGGCCAGCAGGTCGCCCGGGCGCAGGTCGGCGGGCAGGTCGACATCGCGCACGACGATGTCCCCGGACTCGCAATGGCGTCCCACCACGCGACAGCGCGCCCAGGGGCCCGCGGACGCCCTGTTCGCCAGCGTCGCCGTGCACACCGCGCCGTACAGCGCCGGACGGATGTTGTCCGACATCCCCCCGTCGACCGACACGTAGCGGCGCACGGCGCCGCCCTCGAGCGAGACGTCCTTGAGCGTGCCGACCTCGTAGACGGTCACGCACGCCGGGCCGATGACGCTGCGCCCGGGCTCCACCGACACGCGCGGGATGGGGCTCCCCTGCTCGGCGCAGCGCTCGCGCACGACCTCGGCGAGAGCGCGGGCGAGCGTCGCGGGGCTCGTGGGAACGGGGTCCGCTCCGCTGTAGGCGATGCCCAGGCCGCCGCCGAGGTCGACCTCGGGGACCCAGATGCCGTGTTCCCGGGCGATGCGCCCTCTAAAGTCCAGTACGATCCGCGCGGCCGCGACGAAGGCCCCGACGCCCTCGATCTGGGAGCCGATGTGGTTGTGCAGACCGATGAGCCGGAGGTGCCCCGAGGCGGCGATGGCGCGAACGACCTCCATCGCCCCTCCGTCGCTCACCGACACCCCGAATTTCTGGTCCTCATGCGAGGTCGCGATGTACTCGTTGCCGCCGGCGTGGATCCCCGTCTTCAGGCGCACCATGACGGGGACGCTCACGCTCCGGCGGGCCGCCGCCGCCTCGAGGCGGGCGACCTCCGGCAGGGAGTCGACGACCACGCGGGCGATCCCGGCGGCGATCGCCAGATCGATCTCGCCGTCGAGCTTGTTGTTGCCGTGCAGCCCCACCAGGGCGGGGTCGGCGCCGGCGCGCAACGCGACGGTGAGCTCGCCGAGCGACGCCGCGTCCACCCCCATGCCTTCCGCGGTGACGACGCGCACGACGTCCGCGCAGGCCAGGGCCTTCGCCGCGTAGTAGGCCCTCCCCCCGGCCATGCCGTAGCCCTCCCAGAACTCCTCGGCCATCGCGGAGGCCCACACCCGGGCCCGGCCGCGCAGGTCGGCGCGGTCCAGAATGTAGGAGGGCGATCCGAAGCCGCGCCGGAGATCGCCCAGGCGGGCGCCGCCGATCACCAGCGCCCCGTCCCGGTCCCTCCGCGCGGCGGTGGGCCACAGGTCGGGGCGTTCCCCGGGTTCGGGGCACACGAGAGAGCCCAGGGGCGCCTCGGAGGGATCCACGCTCACATCCTCTCGGGTGCCTGGACGCCCAGCAGGCCCAGCCCGTTGCGCAGCACTTGGGAGACCGCGTCGTTGAGCCACAGGCGGGCGATATGGCCGGGGGTGACGGGCTCCTCGCCGCGCGGCGTGACCCGGCACTGGCCGTACCAGGTGTGGTACGCGGAGGCGAGCTGCTCAAGGTAGCGGGCGACGCGGTGCGGTTCGCGCAGCTTCGCCGCCTGGGCGACCATCGCGGGGAACTGGGCGAGGACGCCCAGCAGGTCCGCGTCGGCAGGCGAGTCGAGCGCCGAGGGGTCGAAACCGGCCTCGCGGGCGACCCCGTGCTCGGCGGCGTTGCGCGCGACGTTGCGGCTGCGGGCGTGGGCGTACTGCACGTAGTAGACGGGGTTGTCGTTCGTGCGCGAGGTCAGGAGGTCGAGGTCGATGTCGAGATTGGAGTCCATGGACACCCGCACCAGCGAGTAGCGCGCGGCGTCCACGCCGACGGCGTCGACCAGGTCGTCCAGGGTGACGATGGTGCCCGCGCGCTTCGACATGCGCACCGGCTCGCCGTTGCGCACGAGGTTGACCATCTGGCCGATGAGGATCTGCATGTTGACGCCCGGGGTGTCCCCGAAGGCCTCGCACATCGCCATCATGCGCCCGATGTAGCCGTGGTGATCGGCGCCCAGCAGGTAGATCGCCGCGTCGGCGCCGCGCTGGCGCTTGTCCAGGTAGTAGGCGACGTCGGCAGCGAAGTAGGCGGCCTGCCCGTCGGACTTGATGAGGACGCGGTCCTTGTCGTCGCCGTAGTCCGTGGTGCGCAGCCACACCGCGCCGTCGGCGTCGAAGACCTCGCCCCTGTCGCGCAGAACCTGGATGGCACGGGTGACGGCTCCGGAGTCGTGGAGCGACTGTTCGTGGAAGAACACGTCGAAATCGGAGCGGAAGTCGTGGAGCCGCTGCTTGATCTCGTCGAACATGAGGTCCACGCCGCGCGCGCGGAAGGCCTCGACGGCGTCCGCCTCCGGCAGGGTCACGGGATCGGGTTCCCCCGCGGCGAGGGCATCCCCGCGGACCTGGGCCGCGATGTCGGCGACGTACTGGCCGCCGTATCCGTCCTCGGGCGCCTCGCGGCCCATCGCGCGGGCGTAGAGGGAGCGCGCGAAGCGGTCGATCTGGGATCCGTGGTCGTTGAAGTAGTACTCGCGGGTGACCTCGGCGCCGCAGGCGGCGATGAGGCGCGCCAGGGAGTCGCCGACGGCCGCCCAGCGCGCCCCGCCCAGGTGGACGGGGCCCGTCGGGTTCGCGGAGACGTATTCGAGGTTGACGTGGGTGCCCGCCAGCGCGTCGTTCGCTCCGAAGGCGGGGCCCGCCTGGAGGATCGTGCGCGCGAGCTCCCCGGCCGAGGCCGCGGCCAGGCGGATGTTGATGAAGCCCGGACCCGCCACGTCGGCCTCGTCGATGCCGTCGTCGGCCAGCAACCGGTCCGCGATGACCGCCGCGACGTCGCGCGGGGCCGCGTGGGCCTTCTTCGCCAGCTGCATCGCGACATTCGTCGACCAATCCCCGTGGTCGCGGGTGCGGGGGCGCTCCACCGCCACCGCCGGGGGGATGTCGCCGGCCTCGAGGGCCAGCTGCCCGTCCCGGGCAGCCTGGACCAACGTGGTGCGGATGAGTGCGGCGAGTTCTTCAGGGGTCACGTGCCCGAGCGTAACCGGGTGGGGCCCCGGGCCGCCAACACGTCCGGAGCGGCCGCTGCGCAGAGGCGTCGCCTCCGGACGAGCCTGCGGCGCCTATGATTTCGGCGGACCGAACTCCCACCGGTGAAGCGAGGGCATCTCATGGCGGCACAGCTCCCCGACCCCCGGCCGGCGCGACCCCGCGTCGGCAAGCTCCTGGGACCGGCCTTCGTCGCCGCGGTGGCCTACGTGGATCCCGGCAACGTCGCGGCCAACATCACCGCGGGCGCGCGCTACGGGTACCTGCTGCTGTGGGTGCTGGTGCTCTCGTGCGCGGCCGCCATGATCATCCAATACCTCTCCGCCAAGCTCGGGATCGTGACCGGCCAGTCGCTTCCCCAGGTCCTCGGCGACCGCCTGCCCACTGCTTGGCGCATCGCCTACTGGCTCCAGGCGGAGGTCGTGGCGGCGGCCACCGACCTGGCCGAGGTCATCGGCGGCGCCATCGCCCTCAACCTCCTATTCGGGCTGCCCCTGATCTGGGGAGGCATGGTCCTCGGAGCCGTGTCGATCGCCCTGCTGGGCGTCCAGTCGCGACGCGGGCAGCAGAAGTTCGAGTATGTCATCATCGCCCTGCTGTTGGTGATCACCCTGGGCTTCCTCGCCGGCCTGGTCGCGGCGCCACCCGACTGGTCCGAGGCCGCCCACGGTCTGCTCCCCGGCTTCGCGGGCGCGGACTCCGTACTGGTGGCCGCCTCGATGCTGGGCGCCACGGTCATGCCCCACGCCGTCTACCTGCACTCCTCCCTGGTCAACGACCGCCACGGCGAGGCCGCCGGGGCGGGCAGGATCTCCCAGGAGGCCCTCCTGCGCGTCACCCGCGTCGACGTGTCCTGGGCGCTCAGCCTCGCGGGGCTGGTCAACATCGGCCTCCTGGTCCTGGCCGCCTCCGCCCTCCAGGGCGTGTCGGGCACGGACTCCATCGAGGGCGCCTACCGGGCGATCGCCTCCACGCTGGGGCCCGTGGTCGCCGTGGTGTTCGCCATCGGCCTGCTGGCCTCCGGGCTTGCCTCGACGTCGATCGGGGCCTACGCCGGATCGGAGATCATGCGCGGGCTGCTCCACATCAAGATGCCGCTGCTCGCCCGGCGCCTCATCACCCTGATCCCTGCGCTGGTCATCCTGGCGCTCGGCGCGGAGCCGACGTGGGCGCTCGTCATCTCCCAGGTCGTCCTGTCGATGGGCATCCCCTTCGCGATCATCCCGCTGATGTCCCTGACCCGGAACCGGGCGATCATGGGACGCCACGCGGACGGACCCGTCCTGCGCGCCGTCACCGACGTCGTGGCCGCGCTCATCGTCGTCCTCAATCTGGCCCTCATCGTCCTCACCGTCCGAGGATGAGGACAGCCGCCCCACGCTCATCGCATGGGGAGCGACGCGGCCCGGGATCGCTCCCGGACCGCGCCGCAGCGTCCCCGTTGACGCTCCACCCGCCGACGGACCGGAGTCCGCGCCGGGCAGTTCTGGGGGGGGATCCGGCGCTCAGCCGCGCGCCTCGTAAGCGCTGAGAAGGGCGATCCGGCGGATGTGGCGTTCCTCACCGGAGAAAGCCGCGTCCACGAACACGTCGATCAGGCGCACCGCCTCCTCGACGGAGTGCATCCGAGCCCCGATCGACGCGACGTTCGCGTCGTTGTGCTCGCGGGCCAGGCGGGCCGTGTCCTCGTTCCACACCAATGCCGCGCGCACCCCACGCACCTTGTTGGCCGCGATCTGCTCCCCGTTCCCCGAGCCGCCGATGACGACGCCCAAGGAGCCTGGATCTGCCACGACGGCCTCACCGCAAGCGAGGCAGAACGGCGGATAGTCGTCCTCCCCGTCATAGGCGTCCGCCCCATGGTCGAACACCTCGACGTCGCGCCCGCGCAGATGGCCACCGACGATCCCCTTGAGCTCGAAACCCGCGTGATCAGAGGCGATGTGGACCCGCACGACGGCACCCTCCATTGTGAGACGACGGTCACCGCCCAGTATCGCACGTCACGCGCATCATGGTCACCCTGCGGCGCGCGATGCACGCGAGGACGCGACGCGCTGGTACAGTGTCTCGACGCAGCCCCGATAGCTCAGTGGATAGAGCGTTCGCCTCCGGAGCGAAAGGCCGCAGGTTCGAATCCTGTTCGGGGCACAGACAAAGACCCCCTGGGCTGTACAGACGGGCCAGGGGTTTCGCGCTTGCGAGTCTCCGTACGGTGGTGGAGACGCATGTCTTATTCCACCGATTTCATCGGCCCACCGACGGCAGTGGCCCCGGCAGTAGTCCCGCCCGTCTGGCGGGCGTCGCGGCCGGCGGCGCCGTCAAGGCGACAACCGGGCGATTGCACCACGACGAGGACGCCACTGCCGAGGGCGAGCTCACGCGGAGCGGGCGGTCTCGTCATGCTCACGTCGGTGAGCGGGGGATTCGTCGGGCTCATCGCCCAGCGTGCTCTCGCCGGCCGGGTCAAGCGACCTCGCTCCTCGTCGCCATTTTAGGTAAGCTCTTACCGATATGGGGACGGGTCGACGTGGGAGGATGCCGGGAGGATGCCATGGACCTGAGCGAGCGGGCCGCCGGGATGGACGCCGAGCACCTCGTCTTCGGCGGCGTCTTCGCCGTGGCCAACCGACTCCAGCGGACGCTCGATGCCGCCATGCCGGAGCTGACCGCGAAGCAGTGGTGGCTGCTGGTCATGCTCCAGACGTCCCCGGGGCCGCCCACGCTGACAGAGCTGGCCGAGGCAGCAGACACCTCCCACCAGAACGTCCGCCAGATCCTGGACCGTCTGGAGGCCAAGGGATTCGTCCGCCTCGCCCCGGATGAGGAGGACGCGCGGGCCACCCGGATCCATGTCACGGCGAAGGCGCGCCGGTGGGGCGCCGACACCGACGCGGAGGCCCGCCGTTTCATGGCCGCCATGTACCGCGGCCTCACCCCGACCGAGCTTGACGCGCTGGGCAAGGGCTTGGCGCTCCTCCACTCCAACCTCAGCCGACTGGACGGGCCCTCGGCCTGAACGCCGCGAAAGGACCATCATGCCCGCCTCCATCGCCATCGCCTTCGCCTCCAAGCACGGGACCACCGCCGAGATCGCCCGCCGCATCGCCGACGGCCTAGGGCCCGGCGCCCGTCTCTTCGACCTCGCCCAGGGCCGGCCGGACCTGTCGAAGTTCGATGCGATCGTGCTGGGCACCGCCGTCTACGCCGGCACCCCCCTGCGGGCCATGAAGACCTTCGCCCGAAGCCTCGCCCCCGACGCCGCCCGCCTCGGGCTGTTCGTCAGCGGGATGGAGACCGACCCCGCCGTGCGCGACCAGGAGGTCCGGGCCGCATTCCCCCAGGCGCTCCTCGACCGGGCTGTGGCGGCCGCCTTCCTCGGCGGCAGGTTCCGCTTCGCCGGGATGAACGTCGCCGAGCGCCTCGTCGTCAGGCGCATCGCCGGAACGCGGACCGACGTGGAGGCGATCGACGACCAGGCCATCGAGGATTTCATCCTCCGCATGCGCCCCGACGGGCCCGGCTGGTGACGGCGCAGCGGTCCGTGTGCCCGATCCCTCATTCCTGCACATGGTGCAAGATCTGCACTCGGTGCATAATAGTGGCTCGTGACCGTCACCGCCCAGATCCCCCGCAATAGCGAGGAGCCTGTCCGCGACGACGCTGAGGCTCCGCCGCTCGCCCCCACCGCGCGCTCGCTGCGGACGAGGGCGGACATCCGGGCCGCCGCATTCCAGCTCGCCGGCGACCGTCCGGTCGCCGACATCACCGTCGACCAGATCGCCCGCGCCGCGAGGGTCTCACGCCGGACCTTCTTCAACCACTTCCCGTCGAAGAACCACGCGTTCATCCCGGAGATCGAGCCCTTCGATCCCGTCGTGCTCGAACGGTTCCGGAGCCGCGCCGTCCCCGATCTGCTCGAGGCCGTCGAGGAGCTCGTGGGGTCACGCGCCGAGATGATGGGCGAGGTGTTCAGCTCCTCCAGCCCCGGATGGGACATCCGCCGCCGCAACCCGGAGCTGCTGCCCCTCGTCCTCGGCGCCTTCCGCGATTCCGAGCTCGCGCTGAGACCGGTCTCGGCCGATCGCCTGGGCGTGGGCGAGGACGACCCGGCCGCATTCGCCGCGGCCGCCCTCGTCACGGCGGTCGAGCGCACGGCGCTGGACCTCTGGCGCCACAACAGGCGCGCCGGCAGCTATCTCGACGAGGTCCACCGGACCGTCCGGGGGCTGCGCGCCGCCCTGCGGGACTGAGCCCCGCCCGGCCGATCCCCCCGCACGACAACAGAACAGGAGCGACATGACTCGACACGCCACCGCAGGCACCTCCCCCTCCCCGGGCCCCGAGACCGCCTCGACCGCCCGCTTCACGCCGGACGGCCGGTTCTGGGCGATCTACGCCTGCCTGCTGGTGACGATGTTCCTGTCCTCGGTCTCCCAGACGATCGTCGGCTCCGCCATGCCCACCATCGTGGGATCCCTCGGCGGAGTCGAGCACATGTCGTGGATCATCACGGCCTACACGCTCGCCATGACGATCTCGATGCCCGTGTACGGCAAGCTCGGGGACCTCATCGGACGCAAGCCGGTCCTTCTGGCGGCGATCGCCCTGTTCCTCACCGGTTCCGCCCTGTCGGGCCTCGCCCAGACCATGGGCCCCTTCATCGCCTTCCGTTTCCTCCAGGGCCTGGGCGGCGGCGGCCTGATCATCGGCGCGCAGGCGATCACCGCGGACATCATCCCGGCGCGCGTGCGCGGCGTCTATCAGGCGCCCATCGCCGCCATGTTCGGGATCGCCGCCGTGTTGGGCCCGCTCATCGGCGGCTGGCTGACGGACGCGGTGTCCTGGCACGCGGTGTTCTGGATCAACCTGCCGCTCGGCGTCGCCGCCTGGGTCGCCATCCTGGTCGCGATGAAGCTGCCCTCCCACGAGATGCGGGCGAAGGTCGACTGGGCGGGCCTCGCCCTCCTCGATGTGGGCGCCATCGCGATCGTGCTGCTCGCCACGTGGGCGGTCCAGCAATTCGCATGGACCTCCTGGCAGACCGTCGCCCTGTGCGTCGTGCTCGTCGCGTCGTGGGGGCTGCTGCCCGCCGTCGAACGCCGGGCCGAGGAGCCGATCCTCCCCCTGCAGCTCTTCCGCAACCGGACCTTCCTGGTCTGCACGGCCGTCGGCATGCTGGCGATGGCCGCGATGTTCGGCGCGATGGGATACCTCCCCACCTACATGCAGATGGTCTACGGTCTGAGCCCCACGCAGTCCGGCCTCATGCTGATCCCCATGACGATCGGGCAGATCCTCGCCGCGACCGTGGTCGGCGCGCTCGTCACGCGCACCGGGCACTACCGCGCGTGGCCCGTCCTCGGCACGCTCGTCGCGGCACTGGGCATGGCCCTGCTCTCGACGATGCAGGAGGACTCGCCCGTCGCGCTGCTCGTCGTCCACACGACGGTCCTGGGGATCGGCATCGGGATGATCCTGCAGCTCCTGGTGCTGCTGGTCCAGAACTCGGTGCCTGCGCGCATCGTCGGCACAGCGACCTCCGGCAACAACTTCTTCCGACAGATCGGCGTGAGCCTGGGGGCCACCGTCATCGGGACGCTGTTCACCTCGCGCCTGGCGTCCAGCCTGGAGGGATTCCTCTCCGACATGGCCGTCACCGGGGACGACGCGGCCCGCGCCCAGCTGGCTCAGGCGCGCGCCGAAGGGCTGGACGCCTCCTCCCTCACCCCAGCCGTCGTCGCCCAACTCCCCGACGTCCTGCGATCGGGCATCGTCGAGGCCTACGTGCACTCTCTCACGCCCGTGCTGGCGGGCCTGGTGCCGATACTCGTCGTGGCCGCCGTGATCTCTCTGTTCCTCCCGCACCTGGACCTGTCCACCAAGTCCGGCCTCGAGCAGGTCGAGGACCAGGACCGCGAGTCCGCCCGCGAGGCCGTCGAGGAGCTCATCACGCAGGAGGAGGAGAAGCGTCCCCCGGCCGCCGCGTCCTCCGACGGGCGGGACACCCTCGTCACACCACCAGAGCCAACGTGCCGACGACGATGAGGCCCAGTCCGATCGCGGCTCGCGCGCGGAGACATTCGTGCGAGACGACGGTGCCCGCGGCGACAGAGACCACGATGCTCAGCTTGTCGACCGCGACGACGACACTGGCGGGTCCCTGCTGGAGAGCCCGGTAGTAGCAGAGCCAGGGGCTCCCGTCGCGAGCCCCGACAGGACCAGGAACAGCCAGGTGCGCCCCCCGAGGCCCCCGATCGTGCCCTGCGAACCGACCACGAGGACCATCGCCCACGCGAGGACGAAGACGACGCACGGGCGCAGCGCTGTGGCCAGGTTCGAGTCGATGTCCCGGATCCCTGCTCGGGCCGATTCTCGGCGGTGCCGCCCCCGGTGAGCGCGCTCAGCGCGCGGGCGGAGGCGCCGGCGGCTCGCGCCACTGCCCGCGCGCCCGCAGCAGCTCACGGGCCAGCGTCGGACGATCGGTGATCAGGCCGTCGATCCCCATGTCGAGCAGGCGGACCATGGCGGCCGCGTCGTTGACGGTCCACACGTGCACGGCCAGGCCGGCCCCGTGCGCGGCGGAGACGAACCGGGGGGTGACCACGCGCACCGGTCCGAGGCGCTCGGGCACCTGGACGGCGCGCGCCCCGCGTCGCGGTCCGGGCACATGCCAGGAATCCGGGTTGGAGGCGGTCTGCGCCGCCGCCACCAGCCTCGTCACGGCCGCCACGCCCAGCGAGGTCGTGACATGGCCCGCGGGGGCAGTCGCGCGGATGCGCTCCAGGCGGGACTCGGAGAACGAGGCGAGCAGCACCCGGTCGAAGGCGTCATGCCGGGCGAGCACATCCAGCAGCGGGTCGACCACGTCGTCGGTCTTCGCGTCGATGTTGAGGTACATGTCCGGGTTCGCGTCCAGGACCTCCGCGAGCAGCGGCATCCGCTCCCCCGCGGCGTTGCGCATGCGCGAGACCTGATCCCAGGTGAGCTCCGAGATGGCCCCCGTGCCGTCGTAGGTGCGGTCCACGACGCCGTCATGGTGGAGGACCACGACGCCGTCGGCCGTGGCGTGCGCGTCGGTCTCCAGGTGCCGGACCCCCAGGGCGCGCATATGGGCGACTGCGGCCAGCGAGTTCTCCGGCGCCTCCGCCGCCCCTCCGCGGTGGGCGAGGACCAGAGGGTGGCCGGCCGCCGACACCGGGATCATCGGCACTCCTGGCCGATGTAGGTGGCTCCGTGCTCCTCCATCCACCCGGTCGGCTCGACGGCCGTGTTCGAGGCATCGCGGATCTCGAAGTGCAGATGGGGGCCGGTCGACCAGCCGTTGGACCCGACGGCCCCGATCTGCTCGCCCGCGGTGACCGCATCCCCCTGCTTGACGAGGATGTCGTCCATGTACTCATGGGCGTAGGCCGAGAAGTAGGTGGACCCGTCTGCGGCCGTGTGCTGGATCCGCACGTACGTCCCCGAGCGGTAGTCGCTGGAGACCTCCACCACGGTGCCGTCGGCGACCGCGTGGACCGGGGTGCCCAGTGGGGCGGACATGTCGACGCCCTCATGTTGGAGCAGCTGTCCGCTGATCGGGGAGATCCGCATCGAGAACCCCGAGGTGATCGTGTAGCTGCCCTGGGTGAGCGGCCACAGCAGCTGCGGGGTCTCGACGACGGTGCGCGAGCCGTTGGCGGCCGTGTCGGTGGCGACGCATCCCGTGGACTCCAGGGGCGTGCGCGCCTTCGCCCGCGACGCCGCCGTGACGGTGGCGGACAGGTCGCTGGCGCGGGTGACGCCGTCCGCCTCGCCCGTCGCCCAGGAGCCGCCCCCTGCGGGGGTGCCGACGGCTCGGGACGGCAGGGAGATGGAGGAGTCCGGCCCCACGAAACCGGTGGCTGGGATCGCCACGGTCATCGCCGCCAGGGCGACTAGCAGCGAGGCGCGCCCGGCGTTGTGGCGTTCCCGCACCTCGTCGGGAGCCTCCGCCAGCGCGCGCCGGGCCGGGCCCGCCGCCGGCGACGAGGGCGGCGCCGCCTCACGGTCCCGTTCTCGCAGGGAGCGGCGTGACGGGAGGGGGCACGAGACGGTGACGGGGCCGTGGATCTGCCGACGCGAGGGCAGCGGGCACTCGATCCCACCGAACTCCGGCACGCCGACCCCCTTCCCCGTCCCTGACTCAACGGTCACAAACCTATAACGCCAGCGGGGTCCAGTTCCAGCCGTCGGGGGCCGAACACCCATCCACAGACGTGATGCCCCTCACACCCGGACATGGGAGCGGGGACGCCTTCGCCGCAGACGACGGGTCAGGCCTGCGGATCGCGCTGGAGGGAGTCGCGGACCTCGCCGACCAGTTGCTCGAGGATGTCCTCGAGGAACAGGACGCCCACCACGTCGTCGTGATCGTCCACGACCGCCGCGCAATGCGTGCCCGAGCGCTGCATGTGGCGCAGAGCGTCCTCGACCTCGTCGGAGGCGCTGACCTGCTCCATCGTGCGGATGCGCCAGGCGTCCACCGGCTGGTCAAGCTCGTCCCCCTCCGCGTACAGGACGTCCTTGAGGTGGAGGTAGCCCTGGATCGACCCGTCCTCCGCGGCCACCGGGTAGCGCGAGTACCCGGTGACCGCGACCTCGCGTTCGACCATCGCGGGCGTGCAGTCGGGGGGCAGGACCACCAGCTCGTCCAGCGGGACCATCGCGTCCCCGGCCGTCTGCTCGGAGAACTCCAGGGATCCCGACAGCAGGCCCAGGTCGTCGTGGATGGTGCCCTCCTTCTGCGACAGCTCGACGATGGAGGCCACCTCCTCGACGGTGAACGCGGCGGAGATCTCCGCGCGCGGGGTCAGGCCCGCCCGGCGGACGAACCAGTTCGCCATGTGGTCCATGTCCTCGATGACGACACGCAGGACGTGGCCGAAGGCCACCAGCGGAGGGGCCAGAATGAGCAGCGCCCGATGGGGCATCGCGATGGAGATGTTCTTCGGGACCATCTCTCCGAAGACGACGTGGAGGAAGACGACCAAGACCAGCGCCACGACGAATCCCACCGCGTGGGCGCTGGCCGCCGGCATCCCCGCCGCCTCCAGGGGGCCGTGCACCAGGCTCGCGATGGCCGGCTCGGCCACGGCGCCCAGGGTGGTCGACGCCACAGTGACGCCCAGCTGGCAGATCGCGAGCATGAGGGAGACATGCTCGAGGGCGTACATCGCCTGAGCGGATCCGCGCGCTCCCTGCCGGTGGAGCGGTTCGATCTGCGAGCGCCGTGTCGAGGTGGTCGCGAACTCCCCGGCGACGAAGAAGGCGTTGACGCCCAGCAGCGCGACGGTGATGAGGATGCCGGCGAGGGGGCTCACAGCTCGACCTCCTCGTGAGCGGCGGGAGGCGGGGGGGCCAGGGAGATCTGGGTGACGCGCCGCCCGTGCATCGAGACGACGCGCAGGCGCGAGCCCGCGGCCTCGACGCTGTCGCCCACCTCGGGGACGCGGCCGAGCTCGGTGAGCACCAGGCCGGCGAGTGTCTCGTAGGGCCCCTGGTCGGGGACGATGACGCCCGTGCGTTCCTGCAGTTCATCGGGGCGCAGCCGGCCGGGGACCAGCAGCGTCCCGTCGGGCTGGCGGCGGATGCCGAGCCGGCGGTGGTCGTGCTCGTCGGAGACCTCCCCGACGATCTCCTCGACCGCGTCCTCGAGGGTGACGATGCCGGAGAAGCCTCCGTACTCGTCGACGACGACCGCCATCTGCAGCCCCTCGTCGCGCAGCTGCACCAGGAGGGGCCCGAGCCCCAGGGTCTCGGGCACGCGCGGGGCGGGGGCCATGAGGGACGAGGACACGACCGGGACCTCGCCGCGGCGCTCGGCGGGCACGGCGACGGCGCGGCGCAGGCTGACCAGCCCGAGGATGTCGTCCGAGTCCTCCCCCACGACGGGGAACCGCGAGTGGCCGGTCTCGCGCGCGAGGCCGACCACGTCGGCGGCGGTCGCCGTCTCCTCCAGGGTGCGCACGAGCCCGCGGTCGGTCATGACGTCGACCGCGGACAGCTCGCCGACCCGGATGGACTTCGTGAACAGGCTGGCCGTGGACGTGTCGAGGGTGCCCTCCTCCGCGCTGTGGCGCACCAGGGCCGCCAGCTCCGAGGCCGAGCGCGCCGAGGAGATCTCCTCCTGGGGCTCGATGCCCACGCGGTGCAGCACCCAGTTCGCGGCGCCGTTGAGCACGGCGATGAGGGGTTTGAACAGCGTGGAGAACGCCATCTGGACCGGCGCCACCACGCCCGCGGTCTTCAGTGGGTGGGCCAGGGCGAAGTTCTTCGGCACCAGCTCGCCGAAGAGCATCGAGAAGAGGTTGATGAGGACCGCCGCCACGGCCACGGCGATGGTCGTCGCCAGGGCCTCGGCCACCCCGGCGTTGCCGAGGAGCCGCCCGAGCATGTCGGCGACGGCCGTCTGGGTCGTGTAGCCCAGGAGGATCGTCGTCAGCGTGATGCCGACCTGCGCGCCCGACAGCTGGGTCGAGAGATGGCTGAGGGCGCGCAGCACCTGGGCGGCACGCCTGTCCCCGTCGCCGGCGCGCCGCTCGACGGAGGCGCGGTCCAGGGCGACCAGGGAGAACTCGGCCGAGACGAAGACGGCGGTTCCCGCCGTGAGGACCAGGCCGAGGACGAGCATGAGGAGGTCGGTGATCAACGCTCACCCCGTGCGGAGGGCCGGGCAGGCGGAGGGTCGGCCGATTGTCGGCCGCAACTGTCACTGTCCATGGTGAGCGACAGTGTAGTAGGTCCTCGCGGCCGCGGACCAGGGCGGGGCCGCCGCCCTGCCCGCGCTTCCTCGGCCGCGCGCGCCGAGCCGCGCGCCCATGGGATTCCCGCCCCTTGGCAGCGCGGGTCACAAGAGGGCGTCAAGGCCGCGGAAATTGCCGTGGGACGCCGTGGGTGGAGGGACTTTCGTCATATGCTGAGTGCGTTCCGGAGGCCCAGGGCACATGCGGGAAGCGCAGACGAGACGGAGTGACGACGGTGAGTGATTCGGCACTGACGGGAACAGCGGATCAGGCCAGCGCGAAGGAGCAGTGGTACATCGGGCAGTTGCTCGAGCAGTTCCGCCGGGATCCCTCCTCCGTCGACCAGTCCTGGAGGGACTATTTCACGGCCCACGGGCAGGGACCGGACGCGACGCCCGCCGGTGAGCCCCCCCAGCTGCGCCGCACCGCCCCTCCGGCTCCTCCGGCCCCTCCGGCGCCGCCCTCGTCCCCCGCCGTCGTCCGCGTGCCCGCCGAGGAGGGCCTGGCCGCGCGGGGCGAGGCCGCCGCGCCCGCGGCTGACCAGGAGCAGGAGGCCTCGGCGAACACGGTGTCGGTCACCCGCTCCGACCTGCCCCCCGCCCCGCCCGCCCAGCTCAGCGAGGCGACCTCCCCCTACACGCGCCTGCGGCACGCCCGCGCCGCGGCCGCCCTGGCCACGGACGCCCCCGACGAGGACCAGGTCGACGTCCTCAAGGGCATCGCGCGCGCCACGGCGAAGAACATGGACGCCTCCCTCGCCGTCCCGACGGCCACGTCGACCCGGGAGATCCCCGCGAAGCTGCTCATCGAGAACCGCGCCCTGCTCAACGCGCACCTGGCGCGCACCAGCGGCGGCAAGGTCTCGTTCACGCATCTCATCGGCTACGCCGTGGTGGAGGCCCTGTGCGAGATGCCCGCGATGTCCGTGCGCTACGCCGCCAAGGACGGCAAGCCCGCCGTCGAGCACCTCGCCCACGTCGGGTTCGGCCTGGCCATCGACGTCACCCGCAAGGACGGCACGCGCAACCTCATCGTGCCCGTCGTCCACGACGCCGACACGCTGACCTTCATGCAGTTCGTGGACGCCTACGACGGCATCGTCCGCCGGGCGCGCGACGGGCGGCTCACCCCCGAGGACTACCAGGGCGCCACGGTGTCCCTGACGAACCCCGGGACCCTGGGCACCACCACCTCCGTGCCGCGCCTCATGGCCGGACAGGGTCTTATCATCGGCGTCGGCGCCACCGACTACCCGGCCGAGTACGCGGGCGTGTCCCCCAACAAGCTCGCGCTGCTGGGCATCGGCAAGACGCTGCACATGTCCTCGACCTATGACCACCGCGTCATCCAGGGCGCCGCGTCGGGCGAGTTCCTGCGCCTGATCTCCCAGAAGCTCGCCGGGGGCGATGGGTTCTACGACCGCGTCTTCGACGCCCTGAGGGTGCCGACCCCGCCCTACCGCTGGGAGGCGGACCACGAGTACAACGTGGAGCGCGAGAAGGGCAAGCCCGCGCGCATCGCGGAGCTCATCCACGCCTACCGCTCCCGGGGGCACCTGGCCGCCGACACCGACCCCCTGGCCTACAGGGTGCGGCGCCATCCCGACCTGGACCTCACGAACTACGGGCTGTCCGTGTGGGACCTCGAGCGCTCCTTCCCCACCGGGGGCCTGGGGGGCGAGGACCACATGCGGCTGCGCGACCTTCTGGCCCGCCTGCGCGACACGTACACGCGCACCGTCGGCATCGAGTACATGCACATCCAGGACCCCGTCCAGCGCACGTGGGTGCAGCAGCGCATCGAGCAGCCCTACGCGGCGCCCTCGCCCGCCGAGCAGCGCCACATCCTGTCCACGCTCATCCACGCCGAGGCCTTCGAGGAGTTCCTCCAGACGAAGTACGTCGGTCAGAAGCGGTTCTCCCTGGAGGGCGGGGAGTCGCTGATCCCCCTGCTGGACGCCGTCCTGGGCGACGCCGCCCGGCTCGGGCTCCACGAGGTCGCCGTCGGCATGGCCCACCGGGGGCGGCTCAACGTGCTGGCCAACATCGCGGGGAAGTCCTACGGGCAGATCTTCTCCGAGTTCGAGGGCAATCAGGATCCGCGCACCGTACAAGGTTCCGGCGACGTCAAGTACCACCTCGGGACCGAGGGCGTCTTCACCGTCGAGGAGGGCGTGGCGACCAAGGTGTACCTGGCGGCGAACCCCTCCCACCTCGAGGCGGGCGACGGCGTGCTCGAGGGCATCGTCCGCGCGAAGCAGGACGAGCTGGGCGACCCCTCCCTGCCCGTCGTGCCGATCCTCGTCCACGGGGACGCCGCGTTCATCGGCCAGGGCGTCGTCCAGGAGACGCTCAACATGAGCCAGGTGGCGGGCTTCCGCACGGGCGGCACGATCCACATCATCGTCAACAACCAGATCGGTTTCACCACGGGCCCGACTGCGGGACGCTCGACCCGTTATCCCACGGATCTCGCCAAGGGCCTGCAGGTGCCGATCCTCCACGTCAACGGGGACGACCCGGAGGCGGTCGTGCGCATGGCGCACCTGGCGCTGGCCTACCGCGAGGAGTTCCACAAGGACGTCATCATCGACATGGTGTGCTACCGCCGCCGCGGGCACAACGAGGGCGACGACCCCTCGATGACCCAGCCCGTGATGTACGGCCTCATCGAGCGGCTCCCCTCCACCCGAGCCGTCTACACGCGCAACCTTGTCGGGCGCCACCAGCTCACCGAGGAGCAGGCCGCCGCCTCCATCCAGGAGTACGAGGACGAACTGTCCAAGATCCTCGCCGAGACCCGCGAGCACGGATGGTCGCCCTCCCCCGCCGACCCCGGCACGGCCGCGGCGAACGGGCCCGACAGCTGGGAGGTCCCCGAGTCCCAGCTCCCCGGGCAGGGCATGATGATCGGCTGGGAGTCGGCGACGACGCCCGCCGCGATCGGCCGGATCGGCGACGCCTGCCGCACCTTCCCCAAGGGTTTCACCCCGCATCCGAAGATGGCCCGTCTCTCCGAGCGCCGATGGAAGATGGCCCACGGAGAGATCCCCATCGACTGGGGCTTCGGCGAGCTGCTGGCCATCGGATCCCTGCTCATGGAGGGCACCCCGGTGCGCCTGAGCGGGCAGGACGCCCGGCGCGCCACCTTCGTCCAGCGCCACGCGGTGCTCCACGACCACAACGACGGCCGCGAGTTCACCCCGCTGCGCTTCCTCACCGCGGACCAGGCGCGTTTCGACATCTTCGACTCGCCGCTGTCGGAGTTCGCGGTCCTCGCCTTCGAGTACGGGTACTCCGTCGAGCGCCCCGACGCGCTGGTCCTGTGGGAGGCCCAGTTCGGCGACTTCGCGAACGGCGCGCAGACCGTGGTCGACGAGTTCATCAGCTCGGCCGCGCAGAAGTGGGGCCAGCGCTCCTCCGTGGTCCTCCTGCTCCCCCATGGCTACGAGGGCCAGGGACCGGACCACTCCTCGGCGCGCGTCGAGCGCTACCTGCAGCTGGCGGCCGAGGACAACATGTGGATCGTCCAGCCCTCCACGCCGGCGAACCACTTCCACCTGCTGCGCACGCAGGCCTACCGCAGGCCGCGCCGGCCGCTGGTCGTGCTCACCCCCAAGCAGCTGCTGCGCCTGTCCGCGGCGACCTCTCAGGTGGAGGACTTCTCCTCGGGCGCGTTCCGCCCGGTCATCGGCGAGGAGGAGCCCCGCGTCCTGGAGGCCTCCGCCCAGGTCTCGCGCGTCCTGCTGTGCTCGGGTCGCCTCTACTACGACCTGGTCAAGGAGCGCGCCACGCGCCAGGACTGGGACACGGCGGTCATCCGACTCGAGCAGCTCTATCCGCTGCCTCTCGACGAGCTGGCCGCCCAGCTCGCGCAGTTCCCGGGCGCCCGCCTCACCTGGGTGCAGGACGAGCCGCGCAACCAGGGCCCGTGGCCCTTCCTCGCGCTGAACCTGTTCCCGGAGCTCGGCGTCGAGGTCCGGGCCGTGTCGCGTCCCGCCTCCGCGACCACCGCCGCCGGCCGGGCCTCCCTGCACCGTCAGCAGCATGCCGTCCTCATGGAGGAGGCCTTCTCCCGTTAATGTGGACGAGGGCGCCCCCGACCCGCGCGCCCGCAGGCCACAAGGGAGGAACGAGATGCGCATCTGCGTCATCGGTGACGAACTGGTCGCCGGAGTCGGCGACCCCCGGGGGCTCGGATGGGTCGGACGGGTCATCGGACGCAGCAGCTTCCCCGAGCCGCCCGTCGTCCTGAGCCTGGCCATGCCCGGCGAGACCACCGGCGAGCTGTCGTCCCGTTGGGAGCGCGAGGTCGCCCCGCGCACGAGGCCGGGCGACACGCGCCTCGTCGTGGGCATCGGGGCGGCGGATGTGCCGGCCGGCCTGTCGACCCCGCGCACGCGCCTGAACCTGGCCAACATCATCGATCGCGCCGCGACCCTCAAACTCCCCTGTCTGGTGGTCGGGCCCCCGCCCCTGGCCGGAGCGGACCGGCGCGCGCTGGAGGCCGTGTCACGGGCCTGCGCGGAGGTCTGCGAACGCCGGCACGTCCCCTTCGTTGACACGCTGCGGCCCCTCGCCTCCCACGACCAGTGGGCCGAGGACATGGCCGCCTCCCCCGCCCGCACCGAGCATGGCATCGCGCTGCCCGGGCAGGCCGGCTACGCGCTCATGGCGTGGCTGGTGCTCCATGAGGGCTGGGACGAGTGGTCCGGCGCCGAGCCCCGCGCCTGAGGCGCCTTCGGGACTCGGCGCCTCCCGGAGATACGGGGGCGCCCGGCGGAGCATCCGCCGGGCGCCCATCCGTCCACGGAACGTCAGGCGTTGGGACGCTTGCCGTGATTCGCTCCGTGCTTGCGACGGTCACGACGCTTGCGACCCTTCTTCGACATGGCGGCCTCCTTCGGTGAACGACTATTCAACCCGCCCAGTCTCGCACACCCGGGCCCGCGTCACGACCACCCTCGCCGCGGCAGCGACGCATTTCACGCGGCGCCGCCCCGTCATCGGGAGGAGGACATCCGGATCGTCCGGGACACGATGCGCACCCTCAGGTCCCGCGGCGCGGGTTCCCCGCTGCAGCAGCGCCGCAGGAGGTCGCGGACGCGACGCTCCTCGCCCAGGGCCGCCTGGCAGGTCAGGCAGGTCGCCGCGTGGGCCTCGAGGAACTCCAGGACGCGAGGGTCCATCAGCGGGTCGGCGTCGGCCGCGCCGGCCGTCATCCCCCACTCCGCGTCGACGATCTCGCACAGGTGTGCGCGCAGCTGCGCGCACACCGACCCCTCTTCGTCCGGTGCGCTCATTTCCCGCCTCCGATTCCCACCGAGGCCGCGTAGTCGGCGAGCTTGTCGCGCAGCTGCCGGCGTCCCCGGTGCAGCCGGCTCATCACCGTTCCGATGGGGATGTCCAGGATCTGGGCGATCTCCTTGTAGCTGAAGCCCTCGACATCGGCCAGGTAGACGGCCATCCGGTACTCCTCCGACAGCGAGGCCAGCGCGTCGCGCACCTGGGCGGAGGGGATGAGGTCCAACGCCTCGGTCTCCGCCGAGCGCAGGCCCTTCTCGTCGTGGGACGCGGCGTCCGCCAGCTGCCAGTCCTCCACGGTGTCGGTGCTCGACCGTTTCGGGGAGCGGCGGGCCTTGCGGTACAACGTGATGTAGGTGTTCGTGAGGATCCGATACAGCCACGCCTTGATGTTCGTGCCCGGACGGTACTGGTCGAACTTCGCGTAGGCCTTCGTGAAGGTCTCCTGGACTAGGTCCTCCGCGTCCGCCTTGTTGCGCGTCATGCCCAGCGCCGCGCCGTAGAGCTGGTCGAGCAGGGGCAGCGCCTCCGCCTCGAAGCGGGCGTCGCGCTCGGCGCGCGTCTCCGCGGCCGGCCCGGCCGCATCCGTCCCGGGGGCGACCGCCGGCGGGGGAACCTGGTCTGGAGTGTCCATCGCCCTCCAGGCTATCGCCACCAGGCAGACGATGCCGCCGGCCAGCGCCGTCGCCGGGCCCCGCGCCCGCGCGCCGAGCACCCGCTCCGCTCTGCTGTCTCCGCTGTCTCCACGGCACTCCACGACGTCCCCAACGCGCCCGGAACCCGAAATGTTCCCGCGCCCCGTCGAACGCTGGCCGTCGGGCGCCAGACGTCGGACAATGGGGGCATGAACCTCATCCGGCTGATGGCCCGTCCCCTTCTGGCAGCTCCGTTCATCGCCGACGGCTGGTCGGCGGTGCGCGATCCGGATCCCCACGTCAAGCGCCTCGAGTGCGTGCGCCCGATCGTCAGGAAGGTCGGCGTGGACCTCTCCGACGAACAGCTGCGTCTGGCGACGCGCGCCATGGGCGCCGCGACGATCGGCGCGGGCGCCGCCCTGTCCCTGGGGATCGGCCAGCGCGGCGCGGCGACGGTCCTGGCCGCCACCGCCCTGCCCCTCGCCGTGGTCAACAACCCCGTCTGGACGGCGTCCTCGCGCGAGGAGCGCTCCGCCGGGCGCGACGGCCTCATGCGGTCGCTGGCCCTGTTCGGCGGCCTTGTCTTCGCGTCCATGGACCGGCGCGGCAAGCCCTCGGCCGGGTGGAGGCGACGCAACCGGCGTGAGCAGCGCGCCGCCCTGCGGGAGGCGAAGGCGCGCGCCCGCCAGGCCGTCGACGCATGACGGAGGCGCCGCCCTCGTCCCCCGACGACGCCTCTGGGACGTGGTGGCCGGCCCCCGTGTCCCCGGGCCCCGTCGACGCCTGCGTGCCGGTGCCCGGATCGAAGTCGCAGACGAACCGCGCCCTGGTCCTCGCCGCCCTCGCGGACGGCCCCGTGACGTTGCGTGGCGCCCTCGACGCTCGCGACACGCGGCTGATGGCCGACGGGCTGCGCACGCTGGGCGCCCGAGTGGAACGCTCGGACGGCGCGCTGCGCGTCACCCCCCTGGACCGCGTGAGACCGGGGGGCCTCATCGACTGCGGGCTCGCGGGCACCGTCCTGCGTTTCCTGCCGCCGCTGGCCGCCCTGGCCCGCGGGGAGACGACCTTCACCGGTGACGAGGCCGCCCGCGCACGGCCCGTCCGCCCCGTCCTGGACGCCCTCGAGCAGGCAGGCGCCTCCGTCTCCTACCTGGGCGAGCCCGGTTTCCTCCCCTTCCGCGTGAGGGGCTCCGGCGTGCTGCCCGTCCCCGGTGCCCCGCATGACCTCGCCGTCGACGCTCAGGCGTCCTCCCAGTTCCTCTCCGCTCTGCTGCTCGCCGCCCCGCTGATGTCGGGGCCCGTCACCGTTCGGTCCGCCGGCCGCATCGTCTCCGCACCCCACATCGCGATGACCGTCGCCGCCCTGCGCGATCGGGGCGTCCCCGTCTCCGAGCTGCCCGGCGACACGGGGACGCGGGCCTGGCGAATCCGCCCCGGCAGACCCCGCGGCGGAGAGATCGCCATCGAGCCCGACCTGTCCAACGCGGGACCCTTCCTCGCGGCGGCGGCGCTCACCGGGGGACGCGTGCGCGTGCCCGACTGGCCGCGCGGCACCACCCAAGCGGGCGACGCCTGGCGCGGGCTGCTCGCCCGCATGGGCGCCCGCGTCGCCCTGGACGGCACCGGGCTCACGGTGGAGGGTCCCGGGGCATCCGGGCTGCGCGGAGTGGACGTCGACCTCTCCGACGTCGGGGAACTCACCCCGACCCTCGCAGCGCTCGCCGTGTGCGCCGCCACGCCGTCGCGGATCTCGGGCGTCGCCCACCTGCGCGGCCATGAGACCGATCGCCTGGCGGCCCTGGCCCGCGAGATCACGCGCCTGGGAGGCGATGTCACGGAGCTGGAGGACGGGCTGGCCATCCGGCCCCGCCCCCTGCACGGCGCCCGGGTGCGCACGTACGCGGACCACCGCATGGCGACCTTCGCGGCCGTCGTCGGCCTGCGCGTGCCCGGCGTCGAGGTCGAGGACGTGGCGACCACCGGTAAGACGCTGCCCGGCTTCACCCGTCTGTGGGCCCGCATGCTGGGAGGCGGCGCAGGGTGAGGCGAGACACCGGCACCGACGACCCCCGCGTGCACGTGCGCCCCGGGAAGGGCTCGCGACCGCGTTCGAAGATCCGACCCGACTGGTCGGCGAGGCCTCTGGGGCGCGTCGTCGCGATCGACCGGGGGCGGTACGGCGTGGTGCTCGGGGACGGCACGCGCGTGGTCGGGGTGCGCGCGAGAGAGCTGGGACGCCGCTCGGTGCTGCTGGGCGACCGGGTGCGAATGACGGGGGACCTGTCGGGGCGGGCGGACACGCTGGCCCGGTTGGTGGCCATCGAGCCGCGGGATTCCGTGCTGCGCCGCTCCCGCGACGACGCCCCGGACGACCGCGCGGAGAAGGCGATCGTCGCCAACGCCCAGGTCATGGTCATCGTCGTCGCGGCCGCCGACCCGGCTCCGCGCACCGGGATGGTCGACCGCTGCCTGGTGGCCGCCTATGAGGCGGGCCTGGAGCCCGTCCTGTGCGTGACCAAGGCGGATCTGGCGGATCCCGCGGCGTTCCTGGCCCGTTTCGGCTCCTTCGGACTGACCTCGGTCGTGACCTCCGTCGGGGCGGGTGGCGCGGACGGCGTCGAGGAGCTCGCGCGGTTGCTGGCCGGCCGGTTCTCCGTGCTGGTCGGGCACTCGGGCGTCGGCAAGTCCACGTTGATCAACGCTCTGGTCCCCGGCGCAGGGCGGGCGACCGGCCGTGTCAACGCGGTCACCGGCCGCGGGCGGCACACCTCGACGTCGGCGGTGGCGCTCGAGCTGCCCGGCGGGGGGTGGGTGGCGGACACGCCGGGGGTGCGCTCCTTCGGATTGGGCCATGTCGCGGCCGAGGACGTCCTAGCGGTGTTCCCCGATGTGGCAGAGGCCGCGACCTGGTGCCTGCCGATGTGCACGCATCTGGGCGACGAGCCCTCCTGCGCCCTGGACGCCTGGGCGGGCGGCGCCCCGCCCTTCGACCCGGTTGCGCCCGCGGCCTCCCGGGCCCGGGCCGAACGCGTGCGTGTCGTGCGCCGCCTCCTGGAGAGTCTGCGGGCAGCCAGTCCCGTCCCGTGAGCCCCCGGCTCCGCGGGCGGGAGGCTACCGCTGCTGGTCGAACCAGGCCGTCTCATCGGTGGGTGCGTCCCGCGGCCAGTCCAGCGCCGCGAGGACCTCGTCGTGGATGAGGCCGTTGGTGGCCAGAGCGTTCCCGCCCCATGGGCCTTCCTGGCCGGTCAGCGACGTGAAGCGTCCCCCGGCCTCGCGGACGATCGGAACCAGCGCCGCCATGTCGTGCACCTCGAGTTCGGGCTCGCAGGCCGCGTCGACCGCGCCCTCGGCCACGAGCATGTAGCTCCAGAAGTCCCCGAAGGCGCGGGAACGCCAGAAGGAGGACTGCAGTTCGAGGAACTGCCCGCCCCGGTCGTGGTGCAGCCAGCCGTCCAGGGAGGAGTAGGACAGCGAAGCCTCCGCGACGGCGGGCACCGAGGATACCCGGATCTGCCGGGCGCGCATCAGCGAGGTGCCGGCCCACGCCCCTTGGCCCTTCGCCGCCCACCACCGGCGTTTGAGGGCCGGCGCCGAGACGACGCCCATGACGGGTTCCCCGTCCTCGACCAGTCCGATCAGAGTGGCCCACACAGGCACGCCGCGTACGAAGTTCTTCGTCCCGTCGATGGGATCGAGGACCCATTGGCGGGTGGAGTGCCCGGCGGCACCGCGTTCCTCCCCCAGCACGGCGTCCCGGGAACGGATGTGGGACAGCTGGGAGCGCAGCAGGTCCTCCGCCGAGCGGTCGGCGTCGGTGACGGGGGTGAGGTCGGGTTTGGACTCCACGACGAGGTCCTGCGCGCCGAAACGCGCCATCGTCAGGGCATCGACCTGATCGGCCAGCACGTGGGCCAGGCGGAGGTCGTCGTTGTACCGGCGTGACTGGGGCATGGCTCCACCGTAGTCGTGGGGCCGCTTCCCCCGCGTCAGCGGCGTCCGGATGTCGTAGTGTGGTGCGCATGTCCAGGCCGTTCCTCATGCTCGCCTCGCGCACGGAGGAGGTCGTCGCAGACGACGAGTTCCGCAATCTCCCCCGCCTGGCCGGCATGGCGCCCGGCGAGGCCGTGCGCGTGCGCCTGGACCGCGAGCCTTTCCCGGAGATCGACCTGGACGACTGGTCGGGCATCATCCTGTGCGGCTCCCCCTTCGACGTCTCGGCGCCCGAAGGGCTCAAGAGCGCGGTCCAGCGCGACGTCGAGGCGCACCTCGGCGACCTCTACGACCGGATGCTCCAGGCGGATGCCGCTTTCCTGGGCATCTGCTACGGCATGGGCACCCTGACCCTCCATCTGGGCGGGGCGGTCGACGGCTCGCACGCCGAGGAGATCTCCGCGCCCCGCCTCACGCTCACGCCCGAGGGGCGCGACGACCCCCTCCTGGAGGGGATGCCCGAGCGTTTCCGCGCCTATGTGGGCCATCATGAGGCCGCCTCCGGCCTCGCGCCCGGCGCCACCCTGCTGGTCGGGGGGACGGTCGCCCCCGTCCAGATGATCCGAGCCGGGGAGAGCGTCTACGCCACGCAGTTCCACCCGGAGCTGGACCTCGCCGGCATCGGCGTGCGCATCGAGGAGTACGCGGGCCGCGGGTACTACCCGCCCGAGGAGCGCTCGCGCGTCGAGGCCGAGGTCGCGGCCGCCGACGTGCGCCCCGTCCACCTCATCCTGCGCAACTTCGTGCGGCGGTTCCGCCGCTGATCCGCGTTCAGCCCCGATCCCGGCGGGCCGGGAACCAGGCAGCGGCCAGCGCGTCGCGCTCCGAGATGTCGAACCATTCCAGCGGATGCTCCCACAGGTCGGCGACCGCGCGGTCCGCCGCCCCCTGGTCCCCGGCCCGCAGGACCGCCCGGACCGCCTCGGCGGCCCCGTCCTCGTCGATGAGGAAGGCGGCGACGTCTCCCCAGCCCAGTGCCCCCGGCTCCACCCGGACGACACGGGAGGCTCCCTCCTCCCCCTCCGCCGTCACCGGGGCGTCGGCCGCCAGGACCACCCGGGAGGGCCGCTCGCCCGGCGGGGCCTCGCGCAGCAACTCCAGAGAGGCCAGCGCGGCCTCCGTCTGCGCGTCGTCCTCGAGGACCTCGATGTCGTCCGGGGCCGCCCCCCGTTCAGGAGCCGCCGCGAAGCCGGAGCGGACCGGGGGGCGGCCGGCCGACAGGTCGGAGCCGAGGGCGGGGAGGTAGATGCGCATGGGGTCAGTCTCCCACATGCCCGCGCCGGCGCCGCCGGCGCGGGGCCGCCCCAGCGCGCCCGTGGCGGCCGTGGGGCTCCGGCGCCTCCCCCATCAGGAGGCCGGCCAGCTCCGCCAGGGCGGCGCCCGCCGGGGAGCCGGGCGCCCCCGCCACGACGGGTCGGGCCCCGAGCAGGGCGGAGGCGACGTGCTCGTCCTCGGGCACGAGGCTCGCCGACCCGCCGGGCACCAGGTCGGAAAGGGCGGCCGCGATGGCGTTGACCGGCCGTGGGCCCGCCGAGGCCCGCGAGACCCGGTTGACGACGATGTGCAGGTCGGCCTCGGCGCGCAGGTCCCTCCACCATTCGAGCGACTGCGCGAGACGGCTGAGTCCCACGGCGTCCCCGCGCGCGACGGCGAGCACCGTGTCGGCCTCTCTCAGGACGGCCGCGACCACCTCGTCGCGGCTGCCCTGGTGGCGCAGCGTCGTCTCGACGGGATCCAGGCCGGAGGCCGCCACGTCGACGACCACCGCGTCGGCCGACCGGCGCGCGGAGCGGAGAACCTCGGTGGCGGACACGGGCCCGAGCTCGCGCCAGCGCTGGGGCGCCGACAGGCCGGTGACCACCGACAGGCCGGGCGCGACGCCGACGCCGATGCGGCCGATGTCGCGCGGGTCCAGGCGTCCTCGCGACGTCTGCCGGGCGAGGACCCCGATGCCCGGGGCGTCGACGGGCAGGCCCAGCAGGTGGGCGAGCGAGGGCGCGGCCGTGTCGGCGTCGATGAGCAGTGTGTCCGTCCGGCGGCGTGCCAGCGCGGCCGCGACGTTGACGGCGACGGTCGTCCGCCCGGGCGACCCCGACGTGCCCCACACCGCGATGACACGTCCCCGGGAGGGAGCCGGGGGCGGGACCGCCGCGCCCGGCTCCGGTGGGAGACGCTCCGGCGGGAACGAGACCGGCGCCGGCGCGGGGGGACCGGCCTCCCCGCGGTCCCGGATCAGGGCGATCAGGGATTCGACGACCCCGTCGGGGGACGCGGCCTGGGCGACGGCGTCGGCGCCCAGGGAGAGCAGCCGCCGGGACTCCTCCGGAGGGGCCAGCAGGACCACGGACATCCCCGAGAGGTGGAGGTCGCCGATCGCGGCCGCGTCCAGGTCCGGGTCGGAGGCGTCGACGACGGCGAGATCGGCGACGCCGGCGCGGCCGGCGGCCCGGACCTCCGCCAGGTCCGCGCAGCGTCGGACGACGACCATCTGCTGGTCGCGCGCGTCGATGGCCTGGACCAGCGCGCCCTCGGCGTCCGGGCCGGCCAGGAGGACGACGCCGTGCCGGTCGGCGCTCATCGGCTGAGCGGGACGGCGGCGAGCGTCCCGTCCCCGCCCGTCGCCTGGAGGACGGCCGCCAGGTCGTCCACGGGGACGCGGACCTCCAACCGCGTGCCCGCGGTGGCGCCGAGGCCCCCCGAGGGGGCGTCCGCGCGCACCAGGGTCACGGCGTCGGAGACGAGCCGCGGCGCCGGATCCGCCTCCCGGGCGGGCGCTGCGCCGGGAGCGCCGGGGACGAACCACAGCTCCAGGGCGGCCCCGGGACCCGCCGAGTCCGGCAGCCCGCCTGAGACGGTGACGACCAGCCGGCGATGATCCACGTCATCGCCGGCCGCCACGGCGGCGGCCGGGATCAGCTCCCCCGCGCCGAGGGACCGGGCAGCGACGTCGCCCGCGCCCAGCGACCCCTCGACGAGGTAGGCGTCGGACTCCGCACGCGCGCGCACGATCCGGGTGTTCGTCGCGTCCAGGGGCTCGCCGGCCGGGACCGCCCGGGTCGTCTGGTACAGGGGCGTGCCGCCCCGGGCCTGGGAGACCAGCGTCACGCATCCGAGCACGGACACGGCGATGAGCACGATCCCGACGACGAACCGCGGGTCCCTCCACGCCCCCCGCCTCCCCGGGACTCGCACCGCCCGCTTCATTGAGGTCATTGCCACATCATGCCGGATGTTCGGATGTCTGTGAACCCTGTCCACAGGCGTCCGTCACGGGAGGGCACTGACCGGACTTCTTCACATCGGACTCGTCCTCGATGACGCAACCCGAATGAAGTGGCATGATGTCTCCATGAGTCCTCGATTCCTCACCCTCTCAGACGTCGCCGACACCCTGAACCTCTCGATGTCCGCTGCCCGTGCGCTGGTCAGCTCCGGGGAGCTCCCGGCCATCCAGGTCGGCGGGAAGCGCGTGTGGCGCATCGAGGACACCGCTCTGGAGAAGTACATCGAGGACCAGTACGCCGCCTCCCGCGAGCGCATCCGCACCCACGCCGCGGACTGACCCGACGGGATCCCCGGCGTCATCGCCGCTCGGGCTCAGCGCGGACCGGTGATCAGCCGCAGTCGGCGGATGCCGGATGTCGGCAGCGAGATCACTTCGGCTGCGCCGCGGTCCCGCGTGTCCAGGCCGGAGGCGCCCGCGCGCGTCTCGATGTCGAGATGATCTGCGAAGACCGCGCGCACCGTTCCCTGGTGGATGCCGGCGTCGTGGTCGATGACGACCTCGGCCGCGTCCTCGGCGAGCTCCCGGAGGATGTGCCCGACCCCGACGGCGTGCCTGACGGAGGACTCGTCGACGGCGCTTGCCCCGAGCGGCCACACCGCCGCCACCGCGGTCAGCGGGATCAGCGAGTCCCCGCCCGGCGTGGCCAGCAGGACCCACGTGCGCGCGACGTCCTTCACCCGCCCCGACAGGCGCCCGCCCCCGCGCACGAGCACGGTGAGCCGCTCACCCGAGCGGGCCAGCAGCCGTGCGGCCAGGCTGACGCCGGCGCGCTCGGCGTCGGTGAGCTCCCCGACCAGCGCCTCCTCCAGCATCCGCCGTTCGGCGTCGAAGCGCCCCTCGAGGTCCGCGAGGTAGAGGTCCAGGTCCACAGCCTCAGTCTCACACAGACGGCGATGAACCGGACGCGCTTGACATCGCGGATCACGCACTGCGACACTCATGGCATTCAACTGATATGAACTGAATCTAATTCGCACGCAGAGGAGCGCATGATGTCGTCGACGTCGTCGTTTGACCGTCTCGCCGAGATCGCCGGATGGGTGCTCGGGCCTCCGTCTCTGGCCGTCCTCGCAGTGGCCGCGGCGACACTCCTCGACCCGCGGTCCGGCCATCCCGCCGAGCACAGTGTGGCCGGCATGACCGCCCTGCTCGCGGCCGTGATCCTGGCCTGGGGCCTCCTCTCGATGGTGGCCGCCCGCCTGGCCCTGCTCCCCGTCCTCCCGCGGATCGCCCGGCGCGCTCTCGCCAGGTCGGTGGAGCGTCTGGGCACCGGGCAGGCGAGGCGGACGCTCGCCCGGCACGGCAGCGCGGTCGCTCTGGGCGCCGGGCTCGCCGTCGGGTCGTTGGCGCCGGCGGCGCTGGCCTCTCCCGCGCCTCCTCCCGACGACCTCTCCTGGGGCGCGCAGGCGCCGGCGGAGGCGTCCGCCGTGTCCGGTGACGCTGCTCTCCCCGGGGACCCGGGGCCCACCGGCCCACTTCGGCGGGCGGCAGACGCCCTCGTCGCCCGCGAGGCGCCCGCACGGGCGGTCGATCGGGACGATCCGCCGCCTCTCCCCGCGCCCGCCACACATCTGGTGGTCCCGGGCGAGAGCCTGTGGTCGATCGCCGCCGACCTGGTGGCGCCCTCAGCCGGAGACGCCGGGATCGCCCAATTGTGGCCCGCGATCCACGCCGCCAACGCGGACTTGATCGGGGAGGATCCGAGCCTCATCCGGCCCGGGCAGGTCCTCGTCATCCCGCAGGCCCGCCCATGAACGGCGCGGCCGCCCGCGCCCTCGCCCGTCCGGGGGATGCCTGCGTGCGCTGGGATATGCGGCGCGACATGGACCCGGATGAGGTCCTCGATGTCGAGGAGCGGCTCCAGCGCGATCCCGCCCGGCCTCCGGAGGTCGCCTCCCTGCCCGACCCCCGTCAGTGGGCCTCGGGCCTGGCCCAGGGGGTCATGGAGATCCTTCAGGGCCTGCGCCCCCTCACCCAGCTACGCCGCTGGGTGGTCCCCGCCCTCTACGAGGAACTCGAGGCGGCCCGCGGGCGTGCCGCGCCCGCCACCGGGTCCGGCAACGCCGCCCCCGGGTCCGGGCCTCCCACCCGCGTGGCTCCGGCCTGCAGAGCCCAGTCGGCGCATGCGTGGCCGGTGCGCGAGGGCGTTGTCGAGGTCTGCGTCACGGTGCGCGTCGGCGCGCGCACGCGGGCCGTGGCGATGCGGCTCGAGGATTTCCGCGGCCGCTGGCTGGCGACCGCTCTCGATGTCGGATGAGGTGAGGCGGGGCCGCCGCCTCAGCGGCGCTTGCGGGCCTTCTTCGCGGCGGCGCGGCGTTGGGCGCGGTTGCCCCCGCCCTTGTGCTGTGCCCCGGTCGATCCGGCCGCCTCCGAGGACTCTCCCTCCGAGGAGCTGTACTGGAGGCGCGTCTGCCGGGCCTCGCGCCCGACCGTCCCCATCACGGAGGCCGCACGGGCCAGGGACTGCGACTCGGCCGCGGCCTCCCGGGCCTGGGCCCGCTCGACGGCCTGCGCCGCCGCCGCGCCCTCGGCCTCCACCGCGCCCGCGCCGCCGGCCGTCTGCCCGGCGTTGCCGGGTGTCCCAGGCGCCTGTCCGTCGGCGGCCTCCGAGGCCTTCTCCAGGGCCAGCTCGAACTGGCGGCAGTAGGCGAAGATCTGTTGGACCGACTCCTCGCGGATGCGCTCCGTCATCGCCTGGAACATCTGGGCGCCCTCGTCCTTGTACTCGACCAGGGGGTCGCGCTGGCCCATCGCCCGCAGGCCGATGCCCTCCTTGAGATAGTCCATCTCGTAGAGGTGCTCGCGCCACAGCCTGTCGACCGTGGCGATGAGGACCCGGCGTTCGAGGACGCGCATCGGCTCCTCGCCGAGCTGGCGCAGGGCCAGCGGGTTCGCGCCGAGCGTGAGCTCGTTCTCCGCGTAGACCGAGTGGATGTCGCCGCGCAGCTCGAAGAGCAGGTCGTCGCGCATGAGCGACCCGGGGCCGCCGTGGGCGTCCTCGACCTCCTCCGGGGCGACGGAGGGCGGGTAGTAGCCGCGCAGCGCCGCCCACAGCCCCTCCAGGTCCCAGTCCTTGGGCGAGGGCTCCTGCGTGTTCGCGGCGACGAGATCCGCGATGAGGCCGTCCATGTACAGGCTGAACTGCGTCTTGAGGTCGGCCCCTTCCAGCACCTGGCGGCGCTGGGCGTAGATCAGCTCGCGCTGGCCGGTCATGACGTCGTCGTACTTGAGGACGTTCTTGCGGATCTCGAAGTTGCGGGCCTCCACCTGGTGCTGGGCCGAGGCGATCGAGCGGGAGACGACCTTCGACTCCAGCGGCATGTCCTCCGGATAGGCGCCGGAGGACATGATGCGCTGCGCCATGCCCGAGTTGAACAGGCGCATGAGGTCGTCCTCCATGGACAGGTAGAACCGGGACTCGCCCGGGTCGCCCTGCCGGCCGGAACGGCCGCGCAGCTGGTTGTCGATGCGCCGGGACTCATGGCGCTCGGTGCCCAGGACGTACAGGCCGCCCAGTTCCACGACCTCGTCGTGCTCGGCCTCGACGGCCGACTCGGCTTCCGCGAGTGCCTGCGGCCACGCCTCCCGGTACTCCTCCGGGTTCTCGTTGGGGTCCAGGCCGCGGCTGGCCAGGGTCGCCTGCGCGATGAACTCGGAGTTTCCGCCCAGCATGATGTCGGTGCCGCGCCCGGCCATGTTCGTCGCGACCGTGACCGCGCCCTTGCGCCCGGCCATGGCCACGACCTGAGCCTCACGGGCATGCTGCTTGGCGTTGAGGACCTGGTGGGGGATGTGCTTCTCGCGCAGGAGGCGCGAGATCAGTTCCGACTTCTCCACCGAGGTCGTGCCCACCAGGACGGGCTGCCCCTTCTGGTGGCGTTCCTCGATGTCCTCGACGATCGCCGTGAGCTTGCCCTGGAGGCTCGGGTAGACCAGGTCCGGCTGGTCGATGCGGATCATCGGCTTGTTCGTCGGGATCGGGATGACGCCGATCTTGTAGGTCGAGGAGAACTCCGCGGCCTCGGTCTCCGCCGTGCCGGTCATCCCGGCGCGCGACCCCTCGGGGTACAGGCGGAAGTAGTTCTGCAGGGTGATCGTGGCCAGCGTCTGGTTCTCGGCCTTGATCTCCACGCCCTCCTTCGCCTCGATAGCCTGGTGCATGCCCTCGTTGTAGCGGCGGCCCGGCAGGACGCGGCCGGTGTGCTCGTCGACGATGAGGACCTCGCCGTTATCGACGATGTAGTCCTTGTCGCGGTGGAAGAGCTCCTTCGCGCGGATCGAGTTGTTGAGGAAACCGATGAGCGGGGTGTTCGCCGCCTCGTAGAGGTTCTCGACGCCCAGCTGGTCCTCGACCTTGTCGATGCCGGGCTCCAGGACGCCCACCGTCTTCTTCTTCTCGTCGACCTCGTAGTCGACGTCGCGCTCCAGCAGCCGGGCGATGCGCGCGAACTCCGTGTACCAGCGGTTGACGTCGCCGGTGGCGGGCCCGGAGATGATGAGCGGGGTGCGGGCCTCGTCGATGAGGATCGAGTCGACCTCGTCGACGATGACGAAGTTGTGCCCGCGCTGGACCATGTCCTCCACGCGCTGGGCCATGTTGTCGCGCAGATAGTCGAAGCCGAACTCGTTGTTCGTGCCGTAGGTGATGTCGGCCTCGTATTGCTGGCGCCGTTCGGCGGGGGTCTGCCCGGTCAGCACGCATCCGCAGGACAGGCCGAGGAATCGGTAGACGCGGCCCATGAGGTCCGACTGGTACTTCGCGAGGTAGTCGTTGACGGTGACGACGTGGACGCCGTCGCCGGTCAGCGCCCTCAGGTAAGAGGGCATGGTCGCCACCAGCGTCTTGCCCTCGCCGGTCTTCATCTCCGCGATGTTGCCCAGGTGCAAGGCGGCGCCGCCCATGACCTGGACATGGAAAGGGCGCTGGCGCAGCGTCCGCCACGCGGCCTCGCAGACGGTGGCGAAGGCCTCGACCAGCAGGTCGTCGAGCGTCTCCCCGTCGGCCAGGCGCGCCCTGAACTCGTCGGTCTTGGCGCGCAGCTCCTCATCGTCAAGCGCCTCGAAATCCCCCTGCAGGGCGTCGACCTGGTCGGCGATCCGGTCGAGCTTCTTCAGCGTGCGGCCCTCGCCTGCACGGAGGATCTTGTCAATGACTGACACCGCTGCTCCTGAACGTCGGGGCCGGGGCGTCGCCCCGGGCGCGCACCGGGGGCGCGCGCACCGCCCAGTGTACGGAAGATGGCCCCGCAGCCGCGACCGGCGGGAGAGGTGCGGCCGGCCCATTCGCAGCCCGCGCCGGCGCCGACGAGGGCGATCCCTGCTCGATGGTCCCGGCTCTCCGCCGAGTGGACGCGGGCCCGCGTCCACTCGGCGGAGAGCCGTCGGGACGGTCGACCGTCCCTGACGACGCTCAGGCGGAGATCTTCGTGTTCAGCCTGATGACGCCGTAGGTCCAGCCGTGACGGCGGTAGACGGCGCAGGGCTGCCTCGTCTCCTTGTCGACGAAGAGGAAGAAGGGGTGGCCGACCAGTTCCATCTGGTACAGGGCGTCGTCCACGCTCATCGGTTCGGCCTCATGGACCTTCTGCCGGACCACCACCGGGGAGTCCCCGAGCTGTTCCTCGCGGGCCTCCCCCGGCCTGAGGTCCTGGGCGCTCCTGAGCGGAGGCTCGGCGGGCGGCTCCGGGGGCGCCGGCTCCTCGAGGCCGGCGAGGCCCTCGGGCACGGCATCCTCCACGATGTCGGCCGGGAGGCGCCGCCGATGGTCCTTGGCGCGGTCGCGCGCCCGGCGCAGCCGCTCGAAGAGCTTGTCCACCGCGATGTCGACCGCCGCGTAGCGGTCCCCGGACGCAGCCTCGGCGCGGATCACGGGTCCCTTGCCGAAGACGGTGATCTCGATCCGCTCGGCGGTGTCGGCCTGCCGGGGGTTGCGCTCGTGGGTCAGCTCGACGTCCGCGCGCTGTGCCCGCGGGTAGAACTGCGTGGTCTTCGAGACCTTCTCCTCGACGTAGTCCCGGAAATTCGGGTGGATCTCGGCGTTGCGTCCGACGACGGTGATGTCCATGTTGTCCTCCAGGGGAACTTCTGCGGGACCTGGCCCGCACGACCGATGTCCGGGCGCCTCATCGCCCCGGACCGTGAGCGTGGCTACCACCCCCCTGTGTCGACGCAGTTCACGCGGCTTTTCTTCGGCGCGTGACCCGTCTGTTGTCTCATCTGCCCATGGTACGACAACATCGTGACGCAGGTCATACGAAAGGGGGTGCCCACGCGGCGGGCCTCGGACGGCGCCCGGCTCACCCCGCCCTCGGTCCCGCTCGGCACAGGGCCGCCGCCGCCACGGTCCCCGTCCCGCACACCCGGGCGAGCTCGCGCAGGGTCGCCCCCGTCGTGATGACGTCGTCGACCAAGACCACCGCGACACCCGGCGGGACGTCGGCGGCGGAGGCCATCGACCCGGCGCGCCCCGACCGCCGTTCCTCCGCGGAGCGCCCGGACTGGGAGGGCGCCCCCGCCCTCAGCCGGACGCAGGAGATCACCCGGACCCGCAGGCCCGTGCTCCGCGCCAGTGCGGACCCGACGCCCCGGGCCACGTCGGGCGCCACCATCTGGCCGCGGAAACGCCGTCTCCACCCTGAGGGCGCCGGCACCACCCAGATGTCCTCGGCCTCGCCGCGCGCGCCGCCCACCAGCCCGGAGGCGGCGACGCCCTCGCCCAGGGCCCGGCCGGCGCGTTCCAGGAAACCGGCGAGCCCGACGCGCTCCCCGTGCTTGGCGGCCAGGACGATCCGGCGCAGGCGGCCCTCGTACTCCCCGAGGGTCCACACACCCAGGTCGGGGCCCGGCGGGGAGGTCTCGAGGACATGCCAGTCGGGCTCCGTCCCATCGGCCAACCGCGCGCACGCCGGGCACAGCACGGTGTCCCAGATCCCGCAGCCGACGCACTGGACCGGCAGGAGGGCGTCGAGGAGGCGCGCGGCGAACCCGGACGGGCCTCCCGCCCCGTTCGCTCCCCGCACGCCCATGATCTCCATGGCACCCGGCGGCTCGCCGGCCGTCGAGCCGCCACCGGCCCGGTTGTGGACACGGCGCGGCTCCGGGGGACCGCTGTGGACGGCTCCGGGCACGTGCGAGGCCGGTGGGACGTCAGCCCGGATAGCGCAGGCCTGCGAGATCGCCGCCGACCGACTGCCACACCGACCCCGACCGGGCATAGACCTGCCCGTCGGACGTCGTGACATACACGTTGGTCGAGGCCGCTCCGCCCGTGAGCCGTTCCGCCTTCCCCGAGGGGAAGGCCAGCGTCGTGAGGAAGCCCCCCAGGGGGACGGTCGCCAGCTCCGACGCGCTCGCGGATCCCCCGCCGGCCCCGCCACCGAAACCGCCTCCCGCCGCGGGCCCCGCGCCCGACGACGCCCCGGCGTCTCGGAGCGCGACCACGGTGGTCCGCCCGGCCCAGGACACGTCGGCGACGCCCACCGACAGGCCGGAGACCGCCACCGGGGTGCCCACGCTCGTTGGCTTGCCCGCCGCGTCGCGGCCGATCGCCGCCACCCACACGCTGCGCGTCCCTCCCGACACGCGCAGCATCGCCAGCCGCGCGCCATCGGGTGACACGCGCAGGGCTTCCACGGCCGAGGAGTCTCTGAACGGGGCGTCCAGGGTGAGGTCCTCCCCGTCGTCCCCCGCGACCAGGATCGCGCCGCCCGCCGCCGACGACGCGGTCCACACCCATCCCCACCGGTCCACCGACGGCGCCGTCGGCGACTCGACCGCGTGGTCCGTGCGGGCTCCGCTGGTCCCCGAGAGCACAGCCAGCCCGTCGGCGTTCAGCCAGGCGATCGTCGAGCCGGAGATCGGGGCGATCGCCGGATCGCGGGGGTTCTCGCCCAACTCGCCCCGAGGCACGACCGTCTGCGCGACCGAGGTCCCCGTCACGCGCACCAGGCCGTCCTCGCTGAGCGCGACGGCGGAGTCCAGGGCGTACTCCGGGCCGGCCGGCAGGTCGTCGACGTCGATGCCGGTCCCCGAGACGGACAGGTCGACGGTCGACACGGTGGACGCCTGCGTGAGCGTGGCCTGGATCTGCCAGGCGAGGAGCCGCTCGGCGGCATCGTCCGCGGGGAACGTCGCCGACAGGTCGACATGGGCGACGTGGTCGGTGATGGCCACGCCCTGCGACGGAAGGGTCGCGCCCTCGGGGATGGCCGAGGACACGGCCGGAGCGATCTCCTCCGAGGGGCCGCCCAGCAGACCGACGAGCAGATACGTGGCCAGCCGCCGCGCCGGGTACCACCGCGGATCCGCCACCAGGGCGTCACCCGTCGTCGAGGGGAAGTACAGGTCGGCCTGCTGGTAGGCGCTGGTGAACGACGTCTCCGACAGCACGACGCCGTCGTCCAGCGCATTGATGCGCCACTCGCCGTCCTCCGCGGTGAGGGCGAACTCGTGGACGATCCGCGCGTCCGCGTCGGCGCGCGTGAGGATCCCCTGGTCGTCGACGGTGGCCACGGCGGCGGCCGTCAACGTGACGGTCAGTGCCGCCCCGGGGGTCGCCTCCGGAGCGGACGTCGACTCGCCGTCCCCTTCGCCTCCGTCGGGGTCCGCGTCCCCTCCCCCGCTGAACGAGGGCGATGTGTCGGTGGCGTAGACCTGGACGAGCGTCTCCGGATGCCAGGAGCGCGAGGCGGCGTCCGTGAGGAACTGGCGGGCCGTCGCGAAGTCGTCGGTGGTGCCGGCCGCGCAGGCCAGGAGGAAGTCCTTGACCAGAGCCTGTGGACTGGAGCCCTTCGCCGGTCCGTCCGCCGACAGGTCCAGCGGATCCGACGTGGGCACGGAGACGTCGAAGGGCTGGGGCGAGCCGGAGTCCGGCAGTGCCGAGCAGCCGGCCAGTCCCAGGGCCAGCGCCGCGGAGATCCCCATGGCGGCCAGTGCTCCCGGCAGGCGGCGCTGTCCTTGTCCCTGCTTCATGCCTCCTCCTCCCACAGTGCGAGCGGACGCGACGCGACCTCGTCCCCCGCCACCCGCGGGACGACGACCAGGAACGATGAGCCGACCCCCAGCTCGCCCCACGCCTCAAGCACGCCGTGGTGCAGGGCGACATCCTCCCGGGCGATGGACAGGCCCAGCCCCGTGCCGCCGGTGGTGCGCGTGCGCGCGGGATCGGCCCGGAAGAAACGGTCGAAGACGTGCGCGATCGTCTGCTCGCTCATGCCCACGCCGTGGTCGCGGACCCGGACCGCGACATCGGTGTCGGAGGCGGCCACGGTGATGACCACCGGCAGGCCGTCGGCGTGCTCGACGGCGTTGACCAGGAGGTTGCGCAGGACGCGCTCGATACGCCGGACGTCGACCTCCGCAGCGCAGCGCTGGTCGGGCTCCTCGACGCGGACCTCGACGCCCAGGGTGGCAGCGAGCTCGGCGTTCGCGTCGACGACCTTGCCGACGACGGTCCGCAGGTCGGCGGACTCGGCGTCGAGCAGCGCGGACTGGGCGTCATAACGGGAGATCTCCAGCAGGTCCGCCAGCATCGACTCGAAACGGTCGACCTGTTCGTGGAGCAGCTCCGTCGAGCGCTTCGTCGCGGGCCCGAAGGAGCCGCGATCCTCCCAGATGACGTCCTCGGCCATGCGGATCGTGGTGAGCGGGGTGCGCAGCTCGTGGGAGACGTCGGAGACGAAGCGCTGCTGGAGCCGGGAGAGCTCGTCGTATTCCGCGATCTTGTTCTGGAGGCTGGAGGCCATGTTGTTGAAGGCCTGCCCCAGCTGGGCCATCTCGTCGTCGCCCTGGGCGTCCACGCGGGTGTCCAGGTCGCCGTCGGCCAGTTCGGAGGCGGCCCGCGCGGTCTGCCGCACGGGGCGCAGCAGGTGGTAGAGCACCCAGAACACGCCGGTCGGCAGCGCGATGATGATCGGGAGTGCCCCCAGCCCCAGCACGCGCATCACCATGTCGATGACCGTCTGCTCGGACTGGAGGGAGTAGACGATGTACATCTCGTAGTCGCCGGCCCGGGGCAGGCTGACCATCATCCCGACGGCGATGCCGGGCTCCCCCTCGCCGTCGGTGTCCGCGGGGACCCGCACGGACTGCCAGTAGGCGTGGTCGCCGCTCCTGACGTCCTCGCGCAGGTCGTCGGTGACGACCGCTCGCATGGCGGCGCTGCCGATCTCATTGATGCGGAACTCGTCGGGCGAGTCCGGAGGGCGGATGAGCAGCACGGACTCCGCTCCGGCGCCCGCCGCCGACCCGCGCGCCGTCTCGATGACCTCGCGGGCGGCCTCCTGGACCTGGTCGGTGGTCGAGGCCGTCGACTGGTCGAAGGCCGACTGCGCCGTGGAGAATCTCAGCGACGCGTCGTCGAGGATGATGTCGCGCCGGTTCTCGAACACGGACGAGCGCAGCTGGGCCGAGGTGACCGCCGCGAACAGGACGAGGATCACGGCCGCGGCCGCCGTCATCGACACGGCGATGCGCACCGAGAGGGAACGGCGCACCCAGGACGCGGGCGCCGAACCGGCGGCGGCGGCCCGCAGGCGGCGCGCCCAGCCGGGCACGCGCACCCGCTCCTTGAGGGGGCGCCGACGCGGGGGCTCTGGCGGAGTCTGCGTCCCCGACGGCTCAGGATCCTGTTCCGGCACGGTACCCGACCCCGCGGACGGTGACGACGACCTCGGGATTCTCCGGGTCTCGTTCGATCTTGGAACGCAGGCGCTGCACGTGGACGTTCACCAGCCGCGTGTCCGCGGCGTGCCGGTATCCCCACACCTTCTCAAGCAGCTCCTCACGGGTGAAGACCTTCCACGGCGAGCGCCCCAACGCCACCAGGAGGTCGAACTCCAGCGGGGTGAGGGAGATCTCCTCCTCCCCGCGGCGCACGACGTGCGCGGGCACGTCGATGCTGATCTCGCCGAGCACCAGGCGCTCGTCGCCGATCTCGTCGTGGCGGCGCAGGCGTGCTCGGACCCTGGCGACCAGCTCCTTCGGCTTGAAGGGCTTGGGGACGTAGTCATCCGCGCCCGCCTCCAGGCCCGCGACGACGTCGGCCGTGTCCGAACGAGCCGTCAGCATGACGATCGGGACATCGGACTCCCTACGGATCCTGCGCGCGATCTCGATGCCGTCGACGTGGGGCAACATGAGGTCCAGCAGCACCAGGTCCGGAGCCTCCGCGCGGAACTCGTCGAGCGCTTCCGCTCCGTCGTACACGGAGGACACGGTGAAGCCCTCGGCCTCCAGGACGATGCCGATCATCTCAGCCAAGGCGACGTCGTCGTCGACGACGAGGATGCGGGCGCTCATGTCACGATCGTGTCACGACGAGGGCGATTATGCACCCGACGCGCCCGGCCGCGGCGCCGGCGCGTGGTCAGCGGAGAGGACACCGGTGCTGGGCGCGCGGTGGTTGCCGTGGCACGATGGACACCGAACGACCTCGCCTCACGGCCGCGACCGGAAGGACGCCATGAGCACTCCCACCCCGCCTTTCAATTCCGAGGACCCCGGCACGGACTCCGGCCAGTGGGCGCCGCCCTCGTCGGTGCCGCAGGGACCGGACAGCTGGACCGCGCCGGAGGCGGGCCGCCGGCCGGACGCCCAGACGACGGATCCCGGTGCGGACCCCGCCCAGGCGGCGCCGGCCTCCGGATGGGAGACGGCTCCCCCCTGGAACGCCGGGCCCGGCTGGTCCTCGCCCGGATGGGGCGACGCCGGCCCTGGCCCGGCCCCGGCCCCCCAGCCCGCCGCCGGATGGATGCCCCCGCCCCAGCCCGGGGTCATCCCGCTGCGCCCCCTGTCCATCGGGGACCTGTTCGAGGCGACGTTCCGGACGATCCGCGCCAACCCGTCGGTGATGTTCGGGTTCTCCGTCGCGGTCATGGCGATCGCCTCGCTCATCACCTCCGTCATCGAGGCGTCCACCGCCAGCCAGTGGATCGGGCTCGTCGACGATCCGCAGGCGGCGCTGGCCGGGGACGACCTCACCGGCCTGGCCGGCCAGATCGCGGGGACGCTCACCTCGTCGGCCGCCTCCGGGATCATCACCGCCCTGGTGACCATGGTCCTCTCGGGGATGCTCGCGCTCACGGTGTCCGACGCGACGCTGGGCGCCGTGACGCCGTTGGGGGCCGCCTGGGCCCGGGTCCGCCCGCACCTGCTGCCGCTCATCGGGGTCACCGTGCTCAACGGACTGATCGGCGTTGCCGCGTTCGGCGTGATCGCGGGGATCTTCGCGATCCCGTTCATCGCCTCGCTCGCCGGGTCGGGCGGCGCCGACCCCTCCGTGGCCGGCGTCCTCCTGCTCCTGCTCGGTCTGCTGGCCGGCGCTGCGGCGTCTCTGTTCTTCCAGGTGCGCCTCCTCTTCGGTCCCACGATCATCGTGTTGGAGGACCTCGGCCCCGTCCAGGCGATCCGGCGGTCGTGGTCGCTGACGTCGTCCTCGTTCTGGCGGATCCTCGGGCGAATGATCCTCATCGCCCTCCTCACGGCGGCCGCCACGTTCTTCGTGGCCGGCGCGGTGGGACTGGTCGGCGGGCTGATCACCCTGCTGGCCTCCGAGTTCGTGGGCACCATCGTCACCGGGTTCCTCTCCGGCGTGGTCTCGGGCTTTATCATCCCGATCTCGGCGGCCTTCACGACGCTCATGTACGTCGACGAGAGGATCCGCCAGGAGAACCTGGCTCCCGCGCTCGCCGAGGCCGCGCAGGCGTCCCGCGCGGCGCGGTGATGGCCCTTCCCGCCTGCGCCCCGTCGTTCTCCGGGGTCCCGGCTCCCGCGGACGCCCCGCTGACGCCGGACGGGGACGAGGCCCAGTCGTGGGTGGGCGACGAGCTCTCCCGGCCCGAGTACGGGTCGGAGCTCTCGCCGCTCACCCGCGCCATCCGGTGGGTGCTCCAGACCGTGATGGACGCCTTCACCTCGGGTGGCGGCCACGTCCCCGTCGGCTCCATCGTGCTGGCGGCCTTCGCCGTCATCCTGGTGATCCTGGTGGCGGTCGTCGCGATGAACCCCGTGCGGCTGCGGCGCACGGCCCCCTCCGGCGCGGTCTTCGACGGCGAGGACCGCTCGCTGGAGGACTGCCTGGCCGCCGCCCGCGCCGCCGCCGGGGACGGGCGGTGGGACGACGCCGTCATCTGGTACTTCCGCGCCCTGGTGCTGACGCTGGCCGGGGACGGCGCCGTCCACGACGGGCCGGGGCTGACGGCTCGTGAGGCCTCCGCCCAGGCGCAGGCCCGCCGTCCGGATCTCCGGGAGGACCTGGCGTGGGCGGCCAGAACCTTCGATGCGCTGCGCTACGGCGCGCCGGAGGCGGCCCGCGGCGGTTCCTCCCCAGACGCCCCCGCGACCGCCGGCCCGGGGGACGTCGACCGGTTGCGGGCCCTCATCGACCGCGCCGGGCGGGACCGCGGGGACGCCCTCGTCCGGTCCGACGCCGGGAGCGCCCCGGAGACGCGCCCATGAGCGCCCCCACCCGCCCGACGGTCACCGCGAGCGTCGTCACCCCCACCCCGCGGACCCGAGCCCGCCTGGCCCGGCCGCTGATCATTCTGGTCATCGTCGTGCTGGCGGTCCTGGGCGCCGGCGCCCTGCTGCCGCGCCTCGCGGAGGACCCCCGGGTCCTCTCCCCGACCAGCACCATGCCCGACGGCGCCCAGGCCCTGGTGCGCGTCATGGAGCGCCGCGGCATCGACGTCGTGTCCCCCGACGGGCCGGCGGACGCCCTGGCCCGCGCCGAGCGCCCCGGGACGACGCTCGTCGTCGTCTTCCCCGCCCGCATGCAGCCCGATGTCGCCCAGGCCCTCGCCGGCGCGACGAACCTGGTCCTGGTCGGCACGGAGCAGTCCTTCGGCCCGGTCGCCGGCGCCTCGGGCCTCACCCCGGACGCCCAGGGCGAGCAGCCGCCCTCCGGCACCCCCGCCGAGGCCGGGCCCGGCTGTTCCGCGGACTCCGGGCAGCGCGCCGGATCGGTGACCGCCGGCGCGTACGGGGTGCGCGCCGACGCCACCTGGCAGGTGTGCTTCCCGGTGGGCACGGCCACGGCGGCCGGGGCGCCCGCGCTCCACGCCTACGCCCAGAAGCAGAGCGCGGGCTCTTTCCGCGCCGTCATCGCCGACTCCCGGCTGCTGCGCAACAGCGCGGTCGCCGAGTTCGGCAATGCGGCCCTGGCGATCAACGCGATCGCCCGCACCCCTCACGTGGTGTGGTACATCGCGGACTACGCCGACTCCATGACCGACGTCCCCACCCCGACCCCCGCCTGGATGATCCCCTCGCTGATCGTCCTGGGCGGGGCGGGTCTCGTGGCGGCGATGGCGCGCGGACGGCGGCTCGGGCGGCTCGTGCCCGAGGACCTGCCCAGCGCCGTGCCCGCCACGGAGACCGTCGTGGGCCGCGGCCGCCTGCTGCGCCATTCACGCGACCGGGGCCACGCCGCCCGCGCCCTGCGCACCGCGACCGCGACGCGGCTCGCGGCCCGTCTGGGCGTGCCGCCCGGCTCCGGCGCCGACGAGCTGCGCGACGCCCTGGCCCGCGCCGGGATCGACCCCGGACGCGCCCAGGCCCTGCTGTGGGGACCGCCCCCGACCACCGACCGGGCCCTGGTGGACCTGGCCGACGCCCTGTCCGATCTTGAGGAGGACCTCCGCCATGACTGATCCCCGCATCGACCCGCTGCGGCCCCAGGGGGCCGCCCCCGCCCCCGAGCCCGCCCCCGCCCCGCCGTCGACCTCCCGGGAGGCCCTGGTGCGCCTGCGGGAGGAGATCGCCAAGGCCGTCGTCGGCCAGGACGGCGCGGTCACGGGCCTCATCGTCGCGCTGGTGGCGGGCGGGCACGTCCTGCTCGAGGGCGTGCCCGGCGTGGCGAAGACGCTGCTGGTGCGCGCGATGGCGACGTCCCTGGACATGGGGATGTCCCGCGTGCAGTTCACGCCCGATCTCATGCCCGCCGACATCACGGGATCTCTGGTGTGGGACGCGGGGACGTCCTCGTTCGAGTTCCGCCCGGGCCCCGTCTTCACGAACCTCCTGCTGGCCGACGAGATCAACCGGACGCCCCCGAAGACCCAGTCCTCCCTGCTGGAGGCCATGGAGGAGCACCAGGTCACCGTCGACGGGCAGACGCACCCCCTGGACGATCCCTTCATGGTGATCGCGACGCAGAACCCCGTGGAGTACGAGGGCACCTACCCCCTGCCCGAGGCCCAGCTGGACCGGTTCCTGCTCAAACTGGACCTGCCGCTGCCGGACCGCGACGCGGAGATCGAGGTCGTCGCCCGCCACCAGCGCGGCTTCGACCCGATGGCGCTCGGCAGCGCCGGGGTGCGCGCGGTCGCGGGACCCCGGGACATCCGGGCCGCGCGCGCCGAGGCCGCCGAGGTCGCGGTCGACCCGGCCGTCATCGGCTACATCGTCGACCTGGTCCAGGCGACCCGCCGTTCCCCGTCCCTGCGGCTGGGGGTGTCCCCGCGCGGCGCGACGGCTCTGCTGAGGACGGCGCGCGTGTGGGCCTACCTGCAGGGGCGGGCGTTTGTCACGCCCGATGACGTCAAGGTGATGGCCGTTCCCACGTTGGCTCACCGCGTCTCCCTGCGGGCCGAGGCCGACCTGGAGGGGATCTCCGCCCGCACCGTCATCGAGGGCCTGTTGGCGGCCGTCCCGGTTCCACGCTGATGGCCGTCTCGCTGCGCGCCGCCCTGCTCGCGGCCCTGGGGGTCGTGGCCGTCGCGCTCAGCCCGTCGACCGCCATGGCATGGGGGTGGCTCGGCCTCGTCGCCGTCGTGTGCGTCCTCGACGCGGTGGCCGCCGTGTCCCCGCGCGACCTCGAGGTCTCCCGCGCGGTCTCCGCCGCGGTGCGGGCCGACGAGACGGCGGAGTCGGCGCTGGTCCTGCGCAACCCGGGCCGTCGGGGGGTGCGCGCGGACGTGCGCGACGCGTGGCCGCCCTCGGTCCACCCCTCTCCGGCGCGCCACCGGGTGAGGCTTCCAGGTGGCGGGTCGGAACGCGTCGTCACGCGGCTGCGCCCCGAACGGCGCGGGACCCGCACCGCGGACTACGTGAGCCTGCGCGTGTGGGGCCCGTTGGGGCTGGGCGCGCGCCAGGTGTCGGTGGCGGCGACGGTCCGGGTGGCCGTCCTGCCGGAGTTCCGGTCGCGCCGGCTCCTGGCCTCGCGCCTGGCGCGCCTGAGGGAGGAGGGGGCCACGGCGACGATCCTGCGCGGGCCGGGCACCGAGTTCGACTCCCTGCGCGACTATGTGCGCGGCGACGACCCTCGAGACATCGACTGGCGGGCGTCGGCGCGCGCCCGCGACCTCGTGGTGCGCACTTGGCGTCCCGAACGCGACCGGCACGTGGTCATGGTCCTGGACACGGGCCGGTCCGGGGCGCTTCTCCTGGGGGCCGGGGCCGGGGCCGGGGCCACGGATGCGCCCGCTGCCCCGGTGCCACGAGGCCGGGGCGGCGCCGGCCCGAGCGCCTCGCCCGACCTCGTCGACCTCGGCGTCGCCCCGCGCATGGACGCGGGGATCGAGGCGGCGCTCCTGCTGGCGGCCCTGGCCGACCGCGCCGGGGACAACGTGCACCTGCTGGCCGTCGACCGGTCGGTGCGGGCCCGGGTGTCCGGCGTTCGCGGGGCGCCGCTGCTCCACCATGTCGCGGAGGCGCTCACCGATGTCTCCCCCACCCTCCAACCCATCGACTGGCCGCTGGCGGTGGCCGAGGTCCGCCGCACCGTCCACCACCCGGGGCTGGTGGTGCTGCTCACCGAGGTGCCGCCCGTCGGCGCCGACCCGGACTTCCTGCAGGCCGTGGCCGACCTGTCCGACCGGCACACCGTCATCGTGGCGTCGGCCGCCGACCCGGAGGTCGTCCGACTGGCCCAGGGGCGGCGCGACGCCGATGCCGTCTACCAGGCGGCCGCCGCCAGCTCCACGTTGCGCGAGCAGGCCGCCGGCGACGAGGACGCCGCCCGGGCCGGGGCCATCGTCCTGGACGTGGAGGCGGGCCTGCTGCCCGCGCGGCTGTCCGACACCTACCTCCAGCTCAAGAAGCAGGGCCGGCTATGACCCGGGCGACCATCGCCATCGCCATCGCCATCGCCATCGCCAGGCTCCCAGGTCATGGCGGCCGCGGGGTTTCAGCTCCCGGGTCATGGCCAGGTGCCTGTTTTTGAGGAATTCCTGCGGATCAGAGCACCTAGCCATGACCTGGGAGCGTCGCGCCGCTCATCCGGCCAGCGCTGAGACCCTCTTCGGACGTCGCGCACACCCCGCCCGCCGGCAGACCTCGTCGATGACCGCCGCGGGGACGGCAAGTTCGCGGCCCTTGAAGCGGACGACGACGCATCCGATGGACTCCAGGTCCTTCTGCCGTCTCATCTGTTCGTCGTAGGCCCTGTGGACGTCTCGAACCGACTCCCCGTACTTGCCCTCGCCATCGAACTCGATGACGACGTGGCACCAGGGCAGCTCGAAGTCGACGTAGTAGTCTCTGCGCCCGATGCGATGATGCACCTGGGTCCGGACCTCCCGGAATCCGGCCGCCTTGAGAATCCACAAGAGGATGCGCTCAGGCACGGACTCGCAGGCGCCATCCGCCGCCGCGATCACGGCGCGCGCCCGCCTCTTGCCGGCCGTTCCCGGAAGCTCCTCCAGCCGCTGGACGAGGAGCGAACGCGCCTTCTCCTCGCGCGCTCGGCTCGCGGCGAGTTTCTCCTCGAAACGGCTGAAGCGACTCAGGACGTTGAGCGCCCCGCACACGATGACGGTCGCCTCCCGGGCCGGCATCGACCGGGCGCACTGCACGGCCGTCGTCACCAGGTCCGTCACAAGGAGGCGCGGCGCGATCTGCGACGCCCATGAATCCGGGATCTCCGTCTCGTGGCGGACCAATCTGGCGGCCGGGATGACGCCGGCGCCCGGGCCGGACGGGATGGCGACGGCCGGGAGGCGGTCGAGTCCCCTGCCTTTGGTGCCGCGCTTGCAGATGTGGACATCCGCTGGCATCGACGCCATGCCGATGCCGTGCACGGCGGCCGCCGACTCGTGGCTGATGACGGCTCGGGATCCGAAGATCGCCGCGATCGCGCACGAGCGCAGCAGCATCACTCGCCGCGAGGCCTCCCACGGCGAGGCGGCGCCGATCAGATACGACGTCTCGGCGTAGACGTGCCGGAAGATCCTGGTGAGCTCCCCGGAGGCGCAGCGCGCCGCGCAACGTTTCGAGGTCCTCCGGCTGGATGCCACGAGATGTGCGAACGCCTGTTGAATCCCATCCACACCATCAGTTGATACGAATCGACAGGAAATAGCAACAAAGAAGAGAAGGTCTGTGGACAGCCCGCCGCGTCCGACGCCGGTCGCGGATGCTCCCAGATCATGGCCAGGCGCCTGGTTCACCCAGAATTCGCCAGAAACGGGAAGCCTGCCATGACCTGGGAGCCGGCCCGCACACGCCCCCAATCGTCACCCCGCCACGGGCACGGCGTACCCGGAGTCGGCCTCGAGGTCGCCGGTGAACCCGGCGCGCGCCGCCCGGGAGCCGACGACGAGGATGTACACCCACACCCCCGCTGTCAAAGCGACGCCCAGCGCGATCTTCACCCCCACCGGCAGCCCCGAGGGCGTGACGAAGCCCTCCAGCAAGCCGGATCCGAACAGGAGGATGACCAGCCCCAGCGCGATCGTCACCATCGCGCGTCCCGTCGACGCGACGGCCTCGACGCGCGTGCGCGGCCCCGGCACCAGCAGCGCCCAGAACACGCGCAGCCCGGCGGCGCCGGCGATGAGGACGGCCGTCAGCTCGGGCACGCCGTGGGGCAGGATGAATGCGAAGAACTGCGCGGGCCCGGCGTACTCGATGACGATCGCGGCGGACAGGCCGATGCTGGCCGCGTTCTGGTACAGCGCGTACACGGGGAAGAACCCCGTGATCCCGCCGCCCACGCACTGCAGGGCCACGAAGGCGTTGTTCAGCCACACGGACGCGCCGAACTGCGCCGACGTGTCCTGGCTGTAGTAGTCGACGAAGTCGTGCCGGGCGTAGCGCTCGAGTTGGCTCGGCGACCCCACGGAGGCGAAAAGCGACGGGTCGCGCAGCAGCCACCACGCCTGAAGGGCCGCCACCGCGAGGAAGGCCATCGTCACCCCGAGGATCCACCATCGGATGCCGTACAGCGCGGCAGGCAGCGACACCCGGAACCAGCGCGAGACCGCGCGGGTGGAGGCTCCGGCCGTCCCGGTCAGGCGCCCGCGCGCCGCCGCCAGGTCCCGGGACAGCGCCCGGATGAGGTCGGGGTCGGGGTTCTGCGCGCGCACGGATGCCAGGTCCGCCGCGCCCTGGCGGTACAGCAGGGCGAGCTCGTCGATCTCGGGGCCGTCCAGTCGCGCGCGCCCGCCCAGCTCGTGCAGGCGCGTCCAGGCCGGGCCCCGTGAGGCGCGCAGCGCGTCGATGTCCATATCCGCAACCCTGCCACATCCGCTACCGTTGTCGCGTGAGCCCAGCTGACAGTGTCCCCGCGCCAGCGGCCTCCTCGCGCGTCCCCGTCGCCGCTGGTCCCGCACCTGTGGGCGCCGCGGCACCCGCATCGGCGGCCGCGCCCCCTGTCCGGCGCATCCGCGAGGAGTCGATCGTCACCGGCGAGGCCGTCGAGCTCGAGATCCGTCCCGCCTCGCCTCTTCTGCGCGCAGGGGCGGCTCTGGCGGACGACGTCCTCCTGCTGATCGGCCTGCTGGTGCTCGACATCGGGATCCTGCGGCTCCTGGACGAGCCGACCAGCTCGATGCAGCGTATCCTGGCCATCGGGTCGGTCCTGCTCGTGCTCGTCATCCTGCCCTTCGCCGTCGAGACGCTCACCCGCGGCCGGTCGCTGGGCAAGTGGGCGTTCGGTCTGAGCGTCGTGCGCGCCGACGGCGGCGTCATCACCGCTCGCCACAGCCTGATGCGCGCGGTGACCGGGATCCTCGAGATCTGGGCGACGCTCGGGTCGGTGGCGCTTGTCACGGCGCTGGTGACGCCGCGTTCCCAGCGTCTGGGAGACCTCGCGGCCGGAACGATGGTGGTCCGGCTGCCCGATCCGGTCCGTCACGCCCCCTTGATCATGCCTCCGGATCTGGGCGGGTGGGCCTCGGGCGCGCAGGTCCTGCCGTGCCCGCCCGCCCTCCAGGCCGAGGCCCTAGGCTTCCTGCGCTCCAATGCGGAGCTGGCCCCCGAGATCCGCCGCCGAGAGGCGGTGTCGTTGGCCACCCGCCTGTCCCGCCACGTCGCGCCGGCGCCTCCACCCGGCACGGATCCCGAGCGTTTCGTGGCGGCGGTGCTGGTGGTCCTGCGCGACCGGGAGTACGCGCGTCTCCTCGCCCGCGACGAGCGGGCGGGACGCCGCCGCGCCCAGGTCGACCATGCCCGCTTCGGCGTCGGATCGTCGCCCGCCTTCCCTCCTCGGCACTGACGAGGGCGCCCCCTGCCGGACGGACCGGTCACCGGGAGGACGCCCGCCTCAGCTCTCAGAGGGCGAGCCTGCCCCAGCGCCTCCCCGTCCGGCCTCCGCCTCGCCGGCGTCCTGAGGGGCCCCAGGCGCCGCCTCTGGATCGCTGATGACCCGGAAGTGCGCGCGGCGGCGCGCGTACGGAGAATCGGGCGACAGCGGCGAGCCCTCCGCCGCGCCACTGACCGCGGTGGCGAACGGACCCCGCTCGGGTCCGCTGCGGCCACGCTCCGTCGAGGCGGACGTCGCCTCCCGCGGGTCGCCTCCCGGACGGCGCGTCTCGCGCTGAGCGGCCTCCCGCACGGCGTCGACCAGGGCGAGCAGGTCGTCGGGCGAGGGCGGTGCCGGATCGAAGCTCGTCTGGAGCCGGACGACCTGCCATCCGAGCGGAACGGTCAGGTGCTCGGCATGCGTCTCGCACAGGTCGTAGGCGTGCGGCTCGGCCGTGGTGGCCAGGGGCCCCAGGACGGCGGTCGAGTTCTGGTAGTCGTAGGTCAGGGTCGCCACCGCCGGTCTCCCGCACGCCGGCTTCGAGCAATGCCGTGCCGCAATCACCGTCCCACCCTACGACGCCGCCTGCTCGGGACTCCGCAGGCGCGCGGTTTCGGCCCCCCTCACCTGGGCCCGCGTCCCGGGAACGCCGCGCACCGCCGACCGGGGGCGGCGGCCGCGGCAGGGGGAGACCCCGACACTTCTCCACTACGCTGGGGGCGTGCGCCGCCATGCCCTCCGAGTCCCCGTCCATCCGCGCCGGGATCCTCATGGCCGCGGGTTGCGGGGGCCGCTGCTGGACCCGGGACTGCCGGGTTGGCGCTCGCGCCGCGAGAGGTTCGACGAGCTGGTCGCCGATCTCGTCGACGAGTTCTCGCAGCGGTGGCCGGCGGTCTCGAGCATCGAGTTCGGCATCGAGGACGTGCCGCCCTCGGACCCGGCACCCTGGGAGACGCACTCGGCGGTGATGGCGCGGATCTTCCCCGCGGATCGGCGGCGCGGCCTAGCCGACCGGATCGTCGTCTACCGCCTCCCGATCCTCCAGCGCAGCCCGAGCGAGGCCGGAGCCGAGGACCTCACGCGCCGCCTGCTGGCCGACCGCATCTCCCACGTCCTGGTCATTCCGCCCGACGAGCTGGATGAGGGCTTCGACTGACCGGCCCGCCGCGAAGCCCGGATCCGGGCTCGCGCCGCACGCCGCAAAGGGTCGAACGATACGCGGGCCCCATGCGGCTTCTGCTGACCTCGTTCCTGCACCCGCGCCTCGGGACCTTCTTCTCCGGCACCGTCGCCTATATCCCGGACGCGGCCAGGACCTGCCGGGACGCCCCGTTCGCCGTCGAGGTCCCCGTGGCCGGGAGGCCGCCCGCGGATCTGGACAGGATCCTGTCCCGGGTCGACGGCATCTACGTCGCCAGCGGAGAGACCTTCGACCTCCTGCACGTCTTGAGATCGACGGGCGCGGACGAGGTCGTCTCCCGTCGCGTTCGCGAGGGCCTGCCCTATGGTGGACCGCGTCATCGTCCCCCACGCTCAGGGAACGCTTCCCCCGTTCCCGATCAGCGTCATCGCCCGCACGGTCGAGGAGTACGGCGTCGACTGGCCGCTCACCCTGCTCAGGGATGGCGAAGCGCTGCTGGTGGACGAGGACGGGTGCCGGCTGGTCTGATCGCACGGCGGAGGCGGCCGCGCCCCGGTCTCACGGCCCGACTGAGACGGGCATCGACTGCGTGGCGAGCCCGGCCGCGCCCAGAGGCCAGACCGCCGACACGGGGCCGGTCGGCGTGTCGACGGTGGCGAGGACGGCCGCGTGGACCGTTCCCTGCGCCGGCGCCGCGCCGACGCTGAGCGCGGAGGCCTCGTCGGGCAGGTCCACCTCCACGGTGGCGCCGGCCGCGACGTCCACCGCCGTATCCGCGCCGTCGCCGTCCAGGGACACGCCGACGTCCTCGTCGCCGGTGTTGGCGAGGACCAGCCGGACTGTGACGTCTCCGGAGCCGCTGGGCGTCGACACGGTGGTCGGGCGCCCGGGCGAGGCCGCCATCTGCTGGCCGATGAGGTCCGCGAGCGTTCCCGCCCCTGGGAGCCTGGCCTGCGTGAGGGCGGTCGTCGGGGTCACCGCCGTGCGCGCGGTCCACGTGGAGTCGCTGTCCGGCCAGGCCTCGCCCCGCGCCGTCTCCATGGCTGTGGCGACGACCGGGACGTCGGAGTCGACGAGCAGGGTGAGGGCGCCCGCGGCCCCGCCTCCGCCCGCCTCCTCACCGCTCTGGGCGGTGCCCCCGTCCGCCCCGGCCCCTGCCGCCTCAGCTAGCCCGGCGAGGTCGAGGTCGAGTGTGGTGCCCGCATCGATCTGGATGTCACGGGCGCCGGGCAGCGCCTGGGTGCCCTCGGGGCCGGACACGCTCACGGTGACGGTCGCGGCGTCGGCGCCGGGGACCCCCAGGCGCACCGAAGCGGTCCCGTTCTCCGTGTCCGCGCTGACTCCGGGCAGCGCCAGCCGTGTCGCGGCGCGCGTGGAGGCCGCCCAGGTCATGCCGGTGGGCACCTCGCCCTCCATCCCCGAGCTCTGGAGCCAAGCGGCCACGCCGGGCCCGTCGGCCTCGACGTGCAGCGCGGGCCGCTCCTCGTCGGGGAACCAGGCGGCGGCCAGGACAGTCACGGTCTGCCCGGCGGGAACGGTGACGGACTGCGCGGGCATCGTCTCCCCCGTCGCCCCGATCGCGGACACGGTGACGCGCGAGGCCACGCGCCCCGGGTTGGCCAGGGCGAGGACCAGATCCTCTCCCACCACCGTCGATCCGGCGGCCAGCCATTGGTCGCCGCTGGCCGACGCGCACGGTTCGAGGACCAGCCCGCGCAGCTCTCCCCCGCTCTGGCCGGCGACGACGACGCCGGTGGGCATGCTGAGCGCTCCGTGGGAGGCGGTCGCGGTGAGCGTCGCCTGGGCGGGGCCGCCCGTCTCCGGTCCGGTGCTGGTCCACGCCTGGGCTTGAACCGCCTCGGCATCGGGGTCTTGCGGGTCCAGGACTCCCGGCGCGCAGGCCAGTGCGATCGACGAGGGCGACGCCACCTGGGTGGGCGGCCGGGTGTCGGAGGCGGCCGGAGCGGGCAGTGCGAGGTCCGCGGCCGCCGCGCACCCGAGTCCCAGCAGGGCGGCGGCGGTGGCCAGGAGGGCTGCGGCCCGTCTCAGGGTGGGGCGGCTCATTGGCGTCTCCTCGCGGGGATCGCGGCCAGGGCGGCGCCGGCCAGTGCCGCGCCGGTGGCGATCCTCCACGGCAGCAGCCACCAGGGCTGGTACTCGACGACCAGGCGTCCCCCGCCGGTGATCTGGAACGCCTGGCGCCATCCGGCCGTGTCGTCGCCGATCGCGGCGAGGGGTTCCCCGTCCAGGGTCGCGTGCCAGGCGGGGTCGGCGCGCTCGGCCAGGACGAGGGTGCCTTGGGCGCCGTCGGCCAGCCGCGTGTCGGCGCCCAGCGCCTGTGAGGCCACGGGCGTCCACTGGTCGCCGTCCACCAGGGTGATGCGGGCGGGCAGGCCCGCGTCGGGGCGCACGCGCCACACGGTGCCGTAGTCGGTGCGCCCGACGAGTTCCAGGCCGGGAGCCCGGTCGAGGGCCTCCGCGAGGGTCGCGCCCGGTTCGGAGGCGGTGTCCGCGATGAGGATGGTGTCGATGCCGTGGCGGGCCAGGGCCGTCGCCGTGGCGTCGTCGGGTGTGGAGACGGCGGTGAGCGCCTGGCGCGCGAGATCCGCGGCCGCTCCGTCCAGGGCGCCGGAGCGGATCTGGCGCAGGCCGTCGAGGCGGGTCAGAGCGGAGGCGTCGGTCATCTGCGGGCCGTCGCCGCGCAGCAGGCGGGCGGTCAGCGTCGGGGTCTCCCCGCCGACCTCGGCGCCCGGCGTCCCCGCCTGGTCCAGGATGAGGAGCCGGCCCCGGCGCGGGGAGCTCTGGGCCTCACGGGTGATCGAGGGGACCTGCTGACCGGCGCCGGCCACGTGGTCGCCCTCGGCCTGGCCCCCCGCTCCGAGTGGTCCGATCGCTCCCCAGACGCCCAGGGTGAGGGCGGCGACGGCGCCGAGGGCCGCAGAGGCGATCCGGACGGCCCGGTGGCTGGGGGCGTCCCACGGGGTGTCTGCCGAGGCGGTCAGCCGGCATCCGGCGATGATCAGGGCGAGCGCGCACACCGACAGGGCGGGCGCGGGCCAGGCGGCCGCCTGGGCGGTGCCGTCCGGCGTGTCCGCCGCCGCGACGGGAACCCGCTGGAGCAGCACGGCGCCGGCCGCGGACACGGCGGCGACCAGTCCGGGGACGGCCACCGCGTCCAGTCCCCGGCCCCCACGCCATGCGACGCCGACGGCCAGCGCGATCACCACGGCGGGAACCAGGCACGCGAGCATCCACGGATGGGGGTTCCAGGAGGAGGCCCCGGGGACGCCGGCGGCCAGCCACCAGGAGGCGGCCGGCTCGGTCGCCAGGGCCGGCCCCCCCGGCGTGAGCAGCGCCGCCCACCCGCCGGGGGTGGCGAGGGACCGTGCGGCGAAGGGGGCGGCCGCTGCCAGCGCCGGAAGCACGGTGAGCGCCAGGGCGCGGGAGCCGCGCCGTCCGCCTTCCGGTTCGAGGGCGCCGCGTCCGCGCCGGGCGGGCCGGCCGGTGAGCGACGCCGGGAGGTGGAGCGCCTGACCCAGGATCGCCGCGCCGAGCAGCCAGGGCACGCAGCAGGCGGCCACACACAATCCCCCTGCGGCGATGCCGCCGGCCCAGGGGGCGCGGTGTCCGGGCGGGCCGGCGGGGACGGGTCCCTCCGCGCCCGAGACCACCAGAGGGGCCGGGCCGCGGACCATCCGCGTCCACCCGAGCATCACCAGGGGCAGCGCGATGTGGGCGAGGACGGCCGCCAGGCGACCCTGGGAGGCGGAGACCGTGAGCGCGGGCACCGCCGCCCAGGTCAGCGCGGCGGCAGCGCGCGCGGGAAGGGAGGTGGTGAGCGAGCAGGCCAGCGCCCAGGCGCTCAGGCCCGCCAGGGGCGCGGCGAGCACCAGCAGCCAGCTCCACACGGTGGTCGGTGCGAGGCCGACCAGGGCGAAAGGGGCGCTGAGCAAGGCCAGTGGAATGAGCACGGGATCGCCCGGTCCGGCCGCGCCGTCTCCTCCGGGCACCCATGCGGCCCACGCCGCCTGCCACAGCTGCCGCCATGAGGCGGGCGCGCCGGCCCAGGCGGCTCCCGCGACGCCTCCGAGCATCCGCGCCCAGATGATGAGGCTCGCCGCCACCAGAGCTCCGACGACGCCGGCTCCCACCGACCAGGAGCGCGCGCGGTGGCGGCGCGCGGAGGCCGCGATCCGGGGGTCGAGGTGGCGGTCGCGTCTCTCGGCGCGCCGGACGCGCCGGATGAGCCGGCGCTGGGCGGCGAGGTCGCGGGGGCGCGCTTCCAGGGACGCGAGGACCGAGCGGGGGACGCGGGCCTGGCGTGCGCAGCGCCTCCGCGTGCGCCACAGGGATCCCGTGAGGGGGATCAGGGCGGCCCAGGCGGCGAACTCGTCGCCGGCCAGGTGGCGGGCGCCGGTGAGGATCCGGGCGAGGGCGCGGGCGGGGGTCCACACGAGCAGCCATAGGGCGAGGAGCGGGACCTGCCACCAGGGGACGGCAGCCATCCAGGTGTACAGCTGGGCCGTGCGCCGGGCCCGGAACGAGGTGTCGGGGTCCGCGCCCAGCGACTGGCGGGCGTGGCGCACCCGGGCCCGGGGGGCCAGGACGACGCGCAGCCCCGCCCGGTGGACGCGGCGCCCGAATTCCAGGCCGTCCCCGAAGGGGCCGAGGGCGGGGTCCGTGCCCTCCAGGTCCTGCCAGGCGCGGCGTGAGACGAGCATGCCGGCCGTACCCACGGCCAGGACGTCGGAGCGGTCGTCGTACTGACCCTGGTCGATCTCTCCGGCGGCGATGGTCTCCAGGCGCCGGGCGGTCCGAGTGGCGGCGATGCCGGCCTCGAGCAGGTGATCCCCGGCCCAGGAGAGCTGCTTGGGGCCGACCAGGGCGATGGTGCGACCGCGGTCGGCGATGCGCCATTCCTCGGCCAGGCAGGCGGGTTCGGGCGCGGAGTCGTCGTGGAGGATCCACCACCATCGGGCCTGCGACAGCGCGGGTCCGGCGGTGTCCGAGGCGGCGGCGGCACGGACGGCGTCGCCCAGGGTGCGGGCGGTGGGAGCGTCCACCAGGAGCAGGCCGGGCGGGGAGGCGCCGTCGTCAGGCGCCGGAGGATCGCTTGGCCCCGCGCGCACCAGGACCACGCAGTCGGGCGGGAGTTCCTGACCGGCGACGGCGGCCAGGGTCTGGTCCAGCAGCGGCGCCGATCCGTGGGCGACGACGATCGCCGCGATCCCGCTGGGCGTCCCGGCCGCCGGCTCGGGTGCAGGGGAGGGCGTCACACCGCCGCACGCCGCAGGCGGCGGCGCTCGCGTTCGGACATGCCGCCCCAGATCCCAAAGCGCTCGTCGTGGGCGAGCGCGTACTCGAGGCACTCCGCGCGCACGGAGCAGGACTGGCACACGGCCTTGGCCTCGCGGGTGGACCCGCCCTTCTCCGGGAAGAAGGCCTCGGGGTCGGTCTGGGCGCACAGGGCGTGCTGCTGCCAGGCCAGCGGGCCGTCGTCGCCCAGCAGGAAGTCGGCGAAGTCATCGGAATCGTCCGCGTCGGACCATGTCAGCGGCCCGTCGCCCAGGATGTTCCACACGATGCCTTCTCCTCACCTCCGGCATTTCACTTCTATGAATTACACGCGTGTCATCTTCCCACGTCAAGACGAAAAGTGTAATTGGTGCGATGCGAGCACCCGAGGCGCTCGCCGCGGCTGCCTCCCCGCACCCGCGACGCCACCCTGTCATCGGCCGTCACACCCCATGCCTTTCAGGGACTTTGGACCCAATTTCGCCGATGGGTGGGATCGTGATTCCCCGCACATCCTGTGCCGCGTATCTCCGATACCGTGGGTCCATGACGCTTTCAGAGCTGGTGGACGCCCTGTCCGCGCGCCGAGGACCGGCGCTGACGTGGTATGGCGCGGATGGCGGGCGGACCGAGCTGGGTGGCCCCGTCGTGGCGCGTTGGGTGGCGAAGATCGCGAATCTGCTGGGCACCGACCTGGCGGGCGATCTCTTCGGCGAGCCCGCGCCGGCTCCGGGCGCGCCCGCCGGTCCGGGCTCCCCCGCGCGCGTGGCGCGCATCGAGCTCGGTCGTTCCTGGCAGGCCGTCGTGTGGACCGCCGCCGCGTGGCTGTCCGGGTGGGAGGTCCGCGGCGGAGCACCGACGGACAGCCCCGGCGGAGGCGCCATCGACGAGGGCGACGCCACCGTGTGGGTGGTCGCCTCCCTGGACGCGGCAGCGGTCAACGCGGCGCAGTCGGGGGTGTGGGTCCTGGCTCAGGACCTCAGCCCGCTTGCCCTGTCGTGGGCGGGCGAGCCGCTGCCCGAGGGTGTCATGGATGCGCTGGGCGAACTCATGGCTCAGCCCGACGTCTTGGTCGTTGCCGCCCCCGCCATCGGAGTACCGAACAGCGCAGGGGCACCTGACAGCGCGGAGAACCACGCGGGCGCCCTCGTCGATGAAGAAGATGCCGACGCCCCCGAGCGCGTCCTGCTGGAGGCACGGGACCCGGCGGACACCGCGCGCGACGTCCTGGGGCTGTGGACGGCGGGGCGGTCCGCGGTCGTCGTCGACGATGCGGCCGACGAGGCCCGCCTGGAACGGATCGCGGCGCAGGAGCGGGCGGTCTGGAACTCCGCACCGTCGCTCTGATCGACCATGCGACGGCCTTCTGGCGGATATCCTTGATCCGCGGTCGTCCAGTCCTCGTGACGGGCAGATCGTCATCCCACCAGTTGCATACGTCTCCGAGGTGCTCCATGTCCTCTCCCATCAAGCGCGTCATATGGCCCGCCGCCCTCCTGAGCGCGTGTCTCGCCTTCGGCGCCCTTGCGCCGGCGTGGGCGGATGACGCCCCGCAGGATCCCGGTCCCGACGTTTGTTCCTTGGAGTGTGCGGCCTCCGACATCGCACCCGGTCACCCGACGATCAACGGATCGGGGAAGGTCGGAGAATCCCTCATCGCCGATGCGGGCACATGGGGGCCCGAGAATGCCGACGTCCAGCTGACATACCAATGGTTGGCGAACGGCCTTCCAATCCCGGGCGCTGTCGCGAAGGCGTATGTCCTCTCCGCGGACCTTCTGGGTTCCGCAGTGGGCGTCCGGGTGACAGGTACAGCCATCGGATACGAGTCGGCGAGCGTCGTCAGTGACGCGATCACCGTACTCCCAGGTACGTTGGGAACCGGCACACCGACAATCACTGGTTCCCCAGCTGCTGGCTCCATGCTGAGCGTCGACCCCGGCACCTGGGAACCGAGTAACGTCGGGTTCACCTTTCAGTGGATGCATGGAGGGACACCGATCCCTGGCGCGACAGCATCGACTTACACCGTGACAGCAGCGGACCGCGGGCAGAAGATCAACGTCGTCGTCACCGGAACACTCGATGGGTACGAGAGCGCGGCAGTGACGTCCACCGCGGTGAGCGTGCTTCGCGCTTTCACGAGAGCCCCCGCGCCCAAGATCTCTGGAACGGCGAAGTCAGGGAAGACTCTTACCGCTGCAAGAGGCACGTGGGCGCCCACCGCGACCTCGGTCGTCTACCAATGGTACCGGAACGGAAAGGCCATTAAGGGAGCGACGAAGGCGACGTACAAACTCGTCGCCTCCGACGGCGGCACGAAGATCACCGTGACCACGACCGCAACACGGTCGGGATACCAGCAGACGACAAAGACATCCGCGGCAGTGTCCGTCCCCCTCAACGCATTCTCCAAGACGGCCACGCCCAAGATCTCGGGAACCGCGAAGGCGGGCGCCACACTCAAGGCGTCGAAGGGCACGTGGTCGCCAACTCCAATGACCCTCACCTACCAGTGGTACCGCAATGGAAAGGCCATCACGGGCGCCACGAAGCCCACCTACAAGCTGACCTCCGCCGACCGAGGGAAGAAGATCACCGTCAAGGTCACCGGGCAACGAACTGGGTACAAGTTGGCGGCCAAGACTTCGAAGGCAGTCGTCGTCGCCACGGTATTTTCCCGGCAACCGACACCGTCGATCAGCGGGACCACCTATGTCGGCCGCACTGTCAAAACGACGGTGGGAACCTGGTCGCCGAAACCGACAACGTTCACCTACCAGTGGTACCGCAATGGAAAGGCCATCACGGGCGCCACGAAGTCCACCTACAAGCTGGCCTCCGCCGACCGAGGGAAGAAGATCACCGTCAAGGTCACGGCGAAGCGGAGCGGGTATGAATCCGCCTCGAAGACGTCGAAAGCCGTCACACCAAAGTACGCGCCGACCAGGGCCAACCCACTTGCCGGTGGAAACTGTCCGAAGGCATTCCCGATCAAGGGGAATGCGAATAGCATGATCTACCACATGCCCGGTCAGCGATTCTATGCGGTCACCAAGGCCGAGGACTGCTTCAGTACTCAGGCGGCTGCGAAGGCCGCGGGATACCGCAAGGCCAAGGTCTGAGATCGCGGCCGGGACCCTGCGATGGCGATCGGTCCGGTTCCGGTCGCTCACCGACCCGGGATCGCTAGCGTCTTCGGTAGTCTGTGACAGGTGCGACCGATCCATCACCGGCCGCGGGGATGAGTTCGAGAAGGGGATCGTGGGAATGCGGATTGTGGTCGCGGGTGTGGGGTATGTGGGGTTGTCGTTGTCGGTGTTGTTGGCTCAGCACAATGCGGTGACGGCGGTGGATGTGGTGGAGGAGAAGGTGGAGTTGATCAACTCACGCCGCTCCCCCATCCGTGATGTTGAGATCGAGGACTACCTGGCCCACCGCGACCTGGACCTGACAGCCACCACCGATGGGGCCAGCGCCTATCGTGAAGCGGACCTGGTCGTCATCGCCACGCCCACCAACTATGACCCCACGAAGGACTTCTTCGACACCAGCCTCGTCGAAGATGTCATCGACCTCGTGGTCTCGGTGAACCCGGGGGTGGTCATGGTCATCAAGTCCACCGTCCCCGTGGGCTACACCCAAGGACTCACCGAGCGCTACCCGAAGGCGCGGTTCTTGTTCTCCCCGGAGTTCCTGCGAGAAGGCCACGCCCTGTCCGACAATCTCCACCCCTCCCGCATCATCGTCGGCATCCCCACCCACACCCCCCACCACGAAGAACTGGAAGAGGCTGCCGACACCTTCGCCCACCTCCTGGCCGAAGGCGCACAAGACACCGACATCCCCACCCTGCTCATGGCCTCCACCGAGGCCGAGGCCGTCAAACTGTTCGCCAACACCTACCTCGCTCTGCGCGTGGCCTACTTCAACGAGTTGGACACCTACGCCGCCGTACGCCACTTGGACGCCTCCAAGATCATCCAGGGCGTCGGATACGACCCGAGGATCGGCTCCCACTACAACAACCCGTCGTTTGGTTACGGAGGGTACTGCCTGCCCAAGGACACCAAGCAGCTGCTCGCCAACTACCAGGATGTCCCCCAGAACCTCATCGGCGCCATTGTGGACGCCAACCGCACCCGCAAGGACTTCGTCGCCACCGAACTTCTCCACCGCGCAGACCAGCTGCGCGCACAGGGTGTGGCCCAGCCCGTCATCGGCGTCTTCCGCCTGGCCATGAAGACCGGGTCCGACAACTTCCGCGCCTCCTCCATCCAAGGCGTCATGAAACGCATCAAAGCCAAAGGCATCCCCGTCATCGTCTTCGAACCCACCCTGGATGACCCCGACTTCTACGGCAGCGAAGTCACCCACGACCTCGAAGCGTTCAAGACCCGCAGCGACATCATCATCACCAACAGGTGGGACACCGAACTCGGCGACGTCGCCGACAAGGTCTACACCCGCGACCTCTTCAAACGAGACTGAACGGGGCGGCACTGACCTCGGTGTCCCGCGTCAGCGTCGGCGGCGAAGGACTCGGGACACCGAAGCTCAGCGGACCGCCGCCAATGAGCGACCCGCCACCCGCCGAATGACGCCGAATTGTTCCATAGCCGAGCTTCTCACCCCGGTATAGGCGCGGGTGACACGCTCACTCAACGAGTCGTGCTCATCAAGTGCACGATCAATGAGAGCGTCAACTCGCTCATCTGTCGCGTCACTCAGAGCCAGAGCGAAGTCGTTGAGGCCGAAGTCATCCAGCACTTCCCCATACTTGTGACTCCATCCGATGACGACCGTCGGCACCCCTGTCGAGAGCGCCGAGACCATCGCGTGGAACCGCGCCGCCACCAGCACCCGGCACTTCGAGATCAGGTAGCGGAGTTCCTGAGGACCCAGTTCCTGATCGACGAAGAGGACCTTATCCGGTGTCGAAACGCCCGCGTAGATCTCCCGGCATAGAGGCAGATCATTGTTGTGCGTCTTCTCTGTCCCCGTCCGGGCGCTGTGAGCGATGAGCAGCACGGGATGTCCCAGATCATCCGTAATGTGGTTGATCGTGCGGATCGAGTCCCCAATGTAGTCCCCGCCGTTCTTGGTCGCGGACTTCTGCAGGACCACGCTCGGGCAGAACCCTATGACGCCGCCGTCCGCGAAGAAGGACATGTCAACGCGACGTCGCGCGGATTCCTTCGCCTTCCCGTTCACATCGAGGGTGAACGCCATGTCCGCTCCTCGCGAGACGTTGGAAAGCCCAAGTCCTCGGAGATACTCAAACGTCTTGGCCCCCCGGGCAACGATGTGGGACATCCTCGGCAAGAGTGCCTGTGCTGCCGTCCTGTTCACCAGTTCCTCGAAGGGCCCCATCGCCTGAGCGGCCTTGACGATGGGCACCCTCAGAAACAGGGCAGGGAGAAGGGTGGCCACGTTGTAGATGATGAACTTTCCCCGACCGTCGACAAAGGTGATTCCCCCCTCGTCGAGCAAAACGTCGGCCTCGGCGATCGCACCGACCTCGGGGATCGCGTCCTCGATCTGCTCGCGAAACGGGGGCAGCAGACGGTGCACGAGTGAAGCACCGTTGATGACCACGCCGAGCCGAAGAGGGCTGGCGTCGAAGATCGAGACGTTCGGGTTGTCGTTCTGCTCCGCGTCACTGCGGGGATAGACGGTCAAGACATCGAAGTGAGCGCTCGGATCCAACTCCGAGAGGTGTTGGATCGAGCTCTCGAGCATCGCCGCGGCGCCCTTGTTGCCGGACAGGGCAGCACCGATGATCGCGTATCTCACGATGGGTCTCCTTCTGCGAGCTGGGGGGTAGTGTCCGGAGGCATCTGTGGGTGTCGCTTGAAATAGGCGTTCAGGCCGAAGTAGACAGCCGCGACGACAACGTCGGCCAGGGTCGCCCACACGCGGGCTGCCAGGGAAATGACAATGGCCTCAGACGAGCTGATGTACGGGAGCGCCAGGAAGACGAACACCGACTCACGAACACCGATTCCAGAGGGGACAGCGATGGCGAGGATACCGACCGCGCCAGCGATGATGTAGGCGCAGGCCAATGGCAAATAAGTCGAAGCCGGAGCATTGATCATCGTCTTCGCGATGAGAACGACACCGGCCCCGTTGATAACGCGCGGAATCAGGTACCACAACTGGTACTTCAAGGAATCGCGCGACTCCAGGAAGTACTCGGAGGGAACCTCTCGCATGATCGTGTAGCGCGCCACGAAATTCGACATCCACGAGAACAATCGCTTGCTCGTGAGCCCGACCAGAGGAATCAGGGAGACCAGTGCGGCCAAGAATGCGTGGTTCCCGGAGAGGTCAAGCGTTCCTGTGAGCAGCAGGATGATTGTGGGCGGGACCATGGACCCCACCACGAGGAATACGTTCTCGTAGACGAACGTGAGTGTGACCAGGATCTGCGAGATTCCGTGCCCTTTCGCCCAGGCGACCTTGTTAACGATCGAGCCGACCTGGCCGGGCACATACTTGAGCAGCCACGAGGAGCAATGTACGCGGATCGCTTCCAGGTTCGGAACGCGCTCACCTGACAGCTGCGAGACCATCCGCCCCCATAGGACACCGGAGACGACGACCGCCAGCGCGAACACGACCACCGATCCGATGGTCCAGCCATTGACCGAGAAGTCGATGCTCTTGACTGCATCCAGGTTCCGGGAAAGCGTCCTCCAGAAGAAGTAGCCGACGACGACGACCAGGACAGTCGTCAGCAGGTTGCGAAGAGCCTTGTTACTTGGTCGGCGCATCATAGGTCCGAAGCACGTCCACCGATTTCTTCACCGAACTGGGAATAAATCCGTCCGAGCGGGGATAGCCGATCGCCATCAGGTAAACGACGCGCTCGAAGGGCGCAAGCCCGAGTGTGCGCTGCATCTTGGCCTCCAGCAGCTCGAAATCTGGCCAGTTGATGATGGAGGAGGAAAGACCTTCCGTCTCGAGGGCGAGCATGAACTGCATGCCGGCGAGCGACGCATCGATGTACGGAACATGACGATCGCGCGGGGAGAAGTAATAGTCGAGTCGACCAATCACGACCGCGAGAGTTGGAATCTGATGGGCGTAACCCCCAGCACCCTGAGCGATATTCGCAACCTTCTGGACGGTCTCCGGATCATCGAAGAAGCGGAACTCGAATGGTTCCCTGTTGCACGCAGTCGGCGCCTCGCGCGCGACGATCATCGCGCGATCCAGCAACTCGCGAGGAACTGGACGCGGCTCAAACCACCGCACTGAACGACGGCGTCTGGCCAGAGCCAGCAGCTGGTCATAGGAGACGTCAGACTCGGAGACCTCGCTGTGTTCATAGGGAGAGAGGTGACGGTCGATCACAACATCGACGGGAGCCGAGACAGAACGATATCCCTCCAGCGCCCGCGCGATCACTGGGTCCGAGTGGTCGACCGCTTCGAAGTAGGCCTCCAGCACGTTGTGTGCCCACGTGAGTTCAGCTGGATCGATACCGCTGATCTGGTCCGTTCCTTTGACCGCTTCAAGGTAAAACTCGACGGTCTCCAGTATGTAGTCGCGCGCAAACACCGGCCGACGGGGCTCCATGACGAGTCCCTTCTCCAAACGGTGGACGTTTCGACGCAACTCCACGTGCGAGCGCCGCGGCTTGGTGAAATTCTTGTAATACGCTCTCCTACCTGCAAGAACCGCGTACTGCTCGCGATTGAAGGTCAGGAATCCGGGTAACGAGTAGATCGTGGCGCCAAGGCGGGATGACCCGCCGACATCAAGCACAGCGCGCGTCGCCGTCTCATACGTCTTGCGCACGGTGGGAATAGCCAACGCCTGTTTGGCAACGCGCTTGATCTTCTTGAAGACTGACACCAACTTATCCTTTCGGTGCAGAACCACGGGCGGGATCCGTCACAGCCGACGCGAGAGGTCGGCCGTCGATTCTCTCGGACCGGTTGCACTCCCGAGGACGACACGCCATGACTAGAGCCTAGCGTTCTCAGAGGATCCGCATAGGACGGAAACCCCTTGGTCTACGAGTCACCCTGCATCGGGTCACTGCCTGGAACGAGACCGTCAGAGCTGCCAACCGCCTCCCCGTTGGAGACAGACCGGAGGATCTCACCCGACAACGTGTCGTTGACTGTCCCGATCGGCGTCGTGATCGATCTGCCGTCAGGCCCCTGTGCATGTCCCGCCGCATCGCGCGAGTCAACGATCGGTCGGCGGGCGATCCTGGACAACATGAGAACCGCGAGCGCTGAGCTGACCACCCACGCCGCCGCACACACGTAAAAAAGCCCGACACCGCCAGGAGGATCCCATACCGGATCTTGCCATGGGTAAGGCATGGCCTCGAAGCGGACGAACGGGACGGAGAACCCGAACCGGTATCGCCACATGTTGTAGATGAGAGAGTACACGCCCACACCCACGGTACAGATGACGACTACCCACCACAGCGACCTCATCCGCCGACTGCTGAGGGAACGTCCTTGGAGCGAAGGCGCGAGGAGCACGAGGCATGCAGCAAGGGGAGGAAGCCAGTACCGCCCCTGCCAGCCGAAGCCGCCAAGGTAACTCTCCACCGCGACGACAAGTGCCGACCCAAGCACCACAATCCCGGCCACGCGCGGGCGAAGATCAGCACGCTTGCTCCCAGTCGCGAACGCCGCCAGGACGCCGGTTCCCACCAGCAACCACACAAACAGCGCCGCAACCGGGATCTGCGTGTCCGCCCACCCGAGCAAGCCGAACCCCATCGTGATCAATGTGCCGAAACGCACAGCGATCGCGGCGACTTGTACCCCGGGGGGAAGCGACTCCCACTCGGCAAGATCACCACTACTCGACTTCGTGTTCGTCCCCGTCGCCTGATAGACCAACCAGGCCAGAAGAAGCACGACAGCCACCCACAGGACCACTTGAGCGACAGCCGACAGGTACATGAGCGTCGGTCGTCGTCCCTTCACCGGGATGAGCAAGGTGAGAAGCAGCAGACCTGCCCATGCGATGCCGAGCGGCCGTGACCATCCGCACGCGAGTACTGCAAACAGCAGGAGGACTTGGTGCAGGGGAGGGACTCTTCCAAGGTTGATGGCGTCGTGACGAAGGACCACAACAACAGCCGCCAGAAGAATTGCAGCAGCGATCTCAAACCCATTCGGATTGATCGAGCTGAACAAAAAATGTGCGTTCGGAACGCACGCGAGCATCATCACCGCCGTGACACCACGACCGTCGTATCGACGTGCCAGCATCCATCCGCCGACACCTATCATCAGATAGCACACAACACCCGATACCAGCCGAGCAAGGAAGAGCGTCGAAAATCCGCTCAGCCCCACTGCGAGTCCAGCCCGCATGGTAGATCCCGCAATGGCGTAGTACGCCATCGGATACTTGGCCATGTAGCTGGTCACCTCAAGGTCACCAGGAGCAGGCTCCAGAACGGCACATTCGGGACCGTACGGCTTCCCGCCGGCATAGCAACTCGGCTTTGAAAACTGCTGCAGCTTATTCGGTACCGTAATTTCTGCAACAGTCTTTCCTCGCGCGTTCGTGTGCTCTTCCAAAGTCAAGGGCAAGACCTGGCCCGTGGCGACACCCCACGCATACGAGATATGCGCGGGCTCATCAGGAGACGCCCCAACCGGAGATGCCGCTGACCAAGCGAAAGCCCCCGAAACCGCTGCCACGGCAATCAGACACAGAGTCCACAGGCCCGGGAAGATCCGATGATGTCCCAATTTGCGAGGCACTACGCCACCTTTGGCCGTCCCGACGTCGAGGCTGCTCACCTGGAGCTCTCCTCCTCAATCGCGGACGTAACATTCAAATCCTCAATGCCGTTCAACGCCCGCTCAGGAACAGAAGTATGATTGTCGAAAGCACTTCCGTCCACGCCGAGCGCGCCAGGCACGACTGTATCCGCATCATTTCGCGGCGAATAGTACTCCAGGCGCTTGATCCGCTCCAGTGAGTCCTCCAAGAGAATTCTGTTCGTCCGTTGGAGATCCGCGATGACTAAGATCGCCAGGGCCAGCAATGCACCCACCGTCATCGATGAGCCGATAACCAGCGACTGAATATGTCCTTGGGATTCCCCCGAGGCTGCATAGATGAGGAAGCGAACCAGCGGAACGACGCCGACGACCCCCAAGATGAGGGCAATCCACCCGAGGATCACATAGGGCTTGAACATGAGATACGATCTGACGATCGCGCTCGCCGATTTGAACATGTGCTGCCAGATGTTCTTAAAGAGCCTCGACTCTCGGGTCTTCGCATTAGTTGTCACTGGAACGGAGGCGATCCGAAGTCTCTTGTTGCCCGCCTGAATGATGGTCTCCATGCAGTAGGAGAACTGCGTGACCACATTCAGTTTGTACAAGGCTTCACGAGAATAGGCGCGAAAACCTGACGCTGCATCGGGTAGGTCTGTCGCAGCCGCACGATTGACCACGTTGGATCCCACGCGCTGCATGATCTTCTTGAACGCCGAGAACTCCTGGATCTTCGCCGTCTGCCGGTCGGCGATAGCAATGTCCGCCTCGCCACGAATCACCGGGCCAACCAGTTCCGGAATCATTTCCTGCGGGTACTGATTGTCACCGTCGGTGTTGACGACAATATCCGCGCCGTGTGCCAATGCATAGTTCACACCATCGGTGAATGACTGCGCCAAGCCCATGTTACGGGCGTGACGAACAAAGTGGTGAACCCCCAGACGACGCGCGACTTCCGCGGTTTCGTCCGTCGAGCCATCATCGATGATGAGGATCTGCACGTCTTCGACGCCCTCGATCTCTCGCGGTATTGTGCTCAGCACGAGAGGAAGCGTCTTTTCCTCGTTCAGGCATGGGATCTGCACGAAGACACGCACGAGTTGTCCTCCAGTTGCATCACGGTCGTGGGCACGCGCGCCAGACACGCGCGCTGCAACAGTCTACGACACTGCGAGCAGGTGCCCTGACTCGTGCCCGGCGTCACAAGTCAGGAAGGTCAAACTGGATCGTTCGCGTAGGAAACGTTCAGTCCGTACACTTCTCCAGCTGACGGATCCGCTCGATGAGCCTGGCCCCTTCGATCGGCATGTACGGGTCCGACTCGTCGGTGCCCCAGCGACTGAGCACCGTATCCACCTCTCTTGATCGGACACGGGTCACCCTCGACCGCGATTCGAAGTGCGTTGCCTTGACCTCCGAGAGCCACACCAAACGATATCCTATGCTTCGGACCTTGTACGACAAATCGACATCATTGAAGTTGTTTGGCAATCCAAGATTGAAAGCTCCGACCTCGTCAACGACCTCACGCCGCAGCGCGACGCAAGCAGCAGTCAGCCCTGAGACCTCTCGGTCGACCAAGAGTTCGCCGAAGTATCCAAAGTCGTTGTCGGGCACCCCCGAGTATGCGTGAACGAAGTTCGATTGCAAGAAGACCAACCCTGCGTGTTGAATCGTGTCGTCCGAGAATGTGAGCCTAGCGCCTGTCATTCCGACGGAGGGCTCCTCTAAAGGAGCACACAGCTGCTCGATGAACTCGTCCGAGCGCACTTCAATGTCGTCGTTGAGGAACACGATCATGTCGCCCGCGGCGGCAAGGTAACCTCGATTGCACTTGTCGGAGAAGTTGAACGGCGCCTCGTACGGAACCAGGCGAAGGTGCTCCCCGCAGAGTGTCTTCACCTCATCGATGGCGGATCTCGGTGTATCAAGGTCGTGAACGACGACGATCTCAAGGAGGTCATGACGCGTGTGAGCAAGCAGTGAGCGGACGGCCTCGACCAGAAAGCATCGCTGCTGACCCCAAGCGAGCCCTGAAGAGCCCCGTGTCGGAATGACGACACTCACCAAGGTTGAGTCGTCCAGCACTCGATGCGTGCGGTAGGTGTGCGCCACGCGGGTGACAGAGACGGTGTCATTCGGCCGTCCCATCCGTCCGAGGTGCTCTTGGACCGCCCTGATTCCCGCCTCGGTCGCGTAGTCCTTGGCATTCGGGTCCCCTGCAGCCGATCCGGGAACGATGCGCCAGTGATACAACACCTCAGGAATGTGGACGACATCGTCACACAGCTCGGTCACACGCAACGCGAGATCGTGGTCCTGAGAACCGTCGAAACCTGTATGGAATCCCCCGACCTGTGCAACCAGGTCAGATCTGAGTGCCGACAAGTGACCCAGATACATCTGGTGGCGAAGCCTCTCCGGGGACCAGTCAGGTTTCCGGAACTCCCCGGACAGGTTTCCATGATCATCGATCTTGTCCTCATCTGTGTACACGTACCCCGCTGTCGGGCACTTCTCGATCGCTCCTGCGATCTTCTCCAGCGAGGTCGGGGCAAGGAGATCATCGTGGTCAAGCAGTACGATCCACCGACCGCGCGCTCGTGCCAATCCATCATTGGAGGCCGCGACGATGTGTCCGTTCGTCTTGCGCTCGACAAGTACGACCCGCGAGTCAGCAGATGCGGCGGACTTCATGACGGTCGTGACGTGAGGATCTCCCGAGGCGTCGTCAACCAGGATCAACTCCCAGTCGGCAAAGGACTGGTTCACGACCGAGTCAATGGTCTCCTGAAGATCTCGTGCCTGCGGTCGATACACCGGCGTGACGATCGAGAACAGCGGTGTCGGCATCAGCGCAGCCCGATCTCGCGAGCGATCTTTCCCACCCCTCGGCGCACCAAGTTGTGTGGCAAGGAATCCAGCTTTCGATGCGCAGATTCAGCATCCGCGATCGCAGCAGCCAAACGCGCGTGGGTCTCAATCAGTTCGGTCCGAACTTGGTGAAGGTCGTCATTGCGCGATTGAACCTCGTACCGGAGCCTTCCGACCTCGGCCTCGAGAGCCACGGCGTTGTCCGTGGCGGTGAGAAGGCGGTAACGCTCTTTCTCAAAGCTCGCGAGATGCTCGGCGTTCCTGACCGCAACGGCCTCGGAGAACCTGGAGTTCTCCGACTGTCGCGGAGCGTACTGTACGTTCGGTCGTTCGATGTGAGCGAGTCGGTCGACCTCAGGCAGTGAACGGGGAACGTCTGCATCGGCGGCATGTACCGGCACCCCACGCACGATGTATTGGAAGTCGAATGAATCCTCCTGGGCGCGCACCCAGCTCAGCACTCCCCGGGGCAGAGCCTGCTCGTCGATCAGGACCTCGGTCGCGAGAGGATCGAGGATCGTTGCCTGAATCGACGAGATCACCAGCCCCGCGTCGCCGAACAGCTCTCGAATGCTTTTCAGGGTGAAGAACCGCAAATGAGTCCGGTCAAGCAGCCCTTCGTCCGTGTAGTTCCACTGCCCGAGCAACAGAGCCAGACGCACGGAACCATGGGCGATGTTGGGGATCGAGGCAACGATGAAGCCATTGGGCGAGAGCAGGCCAACTGCAGCCTTGAGGACGGTCTCCGGATCTGAAAGATGTTCCAGGACATCTCCGAAGATGATCGCGTCAAAAGGGCCCTCGACAATTTCACCGAGACCGTTGGTCTCCAGATCCGCGACCACGACCACGTCTAACCTCTCGGAGGCAATCTCTGCGCTCTCGCGATCGGCCTCGATTCCAGAGACGACAAATCCCCGGCCCTTGAGCGCGGCACCCAAGTCCCCCGCCGCGCAGCCAACATCCAGTATTCGCGATCCCGCGGCAAGATCACTCACGATCGCGCGAGCGATCGCCGGTTGACTCGAGTTCAGGTTGGACAGATCAACCTCGGTCCGATACTTCATTCGTCCCCTTCTTCCCTGCGCCGCCGCGTCTTAGGGTGGTGTTCTCGTCCCAGTGTCCCCCGGCATTGCCGAAATCGCTCACCAGATGCCGATGAGACACGAGGCAGCAAGTTCGATTCCCTCGAGCCGATTCCTCCGGATTTCCTTGAGACGGCGTGCAATCCTCCACCGGGACCTCACGTCACGGTGCCGCAGGTCCGCCGTGATGGCGTCGAGTTCGTCAAGCCATGCTGCGTCCTGGTGCTGCGTCCCGACCTGCCGACATGCCTCAGCCGTGCGAATGAACTGGTCCCGGTAGAACCCGCTTCGCAGCGCTGCCAACCGCTGGCGAAAGGCGTCGGCACCGTGATGCTCTCCCTGTGCATTGTCTCCGTGCTGGCGATAGGCGACCAACGGTTCCGCGTCGATCAGCCAGGATCCCCCGGAAGCCCGTGTCAACGCGTACAGGAACCAGTCGTGGACCCCAATGCGTTCGGTGTCCAACCCCTCGAGTTCGTGGACCAACAAGGCGTGCATCCTCGGTGTGAACACGTACGTGGATCCGGGTCCCGCTGCCTCGAACAGGAAGTCCCACCGTTGCTGAGGCGAAGCCTTCGCGACAAGCCGTCGATGCCCCCGCTCGTCGAAACTCACGACGTTGGACGACACGGCATCTGCCCGCGAGGACTCCAGGAGTGACACCTGTCTGCGCAACTTGTCGGGACGCCAGATGTCGTCCTGGTCACTGAAGGCGATGAAGACGTCGTCCTTCGCAGGATGGTCGGTGAACAGCCGGAGAAAGTTGGCCGTGATGCCTCGCGTTCCCTCCCGCGGAGGAAGGAGCGTGACACGTGGATCTTGATCCGCCCGCCCGCTCACGTAGTCCCGCGTCCCATCGGTGGAACCGTCGTCGGAGACGATGAGCCTGACATCGACGTCCTTCTGGCCAAGGATCGAGTCAACTTGCATCTCGATCCATTGACGGCCGTTGTATGTCGCCATCAACACATCCACCCGAGGCAGCGCGTCTCTGGGAGTCACCGGCTGTGCCATTCGGTCACTGGCCCTTCGCGGCGTACTTTGCCTCGACCTGAGCCTTCAGTGGCGCCCACCACGCCTCGTGGGTCGTGTACCACTCGATGGTGTGTTCAAGACCGGAACGGAAGTCCGTGAAGTGCGGCTCCCATCTCAACTCCTTCCGCAGCTTCGACGCATCGATCGCATACCGCCGATCATGCCCGGCCCGGTCCGCCACATGGTCGAAATCATCAGCCGGGAACCCCATCAACTCGTTGAGGATTTCCACCACCTCACGATTCGAGGTCTCCCCGTCAGCCCCGATCAGGTACGTCTCACCGATCCGCCCTCGCGTCAAGATGTCCCACACTGCCGTGTTGTGATCACGCACGTGGATCCAGTCCCGCACGTTCAACCCATCCCCATACAGGCGCGGCCGCACTCCCTTCAGACGGTTCGTGATCATCCGCGGAATGAATTTCTCGACGTGCTGATAGGGCCCATAGTTGTTCGAGCAGTTCGAGATCGTGGCCTCTACTCCGAAGGACCGCACCCATGCCCGCACCAGCAGGTCCGACCCTGCCTTCGTCGAAGAGTACGGGGATGAGGGGTTGTAGGCGGTGGTCGGCGTGAACTTCGCCGGATCATCCAAAGCGAGGTCCCCATAGACCTCATCGGTGGAGATGTGGTGATAGCGCACATGGTGACGACGCACCGCCTCCAGCAAGGTGTACGTCCCCACCAAGTTCGACTGAATGAACGGCGACGGATCGTTCAGCGAGTTGTCGTTGTGCGACTCCGCCGCGAAATGCACCACGGCATCTGCCCCCGCCACGACGCCATCGACGACGTCAGCATCGGCCACATCACCCTCGACAACACTCAAACGCGCAGCCTGGTCCTCGGGAACGTCGCTCAAGGAGCCCCGATTGCCCGCATATGTGAACTTGTCCAACACAACGACGTCGACGTCCGGATGATCCTCCAGGAGGGTGTGGACGAAATTCGCGCCGATGAAGCCGGCCCCGCCGGTGACGACGATTCGCATCAAGTTGCTCCGATCACGGTGGTCACAATTCAAGCCATTATGCCTCATCCGACGCCGCGACAGCCGCGTCACTCGGGACAGTCTTCCGATCGGTCGAGGCTTGCCTCAGCTCGCTCACAGCATGCTCCTCTGTCGCGAGCAACGATGTGGCAAGGCCCGCCATCACGCTTGACACGATGAACGCGAGGACGAACACCTTGAGGAGTTGAGGCGAAAAACCGTTCACCTCCAGTTGCCCTCCAATTGAGCGGGTCCGATCGAGCAAGCTCATATCCGCGGCCCTGCCCGTCACCAGCCAACCCATGTAGTTGACGGCGCTGAGTCCGAATACTCCCATCATGCCGAACGTCACGAGTCCCGACCATCTGCCGCATGCTGTTGCACCACCACCCAGGAGCAGGCCCACAACCACGATGGCGGGAAAGAAGTATCGGATGTTGTACTGCCCGTAGCCGACAGCGTGACTCATCTGTGCGACGTAGACGCCAAGGAAAACACCGACGGGTGCAAGTCGCGTAAACACCCAGTCAACGGTGGCGCCCTGTGTCCATGCCCTAGCATTTCTGACACTCCACACGAGGAGCGCTAGCAGGGCAGTCATTGAGAGTGCCAGCGACACCAGACTGGTGTCGACCCCGGACACCGACGTGGGGGTGGATCCGAAGAGTTGCCCGAAGAAGGCCTTATAGAACTGGGGACTCGTCAGGACGTCTGTCAGCGACTTCTCCTCGCGGCCATGCAGGGGGGCCTTTGGCGTGGATCTGTTCCACGCTCCTGACAACCCAATGTTCCTGGCATAGAACCAAGCGCTCGCCGTCACGGGAATAGCAATCACTAGAACGATCTTGCAGAGCGTTGCCGCAAGCAAACTCCGGTGAGTGCGCCCGTCTGTGACACGGCGCACTATAGCGACGATGACTATGCCACCGACGGATACCGCCAGCACCACGATGAACGTGGCCTTGACGAGCATCCCGATCGCGCTAAGCAGACCAAGGACCAAGACCCGCGGCCAAGACGCACCGTGGTGCAAGCAGCGTAGGACCATCCCGATTGCCAAGGTCGACATCAGCGCGAGCAGGACGTCGTTGTAGATGTCTCCAGACATGAGAACGAAGCTCGTCACGAGAGGAGCGGTTGCACCGACGGCAACGACGAATGAGCTCCTCTTGACACGTGTCGACTCCCAGGCCACCCACGTGCAGGCGAGTACGGTGAGTGTTCCTATCACGACATTGAGAAGGCGGATGCGGAGGACAGCCTGCGTCCAGGAATCTAGGGAGAGCGTGCCACCCGCAAACCAGGCCGCCAGCGCGTAGAAGAGGGGCGGATGCGCCGATGCGTACTGCCTTCCGTGCGCATAGCGCTCGGCGCCGGGGAAGAACTCGAGCCCGTACGGTTGGGGAAGGTGACCCTGCGCGACTTGGTAGACGTAGTCGAGATGAAATGGTGCGTCTCCAGTACCGATCCAAGGCTTTCCCAACGCCGACAACAAAGCAAGGGACAAGAAGGCAGCGCACGCCGAAGCAATGCCGACAGATGTCCACAGACCCCTACACCGAGTGTCTCGTTGACCTACGTGACTCCGACGACTCACCACGGTAGAAGCCTTCCCATCGGAGACTCGCATCTCATCCTTGCCACCCACGTGCTCGCGCAGCCAGACGTTCGTGATCGCATCGCGAAGTTCTCTGAGTTTCCCAAGAGCTCATAACGGCCCGGCTCTGCGGCCCGCACAGCTACCACATTATCCGCTATGGACCCCCTTCCTGACTTCACCCGACCCGATAGGAGACCTGTGTCGAAGAGCGACCTCAATCGACGGTCATCCCTTTGCGTCGACTGCATCGTCCCCGCTGGACGATCGCAGGACGATCACGACTTCCATAACGCAGCGGTTCATGGCAGTATAAATCCGCTCACCTCAAGTTTCGCATATAGCAACAGGAGCCACTTGTGCCCCGAACGTCACTCGTGTCCACGATCCTGGCACTCTCCCTCATAGCCACAGCCGCGCCGTCGATCGAAGCGCAGCAAGCCGCGGCAGCTTCTGCTGAGACCGGAGCCCCGGTCATGGACTTGCCGTTGACTGACTCCGAAGGGGATCCCACAGACGTCGCAACCGGTGCGTTGGGCGATCCTGACGGTTCGTCCGCGCTCGATGCGGACGCCGAGGAGCCCGAGTCCTCTGGCCTCGACGACATCGCGGACGACGCCACGCTTGCCGTTCTCACCGATCCCGTCGCCGTCGACCAGGACTTCGTCGTCGCCGGAGTCACGTGGAACTCCGACGAGGGATTTGCTGAGAGCTCAGAGATCTACCTCCGCGTTCGTGATGACGGGACGTGGTCCGACTGGTTCGAGATGGGCAGTGACGGCAGCGGGCGTGATGACGGCGTCGGCCTGTCCGGAACTGAGCCCTTCCTGACGGGCGGTGCGGACGCTGTCCAGGTCGGCATCACGGGTTCCACGGAGTCGCTCCCCTCTGATCTCACGGTCGCGATGGTACCCGCCGATCCCGACGGTGAGGTCACGCTGGATCCGACCGAGGACGACAGCGTGGAGGCGACACCAACTCCGCTAGCCACGTCTGACGCGGACGACGACGGCGACAGCACAGTGACGACGGACTCAACCTTTGATGAGGACGCCCAGTCCGACACCGAAGACCCAGTGGAGCCCTCTGAGGAGGATGCAGAGTCCACGGATGAGTCGAGCCAGAACGGCACGGGCGGATCCGTCGGATCAGGAGGATCCGCCCTCAAGGATCTGAGCAGTCTGAACGCCGCAGTGTCCAGTTTGTCCGTCGCGAGCGACCTTCCGGTCAATGTCATCACACGGTCCCAGTGGGGAGCCGATGAGTCCTACATGACATGGACCCCGAAAGAGGTCAATGCCCCCTTCGTCATCGTCCATCACACGGCCGGGACGAACTCATACTCTGCCTCGCAGTCAGCGAGCATCGTGAACGGTATTTACTACTATCACGCCGTCAAACTGGGATGGGGAGACATCGGCTACAACTTCCTCGTCGACAAGTACGGCCAAGTCTTCGAGGGACGCGCCGGCTCGGCCGAGGCATCGGCAGGGAAGATGGTGGTTGGAGCCCACGCTCTGGGCGCGAACACCGGAACGATGGGTATCGCGATGATGGGAACCTACACGAGCGAATCCCCAACGTCCGCGGAGTTGACCTCGGTGGGCAAGATGGCGGGCTGGCAGCTGTCCCGCGCAGGTGTCGACCCGACCGGCTCCGCTACGTTCACCATCACCTACTCCAACGGCAAGTACAACAAGGGCGACAAAGTCACGCTCAATCGAATCGCGGGACATCGGGATGTTTATGCGACCGAGTGCCCCGGGAACGTCGGCTATGCGAAGCTCGGAACGATCCGATCCATAGCCTCGACAATTCAGACGGGCGAAGGCTCGAGTTCGGCGAATATCCCGAAAGGTGTCGTTGACGCGGTGACAGCGAACTCAGTGACGAGCACGATCACAGCGAACGGCTGGGCATTCGACAAGGATACGACCAACCCCATCACTACCCACGTCTACCTTGACGGCAAGGCCGTCAAGGCCGTCAAGGCCAACCGCGCCCGAGCAGACGTCCAGAAGGCCTATGGACTGACCA
>JALCNR010000003.1 GCA_022649165.1 Actinomyces sp.
GCGGCGGACCTCGTCGACGGCGGCGGTGCCGAGCTTGACGACATGGAATGCGTCCAACACGGCCGTGGCGTCTTCGAGTTTGTCGTCGATCGCGGTCTTGTATCCCGCGAACGGGTCCAACGCCGCGGAGGGTGTCAGATGGTTTGTGTAAGGGGTGGTGCTCCCAACTGATCGGAGACACTGATGACCATGATTGATAAGCAGGAACGTGAGGAGCGGCGTCGGGCGCAGCGTGAGGGCGTGGAAGCGCTCGAAGCGTCGGGCGCGCTCGATGGCCTTTACGCGATGATCGACGCGGGCGAGGTCCGCCTCGAGGGCAAGGATGGGTTGATCCAGCAGTTGATCAAAGCCGGCCTTGAGCGGGGCTTGCAGGCTGAGCTGACCGAGCACCTCGGCTACGAGAAAGGCGACCCCGAGGCCTCGCTCCACGAGAACTCGCGGAACGGGTCGTCCGCGAAGACTGTCGCGACCAGTGTTGGTGATGTCGAGCTCGCGATTCCTAGGGACCGTGATGGGTCGTTCACCCCAATGCTGGTGCCGAAAGGGTCGCGTCGCGTCGGGGGTCTGGATGACATGATTGTGTCGCTCTACGCGGGCGGGATGACCGTCCGCGATATCGAGCACCATCTGGTCTCCACGATCGGCACCGAGATCAGCGGGAGACGATCTCGAAGATCACCGACGAGGTCCTCGACGAGGTGATGGCCTGGCAGCAGCGACCGTTGGAAGCGTTCTACCCGGTGATCTACCTGGACGCGATCATCGTGAAGGTCCGCGACGGCGCGCACGTGCGCAACAAGGCCGCTCACATCGCTGTCGGTGTCGATATGGACGGCATCAAGCATGTCTTGGGGATCTGGATCCAGGCCACCGAGGGCGCGAAGTTCTGGGCCGGGGTCTGCGCGCAACTGGCCAACCGAGGTGTTGAGGATGTCCTGATCGTCTGCGTGGATGGGCTGACCGGGTTCCCCGAAGCGATCGAGGCGACCTGGCCGCAGTCGACGGTCCAGACCTGCGTGGTGCATCTGATCCGCTCCGCGATGCGGTTTGTGAACTACAAGACCCGCAAGGCCGTCGCCGCGGCGCTGAAGCCGATCTATCAAGCCGCCGACGAAGACACCGCTCTGGCAGCTCTGAGCGAGTTCGCCGCCTCCGAGCTCGGGCAGGCGAACCCGAACACGGTCCGCGTGTTCGAGGACGCCTGGGAAAGGTTCACCCCGTTCCTCGCGTTCCCACCGATGCTCAGGCGCGTGATCTACACCACGAACAGCATCGAGTCACTGAACTACCAGCTCCGGAAAGTCACGAAGAACCGGGGCCACTTCCCCTCCGACGACGCGGCCGTGAAGCTGCTCTGGCTCACGATCTGCAACATCGAAGACAAGCGCGCCCGCGACCGACTCAAGGAACGCGGCCGAGCTCGCGGCGTCAAACGGAACGCGGAAGGACGCCTCGTCGAAGGCCAGACCACGACGAACTGGAAACAAGCCCTCGCGCAACTCGCACTCGCCTACCCCGACCGAATCCAGCCCTACCTCTAAACCCGAGCACATGCCCGCTTACACAAAAGACTTGACAAGCTCACGCCGGGGTCAACGTCGCGGACCACCACCGGCAGGTGCATCTCGTCGACCTCAAGGGCGGCCAGCGGGGCGTCGGGCGTCGCCATGAGGGCCGTGACGATCCCCGAGGGCATGTTGTCGCCATTGGTGTTGGAGGCCACCCGGCCGGGAGCGGATCCCGACGGACCTGGGATCGCGGCCAGAGCGGCGCGCACCATCCGCGTCGTCGTCGACTTGCCGTTCGTCCCCGTCACGGTGACGCAGCGACGCCCTCGCGCGAGATCGGCGAGGACGCGGGGGGCCAGGGCCAGGGCCACCTCGCCCCCGATCATCCCCCCGGACCCACGCCCAAGCGCCCGGCTGGCCCCTCGCGCCAGGCGGCCGACAGCGACCGCCAGACGCGAACGCAGCAAGCGATGCACGGAGTCCTGCACGGTCATGGGGGCACACTAGATGATCGGCCCCCTGGGGTGCGCGCACGCTCAGCCGTCGCTGGCGGCGCCCTCGATGATGCGGGCCGTCGCCGTGCCCGGCCGGCTCTCCAGCATCCGGCCGTTCAGGAGGCTCCTGCGCATGCGCAGAGCCGCCGCGACGGCCTGGAGGTTGAAGGCCTCCCACGGGTCCCACGGCACGAGGGCGCCAGCCCCCTCGGGGGGCTGGGCCGAAGCGTCCGGCGCCCACATGCGTTCACCCCGCCGCAGGGAGGACACCTCGCCAGAGGAGGAGGCCGCGAAGACGCGGTCCTGGCGCTCCTCGAACCGCGCCAGACGGATCCTCAACGAGGACCGCTCGGCCTCCAGGATCTCGACGCGGCGCTGGAGCTCCATGATGCGCTGGATGCCCGCCAGGTTGATGCCGTCCTCCTGGGACATGCGCTGGACGTCGCGCAGACGCTGGATGTCCCGGCTGGAGTAGCGGCGCCCCCGGCCCTTCGTCCGTGCGGGCGTGACCAGGCCCAGTCGGTCGTACTGACGCAGGGTCTGGGGGTGCATGCCGGCCAGCTCCGCGGCCACCGAGATCACGAAGACAGGCTGGGCGGACGGCGCCGGCGCCTCATCGCCGGCACCGGCGCCGGGCCCTGCTCCCGCTGCCCGTGAGGCCATCCTCCTCGTCTCCCTCCGAGTCGTCTCCTGCACTGTCCGCCCCGGCCCCGTCACCCCGACCGGGGCGGCGGAAGGGCGCCGGTGCTCATGCCTTCGCGCGTTCGGCCAGTCCCTCGCGGGGATCCCAGTCGCCGAGCGACCGGGCGAGCTCCTCCACGGCCCCGCGCTGATCGCGGGTCAGGGGCTTCGGGCCCGTCACCTCGATCTCGACGAGGAGGTCGCCGACGGAGCGGCCGCGGCGGACGCCGCGACGGCGCAGGCGCAGCACCGACCCGGAGCTCGTGCCCGCCGGCACCTTCAGCGCGACCGCGCTCCCGTCCGGCAGCGGGACCTGGACCTTTGCGCCCAGCGCCGCCTCCGGATAAGACACCGGCAGGTGCATCCGCAGGTCGTCGCCGTCACGGGAGTACACCGGGTGCGGCTCGACGCGGATGGCGACCACCAGGTCGCCGGCCGGCCCGCCCCCCGCGCCCGGCCGGCCCTTGCCGCGCAGGCGGATCTTCTGGCCGTCGCGCACGCCGGCGGGGATGCGCACGGTCATGGAGTCGCCCTCGACGCTCATGCGCACGGTCGCGCCCTCGAGCGCCTGGCGGAAGGACAGCGACGTGGAGGCGCGCAGGTCGCCTCCCGGTCGTGCCGCCGGGGAGGCGAATCCCGTCCGCTGGCTGGCGCCGCCCATGCCCGCCCCGAAGGGCGCCGTGCGCCCGCCGGCGGAGCCCGCCCCGCCGAAGAGGTTGGACAGCAGATCCTCGAAGTCGGCGCCGCCCGCCCCCGTGCCGGTGGTCGAGTAGCGCACGCGAGCGGCTCCGGGGCCGCCGCCGAACATCGCGGAGAAGACGTCCTCGAAACCCCCGGCGCCTCCCGAGCCCGCCGGGCCCGCGGAGAAGCGGGCTCCCCCGCCGGCCATCGCGCGGATCGCGTCGTATTGTTTGCGCTGCTCGGGATCGGAGAGCACCGCGTAGGCCTCGCCGATCTCCTTGAACTTCTCCTCGGCCTTCGCGTCGCCCGGATTCTGGTCCGGGTGCCACTTCCGGGCGAGCTTGCGATAGGCCTTCTTGACGGCGTCCGCGCTCGCGTCCTTCGGGACGCCCAGCGTCTGGTAGAAGTCCTTCTCCAACCAGTCCTGTCCGCTCACCGCATCTCACCCCCTCTGTTGTCTGTCATGTTGGAATCGGATCGATCGTGGAAGGCGGCCTCACTGCGGGTTGTGGACCATCACCTTGGCCGCGCGCAGAATCCTCTCGCCCATCCGGTAGCCCGGCTGGAGGACCTGTCCCACCACGGGATGGTCGGCCTCGGGACTGGCCTGCGCGAGGAGCGCCTCGTGGATCTGCGGGTCGAAGTCGTCGCCGGCCTCGCCGTAGCGCTCCAGCGCGAAGCGGGTGCCCAGGGTCTCCTCCAGTTTCCTGGCGATCGCGGCGAACGGCCCGTCCGTCAGCTCCCCGTGGCTGCGTGCGGCGTCGATGTCGTCGAGGACGCTGATGAGCGCCGAGACGACCTCCTCCTGCCCCGCGACGCGCGCCTGGGAGGCGGCCTCCTTCGAGCGGCGCACGTAGTTCCCGTACTCCTGGTTGAGGTTGTACAGGTCGGCTCTGGCGTGGGCCAGGTCGTCGCCCAGCTTGTCCACCTGGGCGACGGCCGCGGCGAGCTCGGAGTCCTCCACGTCCTCCTCGAAGGCCGACATGTCCGGCGCCGCGCCCTGCGGCGAGGCAGGGCCGTCCTCGTCCGCCTGCCGCCCGGACGAGGGCGAGGCCTCGCCGGCGGGAGGCTCCCCCTGCGCGGGGGCCGCCTCCGCCGCGTCCGCCGGATCCGGAGTCGTCGAGCCGACGTCACCCGGCCCGGCGGCCGACGGGTCCGCCGACCCGTCCGGCTCCGGCCCGGGCGCCGGGTCGTCGCGCCGATGCGGGTCCTCTGTCACTTGTCGTCATCCTCGTCCACGATCTCGGCGTCGATGACGTCGTCATCGGCGGGCTTCGTCCCTTCCGACGGCGCGCCGTCCTGGTCCGGCGCCGCGCCCTGAGCCTCGGAGGCCTGCTGCGCGGAGTAGACCTCCTGGCCGATCTTCATCCCGGACTCGTTGAGCTTCTCCATCGCGGCCTTCACGGCCTCGATGTCCTCGCCCTTCAGCGCCTCCTTGAGCGCGTCGACGTCCTTCTGGACGAGGTCGCGCGTGCCCTCGGAGACCTTGTCCGCGTTGTCCTTGAGCAGCTTCTCCATGGAGTAGACCGTCTGCTCGGCCATGTTGCGGGTGTCGGTGTCCTCGCGGCGCTTCTTGTCCTCGGCCGCGTGCGCCTCGGCCTCCTTGACCATGCGGTCGATCTCCTCCTTGGGCAGGGCGGACCCGCCGGTGATCGTCACCGACTGCTCCTTGCCCGTCCCCCTGTCCTTCGCGGAGACGTGGACGATGCCGTTGGCGTCGATGTCGAAGGTGACCTCGATCTGCGGGACGCCGCGCGGGGCCGGCGCGATGCCGCCCAGCTCGAAGGTGCCGAGCAGCTTGTTGTCGCGGGCGAACTCGCGCTCCCCCTGGTAGACCTGGATGAGCACGGAGGGCTGGCCGTCCTCTGCGGTGGAGAACACCTCGGAGGACTTCGTCGGGATGGCCGTGTTGCGCTCGATGAGCTTGGTCATGACCCCGCCCTTGGTCTCAATGCCGAGGCTCAGAGGCGTGACGTCGATGAGCAGGACGTCCTTGCGGTCGCCCTGGATGACGCCGGCCTGCAGGGCCGCGCCCACGGCCACGACCTCGTCGGGGTTGACGCCCTTGTTGGGCTCCTTGCCGCCGGTGAGTTCCCTGACGACGTCGACGACGGCGGGCATGCGGGTGGAACCGCCGACCAGGACCACGTGGTCGATGTCGGACACCGTCACGTTCGCGTCGCGCAGGACGTCGTGGAACGGCTTCTTCGTGCGCTCGAGCAAGTCGGAGGTCAGGTCCTCAAGCTTCGCGCGGGACAGCGTCTCGTTGAGGTGGATCGGGCCCTCGGCCGTCATTGACAGGTACTGCAGCGAGATGTTGGTGCTGGTCGCGGAGGACAGTTCCTTCTTCGCCTGCTCGGCCGCCTCCTTGAGCCGCTGGAGCGCGACCGGATCCTTCGACAGGTCGGCGCCTGTCTTGGACTTCACCTGGCCGATCAGCCAGTCGACGATGCGTTGGTCCCAGTCGTCGCCGCCGAGGCGGTTGTCGCCGGCGGTCGCGCGCACCTGGATCGTGGAGAACCCGTCGTCGTCCTTGCCGATCTCCAGCAGGGACACGTCGAAGGTGCCGCCGCCCAGGTCGAAGACGAGGATGAGCTCGTCCTCCTTGCCCTTCTCGAGGCCGTAGGCCAGCGCGGCCGCGGTGGGCTCGTTGACGATGCGCTGGACGTTGAGGCCGGCGATCTGGCCGGCGTCCTTCGTGGCCTGACGCTGCGCATCGTTGAAGTAGGCGGGGACGGTGATGACCGCGTCGGTGACGGGCTCGCCCAGGTAGGCCTCCGCGTCGCGCTTGAGCTTCATGAGGATCTGCGCGGAGATCTCGGGGGCCGTGAACTTCTTGCCGTCGATCGCCACGCTCCAGTCGGTGCCCATGTGGCGCTTGACGGAGGAGATCGTGCGGTCGACGTTGGTGACGGCCTGGCGCTTGGCGATCTCGCCGACCACGACCTCGCCCGACTTCAGGAACGCCACGACCGACGGAGTCGTTCGCCCCCCCTCGGCGTTGGCGATGATGGTGGGCTCGCCGCCCTCCAGCACCGCGATCGCGGAATTGGTGGTGCCCAGGTCGATGCCGATTGCTCGTGCCATGTCTGATGTTCCTTTCGTGCGGCCGCCCGGCGGACCCCGCTGTGGCGGCGATCCCGCAGCCGTTCGAGATGTATGCTTGAGTCTGTTGCACTCAAGCCTAGAGGTTCGGATGCGGTGTGGCAAGCGCGGACGCTCAGACTTGAGTCTCATGTACTCAACTCTGGACGCGGGCATCTCATTCCCCGCCCGTCGGAGGCGCCTGCCGGACTCGCCCTCGACAGACGCGCCGACGCCCCCGGCCCGGACGTCCCCGCTCTTTTTGCGCGCAACCGACCAGAATGCGATACTGCGCGGCATGGGCACGTCACATGCGTTGTCGGGACCCGGACCCGCCTGGCGCGGGGCGGGGACGCCCGAAGGAGAGGCCGCTCCCCCCGGGGAGGCCGCCAGATCCGACACCTTCCCCCGCAGCCCGCTGCCCGTGGTGCACGACTCGCCGCTGAACGATCCGAAACCGGATGCGACTCTGCTGGACCGCCAGGTGTGCTTCTCCCTGTATCGCGCCTCCCACGCCCTGAGCGCGGTCTACCGATCCATCCTGGATCCCTACGGCCTCACCTTCCCCCAGTACCTGGTGATGCTCGCCCTGTGGGACCGCGACGGAGTCCCGGTCCGCGACCTGTCGGACCGCGTGTGCCTGGACTCCGGGACGCTCTCGCCCCTGCTCCGCCGGCTCACCCAGCATGGACTGGTCCTGCGGACCCGCGACCGCTCCGACGAGCGCCGCGTGGTCATCACCCTCACCGAGCGCGGGGACGCGATGCGCGTCCACGCCCAGGAGATCCAGGAGCAGCTCCTCTCCGCCACCGGCCTCGACGCCGACGAGTTGTTCACCCTGCGGTCGCTGTCGACGAAGCTCGCCGACACGACCATCGCGCCCCACCGGCCCCCGCACTGACCGCCGCCCGTCCCGCGCCATGGGACAATCACCGCGTGGAGTGCGCGTACCACCGCTCGGGAGCCTGTCGATCGTGCACCTGGATCGCGCGTCCCTACGCCGAGCAGGTCGCCGCCAAGCAGGACGCGGTCGTGCGCGCACTCGCCGCCGCCGGCGTGACCGGCGCGGAGGGGATCGCCTGGCTCCCCCCGGCCACCTCGGCGCCCGCCGGATTCCGGACCAAGGCGAAGATGGCGGTGGGCGGGACCACCGACCGGCCGACGCTCGGCGTCCTCGACGCCGAACTGCGCGGCGTCGACCTCAGCGCATGCCCGATCATGGCGCCCCCGCTGACCGGCGCCATGCCCGGCCTCTCGCGGTTCATCCGCCGGACGGGCCTCCTCCCCTATGACGTGCCCCGCCGCCGCGGGGAGCTCAAGTACATCCTCGCGACCTGCGCCGACGACGGCGCCCTGCTGATCCGGTTCGTCCTGCGCTCCCGCCGCCAGCTGGGCACGCTGCGACGCGGCCTGCCCCTCCTGCGCGAGCTCGTCCCCGGCGCGACTGTCGTCACCGCGAACATCCACCCCACCCACGAGGCCATCATCGAGGGCCCCGAGGAGGTCGTCCTCACCGACGCGGCCACCCTGCCGATGCCCGTCGGGGACGTCGTGCTGCGCGTCGGGCCGCGCAGCTTCACCCAGACGAACACCGCCGTCGCCTCGCAGCTGTATCGTCAGGCGTCCGCCTGGCTCACCGGGAGGGCGCCCGCCGGCGGCACCGACGGCGCAGCCCCGGGGGCGCCGCGCGAGCTGTGGGACCTCTACTGCGGGGTCGGGGGTTTCGCCCTGCACGCGGCGAGCGCCGGCGTGCCCGCCGTCACCGGGATCGAGATCTCCGGTCAGGCCATCGACTCCGCGCGCGAAGCCGCCGCTGGTCTGGGACTGGCGCCGGAGGCCGTCCGCTTCGTCGCGGCGGACGCCACGCGCTGGGCCCGCTCGCAGGGCCGCGCCCCCGACGCCGTCGTGGTCAATCCCCCGCGCCGGGGCATCGGGGAGGATCTGGCCCGGTGGCTCGACGGATCGGGGGTCGCCCGCGTGGTCTACAGCTCCTGCTTCCCAGCGACCCTCGCCAGCGACCTGGCGGCCATGCCCCGCCTCCGCCCCGTCTCCGCCCGGCTGTTCGACATGTTCCCCCACACCGCCCATACCGAGGTCGCGGTCCTCCTCCGACGCGCCGCCTGAGCGCCTCCGCCCCGGCATCGGAACGCCGGCCCGACCCGAGGGAAGCGCCGTCGTCCCCGGAGCCTCCTCCACAGGTTCGCCACAGCAGGGCCACATTGCGCGCCGAGGTCCGCCGGGAAGCCTGTGACCATGACCGATGACCGCTCAGCGGGCGCCTCCTCCTGCCCTCCGACACGCCTCCGCGCCACCGCGCCCCAGACGGAGGGCCCGGCCGTCGTCCTCATCCCCGTCTTCCGTCCCGGCCAGCGGCTGGTGGACCTGGTCGGGGCGCTCCGCCGCAGCACCGCCGACCCGCCCGTGGTCGTCGTCGACGACGGGTCGGCTCCCGGCCGGCGAGGGTTCCTCGACGCGGCGCGGGCGGCCGGGGCGGAGGTCGTCGTCCGCTCCCGGCACGGCGGCAGGAGGCGGGCCCTGCGGACGGGCCTCGCCCACGTCGTCGACGTCTACCCCGGGCGGGGCGTGATCGCGGCCGACGCCGACGGGCGGTCCACCGTGGACGACATCCTGTGCGTGGGCGCCGTCCTGGCCCGGATGGGCAGGATCACGCTCGCGGTGCGCGAGGCCTCCGACGGGACGCTCCGGCGTCGGCATCTCGGCGATGCGGCCGCGAGCCTCGCCGCAGGCCGCGGGCGGATCGCGGACGCGCCCACAGGCCTGTGCGGGGTGCCCGCGGACCAGGTGGCGTGGCTGTCCACGGCGGGGGCAAGCCGCCTGGGCCTGGCCCTAGCGGGGCGCCGGTCCCCGGTGGTCCGGGTCCCGATCCGCCTGCCCGCCGAATCGCGGGACTCTCAGCGAACCGCGGACCTCGCGCCGAACTGAGGCGGCACAGCGCCTCGGCTCGGTGAGAACCCCTGGACTCCGCGCCGACCCTCTAGACTCGACGCGCACACATCACACGAGGAGCGCCATGTCCGTCGAACTCGTCACATCCTCCACCCCGGAACTCGTCCAGGCCCTGTCGCGCCTGATCCCGCAGCTCTCCCGCACCGCCGCGCCGCTGGACGCCCCGGGGGTCGAGCGCCTCGTCTCCCAGCAGAGCGTCCATCTCCTCGCCTTCCGCCCCGACGGGCCCGACGGCGACGGCGCGGGCCCCATCCTCGGGATGCTCTCGCTGGCCGTCTTCGAGATCCCGACCGGCCTGCGCGCCTGGATCGAGGACGTCGTCGTCGACCAGGCGGCGCGCGGCCAGGGTGCCGGGCAGCGGCTCGTCGAGGCGGCGCTCGCCCACGCCCGGTCCCTGGGGTGCCGGACCGTCGACCTCACCTCGCGTCCCTCGCGGGAGGCCGCCAACCGGCTCTACCGGCGCTGCGGGTTCGTCCAGCGCGAGACGAACGTCTACCGCTTCGCCCTGGAGAGCTGACTGCCCCGGACGCGGGCTCCCCGCAGGCGCTCCGCGACGAGGGCGGCCCTGACGGCCCGGCGAATGGGCCGGATCAGCCCGCCAGCTCGCTGCGGCAGATCGGCGCCCCCATCACCGAGCGGCGGATGAGGTCCGACGTCCGCTCCAGGACCTCGCGGTCGTCGGCGCCCAGCAGCGCGAAGAAGTGCTCCTGCGTCACGCGGGCGAAGACGCGCGACGCGGACGCCTGGCGCCTGCGGCCCTCGGGCGTGAGCTCGACGACGGTCGAGCGCCCGTCGGTCGGCGAGGGCAGGCGCCGCACGAGGCCGACCTTCTCCAGGCGCGTGATCGCACGGGTCGCGCCCGAGCGCGTGAGGGCCACCGAGGCTCCGAGGTCGCACATCCGGCGGGCCTCCTCCGACCCGCGCAGCTCCGTGAGCAGCTCGAAGTCGATGAGCGTGAGCTGCTCCTCCTCGCCCAGCGTCCGGTCCAGGGCGGTCGTGAGCGCGCGGCCCGCGAGGACCCAGCTGCGCCAGGCCCCGGAGTCCTCCGGTGCCAGGCGAGTCTCGAAGCGGATGGGCGCGGCGGCGGTCGTGGTCTGGGACATGCGGCCATCCTAGCAATCGTTGATCGCGCAACAATGGACCAACGTCTCACATCCGACCCGCGCGCAGCGGCGCCCTCGTCGACGCCCCTCCCCCGAGGAGGACGCGCGCCGACGAGGGCGGGAAGGACCCGAAGGCGGTCAGAACTCCTCGTGGACGGCGGGATCCAGGTCGAGGGCGCGCCCGTCCGGCCGCCCGAGCGCCGTGATCGCCGCCATCTCGTCCTCGGAAAGCTCGAAACCGAAGACGTCGAGGTTCTCTCGCTGGCGCTGCGGATGGGAGGACTTCGGCAGGGGGATCGTGCCCAGCTGCGTGTGCCACCTCAGGATCGCCTGGACCGGGGTGACCCCGTGGGCCGCCGCGACGCTGACGACCACCGGATCGGAGGCCACCGCGTTGCCTCGGCCCAGCGGGCTCCAGGACTCCGTGCGGATCCCGAGCTCCTCGTGGAGGCGGAGCCGGTCGGTCTGGGGGAAGGTCGGCAGCAGCTGGATCTGGTTGACGGCAGGGACGACTCCGACCTCGTCGATGACGCGGCGGAGGTGCTCGGGCAGGAAGTTCGAGACGCCCACGGAACGGATCAGTCCCTCCTTCTGCGACTCGACGAGCGCCTGGAAGGCCTCCACGTACCGGTCGACCCGCGGGAGCGGCCAGTGGATGAGGTAGAGGTCCCAGTAGTCCAGTCCCGCCCGGTAGAGGGACTCGCGGACGGCGGCGACGGCCAGATCGTGCTCCTGGTAGCGCCCCGGAAGCTTCGAGGTGAGCCGAAGCTCCTCGCGGGGCACGCCCGCCCGGCGCACGGCCTCGCCCAGCGCCCCCTCGTTGTCGTAGTTGAACGCCGAGTCGAGCAGCCGGTAGCCGGCGCGGATGCCGGAGACGATGGCGTCGACGCCCTGGGCGCCGCGGAGCTTGTACGTCCCCAGTGCGATGGCGGGAAGTGAGTTGCCGTCATTGAGCGTGTACGTCGGGATCTCGATGTCCATGGGGCAAGCGTAGCCGCGCCGCCCTCGTCGGGCGGGCCGGGCGCCCCGCCTACCATGGAGCCATGCCCGCCCGCCGCGAACTCACTCCCGCCCAGTCCCACGCCGTCGACTACGCCCATTTCCTGGCCGACAGCCCCACCTCCTTCCACGCCGCCGACCTGGTCGCCCAGCGCCTCGTCGACGCCGGGTTCGCCCGCCAGGACGAACGGCGCCCCTGGGACGCCTCCCCCGGCGGGCACGTCATGGTCCGGGACGGGGCCGCCTTGGCCTGGGTCGTTCCTGCGACCGTCGCGAAGGACGCGGGATTCCGCATCGTCGGCGCGCACACGGACTCCCCGATGTTCTCGCTCAAGCCCAACCCCTCGACAACGACCCCCGACGGGTGGGGCCAGCTGGGCGTCGAGGTCTACGGCGGCATGATCTGGAACTCGTGGCTGGACCGGGAGCTGGCCGTTGCCGGCCGGGTCCTCACCCGCGACGGACGCCAGGTGCTGGTGCGGACCGGCGCGTTGGCCCGCATCCCCCAGCTCGCGATCCATCTCGACCGGAGCGTCAACCCCGACGGGCTCCGACTGGACCCGCAGCGCCACCTGCACCCCGTGTGGACCGTGGACCGCCCCGGCGCCGACATCATGGACATCGTGGCCCGCGACGCCGGGCTCGCCTCGGCCGCCGACATCGCCGCCACCGACCTCTTCCTCGTGCCTTCCCAGGGCCCCGGGTTCTTCGGCCCCGAAGGCCAGTTCCTCGCCTCGGGCCGCCAGGACGATCTCTCCTCCGTCCACGCGGGGCTCACCGCGCTGGAGCGGATCGCCGGCGCCGGGCTGCCCCGGACCGGCGACGTGGCGGTCCTCGCCTGCTTCGACCACGAGGAGGTCGGCTCCTCCACCCGGTCCGGCGCGGCGGGACCGGTGCTCGAGGACGTCCTGCGGCGCACGGCCGGGGCCCTGGGGCGCGGCGGCGATGAGGCGGCGCGGATGCTCGCGGCGTCCTCGTGCGTCTCCTCCGACGCCGGGCATGCGGTCCACCCCAACTATCCCGACCGCCACGACCCCGACACCCGACCGGTCATGGGCCGCGGCCCGATGCTCAAGATCAACGCGAGCCGGCGCTACGCGACGGACGCGGTGGGCACGGCCCTGTGGAACCGCGCCTGCGAGGCGGCCGGTGTCGCCCACCAGGAGTTCGTCTCGAGCAACGCGGTGCCCTGCGGATCCACGATCGGCCCGATCACCGCGACGCGCCTGGGCGTGACGACCGTCGACGTGGGGATCGCCCTGCTGTCGATGCACTCGGCCCGCGAGATGAGCCACGTCGACGATCTCGCCGGCCTCTCCCGCGCGATCGAGGCCTACTGGCAGGGCGCCTGAGCCCTGCGCCCGCTGGGGCGGGTCAGAGGGCGTCCACCGCCCTGACGGTGACGGGGACATTGCCGCGGGTGGCCTTCGAATAGGGGCACAGCTCGTGGGTGCGCTCGACCAGGCGCTGCGCCTCGGCCAGGTCCAGGCCCGGCAGGCGGACCTCGATGGTGACGGCGATGGCGTAGGACTCGCCCTCCGGGCCGAGAGACACGGAGGTTCGCACGACGGAGTCCCGGACGGCCGCCTTCGCGGCCGGATCCTTGGCCGCCAGGCCCATCGCGCCCTGGAAGCAGGCGCCGTAGCCCATCGCGAAGAGCTGCTCGGGGTTGGTGCCGTCCCCGCGCCCGCCCATGGACACCGGTGTGCGCAGGTCGAGGGCGATGTCGGGGTCGGTGGACGTCGAGCGCCCGGTGCGCCCGCCTGTGGTGTGGGCGACGGCGGTGTACACGATCTTCTCCGGAGTGTTCGTCATGTGATCCATCCCACCACCCTCGGACCGCGCCCGCAACGGGAGGGCGAGGCGCCGGAGGCCTCGGCGCCGCGGCCACGATCGGCGGCCGGCTCCCGACTCAGCGCCCGGCGGCCACGAACTGCGCCTCGGGCGCGCCCGAGAGCGCACGGGAGATGACGCGTCTGAACCGCTCGTTCATCTCCGGCAGCCTGTCCCCGGGCGCGAAGCGCGCCGCCGTGTTCTCCCCGTCCGCCGGATACGGCTCTCCCGAGACCCACTCCAGCCAGAACGCCGTGTCCAGGTAGGTCGAGACGTCGCCGTTGGCGTAGGTGACCGGTCCGACGACCTCCAGGGAGACGACGCGCCTGGCCCGCGCGACCACGCCGGCCTCCTCGAGCACCTCGCGCTCGCACGCGGCGGCGGGCTCCTCGCCGGGGTCGACGATGCCCGTCACCGGCGTCCACGCCCCGTTGTCCGCCCGCCGCACGCACAGGACGTCGATGCCGGGGGCGTCCCGGCGAGGGCGCGTGACGACGGCCGTGCATCCGGGCATCCACAGGGGCGCGTTGCCGATATGCCGGCGCAGCTCCAGGACGAAGTCGGGAGTGGTCATGGTCGCAGCCTACCCAGCCGGCGAGTCACGCGGCGGAGCAGGCCGATACAGTGGGAACCATGACACTGACCGGGGCCATCGGCCGTCTCGAGCCGGCTCCCTCCCAGCTTCCCGGCATCAGAGCAGGCTTGGAACGGCTCACCGCGGACCCCGGCGGCGCCCTGGTCCCCGTGAGCCGCCCCTACCCGGCCGGATGCCTCGACGGGCGCCCCTTCGAGATCCCCGACATGCCCGCCGCCGCGCGCGTGCCCGACGGCGGGCCCACGCCGAGGGTGGCGGGGGGAACGCTCACGACGTGGGTGGTCGATGTCCTGCTCACCGGCGTGTTCCGCCCTGTCGCGGTCCCCGACCGCGGCACCGGGGCGCGGCCGCGGGGAGAGCGCCCGGAGGGGCCGCCGCCGGTCCGGGAGACGGGGGCGGACCCGGCGGGTCTGGGCGAGGAGATCGCGACCTGGGCGCCCGCATGGCTCTCGCTGACGTGCGCGTCCCTGAGAGCCGCGGACCTGCCGGTCTCGGCCCACGGGGACGACCATGCGGCGCCCGGCAACAGCGGATGCGGGGCTGTGGACTCCGTCGCGACCATCCTCGGGCTGCTCGGCCAGCGGCCACCCGGCGTCGTCGCGCTCATGGAGTCGTGGGGCATCGACGTCGCGGACGTGCCCGAGGCCGTCCTGCGCCGATGCGGGGCCCTTGCCCTGACGATGCCCGACGGGGACGACATCGCGGGCGTCATCTCGGGATATGCGGACTCTCCGATGCCGATCATGCACGGGCCCCACCGGGAGGTCGCCGTAGTCGCGAACACGGTCCCGGGCACCACGATCGACGCCGCGGCGGTCGGCGCGGCCCTCGACGCGGCCGGGGCCGGTCCTGGGGTCGGCACGGGAGCCGCCGATGCGGAGCCCCCAGAGGAGGCCGGTGCCTGGCAGGTCTTCGCGGTCGACACCTGGGCCTTCGGCTCGATCGCCGACTTCTACCGGGATCAGGCTGCTGACGGCGGGCGCGCACCGGCCTCGCACGACCAGATCGTCGCCACGGCGGCGGCGTTCAACGCCGCGGCCCTGCTCACGTTGTGCGCGGCGGACATGCCGGTCGCGGTCCTGCGCACCCGCTAGGCGCGCCTCCCGAGGCGCCCGGTCAGAAGGTGCGGGCGAAGGCCACGAGGCGCCGCATCGCATCGTCGAGGATGTCCTCGGCGTGCTCGGGGTCGTGGTCCATCCCCTCCGCGGAGATGTCCGTGACGTCGGTGATCCCCAGGAACTGGAGCAGACTGCGCACGTAGACGGACGCCGGATCCCGGTGGGCGAAGACGCCGCCGCTGGTCTGGATGTGGAGCGCCTTCTTGTCGTGGACCAGTCCCTCGGACGCGCCGGTATCGGTGTAGCGGAAAGACGTGCCGGCCACGCAGGTGGTGTCCAGCCACGCCTTGAGCCGGGTGGGGACCTGGAGGTTCCACAGCGGATTCGCGATGACGAGCTTGTCCGCGGCCATGAACTGGTCGGTATAGTTGTTGAACAAAGTAATCTTCGCCTGCTCGTTGAGGTTGAGATGGACGAAGGGCGTGCCCGCGCTCAGCTCCCGCCAGCCGTTGAGCAGATCGAGATCGATCTCGGGGACCGCCACGTTGTACAGGCGCAGGTCGGAGATCTCGTCGTCCGGATTCGCGGCGCGGTACGCCCGCACGAACCCGTCCGCGAGCCGCATCGTCCTCGACGCCTGCGCATTCAGCGGGTGAGCCCGCACCACCAGTACCCGTGCCACTTCAGCTCCCTTGTGCCGTGTCCGCGTCCGAGGGCGCGACACGTGTGCTCGTGGCCCTCGGGAGCGGGGGAGGCCCCCACGTGAGCCCGCGCTCGACGTCGCCGGCGTGGGTGGCCCCCACCACTCCCTCAAGACTACCGGGACGATGCCTCCGTGTGGCGGGACGTTCCGGCCACCCCGGCGCCCACCCCGGCCGTCTCGCGGTCCCCGGCGGCGTTGGCGGCGCGGACACGCTGGTAGGCAGGCAGCTCGACGTAGAGTTCGTCGGTCAGCGGATTGCGCCGGCGCCTGGCCACGGTGAGGACCTGGAAGACCAGCACCGCGACGTTGGCGGCGAGGGAGACCGCGGACACCGTGAGGAGCGCGGCGGGCCTGTGCGAGGCCGCCACCGAGAACGGCGAGTCGGTGACGAAGGTGGGGACGGCCATCGTGAACATCATCCACAGCGCGAGGGTGTGCGCGCGGTGCTGGAGCCAGGCTCCCCTCTTGATGAGGAAAGCGGCGATCGTGCAGGACAGCAACAAAGCGGCGCCCGCGTAGAAGGAGTGGTCGCCGACGCAGTTGTAGACGTAGGCGAAGTTCCACAGGTCGTAGGCGATGATCCAGAACCACAGCATGTCGGGCCAGACCATGTCCCGCGTCTTGTCCCTCGACACGAAGATGCCGAACCATCCGCAGATGGTGACGAGGTTGATCAGCCCGGCCACGCCGTTCATCCAGTTCCAGGGTCCCGAGACCATGACGACGCCATCGACGACGACGCCGTCGGCGCCCATCGCGCCCACCTGGAAGTCGCGGAGACAGGCCTCGACGATGTTGATCGCCAGGATCGCCGGCGGGAAGCACAGCGCCCACCTGTTCGCGGCGATGCGGGGGACATAACGGATCAGCATGAAGCCCAGGCACCCGGCCAGGGCCGAGTACACCTTCACCCAATGGAACCAGGTGCCGGTAGAGGACCCGGCTCCCGCCGTCGCCGGCCACACGAAGATCGTCAGGAGGACCGGCAGGACCACGAAGATGGCGATGCCCGCCTGCTTCCAGCGGCGCGTCACCTCGTTGAGGCCGATGAGGGCCGCGAGGACGGCGAACCACGCCAACCAGGCGTGCCACGGGATCGAGTCGAACAGGAACATGGCGAGGTGCCTCCTTCAGCCGGCGCCCGCGTCGGCGTCGCGGCGAGTCGGTCGATGTCAATGGGGCGCCGGGCGACCGGGAGAGGTCCCCCGCGCGGATTCACGCTATGCGGGGGAGTCGTCGGCGGTCACTGGACACTTCGGCGCACCTGTCGAAAACCCGGCACCGACCCTGGGCGTCCGGGACAATGGGAGCAGCGTCAGTGGGACCTCGGTCCCAGTTCCCACCCACCGCGACCGAAGAAACCCGATGCCCGCGCCCGACCAGACCATGCCCCCCACCCGAGAGCGCCTGCGCGCCGCGCTGACCAGTCAGCTGCGCAGCACACCGTTGTCCCGGATCACGGTGTCCGGCCTGGCGGAGGAGGCCGGCATCACCCGCCAGGCGTTCTACTACCATTTCGCCGACGTCCGCGACCTGGCAGCGTGGGTCTTCCGCACCGACGTGGCCAACGGGATCCTCGCCCACGCCTCCTACGGCCAGTGGGCGGACGGCCTGCTCGAGCTCCTCGTCTACGTCCGGGACCACGCCGCGGAGGCGGACGCCGTGGTCCGCTCGCTCAGCCACCGGGAGCTCGAGTCCTTCTTCTTCCACGCCCTGCGCCCGATGATGGACGCCATCGTCGGCGAGCTCGAGGAGGGCCTCCGGGTCGACGGCGAGGACCGCTCGTTCATCATCGACCACTACACGCTGAGCGTGCTCGGTCACTTCATGCACTGGCTGGCCACCGGCATGCGCGACGACCCGGCTGCGCTGGTCGACCGGATGGAGACGCTCATGCGCGGATCCGTGCGCGCCTCGCTGGAGCGCTTCGACCGTCGTCGCGGCGCGCCGGCGCCGCCCTCGTCGACGCAGAGCTGAGGGCCTGCTCGCCGCCGACCGGATCGGCGGCGAGCAGGCCCCGCGGGGCCGACAATGGGCGGATGGCCCTCCCGTCCCAGCACCCGCGCCCATCCGGCGCCCGCGCCCGCCCCGGTGCGCCCGACCTCCCCGAGGACTGGGAGGGCGCCGCGGCGGTCGCGCTGGGCCGACATGCGCTGGCGCTCGTCGCCCAGGACCTGCGCGCCCGCGGGATCACCCAGATCGCCGTCCCCGACTACCACTGCGTCACGATGACCCTGCCCTTCCAGCTGGAGGGCCTCCACATCGCGCACGTGGCCGTGGGGGAGGACCTCATGGCCGATCCCGCGGCGCTCGAGCGCGCGATCCTGGGGGACGGGCAGACGGGCCGGGGCCGACCGGCGTGCCGAGATCGGTCCGGCGGCGCGGCTCCGGCCTCCTGGGCGATCCTCCACTGCGAGCTGTTCGGCGCGCCGCCGTCCCCCGAGCTGTCCCGCGCCCTGGGCGGCCTCCGGGAGGCCGGGGCGATCCTGGTCCTCGACGACACACACCGGTGGCCCCTGCCCGCCCTCGTCGACGCCGACTACCTGGCCGTGTCGGCGCGCAAGCTGACCGGGCTCTCCGACGGGGCCCTCGCCCGCGGTGGCGCCATCGGGGAGCCCGGCGGCCCCCGGCCGCTCCCGCGCGGGGGGATCGACCGCGCCGCGACCGCCGCCTGGCTCGCCGGGGACCGTGACCGCGCCGAAGACCTCATGGACCTCCAACTCTCCCCCGCCGCGATGTCGTCACAGGCCCGCGCCGCCTTGTCCGGACTCGACCTGTCCGCCCTGACGGCGGCGCGCAGGTCGGAGGCCGCCCGCCTCCATGACGCGCTGGAGGACCGCGGGATCGCGCCCCTCTCGCCGCGAGACGGGCACTTCTGCGTCGCCTTCCGCGACCCGGCGGGGCCCGTCCATGCCCAGAGGCTGGTCCGGGACCTGGCTCTGGCCGGAGTCGACGGTCCCGTGTGGTGGCCGCGCCCGGCGGGATGGTCGCGCGAGTGGCCCGAGGACGTCGTCACCCTTCCTCTTGCCGACGACGAGGGCGGAGCCGGCCGCCGGACGGGGACGGCGGCGCGCGTCCTGTCCGTGCTGGACTCCCTGCTACGCTGACCACATGTCGTACACCTGTTCGATCGACCAGGCACGCGGACTGGCCCTCGCCGGAGCCGGGCTAGCGGCTCCCCGACCTCCTCGGGCCCGCAGCCATGCCGAGGCCCGTCGCCGGGCGCTCGCCGCCGTCGAGAGCCTGGGCTATGTGCAGATCGACTCCGTCAACGTGATGGCGCGCGCCCAGGACATGGTGCTCTTCTCGCGGATCGGTGCGGTGCCCCGGGACATCCTCACGACGCCCACGCCCCCAGGCGGCGACCTCGTCGAGCATTGGGCGCATGAGGCCAGCGTCCTCACCCCCGCAATCGCCCGCCTGACCTGCGTCTTCCCACGTTCTGGACTGTGGGGCTCGCGGGTCCGGTACCGCGAGCATGCCGACTGGGAGGCCTGTCGCAGCCGTGTCCTGAGCCTTCTGTCCGACCAGCCGGCGACCGCCCTGGCGGTTGCCGACCAGATCGCGCCGGGGGATCGAGAGGGGCGGCGCCTGGCCGAGTCCTGCGTGCGGGACGCCTTCGCCAGCGGTGAGCTGGTGGGGATCGGACGCACCCGGACCTTTCAGCGGCTCCTCGCCCGCCCGGAGCTGCTGTGGCCCGATCTCTGGGATCGAGACGCCGCTCCCGAGCCCGCCGACGCGGCCCGGGAGCTCACCCGCATCACCTTGCGGGGGCTCGGCATCGCGCGGACCTCGACCGTCGCCGACTGGTTCCGCCTGCCCGCCTCCGCCGTCCAGGAGGCGCTCGCGCGCCTGGAGGCCCAGGGGCTGGCCCGCCGCGTCGAGGTCGCGGGGACATCCTCCAGGCGCGAGGACCCCTGGTGGGTTCCCGTCCCCTCTGCCCTGGACGAGGGGGCCCAGCTTCCGCGCCCGCGAGCGCCCGCCACGGCCGCCGGTCTCTTCGCGGAGGACACCCCCTGGCGCGGCCGGACCCGGCTGCTGTCGCCCTTCGACCCGCTGGTCGCGCACCGCCCCCGGCTGTTCGAACTGTTCGGCGTCCGCTACCGGATCGGGATCTACACGCCCGCTCCGAAGCGCACGTACGGCTACTACGATCTGCTGGTCCTGCGCGGGAGGGACATCGTCGGCAGGATCGACCTGCGGGCGGACCGGGCGGCGGGCGTCCTGCGCGTCATGGGTTTCTGGCTGGAGACCGGTCCCGACCGCTCTCCCGTCGGCCAGGCGCGTGCCTTGCGCGGCGAGCTCGCCCGTGTGGCACGGTGGCAGGGGCTCTCGGACATCGCCGTGGACGACGCCGCCCGCGGCGACGGCGCCGCGGCGCTCGCCCGGGTGCTGTGACCCGGGTGCGTCCCCGCAACGGCTGCTCATCTAGACTCGCCGCGTGAACGGTGATGGACCCGCCCCCAAACTCCCGCGGGGGGCACCTGCCCCCGGGGACTCGGTGCGCGTGGACACCTGGTTGTGGGCGACGCGCCAGACGAGATCGCGCTCGCAGGCCACGGCGGCCGCGCGCGCCGGCCACGTCAGGGTCAACGGCGCCACCGCCAAGGCCAGCCAGCAGGTGCGCATCGGGGACGAGGTGCGCCTGCGCATCGAGGGATTCGACCGCGTTCTGGAGGTCGCGGGGCTGCTGGTCAAGCGCGTCGGGGCGCCGCAGGCGCGGCTGTGCGCCGTCGACCGCACACCGCCGCGCCCGAGGATAGGGGGAGCCGCGCCCATCCGCGACCGCGGAGCCGGCCGCCCCTCGAAACGGGAGCGCCGCGAACTCGACCGCCTGCGCGGACGCGACTCTCACGAGCACTCCTGACGTCGCCCGCCCGGGCCTGCGCCCCCTCTCCGCATGGCCGGACCCAGGACCCGTTCCAGCAGCCGGACTCCCCGTGCCGGTCAGCTGGACCGTCCCCGCCCAGGAGGAAGGCGGGCGGACGTCAGGACCCGATCAGTCCTCCTTCTTCTGCGCGTCCCCGGACGCCGCGAGCTTCGACTCCACGGCGTCGAGCCAGCGGAGCTCAGCGCGCAGTTGGAAGATCTGACGGTCCACGACCAGGTTGTAGGGGTCGCCGTTCTCCTCGGCGGCGTCCTTGGCGTGGACGTACTCGCGCAGCGCCTTCGAGGTGGCCTTGCGCTGACGCTGGATCATGCCGGGCACGTCGGCATCGGGGTTGTCCACGGCGACAGCCAGCTTGATGACCAGTTCGTCGCGGTCGGCGGTGTCGCGGGCGACCGGCTTCGCGAGCCAGGCGTCCAGTGCGGACTGCCCGACCTCGGTGAGCGTGAAGACCTCCGACTCCCGACCTCCGTGGGTCTCCCTGTGGGAGTCGACGAAGCCGTCGCGCTCCAGGCGCTGCATGGTCTGGTAGACCTGACCGATGTTGAGCGTCCAGGTGCCTCCGACGTGTTCCTCAAATGTCTGCTTGAGGCGGTAGACGCCTTCGGGTTTCGTGGCGATGAGCGCCAGCATGGCATTTCGAACGGACATGGGACCTCCGAGAAATGAATGGGTGGTGCGGACTGGGTAACCCGTTGTCGGGTGTACTCATCGTAGGCGGAATGGATTACCGAGAAGGCCGGAACACGCTGTGAACGCGCTGTGAACGCGCGAAGGGTGCGCGACCATCGTCGGGAACGATTCCCTGGACCTCCGCCACCGACGCGGGCCTGCCCCGCGTCGGTGGCGGAGGGGTCCCGGAGGCGTCTTCCGCGACGGCCCTGTGGCGGCAGATGCCCCCGACCCGTCCTACCATGTCACTGGCCTCACGGGAGGACGTCGGGCCGGCGACGGAGATCGTCTCCGCATGGCGGGCCATGCGGAGACGGCTGCGGCCCGGTTGACAGGCATGCGACCCCTCCCTACCATACTGAAGGTACCTTCAAAAAGAAGCGACTCGCACGCGCGGAGAAGTCCGCCATGAATGGACGCACATGCTCGCCAAACTGACTTGGGAATACCTGCGGACCCGCCTCTGGGAGGTCCTCGCCGTCGTCGTCCTGCAGACGATGGCCGCCATCGCCTCCCTCAACCTCCCCGACCTCAACGCCCGGATCATCGACGAGGGCGTCGCGTTGGGCGACACGGACCACATCTGGCGGCTCGGAGCCGTCATGCTCGCCGTCACGCTCGGGCAATCCGTCGCCACCGCCGTCGCCGTGTTCCTCGGTTCCCGCATGGCGATGGGCCTGGGCGCTTGGCTGCGCCACCGCGTCTTCACCCACACCCAGGACTTCTCCGCCCAAGACGTCCACGAGTTCGGCGCCCCCTCGCTGGTCACGCGCGCGACCAATGACGTCCAGCAGATCCAGATGGTCGTCCTCATGACCTTCCTCATCATGATCCAGGCGCCCATCATGGGCGTCGGCGGCGTGGTGATGGCCCTGCGCCAGGACTCGCACCTGTCCCTGCTGCTCGTCGTCGTGGTCCCCGTCCTGGCGCTGGTCGTCGGCCTGATCATGGGCCGCCTGGCCCCCCTCTTCCAGGTCCAGCAGACCCGCATCGACGCGATGAACACGGTGCTGCGCGAGGAGCTGTCCGGCATCCGCGTCATCCGGGCCTTCGTGCGCCAGCCGCTGATCCGCGCCCGCTACCGCGACGCGAACGACCAATTGCGCCAGGTCGCGCTGCGGATCGGCACGCTGTTCGCCCTGATCTTCCCCGCGGTGACCGTCATCATCTCGCTGTCCAACATCGGGGTCCTGTGGTACGGCGGACACTCCATCGAGAACGGGGAGTCGCAGATCGGCGCCCTGTTCGCATTTATCAACTACCTCGGGCTGATCTTCATGGCCGTCATGATGGCCGCGATGATGTTCATCATGGTGCCCCGCGCCAATGTCTCGGCGGTTCGCATCGCCGCTGTCCTCGACCACGACGTCTCCGTGAGAAGCCCCGGGAGGCCCGCACCCGCTCCCGAGGGCCGCTGGACCTTCGCTCTCCGCGACGTCTCGCTGCGCTACCCCGGCGCCGAGGACCCGGTCCTTGACGGCGTCTCGCTCGAGTTCGCTCCGGGCACCACCACCGGCGTCATCGGCTCGACGGGCTCAGGGAAGACGACCCTGGTCAACCTCATCCCGCGGCTCATGGATCCCACCGGCGGCTCGGTGACCGCCAACGGCGTGCCGACGACCGAGTTGGACCCCGCCGAGCTGCGGCGGCACATCGCGATGGTCCCCCAACGCGCCTACCTGTTCTCGGGCACCATCGCCTCGACCGTGTCCGGCGTGCCGGACCCGGACCAGGCCCAACGCGAGCGTGTCATCCGAGCCCTGGAGGGCGCCCAGGCCATGGAGTTCGTCTCGGACCTCGACCAGGGCATCGACACCTCCGTGGAGGCGGGGGGCACGAACTTCTCCGGCGGGCAGCGCCAGCGGCTCACGATCGCCCGGGCCCTGTACCGATCAGCTGACCTGTTCATCTTCGACGATTCTTTCTCGGCCCTGGACTACTCCACGGATGCGCGCCTGCGCATCGCCCTCCCGGCCTACACCGAGGGCGCCGCCACCCTGATCGTCGCCCAGCGCGTCGCGACGATCCGCCACGCCGACCGCATCGTCGTCCTGGACGACGGGCGCATCGTCGGACGCGGGACCCACGCCGAACTGATGGGGAGCTGTCCGACGTATCGCGAGATCGTCGCGTCGCAGATGAGCGAGGAGGAGGCCGCATGAGCGCCGCCCACGGGAGCCCGAGCCGCGGTGTCGCCCCCGGCGCGCGGTCCAAGGACTTCGGAGGTTCCTTCAGGCGATTGATCGGCGAGCTCCGCATGGATCTCCCGCGCATCCTCCTGGCCCTCCTCGCCACCGCCGTCGCGGTGGTCCTCTCGGTCGCCGCCCCGAAACTCCTCGGGAACGGCACGAACCTCATCTTCGAGGGCGTCATCGGCCGCATGATCGCCCAGGCCCCCTCCAAGGAGGCCGCTGTCGCGGCCCTCGAACAGCAGGGCAACGGAAAGCTCGCCACGATGCTGGCGTCGATGGACGTCACGCCCGGCCAGGGCATCGACTTCTCGGCGCTCGGCCGCGTCCTGATCGAGGTCGGCGCCATCTACGTCGCGGCCGCCGTCCTCCAGTTCATCGCCGGGCTGCTGCTGCGCCACGTCATCCAGGCCACGGGCTGGCGGATGCGCGACCGCATCCAGCGCAAGATCGAGGACCTGCCGTTGTCCTACCTGGACCAGAACAGCCGGGGCGACCTGATGTCGCGCGTGTCCAACGACGTCGACAACGTCACCCAGGTGATGAACCAGACGCTCAACCAGTTCTTCCAGTCGGTGCTCACCCTGGTCGGGATCCTCGTCATGATGCTCACGCTGTCCTGGCAGCTCACGCTCCTGGCGATGGTCGTCATCCCCCTGGGCGCGTGGGCCGCGGTCGTCCTGATGAGACGCGCCCAGCCTCAGTTCCGAGAGCAGTGGCACGCCACAGGCGAGGTCTCTGGCCTCGTCGAGGAGGCCATGACCGGGCACGAGGTCGTCGCGCTCTACGGCCTGGAGGAGCGCTTCACCGACGCGTTCAATCAGTCCAACACCGCGCTGTACACCTCGTCCTTCAAGGCCCAGACCCTGTCCAACATGACCCAGCCCGTCATGTCCTTCATCTCGAACCTGTCCTACGTGATCGTCGCCGTCGGCGGCGGCCTCAAAGTGGTCAGCGGGCAGATGACGCTCGGCGACGTCCAGGCCTTCATCCAGTACTCCCGGAACTTCACCCAGCCGCTGGGGCAGCTCGCCTCGATGGCGAACTCGCTGCAGTCCGGCGTCGCCTCGGCCGAGCGCATCTTCGAGTTCCTCGACGCCCCGGAGATGGAACCCGACCGCGGCGCCTCCTCCTTCACCGAGGCGTGGCGCAACGCCCATCCCGGCGCCGACTTCGACGGGCAGGCGGAGGCCGGCCGCATCGTCTTCGACCACGTGAGGTTCGGGTACGTTCCGGGCACGCCCGTCATCAAGGACCTCTCGCTGAACGTCGAGCCCGGCCAGATGGTCGCGATCATCGGCCCCACGGGCGCCGGCAAGACGACCCTGGTCAACCTGCTCATGCGCTTCTACGAACTCGACTCCGGGTCGATCTCGATCGACGGGGTCGACATCCGCGATCTCCAGAAGGACGCGCTTCGCCGGCACATGGGCATGGTCCTCCAGGACACCTGGCTGTTCGAGGGGACGATCGGCGACAACATCGCCTTCGGGCGCGAGAGCGCCACCGAGGAGGACGTCATCCGCGCCGCCACGGAGACCGGCGCCCACCGCCTGATCCGCCAGCTGCCGGAGGGCTACCGCACCCAGGTCAGCGATGACGGCGAGACGGTCTCCGCCGGCGAGCGCCAGCTGCTGACCATCGCGCGCGCCTTCATCGCGCAGCCCGACCTGCTCATCCTCGACGAGGCGACGTCCTCGGTAGACACACGCACGGAGGTGCTGGTCCAGCGGGCCATGGATCAGCTCCGCCAGGGCCGCACGGCCTTCGTCATCGCGCACCGTCTGTCCACCATCCGCGACGCGGACCTCATCCTGGTCATGGAGGACGGCGACGTCGTCGAGAAGGGCCGCCACGACGATCTCCTGGCATCCGGCGGGGCGTACGCCCGCCTCTACCGGGCCCAGTTCGCGGGCCCCGCGGTGGAGGACCCCCCGGACGGCGCGAGCGGCGACTGAGCCCGGAGCTCTCGGCGATCTGGTTCACCGACACCGCGCCGGTCCCTTTGCCCTCGAAGAGCCTCCGGCGGCGCCGCCCTCGTCCCAGGGATCTAGGCTGGACGAACGTCACACGGAAAGGATCATGGCCATGGCACCTGCGAGCACTCCACATCCCGCGCCCGACATCCCGACGCTGACACTGGCGAGCGGGGCCGCCATCCCCCAGCTGGGATTCGGCACCTACAAGGTCACCGAGAAGGTCGCCGAGGTCGTCTCCTCCGCCCTCGCGCTGGGCTACCGCCACATCGACACCGCGCAGATGTACCACAACGAGGCCGAGGTCGGGCAGGCCTGGGCCGGATCCGGAATCGCGCGGGAGGACCTCTTCCTCACCTCGAAGCTCGACAACCCGAACCACGAGCCCTCGGCCGCCCGGCGGAGCTTCGCCCAGACGCTGCTCGACCTGCGCACCGACTACGTCGACCTCTTCCTCATCCACTGGCCCCTGCCCATGCACTACGGCGGCGACTTCGTCACCACCTGGAAGGTGCTCGAGGAGTTCCTCGCAGACGGCCGCGCGCGGGCGATCGGCGTCTCGAACTTCGAGCCCCATCATCTCCAGCGGATCCTCGACCACGCCGACGTCACGCCGATGGTCAACCAGGTCGAGGCCCATCCATACCTGCCCAACCGCGCGGTGCACGACTTCGACGCGGAGCACGGGATCCTCACGGAGGCGTGGTCCCCGCTCGCCCGCGGGCGCGCCGCCTCGGATCCGGTGCTGGCCGAGATCGGGGAGGCCCATGGCGCGACCGCCAGCCAGGTCGCTCTGCGGTGGGCGCTGCAGCGCGGGGACATCGTCTTCCCGAAGTCCGTCACTCCCGCGCGCCAAGCGGAGAATCTGCAGGTCTTCGCCTTCGAGCTGTCCGCGGACGAGGTCCAGCGCATCGACGCCCTCAACGAGGGCGAGAAGGGGCGCACGGGCACCCACCCCGACCTGATGGATCGCCTGTGATCCGCCCCGCTCACGGGGCCGGGGCCGGCCGATGAGGACCGCGGGACGCCTTCTCGCGGCGGCGCTGGCCCTTGCGGCCGTGCTGGCGGGCGCCGACCGGCTGGCCGCCCACGAGCTCGAGGCCGGAATCGCCCGAGGCCTCGCCTCGACGCGCGGGGTGATCTCGGGCGAGGCGGCGGGACTCGGGGATGTGGAGGTCGCCGTCGAGGGTTTCCCGGTCCTCACCCAGCTGGCGGGCGGCAGCCTGGAGGAGCTGGACGTCCGCATTCCCGCCTACGCGGTGACGTCAGGCGATGTCGCCGTGACCCTCCATGACGTCACCGCCGAACTCGGGGACGTCTCGACCGGCCTCCCCCGCGTCGCCGGGTCCGTTCGCGCCTCCGGCGTGCTCACCGAGGAGGAGCTGGCCGCCGCCGCGACAGGGGCCGGACTGCCCGGAACGGTCTCGATCAGCCCCGATGGAATTTCCCTCTCGGGCGAGGCGCTCGGCATGGGCGCGTCCGCCTCGCTCGCTCTGTCCATTGGCGAGGGCGGGCGCGGGCTGCTCCTCACCCCCGTCTCCGTCCGACTCGGCGACCGCGAGCTTCCGATGGGCGCCGCAGGCGCCGATGCGCTGCCCGCCGTGACGATCCCTCTCGACGCGCTGCCGGCGGGCGTGGTCCTGCAGGAGGTCACGCCCTCGCAGGGGCGGCTGTCGGTCACCCTGACGGGCGCCGACGTTGATCTCTGAATCTGCGCCGAGAATGGCTCGGGTCGCGGATGGGCGGAGGGCGCGACGAAGGGGGCGGGACCCTCGGGTCCCGCCCCCTCATCCTCTTGAGTTCCGACGCCGCGCGGATCCGGCCGAGGCCGCTCCCGCCACGGCGAACAGGCTCCGTCAGGCGTTGGCCGTGGCGGCGCCTTCGATGGCGTGATCGCCGGACTGGACGTTGACCGCGATCTTGCGCGGCTTGGCGGCCTCGGCGACCGGGATGGTCAGCGTGAGCACGCCGTCCGTGTAGGCGGCGCTGATGTTGTCCAGGGCCACGCCCCCGCCCAGGGTCAGCTGGCGGGCGAACGTCCCCACCGGACGCTCATGGGTCAGCCACTGCAGGCTGTCGCCCGACTCGCCCTTCCGCTCGGCGCTGATCCTCAGCGTCCGGCCCTCGACGTCGATGTCGATCGTCGAAGGGTCGATGCCCGGCAGATCCACCTTGGCGATGTAGTTGTCACCGTCGCGGTACAGGTCCAGGGGCAGCCCGGGGACGGCGGGCACCTGACGCAGGGTCGAGTTGAAGATGCGATCGAGCTCAGTGAACGGATCGTAGAGAGCCATCTGAATCCTCCTCCGAGGTCTGGGCCCGGACGGTCCGGGCCGGTTCGGGCCCCCCTTTCGGGGGTCTCTTTCGCGAACACCCTCAGTGTGGCCCCCCGCCCTCCGAACCGCAAGCAAAGTTGAGCCGCGTTCACTCAAGGCTGAAACTTGAGCGCCGTCGACTCAATGTTGATCGCAATGTCGGATCCCCCACGTGCGGTGAGACGGGGCAGCGCGCGGACGCCCTGCCGGGGTAGGTTGCATGGCATGTCCGGAATGAAAGATCTCGATCGGGCACTTGCCTCCCTGGATGCGACCCAGCAGGGAATGTACGTGTTCGCCACTGTCTCCGAGATTCCCGAGGGGCTCACCCCCTTCGCCACCATCGCCGAGGATGAGGGCATCACCGTCGTCGTCGCCGAGGACCAGGCCCGCGACGCGGGCCTGGTCCTGGACGAGCGTTTCGCCCGCATCACCCTGGGCGTCCACTCCGCCCTGGACTCCATCGGCCTGACTGCGACGATCGCGCAGACGCTGGCGAGCCGCTCGATCTCATGCAACGTGATCGCCGGGTACTTCCACGATCACCTCTTCGTCCAGGCCGAGCGCGTCACCGAGGCCACCGAGGCGCTGGCCGAACTCACCCGACAGGCCAAGGGCTGGCTGCCCCGGCAGTGAGCCGGGGCCCCGGAACTCCGGGCCCCGGGACCGCCGCAGGATCAGCGCCTGGTGGCGCGCAGGTACTGCCGGGGGGCGTCCGGCGCCACGTGCAGACGCGCGGCCCATGCCATCGGCGCCATCGGGTCGCTGAGCAAGACGCGCCCAATCTCAATGACGTCCGCGTCGCCGCCCACCAGGATCTGCTCCGCCTGCTCGGGGGCGACGATCAGCCCGCAGGCCGATACCGGGATCCGCGGCTCTCCGGCGGGGACGCCCTCGTTCACGCCCAGCGCGCGGCGCACGCCCGCCGCGGCGAAGACCTGGTAGCCCACTCCGCCGCCGACGGCGGCATCGGGGACGTTCCCGCCGGTGGACACGTTGAGCATCGACGCCCCGTCCCGGGCGAGCAGCGGGGCCAGGCGCTCCGTGTCGGCCAGGGTCCACCCGGGCCGCCCGTCGGAGGGGTACTCCTGCGTCCAGTCGGTGGCGGAGATCCGCACGAGGACGGGCGCGTCCCCGATCCGGGCGCGCACCGCGCGCACGACCTCGCGGACGAACCGCGTGCGGCCCTCGAAGCCGCCGCCCCAGCGGTCGGCTCGCCGGTTCGAGGCCGGCGAGAGGAACTGGTGGATGAGGTACCCGTGGGCGGCGTGGATCTGGACGCCGTCGAAGCCCGCCTCGATGGCGCGGCCCGCGGCGTCGGCGAATGCCCCGACCAGGCCGAGGATCTCCTCCTCCGTGAGCTCGCGCGGCGTCGGGGAGCCCGCGTCGAAGGGGATCGGCGAGGGCGCCACGACCTGCCAGCCGCCCTCCTCCGGCGCCGCCGCGCCGGTGAGCCAGCCGGCGCGCGAGCTGCCCTTGCGTCCAGCGTGGTTGAGCTGGATGAAGGCTGCCGCCCCTCCCGCGTGGATGCGCTCAACGACAGCCGAGAAGGAGGGGATCTGGGCGTCGTCGTGCAGGGACAGGCAGTTCACCGAGATGCGGCCCTCCGGGACCACGCCCGTCGCCTCCACGATGACGGCGCCCGCGCCCCCGATCGCTCGGGCCCCGTAGTGGACCTGGTGCCAGGGGGTCGGTCGGCCGAGCTCCTCACCCAGGGGAGCGGCGGAGTACATGCACATGGGCGGCATCCACAAGCGGTTGCGGGCAGTGAGACCGGCGATGGAGACGGGTGTGAACAGCTGCGCGTGGGGCATGCCTCCAGGCTATCGCCGCCGGGCCGGTGGATGGGGCTCCGCCCGACCCCGCCCGAGATGCGCGCTCCCGGGGGCGAATAGACTGGGCGGCATGGCAAAGGAGCACACCCCCCGCCGGGATCACGCCCTGGTGCGTCTGGCCGATGGCACGGTGAAACAGCACAACCTCCTGACAGGGACGGAGGTGTGGACCGTACCCGGCCGCGGCAACCGCCCCCTGTCCGTCCACCACGAGGCGCCGCAGCCGCTGGATCCGGATCGTGAGGGACGCCACTGCGCCTTCTGCGAGGAGCGCTACCTGGAGACGCCGCCTGAGAAGTCTCGGCTGGTCCGCCGCGAGGACGGCTCCTGGGAGCAGCTGGACGCGCTTCCCGCCGATCGTCTCCACGACACGGTCGCCGAGTTCAGGCGCATCCCGAACCTGTTCGAGATCGTGTCCTACAACTACTGGCACCTCAACCACGACCACACGCCGTCCGAGGCCGAGCACCGGCGCATGGCGGAGTACCTGTCCTCGGGCACCGGATACGAGCATGTGATGAATGTCGTGCGGGCGAGGATGCTGGCCGGCGGCCTGTCGGAGGCGGAGTTCGCCGCCTTGACGGACTCGGCGAAGCTCCAGCAGGCCAACGGCTTCTTCTCCGGCGGGCACGACGTCATCGTCGCCCGCCGCCACTTCGTCGACGGGGCCACCCAGGACACGCAGCTGGCGGGATCGGGCACCCTCACGCCTGAGGAGCACTACCGCTACATGGCTTTCACCGCCCACTCGATGGCGGACCTCTACGGACTGGACCCGGCCGTGCGCTACGTGGCCACGTTCCAGAACTGGCTGAAGCCGGCCGGCGCCTCCTTCGACCACCTCCACAAGCAGCTGGTCGCCATCGACGAGCACTCCGTGCAGACCGAGGCCGAGATGCAGCGCCTGCGCGCCGATCCCGCGATCTACGACGACATCCTGCGGGTCGCGGTGACCCGCCGCCTCGTCATCGCGCAGAACGACCATGCCGTCGCGCTGGCCGGATTCGGCCACCGCTACCCGACCGTGTCCGTATGGCCGCTCCACGCTCCGCTCAACCCGTGGGAGGTGGACGACGAGCAGATGCGCGCCGCCTCCGACCTCCTCCACGCGATGCACGCCGCCACCGGCGTCGACGTGCCGTGCAACGAGGAGTGGTACCATCGCCCGCCCGACGTCTCGACCCCGATGCGGTGGCGCATCCTGCTCAAGTGGAGGATCTCGACGATCGCGGGGTTCGAGGGCGGGACCCGCATCTACCTCAACACCATCGACCCGTGGGATGTCTGCGCTCGCGTCGTCTCCCGTGTGCGCGACCTGCGCGACAGGGGGCTCGTCGCGCCGATGCGCGTGGGCGAGGAGTGCCACGTCACCGCGGAGATGCTCCACGACTGACCGGCCGTCGGGGCGTCAGCGGGAGGACAGCTCCTTCTCCCATGCCGCCAGCCAGTCCTTCGTGCGCCCCAGGTCCTCCTCGGACAGGGCGACCGCATCCCCGGTGGGCGCCGAGAACCAGCCGATAGGCGTGTCCTGGGCGGCGGCCGCCACCAGTGGGGTGGCGATCGACTCCTCGGCGAGAGCTTGCTGGGCGCGCGCGCCGAGCAGGTACGCGAGGAAGGACTCCGCCCCGTCGGGATCGGCCGGATCGGCAGTCCGCGCCGCGTACAGATACCGCGTCAGGCACGTCGATCCGACGGGCGCCGCGGAGGATTCGGTCGCGGTGTTGTTCACCGTCGTCGCCGCCAGCGACTCGGGGGCGACCAGAAGCGGCCTCGCGCCCGACGCCGACGCGGCAGTCCAGGCCTGGACGGCGGCATCCCCGCTCTGCACCTGCGCTCCCGACGCCAGGAGCTGCGCCCACCAACCCGACGCCCCCTCCCCCTTCGCCTGGCCGGTGAGTTGGACGAAGGCGCGCCCCTCGGCCGTGGCGGACGGGTCGGGGATCTCCAGCAGCGACGCATACGCCGAGGACGCCAGGTCGTCGACGGAGTTGGGGGGATCGATCTTGTTCGCCGCGAACCACTGCGTGTCGGCCAGGACGCACACGTCGTCGCGCGCATAGGCGACGGCGCCGGGCGCGCCGGCCAGCTCGGTTCCCTCCGGGGTCGCCGCGTCCTCGGGGGCGCCGCCCGCGAGGACGGAGGAATCCGTCCCGGTGAGCGCGTCCGTGGCGTCCAGGCCGATGAGCACATCGGCCGAACCCGCCGCGTCCTGCCCCTCCGGCGTCGCGGCGGTGGCCGCCGCGAGCCCGTCGTCGTCGGTCTCGACCTGGACCAGGGTGAACCCCGTCGCCCGCAGGAAGTCGCGGGCGAGTTCGTCGGAGAAGGCCTGACCGGCGGGCACCGCCACGGTCACCGTGCCGGATCCGCGGCGGGGCGTCACGGCGAGAAGACCCGACTGCTCGTCGCCGCCGGTGACGACCGTGGAGGACAGGCCCGGCACGATCGGCGCGGCGAACGGGTCCGACGCGGGGTCGGCCGCCGGGTCGACGGAAGGCGTGCACCCCGCCAGCGCCGCCGCGATCACCACCGCGATGCACCCGATCCCGGCCTGATGCACACGTGCCACGGCGGTTCCCCCTCTCCGGTCCACACAACCCGCACAGCCTATCCCGCCTGCACCGCCCGGCCGCGGAGGCGGCGACGCGGGCGGGTGTGCGGCATGATGGAGCCCGGAGCCGGGCCCGACCCGGTGTGCCCCCGAGGAGGACGACATGGACATCGGCTGGAAGCTCGCGAGCGCCGGGGCGGCGGCGATCGCCACGATCATCTCCGGCAGGATCGCCGAGGCGGGGTGGCGGCTCGTCACCGGGCATGACGCGCCCCGCGACGACGATGACGACGCTCCGGTGGTCCAGCTGGTGGTCTTCGCGGCGGTCTCCGCGGCGGTGGCGGCTCTCGCCCAGAGGTCCGCCGTGCGCGGGGCCCGGAAATGGTACGGCCCGCGCTCGCTGCCCAAGCCCTGAGGACGGACGCGGAGGACGCCGCGCGTCAGGCGTCGAGGTTCGCCGCGACCAGGTCCGCGATCCGGTTCATGGCCGCCTCGTCCTCGGACTCGACGGTGACCTGGGCGCCGTGCTCGGCGCCCAGCGTCATGATCATCATGACCGAGGACGCGTCCACGGGGTCCTCGCCCTCGACGCTGAGCAGGACCTCGGTGTCGAGTTCGCCGGCGGCCTGGGCGATGAGGGACGCGGGGCGGGCGTGCAGCCCGACCGTGGATCCCACGGTGACGGTGCGTGCGGACATGGATGCCTCCTGGGTTGTGCGGGTGGTGCGGGTGGCGCGGGATTGCGCCGCCCGGGGAGGGGTGACGGGGACGAGCGCGGTCAGGCGGCAGTGGGGGCGCCGGCCGGATCGGCGGCCCCTGCCGCCTTCCTCCGGGCCGCCGCCTTGAGCAACGTGACCAGCAGGGCCGACACGATCATGCCAGCGACGATCGAGAGGAGGAAACCCCAGATCGGATCGACAGCGAAGAACACGAAGATCCCTCCGTGGGGGGCCTTCGAACCGACGTGGAGGGCCATCGACATGGCCCCGGTCACGGCACCGCCGGCCATCATCGAGGGGATGACGCGCAGCGGGTCGGAGGCCGCGAAGGGGATCGCGCCCTCGGAGATGAACGAGGCGCCCAGCAGCCACGCGGCGGTGCCGTTCTGCCGTTCGGCCGAGGTGTACAGCCTGGGACGCAGCGCGGTCGACAGGGCCATCGCCAGCGGCGGCACCATGCCGGCGGCCATGACGGCGGCCATGATCTGGTAGGAGGCGTCAGTGGCCGAGGACAGCCCCGCGGTGGCGAACAGATAGGCGGCCTTGTTGACGGGCCCGCCCAGGTCGAAGCACATCATGAGGCCCAGGACGATGCCCAGGAGGATCGCCGACGACCCGGTCATGCCGGTCAGCCAGCTCTGCAGACCCGTCATGACGGCGGCCAGCGGCCGCCCGAGCAGCATGAGCATGAGGGAGCCGACCACCAGCGTCGTCACCAGCGGGATGATCGCGACGGGCATCAGCCCGGACAGCCAGCGAGGAGCCCTGAGGCCCGCCAGCCACATCGCGATCAGACCGCAGAGGATGCCGGTGACCAGTCCTCCGATGAACCCGGCGCCGATCGCCACCGACAGTGCGCCCCCGATGAACCCCGGGGCGATGCCCGGGCGTCCGGCCAGGCCGAAGGCGATGTAGCCGGAGAGGGCCGCCACCAGGAATCCCATGCCCCATCCGCCCAGCGCGTTGAACACGGCGCCCAGGTAGAGGGACAGTCCCGCGTGGTCGGTGATCAGCGTCGCCCCGTTCGAAACGTAGGACTGGGCCTCGGGGAGGTTCCACAGCGAGTACTTGAGCGCGACGTCCTGGGACACGAAGGCCACGTCGTAGCCGCCGACCAGGAATCCCAGGGCGGTCAACAGGCCGCCTGCGGCGACGAAGGGGATCATGTAGGACACGCCGGTCATCACGGCCTGCTGGATGCGGCGCCCCCAGCCGAGATGCGCGCCGGACGCGCCCGCGCCCTCCGCCGCGGAGTCGTCGCCGGATCGGGACGCCGCCACGCGGGGCGCGGAGGGATCCGCGATCGCGGCCAGGGCCCGGTCGACGAGGGCGGGCGCGTCCGAGATCGCGGTGTTCGTGTCGGATTCGATGACGGGAAGCCCGGCGAAGCGCCCGCGCCCGGTGATGTTGACGTCGGCGGAGACGATGAGGGCGTCCGCCCGGTCGATGACCTCCTGGGGGAAGGGGGTGATCCCGCCGGACCCCTGGGTCTCCGTGTGGATCTCGGCGCCCCTCTCGGCGCCGGCCTGCTCGATGGCCTCGGCCGCCATGTACGTGTGGGCGATGCCGGTCGGGCAGGAGGTGACTGCGAGGATCACCGGCCGATCGCCCTGCCGGGAGGCCGGATCCGCTGCGGCGGCGGCCCCGTCCCCCGGTCCGGGCGAGGGCGGCGCCGCGGGTGCGGGAGTCCCCGCGACGGCCGGGGGCGCGGCGGGCGCCGTGGCGGGCGGCTGGACGACGCCGAGCACGAGGTCCGCGACCTCCTGAGGTGTGGACGCCCCGCGCAGGGCGGCCACGAAGTCGGCTTTGACCAGCGCGCGGGAGAGCTTGGCCAGGAGCTTCATGTGCTCCGATCCTGACTCATCGGGGGCGGCGATGCCGATGACGAGGTCCGCCGGCCCGTCCCCGGCCCCGAAGTCGACGGGCGTCGACAAGCGCAGGAGCGCCAGGGAGGCCTCGCGGACGGCGGCCGTGCGGCAGTGCGGGATCGCGATGCCTCCGGGCATCCCGGTGGCGAACTGGGCCTCGCGCTCCTCGAAGGCGGCCTCGAGGCCGTCTCGGTCGGCGCGCCCGGCGGCGGACACCATGTCGGCCAGGCGCGCGATGACGGCGTGCTTGTCGCCGGGGTCCTCCACCCCGAGCCCGACCAGCTCGGGGGTGATCAATCGGTGACTCATCGGTGTTCCTCTCCTATGGGGATCCATCTGGATGACGACATGCGGAGCGACGCCCGGGTGGGCGTCACAGCGGGCGGACAGCGGATGCGTCGGCCAGGACCTGGTCGCGCGCGGGGATCGTCGTCCCCGGCAGCGACACGGCGACGGCCCCGTAGGCCACGGCCAGAGCGAGGCGCCCCGGCCCATCGTCCCCCTGCGCGCGGGCGATGAGGTAGCCGGCGACCGCCGAGTCACCGGCGCCCACCGTCGAAACCACGGGCGCGTCCGGGGAGGGGGCGTACCAGCAGCCCTCCTCGGTGGCCAGCACGGCCCCGGCGCCTCCCAGCGTGACGAGCACATCGGCCACGCCGGCTTCCCTCAACCGTCCGACCGCGTCGCGCACCCCGCCGAGGTCGCCGGCCCGGGCGCGGGCCTCCAGCGCCGCACCATCGACCCCGGTGAGCTGGCCCAGTTCCTCCGCGTTGGGCTTGAGGAAGTCCGGGGCGGCCTCGCGCCCGTCCTCCGCGAGCGCGGCCAGCGGGGCGTCGGAGGTGTCGACGCCCACCCAGACGCCCCGCGCCCGCAGCGAACGGACCAGCCGCGCGTACTCGTCGGCGGGGATGCCGGGGGCCAGCGACCCCGATAGCATCGCGGTGTCGCCCTCGGAGACGACGTCTGCGAGCGCCTCTTCGAGGGCGGCGACCTTCTCGGGTGTGAGCGTCGGACCCGGCTCGTTGATCTTTGTCGTGACCTCCGGATCGGACAGGACCGCGAGGTTCGTGCGGACCGGCCCGCCCAGGGGCGTGGCCCGGTACCGCAGGCCGCTCCGGTCGACGAGGCCGCGCAGGGGGTCGCCCTCGTCGGCGGGGAAGACGGCCAGCGCGCCGAGCCCGGCCCCGGCGGCCCCGAGCGCGACGTTGATGCCCTTGCCGCCCGGCCCGAGGCGTTCGGAGACGATGCGGTGGACGCCCCCCGGTGTGAGCGCGCCGGCGACGCGGACCGTCCGGTCCAGGGACGGGTTGGCGGTGAGAGTGACGATCATGCGCGGACCACCTCGATTCCGGAGTGCTCGAACAGTTGCAGGGAGGAGGCGGGGAGGGCCGTGTCGGTGACCAGCACGTCGATGTCGGCCAGTTCCGCGAAGGTGACGAACTGCGTGAGACCCGCCTTGGACGCGTCTGCCATGACGATGCGCCGTGAGCTCTGCGCGACCATGGCGGACTTGGCGGAGGCCTCGTCCGGATCGGGGGTGGTGAACCCGGCGGCCCCCATGCCGTTGCACCCCAGGAAGACCGTGTCGGGGTGCAGCCGGGACAGGGCCCTCACGGTGTCCGCGCCGACGGCGGCGTGGGTGCGGCCTCGGAGCCGGCCGGGGAGGATGTCGACGGGCTCGACGTCGGCGTCGAGCAGCGCCTGGGCGATGTCCAGCCCGTGCGTGGCGACACGCAGCCCGCGGCCCGCCAGATACGGGACCAGCTCGACCACGGTGGAGCCCGCGTCCAGGACGACGGAGGCGTCCGGATCGGTGGGCAGGAAGTCGGCGGCCGCTGCGGCGATACGGTGTTTGGCCTCGGTGTTCGTCGTCAGCCGGGTGCGCAGGTCGGGCTCGATGTCCCCGTCGAGGCGCGGGATCGCGCCCCCGTGGACGCGCCTGATCAGGCCACGGCGGTCCAGGGCGTCCAGGTCGCGCCGGATCGTCTCCGTGGCGACGTCGAAGCGGGCGGCCAGTCCGGAGACGGACACGCGGCCGTCGGACGCGCAGGCCCGGAGGATCTGGCGGTGGCGCTCCTCCGCGTACATATGTGGCGTCAACTCCCTTGTCTGTGCGGTCGGCATCGGCGGTCCGCGCGACCGGTGCGCGGATCGGCGGGCGCCCCGAGACGCCCTTCCGCTCACACTACACACAATTCCCACATATCACAACAGTGGTTTTATGTGGTTTTATGGAGAGGAGTCTGAGCCCGTCTGGCAGGCCCCATCCGCGTCATCGGCGCTACGCTGGGCTCCGATCCACCACTGTCACTGGGGAGGAACTCGGACATGACCGACTCGATCGACCTCACCGGGGCCATGACCCCGCCGAGCGCACCCGAAGCCGGATCCGGCGACGCCACGCGGGTCGTCTACGGGACGCCGGTCGTCCCGGGCGTCGCATGGGCCCCGGCCGCCTGGACCCGGCGCCCTCCCCTTCCGCCCGAGACGGCTCCCGAGCTTCCCGAGGACCAGCGCGAACAGGGCGTCGCCGACTTCGAGCGCGCCGCGGCCGAGGTCGCAGCCGGCCTCAACGCCCGCGCCGAGGCGGCCACCGGCCACGTCGCCGAGGTCCTCGCCGTCACGGCCTCCCTGGCCACCGACCGCGCCTGGAAGAGAGAGGCCGCGGGGCACATCCGCCGGGGCACGCCCCCCGTCCAGGCCACGATGGCCGCCACCGAGAAGTTCGTCGAGTTGTTCCAGAAGGCCGGGGGCCTCATGGAGGAGCGCACGACGGATCTGCGGGACGTCCGCGACCGCGTCATCGCCCACCTCACCGGCGAGCCCGAGCCCGGCATCCCCGTGGCCGACCATCCGGTGGTCCTCCTGGCCGACGACCTCTCCCCCGCCGACACGGCGGGTCTGGACCCCGTCAACTACGTCGCGATCGCCACCCAGGTGGGCGGTCCGACCTCCCACACGTCGATCATCGCCCGCCAGCTCGGGATCCCCTGCATCGTCGCCGCCCGCGAGCTGGCTGAGATCCCCGAGGGAGCGCCTGTCCTGGTCAACGCCCACGAGGGCTCGCTCACCCTGGGCGTGGACGAGGCCGCCGCGCGCGCCCTCGTGGCCGACGACGCCGATCGCGTCGCCCGCATCCGCGCGTGGCGCGGTCCCGGCCGCACCGCCGACGGTGTGTCGATGCAGCTCCTGGCCAACGTCCAGGACGGGGCCGGCGCGGTCGCCGCCGCCGGCGGGCAGGCCGAGGGCATCGGGCTGTTCCGCACGGAGTTGCTCTTCCTCAACACGCAGGTCGAGCCCTCGATCGACTCCCAGGCCGGGTCCTACGCGCCGGTGTTCGCGGCGTTCCCCTCCCAGAAGGTCGTGGTGCGCACCCTCGACGCGGGCTCCGACAAACCCGTCCCCTTCGCGACGCTCTCGGAGGAGTTCAACCCGGCGCTGGGTGTGCGCGGCATCCGCACGACTGGCCAGAACCCGGATCTGCTCGTCCACCAGCTCGACGCCGTCGCCCAGGCCGCGGCCCTCCAGCCGGGGACGGACGTGTGGGTCATGGCCCCGATGATCTCGACGATCCCGGAGGCCCGCTGGTTCGCGGGCCTGGTCCGCGAGCGCGGCCTCCGCGTCGGCATCATGATCGAGGTGCCCGCCGCGGCGATCCTCATCGACCAGTTCCTGGCCGAGGTCGACTTCGTCTCCATCGGCACCAACGACCTCACGCAGTACACGATGGCCGCCGACCGCATGTCGCCGCACTTGGCCGAGTACACCGACCCGTGGCAGCCGGCCGTCCTGTCGCTCATCGCCCGCACGGCCGAGGGCGGGATGGAGGCCGGCAAACCGGTCGGCGTGTGCGGCGAGGCCGCTGCCGACCCGCTGCTGGCGTGCGTTCTCACGGGCATGGGCATCACGAGCCTGTCGATGGCGGCGAGCGCCATCCCCGCCGTGGGGGCCCAGCTCGCCCGCGTGACGATGGAGCAGTGCCGCGCTGCGGCTGCGGCGGTCGTCGGCGCCGAGGACGCGGGGGATGCCCGCAACCGGGCTCGTTCCGCCCTCGAGACGGCGCCCGAGGAGGCTCCGCGGCAGGACTGACGTCTCGGTCTGCCGCTTAGCGGCCCGCCAGTGCCGGCAGGCGTCGGGATCAGATGACGTCCTGCACCAGGCTCCAGATCAGCTGCAGATTGAGCACGGTCAGGACGGCTGTTGCGACCCATCCGAGCACGCTCACCCACGTCCTGTTCGCGAAGCGCTCGCCCATGATCCTCTTCGAGGACGTGAACCACACCAACGGGACCATCGAGATGGGCAGCGCCACGCACAGGAACACCTGGGAGTAGACGAGGAGCTGCTCCAGGGCCACTTCGGAACCGTTGAAGACGATCGTGCACACCACGACCGGGATGACCGCCAGGAGCCGGGTGACCACCCGGCGCATCCACAGGGGGATCCGCATGTGGATGAAGCCCTCCATGACGACCTGGCCGGTCAGGGTGCCGGTGATCGTCGAGTTCTGGCCGGAGGCCAGCAGGGCCACGGCGAAGAGGGTCGACAAGACGGGACTGGCCACAGCGCCGGCCAGCGCCGGGTCCTGGAGCGCGTCGTAGAGGGAGCCGAAGGTGGACAGATCGCCCGGCTTGCCGAAGAACAGGGCCGCGCCCAGGAGCAGGAGCAGGCAGTTGACGAAGAACGCGGCGCCCAGCTGGATGTTCGAGTCCCAGGTGGCGAAGCGCACGGCGTGGGCACGCCCCTCATCGGTGCCTCGGTCGTAGGCCCGCGACTGCACGATGGCGGAGTGCAGGTAGAGGTTGTGGGGCATGACGGTGGCGCCGACGATCCCCAGGGCCATGATGAGCTGCCCGTGGCCGAGGGTCTGCGTCGAGGGGAGGAAGCCGGTGGCGACCTGCGCCATATCGGGCCCCGCCAGGGCGACCTCGTAGACGAAGACCGCGACGATCGTCAGGATCAGCGTCGCTACGATCGCCTCGATCTTGCGGAACCCGACCCTCATGAGGAGCAGCAGGAGCAGGACGTCGAAGACGGTCAGGCAGACGCCGACGACCAGCGACATCCCGAAGAGCAGGTGCAGGGCGATCGCCGCGCCGATGACCTCGGCGATGTCGGTGGCCATGATGGCCAGCTCCGTCGTGATCCACAGGACGATGCCCATCCGCGGCCCCGTGTGCGCACGGGTGGCCTGGGCCAGGTCCATGCCGGTGACGATGCCGAGCTTGGCGGCCATGTACTGCAGGAGCATCGCGATGAGGCTCGACAGCAGGATGACGTTGAGCAAGAGGTATCCGTACTGCTGGCCACCGCCGATGGAGGTCACCCAGTTCCCGGGATCCATGTAGCCGACCGCCACCAGCGCGCCGGGGCCGGAGAAGGAGACCAGGCTCCGGAGGAAGCCGGCCTCCTTCGGGGCGATGGAGACGGTCCCGTTGATCTCCTCCAGGGAGGGCCCGTTCGCGGGACGGATGAGTCGGCGGCGTCCGGTGTCCGTGGGGACGTCGGCCTCGGCGATGGACATGGCCGGTCTGCTCCTCAGTGCGCCGCTCGGGATCGGACCGACGCCGGCGCCTCGGCGATTCGTTTATCCACATCATATGTTTCGGTTGGCCGAATTCTCAAACCGGAAGCGGGGGCGCCGAGGTCGAGGGATCGCCATCGGCCCGATCCCGAGCCGGAATCCGGCTCGCCCCGGTGCCCCGGGCAGGGATCCCCGCACGGGGGCGCGGGCCCGGGCGAGGGAGGCGCTGGAGCGCGCTCAGACCTCGGCGGCGGTGAACACCGGCAGCAGCGGCGCGAGATCGGCGCGCCGCCCGGAGGCCTGGACGCGCCCCCGGGCCTCCGCCTGCGACCACTCGAGGTCACCGACCGCCAGCGCCAGCCACGTCGCCATGTCGGTCTCGACGACGGCGGGCGGCGTGCCGCGCCGATGCACCGTGCCCCGGAGGATCTGGACCGCACCGGCCGGAGGCACCCGCACCTCGACGGACCGGCCCGGGTGGGACTCCTCCAGTTCCTGGAGGCTGAAGCGGACGGCCAGCAGGACGGTGGCGCGCGGCGCGCGCCCCGGATCGGCGTGCCAGCTCCGCAGTGCGGCCATCCCCTGAGCCGGGTCGATCCGTCTGCGTGCCACGGGGCGATTCTAGGACCGCGCGGCGCGGCAGATGAGGGAGCCCCGCCCGGTCGCGTGACCGGGCGGGGCCTCAATACCGTCCTCGGTGGCTCAGCGCGCGATGCCGCGGCCGATCAGCTCGGAGAACTCGACGAGCCGGTTGGAGAAGCCCCACTCGTTGTCGTACCAGCCGAAGACCTTGACCTGGCGGCCGATGACCTCCGTCAGGGGCGCGTCGAAGATGGACGAGGCCGGGTTCCCGACGATGTCGTGGGACACCAGCGGCGCCTCGGAGTACTGCAGGTATCCGGCCAGAGGGCCGCTGGCGGCGGCCTCGCGGAAGGCCTCGTTGACCGACTCGACGCTCGCGTCCTTCCGGACGACCACCGTGAGGTCCGTGATGGACCCGTCCGGCACCGGCACGCGCAGCGCCGCCCCGGTCAGACGGCCGTCGAGCTCGGGGATGACCTTGCCGATCGCCTTCGCCGCGCCCGAGGACGTGGGGATGGTGGATACCGCGGCCGCCCGCGCCCGCCGCAGATCACCGTGCGGGGCGTCATGGAGGCGCTGGTCGCCGGTGTAGGCGTGGATGGTCGTCATGAGCCCGGACTCGATGCCGAAGGCGTCGTTGAGGACCTTCGCCAGGGGCGCGAGCGAGTTCGTCGTGCACGATCCGTTGGAGAAGACGTCGGACGCGTTCACGTCCAGGGTGGAGTCGTTGACGCCCAGGACGAAGGTGGGGACGTCGCCCTTTGCGGGAGCGGAGATGATGACCTTCTTCGCTCCGCCTGTGAGGTGGGCCAGGGCCTTCGCGCCGTCGGTGAAACGGCCCGTGGACTCGATGACGACGTCGGCCCCGACGCTCCCCCACTCGATGGCGGAGGGGTCCGCCTGGGAGAAGACGGTGATGGGGTGGCCACCGACCGTGATCGTGCTGCCTTCGACTTCGACGCCGTCCAGATGGCCGGACACCGAGTCCCACTCGAGCAGGGTGGCCAGGGTCGCGGCGTCCGTCAGGTCGTTGACCGCGACCACCTCGACGTCGGCCTGGTTGGCCAGGGCGGCGCGCAGGTAAGTGCGCCCGATGCGCCCGAAGCCGTTGATGCCAATGCGAACAGTCATGATGGTGCCTCTTCTGTTGTCACGCCGCAGGGCCTGCGGCGACGACCCCGGGCCCGGCGGGCCCAGGACGATGGATGATCGGGGAGGCGGCCGATTCCTCGCCCGCCCCCGGCCTGCGCTCGGCTGCCGAGTCCAACAGATCGAGCAGGCCCGAGCATGCCTGATCGAACGGGGCGGGGTCCTGGGCGGCCAGCGCCAGAACGTAGCCTCCCTGGATGGTCGCGAAGCACAGGCGCGCGAGCCGGTCGGCGTCCAGGGACGCCGGCAGGTCGCCGACGTCGATCGCCTCGCGGATCGTGCGCGCCAGGTCCTCGTGGACCGTGGACACCGACTGCGCCACGGGGGCGAGCAGATCGGGGTCGTGGGCGACGACGGGATCCTGAGTCATCCGGCCGACTTTGCACCCCTTGAGCGCGTCGCGGGGTCTGAGCAGATAAGCCCGCAGGCGTTCCAGAGGGGACCCGGAACCGTTGAGCACCGCGTCCGCCGCCATTGTGACGTCGGCGCAATTGCGCTCGATGGCCGCCACTCCGAGGTCCCGTTTCGTCGGGAAGTGGTAGTACATACTCCCTTGTCCGACCCCGGCGCGCTCCCTCACTTCGCGCGGGGTCGTCGCGGCGAACCCCCGCTCCCACATGAGGTCGCCCATCGCCTTGATCAATCGTTCCCGTGAACCCACGACCACTAGCGTACCTATCTCTAGGTACAGAGACAAGGGGTGTCTCTCTCGCCTCCGCTTCCCCCGCCCTCGCAGGATCGGCAGCCGGCCCCGGACGGACGGCGCCGGCCTCGTCATCGCCGCGCGGCCAGGCCCAGGCGATCGACGGCGACCCGCCCGGCCTCGCGCCCCGCCCGCGTCGCCCCCAGGGTCGACGCGGAGGAGCCGTACCCGACCATGAGCACCCGGGGATCGCGCGCCACCGCCACCCGGCTCGACATCCGGATCCCGCCGCCCGGCTCACGCAGCCGCAAGGGCGCCAGATGGGTCAGGGCGTGGCGGAAGCCGGTGTTCCAGAACAGGACGTCGGCCTCCACCCATGTGGGCTCCTCAAAGGGCCGCCAGGACTCGGGCACGACCAGCTCGCCCACCCCGCCCGACCCGTCGCGGGCGGATAGGCCCAGTCCGCCGCGCGCCTGCCCCCCGGTCAGGGCATCGGGGGAGAACCGCACGCCCTCCGGTCCGACGCGGTCGAACATGCCGCGGCTCACGAGCACGCCCTCGCGCACGCCCCGGAGGTACTCCGGGAGCAACGGGATGCCCGTCGTGCGCACCACGGAGGCGGGTGGCGTCCCGGCCGCCGTGCGCCGGTCGACCGCGCGCTCGACCTCCGCGCCCCACTGCTCGTCGAAGGCGGCGCGGGTGAAGTTCGGCGGGCGCCTCGTCGCCCAGGTCGTGCTCGCGGCGACGGGGGCGAGTTCGAGGAGGAACTGGACGGCGGACAGTCCGCCGCCGACCACGACGACACGGGCGGCCGCGAGGTCCTCCGCGCGCCGGTAGTCGGCCGTGTGCATCTGCCGGCCGCGGAAGCCCGGCGCACCCGGGACCCACGGCACATAGGGGTGCGTCCACGTGCCCGTCGCCGAGATCACCATCCGCGCAAGGAGCGTCCGCGGCCGTCCCGCGGCCTCGGCCTCGACGGCGAGCCAGGTGTCGCGGGGGACGCCGCTGTCCCCCGTCTGCCCGGGCGCCCGGGAACGCAGGGAGGGCCGCCCCAGCCGCAGAGCCGGCGCCGCCAGGCCGCTCGCGCGCACCGCCCGGACCCGCACCGGGCGCTGGACCCGCAGGTCGAAGACCCGCTCATAGCGGTCGTAGTAGTCCGAGACCACCCTGGAGGCCGGAGCCCGCGGATCCGGCGAGCCCAGCGGGAGGCCCGGGAGGTCCGCGACGCGGTGCGCGCGGCCGAGCGTCAGGGAGTCCCATCGTTCGCGCCAGGCACCGCCGGGGCCCGCGGAGGCGTCGAGGACCGCGAAGTCCTCGCCGGGCCGCAGGCCGCGCCGGGCCAGCTCATGTGCGGCCGCCAGCCCCGCCTGGCCGGCGCCGATGACGACCGCCTGCCAGCCCTCCCCGCCGGGGCGCTCGTCAGGTGCGGCCATGGCTCAGCGGGGCTGGTTCCCGACGTATTCCGCGAAGAGGCCCATGACCTTCTCGAAGTGCTCCTGGGTGCCCTCGGTGAGGGCGCGCCCGTCGGATCCGAATTGGTCCTTGCGGATGTTGACGAACAGCTCGGGCTGGCTCATCAGGTGGACGTTGAACATCGTGAGCATGCTGCGCAGCTGGACGACGGCCACCCCCGCAGACGTCGCCCCTCCCGAGGCCCCGGCCACCATCACGGGCTTGCCCGCCAGGGACATGTCCCCCGCCGGACGGGAGAGCCAGTCCAGCGCGTTCTTGAGGACGGCGGGCACGCAGCGGTTGTACTCGGGCGTCACCATGAGCACGCCGTCGGCGTCCTCGACGATCTGCTTGAGGCGGGTTCCGGCCTCGGGGAACTCCCGGTCGAGCTCGGGCCGGTAGAAGGGCAGGTCGACGATCGGCGCCTCGACGAACTCCAGGTCCTTCGGGGAGGCGAGGATCAGGGCGTCGGCAAGGCGGCGGTTGAGCGAGTCCTCCGAGGCGGAGCCGACGAGGTAGGCGATGGTCTGAGTCATGAGGTGGCATCCTTCCGGAGCGGGCTCCGGTAGGAGCCGCTCCCAATTTTGTTGCGATGGCAACAACCAGTATGCACCTGACGAGGCCGGACCCGTCCTCGCAGAACCGAGGGATTGGGCACAGCGCGACCGCCGGCCCGACCGCCGGCCTCAGAACCTGTCGCCGAGCGCCGCCTCCGACAGCGCGCGCAGCTCGTCCAGGTCCGCCGTCCACCCTGAGCCGTTGCCCAGCTCGGCCAGCAGGTCGGCGCCCGTCACCGCCAGCATGTCCCCGCCCGTCGTCCCGATGCGGACGGCGGGCACGCCCTCCGCCTCGCAGGCCGCGAACGCCGCCGGGACCGCGCCCTCGGGCACTGCGACCAGCGCGCGGGCCTGGGACTCGCTGAGCAGCATGACGAAGTCACCGATCCCGTCGCGGGCCTCCGCCCGGGAGAGGTCGAAGGCGCCGCCGACCCCGAAGCGCAGGGAGGCGTCGACCAGGGATTGGATGAGGCCGCCGGAGGACAGGTCATGGGCGGCGCGCACGAGCGGCCGCCCGTCGGGGCCGTCGGCCTCGCCGAGCGCGCGCACGACGTCGCCCAGGGCCGACTCCGCGCCCAGGTCGACCGCCGGCGGCAGGCCGCCGAGGTGCCGGTGGACGATGCGAGCCCACGCCGAGCCGTCCAGCTCCTCGCGCGTCTCACCCAGCAGCAGGACCGCCAGCCCCTCCTCGGTCCAGCCCGAGGGGATGGCCCGGGTGACGTCCCCGAGGATCCCCAGCATCCCCACCACCGGCGTCGGGTTGATCGAGGAGTCGGGCTGCCCCTTGACGGTGCCGGAGGAGTTGTACAGCGACACGTTCCCGCCGGTGACGGGCACCCCCAACTCGACGCAGCCGTCGGCCAGCCCGGCCATCGCGGTGACCAGCTGCCACATGGCGTCCGGGTCCTCGGGGTTGCCGAAGTTCAGGCAGTCGGTGATGGCCACGGGCCGGGCGCCGACCATGGAGACGTTGCGGTAGGCCTCAGCCAGCGCCTGGCGGGCCCCCTCGCGCGGATCCAGCTTCGTGTACCACCCGTTCGCATCGGTCGACAGGGCCACGCCGAGGCCCGTGGCCTCGTCCACACGCACCACGCCAGCGTCGTCCGGCTGGGCCAGGGCCGTGTTCCCCTGGACGTAGCGGTCGTACTGGTCGGTCACCCATGCCGAGGAGGCCTGGTTGACGTCGCTGAGCACCTCCCGCAGCGCGCCCTCGAGCTCCTCGGGCGTCCCCGGTCGCGCGAGCCGTTCGCTCGTGTCCGCCTGGAGGGCGTCCTGCCAGGCCGGGCGCGCGAAGGGCCGGTCGTACACGGGACCGTCGTGCGCCACGGTCTTCGGGTCGACGTCGACGATGCGCGCCCCGAAGTGGTCGATCGTCAGCCTCCCGTCGTCGGTGAGCACCCCGATCACCGAGGCCTCGACGTCCCACTTGTCGATGATCGCGAAGAAGCTGTCGCGGTCCCTGGGGGTCACGATCGCCATCATCCGCTCCTGCGACTCCGACATGAGGATCTCGCCGGCGGTCAGCGTCGGGTCGCGCAGAAGCACCTTCTCCAAGTCCACGTGCATGCCGGTGTCGCCGTTGGAGGCCAGCTCCGAGGTGGCGCAGGAGATCCCGGCCGCGCCCAGGTCCTGGATGCCCTGGACGACGCCGGCGGCGAAGAGCTCGAGGCAGCACTCGATGAGGACCTTCTCCATGAACGGGTCGCCCACCTGCACGCTGGGCCGTTTGGCGGGCATCCCGTCCTCGAAGGTCTCCGATGCCAGGATGGAGGCTCCTCCGATGCCATCGCCGCCGGTGCGCGCCCCGAAGAGGACCACAAGGTTGCCGGGCCCCGTCGCATTCGCCAGATGGATGTCCTCGTGGCGCATCGTCCCCAGGCACAGGGCGTTGACCAGCGGGTTCCCTTGGTAGGAGGGGTCGAACTCCGTTTCGCCGCCGATGTTGGGCAGGCCCAGGCAGTTCCCGTACCCGCCGACGCCCGCGACGACGCCGTGGACGACGCGCTGGGTGTCGGGGTGGTCCGCCGCCCCGAAGCGCAGCTGGTCCATGACGGCGACCGGCCGCGCCCCCATCGCGATGATGTCCCGGACGATGCCGCCCACCCCCGTGGCCGCCCCCTGGTAGGGTTCCACGAAGCTCGGGTGGTTGTGCGACTCGACCTTGAAGGTGGCGGCCCACCCTTGTCCGATGTCCACCACGCCCGCGTTCTGCCCCATGCCGACCATGAGACGCTCGCGCATCGCGTCCGTCGTCTTCGCGCCGAACTGCTCGGCGAGGTGTTTCTTCGACGACTTGTAGCTGCAGTGCTCGGACCACATCACCGAGTACATCGCCAGCTCCGCGTCCGTGGGCCTGCGGCCCAGGATCTGCGTGATCCGCAGGTACTCGTCCTCCTTGAGGCCGAGCTCCGCCCACGGCATCGCGCGCGCGGGCGTCGCCGCGGCGTCCTGGACGGTGTCGGGGGTCTCGCGGGGAGTGACGGGGGAGGCCTGCGTGCTCATGACGTGCTCCAGTCGGTCGGGGGATGGGGGTCGTGGGGAGGGGCGCACCGGGCGGTCAGCCCCGTGCGGGGACGAGGGCGTCCTCGCCTCGGGAGGCGGAAGGACGACGATGTTGTCCACAGGTTTCTTCCACAGGGGTGTGGATGACGACGGAATCCTGCTCCACACGTGTGGACGGCCTTGTGGACGAAGCGGTGGACACGGCTCCGGTCAGACGCCGGCCGGTCCGGAAGACGGCCAGGCGGTCGACGATCTCGCTGCGGGGGCGACGCGTTCCCATGGCCTCAGCCGACCAGCGCGCGCAGCACGGAAGCGAACAGCGCCAGACCGTCCGTGCCGCCGTGGGCGGCGACGCCCTCCCCCACGGACTCCGACCGGGGCCCGAATCCGGCCTCGACGGCGTGCTCCGGGTGGGGCATGAGCCCGACGACGGTCCCGGACCGGTTCGTGATCCCCGCGATGTCGTGGGCGGAGCCGTTCGGATTCCCCTCCGTGTACCGGAAGACGACGCGCCCCTCGTCCTCTAGGCGCGCCAGGTCCTCCGGCAGGGCCTGGAAGGAGCCCTCGCCGTGCTTGAGGGGGATCGTCAGCGTCGTCCCGGCCTCCAGGTCGCGGGTCCAGGCGGTGTCCGCGTTCTCCACCAGCAGAGCCTGGTCGCGGCACACGAAACGCTGGCCGCTGTTGCGGACCAGCGCGCCCTCGAGCAGGTGGGCCTCGCACAGGACCTGGAAGCCGTTGCAGATCCCGAGCACGGGCAGCCCCCGGCGCGCCTCCTCGACGACCGCGCGCATGACCGGGGCCACGGCGGCGATCGCCCCACAGCGCAGGTAGTCGCCGTAGGAGAATCCGCCGGGAAGCACCACGGCGCGGACGCCGTGCAGGTCGGGATCCTTGTGCCACAGCCGCACCGGCTCCCCGCCGGCCAGCCGCACCGCGCGGGCGGCGTCGCGGTCGTCCAGGGTTCCGGGGAAGGTGACGACGCCGACGCGCGTCACAGGGCACCGCCCGTGGACGCGGCGCCGTCCTCGTCGATCTCCTCCACGCGGACGACGTCCTCGATGATGGGGTTGGACAGGACCTCCTCGGCGGCCCGGCGCGCCTGGCCCAGCAGCTCCCCGGTCACGGGGCCGTCGACGTCGAGGTGGAAGCACTTCCCCTGGCGCACGGCGGTGAAGCTGGTGATGCCCAGACGCGGCAGGGCCGAGCCCACGGCCTTGCCCTGGGGATCCAGGATCTCCGGTTTCGGCATCACTTCGACGATGATTCGCCCCACGGCGTTCTCCTCGGGTCGGATTGTGGATGGGTGAGTGAGTGGGTGGGTGGGCGGCTCGGATCGCGCGCCGCGGGAGAGGCTCAGAGCCGGGGTTCCTCGCCGGTGATCCGGCGGAAGGCCTCCAGATAGCGCTCGCGCGTCGCGGCGACGATCTCGGGGGGGAGCGCGGGCGGCTCCGCGTCGCCGCCCCGGTCCCAGCCGGAGGCCGGCGAGGTCAGCCAGTCCCGGACATACTGCTTGTCGAAGCTCGGCGTGACCTCCCCGGGAGCCCATTGATCCGCCGGCCAGAACCGCGAGGAGTCGGGGGTGAGGATCTCGTCGGCCAGTACCACCTGACCCGTCGTGCGGTCGACGCCGAACTCGAACTTCGTGTCGGCGATGAGGACGCCGCGAGCGGCTGCGATCTCGGCGGCGCGCCGGTACAGGGCCAGCGAGATCTCGCGCAGGCGGGAGGCCAGGTCCTCCCCCACGAGCTCGACGACGCGCGCGAAGGAGATGTTCTCGTCGTGGGATCCCAGTTGCGCCTTCGCGGCCGGGGTGAAGATCGGTTCCGGCAGGCGCGAGGCCTCGACCAGGCCCGGGGGCAGAGCGACGCCGCACACCGTCCCCGTCGCCCGGTAGTCGGCCAGGCCGGACCCCGTGAGATAACCGCGCACGACGCACTCGATGGGCGCCATGGCCAGCGCCCGGCACACGACGGCCCGGCCGGCGACCTCCTCGGGCACCGGTGGCTCGCCGCCCGCGTCCGTGGAGACGACGTGGTTGGGGACGATGTCCTCCAGACGGCCCATCCACCACAGGGCGAGCTGGTTGAGCACCTTGCCCTTGTCCGGGATCAGCGAGGGGAGGATGTGGTCGTAGGCGCTGATCCGGTCCGAGGTCACCATGAGGAGGTGTCGGGGGCGCGCCGCCCCGCGGGCGCCGGGCGAGGCGGCCGGCGCGGAATCGGGCGCGGTGTCCTCGACGGGCGCGTAGATGTCGCGGACCTTGCCCGAGGACAGGTGCACCCATCCCGGGAGGTCTGGTGCGGGCGATCCGTTCATGTCGGTCATGTCGATCGGTCCTTTCCTCTCCGGGGTCGCGCCCGGTCAGGGCAGCGGATGCGCCGGGGTCGTGAAGTGGGCGCCCGTGGCCCCGGCCAGGCCCTCCATGAGGTCGGGGTCCCAGGTGGCGATGTCGGTGCGGTGCTGGTCGCCGCCGTCGAAACGGAGGCGGTTGACGCCGCTGTAGGCGGCGGCTCGGGCCTCGGGGAGGGTCCGTCCCCGCCCCACGACGTCGAGGACGCGCCCGCCCGCCGTGACCAGGTCGTCTCCGGCGCGCGCGGTGCCGGCCTGGAGGACGTGGACGCCGGGCAGCGCCCGCGCCTCGGCGAGTCCCCGGATCCGGCGGCCCGTGCGCGGCGCGTCCGGGTAGCCCGGCGCGGCCATGACGACGGTGACGGCGGCGTCCTCGGACCACCGGGGCGCCTCGGCGGCGCCCAGCGCGCCCGTGGCCGCGGCCAGCAGCAGGTCGGCGAGAGGGGACTCGAGCCGTTCGAGCACCACCTGGGTCTCCGGGTCCCCGAAACGGACGTTGAACTCGACGACGCACAGGCCGCGGCTGGTGAGCGCCAGTCCGCAGTAGAGCAGACCCTGGAAGGGCGTGCCACGGTGGCGCATCTCCTCAAGGGTCGGTTCGGCGACGGTGCGGACGACCTCGTCCGTGAGGCGGGCGGGCAGCCAGGGCAGAGGCGAGTAGGCGCCCATGCCTCCGGTGTTGGGGCCCGCGTTGCCGTCCGCGAGCCGCTTGAAGTCCTGGGCCGGCACCAGGGGGACGGCCCGAGTCCCGTCGCACAGGCAGAACAGGGAGACCTCGGGACCGTCCAGGTAGTCCTCGATGACCACGGCGCCATCGGGACGCGCCAGACATTTCGCGGCGTGGGCTCGCGCGGCGTCCGCGTCCGAGGTGACGACGACGCCCTTGCCTGCTGCAAGAGCGTCGTCCTTCACCACGTGCGGGGCACCGAACTCGGCCAGCGCCGAGTCGACCTCCGCAAGGTCGCGGCAGGTGCGCGACCGGGCGGTCGGCACGCCGGCGTGGGCCATGACGTCCTTGGCGAAGCTCTTGGAGGCCTCCAGCTGGGCGGCGGCGCGCGACGGCCCGAAACAGGGGATGCCGGCGGCGCGCACGGCATCGGCGACACCTGCGACCAGCGGGGCCTCCGGCCCCACCACGACGAGGTCGACCGCTTGCCTCCGGCCCACCGCGGCGACCGCAGCGGGATCCGCCGCGTCGAAGGGCACGGCCTCGCCGAGGCCGTCCATACCGGGGTTTCCGGCCTGGACCACCAGGTCGGTGGGGATTGCCGGATCGGATGTGCGGATGAGGGCCCGGGCCAGCGCGTGCTCGCGCCCGCCTGTTCCCACCAGGAGGACCTTCACGGGCCCACCTTACCGGCATCCGGAGGATGGTCCTGACCCGCGCCCGGATCCTGGGCGCGGGGGCGGCCGACGACGGGCCTCGGCGGCGCACGGGCGGCAGACGCTCGGCGCGCCTCCATCGCTCCCGGGTCATGGCGCACACGCCGTGGAGGCGCCCGAGTCATGGCCGGCCCCGGGTTCCGGCGCGGTTCTCGCGGAGGACGCCACCTGGCCATGATCTGGGAGCCCGGAGGTCACCACCCGCCGTTGGAGAGCCCCGGACGGTTCTGGTCGTAGTCGTCCTCCTGGTCGGAGGCAGATCCGCGGAGCCTGTCCTCGAGCTGCTCGCGCCGCTCGCGCTCCGCCTCGGTCTCCCCCGCGAAGGGGTCCGGCGTCGAGGCGCCGGGAGCCGGCTCGGGCGAGGACGATCCCGGGGACCCCGGGGCGTCCGCCTCATCCGGCCCGCTGCCCGAGCCGCCGGACCCGTCCGAGGGCGACGGGGACGGCTCGCGGCCTTCCGCGCGGTCGCGGGCGTCCTGGGCTTTCCGGTCGACCCGGTCCTTCGCCGAGCCCGCCTGCTCGCCGGGGTCTGTCTGCGCCTCGCCCGAGTCCGGACCGCCGTTCTCGCCCGACTCGCCGGATTGGCCGGACTGCTGGCCCCCTCCCGACTGGCCGGACTGGCCGCCGGATCCGCCGCTCTGCTGCCCGGAGCCCTCAGCCTGGCATGGGCCCAGCAGGTCGGAGGACCGCTCATAGAGCTCAACGGCCTGCGACCACTCCCGCATCGTCATCTGGACGTCGCCCTGCGCCTCAAGGCCCAGCGCCAGGTTCGTGCGCACCCGGCATTCGTAGGAGTAGGCCTCGAGATATCCCTCCGCGACCTCCGTGGCACGCGGGACGCGCTCCATCGCGCGCTGGAGGTAGTCCACACCGGTGTCCAGCCACCCCTGGGCGAGCAGCGTCGTCCCCAGGTTGTAGTCGGCCACCCACCGTTCCGGGCCGTGCGCCGTCGCCGCCATCTGGCCCTGATACCCCTCGCGCGCCGCGCTGAAACGGTCATCCTGATAGGCGCGGCCCGACTGGTAGGACCATAGATGGAGCCCGATGAGGAACACGGCGGCCGCCAGCATGAGCATGACGACCGGCAGCGACCACCACAGGGGGCGCAGGGCCGCGCGCGAACGCCGCCTCGGCCGGCCGATCCGCCCTCGTCCCCCCTCCCGGCTCCCGGACGACGAGGCCGACGACTCCCCCTGGGCGCCGGGCTCCGAAGCGGGCGCCCCGAAAGGCAGCAGATCGGCGTCGTCGCCCGCCTGCCCCCGGCCCGCGGGTCCGGGGCCGGCGTTGCCCGTCTCAGATGGCATGGGACCTCCTCAGCGCCCGGACGCGGCCCGCCATCGACCACGCCTCCCAAGCGACCAGGGCGGCCAGCGCGATCGCGAACGGCCAGACCGCGTAGCGGTAGGTCGACAGCTCTTTGCGGGACTCGGCCACGATCTGCGCGCCGTCCATCATGGCGGAGGACTTCGAGGCGATCGCCGCCGTGTCGGGGGAGTGGACGTAGTCGACCCCCAGCGCTCCGGCGATTCCGCGCAGCGCCGACTCGTCGATGCGCGAGATCGCCTCCGGCGCGCCGGGCTGGGAGTAGTCGCGGATGTACTCGGGCGCGTCGCCGGTTCCGCCGGACTGGCCGGCCGCGTCGCCATCGCCCACGCGGTAGACCCGCATCCGGCCGCCCTCCTCGGTGCCGTACCCGATGACCATCCCGCCGTCGATGTGGCCGGCCAGGATGTCCCAAGTCGAGGGGTCGAAGGACTGCTCCGTGTTCGAGGTCTCCCCGTCCGTGAGGACGAAGACGTTGCGGACGTTCTGCGGGTTCGACTGCTCGGCGGCCTGGAGGCGTTCGAGCAGCGCCCCCACCGGGCGGTCCGGAGAGGACCCCTGGGAGAACTCGGAGGCCTCCTGGTGGAAGGTGTCCAGATAGGACTGGACGGCCGACTCGTCGGTCGTGAGCGGGACCACGGTGCGCAGGTCGGAGTCCCACGTCAGGACGCTGAAACGTGCCCCGGCCATCGAGGCCAGGATGGTCTCCGCGTCCTCCCGCACGCCGTCGAGGCGGGGGCTGTCCTCCGTTCCCCAGTCCTCCGCCGCCATCGAGCCCGTGCGGTCCAGGACCAGCCAGACCTCCGTGTCCGAGGTGACGGGCACGGCCTCGCCCGGCACCGAGGGGCCGGCGAGCATGAAGGCGGTGACCGCGACCATGAGGGAGCGCCTCAGCGTCGCCCACCGGGCCCGGAGCCCCGAGCGGTGCGCCCCCAGGACCACCAGCGCCGCCCCGCACACGGCGAACAGGGCGATCCACCACACGGGCTCGATGACGGGACGGAGGATCATCGGGCGGCGTCCTCCCACCCGCGCGGGTCCGCGGGGGCAGAGCCGGGTGCCCGCCACTGCTCCTCGATGAGCCCGCAGACCAGGCGCGTCTCGGCGGTCAGGTCCCGCCCCCCGTCCCCGCCCGCTCGCGAGGCGCTCCACTGGATCTGCGTCCCGTCCGACACCGCCACCAGCGTCCGGGCGATCAGGTCCGAGGGCGCCTCCGGCCGGACCGTGCCCCGCTGCTTCCCGCGCTCGACGGCCCCGCGCAGCCATTCGACGGCGTTGTCGAGGTGCCTGAGGAGCCACGAGTGGGCCGGGTGCGCCGGATCGACGGCCGCATCGGAGAGCGCCACGTAGAGCGCGACCCCCTCGGGGTGCCGCGCATTGTCCTCCATGAGCGCCAGCCAGCGGTCGACGATCTGCCAGATGTCGCCGTCCGACCCGCTGAGGACGCCTTCCATGGCCAGACGGTCGCGGCGTTCCAGGACGGCGGCGAACAGCCGGTCCTTCGACGAGAAGTGATGGAGCAGCCCGGCCTTCGAGATGTCCGCGGCCTCAGCGATCGCCCCGAGCGATGTTCCCGCGTACCCGTGCGCGGCGAACAGGCTCATCGCCTCGACGAGGACACGCTCGCGCTTGTCCTCCCCGCCCGCGGGGGGCCGCCCGGGGCCGCGAGGGCGCCCGCTGCGCCGGGTTCGTCGAGATGCGGCTGCCATGGTGCGATCCTAGAGCCGTGCCCACGCCGCGAGGCCCAGCAGGACCAGCAGGGACAGGGCGACCCAGGCGAGGGCGCGCTCGGGCCGGTCCGTCTCCACCGTCGTGGCGGAGCCCTGGACCTCCGCCACCTGCTGCGCCTCGATATCGGCGATGATCCCGTCCACCGACGACGGGTCGTGGGCGTCGTAGAAGTCGCCGCCGGTCAGACGCACCTGGTCGCGCAGTTCCTCGCCCTGCGCGCTCAGGTGCGCGGTGTCGCCAGGATACAGGGCGGTCACGAGGACGTCGTGGTCGCGTGCGAGGTCGACGGCTTGGCTGAGGGTGTAGATCTGCGCGCCGAGCACCTCGTTGTCGGTGGCGAGGATGACCATCCGGGAGCGCTGCTGGTCCGTGTGGTCGAAACCGAGCACGCAGCCGGCCAGCCCGTCGCCGGCCAGGGAGGACACCTCCATGTTCGGATCGTCCGTGGCCTCGAGGAACTCGTAGAGTTCATTGGTGACGTACACCCCGGAGTCGTCCTGCCCCTGGTATCCCTCGCCCATGAGCCGCCCGACCTCGTCCAGCGTGTCGCCGGCCATGTCGTAGTCGTCGGTGAGCGGGAACATCACCATCGTGCGGGCGCTCCACAGGTGCAGCGCGATCCGCTCCCCGGAGAAGTGGTCGACCATCTGACGGAAGGCCCCGGCGATCTCCGCGTCGTAGGGGATCATCGACCCGGAGGAGTCCAGACACAGCACGATGTCGCGGCTGGAGAGGCGCCGGTCCTCCACCCGGCGGTCGACCGGGGCCCCCGCTGACACGGACACCGCCGCCGTGAGGACCGCCAGGCAGGCGGCCGTGGCGGCCACCGCCCACCTGGTGCGGCGCATGAGCGTGCGGTACTTGGGCAGCTCGCGCACATATCCCGAGTTCGCGACCCACCCGCGGGCGCCCGAGCGCCTGCCGGCTTCTCTCAGCGCCATCCATCCGGCCGCCGCGACGATCGCCACTGCGGCCAGGCACGCCCACCCGAGCCAGGGGAACCTCATGCCGACACCGCCCTGCGGGCCAGTTCCAGCGTCCGCGCGACCGGGCCGGAGCGGTCCGCCGCACCCGTCGTCCCGTCCCCGGCTGCCGCGCCCGACCCCGGGGCGCTCCCAGCGAAGCTCGGCTCCTCGCATTCGCGCAGGACATCGACGAGCTCGGGCCAGGAGGGCACGAGTGCCTCGACCTCCTCGACGGTGGCGACCTCCAGATCGCGCCCCGAGCGCGCCGTCCCGAGCGCCCGCATCAGGCCGGCCACGGCCAGGTGAACCCCGCGTCCGTCCAGCTCGCCGCCGCGGGCGCGCCCCTGGATCTCGTCGAGGAGGCCCAGGTACCGGCGCCGTTCGGCCTCGGAGATCGTGAGGAGCTCGGGGACGTCGGTCTCCTCCGAGCGCCACCACCGCCACAGGCACACGCCGACCCACGCCACGGCGACGACGGCCAGGACGGCGCCCGCCACCCACATCCAGTTGGGATAGGCGACGGGGTCGCGCAGGGAGTCCCCCAGCCCCGTGCTACCGGACATGGCTCCCCCTCTCCAGGGCGGTCACGAGGGCGCGGGCGACGGCTGCCCCGGAGTCCAACGAGACCTGGGTGATCCCCCGCCGCCACAGCATGGCCGCGACCTGGGTCTTCCGCAGCGCGGCCGCCTCGTGGGCCTGCGCCGCCAGCTCGCGGTCCCCCAGGACGAAGTCGGGCAACGGCCCCGCGTTGACGTCGATGACGGGCGTGCCCCGCGGGAACGAGGTCGGGTCGGCGTCCGCGACGGACATCACGATGACCTCGTGGCGGGTGCGCAGCCGCTTGAGGACGTCCTCGTTGTCCGGGGCCGGCTGCGTCTCATCGGTGACGATGACCACCAGGGAGCGTCGCCGCGTCGCCGCGAGCGCGCGCTGGAGCAGCCGGCGCATGTCCGAGGGCGGCGAGGCCAGGTCGATGTCGGCGGCGACGCGGCGCAGGATCGTCTCCGCGTGGGCGTTGCCCGACCGGGCGGGCATCTGGCGCATGCGTTCGGCGTCCCCGGCGACGAGGCCGATCTGGTCCCCGCGCAGCGTGGACAGCCACGCGATGGTCTCGCAGGCGACCAGCGCGATGTCCTCCTTGGTCTCCCCTGACGGCGCGAGCGCCCCCATGGACCGGCCGGTGTCGACGACCAGGATCATCTGGACGTTGGCCGTGGCCTCAAACCGCTTGACCACCGTGCGCCCCACGCGCGCGGACGCCAGCCAGTCGATGTCCTTGACGTCGTCGCCGACCTTGTACTCGGCCATGTCGAGGAACTCCAGGCCGCGGCCCGCCCGCAGACCGGCGTGCTGCCCCTCCATGAGGGACAGCAGCCGACGCAGGACCGGCAGCTCGATCCGGCTGGCGACCGCCTCCAGGCCGTGGGCGCGCATGGGTCAGGCGTCTCCGCTCACGGCACCGGCACCGCGTTGAACACGGCGTCGATCAGGCCGTCGACGGACACGTCGTCCGCGATGGCGTCGTAGGTGCGGATGAGTCGGTGGCGCAGGATCGCGTGCCGCATCGCCTTGACGTCCTCGGGGATCGCGTAGTTGCGGCCTGCCATGAGGGCGAGCGCCTGGGCGACCTGCATGAGGGCGATCCCCCCGCGCGGCGACGCCCCGACCCTCACATGAGTGCCGAAACCGGGCAAGGGGTTGGGGCCGGCCCCCCGGGTCGTGTTGACGAGGTCGACGATGTAGGTCTTGATCGTGCGGTGGATGAACACCCTCCGCGCCATCTCCTGGAGCTCCTGAAGGTCCTCCAGCGAGATGGGATCGCCCTCCAGATCCGCGCCGAGTCGCCCGTCGTCGATGCGTTCGAGGACCTCCAGCTCCTCTCGGGGCTCCGGGTAGGTGATGACCTGTTTCATGAGGAATCGGTCCATCTGCGCCTCGGGCAGGACGTAGGTGCCCTCTTCCTCGATGGGGTTCTGGGTGGCCATCACCATGAACGGTTTGGGCAGGGGGTGCACGACGCCCCCGATCGTCGTCTGGGCCTCCTGCATCGCCTCGAGCATCGCGGACTGGGTCTTGGCCGAGGACCGGTTGATCTCGTCGAGCAGCACGATGTTGGCGTGAACCGGGCCCAGTTGCGTGGTCATCTCTCCGGTCGCCTGGTTGTAGACCTGTGTGCCGATGATGTCGTTGGGCATGAGGTCGGGCGTGCACTGGATGCGGTGGAAGGTCCCCGACACGGCCGAGGCCAGTGTCTGCGCGGCGGTGGTCTTCGCCAAGCCGGGAACGGACTCGATGAGGACGTGGCCCCTGGACAGCAGGCCCGCCATCAGGGAACGGCGCAGGTCGGTCTGGCCGACCACCCGCTGGGAGAACATCGCCTCGATCGCGGACAGCCTGGTCTTCGCCGTCGCCAGCTCCGCGTCGCTGAGGTATGCGTCCACAGGGTTCCTCCTCCGTGCCGGGCGGGTTCCCGGTCAGTCTAGACGGGCGGTTCCGGGCGACGAGGGTGGCGCCGGCGGGAGCGGGCCGAATGCGCCACGAGGGCGACGGCGCCGAGGAGCAGGGCGGCGGCAGCGGCGAAGGTGACGAGGAGCCAGGTCGGGGTGCCCGTGGAGTCCTGGGCCTCACCTGTGCGGATGTCCAAGTCGGTGACCATCGACTTCACGCCCGTCACCGTCACCGTGTCGCCCTGGACCGTGCCCTCCGACGCGGAGGTGACCGGCGCGGGCATCGTGACGGTGAGGGTGACGTCCGCGTCAAGGCCCAGGGCGTCGAGGTCGGACGGGGAGAGCGATCCCGAGCCCGTGCCCTGGGAGAGGGGCAGGAGGAATCGGTAGGACCCGGTCGAGGCGTCCGCGCTCCACAGCGGATTGCCGGACTGGCCGTCCCAGCCGGCCGCCGGCAGGGACACCTGCTCGGTGAGCCGGCACCGCAGGGCGGCAGCGTCGTCGACCGCGGTGATGCTCGCCGTCGGGTCGTCGACGGGCAGGTAGCCCTCCAGCACGCCGTCCATCACCTGCTGGCAGGACAGGTCCGGGTCGTCGATGAGGTCCCGGTCGATGCCGACCTCCAGCGTCACGTCCGCCATGCCCTCCGCGGACACCCCGACCGTCGCCTCAAGGTCACAGGCCGACAGCGCGAGTCCGGACCCCAGGGCCAGCAGGGACGCGGACAGGACACGGGTGCGGCGCATGCCTCCAGTATCCCCGCTCCCCCGCCGGGATCCACACGGCGGCCCGGAACGCGGGACGGGCCCGCGTCCCGGATGAACCGGGATGCGGGCCCGTCGACGCGTGCCTGCCGAAACCGGGCGGGGCTCAGCCCTCAGCGGGGATCGGCTCGCCGGCCTTGGCCGCGGCGATGCGCGCGCGCAGGGCCGTCAGCTGGTCCGTGATCGCCTGCGGGAGGCGATCGCCGAACTGCGAGAAGTACTCCTCGGTGGAGTCGGCCTCGGCGGCCCAGGCGTCGGGGTCGATGGTGTACATCTTGTCCCACTCGGCCTTGCCCACGTCGACGCCGTCGAGGTTGAAGTCCTCGAAGTGCGGGTAGCGCCCGGTCACCCCGTTGATCGCCTCGACCTCGCCGGCGGAGCGGCGGACGATCCAGTCGAGCACGCGGGAGTTGTCTCCGTAGCCCGGCCACAGGAACTTGCCGTTCTCGTCCTTGCGGAACCAGTTCACCTGGTAGATCTTCGGGAACGCGGTCCCCAGCTTGGCCTGCATCTCCAGCCAGTGGCCCCAGTAGTCGGCCATGTTGTAGCCGCAGAAGGGCAGCATGGCGAAGGGGTCGTGGCGCAGCGAGCCGGCCTTGACGTCGGTCGCGGCGGCCGTGACCTCGGAGGCCACCGAGGCGCCGATGAACACGCCGTGGGCGGCCGAGTACTGCTCGGCGACCAGGGGCACGTTCGTGGCGCGGCGTCCGCCGAAGAGGATCGCGTCGACCGGCACGCCCTGCGGGGCCTCCCAGTCGGGGCAGATGATCGGGCACTGCGAGGCCGGCGTGGTGAAGCGGCTGTTCGCGTGGGCGGCCGGCTGGTCGGACTCGGGCGTCCAGTCCTTGCCGTGCCAGTCGATGAGGTGCGCGGGGACGTCCCCGTCGATGCCCTCCCACCACACATCGCCGTCATCGGTCAGGGCGACGTTGGTGAAGATCGTGTTGGTCCGCATGGTGTCCATGGCCATCGGGTTCGTCTTGTAGGACGTGCCCGGGGCGACGCCGAAGAAGCCGGCCTCGGGGTTGATCGCGTACAGACGGCCGTCGGGGCCGGGGCGCATCCACGCGATGTCGTCGCCGACCGTCTCGACCTTGTAGCCGGGGATGGTGGGCTGGAGCATCGCGAGGTTCGTCTTGCCGCAGGCGGAGGGGAAGGCCGCGGTGACGTGGAACTGCTTGTTGTCGGACTGGCGGGTCAGGCGCAGGATCAGCATGTGCTCCGCCATCCAGCCGTCGCGCCGGGCCATCGTCGAGGCGATGCGCAGCGCGTAGCACTTCTTGCCCAGCAGGGCGTTGCCGCCGTAACCGGAGCCGTAGGACCAGATCTCGTTGGTCTCGGGGAAGTGGGTGATGTACTTCTCGTCGTTGCACGGCCACGCCGTGTCCTTCTCACCCGGCTCCAGGGGCTGGCCGACGGAGTGGACGGCCGGGACCCACAGGCGCCCCTCGTTGATGAGGTCCATCGCCTTGGCGCCCATGCGGGTCATGATCCGCATGTTGCACACGACGTAGGGCGAGTCCGTGATCTCGATGCCCAGCTGGGAGATCGGCCCGCCCAGAGGCCCCATGGAGAACGGCACGACGTACATCGTGCGGCCCTTCATCGTGGCGGTGAACTTCTCCTTGAGGATCGCCTTCATCTCCTTGGGATCGGCCCAGTGGTTCGTCGGGCCGGCGTCCTCCTCCTTCTCGCAGCAGATGAAGGTGCGGGACTCCACGCGGGCGACGTCGGAGGGCAGGGAGCGGGCGAGGAACGAGTTCGGGCGCTTCTCGGGGTTGAGCCGCGTGAACATCCCGTTGTCGACCATGAGCTGCGTGAGGCGGTCCCATTCCTCCTGGGACCCGTCGCAGAACTCGATGGCGTCCGGGGTGGCGAGCTCGGCGATCTTCGCCACCCATGCGATGACGTCTTCGGGAGCATTCGACGGCGCGGCCGCGCGCACGTCCTTTTCGGTCACGGACATTTTGCCTCCTGAGGCAGTCAGTCTTCCCGGGTGCCTTGCACCCTCGTCGTACAAGTCACATCATCCCAGACTGCGGATGCTCCCGCGAGGGAGGATGGTCCCGACGGGCGTGTGTCCGGGAACACAACGGCATGAGCACGTCACTCGGTGCTCTAGTCTGTGTCGTGAGTGTGACACCGTTTCGCCACGTGACGTTGGGAGTTTCACCGTGGGATTACGTTCTCCCGAAGGGCCCACCTTCTTCGATCTTCTCTCCGCCCAGGCGGATCAGCTCGTCACCGGCGTCGGGCTGCTGGCCACCATGCTCGGGGCCTCCCCCGAGGAGCGCGTCGCCCTGCGCGACCAACTCCACGAGGTCGAGCACGCCGGCGACGAGGTCAACCACCAGGTGGTCCGCCGGCTCAACCTGTCCTTCGTCACCCCTTTCGACCGTGAGGACCTGGGCTTCCTGGCCGCCCGCCTGGACGACTGCATGGACCTGATGGACGAGGCCGGCGACCTCATCGTCCTCTACGGCCTCAACGAGATCCCGGACGACGTCAGCGAGCTCATCGCCCACCAAGTCGACGTCCTCACACGATGCGCCGACCAGACGGCGAAGGCGATGCCGGGCCTGAAGTCGCCGCTGGACCTGCGCGAGTACTGGGTGGAGATCAACCGCCTGGAGAACGAGGGCGACCAGGCCTACCGCCGCACCCTGACGACCCTGTTCGACTCGGGGCTGGACCCCGTGATGATCATCAAGCTCAAGGACGTCATCGAGGTGCTCGAGTCCTGCGCCGACGCGTTCGAGGACTTCGCGAACGGCATCGAGTCCATCGCCGTCAAGGAGTCCTGAGACCGTGGACCTCAACCTGGTCCTCGTGCTGCTGGTCATCGGCATCGCGCTCGCCTTCGATTTCACGAACGGGTTCCACGACGCCGCCAACGCGATCGCGACCTCCGTCTCGACCCGCGCGCTGACGCCCCGGGTCGCGCTGCTGATGGCCGCGGCGATGAACGTCATCGGCGCCCTCCTGGGCACCGAGGTCGCCAAGACGATCGGCGAGGGGATCATCGACATCTCCGTCTACTCGACATCGAGTGATGCCACGATGCAGCGGGAGGGGCTGATCATCGTCCTCGGGGCCCTGCTGGGCGCCGCGGCCTGGAACCTCGTGACCTGGTGGTTCGGCCTGCCCTCGTCGTCCTCGCACGCGCTCATCGGCGGACTCGTCGGGGCGGGCCTCATGGCCTCCGCGACGGTGAAGTGGGGCGGCATCGTCACCCACGTCATCATCCCGATGTTCGCCTCCCCGGTCATCGGCTTCGTCCTCGGCTATGTCGTGATGAAGATCGTCATGCACCTCCTCGCGAATGCGCCCTACCACCGCACGATGCGCCGGTTCCGCCTCGCCCAGACCGTCTCGGCGGCCGCGATGGCCCTGGGGCACGGCCTGCAGGACGCCCAGAAGACGATGGGCGTCATCGTCATGGCGCTGGTCGCGGGCGGGTACGGCGAGCACCACAACATCTTCGACCCCACCACGGGTGACATGACGATTCCCCTGTGGGTCAAGCTCTGCGCGGCCGGAGCCATCTCGCTGGGCACCTACTCAGGCGGCTGGCGCATCATGCGCACCCTCGGCCGGCGCATCATCGACTTGGATCCCGCGCGCGGATTCGTGGCGGAGACCGTCTCGGCGACGATCCTCTATCTATCCGCCTACGTCCTGCACGCGCCGATCTCGACGACGCACACGATCACCTCGGCGATCCTCGGCGTCGGGTCGACGCGGCGATTCTCGGCCGTGAGGTGGGGAGTAGCCGGCAACATCGTCGGCGCATGGTTCCTCACGCTCCCCGCGGCGGGCGCCGTGGCGGCCGTCATGTACCTCGCGGTGCACGCTATAGTCATGTGAGGCGCGGGACACCGGTTCCTGCCTGTCCCACGACCGGAATCGAGGTTCCCCATGCACCTGCCCTCCTCCGCCCTCATTGCGCTCGCCGCCGCGGGCGTCCTGGCAGCGGGCGTTCTCGTGGGCGGATGCTCCTCGACCAGCGCGCTGGCCCTCAAGGAGGGGGACTGCTTCCTCTACCCCGATGAGGGGGACACTGAGATCTCCGACGTCACCACGAAGGCCTGCACCGAGGAGCACGACGCCGAGATCATCGGCGTCACCACCGTCGACGGCGACGAGATGCCGCAGTCCGACGCCCTGGACGCCCAGGCCCAGGATGACTGCCTGGCGGCCTTCCAGGACTATGTCGGCACGGCCTACGAGGACTCCACGCTCGGACTGACCTGGCTGGTGCCGACCCAGGACTCCTGGGACAAGGCGGACGACCGGGAGATCGTGTGCGTCGCCCTCACCTCCGACGGCTCCTCCCTGACGTCGAGCGTCAAGGACTCCAAGCTCTGACCGCATGCCGCCGGCCCCGCGGGCGGGGCCGGCGCGCACGGCGAAGGGGCGGGCCCTCCCTCTCAGGGGAGGACCCGCCCCACACGTCACACGCCGAGACGGCGCCCGGCCGGAGGGATCTGATCAGGCGGCGTCCTCGGAGGCGAGGTTCTTCGTCTTCGTGACATCCAGCGGGATGCCGGGGCCCATGGTCGTGGACACCGTGCCCTTGGAGATGTAGCGGCCCTTGGCGGTGGCCGGGCGCAGGCGGAGGATCTCCTCCAGGACGGCCGCGTAGTTCTCGGAGAGCTGCTCGGCCGAGAACGAGGCCTTGCCGATGACAAAGGCGAGGTTCGAGTGCTTGTCGATGCGGAACTCGATGCGTCCGCCCTTGATCTCCTTGACCGCCTTGGCGACATCCATCGTCACCGTGCCGGTCTTCGGGTTCGGCATGAGGCCGCGGGGGCCCAGCACCCGGCCGAGGCGGCCGACCTTGCCCATCATGTCGGGCGTGGCGACCGCCACGTCGAAGTCGGTGTACCCGCCCTGGACCTTCGCGATGAGGTCGTCGTCTCCGACCTCGTCGGCTCCCGCATCGATCGCCTGCTGCGCGCGCTCGCCAACGGCGAAGACCAAGACCCGGGAGGTCTTGCCGGTGCCGTGCGGCAGCGTGACGGTGCCGCGGATCATCTGATCCGCCTTGCGGGGGTCGACTCCGAGCCGGAACACGACCTCCACGGTCGAGTCGAACTTGGTGACCGTAGTCTCCTTGGCCAGGCGCATCGCCTCCAGGGGCGCGTACAGCTCGCCCTCGTGGATCTTCTCGGCGGCTGCCCGGTAGCTCTTCGAGCGCTTCGTCATTCTGCTGTTCTCCTTGCAGTCGTGGTCAACGGGCGGCGCCCCGCCCTGCCACGGATTCGTGTGTGGTGGTTCAGGCCTGGACCGTGATGCCCATCGAACGGGCGGTGCCCGCGATGATCTTCTCGGCGGCGTCGAGGTCATTGGCGTTGAGGTCGACCATCTTGGACTGGGCGATCTCGCGGACCTGGTCGCGCGTGATGGTGGCGACCTTGACCGTGTTCGGCGTCGAGGAGCCCTTGGGCACGCCCGCGGCCTTCTTGATCATCTCCGCGGCGGGAGGCGTCTTGAGGACGAATGTGAACGAGCGGTCCTCGTAGACGGTGATCTCGACGGGGATGATCGAGCCGCGCTGGGACTCGGTCGCCGCGTTGTACGCCTTCGTGAACTCCATGATGTTCACGCCGTGCTGGCCCAGCGCAGGCCCGACGGGCGGGGCGGGGTTCGCGGCGCCGGCCGGGATCTGAAGCTTGATCAGGCCGGTGACCTTCTTCTTCGGTGCCATGTGTTCGGGTCTTTCGTCAGAGATGGGTGATGCAGTACGCCCGAAGGCGCACGAACACCGATGATATCGCGGTGCGGTCCCCCGTCCCAAGCCCAGTCGCGAACATCACGCGGAGCGGGGACGGCACGCGCCCTCTCGGGGCGGGACCGGCCGCGGGCGCGCTCAGCCCTCGATGCGCTCGACCTGGTCGAAACCGAGCTCGAGCGGGGTCTCGCGCTCGAAGATCGTGACCAGGACCTTGAGCTTCTTCTGCTCGGGCATGATCTCCGAGATCGTCGCGTTCATGGTCTCGAACGGGCCGTCGGTGACCATGACGACCTCGCCGACATTGAAGTCGACCTTGACCTCCTGGACGGGCGCCGGTCCCGTCTTCTGCTGCTGGGAGGCCTCCTCCATGACGTTCGGGGTGAGCAGCATGACGACCTCGTCCTCGGACAGGGGCACGGGGTTGTGCTGGTCGCCGACGAAGCCCGTGACGGCCGGGGTCTCCTTGACGACCCTGTAGGACTGGTCGTTGAACTCCATGCAGACGATGACGTAACCGGGGATGCGCACCCGGCGCACGCGCTTCTTGGCGGTGCCGCGGTACTCCATGACGTACTCGTCGGGGACCTCGACGCGGAAGATGTAGTCCTCCGCGTTCTGGCTCTCGATGCGCTGCTCCAGGTTGGCCTTCACCTTGCGCTCATGGCCGGAGTAGGTGTGGATGACGTACCAGTCCCCCGGGAGCAGGCGCAGGTCCTGGCGCAGCTTCTCGATGGGATCGGGCTCCCCATCCTCCGGCGCCTGCGCGTCCTGGGCGCCATCGGCCGCGGCCTCGTCGGCGGCCTGCTCAGCGGTCCGCCCGGCGTCGCCCTCGGGCGAGGCCGTCTCCTCGGGCTCCGCGGCCGGGGCGGGCGCGGCGGCGGTCGGGTCGTCTGCGGTGTTCAGCGCCTCGACGTCGACCTGCTCCTCCGTGAGGGAGGCGTCCAGGGGCTCGGCGCCCGCGCGGTCGAGGCCATCGAAGTCGTCGGTCCAGAATTCGTTGCTCACGGGTCTCCTCCAGGGTTGCCGACCCCCCGGTCGGCGCCAGGGCCGATCCGTAGAAGAAACCCGCCTCCAGCCAGCAGCTGTGAGGCGGGTCGACGGGTCAGCCGAATATCACTGCGTTCAGTTTACCGAACAGAAGGTCGAGAAGCCCCGTGTAGGCCATGATGACCGCCACAAAAACGATGACGACCGTGAAGTAGGTCCACGTCTCGTTCCTCGAGGGGTAGCGGACCTTCTTCATCTCGGAGACGACCTGGGAGATGAAGATCCGGATCCGCGCGAACACGCCGGGACGCCGCCCGCCCGCGCCCTCGTCCTGCGCCTGGCCGCGCGAGCGCGTGGAGGAGCCCTTCGTCCGATCCGCGCGAGCAGCCTTCACCTCGCCACCCTCCGGCAGCGAGGGGAGCCCCGGGTCGGCGTCGTGCCCGCCCAGTGCGCGGCTGTCGCTCATGTCACCCCTCCAGAATCGGGATCGTTGCCGATGGAACCTGGCAGGGCAGGCGGGACTCGAACCCACAACCTACGGTTTTGGAGACCGTTGCGCTACCAATTGCGCCACTGCCCTACTGCGGGCCGACATGCGACCCGCCCGCATGAGTCTAGGGAAACCGGCCCCCACTGTCCAACCCGCGGGCGAGGCCCGCGCTGTCCAGGATCCGGTCCGGGTGGACGCCGCACTGCCCGGATAGCGGGCGGGCTCTCCTCTCCAGTCTGTGCACGTGGAAGCATGTCGGCGTGACCACGACTCCACGCTCCCGCGTCTCCGCCCGTCTCGCCGCCATCACCCCGTCCGCGACCCTGGCCGTGGACGCCAAGGCGAAGGCACTGAAGGCCCAGGGCCGCCCCGTCATCGGCTTCGGCGCTGGCGAGCCGGACTTCCCGACCCCCGGCTACATCGTCGAAACCGCGATCGCGGCGGCGAAGGATCCGGCGATGCACCATTACACGCCGGCGGCCGGCCTTCCGGCGCTGCGCGCGGCCATCGCCGCGAAGACGGCGCGCGACTCCGGCTACGAGGTCGACCCCGCCTCGGTCCTGGTGACCAACGGCGGCAAGCAGGCCGTCTTCCAGGCCTTCGCCGCACTGCTGGACCCCGGCGACGAGGTGCTGCTGCCCACTCCCTACTGGACGACTTATCCCGAGGCCATCGCCCTGGCCGGGGGTGTGACGGTTCCCGTGTTCGCCGGCGCCGACCAGGAGTACAAGGTCACCGTCGACCAGCTCGAGGCGGCCCGCACCCCGAGGACCAAGGTGCTGCTCCACTGCTCTCCGTCGAATCCCACGGGCGCGGTCTACACCCCCGAGGAGACGGCGCTGATCGGCCGGTGGGCGCTCGAGCACGGGATCTGGGTCGTCACCGACGAGATCTACGAGCACCTGCTCTACGACGGGGCGCTGCCCGCCCACCTGGTGGCACTCGTCCCGGAGCTGGCCGATCAGACCGTCGTCCTCAACGGCGTCGCGAAGACCTACGCGATGACAGGCTGGCGCGTGGGATGGATGATCGGGCCGAAGGATGTGATCCGGGCGGCGACCTCTTTCCAGTCCCACCTCACCTCCAACGTCAACAACATGGCGCAGCGCGCCGCCATCGCCGCCGTGTCCGGCCCGTTGGACGCCGTCGAGGCCATGCGCGAGGCCTTCGACCGGCGACGCCGCACGATCGTGTCGATGCTGTCGGAGATCGACGGGTTCGAGGTGCCGACGCCGAAGGGTGCGTTCTACGCCTACCCCCGCGTCGAGGGCGTACTGGGCCGCACGATCCGCGGCGTCACGCCCTCCACCTCTGCGGAGCTGGCCGACCTGATCCTCACGGAGGTCGAGGTGGCCGTCGTGCCCGGCGAGGCTTTCGGCCCCTCGGGCTACCTGCGCCTGTCCTACGCGCTGGCCGACGAGGATCTGGCCGAGGGCGTCGGGCGCATTCAGGAGCTGATCGCGGAGGCGAAGTAAGGCGACGGCCCCTCGGTCAGCGCTGGACGCGGGCGTTGCCTCCGGCGATGAGGCGCTCGACCTCTCGCCTGGTGGCCATGGACGTGTCGCCGGGCGTGGTCATGGCGAGCGCCCCGTGGGCGGCCCCATACTCCACCGCCATCCGCACATCGCCGAGTTCCATGAGCCCGTAGATCAGCCCCGAGGCGAAGGAATCCCCTCCCCCTACCCGGTCGAGGATCTCCAGCCCGTCGCGCCGGCTGGAATGCACGAACCCCGCCTGACGGCTCCACGCGATCGCTGCCCAGTCATTGACCGTGGCAGAACGCACTTGCCGCAGTGTGGTCGCCACTGTACTGGCCGGTGTTGGCGGGGTTCTTCCCGCGCGGATGCTTGGTCTCGTCGTAGCCTCATCCGCGCGCCTGCGCGGACCTGGGGTCAACCTCTCTGGTGTTGTAGGTGCTCATGCCGCTTCTTGTGCGGCTCAGCAGTCACCGCCGACAGGCTCAGGCATCCGGACGCGCGGCGCGCGAGGACGACAACGACTGAATACGGATCGCGGCTCGCTGCGGATCACGCGAAGGCCCGTTGACCCGCCGCGGGCACGCTCGCAACGCTGTCGCGTTCCAGGATCCGGTGGGCGAGCACGCGGACGCTAGGCCCTCCCGGTGTGAGGATCCGCTCGACCGCGAGGCGCCCCATGAGTTCCAGCGGCTGGGCGACGGTGGTGAGCGCCGGGTTCACGTGCACCGCTGTTCGGGTGTTGTCGAAGCCGAGCACGGACACATCCTCGGGCACGGATCGTCCGCGCTGCTGGAGCTCATTGATGGTGGCGACGGCCATTTCGTCGCTGAACGCGAAGACGGCAGTGAGGGCGGGATCCTGGGCGAGCAGCTCGTCCAGGGCGCCTGGGGCGCTGTCGTACAAGGAGTTGCCGTGGGCGATCACGGGCGTCAGGCCCATCTCGCGCATAGCCCGGGTGTACCCGCGCAGGCGTGGGGTGTTGACCAGCGTCGAGGTGATGTCGCCGCCCATGCAGCCGATCCTGCGGTGCCCCATGCCCAGGAGGTACCGGGTGCCGTCGTAGGCGGCTTTCTCGTCATCGATGGCGACGCTCGGGAAGGCGCGCCCATCGCGGATGGCGACGGCCACGAACGGGGTCCCGGGTCCGAGGGTCTGGCGCATCTCCGGGGTGATCTCCACGGAGATGAGGAGTACGCCCGCGGCGCGGTAGGTGCGGAAGGTCCGCAGGTATCCGGGGGCGAGGACGGCGTGCGGACCGCTGCGCCCGAGCATGACGGTGTGCCCGCTGTTCTGGGCGGCTGCCTCGACGCCGCGCAGGATCTCGGAGGTCAGGGCGTCGGAGACGACGGGGGTCAGCACACCGATGACCACGCTCTGCCGGGTTTTGAGCCCGCGCGCAAGCGTGTCCGGTTCGTACCTGAGCTCGTCAAGCGCGCGCTCCACCCGCTGCCGTGTCGCGTCCGTATAGCCGGGCAGCCCGTTGACGACGCGGGACACCGTGGCCGGGGACACGCCGGCCCGGCGCGCCACATCGCGGATCGTCGCCAACTCGCTACTCCTCCTGTTCCGGCCATCATGCTGCCCGTCGGCGGATCCAGACCGTCGCGTCCGGCGGCAGCGCGCCGCCGCCGAGTGGAGCCGAGGCCAGAAGCACGTCGCCGGCCGGCATCGGCACGTCCCCGCCCCCGATCGAGGCGACGACCAGGACGTCCCCCACCTGGAAGGAGAGCACGTCCTCGCCGGCGCCCGGCAATGTCACCCACTGCAGGGCGGCGATCCCGAGACCGTACTCGCGCCGTAGGCGCAGCGCCGCCCGGTACAACTCGTACACCGAACCGTCGACGCCGCGCTGAGCCGAGACTGCGTACCGGTCCCAGTCCTCGCCCTGCGGTAGCCAGGTGCGCCCCGACGGCGAGAATCCGCGAGCCGGGGTCCCAGGCTCCCACGGTATCGGCACCCGGCAGCCATCCCGCCCCGCGGCGCGACCGCCGGACCGGGCGAACATGGGGTCCTGGCGCGCCTGGTCCGGCAGCTGGGTGTGCTCCGGCAGACCGACCTCCTCACCCTGGTAGATGTACGCCGACCCGGGCAGCGCGAGCTGCACGAGCGTCATAGCCAATGCCCGCCGCGTGCCGAGCTCCAGGTCGGGCTGCTGATCGCGCGGCCCGATGCCGTCGTCGGTCCAGGTGCCCACAGGCAGGCCGAGGCGGCTGACATGACGCACGTCGTCATGGTTGTTCAGAACCCAAGTGGACGGGGCTCCGACACTGCCGCAGGCGTCCAACGACTCGGTGATCACGGCGCGCAGGTCCCTGGCTCGGTAGGGGCAGTCGAGGAACTCGAAGTTGAACGCCTGGTGCATCTCGTCGGGTCGCACGTACTGGGCGAGCCTGCTCGGGGGTCTCACGTGAGCCTCGGCGACAAGGATTTTGTCCGGGCCGTACTCGGCCAGGAGGGACCGCCACCGCCTGTACACGGCGTGCACGCCCGGCTGGTCGAACAAGGGGGAACGCGTCCGCAGGCCGGACTCCCCCGAGGCGTGCTGGAACTGGACGGGATAGTCAGGCAGGCCATCTGCTTTCACCAGGCCGCGCGCCACGTCGACGCGGAAACCGTCCACACCCAGGTCGAGCCAGAACCGCAGGATGCCATCGAACTCGGCGCGGACCCGCTCGTTGGCCCAGTTGAGGTCGGGCTGCTTGGCATCGAACAGGTGCAGGTACCACTGTCCCGGGGAGCCGTCGGACTCGGTGACCCGGGTCCAGGCGGGCCCGTAGAACGCGGACTGCCAGTTGTTCGGGGGCTCGTCCCCGCCCGGCCCGCGACCGTCGCGGAACATGTAGCGTTCCCGCTCGGGACTGCCCGGGCCCGCGGCGAGCGCCTGCTTGAACCAGGGGTGCTCGTCGGAGGTGTGGTTGGGGACGATGTCGACGATCACGCGCAGCCCGAGGTCGCGGGCACGGACGACCAGGATGCGGAAATCCGCCAGCGTGCCGAAGACGGGGTCGACGTCGCGGTAGTTGGAGACGTCGTAGCCGGCGTCAGCCTGAGGGGAGGTGTAGAACGGCGAGAGCCAGACGGCGTCCACCCCGAGCTCGGTCAAGTGATCCAGGCGCGTAGTGATGCCGGGCAGGTCGCCGATGCCGTCGCCGTCGGAGTCGGCGAACGAACGGGGGTAGATCTGGTAGATGACGGCGCTGCGCCACCAGTCGGCGGAGGGTGGCGTCGTTTGGGGCATGCGGTCTCCAGGGTTCGGGTCGGTCAGCAAGCGCTGATGGTCGTCATGAGGTGGTCGAGGAAGGCAGGCGCGTCGACTCCGCTCGCGATACGGCAGTTGGCGGCCGGCGCACCGCGGGTGCCCAGGGTGTCGGCTATCGTGATTCCGCGAGCGACGCCGTCGAGCGCCACCTCCACGTGGGCGTCCTGCCACTGCAAGAGCTGTGGGCGGGTGACCGCCGCGACGGCCAGCGGGTCGTGCAGAGCGAAGCTGCCGTGCTCTTTCGAGTGCGGGTACCGCTCGCGCAGGATGTCGATCCAGCCCAAGGCGCACCGGCCCGCGTAGGCGCCGAAGGCGCCCTGGGAGCGGGCCAGGCTGGCGGCCTGTTCCTGGGACATGCGGACCCGGTAGGTGACATCGAGTCCGACGAAGGACAAGTCCGCGCCGGAGCCCAGCACGATCCGCGCCGCCTCCGGGTCCGCCCACACGTTGAACTCGCCGGGCACGCGCACGTCGTTCTGGTGTCCAAAGAAGTAGCCGCCCATGATCACGATGCGCTGGGCCGCGGCAGCGACCCGAGGCTCCAACAGCATCGCCGTGGCGATGTTCGTCAAAGGGCCGATCGCGACGAGCGTGATCTGTCCGGGGTTGTCCAGGACGAGGTCGGCGATCGCCACAGCGGCCCGGCCGGGTGCCGGCCCGGGCCCGGTGTCCGCGACCGTGGTCGCGCATGCCCGCCAGGGGTCCATGAGCGGTCCGGCCGCCCCCTGCACGACGGGCACCGCGCGGTCTAGCCGCTGGAGCAGGTTGAGGGCCAGAGCGCTCGCGCTGCGCACGTCGGTATTACCGGCGACCGTGGTGATCAGCTCCAGCTGGATGTCGGGGTCTGCTGCAGCGAGAGCGATCGCGAAGCCGTCGTCGATATCGCTGCCCGGCGCGCCCATGGCGACGTCGGTGTCCAGGGCGATCCTGGTTCTCATGGCGCCTCCTTGAAACGGTCGCTTCTGTGTCGGCGTTCCGGGCCCGCGGTCGGGGTTTGCGCCGCCGCGCGGCCGGGCTGCGCGATCTGGGCTCCGGGGATCTGGACGGCCCGAGCGCCCGCCTCGTTGCCCGCACGCAGGGCGTCGGCCAGGTCGCGCCCGTTCGCCAGTTGCGCGGCCAGGGTTCCGACAGTGGCGTCGCCTGCACCGGTTGTGTCGACGACGTCGACCCGGCGGCCCGGTGCATGCAAGGGAGTTCGGCCCGCGCGAATCAGGAGGGCGCCGTCCGCGCCCAGGGTGACCACGACGGAGCGGGCCCGGGCGCCCAGCTCGCCGGCTGCGGCCCGGGCGCCTTCGAGCCCGTCGACCGAGTGGCCCAAGAGCCCGGCGGCCTCCGATTCGTTGACGACCAGCGGGTCGCACACGGCGAGGGTGGCGGCGGGCAGGTCGCACCAGGGGGCGAGGTTGAGCACCACTCGGGCGCCGGCGCGCTGGGCGGCGTCAACCACGGCGGTGACGGTAGGCAGGGGGATCTCGCATTGCACGAGCACGACGTCGCCCGGTCCGGCGGTACGGCCCACGATGTCGGTCGCGGCTCCTGCCTCGAGCGCCGCGTTGGCTCCGGGGATCACGACGATCGAGTTCTGCCCGTCTGGCGTCAGGGTGATCAGGGCACGACCTGTCGGTCCGGGCCGGCGGAGCACGTGCGCGGTGTCCAGCCCGTAGGAGGCGAGCAGGTGCAGCGCCTCTCGTCCGTCGTCGCCGACCGGGGTGACCAGGATGGGTGCGGTTCCCGCAGCGAGAGCGGCGACGGCCTGGTTGGCTCCCTTGCCGCCGAGCCCGGTCGAAGCGGATGCGGCGAGCACGGTCTCTCCGGCTGCCGGGGGTCGGCCGATGTGCACGGTGAGGTCCAGGTTGGTGGAGCCCACCACGATCAAGGTGCCGGCGCCGTTCATCGCCGCATCAACGCCAGGGTGCGTTCGGCCAGGTCGGAGATGCGGGAGCCATCGTATCCGCGCACGGCACTGGAGACGGTGTCGCGCAGCGGAGCGATGAGGTGGTCGGGCAGGGCCTCAGCGCCATGCACGGCTCCGAGGACGGACCCGATCGTGGCGGTGGCGGAATCGGTGTCGAGTCCGGCCTGGACGCCGAGCCCGAGCGTCAACGCGATGTCGTCTGCTCCCCACAAGAGGGCTGCCGCGATGACGGCAGCGTTGTTCAGGGTGTGCACCCAGGAATGGTCGGCGAAGGTTTCGTCGATCCAGGTGATGGCGTCGGACCAGGTCGCGTTGGCGTCATGCAGGGCGATAACGTGGCGCACTGTGGACGCCAGGCGGGATCCGGAGGGGATCCAGCCCGCGGAGCGCCGTACGGCCTGGCCCGTCGTGGTCGCGGTGAATGCCTCTGCGACGAGGGCCGCTGCCCACATCTCGCCGTACACGCCGTTGGCGGTGTGGGAGAGGGAGGCGTCCGTGAAAGCGAGCTCCGCAGCCGCTCGCGGCTCGCCGGGGTTAATATAGCCGAACAGGTCGGCGCGGATGAGCGCGCCGATCCATTCGCGGTAGGGGTTCTCGTGTCGGGCGGCGTCCATGACGGGCACACCGGACACGATGTTGCGATATGTGGCGCGCTCGGCAGTGAAGGTTTGCAGGAAGGGCAGTTTGTCCAACCACTCGCGGGCGATGTCCTCGACGCGCAGGTCTCGCCCGTATGTCTCCACCAGGTGCAGCGCGAGGATGGTGTAGTCGATATCGTCGTCGCGGGGCATGCCGTCCACCCGGCCGAGAGTGGCGGTTCGCCAGGACGGGTTGAGCCGCTCGATGCCGTCGGGCAGCGGGTCGAGCAGCGGCACGTAGTCGCGCAGCGGCCACGCGCCGGCGGCATGCAGGTAGGCGCGGATCTGGCTCGGGGTCAGTCCTTCGAGGGGCTTGCCGAGACAACAGCCGGCGCAACGGGCGAGCCACGCGCCGCGCACCCGGGAGCTCAGCTCCTCCCAGGGCAACGGCGACCGGTCGGCTGCCGAGCCCGGCATCGCCGCGAGGATGCCGGGCAGGTCCTCGGGTTCGGTGTAGGGCCAGGCGGGGTCGCGCTCGGCCTCTCGCGCCAAGGCGCGTGACAGCTCCCGCAGCCGGGGCGCGTCACGCAGCCGCGCGGCGTCCAGCACCGCGGCACGAATGGCGTCGGGCACGCGGAAGCCAGAGGTGGTCAGCTCTTCGAGCTCGTCGGGGACGGTGTCTGCGGGGTCAAGCACGTCGTGCATGGAAATCCTTGGGGGAAACGGGTACATGGTCGATGCGATCGCGGGCTATTTGACGGCGCCGCGGGCGACGCCTCCGATGATCCATCGTTGAGCAAACAGGTAGATGATAAGCATAGGTGTCAGCGCCATCAAATAGCTGGCGAACGCGAGGTTGTAGTCGGTGCTGAACTGCCCTTGGAAGGCGTACTGCGCCAGAGGCAGCGTGTACTGCGAGGCGTCCGAGAGGATGACCAGAGGCAGCAGGAAGTCGTTCCATGTCATCAGCCCGGTCAGGATGGCGACCGTGGCGTTGATCGGGGTCAGCAGCGGGAAGATCACCCGCCAGAACGTGGTCCACGGGCCCGCCCCATCCAGCATGGCCGCCTCCTCCAAGGCCACCGGGATGGTCTGCAGGTACCCGGTATAAAGCAGGGTGTTGAACGCCAGGTTGTACACGACGTAGAGCAGGATCAGGCCCCAGATGTTGTCCATCCCGAGCGCGCTCATCTGCTTGACCAGGGGCAGCATGACGATCGGGAACGGGATGAACAGCGCGGACAGCAGGTAGTAGTACATGGCCTTGAACGCCCGCCGGTGCAGGTTGCGCGCGATCGCGTACCCGACCAGCGAATTGGTCAAGATAGCCAGCACCACCACCCCGACGGTCACCAGGAGGCTGTTGGCCAGGGCTTGGCCGAAGTTGGTCACATCGATCGCCTCGGCGAAGTTCGACCAGTTCCACCGCGAGGGCGGCAGCCACAGGTTGCCGCGCATGTCGGTGGGGTCCTTCACGGCGGTGATGACCGTGAAGTACATCGGGGCCAGGACGGTCAGCGACGCGACGAGGAGGAGCCCCGTGACCAGCCAGTTGGACCGCTTTCGGGTCGTGTCCATCAGGCACTCACCTCGCGATTGCGCAGGGCCCGCAGCTGCACGATCGACAGCAGCGCGATGACCAGGAAGTAGATGACAGCGTTCGCCGACTGGTAGGCGAACTGCCCGCCGGTGAACCCGTTTCGGTAGATCAGGAACGAGATCGACATGGTCGAGGTGCCCGGCCCTCCTCCGGTCAGAGCGACGATCTGGTCGAACACCATCAGGAAGTTCTTCAAGGACAACACCATGTTGATCGTGAAGAATGGGGCCAGGAGCGGGAACGTCACCCGCCAGAACCGCTGCCACGGCCCGGCCCCGTCCAAGAGCGCCGCCTCCACGACGTCCTCGGGCACGGTCTGCAGGCCCGCCATGTAGATGACGATGGTGGTGGCTGAGGACTGCCACACGGTCACCACCACGACGCCCACCCACGCCAGCGACGGGTTGCCCAGGATGTTCGTGGACAACGCCTCGATCCCGAGCGCCTGCCCCACCTGAGGCAGCGCACTGGAGAACAAGAAGTTGAAAATGTACCCGACCACGAGCGTGGCCATCACCGCTGGCAGGAAGAACACCCCGCGCAGGAATCCGCGAAACCGGATGTTCGCCGTCAGGCCCACGGCCACGGCCAGGCTCACGACGTTCACCAAAATCGTGGACACCAGGGCGAAGCCGATGGTGAACCGGTAACTGCTCAGCACCTGCTGATCGGAGAACAGCGCGACATAGTTGTCCCATCCCACCAGAGACCAGTCGCCGTAGCCGCGCGAATTGGTGAAGCTATAGAACACGCCTTGCAGAGCTGGGACGGTATGGAAGGCGAAGAACAACACCACGCCCGGCAGCGCCATCCAATAGAACGCTCGCGATCGTCGCACCATGCCGCGCCTACTTCACACCGTGGGCCGCGAAGTCGGCGTCCATCGCGTCAAGGAACACGCCCGCGTCCTCATCGATCAGGAACTGCTGCACCAGGGCCGCCAAATCGCTAGAGCCACGGAACATCGAGTCCGGATACATCGCGGTGCGCCCCTGGTCGAGCCAGTCGGACTTGAGCTCGGTCAGTGCCTCGTCGCTCGCTGGCACGTCGTCGCGCACCGAGAACAGGTACTGGTCCTCCGTGAAGGTGGTCTGCGCTTCCTTCTCCATAAGGAAATCCACGAACTGCTGGGCGGCGTCGGCGTTCTGCGTCTCCTCCGAAACCGCGATCACCGAGTCCGGACCTGACAGCAGCACGCTCTCCTCGGGCGTGTCCCCCACCGGCAGCACGAATGTGCCGATGTTCTTCTCCGGGTTCGTCTTACGGATCTCCGGGAGGGCCCAGGTACCCTGGATGTACATCACCGAGTCCCCGTTCGCGAAGGCCGTGTTGCCATCGTCGTAGCCCTTGCCGAACGGGTCCGGCTGGGCCAGGTCCTTGAGTTCCAAGAGCTTCTCTGCCGTCTCGGCGTACGCGGGCGATCCCGCGAACGTCGCGTCGCCCGCCTGCAGCTGCGACCAGAAGTCCGGGCCCTGCAACGATCCGGCGATCGAGTTGAACACCAGCTTCGCAGTCCAGGAGTCCTTCCACGTAAAGAAGAACGGCTCCTTGCCCGCGTCCTTGATCTCCTGGGCCACATCGATCAGTTCGTCCCACGTTGTGGGAACCTCCAGGCCGAGGTCGGCGAACTCATCCTTGTCGTAGAGCACCACCTGCGCGTTGACCGCCCATGGGACGGCGACCACGCCATCCGTGCCGCCCAGCGCGTCCACGTAGTCCTGGGCACTCGTGTTGTCGACGGCCTCGGCGGCCGCGGTACCCGACAGGTCCTTGAGGAGGCCCGACGTCGAGATGTCGTTGAGGTTGGACACGTTCAACGCGATCACGTCGGGCACGTCGCCCTTGGCCAGACGCGACTGTAGGACGGTCAGAGCGTCCGGTACCGCGGTCTGAGTGACGGTGATCCCCTCGTGGGTGGACTCGAACTCGTCGATCAGCGTGTCAACGACCTCGATCGACTCGCTCTTCGACTGGAAGAACTCGATCTCGGCGGCATCACCGCCGCCCGAGTCCCCATTCGCACATCCGCTCAGCACCAGAACCGTCGCGGACAGGACACCGATCGTCACCATTCCGGCACGGGTCATCCGAGATGCCATGGCAATTCTCCCTTAAGCTGACAGGCTGCCGCGCGCGACGACGCGCACGGCACCGCGACACGGAATCGTCTGTACGCGGCGTCCATGACGTTAAGAGCATCAGCCGTGAGCGTGCAAACGTTTACTAAACGGAACAGGAAGGCGGCGGTGTCTTTCGCGCCGCAGTAGTTCACGATGCGGCGTCCGACCCGGGAGTCAAGGCCCGGCGCGTCCCCAACCGGCGCGGTCCCCGGAAACGTCAAGCGCCGATACGGCCCAGATGGCGCCACTCACGCGATTCATCGACGGAATCGAAGACCCCCACCGCTCTCTCGCTCACCCCCGGTAGAGCCTGTGGTCGGCCGCTACAACGAGCGCGCGATCTCGCCCAGCCGGTTCGCGTCAGCGTCAGCGATTTCCCTATGCTCGGTGAAGCCGTTGTAGCCGCCCTTGCGGCACCGGTACAGGGCGAGCCCCCAGTCCGAAGTCGACAGTGGCAGGCGGTCGAGGATCCCTCCAGCACGCTCATAGGACGTCGCTCAGAGCTCGGCCGCGCGGGTCATCGAGCCGTCATCGGGCGCGTCGCGCCCGGAGCGTCCAGCCTCGGCGAACGCGTACATCGTCCCCGCCTCGACATTCGCATCATCGACGATCTCGCACCGGGAGGCGAGGCAGTCGCCCAGCGATGCTGTCGGCCGCGACATCTCCTCACCGAGGGGACGGGCACAGTTCTCGCGCATCCAGTCCAGGTTCCCATCAAGCCTTGTTCCCGCCGGAAAGACCGCTGTGTGGGCGTAGGCCCCGCCCCGTTCTCGAGGTGCTCTCTCGAGCCCGTAGAGAGACTGGAGGAGCCTGCTGATGGTGTCGCGATGCGTCGCCACATAGACCGCGCCGCGCCCCTTGTCGGTGAGGCCCGCGTGCTCCACGGCTGCGGCGGCTCTCACGTCGCAGGCGACGGTGATCGTCGTAGCGCCGTCGTCCTCCCGTATCGCGTGAACGCTTCTGACGAAGGTCTCGTCGTCCCAACCGAGCTGGCTCCCCGTGAGAACCAGACGCCCACCACACTCGGCCAACGCATCCTCAAGGGAGGACGGGGCCGCTAGATCCATGTCGGGGCCGTCCGGACGGTCCCGACCGTCGAAACGCCCGCCGACCGACCCCGGCGAGCCCGGGGGCTTCCGCTTGACGCCGTGGGTCCCGTCGTAGGTGCTCATGCCTCCCCTTGTGCGGTATCAGCGCGTGCCCCACGCGTGCTGCGTTGCTATTCTCCGATCCGCTTCAGCGCCTCCCAGGAACCGTGAGCGAACTCGACCCCACCACCCCACATGAAGTCAGAAGAGCCCATTATCGCCATGCTGCCGGCAAGATGTGGCTTCCGGAGGTGTCGGCGGTCATGGAAATCTGCCGCAGGCGGTCACGGGATCTGCCCGCTGGTGGCCATGAGTTCTGCCCGCGTCTGATGGTTCTGCTTCCGCGCGTTGTCGTGGGGGTGGGGCCTCTTCCCGGTTCGATGACGGTGCTTGATGCCGTATCGATGCCCGGGAAGGGGGCTGTTGTGAAGTCTGATGGAGAGATCATGGAGATTCTGGAAGCGTTCGATGCGACGGGGCCGTCACGTCCTTCAAAGAGTCAGACCATCCGATCCACGAGATCCATAGTGAAGAGCCGACAAACCCTCACGCCCATCCCTTCGCCGTCTCAGCAAATCGCCTCCGCGCCTGCCCCGCTGCCACAATGGCATCATGGAACTCCAGCAGCACCAGGCGCCGACCGGCGCTCCCCGCGGAACCGTCCTGATCACCCACGGGTATGCCGAGCACTCCGGACGCTACCGGCGCCTCGTGGAGACGCTGAACGCCGCCGGCTACGACGCCGTCACCTTCGACCTGCCGGGGCACGGCACCACGCCCGGACCCCGCGCCCGCGTCGACGTCGGCCGCCTCATCGCCGGCCATCCGACGATCCGCCGTCGCGCCCTCGAAGAGGCCCGGACGCCGGATCTGTTCCTCTACGGGCACTCGATGGGCGGCGCGATCACCGCCGCCTCCACTCTGCTGGACCCCTCTCACCTGCGCGGCACCGTCCTGACGGGCCCCGCGCTGCGGCCCAGCCCCCACGTCCCCGTCACCCTGGCCCGCGCGCTGCTCCCGCTCGCGCGCCTGGCCCCGTGGGCCCCCTCCGCCCGTCTCGACTCCCGGCTGGTCTCGCGCTCGCCCTCCGTGGTGCGGGCCTACCTCGACGATCCCCTGGTCACGGCCGGGCCCGTTCCCCTGCTCACCGGCGTCACCATGACCGTCCAGGGCGATCAGGTCATCCGCAACGCCGCCTCGCTTCGAACCCCCACGCTCATCATCCACGGCGGCGCCGACGCTCTGGCCGGGCTCGACGGTTCGCGCGAGTTCGTGGAGGCCACGCGCGACGTGGAGATCCAGCTGCGCGTCGTCGACGGCGCCTACCACGAGGTCCTCAACGAGCCCGAGGGGCCGGCGCTCATACAGGACATCATCATGTGGCTGGACCGGCACTGATGGCAGACTCCGCCGATGCCGGGCGCGGTGCGCCCGGCCGCCCTCGTCGATCCGGGACCGCGTTCCCGCGCCGCGGCGCCGAGGAGGACCTGCCCGTCCAGCCCTCGCTGACGATCCCCCCGCCCACCCCGCCGGGGCGGCGTGACCTCGCGAGCCTGCCCAAGGCGCACCTGCACCTGCATTTCACCGGTGCCATGCGGCCTCAGACGATGGTCGAATTGGCTCTGGAGCAGGGCGTCCGCCTTCCCCCTCACCTGCTGGACCTCGACCCCCTCCGGGTGCCCGCCGACGCCCGCGGGTGGTTCCGCTTCCAACGCAGCTACGACGCGGCCCGCGCCCTCGTGCGCTCCGAGCCCGTGATGCGCCGCATCGTGCGCGAGGCCGCCGAGGACGAGGCCGCGGAGGGCTCGGTGCATCTCGAGATGCAGGTCGACCCCACCTCCTACGCGCCCTGGGTCGGGGGGATCACCCCGGCGCTGGAGATCATCCTCGACGAGGCCGCGAGCGCCTCCGCGGACACCGGCGTGCACATCGGGATCATCGTGGCGGCCTCGCGCATCCGCCATCCCCTGGACGCGCGCACGTTGGCCCGCCTGGCCTCGCGCTACGCCGGGCGTGAGGCGGGCCGGGTCGTCGGCTTCGGACTGTCCAACGACGAGCGGGTGGGAACCACGTCGGAGTTCTCCACCGCGTTCCACATCGCCCACGACGCGGGGCTCGCCGCCGTCCCCCACGGGGGCGAGTTGCTGGGACCGGAGTCCGTGCGCGAGGTCGTCGCGGCACTCGCTCCCCAGCGCCTGGGCCACGGGGTTCGCGCCACGGAGGACCCGGACCTGTTGGACCGCCTCATCGACGAGGGCATCGCCTTCGAGGTCTGCCCCACGTCCAACGTCCACCTGGGTGTCTACACCGACCTCGCGCACGTCCCGCTGCCCACGTTCATCCGCCACGGGGCGACGGTGGCGCTGGGGGCGGACGATCCGCTGCTGTTCCACTCCCGTCTGCTCGCCCAGTACGCCGCCGCCCGGGATGTCGACGGACTGCCGGATGCCGCGCTGGCAGACCTGGCCCGCCAGTCCATCGACGCCTCTCTGGCGGCGGACGGGCTCAAGGCCTCGTGGCGCCAGCAGGTCGACGCGTGGCTGGAGGCACCGCCCCAGCACGCCGCGCCGCCCGCGCTCTCGTCCGGGACGCCCGACGAACAGGCGGGCCGCTCGGATGCCCCACTCTGACGAGGGCGTCCCCGCCCCGCCGGGACCGCAGCCCACCGGGACCGGCGCGCCGCCGCGGCCCGGCGCGCTGGACCGCGTCCTCATCGCGCTCACCGACTGGTCGAGGGCGGCGGCCGCCCATCTGTGGGTGACGCGATGGCGCACGCGCGGGATGCGCCCCGAGGACGTCCGCGCCCCCGCGCCGGCCGACGGTGCGGCAGGGGCCCCCATCCTCATCGGGCTGCCCGGCATCCACGAGGAATGGCGTTCGATGGCGGTGTGGGCGTGGGCGTTGCGCGAGGACGGGTGGGACGTGCACCTGTTGCCCGAGCTGGGCCGGATGGTCGACCCGGTCGCAGAGCTGTCGGAGACGGTCGCCGGTGTGCTCTCGCGCGAGGATCTGCGCGACGTCGTCCTGGTCGCCCACTCCAAGGGAGGGCTGGTGGGCAAGGCCGTGCTCTGCGGCCCCGAAGGGTGGCGCGTGCGCGGGATGGTGGCCGTGGCGGCCCCCTTCTCCGGGTCCCCGGCGGCGCGGCTGATCCCCCTGGTCCCGGGCTTCCGGGAACTCGCCCCCGGTTCCCCCACGATCCGGGCCCTCGCCCGCCGCACGCGGGCCGACGCCCGGATCATCCAGGTGGAGGCCGCCTGGGACCAGAGCGTTCCCGCTGGCCCTCTGCCCGGAGCGCGGGAACACGTCGTCCTCCCCTTGGCCGGCCATGAGTCGATGCTGGAGGATCCCCGCGCTGCCCGCGTGATCTGCGTCCTGGCCCTCCGTCTCCTCGGCCGGCGGCACGGGGCGAGCCCCGGCGCCCACGCCGGCCTCGCGAGCCGGACGGCGATAATGGGCCAGTGAACGCGAACCCCTGGCAGTTGTACGACGACCTCATCGACCTGGTGCCCGCCGATCTTCGGGTGAGCGCCTGGGCGCTGGGGGAGGTGGCCCTGGTGCGCGACGACGCCGGCGGGTGCGGGATCGCCTCGCGGCAGCGCGGCGGCCCCTCCGGCGGGGACCCCGCGCCTCGCACGGGCGAGCGCCTGCGCGATGTCGCAGCGCTAGTGAAGTCCTGGGACTTCGCGACCGCCAGCCTGGGGTCCGCGGCCCTGAACTGCGCGCTCAACACCTCGGCGCGCGTGACGGCCCTCTCTGGTTCCGGAACCAGCACGGGTGACCGCGATGTCTTCGCCCGCGACGCTCCGCGCCTGCGCGGACGGCGCGTCGCGATGGTCGGGCATTTCTCGCACGGGATCCGCGCGCTGGAGGGCCTGTGCGATCTCACCATCCTGGAGCGCGATCCGCGCGGCGATGACCTGCCGGACCCCGCCTGCGAGTACGTCCTGCCGGCCTGCGACGCCGTGTACATCACCGGGATGGCCCTCGCCAACAAGACGCTGCCGAGGTTGGCGGCCCTCTCCGCTCAGGCGCGCACCGTCCTCACCGGCCCGTCCTCGCCCTTCGCCCCGGAGGTCCTTCCCGAATGGGGCATCGACCAGATCGCGGGAAGCTGGGTCACCGACGCGGGCCTGGCGGCCGACCTGGTCGCCCACGGCGCGACCACGCCCCGGACGCGCCCGGCGACCCGCCGGTTCTCCGCGGCGCTCGCCGGGACGGTCGCGGTCCCCCGCGCGCCGGAGGCTCTCAGAGGCTGATCCCGACGGTGACCGGCTCCGGCGCCAGGTCCACGCCGAAGGCCTCGCGCACGCCCGCGCGCACCGCGCGGGCCAGCGCCTCGATGTCCGCCGAGGTCGCTCGCCCGCGGTTCGTCAGGGCGAGCACGTGCTTGGTCGACAGCGACGCCCTCGGCCCGGCCTCGTCGCCAGACCCCGGGAGCGCAAAGCCCCGGCCGAACCCGGCATGGTCGATGAGCCAGGCGGCGGAGGTCTTGACCAGCCCCGCCCCCGCCGCGAAGCGAGGGGCGCCGGGAGGCAGCAGCGCGTCTGCGACGCCGACGGGCAGAATCGGGTTGGTGAAGAACGAGCCGGCGCTCCACGTGTCGTGGTCGGAGGGGTCCAGGACCATGCCCTTCGAGCGGCGCAGCGCCAGGACGGCCTCGCGCACGGCGCTCGCCGGAGCGCGGTCCCCGATCCCGACCCCGAGGTGATCCGCGAGCTCCGCGTAGCGCACGGGGGCGGACATCCCGGACTCCGACAGCGCGAAGGTCGCCTCCAGCACGACCCATCGCCCCGTCGGGCCCCACGCGCGTCCCCCCGCCAGCTCGGAGCCCGGCTCGAGGATCGATCGCTTGATCGCCGAGGTCCGGTACCCCAGTCCCAGGTCCTGCGCGGACACCACGGCGACCTGCTCCAGCGCCCGGTCCCATGTCCGCACCGACACCAGCGTCGCCGCGACGTCCCGCCCGTAAGCGCCGATGTTCTGGACGGGGGCGGCCCCGACGGTCCCCGGGATCCCGGACAGCGCCTCCAGGCCCGACAGCCCCCGGTCCAGTGTCCAGGCGACCAGGTCGTCCCACGGGGTCCCAGCCACCGCCGTCACGTCGACCGTGGCGCCTCCGCGCGGATCGGCAGCCGTCCGGGCCTGCGCGCGGACGCCGCGGCGCCCGTCGCGCACGACCACCCCGTCGAAGGGGCTGTCGGAGGCGAACAGGTTCGAGCCCGCACCCAGCACGAGGACGGGGCGGCGATCATGGTCCGCGGCGCGCACGGCGCCCACCAGCGCCCATTCGGCTCCCGCCTCCGCCCACGCCGACACGGGCCCGCCCACGCGCAGCGTCGTCGCCTCGCGCAGCCAGGGCAGCCGCGGGGTCATGGGGTCGCTCGGGTATGTCATCGCTGTGCCTTCCGTCGCTCCGTCGTCCGCCGGCGAGGGCGTCCCCGGCGGTCCGGATCCGAGGCCGGCGGGCCGACCGGACGCCCCTGATCAGTGTCCCACCTCCGGGGGCCCGGCCCCAGGACGGGCCGACGTCATGCCCCCACAGCGGGCGCGACGGTCTCGGCGGTCTCCCGAGCCTCGACGGCCGGCGCGCCGGATTGGGCGGCCGGTGCGTCAGTCTGGTCCGCGCCGGGAACGCGACGCACATTGGGCGCGAGGGCGATCGCCAGCGCGACCGGCGCGACCAGAACGATCATGGCGCGGTGGTAGCCCACCGTCTCGGCCATCAGCCCCAGGACCGGCGGTCCGATCAGGAAGGCGCCGTAGTTGATCGTCGACAGCACGGACACCCGCGCCGCTGTCATCTCCGGCTCCTTCGACAGCGCCGAGGCGCCGGTGGGGAACACGAGCGCGGCGCCCGCCGCCCACAGCACGACGCCCACCAGCGCCAGCCAGGTCGCGGGCGCGAAGGACACCAGAGCCAGCCCGGCACAGGCGGACAGCATGAGGACCTGGAGCAGGCGGTCGGCGCGGAAACGCCGGTGCAGTCCCGTCGACGCCAACCGCACCGTCGCCATGACGGCCAGGAACAGGGAGAGCACGGCCGAGGCCTGGGCGGCGGGCAGGTGATAGCCGTCGATCATCGACAGGGCGAGCCAGTCGTTGGCCGCGCCCTCCAGCAGCCCCCCGGAGAGCACCATGAGGGCCACGAGCACCGTGCGCCTCTCACGCCATGCCCGCCAGGTCCGCCCCCCGGCCCGTTCCCGGTCCCCTGCCGCGGCGGCGTCCGCCTCACCGTCTCTCAGCCCGTCGACGGCCGAGAAGGAGGCGACCTCGTCCTCGGAGAGGTAGAAGTGGGAGGACACGAATGTGACGATGAGGACCAGAAGGCCCGTGACCAGCAGGTGCGCTGTCACGGAGACTCCGATGCCCGCCAGGGCCGCCCCCACGAGGGCGCCCGCCACCATGCCGGCGGAGAACATCGCATGGAGCTTGTCCAGGATGACGCGACGGCGCGCGGCCTCCACGAGCCCGCCTTCGATGTTGCCGGTGGCCGACCACAGCGACGAGCCGCAGCACACCGCGATCAAGCACAGGGACAGCGTCATACGCGATCCGACGTGCGCGGCCAGGGCAACGCCGACGATGCCCGCAGTCCACATGCCGACGCCGACGCGCGTCGTGGCCCGGGCCCCGATGCGTCCGACCAGCGGCCCCGAGGAGGGCAGCGCGACCAGCGAGCCGAGCGAGCCGATGAGCAGCATCTGCGCGAGGTCCGTGGGGGCGAGGTGCAGCGCGTCGCGCAGGGCGGGCAGGCGCGACACCCACGATGAACTGGAGACGCCGAGGATGAAGAAAACCATGAGGCATGCCCAGGTGGCACGCATGGTGCGGGTGCTGGAGATGACAGGGGACACAGCAGGCTCCGGGGGACACGGCGAGGAGGGATCCGGGGGATGGGGACGGCCCTTCGGCAGGTGCCGGGGGCGTCCGCTGCGGCGGGGCCGTCCGATCCGATCATCGGAACCGGTCTCGCCACCGCGAGTGAGTGATGGGAGGAGAGGGGAGAGGACCGCCGGGACGCAGACGGGCGGGAGGCGCCCCAGAGGAGAACCCCCGGTGAGTCCACAGGGACCGACCGGGGGCGACGGAGTTGCGGGGAGGCGGGACTCAGCGGGTCTCGCGGTGCAGAGTCGACGTCCGGCAGCGCGGGCAGTACTTGTTCAGTTCGAGGCGGTCCGGCGTGTTCCGCCGGTTCTTCTTCGTGATGTAGTTGCGCTCCTTGCACACTGAGCATGCCAGCGTGATCTTCGGGCGCACATCCTGCGACTTGCTTGCCACGGTCCGTACCTCGCTTGATGATTCGTTCGCCGCCCGGCCACCCCGGTCGCCCGGACGATTCCACCTGGTAGCAGGGCGGATCGGAACCCGCGACCTCACGATTACAGGTTTCTCCGCCTCGGGCTCTCACGCGGCCGGGACGCTTGTCGGCGTTTGTCGCAACGATCCTAACCTACGTCAGTGCCGGCCTCCTCATCCATGTGGCCGCTCGCACAGTGCGAAGGGGCACATTCTGCTCTCCGGCGGCCCGCGGATGGAAGCTGAGGGGAGTCCGCTGGCCGGGCCGATGGCGGCCCGACGACATAGCCTTCTGTGTGGCAGCGGGGCGCGCCCGCTCCTGCGCCTTCTCATCCGCGCATGCACCCAGGGAGGCAACGACGGTCGTGATCACACTCGCAGGGCCCATCGGCAGCGGAAAGACGACCCTCACCCGCATCCTCGCCGAGGATCTGCACACCCGGGCCTTCTACGAACCGGTCGAGGGCAATCCGATCCTCGACGACTTCTACCGCGGCAACGAGGTCGCCGCACGCCAGCGTGCCGCCGGGGTCGCGGACGCGCACAACCCCTACGCCTTCCTGCTGCAGGTCTACTTCCTCAACCGACGATTCAGCGCCATCAAACGGGCGATGGAAGACGACAACAACGTGTTGGACCGCAGCATCTACGAGGACCGCATCTTCATGCGGATGAACTACGACCAGGGCAATGTCACCCGCGTCGAGTGGGAGACGTATGACTCACTGTTCGAGAACATGATGGAGGAGCTCGCGTTCGCCGCCCACAAGAAGGCACCGGACCTCATGGTCCTCATCGAGATCAGCTACCCGACGATGATCGAGCACATCCGCCGGCGCGGACGCCCCTACGAGCAGATCGAAGAGGATCCGAGCCTCGTCGGCTACTACCACTCCCTCCTGGACTACTACGCGCAGTGGAAGCGCGACTACCTGCGGCAAGGCATCAGCGACCTCATCGCCATCGACGCCGACAGATACGACTTCACCAACGACGCCCACGACCGGCAGGCGGTCCTCGACCAGATCCGCGCGCGCCTGCGCACCCTCGGCAAGATCTAGCGACAGCGATCGCAGGCACGCCGGAAGGCGGCAGGCCCGCATTCAGTCCAGCAGCCATTCCCCGGTGAGGAGGAAGCCGGCGAGGTCGGCCGCCAGCACCAGGCCCGCTAGGGCGATGACGGCCGTCAGAAGCCCTGACAGACGACCGCCGTACCGGCTCTGGATCCGGTCGAACCATGCCGTCAGCCGTTGCTCGCCGCCTGCCAGGAAAGCGCCGGTGAAGACGAACAAGGGCGCCTGGCTGACCAGGATCCAGAGCACCTGGGCGCCGACGACGGTCGGAATGGAGCCGTTGTGACCGGACAGGGCGATCAGGGCCAGGTATGACGGATCGGTGAGGGCGCTGAGGGAGAACAGGATGCCCGCGCCCAGCAGGCTACGGCCCGCCAAGCGCTCGGCCCGAGGGCCGTTCTCCGGTCTCCCCGGTGCGACCGTACTGCGTCGGCGCCAGCGTCTGGCGGCCCAGAACCACAGCAGGCCGACCGCGATGGCCTCCACGATCACCCAGATCCTGTTGGAGACGCCACCAAGGAGACCGGCGGCATCCGTGACGAGCGTGCCCAGGCACAGTGAGGAGACGGTGCCCACGAGCACGGTCCCGACAAAGACCGTCCCGGCGAAGAGCGCGAGCGAACGGCGCGTGGCGCCTGCCCGAAGCGCGGCCACAGCCAGAACAACCCCCAGAATGTCGACGCCGGCGACGCCCAGGCCGGCGGCGATGAGGATCAGGTCCATACGAGCATGCTGCCAGACCTCCGTGGGGGTCGCCGGCCTCGCCGGCCGCGCCTGCGGTCACCGGGCGTGGCCGGCGAGGCCGATGTTGAGGTGGCGCTCCATGAGGGTGTCGTAGCCCCGCATCCGCTCGGCCTGGCCCATGACCTCATCCGAGTAGCGTCTGTCGAGGTCGCCCTCGTCTGGCTCGTCCGGTTCACGGAGCACCGGGTCGAATCCCGACCTGTACAGGTCGAGGACATCGACGTCGGCACCTCCCTGGCCAAGCGCCTCAACCACGTCTCCGGCGATGGTCGCGGTCAGAGACTGGGCGCGCGGGTGGGCCCAGACCACTTCGATACGCGGCACGACGGTCATTGTGGTTCTCCTTCTTCTGCCGGTTCTCTGTCGGGCCTGCCGGGATTCGGTCTCGGCCGGCTCATGCGATATCAGGGGGCGGGAGTCCGCGCGACGGGGGGTGTCTCGGCGGCGCGGTCGGCTGGATGCGGGGTTCCGGCAGGCAGGACGGTGAGGACGAGCAGGGCGCCCGCGATGACCGCCAGCCCTATTCCGGCAAGGGGGGTGAGGCGTTCGCCGACCACGGCGACCGCCAAAATCGCGGCGATGGCCGGCTCCAGCAGCGTCACGGTCGTCGCCGTGCTCGCCGGCACGCGAGCCAGACCGATCCCGAAGAGGAGGTACCCGCAGAACATGGGGACCAGCGCCATGTAGCCTGCGACGAGGAACGCCCGCGGCGACTCCACGAGAGGCGCACCGGTGAGGAGGAGGACGGGAACCAACAGTGCGCCTCCCCCGCCGAAGACCGCTCCCATCGCCGCCGCCCGGTCGATGCCGCTCCTCATGAGCCGGCCGGCCGCCCACGAGTAGGCGGCGTAGGTCGCGCCGGCGACCAGCCCCAGGCCGATGCCGGCCAGGATCCCGATCGCCGAGGACTCCGACCCGCTCATCCGGGAGGCGCACAGCAGGACGCCGCCCGCGACGCCCAGCGTCGCTGCGAGCATCCACGACCGGCTCAACGGCCGGCGCTCCGCGAACCGTTCGAGCAGGCCGGAGGCGAGCGGCGCGGAGGCCAATGAGACCACCGTTCCCACGGCGACCCCCGCGGCGCGCATCGAGCTGTAGAAGGCCAGCGGGTACACGCCGACCGACACCGCTCCCCACGCCACCACACGACCCTGGGCGCGCAGCGATGGCCAGGCCGCCCGCAGAGCCGGAGCCGCGACCACCGCCTGGAGCAGCCCGCCGACGCCCAGCGCGGCCGCGCCGATCGCCAATGGGCCCGCCGCCGGCGCGAAGGTCGCCGCCGTGCCCGTGGTCCCCCACAGCACCGAGGTGACGGCGATCGCCGCGATGCCGACCAGCCGCGTCCGGCTCACGACCCGGCCAAGAGCGTCTCGGCGATCGACCGCGCGTGCAGGAGCCGCTCGGAGCACCCTTCGAGGCCGGCACGGCTGACGGCGCCCTCCAGGACGAACGCCAGGTGCTCCGCCAGCCCGGCGGCCTCCTCCGTCGAGGCCATCTCCTTCAGATGCCCCCGGAGGATCGACTCGACCTGCTCCTTGTGCCGGCGTACCGCTTCGCGACCCGGAGAGCCTGCAGGCAGTTCAGCGGCTGCGTTGAGCAGTCCGCATCCCCGGAATCCGTGCTCGTACGCCGCCTCTGCATGATCGATGTAGGCATCGAACACGGCCAGGACGCCCTGCTCGGCCGTGGTCGCGTGCGTCAGCCGCGCCTGGTACAGCCCCAGCCATTCCTCGTGACGCGCCTCGATATAGGCCCGTACCAGTTCGTCCTTCGAGGCGAAGTTGTTGTACAGGCTCATCTTCGCGACCCCGGCCTCCGCGATGATCGCGTCGATCCCCGTCGCTGCCACTCCGTTCGCATAGAACAGTCGAGCCGCCGCCCCCAGCAGGCGCTCCCGCGCGGACCCGGCTCTCGTCGCCATCCTCGTCCTCCCCGCTCACTCGCCAACGCGGCCACGCTACCATTAGGTAGATCAGTCTACCTATTCAGACGGAGAGTCCGTTGACCCCGATCTGGCGCAGGCTCGTCGCGCCGTCCGGCCGGGACCCGGATCCGCGCGGCGCGCAGGCCGTTGAGGATGACGACCACCTCGGCGCCCTCGTGGATCAGGACGACCTGGGCCAGGCCGAGCACGCCGGTGATAGCCAGGGGCAGCAGGCACGCGATGATGAGGATCGCGAGGACGAGGTTCTCGTTCATGATCTGGCGGCCCCGTCGGGTGTGGGCGAAGGCCTGGGGGAGCAGTCGCAGGTCGCGGCCTGTGAAGGCCACGTCCGCCGACTCGATCGCCGCGTCGGATCCGGTCGCTCCCATGGCGATCCCGAGGTCTGCGGCAGCAAGCGCCGGGGCGTCGTTGATGCCGTCCCCGATCATCGCCGTCGGCGTCGACCGGCTCATCTGCCGGATCGCCTCCGCCTTGTCCTGCGGGCGCAGTTCCGCCCTCACGTCCTCGATCCCGGCCTCGAGGCCGAGGGCGCGCGCCGTCCGCGCGTTGTCGCCCGTCAGCATCGTGACACCGATCCCCGCGCGCTCCAGGGCGGCCACCGCCTCCGCCGACTCCGGCCGGAGCTCGTCGCGGATGCCGATCACGCCGACGCTGACGCCGTTGCGGCGCACGATCACGACGGTCGCGCCCTCGGCCTCGAGACTCTCGACGCGATCGGCCAGGCGCCCGGCGTCGAGGCGTCGCGGGCTCCCGATGACGATCCGCGCGCCCCCGACGAGTCCGCCGATCCCCTGGCCGGCCGTCTCCACGATGTCCTCGGCGCGCACCGCGTCGGGGGCTGCCGCGCAGATCGCCGCGGCCAGCGGATGGACGCTCCCACGTTCCACGGCCGCCGCCCAGGAGAGGAGTTGGGCCTCGGAGATCCCGTCGACCGTCTCGATATGGGTGACGGTCGGCCGGTTGCGCGTCAGCGTCCCCGTCTTGTCGAGGGCGACGTGCCGGATCTCCCCGAAACGCTCGAAGGCGGCGCCCGACTTGATGACCACGCCGAACCTGCTGGCCGCCCCGATCGCCGACACGACGGTGACGGGCACGGCGATCGCCAGCGCGCAGGGCGACGCCGCGACGAGGACGACCAGCGCCCGCGTGATCCACACCTGAGGCTCGCCCAACACGGATCCGAGCGCACCGACGAAGACGGCCAGGACCATCACCCCGGGGACCAGAGGCCGGGCGATGCGATCGGCCAGACGCGCACGCTGCCCCTTCTCCGTCTGGGCCTGCTCGACCAGGCGGACGATCGTCGTCAGGGAGTTGTCGGCCCCGGCTGCGGTGGCCTCGATCTCGAGAGCCCCCGTCGTCGCGATCGCACCTGCGCAGACCTCCTCGCCCGGCCCAGCCTCGACCGGGATCGACTCGCCGGTGATCGCCGAGGTGTCGAGGCTGCTGTGCCCAGCGCGAATGATCCCGTCCGTGGCCACCCGTTCACCGGCACGGACGATGAGGACATCGCCGACCTGCAGATCCGCGGCCGGGACGTCGAGGGTCGTTCCCCCGCGCTGGACGGCCGCGGTCTGCGGGACCAGTCTCAACAGCGCGCGCAGACCGGAACGCGCCCGATCCATGGCCTTGTCCTCGAGGGCCTCGGAGATCGAATACAGGAACGCGAGCGCGGCAGCCTCCTCGACCTGGCCGAGCAGGACCGCTCCGATCGCGCTGATCGTCATCAGCAGCCCGATCCCGAGCTTGCCGCGCGCCAACAGATCGCGGACGGCCTCGGGGGCGAAGGTCGCCCCGCCGGCGATGAGCCCGATCCAGAAGACGACCGACGCCGCCGTCCGGGCTCCCGCCCATCCGCACACGAGCCCCGCCGAGAAGGCCGCCACGGAGACGATCGGGAGAACGATCTCGGGATCGCGCCACCACGGGCCGTCCCCGGCCTCGTCACTGTCCAGATCGGCGACAGCCCCGGGCACGAGGTCCGCCCCCGCCCTCACGACTCCAGCCCCTCGACTGCCTGCTCGGCCGGGCACGCCGGAGAGCATCCATCGTCCACGCAGGGCGCGTCGACGTCGACGGCGAGCGTGACCTCGACCAGCTCTCCCAGCGCGCGGACCAGATGGGCGTCGGCGATTTCGTAACGGGTCTTCCGCCCTTCCGGCTCAACCACGACGAGGCCGCAGCCCCGTAGGCAGGCCAGGTGGTTGGACACGTTCGACCGGGTCAACCCAAGGTCGCGCGCGATGATGGCGGGATAGGACGGCCCGTCCAGCAACGTCAGTAGGATCCTCGACCGGGTCGGGTCCGCCATCGCGCGGCCCAGTCTGTTCATCGCGTCGAGGCGAGAGGCAATGGTCAGCATTGACTGAATCATACAGCGACAGCTGACCAATGGGCGTCGCGTTCCCATCCGCTTCTGGGCGACCACCAGTCGCGCGGGAGCGCCGACAGCACAGAATACCGATGCGGGAAGACCCGGACGGCCTCTCTCTCCAGCCCGTGACCTGCACGCATGAGAATGCAGACGACGTCCGTCGGCCTGATCTCCTGGGCATTCTGTGCTGCCTCACGCCGAGATCGCCTGTGCGCGCTCACCCGGAACGCCGCCCACCGAACAGAGGCGCGATGCGGAGGCCGCGTGGGCCATGCGGAGATCCCCACACAGGATGCGAAATAGGCGCGTCCACCCCGATGGAGCGCGTCCGCCTACCCGCTCTGTGACGTCGTGACATCCTCGTTGTCGGCGACGACCGTCAGCGTGAAACTGATCTTCGCGTTGTCGGGCCCCGTCAGGCCGGGGTTCGACGGAGTTCGGCGGGTCTGGAGACGCGTTCGCGGGGTGTGACCTGCGGGGACGCTGGTGACACGCTTGTGCTGGCGTGTATCTAGGCGTGGGGGCTGGTGGCGTTCAGGCCGTGGGGGTGAGGTCCAGGATCCGTGGTGGTGCGGGGACGTTGCACCTGGTCAGAATGTGTTTCTGGGCGTCGTTGAGGGCGGACGTGTGGGTTGCGGTGCCCTCGGGCGTGGTCAGGGTGACGGCGTGCAGTCGGCCGAACTCGCGGTTGATGTCGCGCCAGGTCATCTCGGTGGCGTTCTCGGCCAGGCGGATGAGCAGGAGGGCGAGCCAGCACAAGATGACGTGGGCGCGAATACGTTCTTCGAGGCGGTGGTAGACGGGGCGCAGGTCGAGGGTGGACTTCATGTCGCGCCAGCCGCGCTCGACAGCCAGGAGCTGCTTGTATCCGAGGGCGATGTCCTCGGCGGTCATCTTCGGGTCACTGGTGCGCAGCAGGTACTTGCCGTCCAGGTTCGCCTCGGCGTCGACCTTCGCCTTGTCGATGCGTAGCAGCCCGCCGGGGGTGACGCGCAGGAACCGGTTCAGGCCCGGCATGGTGGAGATCTTCCCGCGCAGCTCGGCGCGCTTGGTCGCGGACAGCTTGTCGGTGCCGTCAATCATCTCGGTCAGGCGGGCCACGAGCGCTTCGCGGGTGCGCTTGTCGCGTTCAGCTTGGTCGGGGTTGAAGCACACGACGAACCGCTCCGGGGACCCGGTGATCGAGCGGAGGTTGACCTCCTTGACCTGCAGGTTGCCCGCGACCTGCTGGTAGCGGTCGGGGCGGGACAGTGCCGCGGCGGCCTCGGGCGACCCGCTCCTGAGTTTCTCGCCGAGGATGTACCCGTCTCCGCCGGCCATGAGGTCCTTGCGGTTGGCCTGGGAGGTGAAGCCGCGGTCGGCGGCGTAGATGATGCGGGACAGGGACCAGTCGCGCATGTCGGTGCGGACCTGGCGGATCAGGGCGGAGTCGGCGGTGTTGCCGGGCCAGGACCACACCCGCACCGGGATCCCGTCCCTCGTGACGGCCATCCCGATCACGACTTGCGGCAGGTCGTCGCGGGAGTCCTTGAACTTGCCCCAGGTGCGGAACCCGGTCGCCTTGACCGCCCTGTCCGGCGCGGCCTCGTCGCCGGGCACGGGCACGGGCGCGCCGGCGGCGTCGGTGACCACCTGGCCGCGTTCGTCGCGCCACACCGCTTGATCGGCGTCGTCGGTCTCGAAGTAGGTGGAGGTGGTGTCGAAGAACAGGATGTCGACCCGCAGGTTGAGCAGGTCGGTCACCTGGAAGTAGACGCTGCGCGAGAGCTCGTCGGCGACCGTGGTCAGCCAGTCCATCGCCCGGTAGCACTCCTGGGCGTCGACCGGCCGGTGCCGGTCCAGGCCGGCGATGTGCACGTCGTGGTTCCAGTGAGCCTGTCAAGTTGTTTGTGTAAGCGGGCATGTGCTCGGGTTTAGAGGTAGGGCTGGATTCGGTCGGGGTAGGCGAGTGCGAGTTGCGCGAGGGCTTGTTTCCAGTTCGTCGTGGTCTGGCCCTCGACGAGGCGTCCTTCCGCGTTCCGTTTGACGCCGCGAGCTCGGCCGCGTTCCTTGAGTCGGTCGCGGGCGCGCTTGTCTTCGATGTTGCAGATCGCGAGCCAGAGCAGCTTCACGGCCGCGTCGTCGGAGGGGAAGTGGCCCCGGTTCTTCGTGACTTTCCGGAGCTGGTAGTTCAGTGACTCGATGCTGTTCGTGGTGTAGATCACGCGCCTGAGCATCGGTGGGAACGCGAGGAACGGGGTGAACCTTTCCCAGGCGTCCTCGAACACGCGGACCGTGTTCGGGTTCGCCTGCCCGAGCTCGGAGGCGGCGAACTCGCTCAGAGCTGCCAGAGCGGTGTCTTCGTCGGCGGCTTGATAGATCGGCTTCAGCGCCGCGGCGACGGCCTTGCGGGTCTTGTAGTTCACAAACCGCATCGCGGAGCGGATCAGATGCACCACGCAGGTCTGGACCGTCGACTGCGGCCAGGTCGCCTCGATCGCTTCGGGGAACCCGGTCAGCCCATCCACGCAGACGATCAGGACATCCTCAACACCTCGGTTGGCCAGTTGCGCGCAGACCCCGGCCCAGAACTTCGCGCCCTCGGTGGCCTGGATCCAGATCCCCAAGACATGCTTGATGCCGTCCATATCGACACCGACAGCGATGTGAGCGGCCTTGTTGCGCACGTGCGCGCCGTCGCGGACCTTCACGATGATCGCGTCCAGGTAGATCACCGGGTAGAACGCTTCCAACGGTCGCTGCTGCCAGGCCATCACCTCGTCGAGGACCTCGTCGGTGATCTTCGAGATCGTCTCCCGCTGATCTCGGTGCCGATCGTGGAGACCAGATGGTGCTCGATATCGCGGACGGTCATCCCGCCCGCGTAGAGCGACACAATCATGTCATCCAGACCCCCGACGCGACGCGACCCTTTCGGCACCAGCATTGGGGTGAACGACCCATCACGGTCCCTAGGAATCGCGAGCTCGACATCACCAACACTGGTCGCGACAGTCTTCGCGGACGACCCGTTCCGCGAGTTCTCGTGGAGCGAGGCCTCGGGGTCGCCTTTCTCGTAGCCGAGGTGCTCGGTCAGCTCAGCCTGCAAGCCCCGCTCAAGGCCCGCCTTGATCAACTGCTGGATCAACCCATCCTTGCCCTCGAGGCGGACCTCGCCCGCGTCGATCATCGCGTAAAGGCCATCGAGCGCGCCCGACGCTTCAAGCGCTTCCACGCCCTCACGCTGCGCCCGACGCCGCTCCTCACGCGCCTGCTTATCAATCATGGTCATCAGTGTCTCCGATCAGTTGGGAGCACCACCCCTTACACAAACCATCTGACACCCTCCATCCAGTCCGTCGCCGCCAGCTTCGAGGACGGCGCCAGGGCCCGGTTCGCCACCAGGGCGAACAACAGCCGCTCCACCTGGTCCAGGTCCCGCCGCCGGCCTCGGCCCGCGCGGGCGGCGCTGGTGATGAGCTTGTCGATCCCCAGCCGGCGCCACAGCCCGTCCAGCAGCAGCGCCCCGCCCAGCGCCTGCACGCCGGTGACGTCCACCGGCCCCAGCCCCGACGCCGCCGACGTCGGCGGCGCGGCCGGGTCCAGGTACCGCGACAGGGAGGCGATCAGCCGCTCGATCCCGGCCCGGTCCACCTGGTCGGCACGGCCGAAGGAGTACACGACCTTCGGGGTCGAGCGACCCTTGGCCGCGTCCCAGTCGTTGTGCGCGAGCTGGACGTACTCCACCCCACCCGACTTCGACGCCCTCCGCACCGTCCTCAAGTACACGACCTAGAACCTACCCAACCAAGGCCAGGTCACACAACCAAACAGCCGCAACCCGTGTTTCTAGGCAAAGTCACGATTTCGCGCTCCGCGCACCTATCCACTGTTGCAGGATCGCATAGTGAACGGTCCTCTTGCCATAGATGCGCTGTGTGATATGGATTCGCGAGCACCCGGGTAGGCCGTCAAACTCGACAGGCTCAAACGGCGTCTTCAGCTCTTCGCAGAGGTGCTTAGCCAGCGGCCTGTAGCCGCCATCGGGCAGGTTCTTCCCCACACGCTCACCTCCAGCGCCACTGAGGATACAACAACGTCAATCGCCCGATGACCCCAGATCATGACGACTCATACAACACACTGCCGCCCTGACTCGGTATGGCCAGCGGCCAGGGGTCACCCACCGCACGACTGATCCTCGCACCCGCCAGGGGTGCGAGGATCTGACCCGACCGGACCGAAGTTGGCCTCCCACGATCCGCGCGCCTGATCACAGTGGGCACGACCTCGCCGCCTTCGGAACGCACCGAGTGTGCCCTCGTCATCTGCCGGATGCGGACTCGCCGCGCTGAAGAGCGCGCGTCGAGCGCACCGCGCGACTTGGTCGTCGCTGCTCGGCTCCGACGGAGCCTGCAGGCCGCGCACGCGGTGGGGAAGTGCCCACGGAGCAAGATAGATCTATGCACGATTCGCCGATTCTGTCTCCGGCGAACCCTCTGCGTCCCAGCGCGATGCCACCCGACGAGTGAGCAGCACGAGGCCTGCGAGCAGCACCGACATCATTGCGGAAACAGCCCACAACGTGGGCACCAGGGCAACTCCGACGCTGGACAGTCCCACGATCAGGGCCAGCGGCGCCGCGGCGTACACGCATGCGAATGCCAGCATATATCCCTGCCGGTCCGTCACGACATAGACCGTGGAGATAGGTGAGGTCGCCAGGCTGAGATACAACCAGGGAACGAGAGTCTGCGCGACGTGACCAGACTCGGCCCACTGCGAGGCGCCTAGGTACCAAGGGAACAGCCAGGGAGACATCACCGCGAGCAGGGCGAATGGCACGACCCCTGCCAGCAGCGAGACGCGGACTGACCGATCGACCAGTGCACGCATCTGCCCGCGAGGGGTAGTGGAGAACTTTTGGAGGAACACCTGCGAGACGGCCCCTGTGATGAGAACGACGGGCGCCTGCATGAGCCTCCACGCCTGGGAAAACTGACCTTGCAGATCGGGGGTGTAGCAGATCCCAACGAGCAACAGAATGCCGCTCGTTCGGACCGCGTCGACCAGGACATTCGGTCCATTGAGCAGGGGCATGCGTCGGTACCGGCGCAGCAAATCGCGAGCCGGCATGGCATCGGAGACAGATCCCCTGAGAGCCGCGCGCCCCCGCCACACCATGATTGCGGCGGCCACTCCCTGCCCGAGCACCTGCCCGAACATCTGCCCGCCGATCCCGCCGTGGCCGATCGCCCCAGCCGCGATCTGACCGGCCGCCGTTGTGGCGGACTGCAGGACGCGATTCGTGGAGATCACACCGTAGCGGGTGAGTCGCGTGCACCAGTAGCCCATGATGTTGACGATCGCGGTCACCCACACGAGAACGCCCGACCAGGCCAGCCAGTGTTCCAGTTCCGGGTGATGCATCCATCCGGCGATAGTCGGGGCCGCCGCCCAGGTCATCAGTGAGGTGAGCACCGACGACACGGTGGCGATGCAGAGGACCACGCGGACCAGCCGCCGGGCGTTTGCATCACGCTCGGGAAAGACGATGGCCATGTCGTAGCGGAGCCCTGCGAGGACGGCAATGGTCTGGGGAATGGTCATGAAGGCTTGGAACGAGCCAATCTCGGTGGTCGAGTACAGACGAGACATGATGCCCGTCGCGATGAACAAGACCAATTGCGACAGCACCGTCCCCGACAGAAGCGTGCTGACGTGGACCGCAGTGGAGGAACGCACAACTATGTTCTGCAAGCGACGCAAAGATGGAAACTCCACTCGGTTGATTGTGCCACTCGTAGAGGCCGGTGCCTCCAGCTTTGCGTACAACGCCCACAGCACCGGCCTCCGAGCGAGGTCAAGTCACAGTAAGCACATCAGGTTCAGCACTTCCGCCACTCCAACTTCCAAAGCGGCTGTGACGTCCACTCGGTGGCCGATTGACCAGGCGCTAGAGTCTTGCACGTGTTCCAGCTGTGAACCGGTCCCAAGTACATCCCAGTTTGCACCCGCACACTTACCGTTGTGCAGTTCTTGACGGTGAGGATGTCTGCACCGTTCTTCACGTCGTACGACTGCGAGGCTCGGATGTTGGCCGGCCCGTCGCATGGAGCGGCCGCGGCCGGAACCATGGTGTCCTCGGTTTGCTCCAACTGCACGCTTATTTCGTTGTCCACCGCGTCCGCCGCCGCGGCAGACGCTTGGGTCGCACCCCCGGCGAAGGTCAACAAAATCGCGGCTGCGGCAGTACTCGCTGCCAGTGTTCTCGTGCGCCGCATGCTCGTCCTCCATCTGTTTGTCGCATCGCGACGTTGGAACTGCGCCACTCATCGGCGCACTTGCGACACTACTATGTGCGCCATCCCACAATTGTTCGTTTCGAGAACGCGTTCTCTTGACCTTCCTCGGTAGATCACTTAGGGCTCTCCACTTAACCGGCCTACCCTGAGGCTGTTCGCTATGGCCAGACCGCTGTGGTGCGTTCGGTTGAGGGCGGATGCCCTGTTGTGCCGGGCGGGGTTGAGGTTGCCCAGGTTTTTCGGACACCTGATGTAGCGGGACTCATGCGGGCACCGCCTCAACCTCAAACCCAGGAAGCGGCGCGTCAACGAAAGGGACGCCAGAACTCCCCTCCGGATCCAACTCCACAGGAGTGAGCAACGCCTCAATATCCGACCGACGGAAGAACATCCGACCGGACGGCAGGCGAACGAACGGGACCTTCCCCTGACGAGCCCACCGGAGCAAAGACTGGTAGCTCGCTGAGCCAGGGATGAGCTGAGCCGCAATCTTCGCAGCGAGCAACTCAGTATCGTTGCCTTCTGTAACGTTCCGGTTCATGACGACACAATCTCATCGGTGACGCCAGGTTGTCAAGCGACACTTCTTGCAACGGATCGTTTTACACGGTATCGTAAAGATATGACTTCAGTGACGGTGTCGGCCGATCGGCTGACCGTAAACGAGGCAATCAGTTCGACGATGGCTCAATACCTCTTCGTGAATCATCTAACTCGCGCTGATCTTGGCTCCATCCTCGACTTGCCGGGGCAGAGCGTCTCAGGACGCATGCGGGGGCGGACCAAGTGGTCTGCGGAGGAGATCGCGATTCTAGCTGCGTACTTCGGCGTGACGCCGAACGACCTCATGCCCTCCCCCGACGGCCGGGGCGGGTGGATTCCCGCCGCTTACGTGCCGGCGTACAGGGAGGGTCCGGTCCCTTCCGGGACCGGACCCTCGGCTGGTAGCGGGGGCGGGGATCGAACCCGCGACCTCACGATTATGAGTCGTGCGCTCTGACCGGCTGAGCTACCCCGCCGCTTGGGCCGTGGACCGCCAGGCGCCCCACAACCGGAGCCCCGAAAGGGAATCGAACCCTTGACCTTCTCCTTACCATGGAGACGCTCTGCCGACTGAGCTATCGGGGCAACGCGAAGAACCCTATCCCAGCGCCGATCACGTGGGCAATCGACGACACTGAGAAGGACCTCACACGTTCGGCCGCAGGAAACCTGCGGCCTTGTGGCGGGGGAGGGATTCGAACCCCCGAAGCATTCCGCGGCTGATTTACAGTCAGCTCCCTTTGGCCACTCGGGTACCCCGCCATGCGCCGCCAGGGCGGTGCCGTGAAAGAATACCAGCGATCAGGACCGGGGCGCCAATCGCGGCACCACGGCCGCGACGCACAGAGAGGAGCATCGTCATGGCCGACTCGTCTTTCGACGTCGTCTCGAAGATCGACCGACAGGAGGTGGACAACGCCGTCAACCAGGCCGCGAAGGAGATCTCCCAGCGCTACGATTTCCGCGGTGTCGACGCCGACGTCCGTCTCTCGGGAGACGAGATCGAGATGCAGGCCAACACCCCCGAACGGGTGAGGGCCGTCCTGGACGTCCTGGAGTCGAAGCTCATCCGCCGCGGAGTCTCACTGAGAGCGCTGGACCTCGAGGGCAGGGAACCCAAGGCCTCCGGAAAGATCTTCATCCTCGCAGTCCCCCTGCGCGAGGGCATCAGCCAGGACAACGCCAAGAGGATCGCGAAGCTCGTCCGCGACCGCGGCCCCAAGGGCGTCAAAGCGCAGATCCAGGGCGACGAGGTCCGCGTCTCCTCAATGTCCCGCGACGATCTGCAGGCCGTCATCGCCCTGCTCAAGGGCCCCGAGGCGGAGTCAGCCCATATCGACGCCGCACTGCAGTTCGTCAACTACCGCTGAGGCCGTCCTCGTCCCGCCCCGATCCGGCACCGGCGAGGGCGTCCCCGCCTCAGGAGCTCAATAGCCCGCCATCTTCTCCAGGCGGGCGATGCGCTCCTCCATGGGGGGATGCGTGGAGAACAGCCGTTGCACGCCGCGCCCGCGGAACGGGTTGGCGATCATCATCGCCGCGACGTTCTCCGTGGCCGGCGTCGGCTCCATCGGCACCCGCGTGGTCATCTGCTCGATCTTGCGCAGGGCGCTGGCCAGGGCCAACGGATCCTGGGCGAGCTGTGCCCCGTCCTCGTCCGCGTCGAACTCCCGTGTCCGCGAGATCGACAGCTGGATGAGGGTCGCAGCGATCGGGGCGAGGATCGCGGTGGCCAGCGCCGCCAGGGCGTTCATGCCGCCGCCCTCGCGACTACGCCCGCCGCCGAAGAACATGAGGAACTGCGCGATCGAACTGATCAGACCGCCGATCGCGGACGCCACCGACGAGGTGAGGATGTCGCGGTTGTAGACGTGCATGAGCTCGTGTCCCAGGACGGCGCGCAGCTCCCTCTCCCCCAGGATCGCGAGGATCCCCTCCGTGCAGCACACAGCCGCGTGGTCGGGGTCCCGCCCGGTGGCGAACGCATTGGGCGAATGCGTGGGCGCCACCCAGATCGTCGGCATCGGCTGGCCCGCCCGCTGGGAGAGCTCGGTGACGATCGCGTATAGGACCGGCTGTTCGGTGGGTCCCACCTGACGGGCGCGCATCTGACGCAGTGCCAGTGTGGCCGAGTTCCAGTAGGAGTACGCCGTCGATGCGAGGCCCATGACCGCGAAGACGCCGATCCAGACGGCGTTGCCGGTGCCCTGCGCGATCAGCCACCCGATGACCAGGAGGACGGCCCACAGCGCCAGAAACAGCCCCGCCGTCTTCAGCCCGTTGTGGTACCGGTGGCCCATCGCATTCCCTCCCCGTGCGTCTGCGTGTCCACGCTACCGGCGGTGCCGGTCCCCGGCACGGCGAGACGGACGTTCCCAGCGTTTTGGCAGGTTGCGTTCCGGTCTCGATCCGGCGCGCGGGAACGCCCTCGACGCCGCGAGGCGGGCAGCCCGGTTCAACGGTTGCGGACGCCCTCCGGGCCGGAGTAGTCCTCCCCGAAGCGATCGACGGCCGTGGGCACTCCCATCTCACCGGGATGGCCGATGAGGTCGGCGGTGGCCGAGTGGTCGTCGGGCACCTCGTCGCGCGAGATCCGCGTCATGGCCTCGCGCGAGACCACCTTGACCCTCTCGCGGATGCCGCGCCCGCCGGGCAGCTCCCCGAAGTCGGAGCCGAGCTGCTGCTCATAGGCGTCGAGCAGCTCCCATCCCTGCCAGGTTGTGAAGGCGACGCCGCGCTCCTCCAGCAGACGGACCATGGCGTCGTGGCCCACCGCGGCGGTCCCGGCGTGCAGGCGGCCCTGCTCCGCATCCTCCACCAAGTGCGCGATCGTCTGCTGGGCATCCGACTTCGTGGAGCCGATGAGGCCCACCGGTCCGCGTTTGACCCAGCCGGTGGCGTACAGGCCGGGGATGACGTCCCCCGGGTCCGCGCCGGGCCGCGTGAGGACACGGCCCTCGGCGTTGGCGATGACGCCCCTGCGCTCGTCGAAGGGGACCCCCGGCACAGGGGAGGAGAAGTAGCCGACGGCCCGGTAGACGGCCTGGACGGGCCACGTCGTGCGCACGCCGGTGCCCCGGACGGACCCGTCTCCCGTGAGCTCCGTGCGCTCCGTGACGAGGGCGCGGACATGCCCGCCCTCGTCGGCGAGGACCTCGACCGGGGCCTGGAAGAGGTGGATGTGGATGCGGCGGCTCGCCGCGCGTTCGGCGGGATCGACAGAGGCGTAATTCGTCAGCGTCTTGACGACCTGGCGCTGCTGGTTGGACTCGCGCAGCGCCTTCTCGGAGCCCTCGTCGAACTCGAAGTCCTCCTCGTCGACGACGACGTCGACATCGGGGACCTTGCCGAGCTCCCGCAGTTCCAGGGGGGTGAACTTCACCTGCGCGGGCCCGCGCCGACCGAAGATATGGACGTCCGTGACCTGGTTGTCCGCGAGGCCCTCGGCGACGTTGGCCGGAATCTCCGTGACCATCATGTCCTCCACGTGCTTCGACAGCACCCGCGAGATGTCGAGGGCGACATTGCCGACCCCGACGACCGCCACCTCCCGCGCGGCCAGCGGCCAGGTGCGCGGATAGTCCGGGTTCCCGTCGTACCAGGAGACGAAGTCGGCTGCGCCGTAGCTCTCGGGCAGATCGATGCCGGGGATGCGCAGGGGCGCGTCCCGATCAGCGCCGGTGGCCAGGATGATCGCGTCGTAGTGGTCACGGAGGTCCTCGATCGAGACGTCACGTCCGATCTCGACGTTCCCCAGCAGGCGGATGTCCCCGCGTTGGAGGATCTTGTACAGCGCCACGATGATCTGCTTGATGCGCGGGTGGTCGGGCGCCACACCGTATCTGACGAGTCCGTAGGGGGCGGGTAGCCGTTCGAACAGGTCGATGTTCACGTCCAGACCGGATTTAGACAGGATGTCCGAGGCGTAGATTCCGGCTGGGCCCGCGCCGATCACGGCGACGTTCAAAGTGGTCACGCGTCAGTTCCTCTGCTCGTACTCGATGCCGCCTCGGGGCCCTCCCCCGCCGCCCGGTGACAGATCCCCGCGGGCGGCCGACACACAGCCCGCCCATTCTACCCAGGACCGGTCGGGCGCAGCTGAGGGCCGCCTCACCCTCTCGCCGCCGCCCGCATCGCCGCGCGTCCGCCTGCCCGTCCGCCCGGAACGAACAGGACAGGGACAGCGGGGACCAACGTCCCGACAATACCTAAACGGCGCATGGGTCCGGCGACCGGGGATATAGGGTCGAGAATCACTCGTGACAGCGCAGATGCGCCTCGAGCGATTCCCTCAACACCTGACGATCGGACACACAATGAGCGTCAAGAACTGGAGAGCGCCCGCCACCGCGTGCGCTCTCCTGGCAGCGGCGGCAATGACGATGACGGGACTGACCCCCGCACTGGCCGCCGAGACAACCCCCACGGACACGTCGCAGTCCGGAACTGTCGAGGTCTCGACGGACGCCGAGGCGCCGCAGTCCGGCCTCGCCCAGGCCGCGCCCACCAATGCGCAAACGCCTGTCGCGCGAGCGAACGAAGACGTGGATCCCAACACGCTGACGGTGCTCAGCACCACGGACACCCATGGGCACATCTACGACTGGGACTACTACACCGCGCAGGTCCCACAGCCGAAGAAGGGGGTCGGGCAGGACGTCGGCCTGGCGCGCTTGAGCACCGCGATCCAGCAGATCCGCGCCGACCGCGGCGCCGGCTCGGTCCTGCTCTACGATTCCGGCGACACGATCCAGGGCACGCCGCTCACCTACCTGGCGGCCATGCAGCCGGACAAGCTGGAGACGGCCTCAGGCTCCGACGTCCACCCGATGGCGCAGGCCTTCAACGACCTGGGCTACAACGCGGGATCTCTCGGCAACCACGAGTTCAACTACGGGCTGGACACGCTGCGCGCCTACGAGAAGGACCTCGACATGCCGCTGCTGGGCGCCAACGTCATCGACGACGCGACGGGCCAGCCGGCTTTCACCCCCTACGTCATCAACCACGCCACGGTCGCCGGCCACGACGTCAAAGTCGGCGTCCTGGGCCTGGTGACCCCCGGCGTGCGGATCTGGGACAAGGCGAACGTCTCCGGCAAGCTCCTCTTCGAGGATCCGACCGAGGTCGCCCTCAAGTACGTGCCCGAGATGAAGGCGAACGGCGCCGACATCGTCATCATCGCGACCCACACGGGCCACGGCGACGCGCAGGACTGGGAGCCCAGCGAGCTCCAGGAGAACACCGCGCAGTTCCTCACGACGAAGGTTGACGACGTCGACATCGTCCTGGGCGGGCACACCCACCAGGACGTCCCCGGCACCGTCACCCACTCGCCCGACGGGTCCCCGGTCCTCTACACCCAGTCGTGGATGTGGGCCCAGGTGCTCTCCGATATCAAGATCCCGCTGACGTTCTCCAGTGATGACGCGGACGCCACGGTCGGCATCGACTGGCCCACCAAGGCGGACGGCTCCTCCGACGATGCCGCCATCGCCAACTGGGTCTCGAAGGACTACGCCCGTGACCTCACCGACGACGCGCTGCTCACCGATGATCCGATCCTCCAGGCGGATCACGGCGCCACCCTGGACTACGTCAACACGAAGGTCGCCACGGCGACGGAGGACATGTCTGGTGCGGACTCCCGTTGGAAGGACACTCCGATCATGGACTTCGTCGGCAAGGTGATGACGGACGTCGTCTCCGCCGACATCGCCGACGGCAAGGGCCTCACCGACGCCTTTCGGCCCTCGGACGCGAACCTGCCGGTCGTCGCGCAGGTGTCCCCCTTCTCCCGCGACGCGTTCTTCCCGAAGGGCGACGTCACGATCAAGGACATGGCCGGCCTCTACATCTACGAGAACACGTTGATGGCCTCCCGGATCACCGGCGCGCAGATGAAGGACTACCTCGAGTTCTCGGCGATGTACTTCTGCCGGACCGAGGTCGGCGCCACCTTCGATCCGGAGACGTGCACCGGCGCCCCGCGACCCTCGCTCACGCGGGGTGCGGACCCCACCCAGGGGATCCCGGACTACAACTACGACGCCCTGACCGGGGTCGACTATCTCATCGACGTCTCCCAGCCGGTGGGTTCCCGCATCGAGAACCTCACATACGAGGGGAAGCCGGTGGCCGACGACGATCAGTTCATCCTGGCCATCAACAACTACCGACAGTCCGGTGGTGGCGACTACGTGAGCTACGTCGGCGACATGCCGCTCGTCTACGACGCCCAGAAGGAGATCCGCCAGGAGATGATCGAATACGCCCAGGACAAGGGTGTCATCGATCCTGCCGACTTCTTCGTCGACAACTGGCGGATCACGACCGCCCCGTACGTCGCCCCGACACCGGAGCCCTCCGACACGCCCACGGACCAGCCGACCACGCCGGCACCGTCCACGTCCGGTTCGGCCTCTCCCGCCGGAGGGCTGGCCTCCACGGGCACGGATGCCGGAGTCCTGGCCGTGCTCGCGGTGCTGGTGGCCGCGATCGGCGCCAGCGTGACCGTCTCCGTCCGCCGCCGCAGCTGACGACCCGTCGGCGCAGATGCGGGGTCCAGTCGTGTCCGGGCATCGGGAACGCGCCCGGTCGAGTGCTGAGTCCGCGCCTCGCCGTCGGTGACGAGGTCGGCGCCCCTGGGAGGTTCGATCCCCCTGGGGGCGTCGTCCATTCCGGGCCCCCGCCAACGGGCGCGCAGCTCGAGCACCGACGGGCATCCGCGTCGGGTCCGCCCGGCCCGGCCATGCGGAGAGCCTCGTCGATCCCGACTGGCGTGAACACGCGGGCCGCGTCAGGCCACACGCTCGACCATGAGCCTCGCGAAAGAGATCAGCGCGGTCCGCGGCTCGCCCTCCGGCAGGGGGTCGAGGCTCTCCACGGCCGCCGAGGCCCACTCGCGCGCCATACCGCGCGTCTCCGCCACGACGCCGTGGGTGCGCAGACGCTCGACCACCGAGGCCAGCGCCTCGTCGGAGTCCAGGTCCCCCTCGAGGTCCGACAGGATCGCGCGACCCTCCGCGTCCAGCGTCCCCTCGCTCGCGTGCCTGCGCAGCAACAGGACGGGCAGCGTGTCGACGCCCTCGCGCAGGTCCGTGCCGGGGGTCTTCCCCGAGGTCTCGCCGGATGACACGAGGTCCAGCACGTCGTCGGCGATCTGGAAGGCGACGCCGACCTTCTCCCCGAAGTCCGCGACCACCTGCGCGTACTCCTGCGGGGCATGCGCGTGGTACGCGCCGAAATGGGCCGCTGCGGACAGCAGGGACCCTGTCTTGTCCGCCAGCACTTGGACGTAGAAATCGACCGGGTCGTCGCCGGGCCGGGGTCCGAAGGTCTCGTTGAGCTGGCCGAGGCACAGTCTCTCGAAGGTCCGCGAATGGTGCGCCACGGACTCCGATCCCAGCGTCGCGATGAGCCGGGACGCCCGCGCGAAGAGGATGTCACCCGCCAGGATCGCGCGGTTGTTGCCCCACAGGTGCTGCACCGAGGGGACTCCGCGCCGCGTCGGAGCGGAGTCCATGACGTCGTCGTGGTACAGGGACGCGATGTGCGTGAGCTCCATGGCGGTGGCGGCGGCGATGACCTGGTCGGACAGTGCCAGCTCCGGTGACCCCAGCTGGGCGCACACGAGCGTGAGCAGCGGCCGGATCCTCTTCCCCCCGGCCTGCGCGAGGTGCGCCGTCAGGTCGTCGATGAGATCGCGGGAACCCGCGACGGACCGGTGGAGCAGGGCCTCCACGGCGTCGAGGCCGGGCGCGATCGCGGCCTCGAGGGCGGGGACGTGCAGATCGGGAGGAGTGAGTGTCACGGCAGGAGTATGACCACCTGATTCAGCAGGGACAGGACCGGGTTCGGGAAGACACCCAGCACGATCGTACCCACCGCGCACACCGCGATGGCAACTGCGGACAGCCCCTCCGACGTCACGACCACCGTGCGGCCCGTCGGCTCCGTGAAGAACATCAGGCGCACCAGGCGGAAGTAGAAGAACGCTGTGACCACCGAGCAGGCCAGGGCGATCCCCACCAGCCAGCCCAGCCCGCCGGCGAACCCGTCGGAGAAGATGACGAACTTGCCCACGAACCCGGCGGTCAGCGGGATCCCCGCGAAGGACAGCAGGAAGACGAGCATGGACCCCGCCACCCACGGGGAGCGCTTGCCCAGGCCCGCCCAGCGGTCCAGGGCGGTGACCTCTCCGCCGGTGGTGCCCTCGGCGTCCGCCGATCGCACGAGGGTCACCACGCCGAAGGCACCGACCGTGGCTACCGCGTACCCCAGCGCATAGAACAGCACCGATCCTGCGGAACCCTTCTGCAGGGACAGGATGCCGATGAGGATGAAGCCCGCGTGGGCGATCGAGGAGTACGCCAACATGCGCTTGACGTCGTCCTGGACCACGCCGGCGAAGGTTCCGACGACGATGGTCAGCCCCGCGATGACAGCCAGGATGGGCAGCAGGTTCCAGGACAGGTTCCCGGCCACCACCTGGTAGAAGCGCAGCATCGCGGCGAACGCCGCCACCTTCACCGCGGCCGCCATGAAGCCCGTCACCGGCGTCGGAGCACCGGTGTAGACATCGGGCGTCCAGGCGTGGAACGGCACCGCCGCCACCTTGAACAGCAGCCCGACCATCACCAGCAGGGAACCGGCGACGACCAGCCAGTCCATGCCGTTCGTCGTCGGCAGGGCGGTCGCGACCTCGGAGATCGTCAAGGACCCCGAGTACCCGTACAGCAGGGCGGAGCCCATGAGCAGGAAGGCGGAGGCGAAGGCGCCCAGCAGGAAGTACTTGAGGCCCGCCTCCTGCGACAGCTGCCGGCGCCGGCGCGCCGTGGCGGCCAGGATGTACAGGGGAAGCGACATGACCTCGAGGGCCACGAAGAGCGTGACGAAGGAGTCCGCCGCGGGGAACACCATCATGCCGCCCAGGCTGAACAGGGTCAGCGGGAACATCTCGGAGCGCTGGTAGCCCTTGGACAGGGTGCGCTCCTCGTCTCCCGATCCCGGGCGGTCGGAGGGCTGGCCCGCGAAGGCGCCGTCGCCGACCTGCGTGCGGTCGGCCATGACGAGAATCGCGACGACGCCCACGACCGCCAGGATGAACTGCGCGGCGAGGGTGAGCGGGTCCTCGACGTACTCCCCGAGGGTGGAGGGCTCGGCCTGGACCCATCGCACGGCGGCGGCGATCGCCGCTCCCAGCGTGGCGAGCAGCGCGACGCCGATCCCGATCGGGCGGCGCAGCCGCTGGGGCGCGAAGGACTCGACGAGGACGCCCGCAACGGCAGCGCCCAGCACGATGAGGACCGGGGACAGCGACGCCCACCCGATCGTGGGCGTGGCGAAGTCGGCGGTGCTGAACAGGTTCACTTCGTGCTCCCTTCGCCGGCGCCCGCCTGGGTGCCGGCAGACTGTGCGTCGGCGATCGTCCCGTCACCGACGAGGGCGGCTCCCGCGTGTGAGGCTGCCGGCTCCGCCTGGGCGACGGCCGGCGTCTCGACGGCCACGGCGGCCTCCTCGGCCACCGGCGTCAGCGACCCGACCAGCGGGGCTGACCAGATCCCCAGGACCGCCATCGCGGCGATCAGGGGGGTGGCGACGAGCTTCTCGCGCCCGTCCATGTCGGGCAGCGCGTCGACTCCGGGCTTCTTCGGTCCGGTGAAGATCTTCTGGTAGGGCAGCAGGATGTACAGGGCCGCCACGATGACGCCGAGGACCGCCAGGACGGCGAGCAGCACGTTGACCTTGTAGGTGCCCATGAGGACGAGGAACTCCGGCACGAACCCGGACAGCCCCGGCAGCGCGATCGACGCGAGCCCCGAGACCAGCCAGGTGCCGGCGATCAGCGGCGTCACGCGCTGCATGCCGCGGTAGTCCGCGATCTGGCGGGACCCGCCGCGCTCGGTCAGGAACCCGGAGATGAGGAACAGCGCAGCGATCGACACCCCATGGGCGACCATGTAGAACATCGCGCCGGTGAGGGCCACGGACGATCCGATGAAAATGCCCAGCACCATGAACCCGAAGTGGGACACCGAGGTGTAGGACACCAGGCGCATGACGTCCTTCTGCCCGATGGCGGCGAGCCCGCCCCAGAGGATCGACAGGACCGCCAGGGCGCACAACACCCACTTCGCCGAGGCCGCGGCGTCGGGGAACAGGCGAAGGCACAGGGTGATCATCCCGAAGGTGCCGATCTTGTCCAGGACGCCGACCAGCAGCGTCGAGGTCCCCGGCCGCGAGGCGGCGGCCGTGTCGGGCAGCCATGTGTGGACGGGGACCATCGGGGCCTTGATCGCGAAGGCGATGAGGAAGGACACGAAGATGCCCATCTGCAGGCCGGAGCCGAATCCGGGAGCCACCTGAGAGGCTGTGTCCAGGCGGAACAGGGTCTCGCCCGGGGCCGTGTCGGGGGCGTAGGCGGCGAACGCGACGAGCCCGCCCAGCATGGCCAGGCCGCCTGCCAGCGAGTACAGGAGGAACTTGATCGCCGCGTGGCGGCGAACCTCCGGGTCACCCACCCCGTAGCGTCCGATCATGAAGTAGAGCGGGATCAGCATGCCCTCGAAGGCGATGTAGAACAGGACGATGTCGAAGGCGCCGAAGATCACGATCATGAAGGTCTCGAGGAGGAGCACCAGAGCCGAGTAGGCCCCGGCATCGCCGGGCGAGTCCGCGTCATCCTTCCAGCCCGCCAGGAGCACCAGCGGCACCAGGGCGGCGGCGAGGATGATCATCACCAGGCCCAGGGCGTTGACGCCGAGCGCCCAGGACACCCCGATCTGGGGGATCCAGCCCGCCGACTCGACCATCTGGTAGGTGGAGGCCTGCGACCAATCGAAGGCCGTGGCCGCCGCGACGACGACGAGCACGAGTTCGACGACCGAGACCCCCAGGGCGATCTGGCGGCCCCGGCGGCGCAGAGCGGGTATCAGCCCCACCAGCGCCCCCGCGACCGCAGGCAGGGCGACGAGCAACGTCAGCCACGGGAAGGAGGCATCGGTGAATGCGGTGATTTCCATGAGTTCTCCTCCCGCCCTCACAGCATGAAGCTGAGGACGATGGCCAGGGCGACGACCACGCCGCCCAGGATGTAGGACGCGTAGGCGCGCACATACCCGGTCTGGGTCGCCGCGACCGCCTTGCCGGTGCCGCGGGCGACCGTCCCGAGCCCCTCGGCGGCGCCGTCGACGACCACGCGGTCCCCGACCGTCGCCGCCTCGACCAGGGCGACGCCGGGAGCCATGAACAGGCTCTCGTTGACCGCGTCCTGGTAGAGGTCGTTGCGCGCCGCGACCGTGAGCGCGTTGCCGGCGGGCACCGCGATCGGCACCTCGGAGGCCCCGTACCTGCGCCAGGCGATCCAGGCGCCGGCGAGCACGAGCACGAGCGTGGCGATCTGGATGACGATCTCGGGGAGGACGGGGTCCCCGTGCTGCAGGGTCCCGATCGCCGGCGTGAGCCAGTCCGTGAACGCCCCGCCGATCGACAGCGCCCCGCCGATGACGACCGCGCCGATCGCCAGGATGATCATCGGGACGGTCATCAGCGGCGAGGACTCGTGCGGGTGCACGGGAGCGCCCTCGGCCTCGGTGGTCCAGCGGGCCTTGCCGTGGAAGATCATGAAGAACAGGCGCGACATGTAGAACGCGGTGATCCCGGCGCCGGCCATCGCGACCAGGCCGTACACCCAGCCGATCCAGGGCGCGCTGGCGTCGCCGAAGGTCGAGGCCGAGAACGCGGCCTCGATGATCTTGTCCTTGGAGAAGAACCCGGAGAACGGGGGCACCCCGAGGATCGCCAGCCAACCCATCATGAAAGTGATCCACGTGGTCGTCATGACCGTGCGCAGCGCGCCGAAGCGGCGCATGTTGACCTGGTCGGACATCGCGTGCATGACGGAACCGGCTCCGAGGAACATCAGCGCCTTGAAGAAGCCGTGGGTGAACAGGTGGAAGATCGCGAACGCCCATCCGATCGGCCCGAGGCCCGCGCCCAGCATCATGTAGCCGATCTGGGACATCGTCGAGGCCGCGAGGACCTTCTTCATATCGTCCTTCGCGGATCCGATGATCGCCCCCAGGAGCAGGGTGATCGCGCCGACGATCGCGACGGCGGTGGCCGCCGCCGGGGCGGCCAGGTAGACCGCTCCCGAACGCACGATGAGATAGACGCCGGCGGTGACCATCGTTGCCGCGTGGATGAGCGCGGAGACCGGGGTGGGGCCCGCCATCGCGTCGCCGAGCCAGGCCTGGAGGGGGAACTGCGCGGACTTGCCGCAGGCGGCCACCAGCAGGAAGACGCCGATGATCGTCGCCTGGGCCTGCGGAAGCGAGCCGACGGATCCGGCGACGTCCGCCATGTCGAGCGTGCCCAGGGACGCCACCATCGCCATCATCGCGACCAGCAGGCCCATGTCGCCCACCCGGTTCATGATGAAGGCCTTCTTCGCGGCCGTGGCGTTCTCGGGAACGTGGTTCCAGAAGCCGATGAGCAGGTAGGACGCCAAGCCCACACCCTCCCATCCGACGAAGAGGACCGCGTAGGAGTCCGCGAGGACCAGGGTGAGCATGGAGCCGATGAAGAAATTGAGGTAGGCGAAGAACCGGCGGCGGTCCTCGTCGTGCTCCATGTAGGCGACCGCGTACACGTGGATGAGGGAACCGACCAGGGTGACCAGCATGACGAAGGTCATCGACAGCGGATCGACCAGCAGCCCGACCTCGACGTGGACGTCTCCGGCGGGGATCCAGGTGAACAGGTGGGAGTCGAGGCGCCGCCCGGCGGGATCCGCGCCCAGCAGCTGGACGAGGATGACGACGCCGATGACGAAGGACGCCCAGGACGCGGCGACGCCCAGCCAGTGGCCCCACCTGTCGGAGCGGCGCCCCAGCAGGAGCAGCACCAGCGCGGAGGCGAAGGGGATGGCGATCATCAGCCATGCCAGGGAGGCGGCTCCCGTGGCCGCTGTGAGATCCGCCGCACCGTCGACGGCAGGCGCACCCGCGAGGGGGAGGTTCAAGAGCGACATGTGTGTTCCTCCCTCAGTTCTTCAGCAGGTTGACGTCGTCGACGTTGGTCGTGTTGCGCGAGCGGAAGATCGTGACGATGATCGCCAGCCCGACGACGACCTCCGCCGCGGCCACGACCATGACGAAGAACGCCATGATCTCGCCCGCGACGTCGCCGTTGATCCGTGCGAAGGTCACGAACACCAGGTTCGCGGAGTTGAGCATGAGCTCGACGCCCATCAGCGAGATCACCGCGGATTTGCGCACCAGGACGACGGCCGCCCCGATGGAGAACAGCACCGCGGCGAGCCCCAGGTACCAGCCCAGAGTCACTTCTCCTCCTCCTTCGCGTCCTCGGAGGGCGCGGCCGTGTGCGCCGCGCTCGCCCCCGGTCCGCTCACGTGGTCGGTGCCGGGCCGGCCGGCATCGAGATGCTCCGGCTCGTCCTCGGCGACGACCGCGGGGCCGGTGGGCTCCGCGGACGTGAGGGGACGCGCGGCCGGCTGGCGCAGGCCGCTGGGAGCCGAGGGCCCGGGCATGCCCCAGGCGCCCGAGCGCGGCACGGACTCCGTGGCGGCGGCGCCGTGCAGCGCCTCGCTGGTGTCCCCGGCGCGCTCCAGCTGCAGGGACTCCGCGACCTCGGGAGCCACCTGCGACAGGGACCGGTCCAGGCCGCGCACGCGCAGCACGCGCGGGACCGACTCCTCGACGGGGCCCATCGTGGCCCCGGAGATGGCCGGCACGTCGACGGCGTTCGTCTCCGCGTACACACCGGGGGCGGGCAGCTGCCCGATCCGGCGCCCGGACTCCTTGAAAGCGCGCATCTTCGCCTCGACCGTCGCCCGCTGGCTGATGGCCGGGCCCAGGCGGTCGGTGTGGGTCAGCAGCATCGCGCCGATCGCGGCCGTGATGAGCAGGGTGCCCGCGAGCTCCATCGACAGCCAATGCTTGGAGAACAGCGACGCCGCCAGCGAGGTCACCGGCTCGTTGGAGTAGGGGTCGCCGGACAGGCCGACGGCGCTGGAGACGGAGGTGTGGGCGAGGATCCCGATGAGGATGACGGCCAAGCCCAGCGCCCCGATGACGGCGCCGACGATGTTGCCGCGGCGCTGGCGCTGATACTCGTCGGAGGCCCCGACGCCGATCATCATGAGGACGAACAGGAACAGCATCATGATGGCGCCCGTGTAGACGACCACCTGGACGGCGCCCAGGAAGGGGGCGCCGAGCGCGAAGTAGAGGACGGCCAGGCCGAGCATGACGGTGATCATGCTGATCGCCGCGTAGGCGGCCTTCTTGAAGAAGAGCACGCCCAGAGCGCCGCCCACCATGAGGACGGCCACGCACCAGAACAGGATCACCTCCCCCGTGCTGCCCATCGCGGGCCAAGAGGCCATGGGGTTCACAGCTGAGCCTCCTCAGATGTCGTGGAGACGACCTCCGCGGTCGCCAGGGACGGGTCGTCGGGACGGTGCTCGCGCACCCAGTCGACCTGAGACTGCGTCACCCCGCGCACCGCGCCGCGGTAGTAGTCGCCGTCCGAGAGCCCCTCCGCCATCGGGTGGGGCGGGGCGAGCATGCCGTCGGACAGGGGGACCAGGAGGTCCTTCTTCTCGTAGATCTCGGTCTCGCGCGTGTACTCGGCCAGCTCGAAGTCGTGACCCATGGTCAGCGCCCGGGTCGGGCATGCCTCGATGCAGAACCCGCAGAAGATGCAGCGCAGGTAGTTGATCTGGTACACGTTGCCGAAACGCTCGCCGGGGCTGTACTGGGCGTCCGGGGTGTTCGAGGCGGCTTCGACCAGGATCGCGTCCGCCGGGCACGCCCAGGCGCACAGCTCGCAGCCGATGCACTTCTCCAGTCCGTCCGCATAGCGGTTGAGCTGGTGGCGGCCGTGGAAGCGCGGCTGGACGAACGGCCCCTCGAAGGGGTACTGCTCGGTGACCGTCGGGGAGAAGAACGAGGTGATCGTCACGCCGTAGCCGGCCAACGGGGCGAGGAACTCGCCCAGCGGGCCGCGCGGGTCGTGCTCGTAGAGCATCTCGTCGTGCGTGGTGTCCTCACTCATCGGAGTCCTCCTCAGTGGCGGTGCCGGTCGTGTTCCCCGCCCCCGTCGTCTCCGTGGCCACGGCTGCCACCGGGGCCCGGCCCGCACGGGGGGAGGCCGGGAGCACCTGCCCGGGCAGCGGCGGCACCGGGAAGCCGCCGGCGAAGGGGTCGAAAGGCGCCTCCGCCTGGTCCTGCTCGGCTGCCTCCTCGGCCTCCTCCTTCTTCGCCTCGCCGCGGTCCCACAGCCACATGACGAGCATGACCACGATGAACAGCGCGACGATGACGCCGAGGAGCTGAGGGAGCGTCATGCTCACCCAGGAGGTGACACCGCGCAGGAGCGCGACGGCCACCACCCAGGCGAGCGACACCGGGATGAGGCGCTTCCAGCCGAAGGCCATGAACTGGTCGTAGCGGATGCGCACGAGCGTGCCGCGGGTCCAGATGATGAGGAACATGAAGAACCACACCTTGAGGATGAACCACAACATCCCCCACCAGCCGTCGTTGATCGGGGCGATGTGGCTGAAGGGCCACGGGGCGTGCCAGCCGCCGAAGAACATCGTCGTGGCCACCGCGGAGACGTTGAGCATGTTGATGTACTCGGACAGGTAGTACCAGCCGAACTTCATGCCCGTGTACTCCGTCATGTGGCCGGCGACCAGCTCGCCCTCGGCCTCGGGGAGGTCGAAGGGCAGCCGGTTGATCTCGCCGACCGCCGAGATGCAGTAGATGACGAAGGCGGGGATCAGCGGGATGAACCACCACAGGCGCCCCTGGTCCGCCACGATCTCCGAGGTCGACATCGATCCCGTCATGAGGAAGACGGAGACCAGGGCCAGCCCCATCGACAGCTCGTAGGAGATCACCTGGGCGGAGGAGCGGACGGCGCCGTACAGGGGCAGGGTCGAGTGCGCCGACCAGCCGCCGAGCACGATGCCGTACAGGCCCAGCGAGGTGATCGCGAGGATGTAAAGGGTCGCCACCGGCATGTCCGCCAGCTGCAGCGGCGTGGAGTGGCCGAACATCGAGACGTTCGGCCCCATCGGGATGACCGCCATCGTGGAGAAGGCGCAGAACGCGGCCAGCGTCGGCCCCAGCCAGTACAGGAACTTGTCGGCGCGCTCCGTGGAGCGGATGTCCTCCTTGAAGAGGAGCTTGACCGCGTCCGCGACCGCTTGGAACAGGCCCAGCGGGCCCGCGACGTTCGGGCCGGGGCGCGTCTGCATGCGGCCCAGGCCGCGGCGCTCGACCCACAGCGCCATCAGGACGCTGAGGATGAGGTAGACGACGATGAAGACCGCCTTGATGAGGGTCAGCCACCACGTCTCCTGCGAGAAGTCCGCGACCGTGTAGTCGGGGACCGCCATCGGTTCGACGAGATTCACCGGGCCACCTCCGCTGTGGCGCTCAATGCCACCAGGGACCCGGCGGCCCCCAGCGACTCATGGACGAACGATCCCTGCGAGCATTCGGGCACCCACACGACGTGGTCGGGCAGATCCGCGGGCTCCGCGGGGAGCGTGATCGAGCCGCGGTCGGTGGACACCGTCAGGCGGCCGCCCTCCGCGACCCCCGCCTCGGCCAGCGTCCGGCTCGAGGCCAGGGCCACCGGGCGGCGGGCCGATCCCGCCAGCCACGGCGCGCCGTCCTGAAGCCGTCCGGCGTCGAGCATGGGCTTGTGCGTGGCGAGCACGGCCTGGCCCTCCGCGATCGCGGCGGGTGGCCGGGCGTCGACCAGGTCGAACGCGGGACGCGCGCCCGACCAGTCCATCAGGGGGTTGACCTCGTCGTACAGGTCGGTCAACGTCTCGACCCCCAGGTCGACCCCGAACTCCCCGGCGAGGCGCGACAGGACGTCGCGGTCGGTCAGCGAACGGGCGGAGACGGCCTGGCCGAACGGGCGGAGACGGCCCTCCCAGTTGATGAAGGTCCCGTTCTTCTCCAGCGGCGGGGCCACCGGCAGCACGACGTCGGCCAGCTCCGTGACCTCGGAGGCGCGCACCTCCAGGGAGACCACGAACCCGGCGGCGCGGACCGCCTGGGCCGCGGCGGCGGGGTCCTCGAAGTCGCGCAGGTCCACGCCGCCGACCACGAGGGCGCTGACATCGCCCGTCGCGGTGCCCGCGAGGATCTGGGCGGCGTCCCTCCCGCGTTCGGCGGGCAGGCCGTCCCAGCGGAGCGAGCCGCGGGCGTCCTCGTCGTCGAGGGGGCGTCCGAAAGGCAGCAGCCCCGGGAGCAGACCCGCCTCGACGGCGGCCCGGTCCCCGGAGCGGCGCGGCACCCACTGCAGGCGGGCGCCGCTGGCGTCGGCCAGGCGCGCCACGGCGGACAGCAGGCCGGGCACGCGCGCAGCGCGCTCGCCGACCAGGATGACGCCGGAGTCGGACAGCGCCCCCAGGAGCGCCGCGTTGGCACCGTCCTCAGCGATCGAGGCGACGACCTCGACCTCGGTGCCGGGAGCCGCGCGGAGGACCTCGGCGGACAGTTTCGCGGAGCCCGCGCTCGTGAAGGGCGCGACGGTGGCGACCTTCACGGAGCCGGCGAGCACGCCCTTGCGCAGGCGCAGGAAGATCGAGCCGCACTCGTCCTCGGGCTCCAGGGCGACGAGCAGCACCTGGCCCGCCCTCTCCAGGTCGGCGTAGGTCACGCCCAGGCCGGAACCCGCGACGCGGGAGGCCAGGAATTGGCGCTCTTCCTCGCTGTGGGAGCGGGCGCGCGCGTCGACGGAGTCCGTGTGGAGGACGGTGCGCGCGAACTTCGACCATGCCCAGGCGTCCTCGAAGGTGAGGCGCCCGCCGGGCAGCAGGCCCGCGCCGCCCTTCGCGGCGGCCTCCTCCAGGCCGCGGCGGGCGCGGTCCAGGGCGTCGGACCACGAGGTCGCGACGAGCTCGCCGCCCTCGCGCACCAGGGGCATCGTCAGGCGGGACTCCTTGTCCCACTCGAAGGCGAAGCGGTCCTTGTCGGTGATCCACTCCTCGTTGACCTCCGGATCGTTGCCCGCCATCCGCCGGACGACCTCGCCGCGCCGCACGTCGATGCGGATGGCGGAGCCGGAGGCGTCCTGCTCGCTCACCGAGGGCGTCGACACGAGGTCGAAGGGGCGCGAGCGGAACCGGTAGCTCGACGCCGTGAGCGCGCCGACCGGGCAGATCTGGATGACGTTGCCGGAGAAGTAGGAAGCGAAGGCGCGTCCCGACTGGTCCCTGGCCGACTCGGGGAGGTCCCCACCGTCGAAAGAGTCCAGGATCCCGGCCTGGCCGAAGGGACCCGAGATCTCGGCGGCGCGCACGCCCTGCGCCTTCGGGTCGTGGAAGCCCAGGACCTGCGTGTCGAAGGCGCCGATCTGCTCGCCGACGAACACGTGGTCGTCCGTGGGGGCCGTCCCGCCGCCCCGGCCCTGGAGGTCGATGAAGGCGTCACCGGCGATCTCCTTGCCGAAGCGCACGCAGCGCTGGCACAGGATGCAGCGCTCCCGGTCCAGGAGGATCTGGCTGGTCAGGCGCATCGGCTTGGGATAGGTGCGTTTGGCGTCCGCGAAACGGGACGTCCCGCGCCCCTCGGTCATCGCCTGGTTCTGCAGGGGGCACTCCCCGCCCTTGTCGCAGATCGGGCAGTCCAGCGGGTGGTTGATGAGGAGGAACTCCATCACGCCATGCTGGGCCTTGCGGGCCATCTCCGAGGTGTGCTGGGTGCGCACGACCATGCCCGGGCTGACGGTCTGCGCGCATGAGGGCTGGGGCTTCGGCACGAAGCGGAGCTCGCCCGTCTTGCGGTCGGGCATGCCGACCTCGACGAGGCACTGCCGGCAGGCGGCCACGGGCTTGAGCAGCGGGTGGTCGCAGAAGCGCGGGATCCGGATCCCGGCCTGCTCGGCCGCCCGGATGACCAGCGTCCCCTTCGGGACGCTCAGGTGGACGTCGTCGATGGTGACGTCGACCAGATCGGCGGCCTCGCTCATCGGACACCTCCTCGCTGGTAGTTGGCGGACGCCTCGTAGGGGAACAGCTCGCGCGCGGGCGTGGTCAGCCCGGCCTCGAACTCGTCGCGGAACTTCGCGATGCCGGACCTCACCGGGGTGGCGGCGGCGTCCCCCAGAGCGCAGAAGCTGCGTCCGGCGATGTTGCCCGCGATCTCCTCCAGGAGGTCGACGTCGCCGGGAAGCCCCTGCCCCCTCTCCAGGCGCAGCAGGATCTGCTTGAGCCAGTAGGTCCCCTCACGGCACGGGGTGCATTTGCCGCAGGACTCGTGCTGGTAGAACTCCACCCATCGCGTCACCACGCGCACGACGGAGGTGGTCTCGTCGAAGACCTGCAGCGAGCGGGTGCCGAGCATGGATCCGGCGCCGACCACGGACTCATAGTCCAGGGGCACGTCCAGCTCCGCCTCCGTGAAGATCGGGCTGGAGGATCCGCCGGGCGTCCAGAACTTCAGATGGTGGCCCGGGCGGATGCCGCCGGCCATGTCGAGGATCTCGCGCATCGTGATGCCGAAGGGGGCCTCGAACTGGCCGGGGTGGGCGACGTGGCCGGAGAGGGAGAAGATGCCGTGGCCCTTCGATTTCTCCGTGCCCATCGAGGCGTACCACTCGGCCGACTCCCGGAAGATCTCGGGGACCTGGCTGATGGTCTCGACGTTGTTGACCGCGGTGGGACGGGCGTAGAGGCCCTCGGCCGCCGGGAAGGGGGGCTTGAGCCTGGGGTGCCCGCGGTGTCCCTCCAGGGAGTCCAGGAGCGCCGTCTCCTCGCCGCAGATGTAGGCTCCGGCGCCGGCGTGCGCGGTGATCCTCAGACCGCCCAGAAGCCCGGCGTCCTCGGCCTCCTTGATGGCCGAGAGGAGCCGGCGGTAGGCGTGGGGGACCTCGCCCCGCAGGTAGATGAACGCGTGATGGCAGTTGAGCGCCCGCGACCCGATGATGACGCCCTCGACCAGGGCGTGGGGGTTCGCCATGAGCAGGGGGACATCCTTGCAGGCGCCCGGCTCGGACTCGTCGGAGTTGACCACGAGGTAGCGGGGCAGGCCGTCGTCGGGAGGCAGGAAGGACCATTTGAGACCGGTCGGGAACCCGGCGCCTCCGCGACCGCGCAGGCCCGCGGCCTTGACGACGTCGATGATCTCGGCGGCCGTCATCGTGTTCGCGCGGGCCAGTCCCTCGTACCCGCCGCGGCTGCGGTACGACTCGAGCGTCCAGGACCGATCCTCGCCCCATCCGCGGGTGAGGACGGGCGTCAGGGTGGACGGTGCGGAGTAGGTGGTCACTTCTCCCCCTCCTTGGTGGTAGACGAGGGCGACGCCGTCTCGCCGGCGCCGGCCCCGGCGGTCGCCGCGGGCTCCTCGGCGGGCACGGGAGCCGTCCAGCCGTTCCCGTCGGCGATGCCCAGCCCCAGGGTGGAGGCCTCCCCGGCGCTCGGCCCCTCGTCGACGTGCCCGTCGAGGAATCCGGCGAGGACGTGTTCGTTGTGCCGGAAGGTCGGCACCGTCTCGGGGCCCCGGGTCGGGTGCAGCGGGCGCCCGGCCTCGATGTCGTCGACGAGGGCGACCGCCGAATCCGGCGTCTGATTGTCGAAGAACTCCCAGTTCACCATGACGACCGGCGCGTAGTCGCAAGCCGCATTGCATTCGAGGCGTTCCAGTGTGATCCTGCCGGACTCGCTGGTCTCATCCGTGCCGATGCCGAGGCGCTCGGAGACGGCCTCCCAGATGTCGTCCCCGCCCAGCACGGCGCACACGGCGTTCGTGCACACGCCGACCAGGTAGTCGCCGGTGGGATGGCGCTTGTACTGCGTGTAGAACGTCGCCACCGCCGAGACCTCGGGGCGGGTGATCCCCAGGATGCCCGCGCACAGCGCGATGCCGTCCGCGCTGACGTAGCCGTCCTCGGACTGGACCAAGTGGAGCATCGGCAGCAGGGCCGAGCGCTCGTGGCCGCTCGGGTACCGCGCGATGATCTCGGCGGCCTCACTGCGCAGGCGGGCCTCCGCCTCAGGGGTGTAGCTCATCGGTCGACGCCTCCCAGGACCGGGTCGATGCTGGCCAGACACATGATGAGATCGGCCAATTGACCGCCCTCGGCCATCATGGCCAGGGACTGCAGGTTGTGGAACGAGGGATCCCGGAAGTGCGCCCGGTAGGGGCGCGTCCCCCCGTCGGAGACCAGGTGGACGCCGGCGATCCCCTTCGCGTGCTCGACGAGCTGGTAGGCCTGCCCGGCGGGCACGTGGAAGCCCTCGGTGACCAGCTTGAAGTGGTGGATCAGGGACTCCATGGACTGCCCCATGATCGTCGAGATGTGCTCGAGCGAGTTCCCCTGCCCGTCCGTGGCGACGCTGAGCTGAGCGGGCCAGGCGATCGCCGGGTCGTCGACCATGACGGGCTGCCCCTCGGTGGCCTCGAGGCGGTCGAGGACCTGGTTGACGATGCGCAGCGACTGGTAGCACTCGTCGAAGCGGACCATCGCGCGGTTGTAGCAGTCGCTCTTGTCATAGGTCGGGACGTCGAACTCGTAGTCCTCATACCCGCAGTAGGGCCTCGTCTTGCGCATGTCCAGCGGCAGGCCCGCAGCCTTCGCGATCGGGCCGGTGACGCCGAGCGCCGTGATCGCGGACAACGGCAGGTAGCCGATGTCGATGAAGCGCTTCTTGAAGATCGGGTTCTGCAGGGCCAGGTCCTGGAGCTGCCCGACGTCGTGGCGGACCTTCGGCAGCTTCTCGCGGATGTAGTCGACCATGCCCTGGGGCAGGTCCTGGGCGACGCCGCCGGGGCGGATATAGGCGTGGTTCATGCGCAGGCCCGTGATGCGCTCGAAAATCCGCAGGATCTCCTCGCGCCCGCGGAAGCCGATCGTCATGAAGGTCGTGCCGCCCATCTCATTGCCCGTGGAGGCGATGGCCACGATATGGGAGGCGATCCGGTTGAGCTCCATCATGAGCACGCGGATCAGCGTCGCGCGCTCCGGAACGTCGTCCGTGATCCCCAGCAGCTTCTCGACCGCCAGGCAGTACTCGACCTCCTGGAAGAACGGGGCGACGTAGTCCATGCGGGTGCAGAACGTCACCCCCTGGGTCCACGTGCGGAACTCCATGTTCTTCTCGATGCCGGTGTGCAGGTAGCCCGTGTCGACGCGGACCTGGCGCACGACCTCGCCGTCGAGCTCGACGATCAGGCGCAGCACCCCGTGGGTCGAGGGGTGCACCGGACCGAGGTTGACGACGACCCTCTCGGTGGAGATCTTCTGGATCTCCGTGAGGACGTCCTCCCAGTCGCCGCCCTGGGCGAGGACCTCGGGGACCTCGTCGACGTCGATCGACCCCGTGCCCGGCGTCGCGTGGAATTGGTACTTCTCGCTCATCAGTTGTACGACCTCCGCGTGTCGGCCGGCGGGACGGTGGCGCCCTTGTACTCGACCGGAATTCCGCCCAGGGGATAGTCCTTGCGCTGGGGATGGCCGACCCAGTCGTCCGGCATGGCTGTGCGTGTCAGGCTCGGGTGCCCGTCGAAGACGATGCCGATGAGGTCCCAGGTCTCGCGTTCCTGCCAGTCGTTGCCCGGGTAGACGTCGACGATGGAGGGGATGTGCGGGTCGGAGTCCGGGCAGGTCACCTCCAGGCGCAGGAAGCGGTTGTGCGTCACGGACAGCAGCGGGTAGGTCGCGTGGAGTTCGCGCCCCGCGTCGGCCGGGTAGTGGACGCCGTCGGTCCCCAGGCAGAACTCGAAGCGCAGGTCCTGGTCGTCGCGCAGGTGGCGGGCGACGGTCGCCAGGTGCTCGCGGACGATGAAGAGGACGAGCTGGTCGCGGTCCACCACGACCTTCTCGATGACCTCACCCGGGGTGAGGCCGTCGGCGCTGAGCAGCTCCTCGAGGATGTCGACCACGCCGTCGAACCATCCGCCGTAGGGCCGGCCCGTCTCACCCGGCAGCGTGAAGGCCTGCTGGAGGCCGCCGAATCCCGTGGTGTCCCCGGCGTCGTGGACGCCGAAGCTGCCGTGGCGCACGGCGATCGTCTCCGGGGCGGCGGGGGATCCGGGAGCGGCCGGGCCGGCCGAGGATGCGGGGAGGTTGTCGCTCATGCGAGCAGTCCCTTCATCTGATGGGTCGGGGTGGCGGCCAGGGCCGCGGCCTCGGCCTTGCGGGCGATGGCGGCGCGGTCGGCGCCCAACGGCTCCTTGGCGATCTGCTCGCGCAGGGTCAGGACGGCGTGGATGAGGGCCTCGGGCCGGGGGGGGCATCCGGGCAGGTAAACGTCGACGGGCACGATATGGTCGCACCCTTGGACGACCGCGTAGTTGTTGAACATCCCACCTGAGGAGGCGCAGGCACCCATCGAGATCACCCATTTCGGCTCCGGCATGGCGTCGTAGGTGCGCCGGATGACCGGAGCCATCTTGTGGGACACGCGGCCCGACACGATCATGAGGTCGGAATGGCGCGGCGAGGCGCGGAAGACCTCCAGCCCGAAGCGCGACATGTCGAAACGCGGGGTCCCGGCGGCCATCATCTCGATGGCGCAGCACGCGAGCCCCATGGTGACGGGCCACTGGCTGTGCTTGCGCGCCAGCCCGAGCACCTTCTCCACACTCGTCAGCGCCACACCCGAAGGAAGGCTCTCCTCAATGCCCATGTCCGTTCCTCCCCTCCCTCTCAGTAGTCCAGGCCGCCGCGACGCCACTCGTAGACGTACGGCACGGTGATCAGCGCGATGAACGTCAGCATCGCGCCCAGCCCGAAGGGGCCGACCTGGTCGAAGCTGACCGCCCACGGGTACATGAAGACGACCTCGATGTCGAAGATGATGAACGTCATCGCCACCAGGTAGTAGCGGACCGGGAAACGGCCCTCCTCGATGTGCTGGGGGCCCGGGTCGATCCCGCACTCGTAGTTCTGGCTCTTGTACTTGTTGCGAACCTGGGGGCCGATGATGGTCGACAGCCCCAGCCCGCCGATCGCCACGACCAGCGCGGCCGCCAGCATGATCAGCAACGGCACATAGGGATTGGTCATCGTTCCTCCCGTGACAATCGGTTGGGCTCCGGGGCAGTGGCTGCGGCGGGCGGACGGCCCGCGCGACGGATGCGCGGCCTCATGCTTTGGGCACCAGCTTCGCCAGCGTCGTGATGAGACGGTCGTCGATGTCCCCGCCCCTGCGCTCGAACCCGTCGGACAGCAGCTTGTTCACCAGCTTCATCAGGCGCGGGTGAGGCAGCCCGTAATAGGTGCACAGGTGCATGATCTGCGGGTTCTCGATGAGGCGGACGAAGATCCGGCCCAGCGAGTAGTAGCCGCCGTATTCCTGGCGCAACTGCTCCGGATAGGCGGACAGCGCCCGGTCCACGCCGGCCCGGGAGGTCCGCGCCAGCCCCTGCGCGATCGCGGCGGCGGCCAGGCGCCCGGCCTTGAGCGCCGGAGCGATCCCCTCGCCGTTGAACGGGGAGACCATGCCCCCGGCGTCGCCGACGACCACCAGCCCCTCGATGTAGTGGGGTTTGCGGTTGAAACTCATCGGCAGCGCGGCGCTGCGCAGCGGGCCGACCTGGTTCGCGGGGGTGAAGCCCCACTCCTCGGGCAGATGCGAGGTCCATTGCGCGAAGACCTTGCGGTAGGACAGGGCCGTGGCGCGGGCCGTGGAGGACACGGAGCCCAGACCGACGTTGACCGTGCCGTCGCCCATCGGGAAGATCCACCCGTAGCCGGGCAGCAGGTCCGACCGGCCCGGCTCGCCGCTCCACAGCTCGAGATGGGAGACCATCCACTCCTCGTCGGACCGCGGTGAGCGGAAGTAGGTGCGGGCGGCGACCCCCATCGGGCGGCGCTCGTTCTTCTCAAGCCCCAGAGAGGTCGCCAGGCGCGCCGAGACGCCCCCGGCCTCGACGACGATCTTCGCGCGCGCCGTGACTTCCCGGGCCTGGTCGCCCCGGCCCGTACGGGCGCGCACCCCGACGACGCGGCCGTCGCCGTCCGTGAGCGCGCCGGTCACCGCGCATCCCTCGTGCAGACGAGCGCCGGCGGCCACCGCGTGGCGGATGAGGTCGTGGTCCAGGCGCATGCGGGCCCGCGTCATGCCGTATCCGGGCAGGGAGGCCCCGTCCGGCCACTCCATCTGGATCGTGTGCCCGCCGCCGTGGACCGTCAGCCCGCGGTTGCGCGTCCAGCCCGTGGTGTCCATGCCCATGAGGACCAGCTCGTGGACGGCGGCGGGGGTCAGGCCGTCGCCGCAGATCTTGTCGCGGGGGAACTCGGACTTCTCCAGCACCACGACATCGAGGCCCAGGGCCGCCAGGTGGTAGGCGGTGGATGCCCCGGCGGGCCCGGCGCCGACGACGATGACATCGGCCGCGATGTCGCGCGCCATGTCGTCCGCCACCATGTCTCCTCCGGTCATCACACATCCCGCGGAGCCGCGGCACGACGCGCCGCAGTCCACCCCGCAGGTTAGCCCGCGGGCATCGGGACGGATGACCATCCGGGCCTTGACCTGCCGTTCCCCCCAATTGTCCCGGTCCGGGCACCGGATCGGGGTCCCGATTTCAGCAAGGCATGAATTGCCTAATTCCCCTCGCTTGCGCGGGTCGCGGGAACATCTTCCCACCCGCGCTCCGCGCGCGGGCACGAATGCGCAGAAGCTCGGATACGTGCCACAGCCCGGCGTCCGGCGCCGGCTCAGCTCCGGGGCTTGTACGCGCGGTGAAGGGCGACGATGCCGCCGGTGAGGTCCTTGTACTCGACGCGCTCCCACCCGCTGCGGGCGATCAGCCGCCCGAGATCCTCTTGGGGGTGCCACGCCAGGATCGACTCGACCAGGTAGTCGTAGGCGACCTCGTCGGAGGAGGCGACGCGGGCCAGGGTCCCGATGACGGCCCCCAGGTAGAAGCGGTACAGGCGCCGGAAGGCGGGATTCGGCGGGGTCGAGAACTCGCAGACGACGAGCCGTCCGCCCGGCTTGGTCACGCGCGCCATCTCGCTCAGGGCGGCCCGCGTGTCCACGACGTTGCGCAGCCCGTAGGAGATCGTCACCGCGTCGAAGGAGTCGTCGGGGAAGCCGAGGTCGGTCGCGTCCCCCTGGACGAACTCGATGCCGGGATGGCGGCGCCGTCCGACCTCGATCATGCCCTCGGACAGGTCGCAGGCGACGACGCGGGCACCGCTGCGGGCCAGGGAGGCCGAGGAGGCGCCGGTCCCGGCCGCCAGGTCCAGGATGGTCTCGCCGGGCACCGCGCCGACCGCGGTCCGCATGGCCGCACTCCACAGATGGTCCATGCCCCCGCTCATCAACGCGTTCATGAGGTCGTAGCGCGAGGCGACATGGTCGAACATCGACGCGACCTCCTCGGGCTGCTTGTCCAGGTCGGCGCGCAGGGTGTCACTCGTCTCGCTCACGCACGCATTCTCCCATCCCGGCCGCCCGGCGCGCCCGCCGTTACCATGGGCGCCATGCCGACTCCGCCCCCGATCCCTCCCGACGACGCGCCCGAGGACCCGCCTCCTCTGCGCGTGCGCGCAGCCCGCCTCCCCGCGGATCATCCCGCCGCCGGCGCTCCCCTGACCGACCTGCTTCCCGATCCGTCCGGGACCGCCGCCTGGCTGGGCGCGCGCGCGCGGATGGTGGGTTGGGGCGAGGCCCTGCGCCTCGAGGTCCACGGCCGCCACGCGATCCGGTCGGCGGCGCGCGCCTGGGCGCAGGCGCGCCGGCGCGCCCTCGTCGAGGTCGAGGACGCCGCGGGCGAGCCCGCTCCCGGCCCCGCGGCCCCGATCGCCCTGGGCTCCTTCGGCTTCGCGGAGGCGACGCCGGGCATGCTCGTGGTTCCCTCCGTCCTGGTGGTCGAGGACGACTCCGGCCGCCGCGTCGTCACGGCGGCGTCCGGGGCCAGGCCGGAGGCTCCCCTGGAGGCGTTGGAGCGCGCCGCCCGGCGCCGCGCCGCGCAGCCGGTGGAGGCGCCGCGCGGCCTGTGGACCCAGACGGGGCGGATGACCCAGACCCAGTGGATGGAGTCGGTGCGCCGCCTCATCGCCCGCCTGCGCGGAGGGGCGGCCTCGAAGGTCGTGATGAGCCGCGACATGGTCGTCTCCGCGGCGCGGCCCGTCGACCAGCGCCACTTGCTGTCCCGCCTCCACGAGCTCTATCCCACCACCTGGGCATACGCCGTCGAGGGCCTGGTCGGCGCGACCCCCGAGATGCTGGCCTCGATGAGCGGGGGGCGAGTCTCCTCGCGCGTCCTGGCGGGCACGGCCGGGCCCGGCGAGGGGGAGCGCCTCATGGCCTCCCTCAAGGACCGCACGGAGCACATGCTGGCCGTCGAATCCGTCGCCCGGGCGCTGGCCCCCATCGCGGAGACCCTGGAGGTCCCGGAGCATCCCTCGGTCCTGGACCTGCCGAATGTCTCGCACCTGGCCACCGTGGTGACGGCGACCCTGGGGACCAGCGACGTCTTGGACGTCGTCGCCGCCCTGCACCCCACCGCGGCCGTGTGCGGAACGCCGACGGCCCTGGCGCTGGACCTGCTGGAGACCTTCGAGTCCACCCGGCGGGGCCGCTACTCCGGGCCCGTCGGCTGGGTCGACGCCTCCGGCCAGGGCGAGTTCGGCATCGCGCTGCGCTGCGGGCAGGTCAGCGGGGACGGCCGCTCCGTGCGCGTCTACGCCGGAGGCGGCATCATGCCCGACTCCGTCCCCGAGGTCGAGCTGGCGGAGACGCGCGCCAAGATGGAACCCGTGCTGCAGGCCCTGGGCGTCGCCCAGGCCTGAGCCCGCCCATCGGACGCGGGACGAGGGCGGCCCCGGCGTCCGACACGACCGGATGACCGATCGTCCCGGCGGCGGAACCGCCCTCGTCGAGTGCCGGCGGGGGCGTCGCCCCGCTCAGTTCTGCTGGGAGTCGAGCGTGACGGTGACGGTCTGCGTTTTCCCGTCGCGGGCGAACTCCACCTGGACCTGGCTGCCGCCCGTGTAGGTGCGCACGTAGCCGGACAGCGCCTTGCCGGAGGTGACGGCGTCGCCGTCGATGGAGAGGATGACGTCGCCCTCCTTGAGGCCCGCCTCAGCCGCCGCTCCCCCGTCGTTGACGGAGACGACCTGCGCGCCGAGCCTCGTCGTCCCCTCCACCGTGGCCGTGCCCGATTGGATGGTGACGCCGAGGACCGCGTGGTCGACCGAGCCGGTCGAGATCAGCTGGTCGGCGACGGAGACCACCAGATCCGCGGGAATCGCGAATCCCAGGCCGATCGAGCCGGAGGACGAGGATGAGGAGTCCGACATCGAGGCGATCGAAGAGTTGATGCCGATCACCGAGCCCGAGGAGTCGAAGAGCGGCCCGCCGGAGTTGCCGGGGTTGATCGAGGCGTCCACCTGGATCGCGTTCGTGATCACCGAGGAGCTGGCCGTCGAGGACTGGTTCTCATTGCCCTGGAGTTGGCCGAAGGGGTCGTTGGGGTCGACCTGCTGCTCGTTCTGGCTCTCGGTGGCCACCTCGACAGGACGGTCGAGGGCGGAGACGATGCCCGTGGTCACCGTCGCGGACAGGCCCAGCGGGGAGCCGATCGCCATGACGGACTGGCCGACCGTGAGATCGGCGGAGGAGCCGAAGCGGGCGACCGTGAGATCCGAGGGGGGGTTCTCCAGCTGGACGACCGCCAGGTCCGTCGTCTGGTCGTAGCCGACGACCGTGGCCGTGTAGAGCGTCGAGTCCGACATCGTCACCGTGATCTTCGCTCCGGTGCCGCCCACCGCGGAGGAGATCACGTGGTAGTTCGTCACGATGTGCCCGTCCGCGTCGTAGACGACGCCCGAGCCGATCTCCTCGCTGGAGTTCGAGTCCACCGTGATCGTCACCGTCGCGGGCCCGACCGCATCCGCGACGGCCTCCCAGTCGACGGCGTCGCCCGAGGAGGTCACCTGCGGCACGGACTGGGTGGTCTGCGCCCCGGTGGAGCCTCCGGTCGTCGACGAGGAGTCGCCGTTGGATCGCCCGCCGACCAGCGCGTAGGTGCCACCGACCGCGATGAGGGCCGTCACGACCATCGCGACGAGCAGGGCGAGCCACCCGGGGGCGCCGTGGCTCCTGGACGGGCGCGTGCGCGTCGCGGTGGCGAACGGGGAGGAGGGCGCCGCCGCCTGCTGGTACTGCTGGTAGGACGAGCCCGGCCAGGTCTGCTGGCCCGGGGCGGGCTGGCCGGCGTCCGGCTGGCCGGACGACCATCCCCCCGAGGAGACGTGCGGCGCGGAGGCGTCCTGCCGGTAGGCGTCGCCCCCGTCCGCCGGGGGCCGGGGAGGCTGGGCGCCTGGGCGCGCGGAGCCGGTGCTCCCGGATGACTGCGAGGGCGCGGCCCACGGATTCGCCGGGCGGGCGGACCAGGTGGCGCCGGTGTCGCCAGGCCCCCAGGCGCGCGAGTACGTCGAGGAGTCCGGGGCCTGCGGAGCCGGCTGGCCTCCCGGTGAGGACGGCTGGGGCGGCTGCTGGTCGGGCCGGGCCGGCCGCGCCTCGGGGGCGGGACCGGCGGCGGGGGATTCGACCGGCTGGTCGCCGGGCTGGCCGGCAGACGGGTCGCCGGGCTGATCGGCGGACTGGCCGGCAGACGGGTCGGCGGGGCGCCAGGCGTCATCCGGGTGGGGCGCCGGCTGCTGCGAAGGGTCGTTCGCACGGTTGTCGCTCATGAGGTCCTTCTTCCGAGGTTTCGCTGATGCCCCCAGTGTGCTCGGGAGAATTCGCCGTGGACTGGGTGTCTTCTGGGTGTTTCCTGTGAGTCAGTGTCCCGCGCGGCAGGCCAGGCGCACCCGGGCCAGGAGCTCCGGGTCCCGGGGGATCGGCACGTGGACAACCTCGCGTCCGCGCACCGGGCGCGCCAGGCGGGCGCGCAGCTGCCCGATGGTCCTCGCCGTCGTCGCGCGCGCCCCATGGGCCCGGGCGATCCCGACGATCGAGGAGGCCTGGGCGGTGCCGAAGAACTTCTCGAAGGCGCCGGCCAGAGCAGGGTCCCCGTGCTCGAGCCCCGCGAAGATCCCACCCCCCTGGTCGTCGAGGACGACGATCTGGGCATCCGGCTCCGTGTCAGACGCCGAGAGCATGAGGGAGGAGGCGTCGTGGAGGAAGGTGAGGTCGCCCATCACGGCGCGGACCGGGCCGCCGCTCCCCCACGCCAGGCCGAACGCCGTCGCGATCGTCCCATCGATGCCGGCCAGGCCGCGGTTCGACACGACATCCGCCCGGCCCCGCCCCGAGGCGACAAGGTCCACCGCACGCACCGTGTTCGACGCCCCGAGCAGCAGGATCCCCGCCCCGGCGCTCCACACGGCGCGCGCGGCGGAGACCAGGGTCGGCGCAGCGTCGTCGGCCGGTTCCGTGAGCGGGAGCAGGGCGCGGGTGACGGACTCGGCGCTCCGCGCCCACTCCTCCGTCCATCTCGCGTCCCTGTGGCGGGCCGTGGCCGCCCCCAGCGCGGGGACCACCAGCTCCGCCTGGCCCGCGACATCGGTCCACGGCAGGTCCCGGGACTGGACGACGATGCGGATGTCGCCGCGTGCCAGCAGCGCGCCGACTGGGCGCGAGAGGGTCGGACGCCCCGTGACGACGACCTGCTGGACGCCCGGCCCCAGGGGGCCGCTCAAGAGCGTCTGCTGATGCGCGGTCCATGCGCCCGACGTCGTGGCGCCGCTGGTCGGCTCGGCCAGCAGGGGGATGCCGGCGGCGAGCGCCCAATGCCCGGCCTCCGGATCCGCCCCGTCGCCGGCCACCAGCACGGTGCGCAGGTCGGGATCCACCGCGTCCTCCCACCGCCAGGGGCGCGGCTCGGCTCGGGCGACCCTCGTGACCCGGACCGGGGCGGAGGCGCCTGGCGCGCGCGTCGTCGCCCCGTCGCCCGCCGGAGCGGGGGGCACCGCGGCCCGAGGGACCAACGGGTCGCGGAACCCGATGTTGACATGGACCGGGCCGGGCGCGCCCGCGGGCAGCCCGCAGGCCGTGGCCACCGCGCGGGCGACCAGGGCCCTGAGCCGCCCGTCCGGCGCCGTGCCCGCGGGGATGTCCCACACGCCGCGGACGTGCGGGGTGAGCAGCCCGGGCTGGTCCGTCGTCTGGGAGGCGCCGACGCCCCGCATCTCGACGGGCCGGTCGGCGCTGACGACGATCAGCGGGACGCCCGAATGGGCCGCCTCGGCGACGCCGGCGTGCAGCTCGGCCACGGCGCCTCCGGAGGTCGTCACGACGGCCACGGGCCTCATGCCCGCCGCCTGGCGCATGGAGCAACCCCGGGACGGGTCGGCGGCCGCGGCGGAGCCGCCCTCGTCGGAGCCGGGGAGCGCGCCCGCGCGGGAGATCCCCACCGCGAGGAACGCGGCGCCCCGCTCGTCCAGGCGGACGCGCGCGCGGAGGACCCCCGCGCGCGCGGCGCGGTCGAGCGCGTACGCCATCGGCGCGCTGCGGGAGCCGGGGCAGTAGACGACGTCGCGGACGCCGCAGGCGGCCAGTGCGGCGACCACCGCCTCGGCGAGGGCCTCGGAGGGATGGGGGCCGGGGCCGCCGGGATCGGGCGTCATCGCAGGCCTCCCCTCTCCGGACCGGGGAGGGCCGTCATCGCCTGGCACATGAGGTCCAGGCGCCGCCTCCACCGCGCCACGAGCCCGCCGGGGACCTCCGAGGCGGCGGAGACCGCCTCCGGGTCGGGGGCCGTCGGAAGCCCGGGAAGGGGGATGGCGCCGCCGACGGGAGCCAGAGGGCGCGCTGCGACGTCCTGGACGAGCAGCTGGGCGGTGGCGAGGCCGCAGGCGTGGGGCAGGGCCGGCAGGCAGGCGGCGGCCCGCACGCCGAGGTCGAGCCCCACCGAGGTCTCGATCGCGGAGGAGACGACGATCTCCAGGCCGGTGCGGGAGGCGACCTCCAGCGCGCGCCGCAGTCCGCCCAGGGGGGCGACCTTGACCACGGCCACATCCGCGGCCTCCGACTGCGCCACCGCGTCGACGGCCGCCAGAGGGTCGTCGGCGCGCCGGATCGACTCGTCCGCCGCGACCGGCACGCCGACCGCGCGGCGCACCGCGGCCATCCCCTCGAGGTCGGGGCACGGCTGCTCGACGTACTCCAGGCCGCCGACGGCGGCGGCCGCCCGGTCGAGCTCGGCGACGGCCTGGATGGCCTGGTCGGGCGTCCACGCCGCATTCGCGTCGACGCGCAGACGGGCACCCCCGCCCCCGACCTCCTCCGCCAGGGCGTCGGCGACGGCCTGGACCCGCTCGATGTCGGCGGACAGCGGCTGGCCGGGATCGGCCACCTTGACCTTTGCGGTCCGGCACCCCCCGGAGGCCCGGACCCGACGCGCCGCCTCCTCAGGCTCCGACACCGGGATCGTGACGTTGACGGGGACCTCGCGGCGCAGCGGCGCGGGCGGCGGCGTCGTGGCCGCCTCCAGGGCCGAGCGGAGCCACCTGCTGGACTCCAGGGGGCCGTAGTCCCAGAACGGCGCGGCCTCGCCCCATCCGGACTCCCCGTGGACCAGCAGCCCGTCGCGGCTGGTCACGCCCCGGAATCGGGTGACCAGGGGCGTGCGATGGATCAGGAGGCGGTCGATCCCCGCGAGCGCCTCCCGCGTCGCGGCCGGCAGGGCAGCGATGTCGAGTTCGGTGATCTCCAGTCCGCGCACACCCCCATTGTGCCTGTCCTCCTGGATCCCGCCGGATTTCACTCGGGCTGGCGCACGGCGATCCCCGAGCGCGGCGCGATGACGACGTGCCCCGTGCACGCCGCGCCTGAGACCAGGTCGACGCCCACGACGCCCGCGACCTCCGCCGCAGAGTCGGAGTGGTTGAGCAGGAAGAGCACGTCGCCGCGCCGCTGCGCCTCGACCCCGTCCGGAAGCCCGGCCATGACGGGCTGCACCCGGGCGTGGGCCGTCAGCACGGCCAGCAGCGCCGCGCGGCCCACCGCGTCCAGGTCGCTGGCCGCATACCAGGCGGCGCCCCCCTGGGCGCCTGCGGCCCGTCGCGTGATGGCGGCGTGTCCGGCCAGGTCCGCCGCTCCGCCGCGTCCGTCGAAGACGGCGACCACCTCCACGGAGCTGTGGGCGAACGACAGGGGGTCGGCCTCGTCGATCTCCCCGGGGAGGGCGGGTCCGATCTCCTCCGCCCACATCCCCCCGCGCAGGTCGGGGGCGGGCGTGCCGATGCGGTCCAGCGCGCGACGCAACGAGGGCGACACGGCCTCGAGACCGCACCAGGTCTGGCGCGCGGGCGCGGACACCGCGCGGGTGAGGCGGTCGACGAGGGCGGCGCCGGGATCCTCCTCGACGCCGGCGTCCTCCCAGCCGGAGGGGAGGGAGCCGGTGAGGGGCGCGTGGTCCACAACGCGCACGCCGAGCAGCTCGCGCAGGCCGCCCAGGTAGCCGCCGAGGACGGCCCGCATATCGGTGTCGACGACGCCGGTGGGCGCCGTGACCAGCACCTGGGCACCGGATTCGACGGCCCGCCTCAGCGCGGAGGCGACCTCGGGGAGGTCGGTGAACTGCTCGGCGACGATGATCAGACGGTGGCCGCCGCCGGCCAGGTCGCTGTCCGGGAAGACGATGTCGGAGGCGATCCCGGCCTCCCACAGGGTGCGGTGCCAGGCGTGGGCGGCGGCGAAGGGGGCGCCCGGTTCCGTGGGGCCGATGGCGGAGTGCCGGGCCCACTGCGCCTCCCAGTCGAGGAGGATCGCGACGTCGGCGTTCACGCGCGTGCCGGCGACCGGCGCCAGGGCGCGGAGCACGCGGCCGGTCCCGACGGCCTCGCGCCAGGTCCGCGAGGCGCGCCCGGAGTGGGGGACCATGCCGGAGTGGAAGGCCTCCGACCCACCGCGGGACTGGCGCCACTGGAACTGCAGGATGCCGTCGGCGCCATGGGCGACGCGCTCGAGCGACCACAGCAGGAACTGCCCGGGGCGCTTTCGGCTGTTGCGGGGGCGCCACTGGACGGCGCCAGGCGTCTGCTCCATGAGCAGCCATGGCGCGCCGTCGCCCAGACCCCGCATGAGGTCGCCGGCCCAGGCGATCTCATGGGCCGAGGCGGGATCGGCCGGGTCGGGGTAGGAGTCGTCGGCGATGAGGTCGAGCCGGGATGCCCACCGCCGGTAGTCGAGCCATGGGAAGGACCCCATGAAGTTCGTCGTCACCGGCCGGTCGGAGTGGGCGCGGATCGCCTGGATCTCGCCCTCCATGCAGGCGAGGATCTGGTCGTTGCAAAAGCGCCGCCAGTCGAGGACCTGGGCCGGGTTGGGGAAGGTCGGCATCGATCGCGGAGGGCGGATCTGGTCGAAGGAGCTGTAGCGCTGCGACCAGAAGTCGGTGCTCCACGCCTCGTTGAGCGACTCGATGTCGCCCCCGTGCCGGGCGGCCAGCCACTCCTGGAAGTCGGCGGCGCTCTGGTCGCTGAAGCACTCGTGGACGTGGCAGCCGTACTCGTTGCCGACGTGCCACAGGACGACGCCGGGGTGGTGCCCGAACCGCCGGGCGAGTTCCCCGGCCAGGGCCTGGGAGCGCTCCCGATAGACACGCGATGAGGGGCTGTACTGCTGGCGCGACCCGAATCCCAGGCGCGTGCCGTCGGCGGCGACCGGCAGGCTCTCCGGGTGGTTGACGGCCATCCACGCGGGAGGAGAGGCCGTGCCCGTGGCCAGGTCGACGTCGATGCCCGCGTCATGCAGCCGGTCGATGAGGTCTCCGAGCCAGTCGAGGTCGTAGCGCCCCTCCTCCGGTTCGAGCCGCGCCCAGGAGAAGATCCCCAGCGACACGAGCGTCACCCCGGCCTCCCGCATCATCGCGATGTCCTGGTCGACGGTGGCGGCGTCCCACTGCTCGGGGTTCCAGTCCCCCCCATAGGCGAGGGCGGAGGCGGTGGGGAGGGCTGCGGGCCGCACGGGCCGGCCGCCATCGGAGCGTCGGGGCGTCGTTGTCATGGCACCAGCATACGAGGAGAAGAGCCTTTGTGGTCACGCAAACATGCCGGAGGCCGGCACGGCCGCGGGGGCGGGCGTTCCCATCCGCCGGCCGCTCGCGGGCGGGGCGCGCGGACGGGAACCGCCCGTCCTCCGCGGACTCGGGGCTCAGGCCCGTCCGAGCGCGGAGACCATCGCCGCCTTGATCGTCGGCATGCGGTTCGCGGCCTGGTCGAAGACGATCGATCGGGGCCCCTCGAAGACCTCGTCCGAGACCTCGATGCCCTCCAGCCCGAACTGCTCGTGGATGCGCACGCCCACCTCCGTCCCCAGATCGTGGAAGGACGGCAGGCAGTGCATGAACTTCGCGTCGGGCCCCGCGGCGTCCATCAGCGCGGCGTCGACCCGGTAATCGCGCAGGAGCTCGATACGTTCGGCCCACGCCTCGGCCGGCTCCCCCATCGACACCCAGATATCCGTGTGGACGAAGCCGGCGCCTTCGACGGCCCCGGTGTCTTCCGTCAGCGTGATCCGGGCTCCGGTCTCCGCAGCGCGGCCCCGGGCCGCGGTGACCACGTCCTCTGCGGGCCACAGCTCGCGCGGCGCGATGATCCTCACGTCCATCCCCAGGATCGCGCCGTTGACCAGGAGCGACCGCCCCATGTTGAAGCGGGCGTCCCCGATGTAGGCGTAGGAGATCTCAGAGTCGGGGCGCCCGCCGCTGTGCTCGCGCATGGTGAGCGTGTCGGCGAGCATCTGGGTGGGATGCCAGTCGTCGGTGAGGCCGTTGAAGACCGGGACGCCCGACCTCTCCGCCAGGATCTCGACGTTGGACTGGAGGTCCCCTCGGTACTCGATGCCGTCGAACATGCCGCCGAGCACCCGGGCGGTGTCGGCCACGGACTCCTTGTGCCCCATCTGGGAGCCCTGCGGATCCAGGTACACGGTGTGCGCCCCCTGGTCGGCGGCCGCCACCTCGAAGGCGCAACGCGTGCGGGTCGACGTCTTCGCGAACAGCAAGGCGATATTGCGCCCTCGCAGGTAGGGGACCTCCCTGCCCTCGCGTTTGGCCGCCTTGAGGCCGGCCGCCAAGTCGAGCAGGTCCCGCCACTCACGCTGGGCGAAGTCGAGCTCCTTGAGCAGGTGCTGGCCGGGGCGGAACAGGGCGGGCAGCCCGTCGCCGGCGGTTGCGGGGGACGCGGTCGGGGAGGTCATGAGGAGATGCTACCGGCACCCGCGCGCGGCACGGCGGAGCGTCCGCCTGCCAGCCGCCACCCGGAGGGACGGCTATCCGTCGGGCCAGTGGAAGCGCGGCATCGGCCCCAGCCCGGAGTCGTCATCGGGCCCCGATGGGTCCGATCCGCCGGAGGACAGCGCCCTGTCCATCTCCCACTCCATGCGGGCGAGATCGCTCATCGCCTCCAGGGCCGGGACGCCCTCGTCGCCGGGGCGGAGGAGCGTGCGCACCGAGCACCCCGCGACCACGGCCGCCACCGCCACGCCGAGGACGCCCGGATGGGCGAGCACGGACCAGAAGACGACCACCGCGTAGACGGCGGAGAAGACGACGATGACGCGGCGCGCGGGGGTGCGCCGCGGGAACAGGTCCGCCACGCGGCGGAAGGCGACCAGGCACACCGGGAGGAGGAACATGCTCAACGAGGCCAGCCCGAGGCCCATCCCGTGGACCAGCAGCAGCACCGCCACCGGCCACAGCCCGAAGGAGAGCAGCACGGTGCGCGGCGGCGTCCCTCCCTCGGGAGGGAGGAGCCGGTCGAGCGGTTGCCGGCGATCCTGTGCCATCGGGGTGTCCTTGCCGGGAGAAGAGCGCGTCTGGGCGTCTCTCCAGACTAGCCGCGCACGTACCCTGTGGGCATGACTGCGTCTCATCGTTCCGCCTCGGCCCTGCCCTTCGTCTCCGACACCTTCGACCCGACCCGCTGGCGCGAGGTCGGGGGCTTCGGCTTCACCGATCTCACCTACCACCGGGGGGTCTCTCGGGGGGAGGAGCTGGACGGCGCGTCCGCCGGCGAGGACCTGCCCTGGGTGCGCATCGCCTTCGACCGGCCCGACATCCGCAACGCCTTCCGACCGCTCACCGTCGACGAGCTGTTCCGCGCCCTGGACCACGCGCGGCTGAGCGGGGACGTCGGCGCCGTCATCCTCACGGGAAACGGGCCCTCCGCCCGTGACGGCGGGCACAGCTTCTGCTCGGGGGGCGACCAGCGGGTGCGCGGCTCCGACGGGTACCGGTACGAGGTGGCGTCCGGGGCCGGGACGGCCGCGGGGCGCGGGGCGATCGCGGACGATTCGGACACCGCCGACACGGCCACCCGCCGTGAGCGCATCGACCCGGCGCGGGCCGGCCGCCTCCACATCCTCGAGGTCCAGCGCCTCATCCGCACGATGCCAAAGGTCGTCATCGCCGCCGTCCCGGGATGGGCGGCCGGCGGGGGGCACAGCCTCAACGTCGTGTGCGACCTGTCCGTGGCGTCCCTCGAGCACGCCCGCTTCAAACAGACCGATGCGAACGTGGGGTCCTTCGACGCGGGTTACGGGTCGGCGCTGCTGGCCCGCCAGGTCGGCGACAAGCGGGCGCGCGAGATCTTCTTCCTGGCCGAGACCTACGACGCGGCCACAGCCGAGCGGTGGGGCGTCGTCAACCGCGCCGTCCCCCACGCCGAGCTGGAGGACACGGCGATCGAATGGGCGCGGACGGTCGTGGGCAAGTCGCCGCAGGCGATCCGGATGCTGAAGTTCGCGTTCAACCTCGCCGACGACGGCCTGGCCGGCCAGCAGGTCTTCGCCGGGGAGGCGACGCGCCTGGCCTACATGACGCCGGAGGCGCAGGAGGGCCGTGACGCCTTCCTCGAGCACCGCTCCCCCGACTGGTCGGGGTACCCCTACTACTTCTGAGGGCGGCACCCGGGAGCTCCGACCCTCACGGCGTGGACCCTCAGTAGTGGCTGACGACCGGGGTGCCGACCTCGTCCCAGTCGAAGATCCACTTGGCGTCCGCGACCGCCATGTTGACGCAGCCGTGGGACCCGGCGGCTCCGGCGAACCCGAAGGAGCTCCGCCAAGGCGCGCCATGCAACGCGTAGCCGCCCGTGAAGTAGCTGATCCAGGGCACATCCGGCGTCTCATAGTTCGAGCCGTCGGCGTTCTCGCCCTTCATCGTCTGCGTCTCGTACTTGAGGTAGACGTGGAAGGTTCCCGTCACCGTCGGAGTGGCGTCGGCGCCGTTGACCATGGACACCGGCCCGTACACCGCGTCGGCGCCCTCATAGGCCGTCACCGTGTGGTTCGACAGGTTGACGTCGATCCACTTCTCCCCGGCGTGGGGCGAATAGACGAGGCCCTCGGCCCCGTCGACCACGGGCTTCTGGTCGTAGGACGGCGCGACCTCGTCGTAGGTGAAGGTCCCCGAGTAGGACGTCCCCGCCGTCAGCGCGGCGACAGCCTCGGAGGCGATCGCGTCGGCGTTGTTCACCGTGTACCCCGCCTTCCCCTCGGAGGCGGTGACGACGACCTTGCCGGAGGCGTCGACGTTCTGGATGCCGTTGACGGGCTTGTCGTTCGTGGACTCGGCGACTTTCTGGACCCATGCGGTCACCTTGGCCGGGTCGAACGCCGGCGCGCCCAGCCCGTCCTCGGTGGTCGGGATCGTCACCCAGGCCGCCTTGTCGGCCTGCGTCGCCGAGTTCTCCGAGACCGTCCCGTACAGGGTGACATCGAGGTCGAGCAGGGCGTTCGCGGCGGCCGCCACCTGCTGGGCGGCCTCGGTGGACACCGTGGGCTCGATCTCGGTCGCGGTGACGTCGACCGCCTGGGACTCCAAGGCGGACACCGCTTTCGCGACGACGCCGGTCAGCTGCGAGATGTCGACGCCCATGCCGGAACTCGCCTCGGTGGCGACGAACTGCGTGCCGTCCTCGGACAGGGTGACGGAGCCGTTGCGCACCGGGGTCCCCGCAGCGGCGGCCACCTGGTCGGAGAAATCCGCGAGCGCCGCGTCGTCCGTGGTGGAGACGACCGGGACCTCGTTGTGACGGAACAGGGCAGCGATCCGCGACGCCAGCGAGGCGTTCGGCTCGAAGGCCTTCGCCGCCGTGGCCTCCGGGTCCACCGAGACGCCCAGATCCGCCAGCTTCGCCGTGGTGGGCTTGCCGTCGACGTTGACCGTCACCGTGATGTCGGAGGCGCGCTGGCCCACGGCCGAGGCGACCTCCTCCTGCGTCTGCCCGGTGACGGAGGTGCCGGCGACGGACACGCCCGGCAGCGCCACGTCCGAAAAGTGCGCGGCATAACCCGCCGTCGCACCGGTGACGACCAGCACGATCGCGAGCGCGCCGCCCAGCGCCAGCTTCCATCGGGCGGATTTGCGTTTCATCACACTCCGATGGTAACCGGTGGCGTCCCCACAGCACGAGAGCGCCGCGGGATGAGGCGTCCCACACCTTCCCACCGTCTCACGCCCCGTGGTCTCGCAGCCGCCGCCCAGGGCGCGTAATCTGAACGATCGCCCCGTCCTCCCCAGGTCCGACGAGGGCGGCCCCGGCTCCGCCGGGGCAGGCGCCGGCCTCCAGGGCGGTGCCCCGACCGCACCGCCGACAGGAAGAACCGCACGACATCATGGCCTCGGAGGGTCCACGCATCCTGACCGTCCCCGGAGGGACGTCGCCCGGCGCAGTGGCGATGGCCTTCGCCTCGCTGCACAAGCTCGTCGAGCTCCACGAGGCCCGAGAGGCCCACGCGAGCGGGGACGCGGCCGACGCGCCGTCCCCCTCCGCCCCGCACACCGTCGTGGTGCTTCGGCCCCCGGCCTCCGTCGCCCATCAGTCGCTCCGCCAGGCGGCGGAGTCGCCCTCGTCCCCCTTCCCGGAGCTCCCCGACGACCAGGCGGCGGATCCCCACCTGCTGGACGGGGTGGACCTCGTGGTACCGACCTCCGGCTCCTCGACGGGCACCCCCCACCTGGTCGGCCTGTCCGTCGAGGCGATGCTCGCCTCGGCGCGGGCCACCCATGACGTGCTGGGCGGACCGGGCAATTGGATCCTGGCCCTGCCCGCTCACCACATCGCGGGCGCGCAGGTGCTGTTCCGCGCGGCGGTGTCGGGCACCGACCCCTTCATCGTCGACATGACCGGCGGGTTCTCCCCCGCCCGCCTGCTGCCCGCGATCGCCGGGGCCACCGCCGAGGCCGACGCGCCCGGCTACCTCTCTCTGGTCCCGGTGCAGCTGAGGGCCTGCCTGGAGGCGGGCGGCGAGGTCGTCGCGGCCCTCACGCGGCTGTCGGCCGTGCTGGTCGGCGGGTCGTCGGTCGACCGCGCCCTGGTGGAGGCGGCCCGCGAGCGCGGCATCCGCGTCGTCACCACCTACGGCATGACGGAGACCTGCGGCGGATGCGTCTACGACGCGCTCCCCCTGCCAGGGGTGTCCGTGCGCTCCGTGGACGTCGACGGGCAGCAGCGCCTGGCCGTCGCGGGCGCGGTGCTGCTCACCCGTTACCTCGACGGCCCCGCTCCCTTCATCGACGAGGGCGGCGTCCGCTGGCTGCTCACCGGCGACCTCGGACTCATCACACCGGCGCGCACCGTCGAGGTCCTCGGCCGCGCCGACGACGTCATCGTCTCCGGGGGCCTGTCGATCGCGCCGGCCCCCGTGCGCCAGGCCGTCCTGTCCACCCCGGGCGTCGCCGACGCCTGGATCCTGGGGTTGCCCGACCCGAAGTGGGAGTCGGTGGTGGCCGCCGCCGTCGTCCCCGACCCCGCGCTGGGGGTGTCCGCGACGCCGACGGGCAGCGCGCCGTCGCCCGCCCTCAGTGACTTGTCGACCTCCATCAGGGACCATGTCGGACGCGAGCTCGGTCGCGCTCAGTCCCCGCGAGTCGTGGTGGCGCTGGAACGGCTGCCCCTCCTGGACAGCGGAAAGACGAATCCACGGGCCGTCCTGGAGGCCGTCAGAGCCCGTCTGGGCACGGCCGCGGCCTGGCAGCGGTGAGGAGGACCCATGGCAACGGCTCGCGACTGGGTGGAGGGGGCGCGCCTACGCACCCTGCCTGCGGCGACGGCGCCCGTGATCGTCGGAACCGCGGCGGCGGCGCATCTGGGAGCCTGGTCGCCCGGCCGCGCTCTGCTGGCCCTCGCCGTCGCGTTGCTGCTCCAGATCGGGGTCAACTTCTCCAATGACTACTCCGACGGCGTCCGCGGCGCCGACGACGACCGCCAGGGACCTCCGCGCCTGACCGGTGGCGGCCTGGCCGCCCCGCGCACCGTGCTGGCGGCGGCGGTGGCCTGTTTCGCGGCCGCCGGGGTGCTGGGCCTGGTCCTGGTCCAGTTGTCGGGCCAATGGGCTCTGGCCGCGGTCGGGGTCCTCGCCGTGGCGGCCGCCTGGTTCTACACCGGGGGGAAGCACCCCTACGGCTACATGGGGATCGGCCTGTCCGAGCTCATGGTCTTCGTCTTCTTCGGCCTGGTCGCACTGGTCGGCACGACGTGGACGCAGGCGCTGAGCTCGCCGTGGTGGGTGTGGACGCTGGCTTGCGGGATGGGTCTGATCAGCGTCGACCTGCTCATGGTCAACAACATCCGCGATCTGCCCTCGGACGCCAGGGTGGGCAAGCGCACCGTGCCGGTCCGGCTGGGGGATCACGGGTCGCGCCTGGCCTACGCCCTGGTCATGGTTCTCACGGTGGCGGCCGCCGTGGCCGGCGTCGCCGGGTCGGGCGTGTCGGCGGCGGTGTGCGCGATCGTCGGGGTGCTGTGCGCGGCTGGGGCGCTCGCGCCGCTGCTGCCCGTGGTCCGCGGCGCCGTCGGACGCGCCCTCATCCCCTCCCTGCGCGACACCGGCCTGTACGCCCTGGCGTGGGCGGGCGTCGTCTCCGTGGCGCTGGTTCTCGCCGCCTGAGGCGTCCCAGCGTCCCAGGCCGCGGCCGGGCGGAGCTGGCGGACCGCGCGGCGGGCGCCCGGGAGGAGGTTCCACCGCGGTCCCCGTAGACTGATGCCGTGTTCCGCGTACTCCTCATCATCGCCTGGCTGGCCGTCACCGTGTACGCCATCGCCGACTGGGCCCGCACGCCCGAGGAGGAGATGCCGGGGCGGATCCCTCGGATTCTGTGGCTGATCATCCTGCTGCTGACCATCCCGTCGTTCTCTATCGGCTCGATCGTGTGGCTCATCGTGCGTTCCGTGGCCCGCGCGGAGGCCGGCGGCTCGGGATCCGGCGGGGTCGCGGGCGGGCGGCCGATCCTGCCCCGCCCCCAGCGCGCCGCCCGCCCCACCGCGCCCCCGCCGCCTGTGGCTCCCGACGACGACCCCGAGTTCCTGTTCAAACTGGAGCGGGACATCCGACGCCGGCGCGCCGAGGAGGGCCGCCGGGACAAGCGCGAGGGTGGCCCGTCGGCCGACGACTCGCCGTCGGACCCCGGGACGGGCCCGGATCGCTCTCCTGGGCCGGACTCGCCCGGCTCCGCCGATCCGTCCGGCCCGTCGGATCCCTCCGACTCGCCCACCGATCCGCGCTGATCCTGTCGTTGCCCGGATACCGCCGGATGCTCGTCGGGCCGCCTGATTGATTGCAAGGGAGAACCCCGGAACCATGCGGTTCCGGGGCATCCAAGGGCGGAGGATGGGGGATTCGAACCCCCGAGGGCTTGCACCCAACACGCTTTCCAAGCGTGCGCCATAGGCCACTAGGCGAATCCTCCAGGACACGCGACGTGCGCGTGCCTGCCCATGCTAGCGGGCCGCCCGCCGCCTTGGCGAACCGGCGGAGGCGCCCGCACCGTGGCATCGCTCACCCCCGCCTCGCGAGTTCCCCGCCTGATCTGCACAGGCCGGACCGGAGCCAACTGGCCAGGCCCCGCCCTCGGCCCCGGTCCTGGACCGGGCGGCCCTACTTTTGGACCGGACCGAGGATCGCGTTCGCCCACGCCCCGTGCAGGGACTCCTGGTCGGAGGGCTGGAACAGCCCGGCCACGACGTCGCGGGACAGACGCGAGAGCTCGTGCCTCGTGTAGTAGGACGACCCGCCACAGGCGCGCAGCGCCTGCTCGACCGCGCGCAGAGAGGCCTCGGCGGCCGCGTTCTTCGCCGCGGACAGCTGCGGCATCCACATCGACCCGCGGTCTACGCCGTCCTCGACGTCGCGGGCGAGTTCGCGGATCTGGGGGCCGACCGCGTTCATGGTCAGGGCGGCCTCGGCGATCCTCCAGCGGATGTCGGGGTCGTTGGCGTAGACCGTCTGGTTCTTGACGGACTTGCGGGTGCGGACGTGCTCGGCGGCGACCTCGACGGCCCGCTCCCCCACTCCCTGGTACGTGGCGCCCAGCAGGATCTCGAAGTGCGAGAAGATCCCGAAGACCACCGGATCCTCGGACGGTCCGGGAGTGGTGCGCGTGAGGATCTGGGCCTCGGGAGCGTGTGCGCCCTCCAGGAGGGTCGTGTTGGACTGCGTCGCGCGCATCCCCAGCGTGTCCCAGTCGTCCTTGATGGTGAACCCGCCGTCCTCGCGGTGCAGGATGGCGAAGACCGAATGGGGGCCGTCCTGGCCCGAGTCGTCGCGCCCGAAGACGAGCAGTCGCGTCCATGCGGGGGCGAGGGAGGTGAAGATCTTGGTGCCGGTGAACGCGTACCCGCCGCCGCCATCCGCATCCGGCACCGCCTCGGTGATCGAGCCGAAGAGGACGAGGTCGTTCCCGGGCTCCGAGATGCCGAAGCCGAAGAGCTCCCCGGCGGCCGCGTCGCGCAGGATCTGCCCGCCGCGCGGATTCCCGTTGCGGACGAGGTGGCGGCCCAGTCCGACGATGATCTGGTGCATGTTGACGCCGAGAGCCGTGCCCGGTGAGGCGGCCGCCAGGCGCGTCTGCTCGGCGGCGATCTCCGGCAGCGTCAGGCCCGAGCCGCCGAACTCCCGGGGGACGAACGCCCCCAGGTACCCGGCGGCCCGCAGGTCATCGAGGTCGTCGAAGGGGAACGAGTTCTCGGCGTCGTGACGCGCCGCCCGGCCTCGGACGGTGGACAGGAGCTGCTCGCTGAGGAATCCCACTGGTCACTCCCTGGAATCGTGGTTGTTCATGGGCGTCCGCGTGTCGGGCGGCGGGCCGGCGGGGCCCACCGCGCGCGATATCGGACCTGCCCACGGTATCGACCCGTCGGGCTGCCCGCACGGCACGCGCCGATCCGCCTCCCGATCGGGGCCGATGTGGGAGCGATCGCACCGGCGAGCTGACGCCGAGCCCCCGCTGCGTCGAGTAGGTTGGATGACGTGACTGACCAACCACCCCGGCAGACGCCCCGCCAGCGCTACCTCGAGCACCGCCAGCGCACGCAGAGCCTGACGTTCTCCATCACCGCCATGGTGATGTCGCTGCTGGTCATCGTCAGCCTGCTGGTCCTCATGGGCATCGTCAAGCCGCCGTTCGGCGATGAGTTCTCCGCCGGGGTGGACTACGCGGAGGTCGGCGACACCCCGTGCCCCTCATCCGGTTCCTCGGTCCCGGATCCCTCGACGGTCACCGTCCAGGTCCTCAACGCCTCCTCCCGGCAGGGCGTCGCGGGCGCGGCCACGTCCATGCTCCAGGGCGCGGGCTTCACGACGCTGGACCCCGGCAACGCGGACGCGGCCGTGATCAGCGCCGTTGAGATCGACGCGGGGCCGCGCGCCGTCGACGCCGCCTACGCGGTCGCCCGCTTCTTCCCCGACTCGCGTGTGACGCTGACCAGCTCGACGGACACGACGGTCACGGTCGTCCTGGGCACGTTCTACGAGGGCGCGCTCTCCACGGAGGAGGCCCAGTCCGCTGCGTCGGACACCGCGATGTCCGGCGGCGGGACGTGCCTGCCCGTCGACCCCGGCATGCTCGCGAAGCTCACGGCCGACCAGTCCGGCCAGTCGGGCGCCACGCAGTCCGGCGAATAGACCGGGCCCCTCCCTGGGCGCTGCGCTCAGCTGCGGCCCGTCGGCGCGGCGCTGTCCGGCTCGGCGCCCGCCGTCTCCTGCGGGGCCGATCCGCGGCGCGTCGCATAGGCCGCCGACTCCAGATCCGCGCCCGCCGGGGCCGACGCCGGGGAGGCCGCCTCGAGGTTCGTGCCGCGCAGCTTCGAGATCCATCGCATGCCGTGGTAGACGAGCAGCGCGGATCCCGTGCCCAGCGCGATGCCCTCGAAGGACATGCCCAGCGGGTTCCACGTGAAGTTCGCGATCGCGACGATGAGGGAGACGGCCGCCGTGTTGAGGTTGACGGGATCGGAGAAGTCCACGCGGTTCTGCACCCAGATGCGCACGCCGAGCATGCCGATCATGCCGTACAGCACGGTGGCGGCCCCACCCAGGACGCCGTCGGGGATCGTCGCGATCACCGCACCGAACTTCGGCATGAGGGAGAGGATCAGGGCGGTGAGGGCCGCCACGACATAGGAGGCCGTCGAGTAGACGCGCGTGGCGGCCATGACCCCGATGTTCTCCGCGTAGGTGGTCGTTCCCGATCCGCCTCCGGCGCCCGCGACCATCGTCGACAGGCCGTCGGAGAACAGGGCCCGCCCGATCATGCCGTCGAGGTTCCTGCCGGTCATGGCCGCCACGGACTTGACGTGGCCGACGTTCTCCGCGATGAGGACGAAGACGACGGGGACGAACAGGCCCAGCGTCGAGGGGTCGAAGGACGGCGAGTGGAACTCGGGCAGACCGATCCAGGCCGCCTGCCCGATGGCGGAGAAGTCGACCTGTCCCTGGATGACGGCCGCGAGGTAGCCGATGAGGACGCCGAAGAGGATGGACAGGCGCCCGATGATGCCCTTGAACAGGACGGTGATCACGCAGATCGAGACGATGGTGACCAGCGCGGTCACCGGTCCGCCCTTCACCCAGTTCCACGCGGCGGGAGCCAGGTTGAGGCCGATGAGCGCCACGATCGCGCCCGTGACGACCGGGGGCATGACCACATCGATCCAGCGCGCGCCCGCGACCATGACGATGCCGCCCACGATGGCCAGCGTGGCCCCCGTCGCGATGATGCCGCCCAGCGCGTAGGACTGCCCCAGGCTGGCGGACACGGCCGTGATCGGCGCGATGAGCGCGAAGGAGGACCCCAGGTAGGAGGGGAGCTTGCCGGCCGTGATGAGGAAGAAGAGCAGGGTCCCCACAGCCGTGAAGAACAAGGTCGTGTTGGGCGGGAACCCGGTGATGAGCGGCACCAGGAAGGTCGCGCCGAACATTGCGACGACGTGCTGGGCTCCGATGCCGATGGTGCGCGGCCAGGAGAGGCGCTCGTCCGGGGCGACGACCTCTCCGGGTGCGATGTGGGTGCCGTCGCCGTGAAGCTTCCAGCGGAAGAGGGCGTGACTGGGCTCGCTCATGCGGGCGTCTCCGATCAGTCGATGGGCTGGGCCGATGAACCGGTCGGGACACCAGACTACCGCTCGGGTCCTCCCCTCCCCGCAGGCGTGCCACGTCGTGGTCATGTTGTGGTCATCGTCTCGTCAATCTCCGCTACCGGACGACGAGGGCCGCCCTGCCCCGGGAGGCCGGCCGGCGACGGGGCCGGAGGCGCTGTGGCATGCTGGGGGCGACCCGGCGGGGAGACGCGCCGACCGGCCGCCCGGGCCCCGATGCGCGGGCGATGGAGGAGGACCAGGGATGGGCACTGCTGGCATGGGTCCCCGAGCCGCCGGTGCGGCCGCGGGGACGCCCCCGTCCCTCGCGCCCCTCCCCTTCCCCGGCACGGACCAGGTCGACCCGGCCCGGGTCTTCCGCGCCTCCGGCTACACCTCGCCCGCGCCGTCGCGGAACGGAGTGGCGCAGGTCGCGCTGTGGCTGTCCGTCGCCTTCCTGGTGCCGCTGCCGCCCCTGCTGGCGGTCAGCGCCGCGCTCGGCGGCATCGCCTGGATCCGCGCGGGCGGCCGGGGCGGGGCGGGGCTGCGGGCCGCTCGGGGCGCCGTCGCGATCTCCGCCTCGGGGATCGCGCTGTGGGGGCTGCTGATCCTGCTCATCTGGACGGCGTGACCGATCCCTCTCCGGTCTCGGACCGGGGGCCGGGTGCGCCGCACGCCGTGTGCGGACGTCCATCCCCGCTGCCCGGCCGGTGACCGCGGCCTCCGATGCCTAGAGTTGACGCATGCGTCCATTTCTTCTTGTCTCCACGCGCCCGGAGGACGAGGCCATCGAGGCCGAGTATCGGTCCTTCCAGCGTGCGTCGGGCCGAAGCCCCGACGCCCTCGAACAGGTGCGCTCCGACATGCTCGGACTGCCGGAGATCGACGTCCAGGCCTACTCGGGCATCATCGTCGCCGGCTCCCCCTACGGGACGACCACCCCGGAGGACCGCAAGTCGCCCACCCAGAAGCGCACCGAGCAGGAGCTCACCCGCCTGCTCGCGGAGATCGTCGCGGCCGGCACGCCGTGCCTGACCACCGGGTACGGCACGGAGGTCGCCACCGTGCTGCGCGGGGGCGTCGTGACGACGAAGTGGGCGGAGCTGCCCTCCATCATCGAGATCGAGCTCACCCCCGAGGGCAGGGAGGATCCGCTCCTCGCCGACTTCCCGCCGAGCTTCCACACCTACGTCGGTCACCACGAGGCCGTCGAGGCCCCGCCCGAGGGCGCCGTGGTCCTGGCCAGGTCGATGACCTGCCCCGTCCAGATGATGCGGCTGGGACCGACCTTCTACGCGACGCAGTTCAATCCCGAGCTGGACTCGGACGCCATCCGCAGCCGCCTGTCCACCTACGCCGACGCCGGGTACTCCGGCACCGACGACATGGACTCCCTGGTCCTCCTCGGCCGCGACGGCCCCGGCGGGCACCAGGCGGGCGTGGTCGTGCGGCATTTCGTGGACATGTTCGCCCGCTGAGCCCGGGTCGACGGGGTCAGCGGTCCGAGGCGACTTCGTCGGCGGCGGCCTGCTCCTGCGGATCCGCATACTCATAGGCCGGATCGTCCAGCGGCGGCTGGACCAGCCGCAGGACCCAGTCCGAGGGCGTCGGGACGCTCACGGACCATCCCCATGACTGCTCGGTCAGGGAGACGTCCAGGCCCTCGTCCGCCAGCCGGTCGCATTCGGTGCGCGGCGTGTCCGTCTCCAGCGCCAGGATCGCGGTCGCGTCGCGTCCGACGGTCGGCAGCGGCGCCTCGCGGCGCGAGACCGCCATCAGCCCGTCGGAGGCGAGCTCGGCATACGTCCCGTCGACGGCCCAGAACCTCGGCTCCCACCCCAGGGCCTCCAGACCCTGGCGGACCGCGTCCACCTCGATCGCGTTGACACGGGCGAGGACGCGCAGGGACGGCGCCCCGGGGTTCCCGTCATCCGCGGCCTCCCCGCCCGCATCCTCCGTGACCGTCACCCATCCCAAGTCGGGGACCTCGACGCGCAGCTCGTCCCCGAACGCCTGACGCGCCAGCCGGGTGGCGAGGCCCGCGGCGTCCGCATCGCGGCGGAAGGCCTCGAGGCCGGGCACCGTCCACGCGAGTTTCACCGTGCCCTCGGGCAGGCCCGGGGGTTCGTGGGCGGCGTGCAGGGCGATCGAGCCGGCCTCCCCCCGGTAGACGGTGAAGACGTCGTCACCGGACTCGCGCCGCAGCCCGATGGTCTCCATCAGGTCCCTCCACAGGGCGATGCGCCCCGTGAAGATGATCGGCTGGACGCGCAGAGTATGCGAGCTGTCCATCACGTGTCCTCCCTCTCCGGCGGGCCCGCGCCCGGCCTCTCCTGCCCTCCGGCCGGGCCCTCGGGACCAACCTAGCGCCGGGAGGCCGCGATATCCGCGCTCACCACCGGAAGTCGTCGGGGGAGATCCGCCCCTCCGTGCCCGTCTGCCATCCGCCGCGCGCCAGCGCGAAGCTCCTCCCGCTCGCCGTGTTCCAGCAGGAGACCCCGTCCTGGGTCGACACGCACGCCGAGTGCCCGTTCGTCGCGGACGACCCATAGGCCAGCGGGCTTCCGCCGCCACTGACGGCGGATCCGCAGCTCAGACCCGCCGACTCCCCCGTCGCGGTGATCGTCGTCGTGGTCGCGCCGCAGCTCTCGAACCCCGCGGTCGCGTAGCTCTGCTCGAGGATCGAGCACGTCACGACGTCCTCGCCCAGGTCGCACAGGATATTGCCCGAGGGCGCCGTGAACGACTGCGCCAGCACCGCGCCGTCCGGCGCGGGGTACTTCTCCGATTCCGCCTCCGATGCGCTGGGGGTGGGGGACGAGGGCGACTCTGTCGACGGGGCGGTCGTCGAGGGCTGCGGCGAGGCCGATGGCTGCGACTGGGTGGCGCCGTCGCCGCCGAAGGCGCCCGAGAAGATCGCGATGACGATCCCCGCCAGAGCCAGGGCGACGACCAGCAGGAGCGCGAGCGCCGCTTTCATCCCCGTCGAGCTCTTCCTCGCCGGGGGCTCGCTGTCCGCCTGGCGAAGGCCCTGGGCCGGCGTCTCCCCGGCCGCCGCGACCGGCGGGAAGACGGGAGCGGGTCCCGCAGAGCCGGTGGCCGGCCCCGTCTGCGGGGCAAGGACGATCGTCCGATCGGGCGCGGACTCGAACCGCGCCCGATCGGCCAGGGCCTCGTTGACGGAGGCGTCCCCCAGGGCGCGCAGCCAGTCGAGCAGTCCCTGGTAGGCGGAGGGGTTCGCGGCGACCGCTGCGCGCAGCTGCGGGTAGTGGAAGGCGATCTGGCGCAGCGTCTCCTGGTCGGTGGCAGGATTCGAGGCCGCTGCGGCCAGCCCCTGCGGGATCTCTGCACCCGGCATCTTCGGCACCTTTCGATGGACAGCGCGGGGACTCCCATAATCTACGCGGGTCCGTCGCCGGCCCCACATCAAAGGCGCGACGGGTGACGCCCGTCACTCCCGACGTGCGGGCCTCCGCGGCAGGACCGTCACGCCGGGCGGAAGGCGAAGGACTCGAATCCCAGGGCGCCGATGTCGCGGGCCAGCGCGCGAACCTGGTCATCCCACCCCACCGCGCCCGCGCGGAAGCCCTGCGGGGCGCCGAGGCCGCGCGCCTGCTGCAGCGCGAAGACCGGCATGCCCATCGCGCGGACCGCCTCGGCCACCGCGAGGCCGTCCGCGGGCCCGTCCGGGTAGACGGTGAGCCGCACCTCGCAGTCGACCTCCGGGTGCTCCGCCATCACGCGCAGGGACGCCCAGGCCTTCTCTCCGGCGCCCGGGCGGCCGGCCACCTGCTCGTAGTCCCCGCCGGGCAGCGCCTTGATGTCGAGGCCCACCCAGTCCAGGAGCCCCGCCTCCACCAGTTCGCGCAGGCGCCGGGGGTAGGGGCCCGCCGTGTGGAGGCCCACCAGGTACCCGGCCCCGCGGACCCGGCGGGCGGCGGCGGCCAGGGCGGGCTGGCGGGTGGCCTCGCCGCCGGAGAACACGACGCCGTCGAGCAGCCCGTGGCGGCGCGCCATGAGGTCCTCGACCTGCCCCCAGTCGACGACGCCGGGGATCCTCGGATCGATGATCGCGTGGTTGTGGCAGTAGGGGCACAGCCAGGGGCATCCCTGGCAGAAGACGGTGGCCACCAGCCGGCCCGGCCAGTCGACGCTGGACATCGGTGTGAGGCCGGCGATCTGGAGGTCCTCGGCCGCGGGCCCTCCGCCGACGCGCGGGCCGCCCTCGTCAACGGGGCCGGAGGATCCCTCCACGCGAGTTCACGCCCCGACGGGAGGGAACGCGCTGACCAGCTCCCCATGTCGGTCGGCGGCTTGTTCGGAGAACATCTCCCGCTCGTGGTACTCGCCCTTCTTGCCGATGTTGAAGGACTGGACCGGACGGAAGTAGCCCATCACCCGCGTCCAGACCTCGCAGGGCTGGGGATCGCGGTCGGGGTGGGCCTCGGCGCACTTCTCGCACTCGACGTGCTCGCCCGCCAGGTATCCGTGGACCGGGCAGATCGAGAACGTCGGCGTGATCGTGATGTAGGGGACCTTGAAGGCGGTGAGCGAGCGGCGCACCATCTGCTTGCAGGCCTCCCCGGAACTCATCCGCTCGCCCATGTAGAGGTGGAGGACGGTGCCGCCCGTGTACTTGCCCTGGAGGACCTCCTGCTCCTCCAGCGCCTGGAACGGGTCGTCGGTGTAGCCGACCGGCAGTTGCGAGGAGTTCGTGTAGTAGGGCTCGTCCGCGGTGCCGGCGCGCAGGATGCCGGGGAAACGCTTCCCGTCCTCCTTGGCGAAGCGGTAGGTCGTGCCCTCGGCCGGGGTGGCCTCGAGGTTGTACATGTGGCCCGTGGCCTCCTGCAGCTCCACCATGCGGGCGCGGACATGGTCGAGGAGGCGCTCGCACATCTGGCGCCCCTCGGAGAAGGAGATGTCCGCGCGGTCGTCGGTGTAGTTGCGGACCATCTCGTTCATGCCGTTGACGCCGACGGTGGAGAAATGGTTGTCGAGAGTCCCGAGGTAGCGCTTCGTGTAGGGGAACAGGCCGCGGTCCATATGGAGCTGGATGACCGCGCGCTTCCTCTCCAGCGTGTCGGAGGCCAGGTCGATGAGGCGGTCCAGGTGGGCCAGCAAGGCCGGCATGTCGCCCTTGTGCTCATAGCCCAGCCGCGCCATGTTGATCGTCACGACGCCCACCGAGCCCGTCAGCTCCGCGGAGCCGAACAGCCCGTTCCCTCGCTTGAGCAGTTCGCGCAGGTCGAGCTGGAGACGGCAGCACATGGAGCGGATCATGTGGGGATCCAGGTCGGAGTTGATGAAGTTCTGGAAGTAGGGCAGGCCGTACTTCGCGGTCATCTCGAACAACCGGTTCGCGTTGTCGGCGTCCCAGTCGAAGTCGGGTGTGATGTTGTAGGTGGGGATCGGGAAGGTGAACACGCGCCCGTCCGCGTCGCCGCCGCTCATCACCTCGATGAACGCCCGGTTGATGAGGTCCATCTCCTCCTGGAGGTCACCGTAGGAGAAGTCCATGACCTCGTCCCCGATGAGCGGATGCTCGTCGGCAAGATCGTCCGGGCAGGTCCAGTCGAAGGTGAGGTTGGTGAACGGGCATTGCGAGCCCCACCGGCTGGGCACGTTGAGGTTGAAGATCAGCTCCTGCATGCACTGGACGATGTCCTCATAGCCCATGTGGTCCAGGCGCACGAACGGCGCCATGTAGGTGTCGAAGGAGCTGAACGCCTGGGCGCCAGCCCACTCGTTCTGCAGGGTGCCGAGGAAGTTGACGATCTGCCCGCACGCGGAGGAGAAGTGCTTCGGCGGGGCGGAGGAGATGGCTCCGGCCACCCCGTTGAAGCCCTCCTGGATGAGGCGCTTGAGGGACCATCCCGCGCAGTACCCGGCGAACATGTCGAGGTCGTGGATGTGCAGATCCCCCTCGCGGTGGGCGGTGGCGGCCTCGGGGCTGTAGATGCGCTCGAGCCAGTAGTTCGCGACCATCTTGCCCGACGTGTTGAGGATGAGGCCCCCCAGCGAGTAGCCCTGGTTCGCGTTGGCATTGACACGCCAGTCGGAACGGTCGAGGTACTCCTCGATCGTGCTGATAGCGTCAACGTCATAGCGGGCGTTCATCGGAGGCTCCTTCATCGCATGGCCGGCTGTGGGCTGCCGCTGCAGGCTGGGGCTGCGCGGGCCCACCGGGCCAGGCACTACATCTTGTGTTTTCCTCGCCGCCCGGACACTGTATCTAGTTCTCCTTGTCGATGGGACCGACGCGCGGCGTGTCGTCGCGGCCCCAGCGGGTCCGGCTCACAGTCCTCGACGAACCTGGGCCCTTGGTCCCAGGGAGTTCTCTGGGGGGACTGGCTCCCGACGGGGCGGGGACGGTCGCGCCGACACGCGCCCCGGAGCATGCGGAAGGGGCCGACCCGGCCGTCCGGCGTGGACGGTCGGACCGGCCCCCGAAGCCGGTCAGCGAGGGATCAGATCAGCCAGCGGTTCTTCTGGACGATGTCGAGCGACTTCCACCACTTGCCCAGGCCCCAGGTGTCGCCGGCGTAGGTCAGGGCCACCAGGATGAGGACCAGCGCGTAGGCCCAGTGGTAGTCGACCAGCGGGTTCGTTCCGGCCTCGGCGCCCTTGACGGGCGGGAACTCCGCCAGCCACATGAGGAACATGATGATCGAGCCGGACACCGCGGCAACGCGCGTGCCGATGCCGAACATCACGGCCAGGCCGATGCCGAGCATGCCGAGCATGAACAACCAGTCCGCCACGGGGGAGGCGATGCCGGCGAAGAGGCCGGTGAAGGGTTTGGCCTCGTCCAGGTGGCCGAGGAATCCCTGGGCCGGCGTGCCGCCGCGGATCCACGCTTTGTCGGCGGCCGTGGAGTACCCCAGGCCGAAGGTCTTGTCCAGGAAGGCCCACAGGAAGATGAAGCCCACGGCCAGACGGAGCACCGCGAGCACCTTGCGGGCGGCGGGGGAGGTGAGGATCGATTCCTCCGAATCGGCGGGCGCGACGGCGCCCACCGGGGATGTGGTGGCTGCACTCATGGTGAGGATCTCCTGTCACAGCGGTCAGACCGCGTCATAGTTGTGGGTCGGGCGGCGCGGAGCCCCCGGGACCAGTGGGTCCCGCGCGCTCCGGCTTCCGTTGATTGAAATCCTACCGACCTGTCGATGTCTGGTCACATTGTTTCGGCTGCTATCGGACCCCTCACGCCAGGTATGGCGATCTCCCTATCTCTAATGGCCTCTGACCTGCGAATAATTGGACTCACACGTCATCTCCCAGTCCATCACCGATCGGTCAGTCATTGCGGAAAAGGAGAAGCCGCGACTCAACCCCCGGCCGATCACAGGCCACTGGACCAGCGGACAACGACCATTTGTGACCCGATCAGAGAATTCCATCCACCCCCGAACCCGCCTCCATACCCGCCCCATATCGGCCAGAATCCAACGAAAAACACCCATCTTCCCTCCTCATTCGGAGGTCCAGCCCCGCCGAGCCGACGCCCGCGACTCCGCCTTCGTCGGCAGTCCTCAACCGCACTCCCGGACTCGATGGACCAAAGTCCCACGGCATGTGTGAGCTTTCGTCATCTCGACATGATGTACCTCACATAAAAATCGGAAAGTGGGCATCTGCGACCCAATCTTCGAACTGCCCGCCCCATGGGCGCCCGAAACGCCGACCGAACGGTCAGCCGGGACTCCTGTCATGTCTACGGCCTGCGGAGAAACCGCCATCCATCCGGTCAGGCATCTCAGCCGACCGTCCCCGAGCTCTCCGGTCAGGACCAGCTCAGGCGGTCGACCTCGTGAATGACGATGCCGGTCACGCCCACGACTCCTGCGGCGGCGGAGACGGACAGCAGCCGCGTGCGCCATCCCCCGTGGGCCAGGAAGTCAGCGAAGCCGTAGTTCCCCAGGCCGCCGCCCGGAGCGGCGGCGCCGACCAGGTCCACCCCAGCGGTCGCGGCCAGGGTCCCGGCGATCCCCAGGACCAGCAGCACCAGCGCCGCGATCCCCATGACCCTCTGGGCCACGGCCGCGTGGCGATCGCGCTGCTCGAGGGGCGTCAGGGCCAGCGCCCACACGCCCGTCACCAGCAGCGCCGTCACGACGTCGGAGGGCCGGTGCCACGCGGAGACCATCACCGTCACGCCCGTCACCGAGGCCCACGCCCACCCCGCCCACGCCGCCGGCTCGCGGAACCACATGGGCGCGACCATTACGAGGGCGAGCGCCACCGACATCGCGACCGTCGTGTGCCCCGAGGGCAGAGAGTTCGCCACCGCCGTCGTCACCCCCAGGTCCGGTCGGTCCAGGACGTGCTGAAGCAGCTGCGTCGTCGCGTTCGCCCCCGCCACCATGGCGACCGCCCGCCCGGCCAGAGTCGGACGCCGCCTGAGGAGAGCGACGGCCGCCACGATCGCGGAGACGATGACCAGCGCGGGCACGGAGATGATCCCCTCGACCACCGACTCGAGCGCACCCAGCGCCCCGTCCCAGGTCATCGCCGACTCCATGAGCATTGTGTCGATCGCCTGCCCCCGGGTGGTGGACAGCGCGACGCGCATGACCACGACGGTGGACACCACGAAGGCCAGCACCATCGCGACCCGCCGGACCAGTCGCGCGGAGTACCCGGGCGGGCGGGGGGCATAGGCGCGGGGGCCCTGGGCACGCGAATCGCCCCCACCCGCCGCGCCTGGCCCTCCCGCACCCGCTCGCGAGGAGGAGGACGCGGCGGCCTTCCGCCGGCCCGCCCCCGAGGCCGGATCGTCGTGGGGACGGCGGTCGCGCGCGGCCCCGTCCCCGTGGGATGTGCCCGACATGCGCCTCCCCGCCTCCGGTCGCCCCATGCGCCGCCGATGTGCGGACGCACGCACACTGTAATGCGGGACCGGCCGGCGTCCGCGGTGAGGCGGGCCACCGCCCGGGACCGACAGCCCGCGCCGCGCCCGGACCTCTCGGCTAATGTGGGGCCGTCGAGACGGCGAGACGCCTCGGCCCATCCACGTCGCAGGAGGGAGCGCCCGTGTCAGGTCCGACACCGGTCGACGTCGAGCGGATCCGGTCGCTGCTCAACCGCAGCGACGTCGCCTTCGACGACTACCAGGGCTGCGAGCTGGTCGTCCCGACGACCAACGCCGTCTACTTCTGGAACACGTCGAACCCCCAGATCCTGCAGTTGCGCGGACAATGGCGGGGCGTTGCCGGCGATGACCGGCAGTTCGGCGCCCTCGCCGAGCAGGTCGCCCAGTGCAACGCCACGCGCACCGGCCCGAAGGCCTTCCTGGCCCCGCTGGACGACGGGTTGCGCTACGGGCTGGTCGCCGAATGCAATGCCGTCGCGATCTCCGGATTGACCGAGGACCAGCTCTCCTGCTTCTGCGAGACCTCGATGGGCATGATCATGTCCTTCTTCCATGACATCGAGGAGGCGCTGCCCGAGTTCGTCACCTGGGAGGATGCGCCGCACGCGATCGCGGAGGACGCCGCGGCCCCGGTCCGCCGGGTGGGGGGCGCGCGATGACCCATGCCCCCTATGCCGTCCCGGAGGACGGCATCACCCCCTATCCCGTCGACCTCGACCGGCTGATGCGGGTCTTCCGCCAGATGGGCGACACGGTCGACACCCTGGTGGAGGGCCGCGCCGCGGGGGCCGTCTTCGAGGGCGTCCCCTTCCTGTTCACCTTCGACTCCCAGGGGCGGTTCCTGTCCGTGCGCGCCGTGTGGGACACGGGCCTGGATCCGGCGGCCTGCGCCCAGGCCCTGTTCGCCGCCGCTGACGGGTGGAATCGGGAGAAGTATTTCCCCACCGTCTACTGGATGGCCTCCGAGACCGGGAGCGCGCAGGTGTGCGCGGACTTCGTCCTGGACACCCGTCCGGGCGTGACGGACTCCCAGCTCGCCGACAATCTGCGGGCCGGCATCTCCACCGGCGTCAGCGCCATCGGGTACATGAAGCAGGCCGCCGGGCAGACCCTGGGATGGAGGCCCGGCTCAGGGACGCCGCACCGCGGGTGATCCCGAGGACGCAGGTCGGCCTCGTAGCGGGCGCGGACCGCTCGGACCAGGGGTTCAGCGCTGCGTGAGCGTGCCGTCCTCCATCGACAGCACCCGGTCGCACGCGCCGAGGAGCCGCTCGTCGTGGGTCACCATGACGGTCGCCTTCCCGCGCCCGTCGCGGCGCGCTGACGTTCGCCCCCGGAGAGATCACTGGGGTATTTTCCCGCCAGGGAGCGGATGCCGAGTTCGTCGAGCAAGTCGTCGCGCGCGGCGGTTCGAGCGGCGGCGCGGGCCGCATGGTCGTGCAGGGCGAACTGGTCGGCGATGGCGGCATCCATCAGGGCGTCGACGCGGAAGGGCACCGCCGGGGGCAGGGCCAGCGCGCTGACCGACGTCAGGAACAGGCCGATGGCGACCCCGACGGCTGAGAGCAGGGCCGTCTGCGCGGCGCCGGAGACAATGAGGTAGCCCGTCGGCACGCCGCGGGCCTTGAGCATCCCGAGGACCGGACGTTTCTGGAGGGTGAGCACGTAGATGAAGATCCCGAGCACGAAGGAGGCGATGACGATCAGCGAACCGATCATTAGGGAGAACGTCAGCACCTGCGCGCTGTAGCCGGGCAGGGTGTTGATGAAAGCCGAGGAGTCCAGCACCTCCAGCCCCTCGCCGGCGATCCCCGCGTCGCCGACGAGGTCCGCGCGCGAGACGACGGCGTTGGGCGAATCCGGCCACCTCCCACTCATGGTCAGAACCGGTGAGGGTGAAGGTCTGCCCGACCTTCCAGCCCTCGTCCCTGAGTGAGTCATCGGCGATCACCTGACGGCTGAGGTCGGTGGGCGCCTCGCCCTCGACGAGGGCGGGGGCGAGGAAGGACCCGTCGGGAATGCCGAATCCGGAGGCGTCGAGCTTGGTGCCGGCCGCATCCTCCATGACGACGGGCGTCGTCAAGAGCGTCGAGGTGTCGGGTGAGGCGGGCACGGCGGCGAGCTGGCCCTCGGAGAGGCGGGACGCGGAGATGTTGTTGTTGGAGGCCTCCGTCAACACGATGCTCATGGCCCTCCAGTCATCCACGGCGGAGCGGTAGGAATGGGCGAGGCCGCCGGCGAGTGCCGCCAGGAAGAAGGTCAGGTAGCCGACCAGGGCGATCACGGCGATGATCAGGGCGAACTTGGTGGGTTGGTGCCGGATCTCGCGAAGGGCGAGGAACGCGGGCCTCCTCCGGATCAGGTCGGGGCCACCCCGGGCAGGTGTCCCGCAGGGATCTGCCACGGTACCAGCCGGGGAGGCCCCTGGGATCGGTCCGTCCGACGGGGGTCGTCCGGACCGGGTCCCGGGACGCCGCACGGGGACGCCGGGCTGGACAGCCGGGACCCCGCCGCTACCCTGGGCGCGTGCCCTCCGACCTCTCGACCGCAGCCGCGGACCTTCCCGTCCCCGGCGGGCCCGCCTCGCCCTCGTCGATGGTCGAGATGCTGGAACGGATGGGCGCGCGCGACGGCCGCCTGGTGCACATGCATGTCGTTCCCGCCCGCCCCGAAGTGGCGGCCGCCTGGCCCGGATGGGTGGACCCCCGGGTCGTCGCGCTCTACGCGGCTCAGGGCATCGACCACCTGTGGCGCCACCAGCGAGTCGCGCTCGACGCCATCCGCGCGGGATCCGACACCGTGGTGGCCACGGGGACGGGAACGGGGAAGTCCCTGGCGGCGTGGGCGCCGATCCTCTCCGATCTGGCTCAGACGGCTGTGACGACGCGCATCTCGCAGATCCACCGCCGCCCGACCCTGTTGTACATGGCCCCCACGAAGGCGCTGGCCGCCGACCAGCTGGCCGCGCTGGAACGCCTGCTGGCCGGCGCGCGGGGCGCCGGGCCCGGGACGCCGGCCGGGCGGGAGGTGCGCGCCTCCACCGCGGACGGGGACACGCCGCGGGAAGCCAAGGACTGGGCGCGCGCCAACGCCGACATCCTGCTGTCGAACCCCGACTACCTCCATTACGTGATGCTGCCCGGCCACGAGCGCTGGACGCGTTTCCTGGCCTCGTTGCGCTACGTCGTCATCGACGAGCTCCACTACTGGCGCGGCGTCACCGGGTCCCATATCGCCCTGGTCGTGCGCAGGCTGCTACGCATCGCCCATCACCTGGGCGCCGACCCGGTCGTCATCATGCTCTCGGCGACCGTGCGGGATCCGGCGCGCGTCGCCGAGGCCATGACCGGCCGTCCGGGCGCGGTCGCCGTCGGGGAGGACGAGGACGGCGCCCCTGCCGGGGCGCACCACCTTGCCCTGTGGCAGGGCGGTGTGATCCGCGACGAGTCGGACGTGTCCATCGAGTCCTTCCTGGCGGCCGTCGCGGGCGAGGACGTCGTCCTGGAGGCCCCCGAACGCCGGGTCAGCGCCCAGACAGAGGCCGCCCACCTCACCGCGGCCCTGATGGAGCAGGGCGCGCGCGTCCTCACCTTCGTCCGCTCCCGGGCCGGGGCGGAGACGGTCGCCGCGCAGGTCAGGGACGCCCTGTCGTCGCATGGCTCGGCCCTGGCCGGCCGTGTCGCGGCCTACCGCGGCGGCTACCTGCCCGAGGAGCGGCGCGCCCTCGAGCATGAGCTGCGCGCCGGCGGTCTGCGCGCGCTGGCCACCACGAGCGCGCTGGAGCTCGGCGTCGACGTCTCCGGCCTCGACGCGACGGTGACAGCCGGGTGGCCGGGCACGCGGGCATCGCTGTGGCAGCAGGTGGGGCGCGCCGGACGCGCCGGTGGGCAAGGGGTGTCGGTGCTCGTCGCCTCGGACAACCCCCTCGACGCCTACCTCGTCCACCACCCGGAGGCCATCATGGAGGAGGTCGAGTCCTCGATCATCGACCCGTCCAACCCCTTCGTCCTGGCTCCCCATCTGTGCGCCGCCGCCGAGGAGCTGCCCCTGACGGCCGACGACCTCCCGGTCTTCGGCCTGCGGGACACGCGGATGCTGGAGGAGCTGGAGTCCCAGGGGTACCTCCGGCGCCGTCCTCGCGGATGGTACTGGGACGCGACCCGCGGGGACCGCGCGTCGGACCTCACGGACCTGCGCGGCTCCGCGGGCGACGTCCAGATCGTCGAGGCCCGCACGGGCGCCGTCATCGGCACGGTCGATGACGGCTCCGCCGACGCCCAGGTGTTCCCGGACGCCATCTACATCCACCAGGGCCGCACCTACCACGTGCTCGAGCTGTCGGCCGCGCAGGAGGGCTCGAGGCAGCGCGTCGCCGTGGTCGAGGAGGTCCGCACGCGCCTGCGCACCCGTCCCGGCCAGCACGTCACGGTGGATGTCGTCGCGGAGCCCGAGCGCACATGGCGCAGCCCCGATGCGACGGTGACATGGAACGTCGGACCCGTCGACGTCTCGACGAGGGTGACGGACTACGACCTGCTCCGCCTGCCCGGACTGGAGTTCATCCGCAACCAGGAACTCCGCCTGCCCACGCATACGTTGCCCACGAAGGCGGCGTGGTACTCGCTGGGCCCCTCCGCGGCGCGTGCCGCGGGCATCGACGAGGGAGACCTGCCCGGCTCCCTCCACGCGGCCGAGCACGCGGCCATCGCGCTGCTGCCGCTGCTGGCCACCTGCGACCGGTGGGACCTGGGGGGCCTGTCCTCCGCCGATCACGAGTACGCGCATGCCCCCACGGTCTTCGTCCACGACGCCTATCGCGGCGGAGCGGGCTACGCCGAGTACGGCTTCGACCATGCGCGGGAGTGGATCCGCGCGACCCTCGACGTCGTGAGCTCATGCGCATGCGAGGACGGGTGCCCGGCCTGCATCCAATCTCCCAAGTGCGGCAACGGCAATGAGCCCTTGTCGAAGACGGGGGCGATCCGGCTGCTCGCGTATCTGGCGGACCGGTGCCCGCCCGCCCCTGTGAGCGCGACGGAGCCTCGGGACGCCCAGCCCCAGGAGCGCCACCGCCGGGCGTGATCCCCCGCCCGGGAATCTCCAGGAAACTCCGAGGTTCGTCCAACGGTATCCCAAGGGTCGGCTCCTACAGTCTCAGACATCGAGGCAAGAGGTTCCGGGTCACAGGGCCGGAGGAACCGGAAAGGATGCTCCTGGGGAGACTCGCACTGTGTTGATGGGATGCTCGGAGGGGCCGGTCGATCGACCGGCCCCTCCGAGTGCGTGCGGGCAGGCCCCGGGAACCGGCGACCGTCCCTCGCGATGGGCCGCCGCCCCTCATCCGTCCTCGGGCCCGGCCCGGGCTCGGGCGGAGACCGTGACGGTCAACGCCCCCAGGTCGAGGCCCCGGCTCACCACCACTCGCGTGTCCGGGCCGACGACCTCGCACTCGGCCAGATCCATCCCGTTCGCCGCGGCCACCTGACCGGCCAGATCGCAGGGCTGGTCGCCGACGGGAGACCACTGGGCCGTCGCGCTGACGTCCCCCGCCGCGAGCGCCGCCAGATCCGCCACGGCCGAGGTCCGGACCGCATGCGCCTGCACCGCGCCGGCCAGCGCGAGCGCCCCCGCCAGGATCGCGGCGACCACGAGCACGCCGATGACGGCCATCGTCCCCGAGCCCTCCTCGCCGGGAGCCTCACCTCCAGCGGGAGGGGGGACCGGCCCCGCACAGGTCTGCTCCCGGGCGGCGACAGGGGGCCGCCGGGGGGCACGGGGCTCCCGGGGCCGTGCCCGCCCGGTCATGGCACCGCCTGCTCGACGAGGGTCGTCGCCTCACATCGAGCCGTCGCCCCCAGTCCCCCGCCGGGGCCCGCCACGGGCGCCTGCCCGCGGACCGTCACCCACCGACCGGCCCGGCTGACGGCGAGGTCCACAGACCCGTCTGAGGCGCGGGCCGCGGCCGCGTGCGCATCCCCGCCCACGGAGGCCTCACGGGCCGCCTCCCGCACCGCCTGGCATACCGAGGATCGGGCCAGACCGGCCGCGGCCACGGACACGACGAGCACGAGCATCGCAACGACGGCGAGGAAACCGATGGCGAGTTCGACGGTCACCATGCCGGCGTCGGGGACCGGGCCCCCGCCTGGGCGCGGTCCCCGACGCCGCCGGGAAGCGCGCGTCACAATGACAGCGCCCTCTCGATGATGCCCTGAAGCAGCCCCTTGACGGCTCCCGACTTGAGGACGACCACCAGCAGCCCTGCGAACCCTGCTGTGGCGATGGCGCCGATGGCGTACTCGACCGTGGTCGATCCCTCCTCCGGATGGGCCGTCGCGACGTCGGTCCGTGCGTCGATCGCGCACCACGCCCCGATGACGGCCCGGTCGATCCTGTCCCTGATGTTCATGCGGCTCTCCTCCCGAGCAGTGCCGCCAGCCCTTCCGGCGACCTGACCAGCGTGTCGGCCCGCGCCGTCGCCAACCACCCGCCCACCGTCTGTCTGTGGACCACCGCCGCTCCCGGTCACCGACTGTGGACGGGACCGGGTCGCATCGGGCCGCAGCAGGTTGGAGGCACGCCCCGCCCCGGGGCAGAGGCGGCGCTCAGGACAGGCCGGACAGGCCGCCGGCCCCGAGATGGAGGAGCACCGGGACGACCCCGAGGGCCAGGAACGCGGGCAGCAGCAGGGCTCCCAGGGGGACGACCAGCCGGACGGCGAGCTCCTCCGCCTCGGCCCGCGCGTCGGAGACTCGTCTGGACCTCAGCTGCGCCGCTGCCCGGCGCAACAGGGGGACGGGCGACGTACCGTCCGTCCACGCCGGCTCCAGAGTCCGGCCGACCAGCACCGCCTGAACGGGGCACGGGTCCCACGCGACGCGCCAGGGCACTCCGAGCACCAGTTCCCGTCCGATGCGCCCGAGATCCGCCAGGCCCGCGGCCTCGCCCAGCGCCTCGAGGGCGGCGGGCACGGACGCTCCCGACTCCAGTCCCGCCACAACCAGGTCGCACAGGATCGCGGGGTCGATCTCCGAGACCGCGCCGGCGCCGGATCCCCGCGCCGCGTCACGCCCCTCCGCAAGGCGCAGCATTCGGCGCGACACGAGGTGCCCGGCCGCCAGGCATGCGACGCCGACGACCAGGCAGAGGGTTCCGACGCCGCCACCGGTCAGGCGCTCCAACGGGCGCGCTCCCAAGACCTCCCCGGCGGCGACGCCGACCAGCGGCAGGACGGTGAGGACCCGGGCGGAGGCCGCCGGGCCGGAACGGGCGACCCGTCGCGCCTCCTCTGCGGCTGAAGACTCGTCGATGCCGTCGGCGACGACCTCCAGGACGCCCGCCAGCGGAGCCCCCAGCCGGTGCGTGAACCGGCAGGCGGCGACCAGCGCCGCGGCGGCACGACGTCCCGACCGCGAACGCGCGGCGCCGGCGCGCAGCACACCCCGGATCCCGAGGGCGAGCCCTCCGAGCGACCGCCTCGTCGCGGGAAGCGCCAGATCCCTCCACCGCGGCCGCCGGGCCAGGAGGACCACCCCCTGAGGGGCGCCGCCCTCATCGAGGGGGCCGAGAGGCCCCAGCCCCGGCGCCCGGGCCCACGCGGCCCGCCACGCCGCCTCCGTGGGCGTCCCCGCGCGCAGGCGTGCGGCGACCTCGGCGACGACGAGGGCGAGCGCCGCGCCGGCATCCCCCGAGCGCCGCGGCCACCGGGATCCGGACCTGGCGACGGCGGCACGGCGCGCTATCGACCCGCCGGCCTCCGGTTCGCCCGGCCGCGCCCATCGGCGCGCCAGGCGGATCCCGTGGCCCCGGTCCACCGCCGAGACCAGGGCCAGGACGAGCACGCAGGTGCCAGCCAGCGCCGATCCCACCCAATCGGTCCAGTCGGCGCCGATCACGGTGCCCCGGCGCCCCGGATCGTCTGCTCGTCCAGACCGAGGCGCCGGGCCAGGTCGGGCCACCCCGGTCCGGCTCGGACCCCCGCCGGGCGCACGTCGATCGCGACGACGCACTCAAGCTCCCGGTCGCGGCGGCGCAGCACCCCGACCTGCGCGACGCGACGCGCCCCCGCGATGCGACGCATCTGGACGACGGCGTCGAAAGCGGCGGCGGCCTGGGCGGAGACGGCGGCCTCCCCCATCCCCGACAGCGCCCCCAGCGCGGACAGCCGAGCGGGGATGTCCTCGACATCGTTCGCGTGGATCGTCGCCCATCCTCCCTCGTGGCCCGTGTTGAGGGCGCTGAGCACATCGCGGACCTCACGGCCCCGGCACTCGCCCAGCACCAGCCGATCCGGACGCATCCGCATGGCGGCGCGCACCAGGTCGGCGAGGGTGACTGCGCCGGCCCCCTGCACGTTGGGGCGCCGTTCCTGGAGGTGGACGACATGAGGATGGTCGGGGCGCAGCTCCGTGACCTCCTCGATGCAGACGATGCGCTCGTTGGGCGGGACCAGGCCGAGCATCGCCGACAGGAGCGTCGTCTTCCCCGCCCCCGTCGCCCCCGAGACGAGCGTGTTCGCCCGCGTGGCGACCAGGGCCCGCAGAGGCGCCTCCAGGGCGGCGGGGACGGTGCCGAGTTCGACCATCCGACCCAGGGTCAGCCCCGAGGGTCGTGACGTCCTCAGTGAGATCAGCGTCCCGCCCTCCGACAGCGGCGGCAGCACAGCGTGGAGGCGCACGCCGTCGGGCAGCGTGCCGTCGACGATGGGACTCGCCTCATCGAGCCTGCGCCCGCATGCCGCCGCCATGTGGACGGCGAGGGCGCGCACCTGCGGCTCCGCTCCCAGCGCGATGCGCTCGCGTTCCAGCCCCCGCCCCCGGTCCACCCACACCTGGGTTGAGTTGACGAGCACGTCCGACACGGCCGGATCCGCCACCAAGGGCGCCAGGTCAGGTCCGACGCCCCCGGACAGAGCGTCGAGCCGGCCGAGCTCGCGGACCATCTCCCGCGTCCCCGCCCCGGGCCGGGCGTGCCCGAGCACGGCCCGAGCGGGGGCCTCCCCCTCCGCGACCGCGCGCAGCACGCCGTCCGGGGCCCCGGCCCGCGCGGGCGCCGGCCCCGCCCGGTCCGCCGCCCCCTGGCGCCCCTCGCGCAACGGCGCCCACCTGGGCCTGCCGGTCATGACCATGGTCCCTCCCTCCACGACGCGATCCACGCGTCCGCGTCGCGCCGCCTCAGCTCCTGCCAGATCCGGCGGGTGCGCCGGGCGTCGGCGGAGGCGCGCCGGCCACCGGGCATCCGGCACATCCCGATATCCCCGCCCAGGTCGCGCAGCGTCTGCCCGAGGACCGGGGAGGGGCGTCGCATGGCGTGGGCGATGAGGGCCGGGAGCACCACCGGATGGGCGCCCAGGCTTCCCGCCAGGCGGACCGCGGAGTCCTGGTCGCCGCGTCCCGCCAGGCACACCGCGTCGACCGGCGATCCCGCCGAGCAGGCGGAGGCGGCGCGGTCGTCCCACCGTCCCAGGTCGACCACGACATCGCCCGAGAGGCGGAGCGCCTCGAGGACGGGCCGCAGGCGCGGGTCCCCCGCGTGCGCACCGCCCCGGGGGTCGGGGCCGAGCAGGCGCACCGGCCCGACGCGGGGGAGATGGTCGGCCAGTTGAGCGCCGAAAGCGACCTCGTCGGCACGCAGATCCGCCCACCGCACGCCCTCGGGCGGGTCCGAACGGGTGCCCCACGCGCCCGGCCCCGCGCCGGCGGCGTCGACCAGCGCGCCGCCTGCGCGGCGGGCCAGCAGCAGTGCGAGGCGCGTCGTCCCCACTCCTCCCTGCCATCCGGCGACGGCGACGACGAGGGTGCGGAGGGGACCCGCCCCGCCTCCGCGGCCGCTTGGGCCGGGAGCGCAGGCCACCAGCTCGGACACGAGGTCCCCCAGCAGGGCCTCGTCCCCGGGGATCCTCAGGGTGCCGCGCTCCCCCAGGACGACCACGGCGGGCGCCGACGGGGCCGACGCCGTCGCAGCGGGCGTCCCGATCGGCCGGGGTGCCCGACTCAGAGCAGCCCGCAGTTCGGGCACCCGCCCCGGATCCGCGGTGAGCGCGAGGACCACGGGACCGCCCGGTGCCCCCGCGGCACCCGCCCCGGCGACCGGCCGCGCCCCGAGGAGGCGCACGATCTGCTCCGCGCGATCCGCGGTGGAAGGATCCAGCCCGTCGAGGACGACGCGCGGCGCCGACGGGGTCATCGCACCCCCGCCGCCCCGCGGCGCCTCGGATCGACCGGTCCACATGCTCCCAGCACACCCGCGCACGACCGCCCGCACCAGTCGCCGACCGCCCATCTGTGGAAGACTGGCGTGAGTGCCGGACCTGTGGACAGCCCCCGGAGGGCGGGGGCCGACGACGAGGTCCCGCGGCGCCGTTGCCGACCAGGAGGATCACAGATGGAGCTGCTCGAGCAGGGGGACGCGATCCGCCGTGCTGGAGGTCCGGGCGGGATCGCAGCCGCGGCCTTCTTCGACCTCGACAAGACGATCCTGTCGACGTCGTCCACCGTGGCCCTGCGCGAGCCCCTGATGCGCGCCGGGCTGGTCACCCGCCGTGACGCGGCCATCGGCATGCTCATCCATCTGCCGTACCTGCTGCACGGCGCCGACGAGGCCCGCATGGAGCATATGAAGGAGGGACTGGGAGAGCTCGCCCGCGGGTGGGACGCCCAGGTCCTGGAGTCCACCGTCCGCGAGGCCCTCACCCAGGCGATCGATCCCGTGTGCTTCACAGAGGCCCTCGACATGATCGCGCTGCACAAGGACGCCGGTCGCAGCGTCGTCATCGCGTCGGCATCGGTCCAGGAGATGGTGCGCCCCATCGCGGAGCTGCTCGGAGCGGACTTCTCGATCGGATCACTGGCCCAGACCGATGGCACCGGGGCTTTCACCGGCCGCATCGAGCGCTACAACTACGGCGCCGCCAAGGCCCGGGCCTGTCTGGCCCTGGCGGAGGCTCAAGGCTGGGATCCCGCTCATTGCTACGCCTATTCCGACTCCGTGACGGATCTGCCGCTGCTGGAGGCCGTCGGCCATCCCGCTGCCGTCAATCCCGATCGCGAGCTGCGCCGCGCCGCCGAGGAGCGTCGCTGGGAGGTGCTCTCTTTCAGCCACACCGTGCGCGTGCGCTCCAAGCCCGCGCGCATCGCCGTCCCGGTCGCCGGGACGGCGGTCGCCGTCGGTGCCGCCGCCTTCGCCCTGGCGTGCGCCCGACGTGCGTGGAGGGCGCACTGACGCCTCTCCTCCACCCCTCCTCCGGCTCCGGCCGGCCCTCCCGCCGACGGTCCCGTCAGCGCAGCCGGCCCGCCTGGACGTGAAGGGCGACGTCCTCGCCCTCCTGGGCGCCGCGGACCAGGCCGCGGGCGACGCGCGCGACCCAGGCGGCAGCCCCGTCCTCGTCCCCGCGCATCCAGGCGCCCAGCGCGCTGCCCGCGCCGGCGGGATCCTCCGCGTCGGCCAGTGAGAGGACGGCGACTCCCGTCGGATCGACGCCGCGCTCGACCAGGAGCCACCGCGCGAGGATCCCGCCGACGGCCAGGGAACCCGGAGTGAACACCTCCGCGCCGCGGAACTGCGCGAGCACCGCCGCCGCCGCCAGGATGGCCGGAGCGGGGGAGGCCGCGGCGGCCAGCGCCCGCCGGAGACGGGCAGGGTCGGTGGGAAGGGCCACCGACGAGGGCGCCACCAAGCCCGAGGCCAGCAGCGCCGAACAGACGTCGCGGTGGATGCCGGAGACGACGGCCGGCAGGGGAGGCGAAGTCCGTGCGGCCGGCTGACGGGTGTTGAGCGGTGCGAAGCCGTCGGCGAGCCGCCACTGGGCGCGCCAGATGCCCAGGGCCAGCGCCCGTCCGGGATCCGCGCCCCGCGTCCCCCCGGTGCCCGGCCCGATCACGGCGCCCCGGGGTCCCGCCCCCTCCCCCGCCGCGTCCCGCAGCGAGAGGTCACGCACGTCGTCAGCCGAGATGCTCACGCCCTCCAGCCGCGCCAACGCGGCCGCGTCACGCACGGCGGCCTCCGCGCGGGCCTCCGGCCAGCCGCGGCGCAGGCCCTCGTGGAAGCGCAGATGCGCGAGCGCGTCCCGGGCCTCCCGGACGGCGTCGCGGACGTCCCCGCGCCCCCACAACGCGGCCCACGGCCCGGCCGCCTCGACTGGCGCGCCGTCGGGAGCCCCGGCTGCGGACGGGGCCTTGGGAGCGTTCGGAGCCATCGCCGAGGGGGCGGGCACCTTCTTCGCCCCCCGCCCCGGGTCCTGGGGAGGCGGAGCGGACAGCGAGAGGAAGGTCGGCATGCCGCCAGCCTAGATGGACCCCCGCCGCCTGATCGGTCCGGGCGACGAGGGCGTCGTCCGGTGGGACGCCAGGCCGGTCCGCACCAGAGCGACGATACTGGCACCATGACAGCCGACGCGACGCGGACCACGTCACCGACCTCGGGCATCGGGGTGCCCACCCGGGTCCAGCACCTGCGCTCCGGCCTGTTCGCCTTCTTCTTCACGCCGATCGCGCTGGGCATGCTGGGCCTGGCCGTCACCGACTCGCAGTCCGTAGCGGCCGTGGGACAGCCCCTGTCGTCCTCGGTGAGCATGGCAGGCCTGCTGATCTCGACCGTGTTGCTGGGGCTCATCGCCGTCAACGCCGACGAGTCGCCCACCGGCATGGTCGTCATGACGGCCTGGTCCCTGGTCATCGGGGTCCTCCAGCTCCTGGGGCACACCCCGGTGCCCGCCGAGCTGTTCTCGTCGGTGTCCGGCTCGGACACCCGCGCCTCGATGCTGTGGTGCCTGTACCCGGTCGCCGTCTTCGCGATCTGCCTGGGCGCCACGCTGGCCACCGTCGAGGTCCGCCGGCGCGCTGTGACCGCCCTGAACCAAGTCGACGCCGGGAACCCGGCGGCCGGGACGGAAGCGGAGGGGGCCCCGGCCCCGCGCGACGCCGACGCCCGCCTCGAGGTGGTGGCCGACGTCTACGCTCCCGGGCCGGCGCACTACCGCGAGCGCGTGTTCGTCACCGTCTCCTCCGTGATCCTCGCGTGCGTCGCCGTCACGGCCCTCGTGTGGGCGGCGCCCTCGGACACCCTGCCCGTGGCGGCCCACGGGCTGGCGGGGCTGGTCCCCGCCCACCCCTTCGGGACCCTGGCCGGCCTGGTCGCGGCCGTGTGCCTGGGAGTGGTCGCGTGGGGGACGCGCTGGTCCCTGTTCGGCGCGGAGGTGGTCGCCGTGTTCCTCATGGTGGTCCCCGCCTATCTGGTGCTGCCGGTGTGGTCGACGCTGAGCGGACGGGTCGCGACGCCCGGAGCGTCGGTGCTCACCTCCTTGTCCATGGCGGCTCCGGTCGTGACCGCGCTGGGCCTCACGCTGGCGGCCCTGGGCCTGGGGGCGCACTGGACACGGCGCCGCCTCCGCGAGGACATCGCGCACGCCCTGCGCGCCCATCCCGCCGACTGAGCGGAACCGCGATCCAGCGGCCTGCCGCCCTCCTTGCGCCGTCAGCCGGGCGGCGCGCGCTAAGTTGGGCACCACACACAGGAGGAGCCATGTCTGAGCAGGACCACGATCCCCGTTCGTCGGACGACCAGCCGGCGCCCAGCGACGCCGACCTGGTGCTGGAACCGCAGGTCGACGACGTCCCGCTGCCCGGCGACGATCGGCCAGGCCCCGACGCCTCCGCGGCCCCGGAGGAGGACGAGGGCGAGGGCGAGGCCGCCCCCGACGACGCCTCAGAGGACCAGCCGCTCCCCGATGCGCCCGCCGACGGCTCCGAGGGCGGGATCCCCGCCTCCGAGGCCCCGGCGATCCCCGCCCCACACGAGGACAGCGACGCCGACAAGGCCACGCTCGCGGCGATGTGGGCCGCCGTGCGCGATCGCTCCGCATCGGCTCCCGCCCCCGACGAAGAGGCCCGCCCGGAAACCGGCACCCCGGCCGCCGGACCAGCGTCCGCCGGGCCCGGCCGGCCCCCCGCATCGGGCCAGGACGTGCTCACCGGGGAGGAGGTCGCGCTCTCGGCGGGGACGGCCGACACCGCCGACATCGTCGGCACCCGTTCCGTCTCCCCCGTGGACACCTCGCAGGTCGAGCCCGTCGGCGCCGCCCCGCACACCGGCAGCATCCCGAGGATCCCGCCGATCCCCGCGCCCGCCGAGACCGCCCCCGCGGACGAGCCGCCCGCCCCGCCGACGCCGCCCTCGTCCTCGTTCCCCCTCGCGCCGGAGGGCGACGCCCCGCAGGCCCCGGAACCCCATGATGTGCTGAGCCGCCGCGCCCCGCACGCCCCTGACGACCTCGGGCCGGCCCCCGCCTCCCCGGCCGGCGGCGAGGCGCGCCCGGCGCCCGATGCTCTCCCCCCGCGCGCGCCGGAACGGCCGCAGGGCCCCGACGGCGACCTCACGCAGACCGCTGTGCGCCGGCGCTCCCTGGTGACCCCGGCCGGCGGGGGGACCGGCGAGGAGGAGCCCGCCGAGGCCCCGTGGCGCCCGCGCCCGGACGGCCCCGGAGACGGGGAGCGCGCTCGGCCTTCCCGCACGCCCACCAGCCTCGACGACGCGATCTTCGAGGGCGCGACCGTCGTGCCGGAGGTCCCCAGCCGCACGGGCGCGCACGTGTGGAGCCTCGTGCTCGCCCTCGTGCTCGTCCCCCTGGGGTGGTACCTGCTGGCAGACGCTGGGGCCCGAATGACGCTGGCGACCGACAGCCCGATGACGACCGGGACCGTCAACATCGCCGCCGTCCTCGAGCTCGCGGCCGGGCTCCTCGCGATCCTCGTCATCGCGCTGGCGACGGCGCGGTCCTCCCTGGGCGCGCATGTGGCGGGCGCGCTCACCGCCTTGGCCGGACTCCCGTGGGTCGTGGCGCCGGGCTGGACGGCCGACACGATGCTGTCCCCCCTTCAGCGGCTGACCTCGTGGAACACCGTGGGGTCGAACCTGACGCACCACCTGCAGGCCTCCGGATACTCGGGCCGGCTGCTGGTGGTGGGCGTGGCGCTGCTGCTCGTCGGCGCGCTGGCCCACCGGGTGCGGCGCTCGGGCCGGGCGGAGGAGGCGCTGCGCGCCCAGGTCGAGCGCGTCAACCCCGAGGGCGCCTACTTGACCCGCCGCGAACGCCGCCGCGCCGCCAAGGCGGCGCGGTCGCAGGCCCGCCACTGACCCCGCCCAATCCCGTCCCGATCCCAGGGAGCCATCCGTGGAGTTCCATCCCGAGGTCCCGCGCTCCGTCCTGGAGCCGCCCGGCCCTTGGACGCATCGCCAGGTCAGCGCGGGCGGCGCGGCCTTCCACGTGGCCGACGCCGGGCCTGAGGATCCGGATCACGCGATCGTGCTGCTCCACGACTTCCCCCTGTTCTGGCGGTCGTGGCGCTCGGTGATCCCGAGGCTCACCGCCCAGGGGCACCGCGTGGTGGCCATGGACCAGCGAGGATTCGGCACCTCCGACCTCCAGCGCGACGAGCCCGACCTCGTCCAGCTGGCTCGCGACGTCAGGGCGGTCGTGTCCGCCATGGGGATCGCGCAGTTCACCGTCGTGGGAGCCGGGATGGGCGGGGCGGTGGCGTGGATGCTGGGGGCGGCGGGCTCCGTGACGCTGCGCTCGGTGGTGACCGTGGCCTCCCCCCACCCTCTGGACCGTCCCGCCCTGCGCATGCCGACCCGGCTGTCGCGGGGCCGCCTCCTCGAGATCCGCATGGACGTCCCCCTGCGCCGCGTCCGTCTCCTGGAGAGCGGTCGGCTCGTCGACGGCCTGATCCGGGCGTGGGCCGCGCCCGCGAACCGGGACCAGCTCCTGACCCAGGCCGGCCCCTACCGCACCGCCATGACGCGTCCGTTCGCGGCGTCGGCCACCACGGACTCCTTCTCCGCCACGCGGCACCTCAACAAGGCCTCGCGCCGCGCTCTCGCCCCCGCCGTCCGCGTCCCCGTCCTGTCGGTCCAGTGCGCGCAGGACGGCGGTCTGTCCCCCCGCGAGTTCGCCGGCGACGCGGCACGCGCATGCGGGGGGTTCTCCCAGGCGGTCCTGCGCGACTCCGGGCACTTCGCCTCCGAGGAGTCGCCCGAGGAGCTCGCCGACCTCATCCTCCGCCACGTCGCCCGGGTTCCGCCCCGCGCGCAGTGAGGGGGGCGGGTGCGCCGCACCCCCTCAGCTCGCCCCCTCAGTTCTCCGACCCGGCCGACGGGCACAGATCCGCGATCACGCACCGTTCGCACGCGGGCCGGCGCGCGTGGCAGACGGCGCGCCCGTGCCAGATGAGGACATGGGACAGCTTCGTCCAGTCCACCTCCGGCATGAGGGCGCAGACATCGCGCTCAACGGCCCCCGGGTCCGACGCGAGGGTCCATCCGAGACGTCGCGAGAGGCGCCCGACATGCGTGTCGACGGTGAGCGCGGGGATGCCGAAGCAATTGCCGCGCACGACATTGGCGGTCTTGCGGCCGACCCCGGGCAGGGACTCCAGCTCCGCGGACCCGCGCGGCACCTCGCCCTCGAACCGCTCGCACAAGTCGCGCGCGACGCCGACGACCTGCCCGGCGCGACGGTGCTGGAATCCCAGCGGGCGGATGACCGCCTCGACCTCGGCGGGCGGGGCGCCGGCCAGGTCCTCCGGCGCCGGCCAGCGGCGGAACAGCTCGGGGGTCACCGTATTGACGCGGTCGTCGGTCGTCTGGGCGGACAGAACAGTGGCCACCAGCAGCTCGAAGGGGCTCCGGTGGTCCAGGCGGGTACGGGCGTCGGGGTACTCGGCGCGCAACCGGTCCCAGACCTCCAGGGCCTGCGCCGGGGCTGGTGGATGAGGCACTGCGGCATAATAGGACGGCTGGCGCAGCCACACACCGGTCAATGTCTGGTGGCGGAGGTCACAAGTGCGCCACAATGAACGCGAGGACAGAAGAGTCGGCACCACCCCGGCTCGCACGGCAGACACGAACGGAGTTTGGTGAGACATGATCGCTGACGGCAACTTCATCAGTCAGGTGCCCCTCTTCGACGGCCTCGACGAGGCCCAGCAGGAGTCGCTCCAGTCCAAGATGGGCCACACGACGCTCCGCCGCGGGGAGACCCTCTTCGACGAGGGCGACCTGGGCGACCGGCTCTACATCATCACCGAGGGCAAGGTGAAGCTCGGCCACACCTCCAACGACGGCCGCGAGTCGTTGATCGCCGTCCTGGGCCCCGGGGAGATCATCGGCGAGCTCACGCTCTTCGACCCCGGCGCGCGTTCGACCACCGCGACGGCCGTGTCGCCCGCATCGCTGCTGTACCTGGACCACGAGGACCTCATGGGCATCCTCGACGCCAACCCGACGCTGGCCAAGCATATGCTCAAGGCGCTGGCCCAGCGTCTGCGCCGCACGAACGAGTCCATGTCGGACCTGGTGTTCTCCGATGTCCCCGGCCGCGTCGCCAAGGCGCTGCTGGACCTGGCCGACCGTTTCGGGACCCCCACCGACGAGGGCGTCCACGTCCCCCACGACCTCACGCAGGAGGAGCTGGCGCAGCTGGTGGGCGCCTCTCGCGAGACCGTCAACAAGTCGCTGGCCGACTTCGTCTCCCGCGGATGGATCCGGTTGGAGGGACGCGCCGTCACCCTGTTGGACGTCGACCGCCTGGCGCGCCGGGCCCGCTGAGGGGATCCCGGCCCCGTCCTGCCCCGCATCGACCGGGGACGTCGTCAGTTCAGCGGCGTCCCCGGATCCCCGTCTGCGGGGCACTGCCCGCCGCGTGCGGACCGGCCGGCCGGGTCAGTCGAGCGGCCGCTTGAGGTAGGCCACGAGGTTCTCCGACCCGGTGGGCCCGGGGACCACCTGGACCAGCTCCCACCCGTCCTGGCCCCACTGGTCCAGGATCGCCTTGGTCGCGTGCGTGAGCAGGGGGATGGTCGCGTACTCCCACTTCGTCATGCCCGCATCCTATCGCCGCAGGTTCCCGGAACGCCGGGCCGCTCCCGGGTGCGCGCTCACCCCCTACCGCCGGACGCGGGCGAGGACGCGCGGCACTTGGGGGGAGCGGAGTTCCTCGGCCAGGGGGTCGTCGGAGTCCGCCAGCCACTGCGCCCAGTCCTCCACATCGGGATGGAAGCGCAGCAGCGCGCGACGCTCCCGCTCAGTGAGCCCTCCCCACACCCCGAAGTTCGCTTGGGACTGCAATGCGTCCGCCAAGCATTCCAACCTGACCTCGCATTCCATGCACCTCAGGCGCACTTGCCGCTGCGAGGCTCCCTGGACGAAGAGCGCATCGGGTTCACCCGAGGCGCATAGAGCGCGAGCCGCCCAGCTCTGGTCGTCATTGACACCGCTCATGTTCCTACTCCGTATCCGGTCACCGCTGACCCTTCACACACTGTGACCATACACACATCTCATCAGCAACTCAAAGCCGGCCGATTGTGCTCGCGATGTCCACCGATGCGCCGGATCCGCGCGGGCACAGGAAACATCCAGCCCCTCCCCCAGCGGCGGCACGTATCCTTGTGCCATGTCGTCTCCACGCTCGCGCGCCGTCACCCCCGTGCAGCTGGTCGCCCTGCTGCTGGCCTTCCTCAGCATCTCCGGGTTGACCGGGGTGCTCGGGGCGGGCCTGCTGGTCCCGGCCGCGGGCTCCGCCGGCGAGGTCGCGAAGGCGGTCCCGACGGTCTTCGACGGGCTTCCTGACGACCTCCAGATCGTCGAGCCGGCCGTCGAGTCGACGATGCTCGACGAGGACGGCAACACCATCGCCACCTTCTTCGACAAGCGCCGCATCGTCGTCCCCTCGGACAAGATCGCCGACATCATGAAGCAGGCGATCGTGGCGATCGAGGACAAGAGGTTCTACGAGCACCACGGGGTCGACCCCGACGGCGTGGCCCGGGCGCTGGTGTCCAACCTGTCGGGGGACAGCGGCACGCAGGGCGCCTCGACGATCACCCAGCAGTACATCCGCAACATGCTCATCGAGAAGGGATACCTCGAGGGCGACGCGCAGATCGTCGCCGACGCCACGGCGCAGACACCCGAGCGCAAGCTGCGCGAGATGAAGTACGCGCTCACCCTGGAGACGAAGATGTCGAAGGATGAGATCCTCACGGGCTACCTCAACATCGCGCCCTTCGGCCCCACGACCTACGGCGTGGAGGCCGCCAGCAAACTCTACTTCTCTAAGTCCGCCAGCCAGCTCACCATCTCCGAAGCCGCCCTGCTGGCCGGGCTGGTCCAGGCCCCCACCGACTACGACCCCCTCACCTATCCCGATGCGGCGCAGTCCCGCCGCGACACGGTGCTCGGCGTGATGCTCGACCAGGGCGTCATCACCCAGGGGGACTATGACGCGGCCGTGGCCGTCAACGTCTCCGACATGCTCCACCCGGACGTGCAGACGTCGGGATGCTCGGGGGCGACGACCACGATGGAGTACTTCTGCCAGTACGCCATCGAGCAGTTCCTCAACGACGAGACCTTCGGCGCCACTCAGGGCGAGCGCAACCAACTGCTCCAGACGGGCGGCATCGAGATCCGCACGACGATCAACGCCTCGAAGCAGCAGGACGCCTGGAATGCGCTGACGGCCGCCCTGCCGGTGGACAACGCGAACGGCGGGGTCGGCCTGGACGACGCGCTCACCTCGGTGGAGCCCTCGACCGGGAACGTCCTGGCGATGGCCCAGAACACGACCTACGGCCAGGGGGAGTCCACGCGGGAGACGATGGTGAACTACAACGTGGACAGCAACTTCTCGCCGGGATCGACGTTCAAGCTCTTCACGCTCATCCAGTGGTTCAAGGAGGGTCACGGCGCCTACGACACGGTCGGGCGGGCGAACCGGACGTACACCACGGGCGAGTTCACGTGCTCTGACGGCACGTACGTCCCCGTGGACAACGGCGCGTGGACGGTCAACGACCTGACGGGCAAGGACGGCCCGATGCAGGCGATCCGCGCCCTCGGCCTGTCCGTCAACCAGGCGTTCATCAACATGTCGACGAAGGTCGACTTCTGCGCGATCTTCCAGGACGCGAAGGACTTCGGAATCACGAAGGCGGACGGTTCCGCGATCGACCCGCTCCCCTCGAACATCATCGGCTCGGGCGAGGCCTCCCCCCTCAAGCTCGCCACCGCCTACGCCGCCATCGCGAACAACGGCGTGCTGTGCCAGCCCAACGCCATCACCACGGTGACGGACCGCGACGGCAACGTCCTCAAGGAGTACAAACCGAACTGCAGCCAGGTCCTGGACTCGACCGTCGCGCAAAAGGTCTCGACGATGCTGCGCAAGGCGAATGCGCAGTACTACGACTTCGCGCTGGACGGCGGACGGCAGTTCGCCGCGAAGACCGGAACAACGGACAACAACTCGAACACCTGGACGGCCGGTTTCACTCAGGAGATCGCGACCGTGGCGTGGATGGGGTACGCGAACAGCTCCTCCCAGCAGGTTGAGAACTTCTCCATCGCCGGGACGACCCTGGCCGTGCCCTACGGCTCGACGGTGGGGGCCTACATCTGGGCCCCGTACATGAACGCCGCTCTGGCGGGGACCACGGGCACGCCGATGGCCGACGTCTTCATCGGCGACGTGCCCCGGCCCTCCCCCAGCCCCACGCCGTCGGCCACGGACACCGGGTCCTCCTCCGACAAGCCGGACACCGACACCGGCGACAATGGCCAGGGGCAGGACAACGGCGGCGATTCCGGATCCGACGGGAACGACCGGTGATCCCGCCTCTGCCGCCCAGCCTCGACGCCCTGGCCGACCAGCCCTCGATCGCGCCGCGCGGCGTCATCGCCCGGGGCCGGGCCCTGGGGCTGTCCGCCGCCATGTTGGCCGCCACGGGCGCTGCCACGCTCGCCTGGGGCCAGGTCGAGCGTCGGCTGCCGGCCGTCCGCCACGTCCACGTCCCGGTCGAGGCCTCACGCGGCACGCGGGAGCTGCGGATCCTCCAGATCTCCGACCTGCACCTCTACCCCGGCCAAGAGTTCCTCGTCGACTTCCTCACCCGCGTCGCCCGCACGCAGCCGATCGACATGGTCCTGTCCACGGGGGACAACTTCGGTTCCGCCGATGGCCTGCCCCTGGTCCGAGCCGCCCACGCGCCCTTCCTCGGGCTGCCCGGCGCCTTCGTCCTCGGATCGAACGACTACTACTCCCCACGCCACAAGAACTGGGCGCACTACCTGCGCCGCGACCCGCGCGTCTCGGAAGATCCGCGGCTGGGCCTGTGGAACGGCTCCGAGGACGAGTTCGGCACGCCCTCCCGCGGTCTGCCGCACTCCCTGGACCTGGGCCACGACGACCAGATCCCGGACCTGCCATGGCGGGCCTTCGTCGCGGACCTGGACGCCGCCGGATGGGCGGACCTGTCGAATCGCGCGGCCACCCTCGACATCGAGACGCAGGGAGGGGGCGGCGTCCAGAGGGTGAGCCTCATCGGCGTGGACGATCCCCACCTGGGACGCGATCGCCTCCCCGACCCCGACGCCTCGTGGACCGATCCGCGGGCCTTGCGCCTAGCGGTCACGCACGCGCCGTACGTCCGCGTCGTCGACGCCTTCGCCCACCGCCATCCCGATGTCATCGTCGCCGGTCACACCCACGGCGGCCAGATCGCCCTCCCGTTCCTCGGGGCGATCGTCACGAACTGCGACCTGCCCAGCCGTTTCGCCAGGGGGCTCCACATGTGGACCGCGGGAGACGACGCCGCCCTCCTCCAGGTCTCCGCCGGCCTGGGGACCTCGCCGTTCGCCCCCGTGCGCGTCGCCGCGCGCCCCGAGGTCACCGTCATCCATCTCATGCCCGTGTGACGGAACCGGCGCCCTGCCGGTTTGGTCGGCCCAGTCGCCCACCGGTATACTCGTCGGGTCACACGGGGTGTGGCGCAGCTTGGTAGCGCGCTTCGTTCGGGACGAAGAGGTCGTGGGTTCAAATCCCGCCACCCCGACTCGTGTGAGAGCCCCCGGCCTGCAAAGACAGGCCGGGGGCTTCGCTCATCCCGGAAGAACGGCGAGAAGGCCCGCCCAGTCTCGGCGCCAGGCCCCGTGCTCCAATGCGGGTTCGCCGCGACCGGCAGCGCCGAGAGCGAGGTTCAGTGCAATATGAGGGCCTTGACGGGGCCGTTCCGGCGCCGAACCTCGCGACGGGCGCCCTCGACGCGCGTGAGCCACGCCTTCAGCGCCCTCACCGGGTCGCCCCGCTGCGGGATCATGCTGCAGGAGGCCGGTTAAGGTGGGCCCATGACCCCTCCCGGACCGCGGCCGCACCGATCGGCCAGGCGGCGTCTGGTGGCCCGGGGCTGGATCACGGACCAGCATGGCGCCTGGCCGATGGCCACCGTGCCCATCATCGTCGGCGCGCTGATGGGCGGCGCGCGCTGGGAACATCTGGCGCTGCTGGCCGGGTGGGTCGCCGGCTTCCTGTTCTTCAACGCCGCCAGCCTGTGGCTGAGGGCTCCCCACCGGGCACGGTACCGGCCCGCCCTGTTGACGTGGGCGGGGGTGGCCGTGGGGTTCGGCCTCCTCCTGGTGGTGCTCGCCCCGCGGCTCCTGTGGTGGGTTCCCGTGTTCGCCCCCCTGGTCGCCGTGGCTCTCGTGGAGGCGTGGCGACGACGAGGGCGCTCCCTGCCGTCACGCCTGAGCGCCGTCATCGCCTGCGGACTGACATGCGCGGTGGCCTACGACTGGGCGACGGGACTCGTCCGGCCCGAGGGCGCCTGGCGGGCCGGCGAAGCGTGGCCGTGGCGCGACGCTGCCGCCCTGACGGGTTCCGCCCCGGCCCCCTCCACCGGGTGGACCCATGCGTGGATCGTGACGTCGCTGCTCACAGCCTATTTCGTCGGATCCGTGCCCTATGTCCGATCCCTGATCCGGGAACGCGGGAACCGGCGATGGATCGCGGGCTCCGCGGCCTGGCACACCCTGGCGACCGGAGGCGCGGTGGCGGCCGCCGCGCTCGGAGCCGTGTCCTGGGCCGCCCCCACCCTGTGGGCGCTGCTCACCGCGCGCGCCCTCCTGGTCCCGTGGGACCAGGCGCGGCGGGGCCCCTGGAAGCCGCTCTCCATCGGGCTGGGCGAGGTCGCGGCCTGCCTCCTCACGGCGGCCGCGCTGCTCCTCCCCGCCTGAGACGGGTCTCGGCGCCGACCGGCTCCCACTGCCGCGCGCCGCTTCGCCTGGCTCCTCAGGACCCGTCCCCCAGCGACGAGGTCTCCAGGTCCGCCGTGAGCTCGTCGACCACCAGGTCCGCCCCGCCCCCGGTGCGATAGGCGGCCCGTCCGACCAGGTGGGAGGCGACGGGGGCCGTGATGAACTGGAGGATCAGCACCGTCGCCGCCAGGACGACCCACCGCCACTGCCACGACTCCAGCCCGATGCCCGCCAGGACGAACATGAGCCCCAGGAATTGCGGTTTGGAGGCCGCGTGCATGCGCGCGTAGACATCCCGGAAGCGGACCAGCCCGATGGCCGCCACCAGCGTGAAGAACACGCCGACGAGCAGCAGGACCGCCCCGGCCACGTGGGCGGCGTCCTCGACGTTCATTCGTCCTCCTCCGTATCCGGCAGGCCGGCCCCCGACGCCGTCAGGTCGGCCTCGCGGGCCGCCTGCTCCCGCTCGGCCCGATCCGCGTCCCGCGCCGCCTGCTCCCGCTCGACGCGCTGGCGCTCCGCCTCCTCCACCGTGAGGATGCGCCGCACATCGGAGCGCTCGCGCACCGCGAACCGGGAGACGACGACCGCGCTGATGAACGCCGTGAGGGCCAGGATCACGAGCAGGACGGACAGGTCCTGGCGCCCCCATCCCACGATCATGACGCCGACCAGGCTGATCCCGGCGGCTGTGAGGACGTCGTTCGCGATGCTGCGGTCCAGCAGCGAGGGCCCGGCGGCCACGCGCCACAGGGCCAGAAGACCGGCGGCCACGGCCAGGCACGCGGTCGCCAGGTGGAGGATGTCCAGCACGCTCATGACGACCTCTCCTTTCCGGGGCGCGCCCGCCCGCGCCTCAGGGGCAGGGCCACACCCGCGGCGCGCAGGTCCGCGTTGGAGCCGATCGCCAGCAGGATCCGCCGCTCCTGGTCCAGCACGGAGGAGCGGACGGCCTCCAGGCCGCCCTGGCGCTCGAGGTCGAGCACATGGAGGTAGATCGTGCCCGTGAGACGGTCCACCCGCACGACGATCGTGCCCGGGACCAGCGAGGTCATCGCGGAGACGCCCGTGAGGTGCACGGGATCCGCGCTGCGCAGGTTGACGCGCACGATCGCGGAGCGGACCGGTCTGCCGGACAGCACCAGCCAGGAGACCTGCAGGCCCGCGCGGATGACATCGACGACGAAGCGCGCCAGCAGCACGGCGACGGCTCCAGGCCGGACATGCCATCGGGAGGAGCTGTGGGGCAGCGGGAACGCCCACTGGACGGCCAGGGAGGCCAAGATCCCGCCGAGCACCGTCACCCATGAGAGGTCTCCGAACACCATCACCCACAGGAACGTCAGCCACACGGTGAGCCCGGGCGAGAGCCTCCCCCGGGCGCCCGGGCCCCGCGGCACCGAGTTGCCGCGCCACACCGGCACGGTCCGGGCCAGCGCCCTCCACATCAGTGTCCGCCCCCTTCGGAGTCCGTGTCCGAGGTGCCGGTCCCGCGCCCGTCGTCGGGCAGCACCGACTCGATGTAGGGCGAGCGCATGATGAGGCTCTCGGCGGCCCGGTCGACATACCCCCAGATCGGGCCCGACAGGGCCGCCATCGCCACCTGCACGACGATGAGGACGCCGACCGTGGCCGTCATGAGCCGCGACGTTCCGAGGGCCTGCTGCTCGGCGCCGGTTCGGGAGGCCTCCGCCGCGCGCTCGGCCCGGTGGGCGGCGGGGGCTAGCACCTGCTCGGCGCGGGCGACCTGGCGCACCACGGCCGCCCTCGCCCTTGCCGAGGTGTCGGGGCCGGTCACGGGCTCCATCAGCACCGGGGACGGCTCCCCGGGCGCCTGCCAGAAGGCCTGGTGCCACCACTTGACGACCACGTAGAGCGTGAGGAAGGACGTGGCCAGGCCGCAGCCCAGCAGGATCCACGCCGCGGGCGTCCCCGCCTGCACCGAGGCCCGGGCGAGGCCGAGCTTCCCCACGAAGCCCGTGAGAGGGGGCATGCCCACCAGGTTCATGCCGGCGACGAAGAACATCATCGCCAGGACGGGGGCGGAGCGGACCAGCCCGGAGAGCCGGGACAGCGAGGTCGTCCCGGTGCGCCGCTCGATGAGGCCGGCGATGAGGAACAGGGACGTCTGGACGATGATGTGGTGAGCCGCGTAATAGATCGCGCCGGCCAGCCCCCACCGCGAGGACAGGGACAGGCCCCACACCATGAACCCGATGTGCGAGACCAGGGTGAAGGACAGCAGCCTCTTGATGTCGTCCTGGGCGACGGCGCCGACGATGCCGACGAGCATCGTGGCCGCCCCGACCGCGGCGAGGACCCCGTCCAGCCGTCCCCCGGGGAACAACAGGACCTCCAGCCGGATCAGCGCGTAGACCCCGACCTTCGTCATGAGGCCCGCGAACACGGCGGTCACCGGGGCCGGGGCCGTCGGGTAGGAGTCCGGCAGCCACGCCTGCAACGGCACCACGGCCGCCTTGATGCCGAAGGCCACCAGCAGGACGACGTTGATCACCAGGGCGACGCCCGGGTCGATCCCGGCCAGCCTCTCCGCCAGTTGCGCCATGTTCACCGTCCCGGTCGCCGCGTAGGTCAGCGCGATGCCCGCCAGGAACAGCGCCGAGGACAACAGGGAGACGACGACGTAGACGCTCCCGGCACGCACCCGCCCGCGCGTCCCGCCGATCGTGATGAGGACGAAGGAGGCGGCCAGGAGGATCTCGAACCCGACGTAGAGGTTGAACAGGTCGCCGGTGAGGAAGGCGTCGGACACTCCGGCGGACAGGATGAGGAACGTCGGGAAGTAGACGCTGATCGGCGCCCCCGGGCTGTCGTCCGTCAGGTTCTGGACCAGCGAGTAGACGAGGACCGCCAGGGTGACGATCTGGCTGACGACCAGCATGAGCGCCGCCAGGCGGTCCGCCACCAGCGTCACGCCGATCGGGGCGGCCCAGGAGCCGACGTCCAGGACGACCGGCCCCCGGTCGGCTGCGAGCGCCAGCACCACGGAGACGGCCGTCGTCGCGGCCAGCACCGTCAGGGCGATGAGCTGCTGGAGCCGGGGACGGCGCCCGACCACGAGGGCGAGCCCCGCCCCGAGCAGCGGCAGCAGCACCGGGATGGGCAGCATCCATGCGACGTCGTTCATGCCCCGCCCCCGCTCACGCCCTGCTCGCCCGCCGCCGCGGGCTCCTGGGCGTCCGGCGCGTCGACGTCCAGCCCGTCCGCCCTGAGGTCCGCCTCCGTGTCCTCGGTGTCGTAGTCGATGCCGGCGTCCTCCGTGCCCGTGGCGGCCTCGTCGTCGGCCAGGGCAGCAGCCCGCTCGGCCCGCTGGGCCAGGACGCGGTCCTCGATGTCGTCGACCACCTCGTCATGGCCGGACAGCTTCCACGAGCGGTAGGCCAGCGCCAGCCCGAACGCCGTGGTCCCCAGGGACAGGACGATCGAGGTGAGCATCATCGCCTGCGGCAGCGGGTCCGCCATGGCCGCCGGGTCCTCCCCGCCCAGCAGCGGCGGGCGGCCGGCCGGCCCCCCGGAGGCGAGGATCAGCACGTTGATCCCGTGGGTCATCAGGCTCAGGCCGATGAAGATCCGCGTCAACGTGCGCTCCAGCAGCAGGTACACGCCGGCGCCCACCAGGACTCCGGCCACGATCAGCAAGGTGAGAGAGGGAACGGTCATGACGGTCCCCCCTTCTCCTCGGGCCCGGACCGGGCCGGGCCGGGCGGGCCGTCCTGGACGAGGGCGGCGCCGCCCTCGCTGGCCCGGCCCCCGGAGAACGGGCGCCGACCGGGGGAGGCCGGCGTGGCGGACTGCCGATCGACCTCGGCGCCGACCGAGGTCACGAGGTCGAGGACCAGGCCGACGACCAGCACGTACACGCCGACGTCGAGGATCATGGCGGTCGTGAAGTGGAGTCCGCCCAGCGCGCCCAGATGGATGTCGACCGGGGTCGACTGCAGGACGGCGTTGCCGAACGCGAGGGGGGACAGGGCGCCCGCGCCGGCGATGAACAGGCCGAGCCCCATGATCCGTCCGGGGGCGACCGGCATGGCCTCCGCCAGCTCGTGGCGGCCCCCGGCCAGGTAGCGCAGGACGAACGCGATGCCGGCCACGACGCCTCCGGCGAAGCCGCCCCCGGGGTTGTTGTGCCCGATGAGCAGGAGCCACAGGGACAGGACCAGCATCGTCGGGAAGAGGAGGCGGGTCGTCACCTCCAGCACCGTGGACCGGTCCTGGGGGCGCAGCGCCGCGACCGCGGGCAGGAACGCGCCCTCGTCCCCGCCCGCGGCCCCGGCCACCGGCCCGCCCCCGGCGCGGGAGCGCTTCTCCGGGCGGGGGCGGTGCCCGGCGGCGTAGACGAGGGAGGCGACACCCGTGGCGGTGACCAGCAGCACCGACAGCTCGCCGACCGTGTCCCAGGCGCGGATGTCGACCAGGATGACGTTGACGATGTTGCGGCCGTTGCCGAAGGAGAGCGCCTCGGTGGGCATGAGCTCCGACACCGGGGCGTCGACGCGCGCCGAGGACGCCGCGAGCCCGGCCGCGACCACGCCCGCGCCGACGGCGACCGCCAGCAGCAAGTGGCCCCACCGCGCGGAGGCCAGCGGCCGGTCCGAGAAGAACGGGGGGAGCTTGCGCAGGACGAGCACGAAGACGACGATGCTGACCGATTCGACGACCAGCTGGGTGAGCGCTAGGTCGGGGGCGCCTTGGGAGGCGTAGAGCAGGGCGACCCCCAGGCCGACGGCGCCCAGCGCGAAGGCGGCGCGCATCCGCCGCCGCGAGCGCGCCGTCAGCACGGCGGCGGCGACGATGAGGACGGCGATGCCCACCTGCGCGAACGAGTCCCAGGCGCGCACGGTCACCGAACGCGGGGGATCCGCGAGGGCTGCGATGCCTCCGGCGACGACCAGGGTGAGGAGGATGGTCGTCAGGTCCCAGGGCAGCGATCCCCGCTGCGACAGGCGCGTGACGCGGGTGGCGAGGATCTCGAGTTCGCGCAGGCTCCAGGAGAAGACGTCCGTGATGGCGACGGGCGGGGCGATCCTCGACTGGAGCGCGCGGAAACGGTCCGCCGCCGCGACCAGGGCCGCGCCTCCCAGGAGGATGAGGGCGGTGAGGGCGGCAGGCTCCCATCCGGACCACCACGCCAGGTGCGCGGCGCCCGGCAGCCCGTCCGCCCCGTGGAGCTCCATCACCGACTGCATCGGGGAGGGGGCCCAGCCGAGCAGCGCTCCCAGCGAGAGCACGACGATGGGCACGGTCATCAGCAGCGGCGTGGGAGCGGGGTGCTCGGTGGACCGTTCCGACGCGGTGGCGGGGCGGCAGGCCGGGTCGATGGGCCGAGTGCCGAAGGCCCCCCACCACACGCGCCACGAGTAGGCGACGGTGAGGACGCTGCCTGCGGCGATGACGAGGGCGAGCGCCGCGTCGAGGGTGCGGGCCCCCGCCGCGGTGGCCCACGCCGCCGCCCACGAGGCTTCCGAACCGTGGAGGAGGGCCGCCAGCAAGGCCTCCTTGCCCAGGTACCCGGTGGTCAGCGGCACGCCGGCCATCGACAGCGCCGCCAGCCCCGCGGCGGCGGCCAGCACCGGCTTGCGGCGCCCCAGGCCGCTGAGACGGCGCAGGTCGCGTGTCCCCGTCGCCGACTCGACTGCGCCGATCGTGAGGAAGAGCGTGGACTTGAACAGGCTGTGGGCCACCAGCATCGTCAGGCCCGCCGCCATCGCGCCGGCGCTCCCCTGGCCGACGGCCGCCGAGATGAGCCCGAGCTGGGAGACCGTGCCGTAGGCCAGCACCAGCTTGAGGTCGTCCTGGCGCAGGGCCCTCCACCCGCCGACCAGGAGCGTCGCCAGCCCCAGGGCGACGATGAGCGGCGACCACACGGGAATCTGCGTGAAGCCGGGCGTCAGGCGCGCGATGAGGTAGACGCCGGCCTTGACCATGGCCGCCGCGTGGAGGAAGGCGGACACCGGCGTGGGCGCCGCCATCGCGCCCGGCAGCCAGAAGTGGAAGGGGACCAGCGCCGACTTCGAGAAGGCGCCGGCCGCCACCAGCACGGCCGCCACCGCGACCTGCGGGGAGGAGGCGTCCACCCGCCCGTCGGCGAGGGCGGGGACCAGCTCCGACAGCCGGAAGGAGCCCCCGGGAGCCAGTCCCAGCATGACGAGGCCGGCGAACATCGCCAACGCCCCCGACGATGTCACCAGCAGGGCCTGGCGGGCGGCGGCACGAGCGGGGCGGCGTTCATGGTGATGGCCGATGAGGAGGAACGACAGCAGCGAGGTCGCCTCCCAGAACACGTAGACGCCGATCGTGTGATCGGAGGTGACGACCCCCAGCATCGCTCCGGCGAAACCCGTGAACACGGCGGCGAAACGCCCTAGCCCCGCCGACGTGGAGGAGAAGTAGCCGCCGGCGTAGACGAGGACCAGCGCTCCCACGCCGCCGACGATGAGGGTCATCAGCCACGACAGGGCGTCGAGGCGGAACCACAGGTCCATCTGCAGGCCGGGGATCCACGGGAGGTGCTCCACCGTGGACACGCCCGAGCGCACCGCCTCCGTGTGGACGAGCGCCCACACCGCCGACGAGGCCGGGACCAGCGCGAGGACCGGGAGCGCCCGGCGGCCCAGGCGGGCCACCAGCCACGGCGCCAGCATCGCTGCGCACAGGTGCGCGGCGAGCAGGGCGACCATGGGCACCTCCGGATGTTGAGTTGGCACGTGACGAGAGCAGGCGGCCGGACGACCGTTCTCAGGGTATCGGCACGACGGGCCTCGCGCCCGTCCACGTCCACCAGCCGCCCTGCCCCTTCGTCCCCGGGCGCCGTCCGGATCAGGGACGATAATGGGGAGGGACCCGTCCCCGCCGGGGACGTCGTCGGATTCCCGCCCGCCGCTCCCCGCACCAGCCGCAGCCACAGCCACAGCCACAGCCAAGGAGATCCTCCCGATGGCCTCACCCCTGCTCTCGACCGTGTCGTGGGCCGCCGCGATGATCGCGACGCTCTTCGGGCTGATCTCCTTCGGCCGGGGCATCGCGCATCTGTGGCGTCAGGTGGCGGGAGGCGCGCCCGCCCCGGGGCGGTGGCGTCCGGTGGGCCGGCGGCTGGGCGGGATGCTGACCGCCGTCCTGTCCCACCGGGAGTTCAAAGGGCGCCGGGCAGTCAAGATCGCCCACTGGTTCGTCATGATCTCCTTCCCGCTGCTGTTCCTCACCCTCGTCACGGGATACGCGCAGCTGCGGAACCAGACCTGGTCCCTGCCCCTCATCGGCCATCTCGCCGCGTGGGAGTGGCTGACGGAGCTGTTCGCCTGGGGAGGGCTCATCGGCATCCTCCTGCTCATGGCGATCCGCACGCGAGCGGGGGCGGGAGCCCCCGGGGAGGCCGCCCTCAGCGGCGACGGACACGACGCGGAGGCCGCCCCGCCCTCGACGGCCACCGGGGGCGCCGCGGACGGCGGTCACTCCCCCCGTGATGGGTCGCCCCGGGGGATGGCCTCTCGGTTCCTGGGATCCACCCGATGGCAGGCGCGTTTCGTCGAGTGGGTGATCCTGCTCGTGTGCCTGTGCGTCGTCGTGCTGCGCGGGCTGGAGAACGCGTTGTACGCCGCCCCCCCGGACGCGGCTCTGGCGTCCCTGGCCACGCCCTGGCACTTCCCGACGACGGCGTGGATCGGCGCCCTGGTGCGCGCTGGCGGCGCGAGCCCCCAGACGGTGGCCGACCTCATCGTCGTCGTGTCGGCCGTCAAGATCTGCGTGTCGATGGCGTGGATGATGGTCGTGGGCGTCCAGACCACGATGGGGGTGGCGTGGCACCGCTTCCTCGCGGTGGTCAACCTGTACGCGCGACGCGAGCCCTCGGGCGCGAAGGCCCTGGGCCCGGCCGCCCCGATGCTGGTGGGGGGCGAGCCGGTCACCGACGTCGAGCAGATCCCCGACGACGCCGACCTGGGCGCGGGGACGGCCGCCGATCTCACGTGGAAGGACCGGCTGGACTTCTACTCGTGCACGGAGTGCGGGCGCTGCCAGGAGCTGTGCCCCGCGTGGAACACGCAGAAGCCCCTGTCCCCGAAATTGCTGGTCCTGGCGCTGCGGGACCACATGGACGCCGTCTCCGGCACCGAGGTCACCGAGGAGTCGGTGCCGGAGGACCTGGTGCCCGGAGACGGGTGCGTGCTCCTGGAGAAGGGACTGGACCCCGTGGCCCACACCGCCGACGTCCTGGGCGCGCTGGCCGCCTCGGGTGCGACCGGCCCCCAGGGCGCGCCGGTGGTGGCCGGCCCGCTGGTGCCCGATGTGGTGAGCGAGGAGGCGCTGTGGGACTGCACGATGTGCGGCGCCTGCGTCGACCAGTGCCCCGTCGACATCGAGCACGTCGATCACATCCTGGACCTGCGGCGCCACCAGGTCCTCATGGAGGGCGCGTTCCCGCAGGAGCTCGGCCGCGCCTTCCGCGGCATGGAGACGAAGGGCAGCCCCTACAATCTGCCCGCCCGCAAGCGCCTGGACTGGGCGAAGGACCTCGACTTCGACGTCCCCGTCATCGGCGAGGACGTCGAGTCCGCCGCGGACGTCGACTACCTGTTCTGGGTCGGGTGCGCCGGCGCGTCCGATGACCGGGCGAAGAGGACCACGGCCGCCGTCGCGGAACTGCTCCACACGGCGGGCGTGACCTTCGCGGTCCTGGGGTCCGCCGAGTCCTGCACCGGCGATCCCGCCCGGCGGGCGGGCAACGAGGTCCTGTTCCAGATGCTGGCCTCCACCGCCATCGACACCCTCCACGAGGCGAAGGCCCAGAGGATCGTCGTCACCTGCGCCCACTGCTTCAACACGATCGCCGGTGAGTTCCCGCAGCTGGGAGGGCGCTTCGACGTCATCCACCACACGCAGCTGCTCAACCGCCTGGTCCGCGACGGCAGGCTCCGGCCCGTCGCCCCGCCCGCCCCCGACGAGGGCGCTCCCACCGTCACCTACCACGACCCCTGCTTCTTGGGCCGCCACAACCGCGTCTACGAGCCGCCCCGCGAGCTGCTCGGCGCACTGCCGGGCCTGGATCTCGTCGAGATGCCGCGCAACCGGGACCGGGCCATGTGCTGCGGGGCGGGCGGCGCCCGCGCCTGGATGGAGGAGACCCGCGGCATCCGCATCGCCGACGCCCGCATGGCCGAGGCCGCCTCCACCGGCGCCCAGGTCGTGGCCACCGCCTGCCCGTTCTGCTCCCAGATGCTGGGGTCCGCGACCGGCTCATCCGCCGGGGCCGGCGAAGGCTCAGGGACCGGCCGAGGCGGGGCGGGGGGCCTCCCGGAGGTCAAGGACGTCGCCCTGCTGCTGCTCGACGGCGTCCGGCGCGGCCAGGCCGCGCCCGGCTCCCCCGGCTCTACCGTCGGGAGCTGATCCCGTCGACTGGTCGGCCGATGGTCACCATCCGGCGGAGCGGGTCCGCCGCAGGGCGTCCCGGGCCTCCAGCGCGGGTGCGAACCAGCGGTTCCACGCCGCCGCGCCCAGCAGCACGGACACGACGCCGACGACCACCGAGCCGACGCCCGCGACCAGCGTCGAGAACCCCGCCAGCACGAGCGCGACGGAGATGGCCACGACCACCGCCGCGGAGACCAATCCCGTGGCCAGACGGCTCTCCCGCGGAGCGGTGACCGTCAGGCCGGCCGCCAACGCCGCGGCGAAGGCAGACGCCTGGACGACGAAGGGGACCGCGCCCGCGGTGACGGTGGCGACCAGCCCCTCCAGCATCCAGGCAGTCACCATGACCGAGAGGAACGAGACGGAACGGCGGCTCCCCATGAGCGCACGGACCGGGCCGCCTCCCATCCGGAGTCCCCGGCGCGCGAGCAGGAGGGCCGCGCCCAGCGTCACCGCCACGGCGCACAGCGGCCCGAACAGGGCCGTCGCCAAGCGCGCCAGGGCGGCCACGGCTGCGGGGGCTCCCAGGTCCGCGGCCGTCGTCACTCCGGCGAGGCTGAACGCCGGCGCCAGGTTCACGACCAGGATCCCGAGGACGGCCACGGCGCCGAGCACGACTCCCAGCGCAGCCGGCGCCACCCGGCCCTGGGGCAGGTGATGGCCGACATCCGCGCCGTCGCGATGCACCGACGCCGCCTCTCCGGACCGGCCCTGCGGACCGGTGTGCGCGGAGCGCGCGCCGCCTCCTGGCGGGTCGTCCTCGAAGACCAGGGTGACCTCCGGGATGTCGGCATGATCGCTGTCAGTCGGTGGGGAGTCCATCGTCCGTCGTTCCTTTCCTCTGTCCCCCTCAGCCAATCGCATGGACCTGAGTCCTTGCTGGGCATGGGCTGTGCCGGCCCACAGGATCAAGGCCCGGGCTTCCGCCCAGCGTGAAACGGGTGCGTCCGCCCCTCCTCATCGGACGGGCGCGCCGGCGAGCGGATCGCCGTCCTGGCCGACCAGGAACCCGTCCTCGTCGATGACCGAGCCGCCGACGGCGTCCACGACCAATCCCGCGGCCCGTTCGACGTCGCGGGCTGCACGAAGCCGTTCCAGTCGCGAGGTGCGCGACAGCCGCTCGGTGGTCACGTCGATGCCGGGGCCGGGCAGCCACCGGACCCGGTACTCGACGATGACATTGTCGGTCCAGGCCTCCCAGCGCAGGACCTGGGGCGGGCGCGGGACGATGCGGACCTCGACCATCAGCTCGGACCGGTTGCCTGCGGGGGCGACCGCGGCGTAAGCGTCGACCGTCTGCGGTTCGGACTGGGCGCGCCGACGCGACTCCTCCAGATGGCGGGCGACGTCCTCCGGGAGTTCGGCGACCGACTGCGCGATGGTCTGGATGCGTTCGACCTCGCGCGCGTCCGGGCGGGGCTGGGGCGCCAGCGGGACGTCCCGGGAGTCGATGACCGTCGGGAACTCGGCGCGCAGGACGGCGAGGAGCTCCTCGGGGCCGATCCACCGGGGCGAGTACGCCGTGAGGTTGACGGCCGAGTCCGGGTCGGGGGCGAGGATGTCACCCGTCCCCTGGATGCGCAGCGCCCCGCACAGGCGCCGGGCCATGCGCCGTAGCGTGAGCAGGATCCGCAGCTCGACGCCGACGGGCATGCCGTCGGGGAAGGCATGGGCCCACGGGTCGCGCGCCATGAGCCCCGGATCCGGGGCCGCCCCGCGTGAGGGCGGGCACACCACCAGCCAGGCGTGCGTGAGCGCGGTGGACACGCCCAGGGCGCGGCGGGACTGCGCGTCGATCGCCCACGGCCCCCGCAGCGCGGCCCCTCCGCCCAGGCGGAGCATCCCGGGGCCCGCCCATCCGGACTCGTCCCACACGGAGACCGCGAGCGCCTCCAGCTCGTCGGCATCGACCTCGTCGGACACCAGGAGGAGATGGTGGGACAGCGCCTCATCGAGGTCGATGACGCTCTCCTGATCCATGCGCCGCAACGGGGCGGCGATCGGGGCGGCCGATTGGTCGGCGACGACCCCGCCGTCGTGACGGACGCGGAAGGCGGTGCTCAGCGTGTCCAGGCCGCTGATCGATGTCATCGTCGTGTCGGTGAGCGGGTTGACGGGACGGCGGGGCGGGGGGACCAGCCGGTCGCGCATCGACCGCCGTTCGGGCCCGGAGCCCCCGCCGGCGGGGGCTCCCGCCGTGGGCTCCGCTCCCCGGCGGCCGGCGGCCTGGTCCTCCGGCGAGGACTCACTCATCGGGGCCCGGCTCCAGGTGCAGGCGCGAGAAGCGCAGATGGCTGCGCGAGGCCGTGGGGCCGCGCTGGCCCTGGTAGTGGGAGCCCAGCCCGTCGGATCCGTAGGGGTGCAGGGCGGGCGAGGACAGGTGGAAGAAGCACAGCTGGCCGACCTTCATCCCCGGGTAGAGCAGGATCGGCATGGTGGCGGTGTTCGACAGCTCCAGGGTGACGTGGCCGGAGAACCCGGGGTCGATGAACCCCGCCGTCGAGTGCGTGAGCAGGCCGAGGCGCCCCAGGGACGACTTCCCCTCCAGGCGGGCCGCGATGTCGTCGCCCAGGGTGACCTTCTCGAAGGTGGCGCCCAGCACGAACTCGCCGGGATGCAGGACGAAGGGGTCGTCCGGGCCCACGTCGACCAGATGGGTGAGGTCGGGCTGGTCCGAGGCCGGGTCGATCACCGAGTACCGGTGATTGTCGAACAGGCGGAAGAGGCGGTCCAGCCGGATGTCGATGCTGGCGGGCTGGATCAGGTCGAGCTCCAGCGGATCCAGTTGGATGCGCCCGCCCTCGATGCCCGCGCGGATGTCCCGGTCACTCATCAGCATGGCCCAATTGTGGCACGACGCCTGCCGCCGCGGGCACCGGGGCGCGGTCCCGGAGCCGGCCGACGCGGCGGCGGCGGCGCCTGCGGGCTAGCCTGTCGTGCGTGTTCGACGCCCTGCTCTCCTGGTACGCGCTCCACCGGCGCGACCTGCCGATGCGCGCGGAGGGCGTCTCCCCTTGGGGGACGCTCGTGTTCGAGGTGATGAGCCAGCAGACCCCCATCCCCCGCGTCCAGCCCATCTGGGAGCGCTGGATGCGCGACTGGCCCGGGCCCGCCGATCTGGCCGCCGCCCCGACCGCGGACGTCTTGGTCGCCTGGGACAGGCTGGGCTACCCCTCGCGCGCGCTGCGCCTCCAGCAGTGCGCGGCCGCCGTCGCGGCCCGCCCGGGGGGGCGGGTCCCCGCGGACATGGACGAGCTGATGGCGCTGCCCGGCATCGGGCCCTACACGGCCTCCGCCGTCTCCTGCTTCGCCTACCACCGGCGGGTCGCCGTCCTGGACACGAATGTCCGCCGCGTCCTCGCCCGCACGCTCGACGGCCGCGAATTCGCGCCCTCGTCCTCCCCGGGGCGCCGGGAGCGCTCCCGCGCGGAGTCCCTGCTCCCCGATGACGGCGAAGCCTGCGCGGACTGGAACGTCGCTCTCATGGAGCTGGGCGCCCTCGTGTGCGACCAGCGTGCGCCGCGGTGCGAGGCCTGTCCGCTGGCGTCCGAGTGCGCATGGCTCACGGCGGGCCGGCCCGCCGCCGAGGTCCGTCCCCGCGGACAGGCCTGGGCGGGCACCGACCGTCAGGCGCGTGGGCGCGTCATGGCGTCGCTGCGCGCCGCTCATGTGGAGGGACGCCCCCTGACGAGGGCGGACGCCCTGTCCGCGGCGACCCTTCCCGGGGCGGACCCGGCCCAGGCGTCCCGCGCGGTCGACGGCCTGGTCGCCGACGGCCTGGCCGTCGCCGACCCCGTCACGCGGGACCTCGGCCTGCCCGGCTGATCACCGCCCGACCGTCTCGTCGCCCCCGCGGCCCGCGAGCGACGCCGCGCGAAAGGCCCGCCCGTCCTCGCGCGCGGCGCGCCCGCCCGGCGACAGGCCCGCACCGACGACGACGAGCAGCGTCACCGCCCCGGCCGCCACCAGCAGCGTCTCGACCCGCACGACATCGGCGAGCGGCCCGAACACGATCATCCCGATCGGCATCCCCAGCGCCAGAACGACCGACACGAAGCTGAAGACGCGGCCCATGTACTCCGGCGCGACCTTCTCTTGGAGCAGCGTCGTCGCCGGCGTCGAGAAGAACGGCACCACCACCCCCGACGCGAACATCAGCGCCAGGAACACCCACAGGTCCGTCGTCAGCCCGATCGCGATGGCCAGCAGCCCGAAGACGACCGCCGCGGCCAGGATCATGTGCTCACGCGAGCGCCGCTGGAACCACAGGGCGACCGCCGCCCCGCCCAGCAGCATCCCCGCGGAGAACGCGATCTCAAGGGCGGTGAGCCGCCAGACCTCGTCCCCCCAGGCCTCGTCCGCGAAGCTGCGGGCCATCATCAGCGGCGTGAGCAGCGACGGCGCGACCGTCAGCACGAAGATGATCGCGTACACCATCAGCATCCAGCGCACCAGGCGGTGCCCGAACGTGTAGCGCACCCCCGCGACCAGGTCCTGGAGATACGAGGACGGAGCCGCCGTCCCGTCCCCCGCGGTTCCCCCGCCTCCGGCGGGGGCTCCCTCGTCGGAGACGGCGCGCGACAGGCGCGGGATCGGCAGGGAGGCGAGGATGCCGATGCCGATGGCGGCGGTGGCGACGTCGATCCACAGCGTGGGCACGATCCCGCCGGCGGCGTAGACGGCTCCGGCGGCCGCGGGCGCCAGCAGGGACATCGCCGACTGGATCGTCGTGTTGACGCCGTTGACGCGCAGGAGCCGGTCGCCCGGGACCAGCTGGGGCAGGACGGCGGACACGGCGGGCGTCTGGAAGCCCGCGCCGATGGACCGGATCGTCAGCGCCGCGTAGATCAGCCACAGGTCGGTGCGCCCGGCGCCCATGACGGCGGCCAGCACGGCGGTGGTGACGGCGATCGTGGCGTCGGAGGCGATGATGAGGGCCTTCCGGTTGATGCGATCCGCCAGCGTGCCCCCGAACAGGGAGACCAGGGCCTGCGGCACCATGCCGAACAGGGCGTAGAGCATCAGCACGGCGCCCGACCTCGTGGTGAGCGTGAGGTACCACATGACGGCGTACTGGACCAGCATCGAGCCGAAGAGGGAGACGGTCTGCCCTCCCAGGAACAGGCCGACGCGCCTCACCCACGCGGTGTCGCGCGCGGAGGTCGCGCCGGTGGCGGCGGAGGCGCTCCCGCCGCCGGAGGGGTCGTGATCGTCGGGCCCGGGGCGGCCCTCGAGAGGGGTCGTCACGCGACAACTCTACAGACCGCGCGCCCGGGCGCGGGAACCGGGACCGCGAGCCAGTGCGCGCTCAGTAGCGGATCGCATCGATCGGCCTGACGCGCACGGCCGCGAAGGCCGGGATGATGCCGCACAGAGCGCCGACCGCCGAGGCGATGCCGACGCCCGCCACGGCCGCGGACATCGGGAAGGGCGGCTGGTCTTGGAGGTAGATGCCCATGGACTCCATGGGGAGGACCCTCAGGACGAGGATCGCCAGCCCCACGCCGATGACGCCGGCGGCGAAGGTCGCCACCACGGACTCCATGAACACGGAGAAGAAGACCCTCCTCGCCGAGGCGCCGACCGCGCGGCGGATGCCGATCTCGCGGATGCGCTGGCGGACGGTGACGATGGAGACGTTGAGCAGGCCCAGCGCCCCCAGGGTGATGACGATCGCGCCGATGACCATGACGATCAGCCGGATCGTCGCCATCTCGTCCTGGCCGGCGTCCCACTGCTCGCCGCCGTAGACGTCGACGGACCAGCCCTCGCCCAGGACGGCCCCCAGGGCAGAGGGCAGCACCTGCCGGGCCTGGTCGGCCTGGTCCTCACCGGCCCACACGATCATCTGGGCGTTTCCCGTCGGGGCGGCCTGGGAGGGGTCGGCGGGCTGCATGAGTTTCCACGAGTCGTAGGGCATGTAAGCGGTGGGCTGGTCCCACTCGCTGGTGGCCTGGACGACACCGACGACGCGCAGCTGCTCATGGGTGTCGCCCAGCGTCTGCAGCACGAGGGGCTGGCGGATGTCCGGGGACCCGAAGTACTCCCACATCACGGAGTTGATCACGACGGGCGTGGCCCGCTGGTTGACGTCGCCCGAGGACAGCCAGCGCCCCGCGGCCAGCTCCAACCGGTAGATCACCTGGTAGTCGGGGTCGACGGCGAGCACCTGCGGGCTCGAGTACCCGTTCTGGGGCGGCGCCATCGGCACGCCGCGGAAGGTGCCAGAGGTGGAGAGCTCCTCGACCTCGCGGATGCGCAGGCTCCCAGACTCCAGACGCGACCAGTACGGGATCTGGAACCTGTCGGCCACCGTGACCATCGCCCCGCCCAGGGGATCGTTGACCACGCCGGTGGCCTCCGGGGACCATCCGGTGTCCTGGGCGTCGGGATCCGAGCCGTCTCCCGTGTCCTCCCCCGTCCCGGGGACCGCGATCTGCTGGGCGGCGCCGTCGGAGGAGAACACGACGCCCCCTCCCCCGGCACCCTCCGAGGAGCCGTCGGACGACTGCTGCGTCGCGGAGAGCGTGAGGGTGACCGCCCGCCCGGAGTAGGCGTCCTGCATCTCCTGGTTCGACTGGACGATGAGATCGCCCATGGCGATGACCGTGGACATGGCTGCGACCGCGGCAACGACCCCGACGAGGGAGAGGACGACGCGGGCCTTCTGCACGCGGACCTCCCCCCAGGCCTCGACGAGGGCGCCGACGATCTGGGTGAGCACGTTCATCGCCGGGCCTCCTCGCGGTGGGTGGGGACGCCGTCGGAGGCGTCGCCCTCGTCGGGGGAGGGACCCAGGGAGAGGACCCCGTCGGAGGAGGCGGCGACGGCGGGGGCGAGCCCCTCATGGGTGGCGTCCACGGGGTGCAGCACGCCGTCGTGGAGGGCGAGGACCCGGTCAGCCCGCACGGCGACGTTGAGGTCGTGGGTGATGACGATCAGGGCCGCGTCGTTCTCTCGGGCGACGGTCTCCAGGAGCGTCATGATCCTCCGGCCGGTGTCGGGGTCGAGGGCGCCCGTCGGCTCGTCCGCCAGGATGATGCGGGGGCGGCGCACGAGGGCGCGGGCGATGGCGATGCGCTGTTGCTCCCCGCCCGACATCTGGGTCGGCGAGGACTCGAGCCGGTCGCCGAGCCCGACGCGCTCCAGCATCTCCGCCGCCAGGTCGTGGCGGCGCCAGAACGGCGAGCCGCCAGCGTAGAGGAGGGGGACCTCCACGTTCTCCTGGGCGGTGCGCTCGTTGAAGATATTGAACTGCTGGAAGACGAATCCGAACATCGAGCCCCTCAGGCGGGCGCGGCGGCTCTCACGCAGGAGCACGGCGTCCTGCCCGGCCAGCAGGTAGGTGCCCGAGGTCGGCTGGTCCAGCAGGCCGATGATGTTGAGGAGCGTGGACTTGCCGGTGCCCGAGCGTCCGACGATCGAGACCCTCTCTCCGGCCTCGACGCTCAGGTCCGCGCCGCGCAGGATGTGCAGGTCGCCGCCGTCGGGCAGCGGCACGTCCCGCGTCACCGCGCCGAGTTCCAGGAGGGCCACCTCAGCAGCCCTCCCCGGTCATCGGATCGCAGGTCATCTGGGGCTCCTGGCCGGGCACGAACTCCAGCACCTCTTCACCCTCGCTCAGTCCGCCGGTGATCTCCACGGTCGTCCCGTCGGTGACGCCCAGGGCGACGTCCACCTTCTCCGGGTTGTCGGGGTCGCCGGTGGGCCGGTAGACGACGCCGGTCTGGAAACGTCCCTCGACGGCGGTGACCGGCAGGGTGAGGACGTTGTCAGCCGCCCCCGCGGTGATGCCCATCGTCACCTGGAGGCCGGGGAAGACCTTCTGGCCGTCCGGGATCCGGCAGCGCGCCTCGATGGACGTCGAGGAGGAGCCTCCGTCCGGGGTGTCGGCGCCATCCGCGGCGCCCGAGGAGCCGCCGGTCTTCTGGCCCGTGCGCGGGGTCGTGATGGACAGGCCCGAGCAGTCGAAGGGCGCGGGGCCGTCCTTGATCGTGATCGTGGCCGCGTCCGGGACGTCCTGGATCCGGTACATCTGGTCGGCGGTGAGCGTGGCCACCGCCGAGAACGTCGGCGGCTGCACGGAGCCCAGGACGTCGCCGACGGAGAACTGTTGGTCGAGCATCGCGGACAGGTCGAGCGTGCCGGTGGCGGGGGCCGTGATCCACTCGCTCTTCCACCAGGACTTCCCCGGGACCACGGTGGTGACGCCGGACTCGTCGGTGGTCTCCGTGTCCTCCCCGGGCATCTCCTTCTGGATCAGCAGGATCGTGTCCCCCTGGTTGACGGCCTGCCCGTCGAGCACGTAGATCTCGGTGACCTGGCCGTCCATCGTCGCCTTGATCTCCGGCGCCGGATCCGGCTGGATCGTCCCCTCCAGGTCGATCTGACTGGAGATCGACCCCTTCTGCGCGCTCACCGTCATCTGACCGTAGGACGCGGTGGGGTCCAGGGACTGCGCCGCGTCCAGCGCCTGCGCCGACGGGAAGAACGCGAGCTTGACCAGGGCCGCGGCGATCACCGCCCAGACCAGAAGCTTGAGGAGGGTGAGGACGGTTCGGGCTCGGGGACGGGGCACGCTCATGGGGGCTCCTGGGATCGGGTGACGGGCGTCCCCGAGCGGGCAGACGGCGTCGCGGGGCGGCAGGTGCCCTTGCCGGGGCACTGTCAGCTTATCCGGCGCCACGATGGCGCAGGAGCGGGCGGGACCGGGATCAGGGACGAATCAGGGTGTCCCCCGGTCCGGGCGCCGTGCCCCGCGCGGGGCGTCGGCGGATCCGGCCCCGGAGACGGCGAATGCGGGCCGTCGACGACGGCCCGCATCTGGAGACTAAGACGTCGCATTTGATAAGGCGCGCAACCCCCTCAAATCCCTTGCCTACCAGGGGTTTTACTGTAGCTGGAGCTCCTTGCGGTGGTCGCGACATCGGCCTCCGCCGAGGTTGGAGCGCTCGACCGGGAAGGGCGCGAATGGCGCCTGCGAGGTGACGGTGTGGTGAGGGGGTGGGCGGCTGACGTCGGCGTTGGCGAGTGAACCGTCCCGGGTTTGTTGCCGCGTCTTTTCTGGTTGAGAGGATGTCGTCATGCCGAAGAAGATTGATCCCGTGGTGCGCGAGCGCGCGGTGAGATTGGTGATGGAGCATCGCGGTGAGTACC
>JALCNR010000004.1 GCA_022649165.1 Actinomyces sp.
CCACCCAATGGTGGGACAGGGAAGACCGGGATCCCGCGTCCGAATCGTACCGGCGGACCAGGGACATCCCCGTGGCAGGACGGCCCCCCATCCGCGTCACCTCGGAAACCACCCACACGGGACACACGCGCGTGAGCGCCACCATCCCCCGCATGGACGACCTCGGGGAACTCGAACTCCGCCGCCTCCGCGTCGCCATCGACCGCACCCTCCGCACCGTCCAGAGAGCCGACACCCCCGCCACGAAGGAGACCATGCGATGAACGGCGCCCGGATCCAGTCCCCCGCACGGTGGTGGACCGAGGAGTACCAGGAGCCCGCGTCGGGGTCAACCTGGCGGCGCGGGGAACTCCCCGCGATCCCCGGGCGTACGCGCCTCGAGATCATCGCGGAGGAGACCGCGGGCGGCGTGGTCATCCGCCGCTGCGACATCCCCGCCCTGGGCGGCCTCGACGGCGTCCAGTTGCGGCGCCTGCGGGTCGCGATCGACCGGGCTATCCGAATCGTCGAGGACAGCGAAGGGAACCAACCATGAAACACGTCATCGACTGGGATCTGCTCTGGACCGAGGAGCGGGCCCACGTCCAGCCCGATACGCTCCCCGGCGACCTACTGGACGACATGGCCACCGTCCGCGTCATCGAGCGCGTGCTCAATGCCCGCGAACAGTACGGCGAGACCCTGGCCGTAGTGAACATGCCCGAGTCGGCCGACAAGATGACCGCGCAGGACATCGGCAACGTGGCGCGCCGGGTGACCGCTTCCCTCACGGCCCGCGTCGACCAGGATCAGGCAGCCGTCAACGAGGGCGTGCAGCTCGTGGAGCTCATGACCGAGTACGCCGCCGACACCCTGGGCGACCTCGTGGACGCCGTGCGCCGCGAGAACCCCGACCGCGCCCGTGAGGTCATCGCCATGATCGAACGCGTCTCCGGGCAACGCTGGGAGGACTGAACCCGCACCGAGGGGTGGGCGCCCACTGCCCACCCTGCGGGCCCGGGAGAGCCGCGTAACGCTCCCGGGCCCACGGTGGACCAGATTGCACAGGACCTCCAGACACGCCGTCTGGCGGCCCTGTAGGACCTGATCCGTCCCCCGTGTTCCTGACCCTCCCACGGATCTCAGAGGGCCGCGGCTACCCCTTCCCGAACCGTCGTGCCGTCGTGTGGGGCCCGTGCTTCTAGTGCGCGGACCAGGGCCACAACACCGCTCGTCCTCAATGTGAGGGCGGGCTAGGAGTCGTGGGCAGACGCGGCAATGCGAGGACTGGAACGCCGGGGCGCTTTGGGGCGAGGGACTCTCCGGGAGAGACAGGCCCGCAGGGTCCGCTTCCCACGGGGTGAACAACCCCCCGACAACCGATGACCTCAGCCCGACTGACCCCACCCGAGAACCCGGCCAGCGCTAGCAGTTCTTCGCCAAGCGAAGTTCTGGTAGCCGTCCGCATCCCGCGCGCAGACCCCTTCCCGGTGACGCCACCCGAAAGGGCGTCGGCACTACCGACACCCTCCATGGGCGTGACACCCACGGTTGACCAGGGCAAGGGGTGTGCGTTGAGTGCACCCCCTCCTTCCCGGCTCCGGACGAAAGGGCGTCACCTCGGCGGACACCCTTGCCAGCCGACCCCCTGAGAACCCCAGCCATGACGACCGAAGTCCACTTTGCGCGATCCCGCAAAGTGATCCCCGCGCGCGAGGGGCCCCGGGATCCGGGGACCCCGGGGCAGATACACGCATCACACGTGCAACACGGGTGCAGGATCGTCACCCCGACAGGCTCTGCCGGCACCAAGGGAACCGGTACAGTCAACACACCACTTCACCGACGAAGGACCACGCCATGATGAGCAACACCGAGGCCAGCCTCGCAGACATCGCCACCGCCGCAAACGCCATCCTCGAAGGACAATACGAACCGCCAAGAGGAATGAACCTGGACCACGCAACTTCCGACGACATCGCCAGCAAGCTCGACGTGTTGATCCGACAGACCGAACAGACCAACCAGCTGCTCGATCAACTCGGCCAGCTCGTCAGCGACCTCCACGAAGATGACTACGGAACAGACCACTGGAACGAGATCAAAGACAACTACTAAGCTCTCGACAACGCCGCCGCGAACAGCGCGTGCTAGCGTTGACCGCGAGACCAACACACAACGATGTGAAACTGCCCGCGACCTGCGGGAATAGGTGGGGGGTGACTCCCCCACCCGGGCCGCCTCCAACCGCCGGATAGCAGTTCCATTCCAGCGTGCGACACGGTCTGTGTTTTTCCGGGGGCCGTGGGGCTCTCTAGACGCCGTTCTGACGACCTTTCGGCCTGTTTTGGTCCTCAGATGGGCCTCTTCCACCCATCGTCTGTCCTGCTGAATCACCTCCCCTATTTCGTGACAAAGTGCAGGTGGGGGGCTATTTCATGCTAGAATCGTGGTATGGAAGGCACCTGTGAGCAGTGCGGTCGGGCAATGACGCTCGCCGGTCGCGGTCGTCCGCGCCGCTACTGTGGTCAGACGTGCCGCAAGAGGGCTTCTAGGGCTCGCGCGAACGCTTCGATTCCGTCAGATCTGACGTCGCGGCCGCGGTGGATCAGACACGCGCACAAGCGGCCGATCACTCCAGCGGGCTGGCCGGCGTCGGTCACGGACCCGTCGACCTGGGGGCCCTACGCGGCAGCCGCTAGCTCCAAGGTCGGGACGGGCCTCGGTTTCGTCTTGGGCGAGGGTGTGGGTTGCCTGGATTTCGATCACGTCATCCGTGACGGCGTGCTCGATCCCGAGGTTGCGGCCCTCATCGCATCTCTGCCCCCGACCTACGTTGAGGTCTCCCCCAGCGGCGAAGGACTCCACGTGTGGGGGATGATCCCCGAGGCCCCTGGGCGTGTCCTCACCATAGGCGGTGTCAGGGTCGAGCGCTATTCGCGCGCCCGCTACCTGACGGTCACGGAAGTTCCGTGGCGCTCCAGCGTGGCGCGCCTGGCAGACCTGTCCGACACCCTCCAGTGGACGTGAGAGGGCCCCACGCGGTGCACGGCCGCGTGGGGCCCTGTGTCACCGATTGTTGCGCCGTTCCTGGGCGATCCGGTCGGCTTCCTCCCGTGCGAGCCGTGCCGCGAGATCACGCCGGCTCATCTCATCGCTAGCCGCCTTTTGTCGGGCCCTCTCCTCCCCTCGGGCACGCCACCACTGCATCCGCCGGTCGAGATCCGTCTCGACACGTTCAGCGTCTCGTCTGAGCCTGGCCATTGTGGATCACCTCTTCCCGACTGGCACCCATCCTCCGGAGAATGTCGGCGGTCCTGGCTCGATGCTCGGCGTTGCGCGCGTTCCACCTGGCGCGGATGACCTTGTCGGCCTCCACGCCCACCTGTTCCTGCTGCTTGCGGTCCTCAGTCATCACAGTTCTTCCATCTCGTCGTCATCCTGGGGGGCGCCCATCGCGCGGGCCATGGCAAGGGCGCTCTGCGCGTGGGCCCAATCGGCCCCACTGAACCCTCCTCCAGCGTGCTTACTGGCCGTGAAGACGGCCCGGTAGTCCGCGTCGGCCTGAGCCCACGAGGACACCAGCCGGGGCGTGGCGCCCACAGACAGGCACAAGCCCCAGTAGTCCTGCCCGCTGTAGAGGGCGAGCCCGGGGCGCGTACTGTCCACGACCTGGGACCACTGGTCGGGCGTGAATGCGAAGTACACGAAGAAGTCCCCGCCTTCGGTCTTCGTGTCGGCCTGGCCAATACCGCCGGGGAGGAGTTCCTGGTGCGCTCGAGTGAAGGTCCGGATCTCCTGAGCAATCTCGTCGCGCCGAGCGACTCCAACCTTCGGGTCACCGGTCTTCGGGAACTCGTCCACGTGGTCCACGTACCATCCTTGAAGGAGGGTCAGGAGATCCCCACGGCGACGCGTCACCAACGTGTCGTACCGTCGGGCGACGGCCTCCGCGGCCTTCCTGGCGACCCCTGGCACCCTCTCCGCGGCGAACTGGCGCAGTGCCTCGGCCTCCAGGTCCCGCCTCCAAGTCTTCCCGAGAATGGCGGCCGGCTCCATGGCGGGCACCTCCGTGCCGTTGACCTGGCGGGCCCGGTCCTGAGCGTCGGCCTTGTCAGCGCGTGCCTGGAGGACGTCCTTGGGGATCTCGATCCCGAGTGCCTCCATGGTCTCGATAACTGACGTACTCATAATGTGAGCTCCTATCGCTTGTTGGTGACGCCGATAGGGGCGGCGCCTGCCCCGTCTGTGGTGGGGTCGATGACCCCGTTCAACTGGAGAATCCACCGGTCGTAATCCGACAGGGGCTCTCCACGTTCCATGCGGCCGCGTGCGATCGTGACCGACTTCCGCTCCGTATGGGCAGCTTCCTTCACGGCGCCGAACTCGGCCGATTCCAGGTAGCGACGATCCGTCGCGTTGAGCTCCATCCCTGCGCGGGCCTTCGACTGAGCGATCTCCAGACCCCGGTTGATGCGGTGGTTGGCCCGAGAGGATATGCGCACGCCGAGGGCGCGGGGATGGTCGCGGCGCAAGCGTTCCATGATCCGCTCGCCCTCGGCCCTGCCCTGCTCCCTAAGCCTGGCGACGCCCGTTGACACGGGAGTGTTAGCCGCCTGCTCGTAGGCGTCGGGCCACTCGTCGCGTAGGTACTCCACGGCGCGAGCCTCGGCCCTCTCCTCGGCGGCCCGAGTCCTGACGCGGCGGCGTTTCCCGCCCTTGGGGTGTGCGCTCCTGGCGGTCATGCTGGGATTCCTTCCTGTGTGGCCGCTTGTGCGGCTCGGTGTCGTGCTCGGGAACGTCTGGACGCTTCCCGACGGTGTTGAAGGCGCTCCTCGGGAGTGAGGACCGTCCTGCGCCGCTTCGGCGGCTTGCGGGGCTCTTGGGTCACCGGGAGCCGGTCGGCCTCGGTGAGCCCGGCGTACACGCCTGACTCCCGGGGGAACTGTTGGGCGTAGGCGTCGCACTGGTCGAAGACGGGGCACCCCTGGCACCGGCGGGCCGCGAGGGCCTGCACGGCCGGGCTGTCGGAGATCCACCGGTCGTCGTCAGCGCACGGGGTTGTGCCCGCCCGCCGGATTGCCTGGGCGAGGATCTCGAGAGCGACGTCCTGGGCCTCCGAGATGTCGACGCCGCTCACTGGGGATCACCCCCGGCGGGGATGTGGATCTCCGGCTTGCCGGCGTCGCGCCACTCGTTCCACGCCTTGATCCCTTGGGGAGTCCACCCGTCTTTGGTCCGGGTGCAGGTGCCCCACGTCGGGTGTTCGGCGGTCTGAAGTGTCCGGGGGTGACTGTCCGAACCGCCTGAACCGTCCGAACCGTCCGAAGTGTCCTCGGCGTGGACGGTCTGGGCGGTCTGGACGGTCTGGGCGGTCTGGACGGATACCCCCATGCCCAACCGTCCCCATACCGTCACGAACGCGGCGCGGGCGTATCCGCGTTCCCCATCGCGCTTGCCGCTGTGGACTTTCGCACCCTGGGAGAGCATCCGGCCGAACCTCTGGACGGTCAGCGCCTTCCCGTAGGCCGACGATTCTCCCCACTGCTCAGGGTTGTGGGTGATGAGGCGAGCGACCAGGATCGAGGACTTCACGAACTCGTCGCCTTCGGGCCACACCAGGAGGAGATCCTGGAGGAGGACGACGGCCGGGGGAAGTCTGGTCAATCCGTCGGCACGTTCAGCTTCGGCTTCTGCGAGGTCTCGGACGATCAATGTGTTCACCTTCTCGGGCCATGGGCCACCGGCAATGTGGGCGATACGCGCGAGCGGGCCCCACTTCTCACGCATACGAGAGACACACCCCTGGGGGAGGTCTGGGCGGGACAGACTGACACGCACCCTGACGGCTTCCATCGCCTGACGCAGGCGTTCCTTCAGATACGCGGCCGCGGGCTCGATGTCCTCCCAGTCGGAGGGCTCCACGCGCCCGTAGAGGTCCGGCATGAGGAGGACACGAATCGAGCGGGAACGCGTGTCGTCGGGGAGGTTGGGGGCGTTGCCGGCCATGGCGACCGGCCCGAACGTCGGCATCTCTTCCACGTCCCACGCCCCGCCCTTGACGGGCACCAGGACGGGCCGGGTCGCGCCCCGCTTGTACCCACTGTTCAGGACGGCGATCAAGTCGTCCACGCCGGGCTTCTTCGGGTCCAGGTTGCGGTCGACCTCGTCGATCAAGACCGTTCGGGGTTCCTTGGCTAACATCCTGGCGAGGAGTGCCGGGGACGACAAGGACGCGGCCTGCACGGGCTCGAAACACAGGTGCTGGAGGTGCTCCAGGACCGTCGTCTTCCCCGACCCCGGCATTGTCGAGTCGAGGATCAGGCGCGGCGTCGAGTAGGTCTCGGTGGCCACGTAGGTGTGGGCGGCCCACAGGGCGAGGAGGTCGAGGTCTTCCTCGGAAGTGACCAGGACGAACCTGGCAAACCACTCCCGGACCGCGGCCAGTACCTCGGAGACCGTACCGTCCGAACCGCCTGAACCGTCCAGACCGTCCGAACCGTCCGTGAACCACCCTGTACGTTCCATGGACTCGAACTCCGCGGCCGCGTCGAACTCGCTCATGCGATCCCCCGCTCCCGAAGGAGGCCGCGTTGCACCTGGGCGCGCGCGTGATCCCCGCGCCGGTCGCACAGGTCCGCATACGCCGGGATGTCCGCCCGCACACCCGTGGCCGCCACCCGCTGGGCCTCCGCCATACGGTCCAAGGCCATCCGGTAGCCGACGGCATACCCGTCGTTGAACCCGGCGCCCTGGCCGTCCACGTAGCCGCGCTGGAAGCTCGTCCACTCGATGTCCATCCGCACCGACCGGCGCCCGGTCTCGTAGGCGAGGTGGCATCCGCGCGTGAACTGCTGGCGGATCTCCGCCGGCGCGGTCTCCAGGAGGTGCACCAGCTCGTCGGCCGGAACGGGACCGTCATCCGGGCGGGCCGCGGTCACCGCCTCCATCGTGTCCCGGGCGCTCACAGGATCACCCCCACGGGATCCAGAGAGCACAGGACAACCTCGGCTGTCTGGCCGCGTTCCTGGGCCCGCTCCTGGGCGCGCTGGGCCGCAGTGAGGCTCAGGTAGACGCGCCTGCGAGCGTGGTCCCCGTCAACCTCCACGACGACGACATACACGCCGGACAACATGGCGGCCAGACGATCACCCGCGGTAGACTGAACACTGTTCGGGTCGCCGCCTTGAACTCTTTGATCCGCCTCGGTTCGCCTGCCGGGGCGGATTCTCTTTGCCGTCGTCACCGGGCACCACCGGCCTTGACGAGGGCGGCGATGCGGTCACGTTGGGCGGGGGTGAGGGGCGGGGCCTCGGCGACGACGCGGGACACGTAGTCCTCGATCTTCGCGGCCGCGAGATCCCGTCGGGCCGTGGTGACATCCGCGGCGGTACCCCTGCGGGCCGCTGCGCCGAGCTTCCCGCGGGCTGATTGCACTTGCTGGGACATGGAGAAAGCGCCTCCGGGCATGGTGAATCCACGCACCCGGTGAGGCGCTTTACTTTCGGAGCTCTCCCTACTCCGACGGGGCGGTCTGTTCCCTGCTGTCGTCTGGCCTACCTACTGCCAGCGCTCTAAGCATAGCGTGGACTTCCCCCAACGTGAGTCGGTCGATCCCGGCGCGCCGCGCATTGTCGAGGACCTCCCACAGGCGATCCTCCCGCACGTCCACGGTCTCCCGGTGGCACCGGTGGCACTCCAGCCGGTGGACATTCCGAGTCCCACGGGCGTTGTCGTCTATCGCGGTCTGAATCTCGCTCTCCGACGAGTTGGCCCGCCCCGTAAGGGCATCGAGCAGTAAGGGTGATACGCCGGGGCGCTCGTCGCCCTTCAACGTCACGATGTCCCCGTTGTATCGCGTGGCTGCCGCCACGAACCGCGCGACGTTGCCGTTCACCGCACCGGTGCCGTGGCCCCTCGGCGCACTGACTATCCACCCGGGACCGACCGGTCTGGGCACAAACGCCCTCACCAACGATTCCGGGTGCTTCGGGTGCAGTGCGGCCCGGTCGCACACGATACGGATCTCGTTGACGTCAGTCATCTCCGCGCCTCCACTCCAGCACGACGTTGTCTGCCGACGTCCTACGCCCGCGGCCTGGCGGGGTGATCGTCACCGACTCGAACAGGGCCCGCACGACGTCACGCTTCACCAGGATGTCGAGACCATCCCACAGAGCGGCGACATCCTCGGCCGTGACGAACTGCGCCACGACACTACGTTTCGACGCCTCCGCGAGATCCCGCTCGACCCGCTGGGACTCGGTCTCCACGTCCTTGGTGATCCGAGACAACTGGGTCCCGGTGATCGTGCCAGCGGCGAACAGGGCGGCGGCCTCGTCCATCCGGGCGCGCAACACTTCCGCCCGGTCCCGCAACACTGCGACGTTGGCCCGGTCCTCCGGCTGGAGGAGATCCCCGACATCAGGAAGGGAAAGCCTTCGCACGCACACGGCCGCCACGACCTCGTCAACGGTCTCGGCGTCCGCAGCGACGTGCCACAGGGCCCCACACTTGTACGCGCGGTTGCCCTGGCGGTTCCGTGAGCTCACCATCCGGGCGCCGCACCGGCCGCATACCGCAATGTTCCCGAGGAGGTACCGCGTACCCGGGTCGGGGGACACCTTGCGTGCCGGGTCCGTCAGCAGAGCCTTCGCCGCGCGCCACGTGTCGACGTCGACAATCGGCTCCCATTGCCCCTGCGCGACGACCTCCCCGAGGTACTCGCTCTGGGCGGCATTGCGGCCGGCGGTGAGGACGTCTCGCACGCTGGGGGCGCGCCACGGATTCCCGGATGTCGTCGTCGTGCCTGCGGCGTTCCATCCCCGCGCGATGGCGAGGAGAGACACTCCCGAGATGGCCTGCCGGTAAGCGTCGCGAATGAGGGCGGCCTCGGCGGGGACCTGCTCGTAGTCCCGGGTGAATCCGAACGGTCGGCGGCCGGTCTTCGTCGGTCGGCCTGCCTGGGCGGCTTGTAGGTTGGCGCGCTTTCGCCGCGTCGAGGTCCTCTCGACTTCCGACCTGGCCACGCTGGCCTTGATCCGGGCGAACAGTCGGCCCGCGTCGGTACCGAGGTCGGCCTCTCCGTTCGCGGTGACCACGACCAGTCCCGAGGTCTCGGCCCGGTCGATCCAGTCCTCCAGCTGGCGGGGCTGGCGGGTGAGCCGGTCGAGGTCCCAGCAGATGAGGGCGTCGAAGATGCCGGCCTCGTAGTCTCGGATGAGGCGGTTGTAGGCGGGGCGGGTGACGTTCTTCTTCGAGGCACTCACCGAATTGTCGACGTACTCCCCGACGACCTCCCACCCTCGGCGTTCCGCGAGCTTGAGGCAGTCCTCCCTCTGGCGGTCGACGGCGAGCCGCTCCCCAGTTTGGTCGATCGAGATCCGCAGGTAGACCGCGACGCGGCGTGTCTTGCTCTTCCCCATGGGAAGAGTGTATCATCACAGAATCCACTAGCCCAGGAAGCGCACCCAGTCCATCCATGCTTCCAGCGTCCGCCAGCGCGGCCCCAGATAGGCGATGCCCGTGGCCACGCACAGCGCGATGGGCAGGTGCAGGGCGCTCAGCCACAGCGTCTGGCCCGTGGCGTCTCCGGGATACAGGTTGACGAGGACGGCGCTGACAGCGAACACGGCGGCCAGCAGCGCCGGCCCCGCCGGCTCGTCTGCCACCTGCTGGAGGCGGCGGCGAATCAGGAAATGGGCGGCCAGGAAGGGAAGGACGAGGAAGGCGATGTTGCGCAGGTAGAACCCGTCGAAGGCCGGTTCTCCCAGGACGGAGTACGGCAGGCGCACGGCCAGGCCGGCCAGCAGTCCGAGTCCCAGGGCGGGCAGCAGATCCCACCGCGCGGGCCGGGTCGCGGGCTCGGCCTGCGCGCGGTCGCGCCGACCGGTGGCGTCGGCCTCGCCGATCGGAGGTGTGTTGCCGGCAGTGCCGAGCTGGCGCCACAGGCGCTCGGAGTGGACGGCGCCGAACTCGCGGGCGACGGCGTCCTGCGCGCCGAGCCGCCGCAGGGCGATGAGCAGGGCCTCCTCGGGGGACAGGCCGGCGGAGCGGAGGTCGCGCATCTGGGAGAGGAGATGGTCCTCGAGTTCGTCGACGTCCTCAGGGGCGATCCCGGGGCGGGCGGACATGAGGGAACGCCACTCGGCGATCTGACCGGCGACCTCGGGAGGCAGGGGGTCGGTGGCGTCGGTGCTGCCGGTCCGGTCGGTCATCGCGCCTCCCGGGGGCCGGGTGCGGCGCCGCTTGCGGAGGCGATGGCAGGCGCCTGGAATGCGGCCGACGTCCGGGTGCCGGGGAGGATGCTCTCCAACGTGTCGACGACGGCCCGCCACTGGGAGGCCTGGCCGGCGAGTTCCGCGCGGCCGAGCTCGGTGATCGCGTAGTACTTCCGGCGTCGGCCGCCCTCGGGGGCCTCGCCCCAGCGGGAGGCGATGAGCCCCTGGCGCTCGAGGCGGTGGAGAAGGGGATAGAGCATCCCTTCGCTCCACTCCAATGCGCCGCCGGAGGCTTCCGTGATGCGGCGCAGGAGCGAGTAACCGTAGTCCTCGCCGGTGCTGAGCACCCCCAGCACGATCGGGGTCGCGGAGGCGGCCACGAGGTCCTTCGACACACGCATCCTGTTACCTCGTTCCTCTAGGTGTCGATTGTCAATGGGAGCCTAGCACCTCAAGGTATGAAGGGTCCGGTGGCGCGTCGGGTCCCGGCGGGCGCCGTGTGACGGGGTCAACGCGGGACGAGGGCGCCCCTGGTTTGCCGGGGCGGCGCGCGGCCCGCTACAGTGTCGTCGTTGCCTGCGCGCCGGGGCCCCCGGGACGGCAGGCGCGGCCACCTTAGCTCAGTCGGCAGAGCGATTCACTCGTAATGAATAGGTCCGGAGTTCGATTCTCCGAGGTGGCTCGACCAGGCATCTCCAGCCGGAGTTCTCGTTTCGTCTTTCAATCCTCGTCGAGGCGGTGAGCGAGAAATTCAGGCGCGGACTCCCTAAGGTACTCCTCCGACGGCCAGCCGTTGGGCACCTGAACTCTGAATACCCTTGGCGCCGCATGGACTCAGCCACCGCCTGACGGTCCACACACACGCCCTCGCGCGCCAGTTGAGCACGGACACGGGGCGACCCGTACGTCTTGCGAGAGTCCACCCAAAAGCGACGCACACGTCGATCCACATCCCTCCGGGACCGCACCCGGGGCGGCCGGCGCGCCTTACCAGCATCGCGGCGCGGGTTGGACGTGACGTAGCTCTTGTAGGAGTGGATCTGTCCGCCAAGACCGATCCGTCCCACAAGAGCTACGAATGCCCCATTCTGCCAGTCCTTCTTCGTTCGATGTGTTCGCCGCCGGTCACCTCGGCGAACTGACCGGGATCGTTCCGCCTGAGATGATCGATGCCGCGCTGGAGGCCGCGGGCGGCATCGAACAGGGACGGCGGCGTCTCCCATCACGCGTGGGGCCAAAGCCGTTGCGAGAACTCTTCCGCCTTGTCGCAGGCCCCGGCGCTGTTACAGCGGGACGGGCGGTGCGGTCTGGCACCCCGGTGACGATCATCCCCTCGCCGCCGGGTGCTGGGAAGACGACGATTCTCATCGAGCTGGCGATCCACCTTCTCCTGCGCGCCGACGAGACGGTCACCGTGGCCACCCCGACCAACCGCGGGGGAGCGGACGTGGCAGCGAGACTGGTGAGGCGACTCGCCCCAGACTCCCGAGGAAAGCCCCGGGTGAGCGTGCGCGGCAGCGCCCTGAACGCGATCCTCGACCCTGCCACGGCAGAAGCGGTCGCGGCGTCGACCGAGAACGCGCCGACCATCGAGATCACGACGCTGACGGGGCTCGCCATCCGCGGGTCCAACAACCCGGGGATCCTCGTGGTCGATGAGGCGTGGCGGGCGACGTTCGCTGACGTGACGAAGGCGGCCGACCCCTTCGACCAGATCGTCCTCGTCGGAGACCCCGGGCAGATCGGACCGGTCGTCACCGCCCCGACACGGATGTGGGAGGGCAGCAGGTTCGCCCCTCATATGCCCGCGCCCTCGATGTTCGCACAACCACCCGATTCGATCCAGGTGCCGCTTCGCCACACATTCCGTCTCGGAGACCAGGGTGTCGGCATCGTCTCCCCGCTCTACGACTTCCCGTTCGATTCACCGCGCGAGCCCCGGCGGGTGGAGACCCCAGAAGGCCGCGCGGCCTGGACGGTCACCTGGGTGACGGGCGGGACCGTGGGGCCCTTCCGGGCGCTGATCGTGTAGGCGGTCCACACGGCGATCACGCCGAGCATGAGCAGATCCCCGGTGCCGAACGGCGTGGTGAACACATCGGCCAGGTCACCGTGTGTGAGCACGATCAGCACGCCGAAGGGCGAGGACGATGCCGACAGCCGCGCGCTACCCGATCCGTTCCCGGAGCACCGCGAGAGCGGTCAACGCGATCAGGGCGGGATTGGCCGCGTTGATGAGCGACGCGGCGAACGCGCTGGACGTGCGCAGCGCCTCGTAGAGCAGCATGTTGTAGGCGAACAGGCCGAGCGCGCCCTGCAGGAGCCGGAACCGCCAATGGCTCAGCACGGCCGACCAGTCCGGGTGCTCGACGACCTGAGCGACCAGGATGAGGGGTACCAGGGCGATCGCCCAGCGCGCCGCCTGACTCACCCGACGTTCGCGCGCCGCGCCCGGAGGCGGCCGAGATCCTCATGTCGAGAAGGCTAGAACCTGGAGATACTCCGCGTCGCGGCAGTTCACGCGGCGACGGACGCGGTCAGTCCCGGGAGGACCGGTGGCGGTGCGGGAGCTCGCACACGAGGGGCGAGCTGGGCGGTAGCGCGTCGATGGTCGAGGTCGGGACCAGGGCGAGACCGGCCAGGACACCCGCTCGATCGGTCGCCGCCGTCGCGCCAGCCGCGCCAACGGCCGCCGTGCCATCCGCGACCGAAGCAGTCAGTCTGCGGCGCTGGCCAGGCACCTGCGCGAGGCGCGAGCTGATGACCCCGGTGTTGAAGCCGCCGAGGTGCAGACCGCCGTGGAAGCGGGCGTGCTCGATCTTGATGCAGCGGTCCATCACGACGTCGACGCCGCCCTCGCGCGCGATCGCTGCGGCCTCCTCGCTCCACAGGCCCAGCTGAATCCACAGCACCTTGGCGCCGAGTTCCACGACCTCGCGGGCGAGCGCGGGCAGCTCCTCGGAGCGGCGGAACGCGACGACCACATCGGGGACGCTGGGGAGGTCGCGCAGGGACGCGTACGCCGGCACGCCCAGGATCTCGGTGGCGCGGGGATTGACGAAGCTCAGGTCGTAGTCGGTGTCCTGCACCAGGTAGCTCGCCACGAAGTAGCTGGCGCGCGACGGGTTCGACGAGGCGCCCACGAGCGCCAGGGAACGGGCGTCGCGCAGGATCTCGTAGCGGTGGGTCGGGCTGGGGGAAATGTAGCCGGGGGCGGTGCCTGCGTCCGTGTCGGTGCTGCGGTCAGCCATCACGCGTCCTCTCGTGCTGTCGGTGTCGTCCGCTGTCGTCTCGGGGCCGTCGCCGCATGCGCCGCATGTGTTGCCGAGCGCCCCGCGGCCGTCGTCAGCGCCTGGTCGATGTCGGCCAGAATGTCTTCAGGATCCTCCAGGCCGACGCTGATGCGCACGGTGCCCGGCTGGATGCCGGCGGCGCGCAGCTGATCGTCGTCCAGCTGGGCATGGGTGGTGGACCCCGGGTGGATGATCAGCGTCTTCGCGTCGCCGATGTTGGCCAGGTGGGACGCCAGCTCAAGGTTTTCGATGAAACGCTGACCGGTCTCCCGGCCCCCGGCCAGTTCGAAGCTGAACACCGAGCCCGGTCCGTCCGGCAGGTATTTCGCCGCCCGGTCGTGGTGCGGATGGGACGCCAGCCCCGCCCAGTGGACGTGCTCGACCCGCGGGTCCGCCTCCAGCCACTCGGCGACGATCCGGGCGTTCGCGACGTGCGCGGCCATCCGGAAGGGCAGCGTCTCGACGCCGAGCGACAGCAGGAACGCCGAGTGGGGCGACAGGGCCGGTCCGATGTCGCGCAGCTGCTCGGAGCGCAGCCGCGTCAGGTAGGCGTACTCCTGGAAGTTGCCGACCCACGTCAGCCCCCCATAGGAGGGGACCGGCTCGTGGAAGTGAGGGAACTTCTCGGGCGTGTACTCGAACCGCCCAGACTCCACGACGACTCCGCCCAGTGTCGTGCCATGCCCGCCGAGGAACTTCGTCGCCGAATGCACGACGATGTCGGCGCCCCACTCCAGTGGCCGCACCAGATAGGGCGTCGCCACGGTGGAGTCGATGATCAGGGGGATGCCGTGGTCGTGCGCCACGGCTGCCAGCCCCTCGATGTCGGCGATCTCCCCCGAGGGGTTCGCGATCATCTCCGCGTAGAGGAACTTGGTGGTGTCCCGCACGGCGGCGCGGTAGTCCTCCGGATCCGCGCTGGCGACGAAGGTCGTGTCCACGCCGAACCGTCGCAGCGTGACGTCCAGCTGCGTGACCGTGCCGCCGTAGAGGTTGGAGCTGGCCACAATGTGGTCGCCCGCCCCGACCAGCGCGGCGAAGGCGATGTACTGCCCCGACAGCCCCGAGGCCGTCGCGACGGCGCCCAGACCTCCCTCGAGGCTGGCGATGCGCTCCTCGAACGCGGCGACCGTCGGGTTGCCGATGCGCGAGTACACGTTGCCGTACTTGCGCAGTTCGAACTTCGCCTGGGCGTCGGCGGTGTCCCGGAAGACGAAGGACGTCGTCTCGTAGACGGGAAGGGCGCGGGCGCCGGTGGCGGCGTCCGGGATGTTGCCGGCATGGATCGCCCGGGTGCGGAATCCGAACTGCTGATCGGCCATGGTGCGGTGCCTTGTCCTTGTCTGCTGGGAACGCTGGTCAGGGGTGGATGACGATCTTCAGCGACTCGCCGGCCGCGCGCAGGAGCGCGAACGCCTCCGGCAGCCGAGAGAGCGGGAAGTGATGGGTGATCGCCGGGCGCGGATCGACACGCCCCGCGGCGAGCAGCCGGAGGTACTGATGGGTGTCGCGGTGGTCGGCGGAGTACTTCGAGGTGACGGTGACCTCCTGGAAGTACGCGTCGGCCGCGTCCTGCTCCCACACCGTGCCGGGACGGCCCGGAGCACCCAGATGCAGCGTGCCGCCCGGCTCGACCAGCGCTCGAGCCGCCGAGTACGTCGCGGTGCTCGGAGCGGCCACCACAGCGACGTCCGCCAGCAGGCCGTCATTGAGCTCCCGCAGGCGCGCAGCCGTGTCGCCGTCGGACGGGTCGAGCACCTCGGAGGCGCCCAGCTCAAGCGCCTTCCCCCGGCGCCACGCGGAGAAGTCGCTGGCCACCACCCGCCCCGCGCCCAGGCGCGACGCCAGGTGGACGAAGCCAAGGCCCATGAACCCGGCGCCGACGACGGCCACTGTGTCGCCCGGCAGGATGCCGCATGTCTTGAGCCCGCCGAGCACGCACGACCACGGTTCGATGGTGGTGGCCACGTCGTCGGGGATGTCGTCGGGCACCACCTGCGTGTCGGTCTCGAGGTGGCGCGCGCTCACCCGCACATAGCGGGCCATCTCGCCGGGATCCAGGCGGCTGGCCTTGTACGCAGGGTCGAGGGTGTAGTGCCCGCGGAGCGCCTGGTGGGAGGACATGCGTCCGATGTGGTGGTTGACGAAGAGCCGCTGCCCCAGCGAGAAGTCCTCGACGTCGGGGCCCGCTGCGACGACCACGCCGACGCCCTCGTGCCCGAGCACCTTGCCCGGACCCGAGTACCAGTCCATCGCCTCCCCGCCGCACAGCGCGCTCGCGGTGAGGCGCAACAGCACCTCGTCCGCGCCGATGGCCGGGACGGGACGCTGCTCGAGGCGGATGTCCTCGGGCCCGTAGTAGACGCCGACGTCCTGGGTGGCGGGGATCTCCTCGAGGGTGCGGATGCCCGCGTCGAACGTCGTGGGACGAGGGCGGTCCTGCGTCGTCATCTCAGTGTGCCTCCGCCCGGTCGGCGTGGTCCGCCCCGTTCGTGCGCCCCGCGCTGCCCGCGTCTGAAGCGATGAGGTCTCCGTACCCCTCCTGCTCCATCTGGGCGAGCGGGACGAACCGCAGGACGGCGGAGTTGATGCAGTACCGCCGTCCGCCGAGTTCCTCCGGCCCGTCCTCGAAGACATGCCCGAGGTGGAGGTCGCCGGACGCGGAGCGCACCTCGCGGCGGACCTTCCCGCGGGAGGTGTCATCGACCTCGGTGACGGCGGCGGAGTCGATGGGAGCGGCGAAGGACGGCCACCCGCACCCGGCATCGAACTTCTGGTCGGAGGAGAACAGCGGCTGTCCCGTCGCCACGTCGACGTAGATCCCGGGCTCCGATGTCTCCACGTGCTCGCCGGATCCTTCGACTTCGGTGCGTCCGTGCAGGCCGATCTCGTACTGGAGGGGGCTGAGGAGGGCCCGCAGCCGCTCGTTACGGCGGAGGAACCGCTCCTGGGGGCGCGCGGTGGACGCGGCGGCGATGGCGGCCGCGGGGATGTGGCAGGGCGCCTGGGGATTCGCGTCGAGGTAGTGCTGGTGGTAGTCCTCGGCGGGGTAGAAGTACTGGAGGGGCTGGACCTCGACGGCCAGCGGTTCGCGGTGGTGGCGCTGGACCACGGCCAGGGCGAGTTCGATCGGCAGGTGGTCGTCCTCGTCGACGTAGTAGATGCCGGAGCGGTACTGGACGCCGATGTCGTGCCCCTGCCGGTTGACCGAGACGGGATCGATGACGGAAAGGAAGTTCTCGAGGATGAACGAGACGTCGACCTGGTCGGGGTCGTAGACGACTCGGACAGTCTCCGCGTGGCCGGAGTCGGCGCACACGTCCTCGTAGCTGGGCGAGGTCGCCGGTCCGTTGGCGTAGCCCGCCTGTGTCTCGATGACGCCGTGCAGCTGATCGACGTACTTCTGGACCCCCCAGAAGCATCCTCCGGCGACGTAGATCTCGCGAGTGGCGGATGCTGGGGCGGCGGATGTGGAGTCGGTGCTCATCGTGTCTCCTTCCAGAGTGGGAGCAGCGCGTCGATGATGGCGCGGTAGCGGTGGTAGCGCGCGTCGAGGGCCTCCGCGGCGGGCGATGGCGAGACGGCACGCACGGCTCCGGCCCGGCTGCGCAGGTACTCGAATCCGGGCGCCAGCGACGCGGCGCCGCGCAGGCCCATCGTGGGATCGGAGTCGACGAGGACGTCCCTGCCCACCACGTCGGCGACCAGCTGGCACCACCGGGCGTTGGCGGAGCCGCCACCGGTGAGCACCAGCGTGTCCACCTGTCCGCTGGACTCGAGGCAGTGCCGCAGGGCCATGGTGATGCCCTCGGCCTGGGCGCGAGCGAGGTCCGAGCGCCGGGTGAGGGGCGTGAGGCCTGCGACGAGGCCGGTGGCGGACGGTGCGAGGAAGGGGACGCGCTCGCCGTAGAGGAACGGCAGCACGATCTCGGTGTCGGAGTCGGAGCGGTCGACGTCCTCCCAGAACTCCTCGAAACGATGCTCGCCGAGGTAGCCGTGGGTCTCGAGGAACCAGTCGAGGACGGCGCCGCCGGACGACGAGCCGAGCACCCGCAGGTGCAGGCCGGGCTCGATCCAGGCGACGGTGGCGCCCACGGGGTCGCCGGCGGGCGCGGGATCGCGCGTCAGCGGTGTGACGGCGGTGGTGGTGCCGAGCACGGCCACCGCGTCCCCGGCGGACTGTGCGCCCGAGCCGATGGCCTGGGCGACGACGTCGACGCACCCGAGGTGCACGGGTGTGCCGGGGCGGATCCCGAGGCGTTCCGCCACCTCCGGCCGCACGCCCGCCACGTAGGAGCCGGGCTCCCGGGGCTCCGGCACGCGCTCGGCCAGCTCGGGGCAGCCGAGGCGCTCGAAGGAGCCTGGATCGTAGGCGCGGGTGCGAGGATCGAGGAACGGGATCGACGCGTTGGTGACGTCGGTCGTCACCTCCCCCGTCAGGCGGTAGGTGATCCAGTCGGGAGCGGTCACGACCCACCTGGTCTCACGCGCCGCGGGGGCGTCTACCTGGCGCAGGTGGTGCCAGAGGGCCGCCGATGTGCCGGGCCACAGGACCGTCCCCGTGCGGCGGTACTGGTCGTCGACGGTTCCGTCCGCCTCCCACCGGTTCACGGCGTCGGCTCCGGCCACGGAGTTCCACTGGTAGGCCGTGGCGCCGGCGCCGTCCCGGTCGATCCGCCACAGGCCGTCGCCCTGGCCGATGACGACCACCGCGGAGATGGGCGCCGTCCAGCCGTGCGCAACGTCGGACAGCAGATCGGCGGTGCGCTCCCACACCGCCTCCGCGTCCTGGGTGGCGACGGACGGTCCGCCGGGCGCCGGCACGGAGCGCTTGCGCACGCACTGGCCCGAGCCGGTCACCAGGGCTGCCTTGAGTGCCGTGGATCCGATGTCGGCGACAAGGACTGCGGCTGAGGAGGCGTTCATCAGGCGCGGACCCCCCTGCCCAGGCCGCGTCGGGCCAGCCCGAAGGAGAGCGCGAGCGCCAGCACGAGGACGGCGCCACGGATGAGGGCCTTGAGATTGAAGTCGATTCCCAGCAGGTCCAGTCCGTTGGAGAGGACCTCGAGGAAGAGCACGGCTGCGAGCGTCCCCGGCACATTCGGGCGGCCGTGGGGATGCAGCGCCGCCCCGAGGAACGTCGCGGCGATCGCGTCCGTCTGGTACGTGAACCCGGCATGGGGGGTGTAGATGCGCAGACCGGCCGTCAGCATGACCCCCGCCAAGGCGCACAGCACCGAGGCCACGAGGTAGATGACGGCGGTGTCGCGCCGCACGGGGATGCCGACGGTGCGGGCCGCTTCCGTCTGCAGGCCGATGGCATCGACACGGCGCCCGAACGTGGTGCGGGCGAGGAGCGCCCACACCACGAGCGCGACGGCCACAGCGATGAGCACCTTGTACGGGATACCGGCCACGGACCCGACTCCGAACTGGTGGAACGCGTCTGGGGCGTTGCGGAAGCTGACGTTCGCCCCACCGCCGGTGCCCACCTGCTGGACCGACCGGCCGACGAAGTAGACGCCGAGCGTGGCGAGGAACGGCGACACGCCCAGGCGGGCGATGAGGAGGGCGTTGAGCCCGCCCACGGCGAGCGCGGCGGCCAGCGCGACGAGGATCGAGCCCCCCCATCCGAGGTGGAGGCCCGTCATCGCCAGGATGACGACCCACGCTCCGACATCCAGCGAGGTCCCGACCGACAGGTCGATCCCACCGGACCGCACGACGAGCGTCATCGCGAGGGCGACGACCAGCAGCGTCACGGATCCCTCGGCGACATTGCGCAGGTTGCTCGCGGTGAGGAAGGCCTGCGAGCGCGCCGACAGGGTGACCACGAGGACGATGACGACGAGGAGGAAGACCACGCGGGCCGAGGCGGTCCGAGGCCGGCCGAGCGCCAGGAGCGAGCGTCCCCATCGGGCGACACGGGACGCGCGAGGCCCCCCGGCGGGCGGTTGCGCCTGCTGCTCCCCGGGCACCTCGGCGGCGTTCGGGTCCGAGCGATCGAGCACACCGACGGCCATCATCGTCTCCCTCTGGACAGCGCGGACGCGACCACGACCGCGAGGATCAACGCGCCCTTGACGCCGTAGACCCACGAGTTGTCGACACGTGCGAGGATCAGCGAGTTCGAGAGGACTGCCACGAGGATCGCGCTGAGGAACGCGCCGAGCGGGGTGACGGTGGCCCTCCGCGAGAAGACGGGCGACAGGTAGGCCACCAGCACCATGTCGACCAGCAGCTGGTCCTCCATGCCCGGCGAGAACCCGGAGGCGCGAGCGGTCAACAGGACGCCGTCGAGCCCGGCGATGGCCGCCGCCGCGAGGAAGGCGGCCACGACATAGGGGCGAGGCCGCAGGCCGGAGACCTCGGACGCATCGCGATTGCCGCCGACGGCCCGCAGCCGGGCCCCGAACGCGGTCCAGTGCACCAGGGCGTGCAGGACCAGGAGGACGAGGGCGGCGACGAGGATCGCCACGGGGACGCCGAGGACCTCGGAGTCGCGGATCGCGACGATGACCGGAGCGTCGGTCGTCGTGCGGCGGTTGGTGGTCACCACTCGGATCACGCCCGACACCAGCACGGACGTGGCCAGCGTCGCCAGGATCGGCGTCAGGCCGATGCCTTCCACGAACCCGGCGTTGATCGCGCCCACCGCGACCGCGAGGGCGACGACGAGCAGCAGCGCCTGGGGGAAGGCGACGCCCCACTCCGCCAGGGCCTTGGTGAGGACCGCGCTCGCCAGCGCGGCGGTCGCCGCGAGAGAGAGGTCGATGCCGCCGGTGACCGCGTCATCGCCGCGCGCGATGATCACCAGCGAGAGAGCCATGCCGATCACCGCGATCGGCGCCGCCTGGGTGAGAGCGGACGCCAGGGCGGCGCCGCTCAGGGCGGCCGGCGTGCGGATCGCCAGGACCGCCAGGAGCAGCAGCGCCAGGCCCAGCGGAGCCAGGCGTGTGAGCGTGGCCGCCGAGGGGCGGCCCGGGGTGCGTGCCCCGGCCGGCGCGACGGGCCGGGGGCTCTGGACGGCGGCGCTCATCCGTGGACCGCCTCCTCGGGTCGTTCCAGGCCGGTGACAAGGGCGAGCAGGCGGTCCGCGTCGGCCTCGTCGGTGTCGACGTCGGCGACGACGGCTCCCCGCCGGAGCACGAGGACGCGGTGGGCGATGCCCGCGAGCTCCTCCGTGTCGTTGGAGGAGACGATGACGGCGGTGCCGACGGTGGCCAGCCTCGAGACGAGGCGGTAGATCTCGGTCTTGGCGCCGATGTCCACGCCCACGGTCGGCTCCTCGAGGATGAGGACCGGCGCGTCCACCGCGACCCATCGTCCGACGACGACCTTCTGCTGATTGCCGCCGCTGAGAAGCCTGGCCGGCGTCGCGATGGAGGGAGTGCGGATTCCCAGCGCCTCCACGGTCCGGCGGGCGGTCGATCGCGCCTCGCGTCCGTTGACGACGCCGGCGCGCGAGACGGAGCGCAGCGCGGCGAGAACCAGGTTGTCGCCGACGGACAGGTCGAGCACGACGCCCGAGCCGCGTCGGTCGCGTGGGATGAGCCCGATGCCGCGTCGGGCGGAGGCCGCCCGGGAGCCTCGGGGCAGATCGCGGCCGGCGAGGGCCGCGCGTCCGCGGGTCGGGGCGCGCAGGCCGGCAAGGACGTCCGTCAGGGCGTCCCGGCCCGAGCCCGGCAGTCCGGCGATGCCGAGGATCTCTCCGGGACGCACGGACACCGAGACGTCGTCGAAAGCGCCGTCGAGGCCCAGATGCTCCACGCGCAGGAGCGGGGGCGTGTCCGCGGGCGGGTGCGGCGCCGTCGGGAAGAGCTCGTCGACGCGCCGCCCGGCCATCAGCTCGATGAGGCGGGACGCCGAGTGGAGATCGTCGCCCTCGACCACGGCGACGGTGCGTCCCTCGCGCAGCACGGTGGCGCGATCGCAGATGGTCTGGACCTCGGAGAGGTAGTGGGACACGTAAAGGACCGACACGCCGGCGTCGCGCAGCCGGTGGACGGCCTCGAACACCTGCGTCGCCTGGGGAGCCGCGAGGGGTGCCGTGGGCTCGTCGAGGACGACCACCCGCGCCTGGCCGTCGACCAGAGCGCGGGCGATCTGGACGAGCTTCCGCTCGGCGGGGGAGAGGTCGCGCGCGAGGCGCGTCGGAGAGATGCTGGCACCGAGGTAGCTCTCGAGGAAGTTCGAGGCGGCGCGGCGCATCTGGCTGCGGCTCAGGAACGGCCCGACCGTCGCCTCCTGGCCGAGGAACACGGTCTCGGCGACGTCGAGATCGGGGGCCAGACTGAGCTCCTGGTGCACGAAGCGCACGCCGAGGGAACTGATGACGGAGGGCGTCGGCCGCGTCACCTGCTCCCCGTGGAGGCGGATCGTCCCCGCGTCAGCGGGGACGATCCCTCCGAGGACCTTGATGATCGTCGACTTCCCGGCGCCGTTCTCCCCGACTAGGCCGTGCACCTCGCCCGGGCGGATCGACAGGTCCGCGCCGTCGAGCGCGACGACCCCCGGGTACCGCTTGACGATGCCCTCGAGGCTGACCTCGGGCACGGCGTCCGCCGCGGCGGCGATCACCGCAGGGTCACTGGTCATAGCCCAGCTGCTCGTACACCGTGGCCGCGCCGTCCTGCCCGAGCACGGGGAAGGTTTCGACGTATGTGTCCTTCTCGACGTCCTCGCCGGCCAGGTAGCGCGCGGCGTTGTCCGCGGAGGTCGTGCCGATGAGCCGCGGCTGCTGCGCCACGTTGCCGACCAGCGGGCTTCCGTCCTCCTCCTGGATCTCCAGGGTGTCGGGGCCGGCGTCGAAGGCCGTGACCACGACGTCGTCGCGTCCTGAGTCTTCGATGGCCTGGACGGCGCCGATCGCGGGCTGGTCCCAGCACGCGACGTGGATGCCGTCGATGGTTCCCTCCGGATGGCTCTCCAGCAGGCTCAGGGTCTGCTGGCGGGTGTCTTCGGCGGGACTGGAGAACTGCTCGGCCAGCTCGGGCGTGAGGAACTCGGTGTCGGGAAGGCGCTTCTTCAGCTCCGCCCTCCATGCGTCGTAGCGGTCCCCGCAGTAGGACAGGGTCTCGCTGAAGGCGTTGAAGACCGCGATCTTCGGCGCGGTGATGTCCTGGGACTCGAAGTAGTCGGCGGTGACGTCGCCGATCTGCGTGCCGCCGATGACGGAGTCGGACTGCGTGTTGTTGACGACGTAGTCCGACGCGTGGTCGACGCCGAAGACGGGGATGTCCGCGTCCTGCAGAGCCTTGAGCTTCGGCTCCACCGCGTCGTCGCCGAGGATGGTGATGACGGCGTCGACGCCCGCGGTCAGGAAGGTGTCGTGGTTCTCCGCGTGCACGGTGTTGTCGCGTCCGCCGTCCGTCGTGATGACGGTTCCGCCGAGGCGCTCGACCTCATTGACGGCACCCTCGAACGCCTCGCGATCCCAGAAGTGCTGGGTGCCGACCACGGCCACGCCGATGGTCTTGCCTTCGAGGCTGGGCGCGTCGGCCGCCCAGGATTGCTCGGCGCCGGACGTTCCGGAGGCCGCGTCCGCACCCGACTCGTCGGCTGATCCCGACTCGCTGGCGACTGTGCTACACCCGACGAGCGTCAGGGCTGCGACGGACGCGAACGCGAGTCCGGGGACGCGTCGGCGGGAGATGCGGGTCACGGGGACCTCCTGGTGTGGGGAGGGGACGGGCGGGGGCCGGGAATGGGTACCGGCTCGCCCGAGGAAATCAGTAGCGGATGAACTCCGCGACCTCCGGGTCGGAGGCCTTGATCTGCTCGATCTCGTCGGCGGTGGGGAACACGGGACGGTCGCGCTCGACGGTGACGATGCAGATGAAGCCGAAAGGTTCCTCGCCTTCCGGTCGCAGCTGGTGCCAGGCCCACGCTGGGATGTACACGAGGTCGTGGGGGGCGACGTGGAGGATGCGGTCCTGGACGAGGACCCGGCCATTGCCGCGGATCGGGATCACCTCATGGGGATGCCCGTGGTGCTCGAGCGTGCTCCATCCGCCGGGCGCCACCTCGAAATAGCGCACCTGGACGCCCAAACCGTGCTCCGCGTCGAAGAGGATCCGGCGTGTGACGTCGCGGAACGGCGAGTCCAGGTTCTGGTTGTAGACCAGCTCCCGGATGCCGCTCCACCGAAAGGGCGTTTCCTGCGGGACGAACGTCGCAAGATCTGTGTCGATTCCCATGCCACAGATCGTCCATCCGCGCAGATCGCTTCACCAGCGTCGACTCCGATTCTGAGACGGTGTAAACAGCCGGCGGGGTGATCCCGGCGGTCGCGGAGCCCGACTTTGGCCCGCGCGCAGGCCGATTCCCGCGCGCGGCCCCGAGCGCGGCCGCCGGCGGCGCTCTCGCAGTTCGGAACGCTGTAACAGGATTCTTGTCGGTCGCGTGGAGCCCCGGGTATCGTCCCGGCACGACGGGCGGACACGTACCGGCCGCGCGGACCAGGAGCGGAGGTGGCGGCATGGCGGAGATGACCCTGCAGCCGACGGGTCCGGCCGGACCTGCTCGCTCGGTCGGCGCCGGGAGCTGCCGTCCGTGCCGCTGTCGGCTGCACCGAATGCCCATCGGCGGCTGACGCACGACTCGACGGCCATGTCGGCGCACCGTGCGCCGCGTCCGAGTCGGGTTGTCGGCCCCGGCCGCTCCCCTCGTCCTCCCGGCGCTGGCCGGTGACCCTGCGCGTGTCCCCGCGGTGGGCGTCCCGGGAGGCCATCCCATCCCCCCGTCCCCATCCCACACCGAAGGAATCCCCGTCATGAATGCTCGCACCTCGTTCCTCCGGGCAGGCACTGCCCTGTCCGCGCTCGCGCTCCTGCTGGCTGGCTGCTCGTCCGCGTCCGGGTCGGCGGAGTCCTCGGAGTCCGGCGACCAGTCGGGCGCTGCCGATGGCCCGACCATCGCGGTCTCCGCCCGCACGACGGACTCCGACTTCTACACGCTGTGGCTGAGCGGCGTGAAGTCCGAGGCCGAGAAGCTTGGCGCCACCCTGACGATCTACGACGCCAACGGCGACGACAGCCAGCAGATTCTCGACCTCCAGTCCGCCCGCGCCACCAGCCCGGACGCGATCCTCGTCGATCACGGTCTGGAGGGCATCACGCCCGCCGCCGTGGAGGCTCTCGACGCCGGCATCCCGCTCGTGTCTTTCGACTCGGTGATCGACGACGACCGCGTGATCACGGTGTCCCAGTCCGACCATGATCTGGCGGATCTGGCCGGGAACAAGCTCGTGGACGACGCCGGCGGCACGGCGGACGTCATCTACGTCTACGTGGCGGGCTTCGCCCCCCTGGATCTGCGCAACGAGAAGTGGACCGAGATCAAGGAGCAGAACCCGGGCATCAACGAGGTCGCGCAGATCGGCGTCGTCAACGAGTCTACGGTCGTGCAGGTCGCCGAGCAGGCGAAGGCCTCGTTGCAGGAGAACCCGAGTGTCACCGCGATCTTCGCGCCCTTCGACGACTTCGCCAAGGGCGCGTCCCAGGCGGTGCGCGAACTCGGCCTCGAGGACACGGTGAAGGTCTACGGCGCCGACATCTCCGACGCCGACATCGCGGTGCTCACCGAGGACGACAGCCCGTGGGTGGCCACGGCCACGACCGATCCGTCCAACGTCGGAGCCGTCTCGCTGCGGACCGCCTACCTGGCGGCCACCGGCGACGCCCCCGAGGACGACGTGCTCATCCCGCCGGCGCTGGTCACGGGCGAGGAGCTGCGGGACCAGGGCATCACCACGGTGTCGGAGCTGGTCGACGCCTTCCCCGACCTGCGCACGGATGACATCTCGGCGGTCACGAAGTGACCGATCGGGCGCGGCCCGACCCCGTTCTGCGCGCCGAGGCCGTCACCAAGCGCTACGGAGCCACCGAGGCGTTGAGAGGCGTCTCGTTCAGCGTCGACCGCGGTGAAATCCTCGGACTGGTCGGCGCCAACGGAGCCGGGAAGTCCACGCTCACCGGAATCCTCACGGGGTCCGTCGAGCGCACGTCGGGGCGCCTGTTCCTCGACGGGAAAGAGGTGAGCGTCGGGCACGTCGACGAGGCGCGCGAGCACGGGATCGAGGCGATCGTCCAGTCGGTCGACCAGGCACTGGTCCCCGAGCTGACGGCCGCCCGGAACCTCACGCTCCCCGCCCTGTCGGCCGGGCGCCTGGGCCGTTTCCCGACCCGGCGCGCGCTGGACGACGCCGCGCGCCGCATCGCGGGCGATCGGATCGACTTCGACGTGCGAACGCCCGTCCGGGACCTCGACCCGTCCCAACGGCAGCGGCTGCTCATCGCCCGGGCGCTCTCCTCGGACCCGCTGGTGCTGATCCTCGACGAGCCGACGGCGTCGCTGAGCATCGATCAGCAGAATCTCCTCCATGGGGAGCTGAGGGAGCTGGCGCGGCGGGGCACCGCGATCATCTACATCACCCACCACCTCGGCGAGGTGGTCGCCCTGTGCGACTCCGTGCTGGTGCTGCGCGACGGCGCGGTGACCGCCCGGCTGGAGGCGCCCTTCACCGCTGCCGAGATCGTCGCCCCCATGCTCGGCGATCTGGAGTCGGCTGTGCGCGTCCGATCCGACTCTCGCGAGGACGCGGGCGCCGCCTCCCGGCCGGAGGTCGCGCGCGAGCGGTCCGAGGTGGGCTCCGCCGCCGCGGTGCTCGAGGTCCGCGGCGTGCGCGCGTGGCCGGACGCGGCACCGAGCGACTTCACCGTGCGGGAAGGCGAGGTCGTCGGCATCACCGGGCTCATCGGGGCCGGCAAGACGGAACTCCTGCTCCAGCTCGTGGGCGCCAGCCCGCGGGTCTCGGGACACGTCGTGTGGCGGGGCCGAGAGTTCGCCCCCCGCGACACGGGCGAGGCCATTCGCGCGGGCATCGGGTTCGTCCCCGAGGAGCGCTTCCGCCAGGGCGAGATCCCCGGCTGGAGCGTGGCCGCCACGATCACGCTGCCCGACCTGCGCAGCTACGCCGGCGCGCTCGGCCTGCTCAGCAGGCGCCGCGAGCTGGACGCGGCCACGCGGGTGATGGACGCCCTCCACCTCGTCGCCAGCGGTCCGGGGGCCGCGATCGAGTCCCTGTCGGGAGGCAACCGCCAGAAGGCGATCGTCGGCCGGTGGCTCGCCGCCTCCTCGGAGCTGCTGATCTTCGACGAGCCGTTCCGCGGCGTCGACATCGGGGCGCGCGCTGACATCGCGGCGATCCTGCGGCGCACCCCCTGCGCGCTGGTCGCCTCCTCCGACCCGGAGGAGATCCTCGAGATCGCCGATCGCGTGCTCATCGCGGCCAACGGAACCCTCGTGGGCGAGGTCGACCCGGCCCGCACGACGGTGGGCGAACTGACGGATCTCATGACGAAGGATGCGGCAGCGTGACAGGCACACTTCGGGACATCGCCTACAAGTACGGGCTCCTCATTCTGTTCGTCGCCCTGATCGTCGTGTTCTGGACCACCCGCCCCGCCTTCGGGACGTGGACGAACATCATGGTCATCCTCCAGTCGGTGGCCGTCACCGCGATCGTCGCCCTCGGCGTCACGGTGTCGATGGCCGCGGGCGGGTTCGACCTAGCCGTCGGCTCCGTCGTGTCGTTCTCCGTCATGGTCACCGGGGCGGCCATCATCTATCTCGGTCTCGGGGGACTCGCAGGAGTCGTCCTGGGCCTGGCGTCGGGTCTGCTCATCGGCTTGTTCTCGGGTCTGCTCATCGTGTGGGCCCGGGTCCCCGACATGCTGGCGACGCTCGGCTCGATGTTCGTGTTCCAGGGGCTCGCGCTCATCATCACCGGCGGCAAGTCGATCTCCACCAGCGCGGGTTACGGCGACAATCCGCCGCGCGGCACCTTCTCGCAGGCTTTCCTGTGGATCGGGCGCGGGAAGGTGGCGGGAGTCCCCTTCTCGATCATCCTCACGGCGGTGGTGGCGGCGCTGGTCATCGTCTTCCTCGGAGCCACCCGGGCCGGGCGGATCCTCCAGGCCGTCGGCGGCAATCCGGAGGCTGCGCGCCTGGCAGGCGTGCGCGTGGGACGCTATCGCGTCCTGGCCTACGCGCTCTCCGGGTTCCTCGCCTCCCTGGGCGGGGTCGTCCTCATCTCCCGACTCGGTCGCGGGGATGTCGGAGTCGGCGGCTCCTACCTTCTGGAGGCCGTCGCGGCCACGCTCATCGGCTTCGCCGTGCTGGGCGCCAACCGCCCCAACGCCCTCGGGACCGTCATCGGGGCGCTGTTCATCGGCGTGGTCATGAACGGCCTGACGATGTTCAACTTCCCGTACTTCACACAGGACTTCATCAAGGGCGTGCTGCTGGTCCTCGCCCTCGTCGTCAGCTTCTCCAGCATCTTCAATCGGAACACGAAAGCGAGCGGATGATGAGCACTGAGCTTCTGACAGAGGAATCGGTGGGGGACTACCTCGCCTCACGCGACGACCTCGCGTCGCGGATCGACGCGTCGACCGCGCGGGCGCGCGAGGTCGGCGACGGGAACCTCAATCTGGTCTTCGTCGCGCGGGACGCGTCGGGCCGGTCGCTGGCCCTCAAGCAGACGCTTCCCTACGTGCGCGGCGACCACTCCTGGGCGGTGACCGAGGACTCGATCTTCGCCGAGGCGCGAGGGCTCGAGGCTGCCGCGCAGAGCGCGCCGGGGCTGGCGCCGGACTACTTCGGCCTGGACGCGGACCGGCGGCTGGTCGTCATCGAGGACCTGTCCGAGTGGAGGGTCTGGCGCGGAGCGCTCAACGACGGGATCGTGTCGACGGGCGCCGGGGCCGCCGTCGGCGAGCTCGTCGCGGCGCTGGGCTTCTCGACGTCCTACTTCGGGCTGCCGCCCGCCGAGGTCCAGTCGCGCGTCGCCCGGTCGATCAACCCGGAGCTCTGGCAGATCACCGAGGACCTGGTGTTCACCGAGCCCTACTTCGACCACCCCCACAACTCGTGGGACGCGGGGGCCGAAGACGCGGTGCTCGCTCTCCGCGACGACCGGGTGAGGTCCCACGTCGCCGAGCTCAAGCACGCGTTCCTCACCCGCGCGGAGGCGCTGCTGCACGGCGACCTGCACACGGGGTCCGTCTTCGTGCCCGTGCCGTCCGGAGGGGCCGGCGCGGCCTCGGCCGGCCAGCCCGCCGCGAAGGCGTTCGACTTCGAGTTCGGCGCCTACGGCCCGACCGCGTTCGACCTTGGCATGTTCTTCGGCAACATCCTCATCGCCCAGGCTCGCGACGCCGTGGCCGGGGCCAACCCGGCGTTCTCCTCCTGGCTGTCCGGCCTCTACTCCGAGACGTGGAGCGCCTTCGAGCGGGGAATCCGCACCCGCTGGCCCGAGCGCGTCGACCCTGTGCTCACCGACGACTACCTCGAGACCTGGCTGGAGGAGACCTGGCGGCTGGCCGTGGGATATGCGGGTGTGGAGGCGATCCGCCGGAGCATCGGCTGGGCCAAGGTCTCCGATCTCGAGACGCTGCCCGAGCCGCAGCGCGTCGAGGCCGTCCGACGCCTGCTCACCACGTCGCGGGAGCTCGTCACGAGCGGGGGCCGCATCGGCTCGGCTGCCGACCTGTCCTCCGCCCTGAGCGGGGTCGCGGCATGACCACGTCCCCGCAGGCGCTCCGCGCCCTCGAATGGATCGACGCCGGGGCGCTGCGCATCATCGATCAGCGCGAGCTCCCGGGCCGGCTGTCCCGCGTGGACCTGGCCAGCGCGGACGACGTCATCGACGCGATCCGCACCCTGGCGGTGCGCGGAGCCAACTCCATCGGGTCCGCCGGGGCGTTCGGGTTCGCTCTCGGAGTGCGCGACGGCGAGGAGCCGCGCGCCGTGGCGGCGCGGGTCGCGGCCGCCCGGCCCACCGCAGTGGCCCTGCGCGAGGGCGTCGCCCAGGCGGCGGCCGCGGTGTCCGAGGGCGGCTCATGGCGGGACGCGGTGCGGGTCGGCACGGCGCTGCTCGAGCAGGACGTCGAGGACTGCGCGCGGATCGGAGAGGCCGGCCGGATCGAGCTGGCGGGCGCGACCTCGATCCTCACCCACTGCAACACGGGCATCCTGGCCACGGCCGGAATCGGGACCGCTCTCGGGGTGGTCTACGCGAAGGCCGCGGCCGGCGAGGACGTCCACGTCTACTCGACTGAGACCCGGCCCCTGCGCCAGGGACTGCGCCTGACGGTGTGGGAGCTGCAGCAGGCGGAGATCCCGGTCACCGCCCTCGTGGACTCGGCCGCGGCCGCGCTGTTGCACTCCGGCGCCGTCGACGCCGTGGTCGTCGGCGCCGACAGAATCGCGGCCAACGGAGACACCGCCAACAAGGTCGGCACGTTCTCCGTCGCCCTGGCCGCGCGCGACGCGGGCGTCCCGTTCTATGTCGCGGCGCCCCTCAGCGCCGTCGACGTCACGGCGGCCGACGGCGGGGCGATCCCCATCGAACTGCGCGGCGCCGAGGAGGTGCTGCGCGAGGATCCCGGGTCGGCTCCTCTTGCGGCGGCGGACACGGACGTGTGGAACCCGTCTTTTGACGTCACTCCGGCCCGCCTCATCGACGGGATCATCACCGAGCGGGGTGTCGCGCATCCCGACCTCGGGCTCGGCCTGGCGGCACTCGCGCGGCCGGCCTGATCCCCGTCGGCGGGTCCGGTCGCGGCAGAAACGGAAAGGACTTCTCCATGTCACAGTCGCACGTCGTCTCCTTCGGCGCGCTCATCGTCGATGCCCTGGGACGGCCCGTCAGGGGCATTCCCGAGGGCCAGCAGATCTCCTTCCTCGACGAGATCCACGTGACCGCCGCCGGCACGGCCGCGGCCACCGCGCTGGACCTGGGAAAGCTCGGCGTCGACGTGCTGGCCGTCGGCCGTGTCGGCGACGATGCGCTGGCGACATTCCTGGGCGTCGCCCTGGAGAAGTCCGGTGTGGACACGAGCGGGCTGATCGTCGATGCCGACCACCAGACCTCCGCGACGATCCTGCCGATTCGCGTGGACGGATCGCGTCCCGCGCTGCACGTCCTGGGCGCCAACAGCGCGCTGCGCGAGGAGGATGTGCCCTGGAACCGCGTCGGTCCGGACACCGTGTTCCACTTCGGCGGGGCCTTCATCCTGCCGGCGCTGGACGGCGACCCCACCGCGCGCGTCCTCAGGCGCGCGAAGGAGCTCGGCGCGGTGACGACGCTCGACATGGCCCTGTCCCCGCGCCCCGATGCGGCCGACGTCATCGCTCCCGCCCTGCCCTATACTACCTGCTCCCCAACATCGAGGAGGCGGGATGGATCGCCGGGTCGGAGGACCGCGCGGAGATCATCCGGTGGTTCCACGACCGCGGGGTCGGCACCACCGTCCTCACCCTCGGGGAGGGCGGGGTCTCGGTCGCCCGGCGCGGGGGCCACGAGGTCGTCGTGCCGGCCTTCGACGTCGAGGTGGTCGACACCTCGGGGTGCGGAGACGCACTGACGGCCGGGTTCATCTCGGGCCTGCTGGACGGCCTGCCCCTGGCGGAGGCCGCCGACCGCGGCGTGGCCTGCGGCAGCCTGGTGGCGACGGGCCTGGGGTCGGATGCCGGGATCCGCGACAAGGAGCAGGTCGAGGAGTTCCGGCGCAGCGCTCCGCGGCGATGACGTCGACGTCCGGCGACGCCGGGAGGGGCGCCCGCCGGATGCCTCAGCCCACTGGCGTCTCGCGCTCAGCGAGCCACCGGACCAGGTGGGCGACGGCCGCGCGCGAGTGATTGCCGATCACCGAGTCGCTGGCCCCGCCGATGTGCGGGGTGACGACGACCCGGGGGAGATGCAGCAGGGGGTGGTCGGCGGCGGGCGGCTCCGTCCAGAACACGTCGAAGGCCGCCGCCGCCAGGTGCCCGCTCCGCAGGGACTCGAGGACGGCGCCCTCGTCCACGAGCGACGCTCGGGCGGCGTTGACGAGGACGGCGCCCGAGCGCATCCGGGCCAGCTCGTCGGAGCCGATCAGACCGGCGGTCGCGGTCCCGCCGGGGGCGTGCAGGGTGACGATGTCGCTGAGACGCAGGACCTCGTCGAGAGGCGCGACCTCGACCCCTGCGGGAGCGTTCGAGGCAGTCAGGTGAGGCCCGTAGGCGAGTGTTCGCAGGCCGAACGCCAGCGCACGCCGGGCCACTTCGCGTCCGACCGCTCCCAGCCCGACGATGCCCAGGGTGAGGTCGGCGAGCTGGGGACCGCGGAACTCGTCATAGGGGTAGTACTGGTCGTCGGGCGACCAGGCGCCCGAGCGGATCCACCGCTCGGCCTCGTCGACGCGTCTGACGGCGCTGATGATGAGCGCGAGCGTGAGGTCCGCGGTGGCGGCGGCATTGCGCCCCGGCGTCGTGAGCACGGGGATGCCGCGTCGGCGGCACGCCTCTAGGTCCACGTTGCTGGGCGTCCCCCGGCAGACGATCACCGCTTCGAGGCTCGGAGCGCGCCCGAGGGTGTCCTCGTCCACCGATGCCAGCTCGACGACGACGGCCCGGGCCTCGCGCAGCGTCTGCTCGTCGAGGACTGTCCACAGCGGGCGCGCGTCTCCGACGGGGGGCGCCCATCGCAGGTGAAGTCGGTCCGCGAGGTCCTCGGGCACGGCCGCCCGATCGAATGACGAGGTGACGGCCACCACCGGCCGGTCGGCTGCACGTGCCATGCCCAGGAGACTAGACCGATGCACCTCACGCACTCGCGGTGTCTCGCCCCTCTGACGTGTGTGAACGCCCGGGCAGTCCGCGTCGTGAGGCGCGCGGCGCGCGCGCAGGTCGTCACCTCGGCCGCCGGGCTGCTGGCGCACGCCACCCCTTGGATGGAGAGTGAGCTCGCGGCGTTGAGGCCTGTTGTGCCCGTGGTTGGCACCTGTCTCGACGTGGGGGCTGCGGCCGGCTTCTACACCGCAGAACTCTCCCGCCTGGTCGGCCTGCGCGAGGGCGCCAACGTGCGTCGGCCCCGCGCCGCGATGGGGCGGGAACGCTGCCGCGCCACGATCAGCGTTCCGCTGCGCAACGGGCAGTTCGTGACGGGACGCTCCTTCGTGACGCGCGGAGCCCACGGGCTGGGGTCGAACGCGGAGTTCGACGACCACGCGGAGTTCGTCGTCGCCGTCGAGACCATCGACGATCTGGCGGCGGACGAGGGCCTGGATTGGCTGGACGTCCTGGCCCGCGGCGAGCACGCCATCGACCGGTACGCTCCCGCGGTCCTCCTGGAGATCGAGGAACGGCATCTGCAGCGGTTCGATCGCGCGCCCGCGATGGTCGTCGACTGGATGACCGGGCGCGGGTACCGGATGCTCGCCTGGCGCGACCATCGCAGGGTCCCCGCCGACGCCGTCACCGACGAGGTCAGCACGCGTAACTACCTGTTCGTCCCGAAGGCGCGGCGCGGGGAACTCGGTTAGTCCCACTGGCTTGACTCCTCGGACGCCGAGTCGTCCGCCACGTAGCCCACCGTCTCCGGCAGCGGCGAGAAGAAGATCGTCGCCCCGACGTTCGCGAGATCCGACTTCACTCCATAGGTCGAGGGACCGCTGAAGAGCGGGAGCATGGAGTACTGGGCGAGCGCCTCCCGCTCCACCTCTTCGCCTGGACGACCTGCTCATCCGGATCGGCGATGCGGTTGACGGCGGCGATCTTGTCGTCCAGCTCCTGGCTGCCGACGCCGGTGATGTTGTTCTCGCCGGTGCCGTAGAAGCCGGCGAGGCCGAACGAGCCGTACGGGTCCAGCGAGCGGTTGGCGGAGAGCAGCAGATCGAACTTGCCCTCGTTGATCGTCGAGGACCACTGGGAGGCATCGGTGGAGACGATGGTGAGCTCGATGCCGGCCTTCTTGAACGACGCGACGAGCGACTGGGCCACCGCCTTGTCCAGCGCGTCGTCGCCGAACAGGGTGTCGTCGATGCTCAGGCGCGTGCCGTCCTGGAAGCTGTAGTAGATGGCCGACCCCGGCAGAGGCTCGGAGTAGTCGAGGCCCTGGAACTCGATCTGGGCGATCTGCGCGCGATCCATCGCCGCCAGGACAGCGTGGCGCGTGTCGACATCCTGGAGCAGATCGGACTTGCCGTTGACGAACGGCGAATAGACGAAGGGGCTGCCGCCCTGCCGGATCTCCGTGCCGGCGACGCCGGTGATCTCGTTGAGGCCCTCGGCCGTGCCGGTCGCGGTGTAGTCGATCTGGCCGTTCTTGAAGGCATTCACCTGCGCCTGGGAGTCCAGGTCGACATAGATGCGCTTGTCGAGCCGTGCTGTCTTTCCCCACCACTTGTCGTTGCGCGTGAAGACCAGGCGCTTCGAGTTCGAGTCATAGGACTCGATCGTGAAGGGACCGGCGCCCCAGTCGGGCTGGACCTGGTTCGAGTACGCCGTGTTGAAGGCGTCGACGTTCGCGGCCTTGGGGTTGATGAACCGGGAGAACAACGCCGGCCAGGCGGTGTAGGGCTCCGAGAACGTCACGACGGCCTGACGGTCGTCCTCGCCCTGTTCGACGGATTCGATCTGGTCCCAGCCGGCGGTGTCGCCGATCTGATCACCGGACGCGCTGCCGTTGTTGACCTTCCAGGTCTGCTCGATTGAGTGCCAGTCGATGGGCGTGCCGTCGTTGTAGATCGCCTCCGGATTGATCGTGATGGGGACGACCTGCTTGCCGTCGACCTCCTCGGCCGCGGCGTCGGTGTAGCAGTCGTGGTTGATCTGGACTGCGCCGCTCGGGGAGAACGTGATCGCCACGGGGTTGTACCACGCCCACAGGCGGGCGCCGGTCAGCGACGCGTTGACGTTCCAGGGCAGCCCCTGCGTATCGTCGCCGCTGAAAGAGCCGGAGCTCGTGAACGTGCCGCCGTCGCGGAGGTCCTCGTAGGCGTGCTCGTTGTAGTCGGCCACGGCGCTCGCGGCTGTCGGGCTGGCGGTCGACCCGCTGGCGGAGCCGCTGCTCGCGGCGTCTCCGCTGCTGCACGCGCCCAGCAGGACGGCAGCGGCGGCATTGAACGCCACCGCCGAAAATACGTGTTGTCTCAGTTTCGTGGGATCTGCTCCTTGGAGGTGTTGAGGGGAGAGGGACAGGTGAGGGGTCGTCGAGTGGAGCGCCGGGAGCATGCCCGCGGTTCGCGTGGCACGCCGCGCGATGTCCCGTGTCAGCTCCCGCTGGCAGGAGCTGCTGGGGACGACGGCACAACTCGCGCGCATCTGCGGCGAGCGCCTGATACAGCGGGCACCGACCCCGGAAGACGCACCCGTCGTCGTCGACCGGGGCGCGTTCGTCGGTGAGCACCACACGTGCGCGCGTGCTCCGTCTCGGGGTCGGGCACGGGGCTCGCCGACAGCAGCGCGTGGGTGTAGGGGTGCGCCGGCTCGGCGAAGACACGTCCGGCCTCGCCGGTCTCGACAATCGTGCCGCGGTACATGACCGAGACCCGGTCGCTCGGCCACCGCACCACCGAGAGGTCGTGGGCGACGATGAGGTAGGAGATTCCGAGCTCGCGTTGCAGCCGGACGAGCAGGTTGAGGATGTCCGCCTGGACCGACATGTCGAGGGCGGACACCGGCTCGTCGAGAATGACCAGGCGGGGTTCGAGGGCGAGCGCTCGGGCGATGCCGACGCGCTGCAGCTGCCCGCCCGTGAAGGCGGCGGGGAACCGGTCGAGCGCCGGGCGCGGCAGGCCCGCCAGGTCCATGAGCTCGACGACCCGGTGCTCGATCTCCTCGGAGCGGCGTCCGGCGGCGCGCATGGGCTCCGCGAGGATGTCGAAGATCGTCAGGCGCGGGTTCATCGCTCCGATCGGATCCTGCATGACGAGCTGGACACCCGATCGGAGCCGGCGCCGAGTGGCGGCGTCCAGGCGGCCGGTGATCGGCGTCCCGAGCTGCTCGATGGTCCCGTCCTCGGGCGGGGAGACACTGGCGATCGACATGACGATGCTCGACTTGCCGCTTCCGGACTCCCCGACCAGGCACAGGGTCTGCCCGCGCTCGAGGTCGAAGTCGATGCCGCGGACGGCCAGCACGGTCCCGTGTTCACCGGGAAAGGAGACATGCAGATCGCGCACGCTGAGCAGGGTCATCGTCCGGCTCCCGTCCGGGAGGTCGGATCGAGGGCGTCCCGCAGCCCGTCGCCGATGAGCGTGACGGACACGGTGAGCAGCACGATCACCGCGCTGGGAGCCAGCACCATCCACGGGGCGGTGGTGAGGCTGCCGGTCCCGTCTTGCAGCATCACCCCGAGCGAGACGTCGGGCGGCTTGATACCGAAGCCCAGGAACGACAGCGAGGTCTCGGTGAGGATCGTCCCGACGACGCCCAGGACGCACCCGCCAGACCCGCCAACGACACGGCCCGCGGGTTGAAGAACTCACGGTACGCGCTGTGAAAGAACCCCGAGGATCTCACCGAGAAGCAGACCGAGAAGCTCGCCTGGATCGCGAAGACCGACCCCAGGCTGCACCGCGCCTACCTCCTCAAGGAGGGGCTGCGAACCGTGTTCAAGCTGCCCTACGAGCAAGCCGTCATCGCGCTGGATCGGTGGATCTCCTGGGCCAGGCGATGTCGTATCCCGGCGTTCGTGAAACTCCAACGCTCGATCGTCGAGGACCGAGAGAGGATCCTCGCCGCGATCGAGCACGGCCTGTCCAACGGGCGCATTGAATCCGTCAACACGAAGATCCGACTCATCACCCGCGTCGCGTTCGGGTTCCGCTCACCCGACGCGCTCATCGCCCTGGCAATACTCACCCTCGGAGGCCACCGCCCCACCCTCCCCGGCCGACCATGACCCACGGAAGACTCAGAAGCGTCGCTTTTACTCAGCGGATTGGTGAACGTTCCTGTTGTTGAGCTACTTACCGGGAACGATGGAGCGGGTTCCGATGGGGTTGCGAGTGGTGAGGAGAAGGGATGCATTCGCTGCGACAGCGGCGCACTCGGCGGGCGCGTCGGGAAGCGTCCCTTCGTAGAGGGTGATCCGCACCGTGGTGGCGTCTTCGTCGACGGTGGCTCGTACGCCGTAGCACCGGGGATTGCTCATGGAGAAGAAAATTCGCACGGAGTCGTCGGAGATCACTTCGTATTGGCTCCATGAGGATGTGTCTTCGTTGTCGAGATCGGTCCGTTGCTGTATGTCGTTGGGTGATTGTGCTGGTGGCTTTGCTGTGGGATCGTAGCCAGCATCTGTGGTCGCGGAGCTGGGAGGGGATTCGCTCCCGCTGGCGGTGCAGCCCGTCATGGCAATACCAGCCAAGACGGACGCCACAAGCATGGCCAAGAGGCGGCGGAGGTGAATCCAATTATCCATGATGGCGTGTTCACCAGTCGTTGTTCGCAGCAACGAACAAGTCGTTGACGCGACTGTCGAAGTATGGTCCCTGAATGTCGGCGGTACTGTCGGTGGGCCCGTTCGAGGTCACGCTGCGGACGTACCCGAGACCAGTGGTGTTGCTGTATTCGTCGAGCCAGGGGCCGCCCGACGAACCGCCCCCGAAGTTGCAACCGGCAATATGGTTGAACTCGTAGGCTCCGATCCAGCCGGTGCCGCTGGTTCCCCAGCAGGCCCACATGATTTGGCCCCCATTGAGGTTCGCCGGGTAGCCGAAGACGCTGACATCGAAGCCGAAGCCGCCGCCCCACCTGAAGCCGTGGCCGCCGACCGCGTTTACGACGGGGGCTCCGGAGGTGCTTCCGTTGTAGGTTGTGACGAAGGCAACGTCCGAGTTGAATCCTCGGCCGGATTCACCGTAGTTGATCCAGTCAGTGAACGTGCGGAGCGTGGCAGCTTGGTAGGTGCCATACGTGGTGCCGTTGTTGTAGCCCGGCGCGAATATCCAATTGGTGTGCCATTCGTTTCCCGGGGCGCCATAGATGCAGTGGCCGGCAGTGACGACGAGACGCTTGGAGTCGCTATTAATGGAGGATCCGGAGCACACGTAATCCTTGCCGTCGGTTTGATTGTGGTAGAAGACTTTTCCGTTGGTTTTCGAGAAGTTCGTGACCGGAGGTGCAGCCTGCGGCGTGATTGTGGTCGACGTTGCCGCTACGGGGGAGGAGCCATCAGTGAGCGGCTCATTTGCTGAAACCTGTTGTTTGAGCTCATCAATCTGTCGGTCTACTTCAGCCGTGCTTGTCGGCGGGGATGGCGTTCTTCATGCGTTCGGGAGTCCAGTAGGCGGCAACAATGGGGTCGCCGCTGCTCGCGTCGAGGTCGACTGTGCTCGCGGTATTGGACGGAGTGTAGGTCCGATTTGTGTCGGGGTTCGTGACCTGTGCACGTACTGCTGTGGTGGCGGACGACAGTGGTGGATCACTCGGTGAGCTGGGCGATGCGGATGCCGGTGCGGTGATCGAGATGAGGAGAACAGCCGCTGATGCGAAAGTTCCGAGGGCGATGAGTATGTTGCGGAACTGGGCCATGTTGATTTCTCCGGGGTGATGGTTCGTGCAGCAACTGGGGAGATGGACACGTCCGTTGTGACCCAACATCTACGGACGTACGCGAGTAAGACGCCCACATTTTGTGACCAGGACCACGTCGCACGCCAAAGTCGCAGGAAAAGTATAGCTCCGTGACGGCGTGTCGTCTAGACATGGCCTGTATCGATGATGTTCATCTCTCGGCCCGAGAGCGTTCCTTAACGATCGTTTCTGAACCGGTTGGCGGTATGTCGTGTGAGCCGCGTAGGTTGCGGCGGAAGGGTGGTCAAACCCTCACCGAAACCGAAACTAGCGACAGACCGTTTTCGGCCGGGCCGGTAGCCTGGTGGGTAGTTGAAGGGAGGCGGGCCATGGCTGAGGTGACGGCGACTCGTGTGCGGTTCCGTGACGTCAAGCCCTATGACGCGCCCGCGTCGCTCGACGAGTTGCGTGGGCCCTATGACGGGCTCATCGATCTGCCTCACTCTGTGCGCTGGCAGGCTGATCGGCTCGGTCTGGATGTGTCGAACCTGGGCTGGCGTCGTATGGCCTACCAGGCGTTGCTCGCCGAGGGGACGGCCAGCGAGCAGGGCCGCTTGATGAACCGGGATCGGCTGATCGAGACGTGGCCGATGCTGAACATGGACCCGCGCGTGCGCGAGCTGTGGGAGGGGCGGTTCCCCCGGCTTCGGGTGGCCGTCTGAGCGGTGACCAGGAGGAGCAGCGGCGCATCACGCGCTTGGCCCTGGAGGCCGCCGGCGACGAGGCCGGCTTCGCCTTGGCCGGCTCGGGCGCGGTCCGTGAGCATGGGTTGATCGACCGGCCTACAGAGGACGTGGACCTGTTCACCGTCCAGCAAGCCGAAACTCGGTTCGGCACGTCGCTTGACCGGATCATCGCGGCGCTGCGTGCGGCCGGCTATACCGTGGAGACCCGCAGACGCCAGGACACGTTCGCCCAGACGCCAGGACACGTTCGCCCAGCTCACCGTCGTCAGTGTGCAAGGGCGCAGTACCGATATGGATCTGGGCGTGGACTGGAGGGCTCATCCGCCTGTGCGGCTGGAGGTCGGGCCCGTGCTTGCCATCGATGATGCGGTGGGTAACAAGGTGGGTGCCCTGTTCTCGCGGGCCGAGACCCGCGACTATCTCGATGTGGACGCGATCCGGCGTTCCGGCAGGTGCAGCGACAAGGAGCTGCTGGACTTGGCCCGCAACGCTGATGCCGGCTTCGACCTGGGGTGGTTCGCCCAGAACCTCGACGAGGTGGAGCGCATCCAGCCCGAAGAGGTGTGGGTCTACGGTCTGACGGCCAGTCAGCTCGACGACGTGAAGATGCGCACCAAGGTGTGGGCGGCGAGCATTCGCGGCCGCGCCCGGCGGGAGAGTACCCGCATCGGTCTGCATGAGCGTATCGAGCGGGAGGTGGAACGGCGTCGATCGGAGCGCGGCGACGACGAGCCGCACCGAGGCGGGCCTGTGGGGCGGGGGAGCCGATGACCGTCGTCGGGTATGCGCGTGTGTCCACGCGCGAGCAGAACCCGGCCGCCCGGGAGGCCGAGCTGCGCGCGGCTGGGGCGGAGCGTGTGTTCGTGGACCACGGCGAGTCCAGCCGCGCGGCCGACCGGCCGCAGTGACTGGCGTGCCGGGCCTATCTGCGGACCGGGGACACGCTGGTGTTTAGGGCGCTGGACCGGTTGGCCGGAAGCGAGGTCATGGCCGTGTTCGCTCAGTTGCGTGTGGACACGATCCGGGAGAACACTCGGCGGGGCCTGGCCTACGCGCGGGCTCAGGGGAGGGTCGGTGGCCGCCCCACTGTTATGGGTCCGGAGCGGACCGATGCCGCCTTGCGGATGAAGGCGCAGGGCCAGAGCAACGCGCATATCGCCACCGTGCTCGGTGTGAGCACGTCATCGGTACGCCGAGCCCTCGTCCGAGCCCAGACGCCCATCGCTCCCCGATGAGGGAGAACATCGTGTCGACGAGAGGTGCTGACAGGGGGCCTGTCAACTAAACGGATGCTCCTATAGTTTTCAAGCGGCTGTTTGGGGTGCGTGGCGGTGGGCAGCGCAGGCCCATGGTGGGCTCAGCGACCTTGTCCGGCTTGGACGTGTCGTCGGTGTGGATCGCTGCGATCTCGAACGTCGTGCTCGAGAATCGCTCACTCGCCAGGCGACGGTCGCCGTGAGCTTGTCGGCGGCTCCGAATGCGGGGCCGAACTCGGCGAGGAGGCCTGGCGAGGGAGCCCTCCCCCCTCCCCCCGGTCGAGGCGCCCGCCGGGAATGGCGGAGGCCGCCCCCGCCCGGATCCACCGGCGCCCAGGCGGAGCGGCAGCCAAAAGGGCGCATCTGTTGCGGGTCTCTATGCTGATCGTGTGCTTGACCATATCGATGTGCCGGTGAGCGATCTCGGCGCCAGCAAAGCGTTCTATGAGGCGGCGTTGGCTCCGTTGGGCTTCCGCGTGCTCGTCGAGACCGCGACCTCGATCGGGCTTGGCGCTTCACCCGGGAGTCGGGGGGACGACCCGGGGGGCGAACTGTGGTTGTCGCAGTCTGGTGGGCCGCGCCCGCCCATGCACTTCGCGCTGCGTGCAGCCGGTGCGGAGGAGGTCCGAGCCTTCCACGCCTCCGGCCTGGCTGCCGGCGGTGTGAACAACGGCCGCCCGCGCCATCGTCCCGAGTACCATGATGGCTACTTCGCGGCCTATCTGTTTGATCCCGATGGGAACAACGTCGAGGCGGTCTTCCACGACTGGCACGGCTGATCGTAGAGGCGCAGGTCTACTTGTCGCCGTCGAGGGCGTCCTTGGCGCGGTCGACGAGCGCCTTGGCGCCTGACTTCACGTCTTCGACGGCCTCCTTGGCCTTGCCCTCCAGGTTCTGGAGGCGGCCTTCGGCTTCGGTGTCCTTGTCGCCGGTCACCTTGCCGAGGGTCTCCTTGACCTTGCCGGCTGCCTTGTCGCCCGTCGCATCGAGGTCTGCCATCGCCCTCTCCCTTCGCATGTTCCGCTGGATGGTGTGATCAGGGTTACATATCGGGTGGAGTGGTGCAAGGGGAACCTGTGTCCCACCCAGCCACGACCGCCGGGTGGGAGACGCGCGCCGTCATACCTGTGGAGAGGGTCCTGCGGACGGGGCGGGCGGGAGCGGGCGGTTGCCCTCCTTGGTGCCCCACACGAACCAGCAGATCATGCCGACGATGCCGGTGGGGAGTGCGGCCAGTGCCCACAAGGCCTTGAATGCGGGCGTCCAGCGCGGAGATCTCACGATGCTGACCAGCGTGATGATCCAGATGATCATGGGGATGAGGGCGAGGATAAAGACGAGGCCGAGGCTGATTCCGGCGAGCGCGTTATATGCCGAGTCATCATAATATGGATCCATGCCAATAGCCTGATCGAGCAACAGTGATCCGTCAAGCGCGCAGAACTCCGGCGACACCGGCGAGGGACGCCGAGATATGTCACCTCGAGAAACCGCTGTCCACAGCCTCTGTGCGATGGTGCCGAAGTGCGGGTCGTAGATGGGACTCTGTCTCCCGGGGCCTCTGGGCCATGATGAGCGGAGGGAGAGGGGGCACGGAATGGTGGAGTCGCAAGCGTCGTGGCTGCGGGAGTCCTGCCCGCCGTGGTGTGTGGCGACGCATCGCGAGGAGGATTTTCCCGACGACCGGGAGCACCAGGGGCTGGTGCGTGAGATTCCGGCCGTGCTCCTCTCTCGGACCTATCCCGAGCCGGGCCGGCTGGTGGAGACGGCCGAGGCGACGACGCTGGACGTCGTCCGGCATTGCCGGGCGGGCAGCCGGGAGGAATGGGTCTACATCGGGGACGACGAGCATCGCCTCGACGTCTCTTTGGAGACAGCGCGCCGCATCGCCTCGGCCCTCGCGGAGACCGTGGCGAGCGGGAGCTGAGGGGTCACGGCCTCGGTGGAAGCCCGCTCCTCAGCTCGGGCCACTCCTCGGGCAACAGAGCGTCGACCGTGGTCCCGAGCACCTGGGCGACGGCCATGACGTTGCGGAGACTGGGGTTGGCGGCACGGTTCGGCGCGGACTCGCCCTTCTCCAGCTTCTGGAAGGTGTAGCGACTGATGCCGGCCGCATAGGCAACGTTCTCCTGGCTGAGGCCGCGTACTGCGCGCAGGCGCTGGATGCTCATTCCCAGTTCGCGCGCGCAACGGTCCCAGGCCTGCTCAGGTCGTCTTTTCGCCACCGGTCCAGCGTGTGGCGGGGAGAGCGTGAAGATGGCCTCCTCAAAGAGGCTATTCGTGAAAGGCGATCCGGTCGGGGTCGGGCGCGCTCGTCGGCGCCCGCCTCCCTGGCGGATGATGCGGCGTGATGGCATACTGAATGTGGCTCGTTATACGAGGCTCCCGGCCTGGTGTGTCGGGTGCGGAAGCCCCTCCTGCCCTGGAGCCCGGAGTCGCTCCGCATGCGGGCCGGGGTTCTCTGCCGCGCCGGGTACGTGAGTGTCCCAGAACCTTCCGCCGCGGACCGGTGGCAGAGGCTCCTTCGGGTGCGTCCCGGACGTGGGCGGGCGCCCGGGGCGCACCCGATGCGCGGGGTCGAGCGCGGGCGGGCCGGCCCCTCCCGGGGACGCGTGCCCGCCGACGGCCATCCGTTCCATGGAGCTGACGGAGCGTCGCAATGCCTCCGCGCGCCCTCCGGTAGAGTGACCGTTATGACGGATTCAGCCCATGTGTCAGGACAGGCTGTGACGGGTGCCGGCGAAGACGCCGGCGCCGCCCTCGTCGATGGCGAGAGGGCCCTCACGGCCGCGCCCGCGGCGCCGACCCGTCCGACGTCGGCTCCGGCGGCCGCCGCCGCGGTGGTTCTGGTCAACCTCGGCACCCCCGAGGAGCCCACCGCGAGGGCCGTCCGCCCCTACCTCCGCGAATTCCTCTCCGACCGCCGCGTCATCGAGATGAGCCCCTGGATGTGGCGCCCGATCCTGGAGGGCATCATCCTGCGTGTCCGCCCCCGCGCCTCGGCGCAGAAGTACGCGTCGATCTGGATGGACGAGGGCTCCCCGCTCATGCACTGGACCTCCCGGCAGCGCGACGGGCTGGCGGAGATCCTCGACGGAGAACTCGGCCCGGGCCGGGTCGAGGTCCGCGTCGCCATGCGCTACGGGAGCCCGGCGCTGCGCGACGTCCTGTCGGACCTGCGCGACCACGGGACGCGCCGAGTCCTGATCCTGCCCGCCTACCCGCAGTACGCGGCCTCCTCCGCTGGAACCGTCATCGACGAGGCCGCCCGCTGGACCCTGAAGGCGCGCGACCAACTCGAGTTGCGCACGGTCCGCTCTTTCCCGGACTCCGCCCCCTACATCGAGGCCCTCGCGGAGGCGCTCGAGGAGCACTGGGCCGGCCCGGAGGGGCGCCCGGACTTCGAGGCCGGGGACAAGCTGGTGCTGAGCTTCCACTCGATCCCGGCGGCCATGCATCGCGCCGGGGACCCTTACCGCTCCGAGTGCGAGACCACCGCGCGGCTGCTCGGCGAGCGGCTGGGGCTGCGGGTCGCGTCATGCAGGGGCGCGGGGCCGGGCGACGAGACAGGCCAGGCGCCGTCCGGCACCCGGGACGGCGGTGCGCCCGACGTGCCGCATGACCCGCTCGCCGACGCGGACGAGGGCGGCGTGCTGGTGCGTTTCCAGTCCGTCTTCGGGCCCTCGGAGTGGATCGGCCCGGCCACCATCGACACGATGGGCGCGTTGGGCGGCGCGGGCACCCGCCGCGTCGACGTCATCTGCCCCGGTTTCATGGCCGACTGCCTGGAGACGCTTGAGGAGATCAACATCCTCAACCGGAAGACGTTCCTGGGCGCCGGCGGGCGCGAGTTCCACTACGTCCCGTGGGCCAACGACTCCCGCGGCTGCGTGGACACGCTGGCCGAGCAGGCCCGGCGCGGGCTCTCCGGATGGGTGGCCTGAGGCAGCCCGCGGGGGCGGGGCGGCGATCCAGCATTCGCATCGCCAGGTCGGGGGAGAGATCCTCAGATGCCGCTCCGTCGACGCGTTTGAGGCCGCCTCGTTGGACTCCCGGGTTCACGACGTGACACGGCATCTCGACTCCCTGGATACCTCGCAGGGAATCGATGTCCGAGACCGGCGGCTTCAGACCCCAACTGCTACACGTTGATACTCGAAGATGGTTTCGGTGGGTATGACTCGATGTTGGCACTGGCTGGCCGTGCGGCCCTGCCCTGTGAGGGATTTGTCTGCCCGCCGAAGCCTGCGAGAGGTGCCGGTCGGGCGGTCATGGCCTGATAGGAGCATGACCTGGCGGGGTTCTTCACCGCAGACCTCGCGGACGGCGAGGCCGAGCTGGGGTTGGGGATGCGTCCGGACCTGGCGGGACACGGGGCGGGTGCGGCCTTCACGCGCGCATGCCTGGTCCGACTGCAGGTCCTGCGCCCGTAGGTCCGTCGTGTGACGCTGATGGTCGCCGCCTTCAACGGCCGTGCCCGCCAGGTGTACGAGCGTTGCGGGTTCGTTGAGGTCGGGCGCCATGTCGCGGTGTCCGCGGTGCGGCCGACCCGTCGGGGACCTCTGATCAGTCGGCCGTCACCTCGAACTCTGCGTGGAGAGCGGCGGTCGAGTCAGCGCCGACCCACAGGTCGAAGATGGTGGCATCCATGACCCAGTCCCGTTCCGCCGCACTCCAGTAACGCCTCTCGTCGGGTCCGACCTTGAACTCGACCCGTTCGCTCGACCCGGCGCGCAAGTGGATTCTGCGGAACCCCTTGAGCAGACGGAGCGGCCGGGAAGATGCGCCGTGGCGCTGGTGCAGGTAGAGCTGGACGACTTCGTCGCCATCGCGATCGGACTCGTTGGCGACGTCGACGCTCGCCGTCACCGTGCCCCCGCGTCCGACCTCGGCATGGTCGATCGACAGATCCGAGTATGTGAAGCGCGAGTAACTCAACCCATGTCCGAAGGGATAGAGCGGTGTGCTCTCCTCGTCCCAGTAACGGCGCCCCTGGCGTTCTGGGTCGTGGGAGCGCGTGTACGCGTAGTGCATCGGGACCTGGCCCGCTGTCCTCGGCCACGTGAAGGGCAGCTTTCCGCCGGGGTTGGCGTCTCCGAAGAGGAGGCTCGCCACGGCTGCTCCTCCCTGCGTGCCGGGATACCACACCTCCAGGATGGCCGGCACGTGTTCATCGGCCCACCTCAGGTCCAGGGGGCGTCCGCTCATGACCACGAGCACCGTCGGAGTCCCCGTGGCGACCACAGCCTGGAGGAGGGCGAGTTGGTCACCCGGCAGTTCCAGCGAAGAGCGGGAAGCGGCCTCACCGATCATGCTCTGGCTTTCGCCGAGGACGACGACGGCGACATCGGCGTCCGTCGCCACAGAAACCGCATGCTCCATCTCCGCAGCGGCATCGAAGTCCGCCGGATCGGAGGCGGTCCCGTCGTCGAACACGTCGATGGCCGAGGGGAAGGCCCGCTGGGGGGGGGCGGCCACACCCGATGCGCACGCCACCGTCGCGCCCCCGTCCACGCGGCGCCGGATCCCCTCCGCGATCGTGATCGTCTCGTCCAAGTCGAAATCGAAGGTCCACGGCCCGAGCGTGTCGCGCGCCGAATCGGCCAATGGCCCCAGAACCGCGATGCGGTGAAGCCGGTCGGCGGACAGCGGCAGAGCGCCTTCGTCGTTGCGCAGCAGGACGGCGCACTTCTGCGCCACCGCGCGAGCCGTGTCGCGATGCCCGGGATCCGCCAGCACGGACTGTGCCGCTCTCTCATCGACGAAGGGCTCATCCAGAAGCCCCATCGCCTCCTTCATCTCCAGGACCCGTCGCACGCTCTCGTCGAGGCGGTCGACGGTGATCCGCCCGTCCTCCGCCGCCGCCTCCAGATGGTCCAGAGCCGGCTCTGCGACCGCCATCTCCATATCGACCCCGGCCGTCAACGCCCGAACGCCCGAATCGGCCGGATCGGTGGCGAAATGGTGCATCTCCAGGTCTTTCACAGCGTTCGCATCGCTCACCACGAAGCCGGTGAACCCCAGGGCTTCGCGCAGCACGTCATGGAGGAGCCAACGGTTCCCGCTTGCCGGAACCCCGTTGAGATCCATGTAGGCCGACATGATGTTCGCCGCACCCGCTTTGATGGCCGCGTCGAATGGGGGCAGATAGGTGTTCCAGAACTCCTGATCGGACAGGTCGACCTCGTCATAGTCGCGCCCGCCCAGCGCCGCTCCGTAGCCGGCGAAATGCTTGGGCCCGGCAATGATGTGGCCCTGCGCTCCGACGTGGTCCCCCTGGAAACCGCGCACCTGGCCCGCGGCCATCGCCGATCCCAGGAAGGGGTCTTCTCCCGAGCCTTCGACGATGCGCCCCCATCTCGGGTCGCGCGCGATGTCCACCATCGGAGAGAACGCCCAGTGGATGCCCACGGCACGAGCCTCGCGGGCCGCCACCGCTTGGGCGCTCTCTGCCGCGTCGGGGTCCCACGAGGCCGCCAACGCGATGGGAACGGGGAAGATCGTCCTCAGGCCGTGGATGACATCGAACCCGAACAGCGCCGGGATCCCGTGCGGGCTCCCGGCGATGGCGGCGCTCTGCAGCCGATTCACCTCGGCGGGATCGGTCACGAAGAGCAGGGCACCGGCTCCGCCCCGGGCCAGCGCCGCCTCCACGCCGTCGCGTTGCCGCGCATTGGCGGAGCCGGGGAGATAGAAGTACTGGATCAGCTGTCCGATCTTCTCGGCGGTCGTCATCTCCGCCAGGAGGCGCTCGACGCGGGGGGACGAAATCGGTTCGCCCATGATGTCATTCCTTTCGTGCTGGTTCGGCGGGGTGCCGTGGCACAGGCCATCCGGTTGCGGGACTGGGCCGTCTGCGGTCGGGCCGGGGAGGTCTGAGCGTCCCCGGCCCGACACCGGGGAACCCATTGCGGTGCGCGCGATGAGACGACGGCTGCGTCTCTTCCCGCGGCGACGAGGCGGAGGACCATGAATCAGACACGGGCAACCGACTCCTTCGTCATCGCTGTCCTCGTTGCGATCATCGCGATGAGGCGCGGACTCAGCCGTTCCCCATCGACACGACGATCCTACGCTCAAAAATCAAGTGGCGTTCGGTTTTGGTGGCATGAGTGGCCCGAGAGGCGAGGAGGAGCCCGTCCAGAGGATACGGGCCGCGCACACGCGCGGGCGGGGCGGGTCAGAGCAACGCGCTCAGGGATGCGTACCCGTCGGGCCGCACCTGGAGGCCGTCGGGCGCCCCCGGGCCGCCGAGCACCGCGGTGGCGCCGGGAGCAGAGGACCACGCCGGCCAGCCGGGGTCGCCCCCGTCGACGAAGCGGACGGCAGCGGAATGGAGGGCGCGGGCCAGCGCCTGCGGGGGCTGGCTGCCGGCGACCCGGTCCACGCCCGGGGCGCCGAGGCAGTCGAACCAGAACGGCACGTCCAGGCAGTGGCAGGCCCATCCCAGTGCCGGGGAGGCCCATGAGAACGCGTAGACCCACGTGGACGCGCTTCCCGTGCGGCCATCGACTCCGGTCGCGGTCCGCGCACCGGCCACGCGCGCCACGAGCGAGCGGAAGACGCGGTCGGTGGCGTAGCGGCCGAGCGCCACAGCCGCCCCCCTGCGGCGCAGCTCGCGGTTGTCCCGCAGATAGGCGCGGCGCCGGCGGCCCTCCAGTCCCATCCGCGCGAGCGCCAGCCCCGGCGGGACCAGCCGGAGCCGCCCCCTCATCGCGCCGGTGGTCATCATGAGTTCGTCATCGGCGGCGCCCAGGAGCAGCGCCTTGTCCGCACCGACGCCAGCCCCGAGGGACTCCGCGGTAGGGCGCGTGATCAGGCCGCCGTCGATCATCGGGGCCCAGGGCAGACCCTCCCGGAGGAGGCTGACCTCGCCGTCGAGGGCCTTGCCCGAGTCCGGCTTCGCCGCCTCGGCCTGCAGGGAGGCGAGCCGTTCCTCGGGGACGGAGGCAAAACCGTCGCGGGTGCAGGCGACCCCGGCCAGATCGGCCAGACGGGCGGACAACCGGCGCGCACGCGCGCCGGGCACGTCCCCCAGCGCGCCCGAGAGGCTGATCGCCCGGTGGAACAACGGCTGGGCGGCGGGCATTCCAAGAAGGGTGAGCACGGCCCCGCCGCCCGCTGACTGCCCCATGATCGTCACCCGGTCCGGGTCGCCTCCGAAGGCCCCGATATTCTCCTGGACCCACTCCAGCGCAGCCAGCCAGTCCAGGACGCCGCGGTTGTCCGGCGCTCCCGGGATCCGCCCGAATCCGTCGAATCCGAGCCGGTAGGACACGTTGACGGTGACGATCCCGTCACGTGTGAAGGCCGCGCCGTCGTACCACGGACTCGCGGGGGAGCCCTCGACGTACCCGCCGCCATGGATCCACACCATGACGGGCAGATGCGCTCCGCGGTCCCCGGGAGCGGGCGTGAACACGTCGAGGTTGAGGGTCGCCTCCCCCGGGATCGCGGGCTCGGGGATGAGGGTCTGCGCGGAGTCGTCGCGCTTGGGGGTGGGCCCATGGGCGAGGGCGTCGCGGACGCCCTCCCACGGATCGGGTCGCCGCGGCGCGGCGAATCGGAGGTCGCCCACAGGCGGCTTCGCGAAGGGGATCCCGAGGAAGGCGGCGGAGGGGCTCCCCCCATCGGGGCCGGCGCGCCACATCCCGCGTACCCGGCCGGCGCTGAGGGCGGTGACGGGCGCCTCGGGGGGCGTCGAGATCCCGGGCGCGGGCATTACGTGTCTTCCCTCTCGCCGGGAGGCGTCGGCGAGGGCCTTCCCTGTGGATCCCAGTCGGGGACGATGAGGCGGATCAGCAGCCCGACGATGCCGGCCATGTCGAGGCCGGGTTCAAGGAGCCGCTGCAGCTGCAATCCGTCACTGACGGCCTGCAGGATGCGGGCCAGGCTCTCGACGTCCACCTCGGGATCCATGCGCCCCGCGGCCTGCAACTGGCGGAACGCTGCGACGAACGTCGACTGCACGTTGCGATTGCGGTCGGTGAAGAACTCGTGTGCGGGATTGGCGGGGTCGGCGGCGCGGACCTCCATGCGAGCGAACAGTTCGATCAGGCCGGGCACGTGGGTGTTGTGCTCGATCACGTCGAGATAGGTCGTGAACGTCTGGTCGGGACCGTCCACGGTCCAGCGCGCGAAGCAATTGTCGCCATCGGCGTCGTCTGGGCGCCCGGGGCTGAAATGCCGGGCATCGCTCTCGTCCCGTGCGTGCAGGATCTGCGTGAACAGGTCGTCCTTCGAATCGAAGTAGTGGAGGAGGCCCGCCTGGGACAGGTCGACGGCCTCGGCAAGCTCCCTGACCGAGGCGTTGGGGAAGCCGTGATCTGCCACGACGTCCAGCGCCCGGTGCAGGATCTCATTCCTTTTCGCGACACCCTTCGCGTATGAGCCCCGTCGTGCCATGGGTGTCATCCTAATCCACCTTCATCCACCTTTTTGAAACCCGAATAGCGCTTGACTTCTAAAAACCGAGTGTCATACACTTTTCTTCGCTCGACATCGAGCGTTGCTCTCCTCATCACTCGTCTCAAAGGAACAACGATGACAATGAAGTCCTCGTCCGCCCACGACGGCGCGGCGACACCGGCATCGGAGCCCGCCTCGGATCCCACAGTCGATCCGGCCGGGAGTCCCAACATCTTGGGCCCTGCGCTCATCCCCCCAAAAATGGGTGTCAAGCCGGAGCACACGAAACCCATCTGGTACGTCGCCATGATCGTGCTCGCGCAATTCGGCCTGTTCCTCGCGCTGCTGACACCGGTCATGGTCTCGATGCAACTCAAGGTGAACACCCTGACCAGTGACGCCTCGGAGCAGGCCGCGATGATCGGGGCGATCCTGCCCTGGGGCGCACTGGCCGCGCTTGTCTTCAACGTCGTGGGCGGACGGATCTCGGACCGCACGACGGGGCGTTGGGGGCGTCGCCGTCCCTGGATGATCCTCGGCATCGCGGGGCTCGCCCTGTCGCTGGTCATCGTGGCGCTCGGCACGAACACGGTCACGCTCGCGATCGGGTGGTTCCTCGCCCAATCCCTGGCGAACCTCGGCTATGCCGCGTTCACGGCCTCGATGGCCGACCAGCTGTCCGACCGCCAGTACGGCACCGTCTCGGGCCTCGTCGCTGTCGCCCAGAACGTCGCGATCATGGCGGGCACCTGGTTGGCCAGCTTCCTCAGCCACAACATCCTGCTCCTGCTCCTAGTGCCCGCCCTCATCGGATTTGTGCTGATGTCCCTGTATGCGCTCTGCATCCCGGAGCCCATCCTCAAAGAGAACAAATACCCCTTCAACTGGAAGGAGCTCCTGCAGACCTTCTGGGTGAATCCGGTTGCGCATCCGGACTACACATGGGCGTGGATCGGACGTTTCCTCATCATATTCGCCTCATTCATGTTCACGACCTTCCGCCTGCAGTACATGACGCAGCATCTCCAACTGGACCAGGACGCCGCGGTCAGCGCCGTGGCGTTGGGCGTCACGATCTACACGGTGGCCACGATGATCACCGGCGTCGTCGGCGGCTGGCTGTCCGACAGGTTCCAGCGGCGCAAGATCCTCGTGGCGATCTCGATCCTGGTCTTCGCCCTGGGCACCTACCTCCTCATGCACGCGGAGTCGGTCGAATTCTTCTATGTCTGCGAGGCGATCATGGGAGCGGCCTACGGAGTGTACGGAGCCGTCGACATGGCTCTCGTCTTCGAGGTCCTGCCCGACCAGGCGAACACGGGCAAGGATCTGGGCGTCTTCAACATCGCGAACGCCCTGCCCCAGTCCCTTGCGCCCGCATTCGGCAGCTGGGCGCTGGTGTCCCTGGGGTCGGGCACGGACTTCGCGCCCTTGCTCGTGAGCGCGGCCGTGATCGGGGGTCTCGGCTCCGTCGTCACCATGTTCATCAAGAGCGTCCGCTGATCGACGCCGCCCGCGCTGCGCGTCGGGAGTCGGCCGCCCTCTGGAGGAGGACCCGTCCGGCCGCGCCGCCGGCACCGGAACGTCCTCGTCCGGGAGAGCGGGCTCATCGGCGGCAGGGGAAACAACCAATTGGTAGATTAGGTGCGTGAGCGGCCGGGACGCGGCCGCCCGCGACCAGAGCCGACCGAGGCCGACCGACTGTGAAAGGACACGATCGTGGCGGAGTACCGAGTTTCCGACCTCACCCTGGAGGAGAAGGCGTCGCTGACCAGCGGGGAGGACTTCTGGAGGACCACGCCCGTCGAGCGTGCCGGGGTGCCCTCGATCATGGTGACCGATGGTCCCCACGGCCTGCGCAAGCAGGCGGGCGAGTCCGACAACCTAGGCCTGTCGCAGTCGGTGCCCGCGACCTGTTTCCCGCCCGCGGTGGCCTTGGGGTCCTCGATGGACCCCGACCTGGCCGAGCGCATCGGAGAGGCGCTGGGGGAGGAATGCCGGATCGAGGACGTCGCCGTACTGCTGGGCCCCGCCGTCAACATCAAGCGGTCGCCGCTGTGCGGGCGCAACTTCGAGTACATCTCGGAGGACCCCCTGGTCGCGGGCGCGATGGGTGTGGGCCTGGTGCGCGGCGTGCAGTCGCAGGGCGTGGGCACCTCCCTCAAGCACTTCGCGGCCAACAACCAGGAGACGGACCGGATGCGCGTGAGCGCGGACATCGACCCCCGCCCGCTGCGCGAGATCTACCTGCGCGGCTTCGAGCGCGTCGTCCGCGACGCCCAGCCGTGGACCGTCATGTGCTCCTACAACCGCATCAACGGCGTCTACGCCTCGGAGGACCCCTGGCTGCTCACCCAGGTGCTGCGCGAGGAGTGGGCCTTCCGCGGGCTCGTGATGTCCGACTGGGGCGCTGTCAACGACCGGGTCGCAGGGCTCCCGGCCGGACTGGACCTGGAGATGCCGGCCAGCGGCGGGCGCACCGACGCTCAACTGGTCGCCGCGGTCCGGGCGGGGACGCTGCCGGAATCGGCGCTGGACGTGGCGGCGCAGCGAGTCCTCGACCTGGTCGCGAAGGCGCAGGACCGGCCGGGTGCCGCCGGTCCCCTGGACGTCGAGGCCCACCACGCGCTGGCACGCGAGGCAGCCGGGCGCTGCGTGGTCCTGCTGAGGAACGAAGGCGGGCTTTTGCCATTGGCGCGGGAGACACGCGTGGCCGTGATCGGCGAGTTCGCCCGCACCCCGCGCTTCCAGGGCGGCGGGTCCTCCCACATCAACCCCACCCGCGTGGACAACGCGCTGGAGGAGATGCGGGCGCTCGCGGCCAGCGGCGCGGACGGGGACGCGGGCGAGACGGTGTCCTTCGCCCCCGGCTTCACGCTCGACGGGACGGGCGACGCTGCGACGCTGCGCCGCGAGGCCGTCGAGGCCGCCCGGGTGGCTGAGGTCGCCGTCGTGTTCCTCGGCCTGCCCGAGGCGGAGGAATCAGAGGGGTTCGACCGCACCACGATCGACCTTCCGGCCGTCCAGCTCGAGTTGCTCGACGCCGTGGTCGAGGCGAACCCCCGGACCGTGGCGGTCCTGTCCAACGGCGGGGTGGTCGCCCTGCCCTTCCGCGACCGCGTACCGGCCATCATCGAGGGCTGGCTGCTGGGCCAGGCGGGAGGCGGCGCGACGGCCGACGTCCTCTACGGCGCCGTCAACCCCTCCGGCAAGCTCACCGAGACCATCCCGCTGCGCCTGGAGGACACTCCCTCCTTCGGAAACTTCCCCGGCGAGCTGGGACACGTCCGCTACGGCGAGGGCATCCTGGTGGGCTACCGGTGGTTCGACGCCAAGGGTCTCGAGGTCGCCTTCCCCTTCGGACACGGCCTGTCCTACACCACCTTCGAGTACGGGTCGGCCTCGGTCGAGGTCGTGGGCCCGCAGGGCGCCGGGGACGAGGGCGGCGCCGGCGACCTCCTGGTCACGGTGCCCGTGAGGAACACGGGGACGGTCGCGGGGCGCGAGGTCGTGCAGGCCTACGCCTCGCTGACAGGCCCCTCCGCCGTGGCACGCGCCCCGCGCGAGCTCGCGGGCTTCACATCGGTGGAGCTCGCCGCGGGCGAGACCCGAAACGCCACGATCCGCATCCGGCGGGAGGACCTGGCCTACTGGGACATCCGCGTCGACCGGTGGGTCGTCGAGGGCGGCGACTACCTCATCGAGATCGGCTCCTCCAGCCGGGACCTGCGCTCCCGGGCGACGGCCACCGTCCCCGGGGATCCGATCCGCTTGCCCCTGACGTGGGAGTCCTCCCTCGCCGATCTGCTGGCCGATCCGGTCGTCGGCCCGAGGGCCCGCCGGGAGGTCCTGCCGGCGGTGGGCGGGGAGGACATGGAGCGGATGATGGGCTCCATCCCGATCGGGCGCCTGGCGAGCTTCACCCGGGGCGGGCTCGAGGAGGCGCTTGAGGATCTCCTCTCCGAGGCCCGCGCCGGGCGGTAGCCGCCCTCGTCCCGCGCGGGCGGCCGCCTTCGGGCCGTGGTTCGCGGGAGCCGGGCGGTCCCTCCGCGCGCGCTGGAGGGCGGGGATCAGCCTGGTTGCTTTCACTGCTGGTCACCTCGGTCCCTCCGCGCGCGCTGGAGGGCGGGGGCTCCCCTGAGGGACGCGCGGCCGGGCCCCGCCCGCCAGGGTGCTAGTCTGACCGACGTGAGCACAGCGAACAGCCGTCCCGACGTGGCCATGATGGCCGCGGGGGCAGCCATGCGCGGGCGAATGCCCGGGCGCATGGCCGGCTGTTGTCGCATCTGTCGCTGAGCGACGTCCGGGCGGCGCCCGGGACCGCTGCCCCAGGCAGCACGCTCCCGCCCCGCCCTCCGGCCATGCGCGCCGCGCGTCCTCCGGCCCCTCCGGCGGCCAGGACGGTCCCCGACCGCCGCAACGGCGGTCCCCGGCGCCTCGCCGCCGCCCCCCTTGAGCACTTCCCCTCACGTCCCAGGAGATCCCATGCGCATCCGCGCCGCACTCACCGTCCTCACCGCCGCCCTCGCCGTCTCATCCCTGGCCGCCTGCTCATCGGGCGGCACGTCCTCCAGCCCGTCGGACCAGCCGGCCTCGGGAGCCGCGTCGTCCTCGTCGACGGGAGCGGGGGACGCTCTGGCCGAGCTCCAGGACTCGGGCGTGCTCCGCGTGGGGACCGAGGGCACCTACGCGCCCTTCACCTACCACGACTCCTCCTCCGGAGATCTCACGGGCTACGACATCGACGTCATCACGGCCGTCGCCGACAAGCTGGGTGTGAAGCCCGAGTTCTCCGAGGTCAAGTGGGATGCGATCTTCGCGGGACTGGAGGCCAAGCGCTTCGACATCATCGCCAACCAGGTGACCGTCAATCCCGAGCGCGTCGAGAAGTACGACGTCTCCGACCCCTACACGGACTCCGAGCCGGTCGTCATCGTGCGCGCCGACGAGACGTCGATCACCTCGCTCGCCGACGTGGCCGGGAAGACCTCGGCGCAGTCGGCGACCTCCAACTGGGCGGAGCTCGCCACCGAGTCCGGCGCCACCGTCGAACCGGTCGACGGGCTGACCGAGGCGGTGGCGGCGCTCAAGGACGGCCGCGTCGACCTCACGTTCAACGACAACCTGGCGGCGCTCAACTACCTGTCCACCACCGGTGACACCTCCGTCAAGGTGGCGTTCGACCTGCCCGACCAGGCCGTGAGCCAGGCCCTGGTGCTGCGCAAGGACTCCGGCCTGCTCGACGCCGTCAACCAGGCGCTGGCGGAGCTGCGGGCCGACGGGACGCTCGCTGAACTCGGGAGCAAGTACTTCGGCGAGGACGTCTCCGGAACCGGGGACGCGGCAGACGGCTCCACCGAGTCCGGCCAGGACTGACCGGAGCCGGGAACCCGCCCATGTCCGTCGACGATCCCACCGTCCGCCTGCTGCTGGACTCGCTGTGGCCCCTGGCCAAGGGCGCGATCGCGGGCACGATCCCACTGGCCCTCGCGTCCTTCGCCATCGGCATCGTGCTGGCCCTCATCGTGGCGCTCGCGCGCCTGTCCCGCCACGTGGTCGCCCGCTCTCTCGCGCGGTTCTTCATCTCCGTCATCCGCGGGACGCCCCTGCTGGTCCAGCTGTTCATCATCTTCTACGCGCTGCCCAGCCTCGGCCTGGTCATCGACCCCTTCCCCTCCGCGGTCATCGCGTTCTCGCTCAACGTCGCGGGGTACGCGGCCGAGGCGATCCGCGCGGCGATCCTGTCGGTGCCGCGCGGCCAGTGGGAGGCCGCGCAGACCATCGGGCTCACCCACGCCGCGACCCTGCGCCGCGTCATCCTGCCCCAGGCGCTGCGCGTGGCCGTGCCCCCGCTGTCCAACACGTTCATCTCACTGGTCAAGGACACCTCTCTGGCGTCCTCGATCATGGTGGTCGAGCTGCTGCGCCAGGCCCAGCAGATCGCCGCCCCGACCTACGAGTTCCTGGCCCTGTACTCGCTGGCCGCCATCTACTACTGGATCCTCTGCACGATCCTCTCCGCCCTCCAGCAGCGTCTGGAGCGGCGCCTGGACCGCGCCACCGTCTGACGAGAGAACAAGGGATAAGGAAGGCACCGACCATGCCACTGCTGGAAGTCACCGGCCTGCGGGCATCCTTCGGGGACACGCCCGTGCTGCGCGGCATCTCCCTGTCCGCGGAGCCGGGCGCCGTCACGGTCCTCATCGGCCCCTCAGGGTCCGGGAAGACCACGTTCCTGCGCTCGCTCAACGCCCTGGAGATCCCGCAGTCCGGCGTCGTCCGCATCGGCGACACCACCGTCGACTACGGGGCGCACCCCGCCCGCCGGCAACTGGCCGCGCTGCGCGCCCACTCCGGGATGGTGTTCCAGGCCCACCATCTGTTCCCGCACCGCACCGCCCTGGAGAACGTCATCGAGGGCCCCGTCCACGCCCAGCATCGCCCCCGCGCCGATGCGGAGCGCGAGGCCCGCGACCTCCTGGCCCGCGTCGGCCTGGCCGACTGCGGGGACCGCCGGCCCGCGGAGCTCTCCGGCGGCCAGCAGCAGCGCGTCGGCATCGCCCGCGCTCTGGCCCTCCATCCGGAGCTCCTGCTGTTCGACGAGCCGACCTCGGCCCTGGACCCCGAGACCGTCGGAGAGGTCCTCCAGGTCATGCGGGACCTGGCCGCCGAGGGATGGACGATGGTCGTCGTCACCCACGAGATCGCCTTCGCCCGGGAGGTCGCCGACCAGGTCGCCTTCCTCGACGGCGGCGTCATCCTGGAACAGGGGCCGCCCGACCGGATCCTCACTCGTCCGCGCGAGGAGCGCACGCGCCAGTTCCTCCGCCGGGTCCTCGAGCCGCTCGCGGCGCCCTCGGCGATCGCCGACGAGGGCGGCGCGGCCTGACCGTTCCGTCCCCCAACCGAACCCACACGAAAGGCTCTCCATGACCACCCCCACGTCCGTCCCCGGCCCCCTGGGATTCGCCACACGCGCCGTCCACGTCGGACAGGAGCCCGACCCGCGCACCGGTGATGTCGTCCCGCCGATCCACGTGACGTCCACCCACGCCCAGGACGCGGTGGACCGGCTGCGCGGCGGATACGAGTACGGCCGCGGTCCCAACCCCACGCGCGACGCCTTCACGCGGGCCCTCGCCAGCCTCGAGGGCGGGGCGGCCGCCTTCGCCTTCCCGTCGGGGCTCAACGCCGAGGACACGCTGGTGCGGGCGCTGACCCGTCCCGGGGACCACATCTCCTTCGGCTCGGACGTCTACGGCGGCACCTACCGGCTGTTCAAGACCGTGTGGGAGAAGGAGGGGCTCACCGCGACACCGTTGGACCTCGCCGATCCGGAGGCCGTCGCGCGCGACGTGGCGGAGCACGGCTCGCGCCTCGTGTGGGTGGAGACGCCCTCGAACCCGCGCCTGGAGGTCTTCGACCTGCGCGCCCTGGCCGAGGCCGCCCACGCCGGGGGCGCGCTGCTCGTGGCCGACAACACCTTCGCCTCGCCGTACCTCCAGCGGCCCCTGGAGTTCGGCGCGGATGTCGTCGTCCACTCGACGACGAAGTACATCGGCGGGCACTCCGACCTGGTGGGCGGCGCGGTGGTCGTGCGCGACGGGCTGCGCGTGCCCGAGGGGCTGGCGGCCGGGCCGTGGAAGGACTCCGGGCTGGTCGCCGACGAGCTGTCCTTCCTCCAGAGCGCGGTCGGAGCCGTCGAGTCCCCGCGTGACGCCTACCTGGCCCACCGCGGGCTCAAGACCTTGGCCGTGCGCATGGAGCGCCACTCCGCGACGGCGCTCGCCCTGGCCCGCCACCTCGTGGACCACCCGGAGGTGCGCGCCGTCCACTACCCGGGCCTGGAGTCGGATCCCGGACACGACCTGGCGGCCCGCCAGATGCGCGCCTTCGGGGGTGTGGTCTCCTTCGAGCTGGCCTCGGCCGGGCTCGCGCGCCGCGTCGCGGAGTCCACCCGGGTGTTCTCCCTGGCGGTGTCCTTGGGGGCCACCGAGTCGCTCATCGAGTACCCGCCCGTGATGACCCATGCGGAGACCGTCGGCGGCCGGTGGGCCGTGCCGGAGGGGCTGCTGCGCGTGTCCGTCGGCCTGGAGGATCCCGGCGACCTCATCGCGGACCTCGACCGAGCGCTCGCGTTCTCCGCGTCCTACCGTTGAGACGACGTCCGCGCGGCCCCCGCGCGGACGAACCCCGATGACCAAGGAGCACACCATGCCGCGAATCGGCACATCCGAGCTGACCGTCGCGCCCCTGTCGCTGGGCGCCAACACCTTCGGATGGACCTCCTCCGAGGAGGAGTCCCTCGCCGTCCTCGACGCCTTCGCCGCCGGCGGCGGCGACTTCATCGACACGGCCGACGTCTACTCGGCGTGGGCGCCCGGCAACACGGGCGGGGAGTCGGAGACGATCATCGGGCGGTGGCTCGCCCGCGGCGGCGCCGCGCGCCGCGACGGGGTCACGATCGCCACCAAAGTGGCTCAGCACCCGCAGTTCCCGGGCCTGTCGGCCGCCAATGTGGCCGCGGCCGCCGACGCCTCCCTCAAGCGGCTCGGCACCGACCGCATCGACCTCTACTACGCCCACCAGGAGGACCCGGACACGCCGGTGGCCGAGTCGGTCGCCGCCTTCGCCGCGCTCCAGGAGGCCGGCAAGATCCGCGCCGTGGGCCTGTCGAACTTCTCGGCCGCCTCGATCCGCGCCTGGGCCGAGGCCGCCGACGAGCAGGGCGTCCCCCGCCCCGCCGCCCTGGAGCCGCACTACAACCTGGTCCACCGCGCCGACTTCGAGGACAACCTGCGTCCCACCGCGCAGGAGCTGGGGCTGTCCGTCATGCCCTACTGGGGATTGGCCGCCGGGCTGCTCACCGGGAAGTACCACTCCCCGGAGGACATCGACCGGTTGGGCGGCGCCCGCGCCGACACCGTGCGCGGCTACGCGAACGATCAGGCGTTCCTGGTGGTCGCCGCCCTGCGCGACATCGCGGCCGCTCACCGCGTGGGGCCAGCCTCCGTCGCCTTGGCCTGGCTGGCCGCCCAACCCACCGTCACCGCCCCGATCGCCTCGGCTCGCACGGTGGAGCAGCTTCCCTCGCTGCTCGCCTCCCTGAGCGTGGAGCTCACCGCCGGGGAGCTGGGCACGCTGGACTCACTGTCGGCGCCCATCGGCCACTGAGCCGCCCATCCGCCGGCGGCGCTCCCGTCCCCGGCCGCGGCCGCCCTCGTTCTCCCCGGACCCGAGGACGGGGGCGGCCCCTGTCCGCGGGACGGCAGACAGGCGGAGCGCGGACGTGAGCGCGGGAATCGCGATGAGCCGGCGGCAAGCGCCCGCTAGGGGAACAAGGTTCGCTTAAGGTGGGCATGGGCCCGGACTCGACAACTGTCGTCGAGGACGCGCTCCTCCCCATCCCTCGAGCACAAGCGAGCCAGCCATGGTGGACAACGCCGTTCCAGAGATTCCGACCTACACCCCCGAAGAAGAGAGACGGATCCTCCGCAACAAGCAGGGCGTCCCCGTCGGCGTGAGACCCGACAACACCTGGACCCCGAAGAAAGTCGTCCTCTGGGTCCTCATCACCGCGCTGGGCGTCCTCGGGTGGACGATGCTGGCCGTCGTCCGCGGCGAGGAGGTGAACACGATCTGGTTCGTCATCACCGCCGTGTGCACCTACCTCATCGCCTATCGCTTCTACGCGCTGTACATCCAGAAGCGGATCATGCGCCCCGACGACACGAACGCCACCCCGTCCGAGCGCATCAACAACGGGAAGGACTTCGATCCGACGCACCGCGTGGTCCTCTACGGGCACCACTTCGCGGCCATCGCGGGCGCGGGGCCCCTGGTGGGCCCGGTGCTCGCCGCCCAGATGGGCTACCTCCCCGGCACGCTGTGGATCATCATCGGAGTGTGCCTGGCGGGCGCCGTGCAGGACATGCTCGTGCTGTTCTTCTCGATGCGCCGCGGGGGCCGATCGCTCGGCCAGATGGCCATCGACGAGATCGGCAGGGTCGGCGGCGCCGTCGCCACCGTCATCGTCCTCGTGATGCTGATGATCGTCCTGGCCGTCTTGGCGATGGTCTGCGTCAACGCGCTGGCCGAGTCGCCGTGGGGCGTCTTCTCCGTGGGCTGCACCATCCCGATTGCCATCTGCATGGGCCTGTGGCTGCGTTTCGTCCAGCCCGGGCGGATCACGCAGGTGTCCCTGGCCGGGTTCGCCGCCCTGCTGGCCGTCATCATCGCCGGGCGGTGGGTGGCCGAGTCCTCCTTCGGACAGTTCCTGCACCTCAGCCCCACGACGCTGGTGGTCGTCATGATCGTCTACGGCTTCTTCGCCGCGGTCCTGCCCGTGTGGGTCCTGCTCACCCCGCGCGACTACCTCTCCACCTTCATGAAGGTGGGCACGATCGTGGTGCTGGCGATCGGCATCATCGTGGTCCGGCCGATCGTCGAGATGCCCGCGGTCACCGAATTCGCCTCCAACACCGATGGTCCCGTCTTCGCCGGCACCCTGTTCCCCTTCCTATTCATCACGATCGCCTGCGGGGCGCTGTCCGGCATGCACGCGACGGTCAGCTCGGGCACCACCCCGAAGATGATCCAGAAGGAGTCCCAGACCCGGATGATCGGGTACGGGGGCATGCTCATGGAGTCCTTCGTCGCGATCATGGCGCTGGCGGCCGCGGCCTCCCTCAACCAGGGCATCTACTTCGGGATGAACACGTCCACCGCCTCGGTGGACCAGCTGGCCGGGACCGCGGTCACCCAGACGACCGAGGACCGCAACGAGATCACGGCCCAGGCCGTCGCGAACCTGTCGGTCACCGATGCCCACGGCAACCCGATCAAGGCGGCGTGGGACTCATGGGACCAGGACGGCAACGAGAAGACCTATGAGGGGGCCGAGGCGTTCCGCCAGCTGGCCGAGGACGTCGGCGAGCCGTCCGTCACCTCGCGCACGGGCGGGGCGCCGACCCTGGCCGTCGGCATCGCGCACATCCTCCACCAGATCGGCGGCGGCCGGACGATGATGGGCTTCTGGTACCACTTCGCGATCATGTTCGAGGCGCTGTTCATCCTCTCCGCCGTCGATGCGGTGACCCGCGTCGCCCGGTTCCAGGTCTCCGACGCGATCGGCGCGTTCGCCCCGAGGTTCCGCGACCCCTCATGGCGTCCAGGCGCTTGGTTCTCCACCGCCCTGGTGGTCGCGGCCTGGGGGTCCCTGCTGCTCATGGGCGTCACCGATCCGCGCGGAGGCATCCAGACGCTCTATCCCCTGTTCGGGATCGCGAACCAGCTGATCGCGGCCGTCGCCCTGCTGGTGTGCGTCGTCGTGGTGATCCGCAAGGGGAACGCGAGGTACGTGTGGATCCCGCTGATCCCCTTCGCCTTCGACACGGCCGTCACCTTCACCGCGTCGTGGCAGAAGATCTTCTCCACGGATCCGAAGGTCGGGTACTGGCAGCAATGGCGCGACGCCCGGCAGACGATGGCGACGCTGACGGATCCGGAGGAGATCACGGTCCAGAGCGCGATCATCCGGAACACGTTCATCCAGGGGACCCTGTCCATCGTGTTCCTGGTGACCGTCGCCTTCGTCATGGTGTGCGCGCTCGTGCGGATTCTGAGGACCCTGAGGACGCACGACACCACCACCTCGGAGGACCCGCATCGGGACTCGAACTTCTTCGCCCCGGTGACGCTGTTCGCGTCCGCCCTGGACAAGAAGCTGATCGACGAGTACGCCGTCGTCGGTGATCCGGCCCTCATCCCCGGCCGCCGCAGGTCGGGGCGCGCCGCCGATCCGGCGCCGGGCGCGGAGAGGCCGGGAAGCGGCGGCGGGGGCGTCGGCCGTGGCCTCTGAGGGCGTCGGAGCGGAGAGGGCGCTCGCGCGGGCGCGGGAGTCGTGGGCGCAGGCGCGCGCACTGTGGCGTGACTTCACGGGCGAATCCGCCTACGACCGTTACGCCGAACGGCACGCACGCGAGCACCCCGGGCACCCGCCGATGCCGGAGCGCGAATTCTGGCGGGCCCGCGCCCGTTTCGACGAGGATAACGTCTCCACGGGATGCTGCTGACGGCCCGCCCCGTGCGGGTCGGGGCACCGACCTCACCGCGGAGGGGGAGCGGCCTCGCGGAGCGCGAGCCATCGGGCGGTCGCGGTGGCTCCACCGATCGCCAGCAGGCAGGGGAGCAGGATCGCCGGCCCCTGATGGGTGAACTCCATGACCAGAGCGAGAGCGGTCAGGGGTGCTCTCCAGGAGGTGGCGAGGAACGCGGCCGCCCCGATGACGGCGAAGGCGGCCAGCTGGGTGCCGGGCGATCCCGGGGCGACCGCCGACCACAGGAGGCCCCACGCCATTCCCGTGAGCGCGCCGATGCCGGCTCCCAGCGCGACGGACGGCTGCAGGGTGCCGCCCCACGCGCCCGAACGGATCGTCGCCAGCGTCGTCGCCAGCTTCGCCAGGACCGCGACCGCCAGCAGCGTCGCGCCGGAGGCGGCGGCGCCGTCGGGCAGGTCGAAGGCGATCTGGGCGGAGGACTGCCCGTTGCCCAGGACCCCGGGGACCCAGACGGAGACCAGGCCGACCGCGGTGAACGCGACGGGCATCGTCCACAGCAGCCGGGCGTCGCGAGGGCGGGACGACTCGCCGCGCCGCACGGCCGCGCCGAACCCGTGGCCCAACGCTCCGATGAGCGGACCGGCGAGGAGGGCCCACACGGCCAGCGACGCCGTGGGCGCGATCTCGGGGACGTCGTAGAACGGGCTCCCGAACGTCCACCCGTCGGCGACCAGCACCGCCAGACCGGACATCGCCAGCGCCGGCCACACCGTGCGGGGGGTCACTCGGGTGAGGACCACCTCGAGGGCGAACACGGCTCCCGACAGGGGGATCGAGTAGACGGCGGCCAGACCGGCTCCGGCCCCGCAGGCGACGATCGTGCGCCGGTCCTCCGGCGACAGGCCCAGTCGGTCGGACAGCCAGGCCGACAGGGAGGCCGCGAGCTCGCGCGGAGCCGCCTCCCGGCCGATCGAGGCGCCCATCGCCACGATGACGACCTGGGTGGTCGTGTGCCAGAAGGCGGCGGGCAGAGGAGCGGGCCGGCCCTCGGCCGTCGCCGCGACGTCGACGCCCGCGTGACCCCGGCGGAAGTAGAGGAACCAGGAGAGCCCGCCGACGACCCCGGCCACGGCGAGCACCGCGACGCGCCGCCAGGGGTCCGCGGCCTCGACCATCGTGAGGAGAGAGGGGCCGGAACGGACGTCGAGCCAGCCGGCGCGGACAGGGCCGCCGCCCGTCCCCGGGCCGATCCCGAAGGCGAGCCGCTGGAGGACGTGCAGCAGGCGCTGGAAGAACCATCCCGTCAGGCCGGCCGCGACACCGCCCAGCACCACGGCGGCGACCAGGCGGCTCCCCGCGCCACGTCCCGTGGTCGTCGTCCCGGCTGATCGCATGCACCCACGCTACGGTTGACGGGGGCGCTTGCACAAAGTCCCGCGCGGCGCCCGTGCCGGACTCCCCGTCGAACGGGACTCCGGGCCCCGAACGCCCCATCCCCGTCGACATCACCCCTGAGGAGCATCTGATGACTGAGGACACCACCCCGCCGTCCGTCGCCCGCCCGCTGAGCCCCTCAGACGCGCTGCGCCTGGAGGCCCGCGAACTCACACGCGCCGCCATCGTCCGCATCCGGTGGATGTTCGGCATCGCGGGGATCGCGGCCGCCGTCATCGGCCTCGCCCTGCTGGTGTGGCCGGGAAAGTCCCTGAAGGTCGCGGCCGTCCTGCTGGGCGTCTACTTCATCGTCTCCGCCGTCGTCCGGCTGGCCGTCGCGGTCGCCGCCCCCGACATCAGCGCCGGCTGGCGCATCCTCGACGTGTTGTTCTCCGTGCTGTTCCTCATGGGCGGCGTGTTCATGGTGCGCAACTCGGCCGTGGCCGCCGGCACGCTCGCCATCATCGTCGCGTTCATCGTCGGCATCGGGTGGATCTCGGAGGGCATCCTGGCCCTCATCGAGTCCGCCCGCTCGGCCTCGCCGGGGTGGGCCGTGGCCTTCGGCCTGCTCTCGATCGCGGCCGGCGTCATCGTGGCGGCGGTCCCCGGCTGGTCGGCGGTCACGTTGGTGATCTTCACCGGCGCCGCGGCGCTGGTCACGGGCGTCGCCGCCCTCGCGCGGGCCTTCACCTTCGGGCGCGACGTCCTGCGCTCCGCCGGCGGCGCCGTCGTCGAGGGCGAGGTGATCGACGGCTGAGCTGGGCGGCCCGTCCCGCCGCCGTCACCGCCGCCGGGCGTCCTCCTCGTCCAGCCGCTGGGCGATCCGTCCGAAGACCCGGCCCAGCGCCTCGGTGTCCCCTGGTTCCAGCGAATCCAGGACCAGGCGGCGCACGGCGGCGCGGTGCACCTGCGCCGCCGCCTCGAACTCCGCGGCTCCGGCCTCGGTGAGCGTCACGACGCCGCCGCGGGCGTCGGTGTCGCAGGCGGAGCGTTGGACCAGGCCGCGGTCCCGGAGCCGGTGCAGCGTGTGGGTGAGCCTCGACGGGCTGAAGACGACCTCCCGCGACAGCGCCGAGGGCCGCGTTCCGGTCCCGCCGGCCCGCGACAGCTGGAGCAGCACGTTGTACTCCGGCAGACTGATCCCCCGTTCCGACTTGAGTTCGCGCTCGATGCGGTCCGAGAGGCGCCGCGTGGTGGTGAAGTAGGTCTCCCAGGCTTCTCCCCGTGAGCTCATCGCACGCCTCCGCGTGACAGGAGCGTCTCGAAGTCGACGAAGTCGGGGTAGCCCTCCCGCGCGTCGGCGGGGGAGGCGGGGGCGGGCGCTGCGGCGCGGCCCTCGCCGTCCTGCCGGTCTCCGCCGCCGACTCCCACCGACGAGGGCGGCGCCGCGTCCCGCGGCGCGGCGATGTGCCCGCCGACCCGGTCGAGCAGTTCGCCGGCTGCCCGGCGGACGCGCGACCCCAGCCGCCCCCCGTCGCGGCCCGAGGAGTCAGAGGCATGGGCCCCCCAGTCCTCGGTGGCGGCGAAGACCGCGGTCGGGACGGGGTCGGCGTGCATGTAGATGAACAGCGGGCGCATCGCGGTCTCGGTGACCAGCGAGTGGCGGGCCGAGCCTCCGGTGGCGCCGATGAGCACGGGCGTGTCCCGCAGGGCGCCGTCCTCGAGGATGTCCAGGAACGCCTTGAACAGCCCGGAGAACGACGCCTGGTACGTGGGCGTCAACGCCACCACCGCGTCGGCGGCGCGCACCCGCTCGATGGCCGTGCGCAGGCCGCCGGCCGGGAACCCCGTGAGCAGGTTGTCGATGATCTGGTGGGCGAGCGGACGCAGGTCGACCCATGTGACCTGCAGGTCGGACACCGCGTGGCCGGCCGCGAGATCGCGCAGGGCGTCCTCGATCGTGTGCCCCAGGCGGGCGGTGGTCGATTCCTCGGACATCCCCGCATTGATGACGGCGATGGTGGTCATGGCACGTGCTCCTCGACGGTCGGTCGGATGCTGTTTGAATGGGCGCCCCAGACGGGGCGGGATCAGCGCCGGGCCCTCGGCCCGCCGGCCGGGGCGGCGCCCCCCAGCAGCGCGTCGGCGTGCTCGACGGCGGCCTCGTCGCTGTCCTGCTGGGGGTAGAACGACGCGCCGGTCACCGAGTCCTGGGTCGCCGACTCCACGCGGACGCCGAAGCCGTCGCCGGACCCGAAGGCCTCCTTTGCGGCGTCGGCGAAGGCGGCGTGCGGATCGTCCGCGGTCCCGGCCGCCGGGCGGGGGGCCGCCTCCTCCGCCGGGCCGCGCTCGCCGGCGGTGACGGGGGAGGGCGCCGCGGGGATCGTCCCGGCGCGCTCGGCGCGGACCTCCTGCTGGATTCGAGCGGAGCGGGCGAGCTCGGCGGTGATCCGAGGAACGGCTCCGGCCCCGTCGCGGGCGGCCAGCAGCGACGCGTGGGTAGGCGGGTCGGAGGGCACGCCGGGCGCGCGCATGGCGTCGAACTCCCGGCGCAGCACGGGCGCGATCTCCCCGAGCATGTCGAGCTGCTCGAGGACCGTCTTGAGCGGCAGGCCGGCGTGGTCCATGAGGAAGAGCTGGCGCTGGTAGTCGCCGACGACCTCGCGGAAGCCGAGGGTGCGGTCGATGACCTCCTGCGGGGAGCCGACGGTCAGCGGCGTCTCGCGGGTGAAGTCCTCCATCGAGGGACCGTGGCCGTAGACGGGGGCGTTGTCGAAGTAGGGGCGGAACTCCCGCTTGGCGTCCTGGGAGCTGGGCCGCATGAAGACCTGTCCGCCCAGGCCGACGATCGCCTTCTCGGCGGGACCGTGGCCGTGGTGCTCGTAGCGCTGGCGGTACAGGGCGACCATGCGCTTCGTGTGCTCGGCCGGCCAGAAGATGTTGTTGTGGAAGAAGCCGTCCCCGTAGTAGGCCGCCTGCTCGGCGATCTCGGGGGAGCGGATCGAGCCGTGCCACACGAAGGGCGGGATGCCGTCGAGCGGGCGGGGAACCGAGGTGAAGCCGCGCAGCGGAGTGCGGTGCTGGCCGGCCCAGTTCACGACCTCCTGGTCCCATAGCTGGCGCAGCAGGTCGTAGTTCTCGATGGCCAGGGGGATGCCCTCGCGGATGTCCTTGCCGAACCACGGGTAGACGGGGCCCGTGTTCCCGCGGCCCATCATGAGGTCGACGCGGCCGTCCGACATGTACTGGAGCATCGCGTAGTCCTCGGCGATCTTGACGGGGTCGTTCGTCGTGATCAGCGTCGTGGAGGTGCTGAGCTGCAGGGTCGTGGTCTGCGCGGCGATCCGCGCGAGCGTCGTGGTGGGGGAGGAGGAGAAGAAGGGCGGGTTGTGGTGCTCGCCGATCGCGAAGACGTCCAGGCCGACCTCCTCGGCGTGGCGGGCGATCGTGAGGATGCCGGCGATGCGCTCGGCGTCGTCGGGGGTGCGGCCGGTGGCCGGGTCCGTGGTGAGGTCGGAGACCGAGAAGATTCCTATCTGCATGGGCACAAGTATTTCACTTTTCAACATCCTGTCAAGGGTGATCGCTCCGTGGCCCCGGCGGCCTCCCGGGGGCGCGGGCGGTCGCGTTCGGACCGGATCCCGGTGCGCCCCGGGCCAGCGCGTGCCATGCCCGGGGCATGTGCCCGGTCGGGCGCCCCGGACAGGAAGGACCGCGACGACCATGAGCACCGGGACCGCCGCGATGCGCTCCCAGACTCTCGACACACCCGACGGCCCCTTCACCATCGTCGAATCCGCCGGCGGGGGAGCCGCATTCCGCCTCCGCCGTCCCCGTGCGTTCGAAGGGCGCGAATTTCCAGGAGAAGGTCTGGGAATACCTGCGCTCCATTCCGGCCGGAGAGGTCAGGACCTATTCGGAGGTCGCTGCCGCATTGGGGCGCCCGCGCGCCTTCCGGAAAGTCGCCCAGGCATGCGGGCGCGATCCCGCCGGCCTATTGTCCCGTGTCACCGGGTGGTCGCGGCAGACGGCGCTCCAGCGGGATTCGCCTGGGGAATCAACGTCAAGAAGAAACTTCCGGCGCGTGAGGCCGCTCTCATTCGATGAATCCGGCGCCGCTGACCTGGGCGATTCCGGTGGGATTCGGCAGGGGCGGCCTCGTCAATGGCGGAGTGGCGGCGTCATTCGAATTCGAGTGGGAGAGCGTCGGCGTAGATTGCGCAGAATCGACGCGGATTCGCTATTCTGAATCCGCCCACCCAGTCTGTGATGCTCGAAAGGCGATTGGACCATGAAACAGACCAAGACTGTGCTCATCGATGACATTGATGGGTCCCAGGCTGACCGCACCATCTCATTCTCGTTCAACAAGACCTCCTATGAGATCGATCTCTCCGAGGCCCACGCCAAGGAGATGCTCGAGGACCTGGAGAAGTGGCAGTCCCACGCCCGACAGGTCGGCCGCAGCGGCCGCGCGGCACGCTCCCCGCGCCCGGCGGGCGGCGCGCGCAACTCCGAGTCCGCTCTGATCCGCGCGTGGGCGCATGAGAACGGCATCGAGGTCTCCGATCGCGGGCGCATCCCCGCCTCGGTCGCCGAGCAGTACCACGAGGCGGTCAAGTGACGGGATCCCGCTGAGCCGCCTCCCCGAGCGGTGGCGGCCTCCCGGCGCCGGACGGGGAGGCGCCCGGCCGCCGGGGCGGAGGGTCCCGTGACAGGTTCGCTCCGGGAATGGGAGAATATCGGCATGACCTACACATTGGTGCTGCTCCGCCACGGCGAGAGCGAATGGAATGCGAAGAACCTGTTCACGGGCTGGGTCGACGTCCCGCTGTCCGAGAAGGGGCGCGCGGAGGCGGTCCATGGCGGCGAGCTGCTCAAGGAGGCGGGCGTGCTGCCCGACCTGCTGTTCACCTCGCTCCTGCGTCGGGCCATCATGACGGCGAACCTCGCCCTGGACGCCGCCGACCGCCACTGGATCCCCGTGGAGCGCAGCTGGCGGCTCAACGAGCGTCACTACGGCGCCCTGCAGGGCAAGAACAAGAAGGAGATCCGCGACCAGTACGGCGAGGACCAGTTCATGCAGTGGCGCCGTTCCTACGACGTGCCGCCGCCCGCCATCGAACTGGGATCGGAGTTCTCCCAGGACGCCGACGTCCGCTACGCCGGCGAGCCGATTCCGCGCACCGAATGCCTCAAGGACGTCCTCGAGCGCGCGCTGCCCTACTGGGACGGCGCAATCGTCCCGGCGATCAGGACGGGCAGGACGGTGATGGTCGCCGCGCACGGCAACTCGCTGCGCGCGATCGTCAAGCATCTCGACGGCATCTCGGACGATGACATCGCGGGCCTGAACATCCCGACGGGCATTCCCCTGGTCTACGAACTCGACGAGCAGACCCTCGCGCCGGTCAAGAAGGGCGGCACGTACCTGGACCCGGACGCCCAGGCGAAGATCGACGCCGTCGCCAACCAGGGCAGGTGACGCGGCGGCGGGCCGGCCGTGTGACATGACGGATGGGTGCGGCCCTGACCTCGAGGTCCGGGCCGCACCCATCCGCCCATCCGGGCGCGCCCGTCACAGGCTCCGGCCGGTCACAGGCGCGGGTGGATGCCCTCCTCGTCGGGGGCGTCGGCGCCCTCGACGATGTAGGCGACGCGGCGGGCGACAGACACGGCGTGGTCGCCGAAGCGCTCGAGGAATCGGGCCGCCAGGACCAGGTCGATGATCTGGGACCGGGTGAGGTCCAGATCCGGGTCGACGACGAGCTTGCGCACCTGGACCTGGAGGTCGTCGAGGGCGTCGTCCTCGTCCTGCAGCCGGGCGGCGATCTCCAGGTCCTGGGTGGACACCAACTCGTCCTGGAGCCTGCCCATCAGGACGGCCTGCTCGCCCATGCGGGTGAGCAGAGGGCCCGCGTCGGGCGCGATGGACTGGGCCGGGTAGGTCGAACGCGCGATGAGGGCGATGTGCCGGGCGAGGTCGCCCTGGCGCTCCATCGTCTGCGAGAGCCTCAGCGCGGCGAGGATGAGGCGGAGGTCGGAGGCGACGGGCCCCTGGAGAGCCAGAAGCCCGACGCACATCTCGTCGATGGAGCGCGCGGCATCGTCCAGCCGCTCATCGGCGTCGATCGTCTGCTCGGCGATCGTGAGATCGCCCTCGCGCAGCGCCTCCACGGCGCGCGAGATCGCGCGGTGGACATGATGGCTCATATGCTCCAGCTCAATCCCGAGCTGGGCCAGATCCTGGCGGTACAGTTCACGCATCGAGGGCGCACCTTCCTCGGCCCGAACGGGCCACCAAACGATAAAACCATTCGAGCGCGGCCGCCGCGCGCACGGGCGGTGAACGACGGATGAACGGGGAGTGACCGTTCGGCTCCCGGACTCCCCCGATCGCGCGACGGTGGCGTTCCCGGGGCGCGGCCCCAGTAGTCTGTGGGCGTGCCCGACGTGCTCACGCTGATTGTCGTGGCCGCCCTCGGACTGCTGGTCGGGGCGGTCGGAGTGGGGGCGTTCCGCGTCTCCGAGCACCAGATCGACCGCGAGGGCACCGTGCAGGCCCCCGCCGAGGCGGACGCGGACCGCCTGCCGGCCGAGGTCCTGGCCGTGCTCACCGCGATACCGGAGATCGCGATCGTCGTCGACGCCGACGACACGATCGCCCGGGCGGACGCCACCGCCTACGCGAAGGGCCTGACGCGGGGCGACGAGCTGGCGCACGAGGCCCTGGTCGACCTCGTCCGCCGCGTGCGGGACGGCGGGATGCCGATCGAGCAGGAGCTCCAGGTGCCCCGGTCCCCGGTGAGGGGAGCGGCGGTGCGGGATTTCGACGTACGGGCGGCGGCCCTGCCCGGAGGCCGGGTGCTGGTCACGGCGGAGGACCTCACGGTGAGGCGCCGCAGCGAGCAGACGCGCCGCGACTTCACGGCCAACGTCTCCCACGAGCTCAAGACCCCGGTGGGCGCCATCCAGCTGCTGGCCGAGACGATCGCGGACAACCCCGACGATCCCGAGATGATCGCCCATTTCGCGCCGAAGCTGCGTCGCGAGGCCGAGCGCCTGTCGGTGCTCATCCAGGACCTCATCGATCTCTCGCGCTTCCAGGACCCCGAGGCGCTGAGCACCCCCGTGCTGGTGGACATCGACGACGTCGTCGCCGCGGCCCTGGCCCGCCAGGAGACGGTCGCCCAGTCCTCCGGCATCGAGCTGGCCGGGCCGCGCACGCCGACCGGGGCGCAGGTGTGGGGGAACCGCGACATGCTGGTGACGGCCGTGCGGAACCTCCTGGACAACGCCGTGCGCTACTCGGACCGGGGCACGCGGGTGAGCGCCGGGATCTCCGTGGAGGACGACCTGGTGAACATCTCCGTCGTCGACTCGGGCATCGGCATCCCGCCCGCCGACCAGGACCGCATCTTCGAGCGCTTCTACCGGGTGGATCCCGCCCGCTCGCGCAACACCGGCGGAACGGGCCTGGGGCTGTCGATCGTCAAGCACGTCGCCTCGGACCACGGCGGCACGGTCACCGTGTGGTCGCGCCCCGGGCGGGGGTCGACATTCACACTGGTCCTGCCGCAGGCGGGCGAGGGCGACGCCGCGTGGAGCGCGGCGCGGGCCGACGGAGAACGGACCGAGGAGGGCAATCGGACATGACGGCGATCCTGGTGATCGAGGACGAGGACTCCTACCGGGAGCCGCTGGCGTTCAACCTGCGTCGAGACGGCTTCGAGGTGGGGGAGGCGGCCGACGGCGAGCGCGGCCTCGAGCTGGCGCTAGCGGGACGCTACGACCTGGTGCTGCTGGATCTCATGCTCCCGGGGATGTCCGGCACCGAGGTGTGCCGGCGTCTGCGCCAGTCCTCGGATGTGCCCATCATCATGGTGACCGCCAAGGATGATGTGGTGGACCGCGTCGTGGGCCTGGAGCTGGGGGCCGACGACTATGTGAGCAAGCCGTACAGCTACCGTGAGCTCCTGGCCCGCGTGCGCGCGGTCCTGCGCCGCCGCCTTCCCGTCGCGGCGGAGGAGGGTGACGACGAGGCCCTCGTGGTCGGATCCGTCGAGGTGCGCGTCGAGCGCCACGAGGTCCTGGTCGACGGGCAGCCGGTCGCGATGCCCCTGCGGGAGTTCGAGCTGCTGGAGTACCTGGCGCGCAACGCGGACCGCGTGCTCACGCGCGGCCAGCTGATGGACCGCGTGTGGGGAGCGGACTACGTCGGAGACACGAAGACCTTGGACGTCCACGTGAAACGGGTGCGTGCGAAGATCGAGCCCGATCCCGCCCATCCGGTGCGCCTGCTGACCGTGAGGGGCTTGGGCTACAAGCTCGTCTCCGAACCGCCGTCCGTCTGACGGGCGAGCCCCGGGAGGCGTTCCCGCCTCGGACGGGGACGCCGACGGCAGGGCCGGCGCGTGCGCCGGCGCCGCCCTCGCGCGAACGGCGCGTTCCGCGCACAGGCGGCAGACCTTACCCCTCGCCGAGGGCGAACGGCCACTCGACGCGCCAGCTGGTAGAATCGGTGCATCGCGTCGAGTCACAGGGAGAACAATTTCATGTCGTTCACCGTTGGACAGACGGTCGTCTATCCCCATCACGGGGCCGCCACGATCGAGGAGATCTCCACTCGGAAGATCCGCGGGGAGGAGAAGACCTACCTCACGCTCCGCGTCACACAGGGCGATCTCACCATCCAGGTCCCCGCGGAGAACGTCGACCTGGTCGGCGTCCGTGACGTCGTCAACGAGGAGGGCCTCGAGGAGGTCATCTCCGTGCTGCGCGCCCCCTATGTCGAGGAGCCCACCAACTGGTCGCGCCGCTTCAAGGCGAACCAGGAGAAGATCGCGACCGGCGACATCGTCAAGGTGTCCGAGGTGGTGCGCGACCTCACACGCCGGGACGAGCACAAGAAGCTCTCCACCGGTGAGAAGCGCATGCTCACCAAGGCCCGGCAGATCCTCACCTCCGAGCTGGCGCTTGCCCGCCACATCGACAAGGTCCGCGCCGCCGAGCGCTTGGACTCGATCCTGGCCGAGGGCGAGGAGGCCGCCGATCCGGAGGCCGTCGCCTCCCGCTGATCCGGGCGCCCATGAGCGTGCCCGAGCCCGCCCTGGCAGTGGTGACCGCCGCCGGCTCTGGGACCAGGCTGGGATGCGAGGGTCCCAAGGCGCTGGTCCCCGTCGCCGGCGAGCCGATGGTCCGCCGCGCCGTCCGGATGCTGGCCCTCGCCGGGATCGCGGGAGTCGTCGTGACCGCGCCCGAGGAGTCCCTGGCGGCCTTCCGCGTGGCCGTTGAGGGAATCCGGGACGAGGCGGGCGCGGCCATCCCCGTCGAAGTGACGGCGGGTTCCGCATTCTCGCGGCAGGCCTCCGTCGCCCGTGGGCTGGACGCGCTGCCGGATCTGGCGGCGCGCGCCGGGGCGGCGCTGGACGACGCGACGCCCGTCCTCGTCCACGACGCCGCCCGATGCCTGACGCCGCCCGACCTCGTCCGCCGCGTCGTCGCGGCGGTCCGCTCCGGGGCCGGGGCCGTTGTGCCGGGTCTGCCCGTCACCGACACGCTCAAAAAGGTCGGGGAGGGGCCCGCGGAAGGATCGCTGCCGGTCGTCGGCACCCCCGACCGCACCCGGCTGCGGGCCGTCCAGACCCCCCAGGGTTTCCGATGGGGCGTGCTGAGGCGCGCACACCGCGCCGCCCGGGGCCTCGGCGGATCGGAGTCGACGGCGGCCACGGACGACGCCTCGCTGGTGGAGGCCCTCGGGCTCACCGTCGTCATGGTGCCGGGGGACCTGATGGCGCTCAAAGTGACGACGCGCTCCGACCTGCTGTTGGCCGGGCTGCTGGCGAGCGTCGACGGCGAGGGGTCGGGCCTCGGGGGGAAGTGAACCCAGGCGGTCACCTCCACGTGGTAGTTTGCGCACGACGGGCCCGGGATCTGGATTCCCGGCCCGCGCCGCGCACAGGAAGCGACTCACGATGACTCACCTCGTTCCGACCGCCCCGGCCGCCTCCGCGGCGTCCGCCGACGATCCGAAACCCCGAATCCTCACCCCGCGGATCCTCGGCTGGGCGTTCTGGGACTGGGGGTCGGCCGCCTTCAACGCGGTCGCCACGACATTCGTGTTCTCGGTGTATCTCACCAGCGACGGCATGTTCACCGACAAGGCCACCGCCACCGAACACCTGTCCACCGGCCTGACCGTCGCCGGCGTCCTCATCGCCCTCCTGGCCCCCGTCACCGGGCAGCGCGCGGACCGTCGCGGCAGGGGCGGGGTGTGGCTGGGATGGTTCACGGCGGCGGTCGTCGTCTGCCTGGGACTCATGTTCTTCGTCGCCCCCGACAGCCCGCTGGGCCGGGAGGGCGCGCTCTGGCTGGGGATCGGGCTGCTGGGCCTCGGCAACGTCTTCTTCGAGTTCGCCTCCGTCAACTACAACGCGATGCTCAACCACATCTCGACGAAGCGGACGATGGGGAGGATCTCCGGACTGGGATGGGGGCTGGGATACGTCGGCGGCATCGTCCTGCTGCTCATCCTGTTCGTCGGGTTCATCAACCCGGAGGTCGGCTGGTTCGGCGTGACCGCGCAGAACGGCCTCAACGTCCGGGTATCGATGCTGGTGGCGGCCCTGTGGTTCGGCGTGTCCGCGCTGCCGGTGATCCTCAACCCGCCCCGGCCCGCCCACCCCGGCCACGACACCGGGCGCGAGTCCCTCATCGACTCCTACCGGAAGCTCTGGGGCACGATCGTCTCGTTGTTCCGCGAGGCGCCGCACACTCTGTCCTTCCTCATCGCCTCCGCGATCTACCGCGACGGGCTGGCCGGGGTGTTCACCTTCGGGGCGATCATCGCCGCCTCGGTGTTCGGGTTCTCGTCCTCGGAGGTCATCGTCTTCGCGATCGCCGCGAACGTCGTGGCGGGGCTCGCCACCATCGCCTTCGGCGCGCTCGACGACAGGGTGGGGCCGAAACGGGTCATCATGATCTCACTGGTGTGCATGGTCGCCGCGGGGCTGGGGGTCTTCGCCCTGAGCGGGCGGGGGCCGATGGTGTTCTGGATCCTCGGCCTGATCCTGTGCGTGTTCGTCGGTCCCGCCCAGTCGGCCTCCCGGTCCTTCCTGGGACGCGTCATCCCGGAGGGCCGCGAGGGGGAGGTCTTCGGCCTGTACGCGACCACCGGCCGGGCCGTGTCCTTCCTGTCGCCCCTGCTCTACGGTGTGTTCATCCGCATCGGCCGGGCGTTCGGTCCGGAGGGCGGCGATCCCACTGCCTGGGGGATCCTCGGGATCATCGTGATCCTGGCCGCCGGGCTGGCACTGCTGGCTCCCATCAGGACGGAGCGGGCGCATCTGGATATCTACCGCGAGGGTTGATCCGATCCCTTGGCTGGGTCGTGGAGAGCGTCGGGCTGCGCCGAGGACGAGGCTCGATGCGATCCGGAGGCTTTTCAAGGCCGTTTCCGGCACCGAACCTCGTGCCGGGCGCCTGAGCGGGCGTGAACCACGCGCTCGGCGCCCGGGTAGTCTGGCGCCATGGCCATCCCTTTCCGTGTCGGTCAGGCCCTTGACGTCCACGCCTTCGCATCTTTCCCGAGGGGGGACGGCTCATCCGAGCAGGAGACGCCCTCGTCGCCCCCGATGATGCTGGCCTGCCTGGAGTGGCCGGGTGAGCCGGCGTTGGTTGGGCATTCGGATGGCGACGTCGCCGCGCACGCTTTGTGTGATGCGCTGTTGGGGGCGGCGGGATTGGGCGATATGGGGACGAACTTCGGGACGGATCGGCCTGAGTGGGCGGGGGCGTCTGGTGAGGTGTTCCTTGGCGAGGTTGTTGCCCGTCTGGTGTGTGCCGGTTGGGTGCCGGTCAATGCGACGGTGCAGGTGATCGGGAACCGGCCGCGGATGGCCCAACGCCTGGAAGAGGCCTCGGCCCGGATGAGCGGGATCGTCGGCGCGGCGGTGAACGTGTCGGCGACGACGACGGACGGCCTGGGGTTCACCGGGCGCGGCGAGGGGCTGGCCGCGCAGGCGGCCGTCCTCATCGCGCGCGTCCCGGACGGCCCCGGGACGCCGCGGCCGTGACGGACCGGGCGAGGACGCCCTCGAAGTAGCCGTACCCGAGGGAGATGAACGGCTGGGCGTACAGGTCGGTGAGCGCGGCCACGCCGTTCTTCTCGAAGAACTTGCTGAGCGGCAGCGCCAGGTCGGGGTAGAAGGTGCCGTAGTGGCCGTTCGCGTCGTAGCCCGGGTACCTGTTCTTGAGGATGCGATCCAGCTTGTTCAGCTGGCACATCAGGCGCGCGCCCTTCCACAGGTTGAGGCCGGTGAAGGGCCGGTACAGCTTGCCGTCTGGGCGGCGGAAGTCGGTGTGCGCAAGCGACTCGGGCCCTCCCTCCGGGACGCCGGCGGCCGCGCCGAGCTCCTTGACGGTGTCGTAGTTGGGCACGCCCATGATGGCGCCCGTCTCGATGCTCTTGCCGCGTAGCTTCGGCGAGTACGTCTTGCCGCCGACCCGGTCGTTCGCCTCCAGGACCGTGTAGTCGTGGTAACCCTTCTTTTAGAGGAAGTGGGCGGCGGCCAGTCGGGTCGTCGGTGAACGGCGCGCGCAGCGCGGCCACGCGCGGGAAGTCGCGCGAGTAGCGGGTCTGAGGGTAGGGGTATTTCTTCTGCAACTGAGGATCCGTCGCGTACGCGCGGCCCATGAGCCGCGCGTAGAGGCGCATCGCCGGAGGTTTGGGCTCCTCGTGGCGGGCGGAGGACTCGATCTTCTTCGACAGGCGGCGGTTCATGATCTGTCCGCCGGAGTCGATGACGAGGCCCATCAGCGCATGGACGACCGGGTTCGTGTTGGGACCGACCAGGATGTTCCACCGGCAGTACAGCCGCGTGCGCCGCCCGCCGTCCAGAGGCTCCAGAGCATAGGTGTGGTTCCACTTGGTGAAGTCCATGAGCGGGGTCAGGATGAAGCTGCCGCCCGGAGTCCACGTGGGGTCGCGGCTGTCGCCGTACCACACCAGGTACTTGCCGGGCACCATGTCGGCGACCTCGCAGCCCCACCCGGCGTAGCTCCAGGCGAAGAGGTCCCCGGGCGCGTAGGCGTCGGGCTCTTGGTGTTCCGGCTGGAGGGTGTACATGTTGTCCACCGACATCCTGAACAGCTTCTCGAAGAACGTGAAGCTGTAGAAGCCGGCCTTGGCCGGGTGCAGCTGGTAGATGTGCTTCCACACCTCCTCCACCGGCGCGTCGAGATCGGCGGCCTGGGTCATGCGGGCGGCCTCCGGCTCGGGAGTCGCCTTGATCGGGTCGGCGTACAGGGCGACGAAGGCCTTCATGCCGCCGTAGACGGCGCCCGCGGCGGCGGTCGGGACCAGCAGCGCCAGCGCTGCTGTGCGGAGCCTCCCGCTTGTCCTCGTCGTACCCGGTGAATGCGCCATCGTCTTCTCCTTCGACTCCGTGGTGGTGTTCGATGGTTCCCCTCGGCGGGCTCACGCGTCCGTGCGCATGCCATGTCCGTTGGGAAGCTGCGGGGTGCGGGCGAGCTGGTCCAAGGTCAGCTCCTTGAGATGGAGCGACTGGTAGACGCTGTCGGCCAGCACGACGTCGGGGATCTCGGGGTGGAGGCGCATCCGGTCGACGACGCCGTGGAGCAGGACCAGGCAGGCGTCGCGCAGATGGGCGACGGGCGGACCGTAGGCCGACATGTAGCTGGCCAGCGTCGTGCGGATGAACTCGTCGGCGAGCTGGTCCACGACCCGGTCGGTGAGCCGCACGTGGAACCGGGCGTTCTCCGGCTGGTTCATGTCCGGGATCAGAGGCGGGTCGGGAAAGAGCAATTCGCGCAGCAGGGCCACCCACTCGACGGCCGTGTGGTGGACGTGTCCGCGGCTACGGTGGGCGTCCCACTGGTCGAAGCGGGCGACCATGTCGTCGACGACCTCTCGCAGGACGGCGTCGATGAGCGAGTCGCGCGTGGGGAAATAGTGGTAGACGAGTCCCCGGGTAGTCTGGCGCCATGACCATCCCTTTTCGTGCCGGCCAGGCTGTTGATGTCCATACCTTGGCGTCTTCGCCGTCGTCGATGACGCCGGCGTGCGCTGGTTGGGTGCCGGTCGATGCGACGGTGCAGGTGATCGGGAACCGGCCGCGGATGGCCCAACGCCTGGAAGAGGCCGCATGACGGTGCGTTCCGGCGACCCGGCTCGCATCGCGTGGGGCGCGCTGGTCCCCGTGCTGCTGGTCACCGCCTGCCTGCGCGCGCCCATGTCCTCGGTGAGCCCGCTCGTGGATCTCATCGGCTCTGACACGGGGCTGGCCGCGTGGGCGCTCGGACTGCTCACGACCGTGCCGCTGCTAGCCTTCGCCGTGGTGTCCCCGCTGGCCGGCCGCGTCGCCGGGAGGCTGGGCATCGAGCCGGCGATCGCCGTGTCGCTGGCAGTCCTGGCCCTGGGAGTCGGCGTGCGCTCCCTGCCGTCGGTCGTCGCGCTCTATGCCGGAACCGCGCTGATCGGCGCCGGCATCGCGGTGTGCAATGTGCTGGTGCCCGCCGTCCTCAAGAGGGACTTCCCGCAGTCGATCTCGGCGCTCACCGGCCTGTACTCCGGGGTGATGGCCGGCGTCTCCGGCATCGCCTCCGCGTCCGCGGTCCCCCTGGCCGCCGGATTCGCCGGGCGATGGCGGCTCACGCTCGCCTTGGTCGCGGTGGTCGTCCTCATCGCCGCCCTCGCGTGGCTTCCGCGCCTGCGATCCGGGTGGACGGCGCCCCCGACGACCGTGGCCGGGACGGGCGCGCCCGCGGCGGGACCCGCGCTGGGCGGCGGCGCGCGCATGCTCCGATCCCCGGCGGCGTGGGCCGTGTCGGCCTTCATGGGCCTCCAGTCTGCGACTTTCTACATGCTGCTGGCGTGGCTGCCCACCATGGAGAAGACCCACGGCCTGAGCGCCGCGACCGCCGGCAGTCATCTCATGCTGCTCATGGTCGTCGGCATCGCCGGCAGCCTGGCCATCGGCCAGTGGATGCAACGGGTCGACGACCAGCGGCTGCCCGCCGCGGCCACCGGCGTCGCGATGGCCATCGGCGCCGTCGGCATGGTCGTGGCGCCCGGTTCCGCCGTCGCCTGGGTCGTCGTCATGGGCGCCAGCCAGGGGGCGGCCCTGGTGGTCGCGCTGGCCCTGCCCGGGCTGCGCACCCGGACCCCTCAGGAGACCGCCGCGATGGCCGGCATGGCTCAGTCCCTCGGATATCTGCTCGCGTCGGCGGGGCCCGTCGCCGCCGGTGCGGTCAGCGGCGCCGGCGGGTGGGACTCCGTGCTGTGGATGATCGCCGCCCTGGCTGCCGCGCAGGTCGCGGTGTCCTTCCTCGCGGCCCGCCCCCGCCCCCGCCTCCGTCCCGGGGCCAGATCCCGGTCGTGAGGGCGGGCAGCGCCGCCCTCGTCACCTGATCTCAGGGGATCCCGGCCCTCCTAGCGCTCCCACTACGATGGGCCGTATGACGGTGCACCTGTACGACTCGAAGACCGCGCGCGTCCAGTCGTTGGATCCCGTGACGCCCGGACACGTCGGGATCTACTTGTGCGGGGCGACGGTTCAGGGGTCTCCGCATGTCGGCCACCTGCGCAGCGCCGTCGCTTTCGACGCGCTCATCCGCTGGCTGCGCCGGGCCGGCCTGGACGTGACGTACGTCCGCAACGTCACCGACATCGATGACAAGATCCTCGCCAAGTCCGCGCAGGCGGGACGCCCGTGGTGGGCGTGGGCCTACCGCTTCGAACGCGAGTTCACCGACGCCTACCGCATCCTCGGCGTCCTGCCCCCCACCTACGAGCCACGCGCCACGGGCCACATCCCCGACCAGATCGCGCTGGTCCGACGGCTCATCGACCGCGGCCACGCCTACGCGGATCCGGCGTCGGGCTCCGTCTACTTCGACGTCCACTCCCAGCCCGACTACGGCTCGCTCACCCGTCAGCGCCTGGTCGACATGCGCACCACCGAGGACGACGCTCAGATCGACGCCGCCGTCGAGGCGGGCAAACGCGACCCCCGAGACTTCGCCCTGTGGAAGGCCGCGAAGCCGGGCGAGCCCGAGACCGCGCAGTGGGACTCGCCATGGGGCCGAGGGCGCCCCGGATGGCATCTGGAGTGCTCGGCGATGTCGCGGCGCTATCTCGGCGAGGAGTTCGACATCCACGGCGGTGGCATCGATCTGCGCTTCCCCCACCACGAGAACGAACAGGCCCAGTCGCACGGGGCCGGCTGGGGCTTCGCGCGCCTGTGGGTCCACAACGCCTGGGTGACGACCAAGGGCGAGAAGATGTCGAAGTCGCTGGGCAATGTGCTCTCGATCGAGGCGCTGACGCGCGACTTCCCACCCGCCGTCCTGCGCTGGGCGCTGTCCACCGTCCATCACCGCAGCGCCATCGAATGGGGGCCGGAGACCCTGCCTGCCGCCGCGCTCGCCTGGGAGCGCTTCTCGGGCTTCGTCGGACGCGCGATCGACGTGGCGGGCGAAGTGCCCCTCGAGGAGGTCCGCGCCCTGGCTCCCGACGAGCTTCCGGAGGCATTCTCCGCCGCCATGGACGACGACCTCAACGTGGCGGGCGCGCTCGCGGCCGCCCACGAGCACCTGCGCGCCGGGAACACCGCTCTGGGCGAGGGGGACGCTCCCGCCGTGCGCCGCGAGCAGCTCCTCGTCCGCTCGATGCTCGACATCCTCGGGCTGGATCCCGCCTCCCCGCAGTGGCGCGACACGCTGGGGGCGGGCGCGGGGTCGGGCGGCGCCGAGCACGAGGCGCTCGAGGCGCTGGTGCGCGCCGTCGTGGAGGAACGCGCGCAGGCGCGGGCCGCCAAGGACTGGGCGAGGGCAGACGCCCTGCGCGATCGGCTGACCGCGTCGGGCATCGTGCTGGAGGACGGGCGGGGCGGCGCCACCTGGCGCCTCGCCTGACCCGTGCGCCCCTGCCCGGGCGCTGGGACGAGGGCGTCCCCGCGGTGAGAGCCGGCGCCATCACGGCGGCGGGCCCCTGTCCAGACCTGATCGCATGGCGGGACGGCGGCAGGGTGCGGACGTCCATTCTGTGAACAGTTGGTCACGACCTTGGAAAGAAAGGTTGATGATGTCGAAACCCCCACAGTGAGACGACGGAGAACCGATGAGACGCGCGATCACAGCGTTGATCGGTCTGGTCGCCAGCGCGGGCCTTGCCGTACCGGGCATCGCCTCCGCAGCGCCGACTGAGTCAACCAGCCCAGCCCACGACCCCTCCCAGGCGGTGACGGCCTCGACACGGACGGTCCGCGTCGTCGTGACCCTGGACAACCAGCCCGCCACGGCGTCCAGCGGCGCCGAGGCCGCCAACCTCGCCCAGCAAGACGCCCTCCTCGACACGTGGTCCGAGGCCTTCGGGCTCACCGTGGACCGCCAGTTCGGCTACCTGGTCAACGGGTTCTCCGCGGAGATCCCCGAGGACAAGATCCCGGCGCTCGCCGCCGCGCCCGGCGTCGCGACCGTCCAGCGGTCACGGGAGTACGTGCCCACCGACGAGCACTCCTCCGAACTCGTCCAGGCCACCGCGGCCGGCCGGTCCTACGGGGTCGACGGATCAGGGCTGGTCGTGGCCATCATCGACACCGGCATCGACGCCTCCCACCAGGACATGCGCCTGGACGCCGACGCGCAGGACGACGTCGCGATCACGGACTACGACGCCTCCAAGGGCTTCACCCTCAAGGTCCCCTACGGGCACAACTTCGCCGACGAGAACGACACGATCAAGGACACGACCTCCTCTCAGCATGGCATGCACGTCGCCGGCATCGTCGCCGCGAACGGCGGTTCCGAGGGCGCCAGCCCGACCACCACCGGCACCGTCAACGGCATCGCACCGAACGCCCAGCTGCTGGCCATGAAGGTGTTCTCCAACGCCCCCGCGAAGTCCGGCAGCGCCTACGACGACGACATCATCGCCGCCATCGAGGACTCCGTGAAGCACGGGGCCGACGTCATCAACATGTCGCTGGGATCGGTCGGCGGTTTCACCGACTCCGACTACGGCATCCAGAGGGCGGTCGACACGGCCACCGAGGCCGGCACCTTCGTCGTCGTCTCGGCCGGCAACTCCGGCCTGCGCGGCTCCAGCTCGGGTGAGACCGAGGACTACTACGGCTACCAGGACAGCGCCACCGTGGGAGGGCCCTCCACCGCGCTGAGCGCCCTGTCGGTGGCCTCCGTCGAGAACAGCGTCGTCACCTCCGAAAAGGCCAGCGCCTACTGGAGCGGCACCGACGCGGCGGACCTGTCCTTCCCCTACTCCCACCAGGCGGGGGACCTGGTGACCACGCCGACGGAGATCGTGGATGCGGGATATGGCGGTGCGGTATCCGACTTCGCGGGGGCCGAGGGGAAAATCGCCCTGGTCCAGCGCGGCGAGTACAACTTCGCCGACAAGATCGCCAATGCCTTCGAAGCGGGCGCCGACGGGATCCTCGTCTACAACAATGAAGGGGGCGGCGACGAGATCGTCAGCATGGCGGGGACCGAGGGGGCCACGGGCTTCGTCGGGTTCGCCGGCCACTCCTATGGCAGCCAGATCGCCGGGCAGCTCCAGGCCGGCCACACGGTCAGGGTGACCCTCACCGCCGACGCCATTGAGACCGGAAACGCCGCGGCGCTCACGCCCTCCGGCTTCACGTCGTGGGGCCCCGCCCCCGACCTCGAGTTCAAGCCCGACATCGCCGGCATCGGCGGCAACGTCTACTCCACGCTCAACGACAACACCTATGGCTCGATGTCGGGCACGTCAATGGCCTCTCCGCAGCTGGCCGGCATCGTCGCGCTGGGTCTCCAGGAGTACCAGGAGCGCTTCGCAGACGCGAACGACGTCGATCTCAACGCGCTCTTCCGCACGGCCCTCATCAACACCGCCCAAGTGCTCAAGGACGCCGACGGCGTGCCCTACGCCCCGCGCCAGATCGGCGCGGGCCTGGCCCAGACCGAGGACGCCCTGGACACGAGCGTCTTCGCCACGGTGGACGGCGACGCCCACGTCGCCCTCAAGGAGGTCGACGCGCCGCGCACGGTCACGGTGACGCTGACGAACAAGGGGGACGCCGATCTCACCTTCACGCCGGGTGCGACCGCCGTCACGGAGACGCAGGACCAGGCGACCGGCAACGTGGTGACGGAGAACGCCTCCGACACCGTGACGGCGTCGGCCGGGACCGTGACTGTCCCGGCGGGCGGCACCGCCACCGCCTCCTTCGCGATCGCGCCCGACACCTCGGCCGACGACCACTACCTCGAGGGATGGCTGGACTTCGACTCGGCGAGCGACACCCAGCCGGACCTGCGCGTGCCCTTCCTGGGATACGTCGGGGATTGGAACGCGGAGGACATCATCGACCCCTACGCCTTCAGCGAGGAGGCGGTCTACCCGGCGCTGTTCGGGGGCGGCGGGGGCGCCAAGGATCCCTCAGTCGGCACCCAGCTGGCCACGGTGTCGGACGGGACCACCTATTACCTCGGTGACGGGGGGTGGATCTCGCCCAACGGAGACGGCCAGTCCGATGCGGTCTTCCCGCTGCTCACCCTCATGCGCAACGCGCAGCGGATCGATTACTCCGTCCTCGACTCCTCGGGCGCGGTGATCGCCCGCCCGGGCACCAGCAGCGAAGTCTCCGCCCCTGCGCTGGCGGACGTGCTGGCGGACGAGGTCAGCCAGTTCCACGTGGCCACCGAGGCGATGTTCGACGGCACGGTGTGGGACGCGAAGACGGCTGAGGACGAGACCCTGCCCGACGGCCGGTATGTCTTCCAGGCCGCCGCCACCATCGCCGACGGCTTCCCCGCCCAGGACCCGGTGTCGATGCCCTTCGGCATCGACACGGTCGCCCCGACGATCGCTCTGCAGAACACGGAGAAGAGCGGCAACGACCTGCTGCTCACCTACTCCTTCTCCGACACCTCGGGCGCGGCGGACGGCGGCGCCGCGGGATGGTCGAACGCCACCGTCCTGGCGGACCAGGCGGAGGACGAGGGCGCGGTGTCCAGCGGCATCGAGGCGGGCGCCGCCAGCGGCACCTTCACGGTGACCGTGCCCGAGGGCACCGCCTCGGTCCAGGTCACGGCCGTCGACCAGGCGGGCAACCCCTCCGACGCCGACGTCCAGGCGTTGGCCTCCGGCCTGGCCGCGGTCGACCAGTCGGTCCTCACCGGCGGCCCGATCAACGACGCCACGCGCGGCGCCGACGGCCGGGCCCTGGTCGAGGGCGGGCAGCTCTCCCTGAGGGTCAGGGCCGGCGGCCAGATCGCCAGCGTGGCCGTCGACGGCGGCGCACTCGTCGCGGTCGACGCCTCGACCGGCCTCGCGACGCTCACCGCGCCCATCACGGAAGGGACGACCTCGTACACCCTCCAGGGCTTCGACGCGACGGGGAAGGCCGCGGGCGACCCCCTGAGCGTGGCCGTCACCTACGACGTCACCGCGCCGGAGGTGACGATCGGCTCGGCCGCGGCCAACGCCGACGGCACGGTGACGGTGGCCGGATCGGTCACAGACAACATCGCGACAGCCCCCTCCGTCATCGTCAACGGCAAGGCCTCCGCGGTGGAACCGGATGGCTCGTTCAGGGTGACGCTCGACGCGGTCGCCCGCACCCGCCGCACGGTGACGGTCACCGCGAGCGACGGCGTCAACCTGGCCCCCGCCCAGGCGGCTCGTATCGAGGTTCCGGCAGTGGACGGCGGATTCGTCCTCGACTCGAACGTCGATCCCGCCAACGAGATCGTGCACGCGGTGACGAGCGGAGACCCGGACCTCACCTACGCGCAGGATGGATCCGCTCAGTTCCACGTCACCGGCCGGCTGGCCGCTCAGCCGCAGGAGTTCTCCATCGGTGGGGCCGGCGTGACCGTCGCGGCGGATGGCACCTTCGACGCCGTCGTCCCGCTGGCCGTCGGCGTCAACGACACGAACTTCCGCCTGGTCGACGCCGACGGGACGCTCGTGTGGGACTACGCGGTCAAGTTCCTGTACGACGAGGAAGCGCCGGCCGTGACGGTCGACTCAGTCAAGCCAGGTGAGATCGTGGAGGACCCCGGCGCGACAGATCCGGCGCGCGCCCTGTCCATCCGCGTTCCCGCCGACGCCTCGTCGGCCCGGATCGACCTGGCGGGCACGATCTCCGATGAGACCGCCAGCTACACGCTCACGGTGAACAACGACGCCGTGGCGAACTTCGAGACGGCGCTCTCCGACTTCGGAAACGCCGCGGGCACCTGGAAGTGGAGCGGCACGGTCCACGACGGTGACACGATCCGCCTGGTCGCCACCGACCAGCTGGGAAACGCCCGTACGCTCTACATCGGCGGCGTCATCCTCGACACGACGTCCCCCGATGTCACCGTCAACGGGGCCGTGGACGGCGACGTGATCACGGCGGGAACGGAGACGCCCGTGACGGTGTCGACGAGCGACCCCGAGGCGACGGTGTCCGCCGAGTTGAATGGCGAACCTCTCGAGGCCGCAACCGAGGACGGGACCTCCGAGGTCGCGTTCGACGCGGGCGCGCTCAAGCCCGGCACCTATGTGTTGACGGCCCGGGCGACCGACTGGGCGGGCAACGAGTCCGAAAAAGCGGTGACCTTCCTCATCAACGCGGTGCCGGTCATCGACGGGCCGGACTCGCTCACCCTCAACCCGGACACGGACCTGCCCTTCGACCCCGCAGCGCACTGGAGCGTCACCGACGACCAGGACGGCACGGAGCTGGTCGCGGATCCGGAGACGCTGGCCCTCGGCGACAACACCGTCGTGCTGACCGCCACGGATTCCCACGGTGCGGCGGCGACCCGCACAGTCACCGTGACGCTCGCGCGTCCGGTCACGACGCTCGCCTCCGGGTGCGTGTCGATGGATGCGGCGTTCGCGGCCGGCGACTCGCTGAGCGCGACGTGCTCGACCTCGGGCAACCAGCAGACGGTGGCGGTGTCCAACGCCAAGGGCACGCTCACGGGCGTGCTCACGATCGCGAGCGGCCTTGACGTCCAGCGGGTCGAGCAGGTGGTCGACGGCCAGAGGCTGCCCGTCTCCTTCGAGAAGGTCGACGGCGGCGTCCGACTCACCGGGCCCTCCGACGCGACCTTCGTCCTGGTCGGCCGCGCCACGGCGGACACGCCCGGCGCAGGCTCCGACGGCCCGGGCGCGGCCGTGCCGATCGGCGGCGCGGGAGGCGGCTCCCGGCTGTCCTCCACCGGCGCGGGGGTGCGGCCGCTGCTGCTGGCGGCCGGCGCGCTCGCGCTGGGCGGGCTCGGCCTCGCCGGATGGCGGCGAAGGAGCGCGCATACGGCACGGCGCTGATCCCTGGGAGGAGGGGCTCCGCACAGGTGAACCCGTGCGGTCTGCGGTCCTGGCTCCTCCTCCTCGGGCGTGGCGAGGACGGCCCTGCGCAGCCCGGTCCGTGCGTCCTCCGGGAGCGCGGGTCTTGGGCGTGCGGGCCGCCCTCGTCGTGTGTGCGGGCGGAGGACCCGGCCGGATCCTCTACGCTGGGCGTGCTCCCGCTCCCGCGGGCGCATGAACGGGAGAGTGCGATGGCAGGGAACCAGGGGCGTCGCGGCGCCGTGCGCAAGCCGACGACGAAGAAGGGCGCGAGGGTCGGGACCGGCGGCCACGGCCGCAAGGCCCTGGAGGGCCGCGGGCCCACGCCGAAGGCCGAGGACCGCACCTACCATCCCGCCCACAAGCGCAAGGTGGCCAGGGAGAAGCGCGCCGAGCAGGACGCCGCGATCGCCCGGGCGCGCGCGAAGACCTCCATCAGACTCCCGGAGGGCCACGAGCTGATCGCCGGACGCAACCCCGTGGCGGAGGCGGTCCGCGCGGAGGTGCCCGTCGAACGGGTCTTCGTGATCGGCAACATCGCTGACGACCGTGTCGAGGAGGTCGTGCGCGCCGCCGCACGCACCGGCGCCCCGGTCGTGGAGGTGACGCGCCGGGACCTGGACGTCGCCTCGGACGGGGCCGCCCACCAGGGCGTGGCCATCGAGGTCCCGGCCTATCAGTACGCGCAGGTCGAGGACCTCATCGCGGACTCGATGCAGCAGATCGGCGCGCCCCTCCTGGTGGCGCTGGACCAGGTGACGGACCCGCACAACCTGGGGGCCGTGCTGCGCTCCTCGGGGGCGTTCGGGGCGGACGGTGTCGTCATCCCGGAGAGGCGCTCGGCCGGCGTCACCACGGCTGCGTGGAAGGTGTCCGCCGGGGCGGCCGCGCGCGTGCCCGTCGCGCGGGCGACGAACCTGGTCCGCGCGCTCCAGGAGTGCAAGAAGGCCGGGTTCTTCGTCGTCGGGCTGGACGGCGGATCGGATGTCCCGATCCGTGGTCTGGGGCTGGCCGCCGAGCCGCTGGTCATCGTCACGGGCGCCGAGGGGACCGGCCTGTCGCGTCTGGTGCGCGAGACCTGCGACCAGGTTGTCTCCATCCCGATCTCCTCGCGCGTGGAGTCGCTCAATGCCGCCGTCGCCACGGGGATCGCCCTGTACGAGGTCGTCTCCGTGCGCGCCGGATCCCAGCGGGCCGCCGCCGAATAGGGGCCGCCAGGAGGGTCACTCGACGAGGGGGACCCGCCGTCGGTACTCGAACGCGATGACGGCGGCGGCCGCGGACAGGTTGAGCGAGTCCACCGCGGGGGAGAACGGGATGCGGACCATCGCGTCGCAGGCGGCCTGGAGCTCGGGGGTCATGCCGGCGCCCTCGTTGCCCAGGATGATGGCGGAGCGGTCGGGCAGCTCGGCCTCCCACAGCGACTCGGCGGCGCCGCCCGATGTCCCGATCAGAGCGCGCCCGCTGCGACGCGCCCACGTCACCAGGTCGCCGGCGCCGATGCCGGGCGCCAAGGGCACGCCGAACACGGACCCCATCGAGGACCGCACGGCTGACGGGCAGAACGGGTCGGCGTGCGGTCCGATCAGCGTGACACCGCCCAGACCCGCGGCCTCGCACGTGCGGACGATCGTGCCGATGTTGCCTGGGGCGGAGGGGTGCTCGAGGACCAGGAAAGGGCGGTCGCCGGGCAGCTCGTCCAGGCGATGGGCGCGTCGGTGCGCCAGGACGACGACGCCGGCGGGCATCTGGCGCTGAGTGATGTGGAGGAAGACGGGCGCGGTGACCCGGGCGACCGGGACCCGGCGCGCCTGCGCCAGACGCTCGACGTCGGCCAGCGCGGGGGAGCGGTCCGGGTCGGAGACGATGATCTGCTCGATGTCCCAGTCGGGTGCGCGCAGGGCGCGGGTGGCGATCTGGACGCCCTCGGCGGCGAAGAGATCGCCGAAACGGCGGCCATGCCCGCCTCCTGAGCCCTTGAGCAGGGCACGTGCCCGTTTGACCTGGGGGTTCGAGTCCGAGGCGATGACCGGGGATTCAGGGGCGGACGATGGATGCGGCACTCCGGCATGCTAGCAGCGGGCCCCGGCGCCCGGCCCATGGTGCGCCCGGCCCGAGGTTCGGCGGGCTGAGGGCGCCGGATCCGGCCGATTGAGGTGCCCAACCTCGGGCTGGGCGCTTGACAGGCGGGCGGGCGGGCGGGACGCAGCCCATCCACAACCCCTCCCGGAGTGTTGTCAAACATAGTGAACTGGTATGAACTGTTGTCGTGATCGATCTCTGGAAGGTCCGGGAGCATCTGGTCGTCTCCACGCGTGCGACGGCCAAGCGGTGCGCCGCCGCCCAACGCGGCGGTGAGCTGACGCGGGTGTGGCGTCAGGTCCTCCTCGACACATCCTGCTTGGCGGGACTCGGCCATCAGTGGAGGGCCTTCGAGCTCGCCACCGTGGCACGGGCGTTCGCGGTGCAGATCGTCCTGGGGTCGCGGGCCGTCATCAGCCACCAGACCGCCGCTCTGTGCCACGGGGTCGAGGTGCGCGATGAGCTGATGGACGTGCACGTCTGTGATCCGAGAGCGCGGGGCGTGGGCAGGATGGTCCTCCCGCGCATCCAGCTCCCGGACTTCTCGGCGGGCATCGGGATCGTGCCCGAGGCGCGTGTGCTGCGTCATCAGACCCGTCTCGATCCGGCGTGGATGCGAGAGGGGCCGGCGGGCCTCCGGCTGGTGGATCCGGTGACGGCAGCGGTGCAGGCGTCCATGGAACAGGCGCCCAGGGAGGGCGTCATCGTCGTCTCGGGGACGCTGCGGCAGTGCGCCGCGTTCAACCGGTTCTCCGAGGAGGTCGAGACCAGCCGGGCGCGGGAGGAGGAGGTCCGGGAACTTCTGTTCCGCCGTCTGCGGGAGGCTCCCGGACGCCGGGGTGTGCGGAAGGCCGTGGCGGTGATCGCGGCGGCGGACGCGGCCTGCGAGTCCGTGGCGGAGAGGGAGCTCCTGTGGATCCTCAAGGCGGCCGGGTTCCGGGAGGTGCGGACCCAGGTGATCCATGTGGCGGGGAGGAAGGAGTACTACGTCGACTTCGAGTTGCCGGAGCACCGCATCGTCGTCGAGTTCGACGGTGAGGGGAAGCGGGGGCGGTCCGTCGTGGAGGTCCTGCGCTCCTACGACCGGGAGGCGATACGGCAGAAGGACCTTGAGGCGCTCGGGTACATCGTCCTGAGGGCGAAGGGCCGGGAGCTGAGAAGTCCGGAACTCATCGTCGGGGAGATCGTCCGGCGGGCAGGGCTTTCCCGTCCTCCTCGGCCCGTCCGTCTGCTCGGCGGCCGATGAGCTCCTGGGTGTGCGCCCAACCCGAGGTTCAACGGCCGCGGAGATCGGAATCGGACCCGTCGGGGCGCTGAGCCTCGGGTTGGGCGCCCTCTGGCGGGCGGGCGAGCCGGTCCCATTGAAAAATAGATATCACTTTGATAGCCTCGTGGCATCCGAACACAAGGAGCCTGACATGCCCACTCCCCTCAATCCGTTCCCCGACGACCCGCAGCGGTCGGCCGACGCCTCCCTCGTGCCCAGCGCGGCCCCGGAGGAGGCCTCCGCCGCGAGCCCCGTCGGCCACGAGGGCACGCGCGTTGACATCGAGGAGAGGCCGGCGCCCTCGGCCGGCTCCTTCGCCGCCCTGCTCGCGCTCGTCGCGATCCTGGCGGTCATGGTCCTCGGCGTCGTCCTGTTCGTCCGAGGCGCCATCGCCGCCGATGCCCAGCAGAGCGGCGCGCCCGGGCTCATCGGAGGCACCGTGCTGGTGCTCCTCGCCCTGGTCGCGTGCACCTCGCTCACCATCGTGGCCCCCGGCCAGACGAAGGTCCGCCAGTTCCTGGGACGCTACATCGGCACGGTCCGGCGCACCGGGCTCAGCCTCGTCCCCCCGCTCACCACCGGCAAGAAGGTCTCGGTCAAGGTCCACAACTTCGAGACCAACGAACTCAAGGTCAATGACCTGGACGGCAACCCGATCAACATCGCCGCCATCGTCGTGTGGCAGGTGGCCGACACCGCCCGCGCCGTCTTCGCGGTCGAGGACTACGAGGAGTTCATCAAGACCCAGTCGGAGGCGGCCCTGCGCCACGTCGCGACCACCCATCCCTATGACGAGCCCGGAACGGGCGAGACCTCGCTGCGCGGTGCCACCGACCTGGTGTCGGCGGAGTTGGCCTCCGAGGTCGCCGAGCGTGTCGCGCTCGCGGGACTGGAGATCGTCGAGGTCCGGATCTCCTCGCTGGCCTACGCCCCCGAGATCGCCCAGGCGATGCTCCAGCGCCAGCAGGCGGGTGCCGTCATCGCCGCCCGGGAGCAGATCGTCGAGGGCGCCGTGACCATGGTCGACCAGGCTCTCAGCCGCCTGGAGAGCGAGGAGATCGTCTCCTTCGACGACGAGCGCAAGGCGCAGATGGTCTCGAACCTCCTCGTGGTGCTCTGCTCGGACCAGCGCACCACACCCGTCGTCAACGCGGGCTCGCTGTACGCGTGAGCCGGACGGACCCGGCGCGGCGGCCTCGGACCGCCGCGCCGACCGCCGTATCGGGAGGAGGAGGTGCGCGCCGTGGCCGTCACGGACGAGGGCGATCCCCGGTCTGAGAGCCCGGTTCACGACCCGGGCGGAGGGGCGGGAACCGGCGCGGAGGCGAACGCCCTCCGGCGGCCGCGCGCCCGCAAGCAGGTGCTGCTGCGCCTGGACCCGGATGTGCACGCGGCCGTGGCCAAGTGGGCGGCCGACGACCTGCGCTCGGTGAACGCCCAGATCGAGGTCGTCCTGCGCCGGGCTCTCAAGGAGACGGGGAGGGATCCCCATCCCGTGCCGATGCGGGGACGAGGACGGCCGCGCGCCGGCGAGTGACACGGAGGCCGGCGGCCCACGATCCGAGCGAGGGCGTGAGGCAGTGCACCCTTCCCCTAGGATTGGCGGGGACGGTCCCATGCCGTCCTCGCGGGAACCGCCGCGACATCGGAGGAGGGGACGTCCAATGCCAGCCGTCATCGTGCTCGGGGCCCAGTGGGGGGACGAAGGCAAGGGCAAGGCCACCGACCAGCTCGGCAGCCACACCGATGTCGTCGTCAAGTACAACGGGGGCAACAACGCCGGGCACACCGTCGTCGTCGACGGGGAGAAGTACGCGCTGCACCTGCTTCCCGCCGGCGTCCTCAGCCCCGGGGTCACCCCGGTGATCGGCAATGGCGTGGTGGTGGACCTGGAGGTCCTGTTCCAGGAGATCGATCAGATGACGGCGCGCGGGGTCGACTGCTCGAAGCTGCTCGTCAGCTCCAACGCCCACATCATCGCGCCCTACAACCGGGTGATGGACCGGGCGAGCGAGAAGCGGCTGGGCGAGCACCAGATCGGCACGACGGGCCGGGGCATCGGCCCGACCTACGCGGACAAGATGAACCGCATCGGCCTGCGTATCCAGGACCTCTTCGACGCCGAGCCCCTGGCGGGGAAGGTCCGCGCGGCGCTGGCGGACAAGAACCGGCTGCTGTCCGCCTACGGCCTGGACACGATCGACCCGCAGGCCATCACCGACGAACTCCTGTCCTACGCGGACCGCGTCCGCCCGATGGTCGCCGACGCCTCCCTGGTGGTCAACGACGCCCTCGACGCCGGCCGGACGGTCCTCTTCGAGGGCGGGCAGGCCACGATGCTCGACATCGACCACGGGACATACCCGTTCGTCACCTCTTCGAACCCCACCGCCGGCGGCGCGCTGACCGGCACGGGCGTGGGCCCGACCCGCATCGATCGCGTGGTCGGGGTCGCCAAGGCCTACACGACGCGTGTCGGAGAGGGGCCGTTCCCCACCGAGCTCACGGACGAGGTCGGGGACGCCCTGCGCGACAAGGGCGGCGAGTTCGGCGTGACGACCGGGCGCCCGCGACGCACTGGCTGGTTCGATTCGGTGGTGGTGCGCTACGCGACGCGCGTCAACGGCCTCACCGACATCTGCCTGACCAAGCTGGACGTGCTCACCGACTACCCGTCCATCCCCGTGTGCGTCGCCTACGAGGTCGATGGGCGCCGGTGTGAGGAGATGCCGCTGGACCAGGCCGCGTTCAACCGCGCCGTCCCCGTCTACGAGGAGTTGCCGGGCTGGACCGGAGACATCACCGGCGTCACATCCTTCGAGGACCTGCCCGCCAATGCGCGGGCCTACATCAGGCGTTTGGAGGAGCTGTGCCGCTGCCGCATCTCCTCCATCGGGGTGGGGCCCGGGCGCGAGGAGACGATCGTGCGTTTCCCGCTCCTGGGGTGAGGCGGAGAGGTCCCGGGAATGGGCTCCGGCGCCATCGACGAGGTCGGCTCCGCGCCTGAGGGCGCGGAGCGGTCCGGCGCGCCTCGGCCGCCCGGCGGGGCCGCTGCGCCCGCTGGAGGTCCGGCGGGCCCGCTGTGGCTGCGGTTCCTCAAGTTGTTCTCCGACCTGGTCAATCCGGTCAACATCGCGATCCTGGCGGGCCTGGCGGTCATCGCCGTCACGGGCGCCTTCGGCGGATGGCGGGCCGCGGAGGAGGACCCCGAGGCCCTCGCCGTCGTGGAGGAGGGCGCGCCGGCCTCCGCGGACCCGTTCACCATCACGATCCAAGAGGCGTTCTGGACCGCGGATACCGCCCCGCTGGGCTGGCAGCCGGAGGACACGGTCTCGCTGGTCGTCCGCGCCCACGTGGAGTCCTCCTTCGACGCCCCCGTCCCGGTCTCCCAGCTGTGCCAGAGCGTCGTCGCGATCATGCCGGGCGTCGAGGCGGCGGCGGGGCAGGCCTCCCAGGCCGAGGGCCTGGACGGCGCGGGCCAGTCTCAGCAGTCGGGAGGCGGCGTGCCCGCGGGACTCGTCCCATGGGCCGCCTACCGGGTGGTGGACGGCGCGCACGAGCGGGCCGTCCAGCCGGGCATCCCCCAGGACTACTGGCTGGTGTGGCAGATCCCCGCGGACTCCCCGCAGCCGGATGCGCTGCGGATCGTCCACACCCGCGCGACCTGGCGGGCCTCCAGCCTCGACGGCGGGATGTTCTGGGCGGACCGCACGGCCGCGTCCACCCAGGAGATCGCCGTCGCCCCGACCGGGAAGGTGGACTGACATGCCTCGGTGGTCCCTTCCGGCTTCGGCGGTCACGACCGTCGTCATCCTGGCCGGGCTCGCGCTCGGCTCGGCCATCGACCGTGCGGTGCCGTCCTCGGGCGACGTCCTGGACGAGCCTTTCGTCCACGAGGTGGCCTTGGGGCAGACGGCCCGGCTGCGCACGGGCGCGGTCACGCCCGTCGCGGTGCGCACCGCCCGGTCGATCCAGTGGTACGGCGAGACCTACGGCACCGCCGGGACGTGGGTCGTGCTGACGATGGACATCGAGGCCGCGGGAAAGCCCCGCGTGTTCGCCGGATTCGAGGCGCATGGGGCATCCGGGCGCACCTACGCCGACTCCGTGGGGCCCACCGGATGCTCGACCGCCCAGCCGGGAGTGCCGCTGGAATGCACCGTGGCGTTCGAGGTCGCCTCCGACGACGTCGCCGGCCTCGTCGTCGGCATTCCCGCCGAGGGCGTCCCGGGCTCCCCGTCCGATGACCTGGCGATGGTCGACCTCGGCCTCGACGAGGACGGCCCCCTCGTCCGCGCGCCCGAGGACATTGTGAGCGTGACGGAGGCGGCCGTGCCCGGAGGGGAGCAGTCATGAGGGGCGAGGACGCCGGAGGGCCCATCGGCGCGCAGGCGGGAGCGGACTCCGCGACAGGCGGGGAGGACCGCGCCGATCCGCTGGCCGGCCCCGCCGGTCCGGCAGCCGACGGGGCGGCACCGTCGTGGTGGCGGGCGAACCGCTGGTACCTGGCGGCGCTGGTCCCGGCGTTGGCGCTGGCCGTCGCGGCCAATCTCTTCCGCCTGGTGGGCGTCGCGCTGCCGTGGATGGCCCACGACCAGGTCCGGGGCGACCGCTCGGTCACCATCGGCACAGAGGACTCCGTGGTGGTGTACCCGCAGGGCACGGGCGCGGACTACCGCGCCACCCTCACCGTGGACAGCGTCGTGCCCGCGACGGCCGTGCCGGCGGCGTCCGACCTGGACCTCGAGCTCTACGGCCAGGCCGTCGCCATGCCCGGCGCGCGGCTGTGGAAGGTCACCCTGGAGGTGAGCGCCCCGCCGGAGATGGTGCTGGACGAATGCTCGGTGGAGCTGACGGGGCCTGACGGGACGCGCTACGGATCCCAGGGGGGGAAGATGCGCGGCGGCGAGCCCTACATCGACTACGCGGCGGGGACCTGCGTCCCCCTGGACGCGCCGGGGCCGACATTCGACTGGCAGACCTTCACCTGGGTCGCCGCGGAGGTCGAGCGGCCGGATGCCTACGAGGTGCAGACCTTCGTCGCGGTGCCGTCGGCGGTCACGCCGTCCGACGTCCGCGTGGACATGGGGCGGCTCAGCGGGGAGTCGGGGACCGCCTGGGTGATGCCCACGGGCCTGTGACCCGCGGTCAGGCGTCCTCCGGGGCCTGTTCGAGCCTCCGGGCGGCGATGGTGTTGACGGCCGCGGCCAGGAGCACGACGGCAACCACGGTGTAGACGCCCCTGGCGGCCATATCCGCGATGGGCGTCAGCGAGTAGGCGACCAACTGGGATTGCGGCCCGATGAGCGCATGCAGCACACGCGCCGTCAGCATGCGCAGGTGAGAGGCTCCGGCGAGGACCAGGCAGAGGAACACCATCGGCAGGACACCGGCCACGGCGATGCGGCCGATGGCCGTGAGCGCGTTCTGGATGGGACTGACGACCGGCTCGACCACCTGGGAGGCGGCACGGCGCATGGGGTTCGGGATCCTGTGGAGCCTCCGGGTGACCTCCTCCGGCGTCGCCAGCGGCGAGGCGTCGGGCAGAGAGGTGCCGTAGACGGTGGCGCCGACCGCCATCCAGGCGACCGGGACGATCACCAGCGCGCCCATCGACGAGATGACGGCGGCGACCTGGTCGATGGCGGCCTGCGCGGCCCGGCCGAGGGGGCCGAGCACATCGATCGCGGTCCGGAGGGCGTCGGTGAGGCGAACGATGACGGCGCGCGAGCCCACCCACTCCTTGAGCGAGTCGATCGATCGCGTGAAGGCGGTGGCCAGCGTCACCATCCACAGGGCCTCCAGGTAGCCGGCGAACGCGGCGATGCCGAGATGGCGCCGGGACAGGCCGAATCCCGCGATCACCTTGCGCACGACGAGCGCGGCGATGACGATGACGAGGTAGACGCTGTCGGGCGTGTCGCTGAAACGCCCGAAGTCGAGCGCGTCGAGGGAGCTGTTCATCCACTCGTCGGCGGTGGCGTCGTGGATGGCGGTTCGGGCGTCGGCCGCGAGCATCCCCTGGGAGGCGTAGACCGCCAGGAACGGGATCAGCACCTGGACGGCCACGGTGATGTCGGCCCGCAGGCGCTGCCGCGGGCGGTCTGGGCCCACCGACTCCCGGAGCAGGGGGAGGGTCGGCGCGACGGCGCGGAGCATGAGGACCATGGCCACCAGCATCGAGATCGAGGCCAGGGGGATGAGCAGCGTGCCGCCCAGTGACCAGAGGTCGGAGACCTCGACCGCCAGCCACAGGAACCCGGCCCGTGCCGCGGCGCCGAGGAGGTAGATGACGAGGAGCGCCGGCCAATGACGGGCCAGAGCGTGAGCCGCGTCGACGACGATGGTCCCGAGGGATCGCCCGGCGTCGGCCACGAGGTGCATGACGCAGATCCTACGTGGGCCGGACGCGGCGCGGCATCGCTGTCGGAGATCTGGGACACCGACCCGGAAGCGCCTGTCGGCGCGAAGGCCGCTCGAGGCGGCAATAGTTGGAGCCCGGGGCTTACCGAGCCGGTGCCGTGCTCCAGCATACGGCACGCGGGGCGCCTGCCGCGCGCGGCAGGCGCCCGGGCCGGAGCGGGCCGTACGCATCCGCCGGGGATATGGGACGATCCCCCTGTGAGCAATCGGCATCCGCCAGTCTTCCCGGGCGCGCACCGCGCGCGGCATGGCAGTCCGCCGCGTCGGGACGCGGCGCGCCCGCCCGCGTCCCGAGCGCAGGCGGAGGCAGCGGGGCTCCGCCTGCGGGTGTCCGCGTGGACCGTCGCCGGTCTGGCGGCCATGATGGCGATGGGCCTGGCGGGGGCGGGCGCGACCTCGCTGGCGGTGGGGCCCCTCTCGTTGGGCGTCCGCGCCGCGGCGGCCGTGGCGGTGACGGCCGTGGCCTGCGTCGGCCTGGGCGTCGGGTGGCCGGACCTCACCGAGAGCCCGATGACGGTGGCCGGACGCGTCGTGGTGGCCGTCGCCGGCATCGTCGCGGGCGCCGGGGCGATGGTCTGGCGCGACATGTTCGCCGTGACGCTCGCCGCGGGCTTGGGCGTCGTGTGCCTGGTCGGCGCGGAGCTGGCCTTCGCCTCAACCCCTCGGGACCTCTCGGGCGCCGAGCCCCAGCGGGCGGCGCCCGGGTCCGGCGGCCGGCCGACCCCGATGACGGTCTCGCTGCCCGGTGCGGTGACCGGCGCCCTCGTGTCGACCGCGGGCGCCTGCTGGGTGGCCCTCGCCGCCGCTCCTCAGTGGTCGGGGACCGCCGTCATCGCGTGTTTCGTCGTCGTCGCGGCGGTGGCCGGCGACCAGATCGGGCGCACCTACCGGGCGAACTCGCTGGGAGCTCTGTGCGGAGGGATCCTCGGCGGTCTGCTGGTCGGCGCCGCCGCCTGGGCCGCCGCGCGAGGGGGGATCGCACTTCCACGGGTCCTGCCCCACCTGGCGCGGGGGATCGGCGACACGGCGGCCATCCTGGTCGCCGGCCTGGCCACCGGCGTGTCGGTGGCGCTGGCGGTCATCGCGGTCGACGGGCTGCTGGGCGACCACGGCCGCCGCCATCCCACGGCACGCGGGGGGCTGGCCCGCGGGTGCGCGAAATTCCTGGTCGCGGTCCTGCCGTTCTACGTCATGATCCGTGTCGGCGGCATCTGACGCCGGGTGCCGGGCGCCGCGGGGACGCCTCGTCCGGGCGGCCGTAGGCTGGTGCGCATGATGGTGATTCCCTCAGATCTGCCGCCCGAGGTGGCGCCGTTGGCCTGGATGCTGGGCACGTGGAAGGGATGGGGCATGCTCGCCACCCCCGGCGATGCGCCCGACCGGGTGGTCGTCGAGGACATCGCGGCCGACGTCAGGGGTGTCCAGGTGCGCCTGGTGACGACGATCCGCGCGGCGTCGACCGCGGCGGATCCCGACGGGGCGGACGCTCCCGCGGACAGCCCCGATATCGATCCGACGCTCGATGCCCGGGAGGGGCTGGCGGTGCTCGCCGAGGGGGAGATCCTGCGCGAGGAGACCGTCTACCTCGCCGTCCTTCCGGGATCGGGCCAGCTCCCCCCGCCCGGCGAGCAGGAGCCGCGCGAGCTCACCGGCTCCGGCTCGGACATGTCCGGGCTGGCCACCCTGTGGGCCGGCGTCGGCATGGGGCCGCGCGTGCAGCTCAACTCCGACGCGATCGCCCGCGGTCCGCGCGCCGAGTCCGTCGAGTCGCTCGCCCGCCTCTACGGCATGGTCGCCGGGGAGCTCATGTGGACGCAGGAACGCACCGTCTCCGGCGAGGAGGTCGCGATCGATCTGTCCGGCCGCCTCACTCGCACCGGATTCGCGCGCACGGCCTCGGGCGAGGCCGTCCCCGCCGACGTCGCCGCCTCCCCGGGGGGAGGCCTCCCGCTGTTCGACGTCTCGTCCGCCGCCGAGGTCTCGCCTCTGTTCCCCATGGACGAGGGCGATCCGCGGTGAGCGCGGGGGGCTGGCGGTCGCCGCTGCTCGCCCGTCCGGGGGCCGTGCCCGGGGAGGGTGAGCTGGAGGGCGTGCCGATGCACTTCGGGGATCCCTCGGGCGAGCAATGGGCCCTGGAGGAGGGGCGCGGCCTGGTCGACCGCGGCGATCTCCGGGTCGTCGAGGTGCGCGGCCCGGACCGGCAGGCATGGCTGACGTCGATCACCTCCCAGGTGATCACGGGCATGGGGCCCGGGGACGCGCGCGAGCTGCTGGTCCTGGACCCCCAGGGCCACATCGAGCACGCCGCCGCCGTGGCCGACGACGGGACCGCCACATTCCTCACCACCGAGGGCGACCGCGCGCAGGCTCTGGCGGAGTGGCTGGACTCGATGCGTTTCGCGCTGAGGGTCGAGGTCGCCGTGCGCGGGGACCTCACGGTCTTCGGGACCGTGACGCCTCGCCCGGCCCCAGCGGGCGGCGGTGGGACCGGGGCCTGGCCTGGATGGATGCTGACCTGGGATGACCCCTGGCCTGGTGTGACGGAGGGAGGGACCGCGTACTTCCGCGGCCGCCATCCGGGGGCGGGGCTGCAGGCCCACCTGCATCTCGTCCAGCGCGAGCGGGCCGGCGAGTTCGCCGCCGCCTGGCTGGGAGGCGCGGGCGCGCCGGAGGAGGCCGGTCGGCGCCGGCCCGCCGGTCTGCTGGCCTGGGAGGCGGTGCGCGTGGCCGCGTGGCGTCCCCGGATCGGGCGCGAGGCGGACGCTCGGGCGATCCCGGCGGAGTTGGACTGGCTGCGCACGGCCGTCCACATCGACAAGGGCTGCTATCGCGGGCAGGAGTCGGTGGCGCGCGTCCTCAACCTGGGACGCCCGCCCCGACGGCTGGTGTTCCTCCAACTCGACGGGTCGATGGGGGAGATTCCGCGGGCCGGGGCGCGGCTGGAGCGCGGCGGGCGCCAGGTGGGGGTGGTGACCTCGGTGGCGCGCCATGCGGAGATGGGGCCGATCGCGCTCGCCCTGGTGGCCCGCGCCGTTCCCGCCGACGTCGTCTTCGACATCGACGGGGTGGCCGCGTCCCAGGAGCTGATCGTGCCGCTCGAGGGCAGGGCCCAGGATTCGCCGGCGCAGCGTCCCGGAGCCGGGCTGTCCAACCCGGCGCTTCGGCGGCCGGACGTGCCGGGCGCGGGAGGCCCCGGCGGGTTGGGGTCCGCGCGATGAGGGCCGTCCTGCAGCGCGTGCTGCATGCGAGCGTGAGCGTCGACGGCTCGGTGGTCGGGGCGATCGGCCGGCCGGGGCTGGTGGCGCTCGTCGGGGTGGCGCGCGGCGACGGCCCCGCCCAGGTGGAGACCGTGGTCCGCAAGATCGCGGAGCTGCGCATCCTCGAGGACGAGGAGTCGGTGGCCTCGACCGGCGCCCCCGTGCTGGTGGTCTCCCAGTTCACCCTCTACGGCGACACGCGCAAGGGCCGGCGCCCGTCGTGGTCGCATGCCGCCCCCGGCGATGAGGCCGAGCCGCTGGTCGACGCCGTGGTCGCGGGGCTGCGAGCCCGCGGCGTCGAGGTGGCCACCGGCGTCTTCGGCGCGAAGATGCGGGTCGATCTGGTCAACGACGGCCCCTTCACCGTCCTCGTCGAGGCGTGAGGGCGCGCCCCGGGTGCGGGCGGCCCTCGGATCCGGTGCGCGCGACGACAGGCGGGCGCAATTGACTATGAGAAGATAGTGTTCTTATCATCGATGATGTTCGTGCCGATGAGAGGGGACACCGTATGGATGAACGGAACGAGGCCGCCGCGGACCTGGCGGACGCCGTGCTGAGCGTGGCGCGCAAGATCACCGTGCGGGACCACGCCGCCGGCGTAGATGTGCTCTCACCCGTGGAGAGCCTGGTCCTGCGCGTCGTCAGCTCCGCTCCGGGGATCTCCCCGTCCGCCGCCGCCGCCCGGGTCGGGCTCACCTCCTCCAACATGAGCGCCGCGCTGCGCTCGCTGGAGGCCCGGGGCCTGGTGAGCAGGAGCCCCGATCCCGCGGACCGCCGATGCGTGCGCCTGGCCTCCACCGGCCTGGCGGCGGAGAACCTGGACCGGATCCGCGCCGGATGGGCGGCGATGCTCGCCCCTCTGGTCGGCGATGACCCGGCGCGCCTGGACGCGGCCCTCGCGCTGCTGGGCGCCCTCGACGAGAGGCTCGCCCCGCCGCCGGAGGGGCGGCCTGGCCCGTCCCGGCCCGCCGGAGCCGCGAGCCGGGGCGACGCCCTCGTCACGTCGCAGGAGAGCGAGGCCGCCCATGTCTGAGCGGACCGCGGACGCGCTCGAGCGGCCCGCGCCGGAGGCGGCGCCCGCCCCCGTCCCCGGACGGGACGCCGGCCGCCTCGGGCGGTGGTGGCGCATGGGGCCTGCCATGGACGGGCGCGCCGTCACCATGACGGCCGGGCTGATGGCCGTCGTCGCGCTGCTGGGAGCGGTCACGCCCCTGGCGACTGACATGTACACGCCCTCCCTGCCGGAGATCGCCACCGATCTGGGCGTCACCTCCGCGCACGTGCAGTCCACGGTCGCGCTGTACATGGTCGGCATGGCCGTGGGCCAGCTGTTCTGGGGCCCCCTGTCCGACCGCTTCGGACGTCGGCGGCCCCTCCTCGTGGCCTCCGCCCTGTTCGTGCTCTCCAGCGTCGGCGCGGCCGCGGCCCCCTCGATCGGGCTGCTCATCGCGGCCCGCTTCCTGCAGGGCTTCACCGGGTCGGTGGGCATCACGATGGGCAAGGCGCTCGCCCGCGACCTGTCCAACGGGGTCCGCCTGGGCCAGGTGCTCAGCCTGCTCGGCGTCATCACAGGCCTGGCGCCCATCGTCGCGCCGGTCCTCGGCGGGGTCCTGGCCGAGCCCATCGGGTGGCGCGGCATCATGTGGGTGCTGGCCGGCATCGCCGTGGCCCTCCTCACCGGCTGCGCGGGCCTCGTCAGCGAGTCCCTGCCCCCCGGGAGGCGCCGGAGCGGGGAGGAGGCGGGCTGGCTGCGGCGCAGCGCCCGCAGTGTCCTGACCGACCGCATGTTCCTCGGATACACCCTGGCCCAGGCCTTCGGATGCGGTGTGCTCTTCGCGTTCATCTCCGGGTCCGCCATCGTCATCGAGAACCAGTACGGGCTGCGTCCCCTCCAGTATTCGCTGGTGTTCGCCCTCAACGCGGTCGTCATGATCATCGGGGGCCTGCTCAACAGCCGGCTCATCGTGCGGCATGCGCCCCGGCGCGTGCTGGCTGGAGCGCTGGCGCTCAGCCTGGCCGCCTCCCTGGTCGCGGCGGCCCTCGCGGCGCTCACCGGGCAGCCGCCGCTGTGGCTGCTCATGGTCGTCATCGCCTTCGCCTCCCTGGCGAACGGGCCGATCATGGCGAACACGACGGCGCTGGCGCTGGAGCCGCACGGGGCGAACGCCGGGATGGCCGCCGCCGTCCAGGGCGCGGTCCAGGCGTTGTTCGCCGGCGTCGCCGCGCAGCTGGTCGCGGTGGGAGGCGAGGCCACCGCGGCCTCGATGACCGCCGTCATGGGCGGGGCCGCCGTGCTCGCGGCCGTGTCCTACCTCGTGCTGTGCACCCGGCCGCAGCGGAGCGCCGTCCCCCAGGGGGCCGGTGCCTGAGGGCGGGCTCACGCCTTGAGTGAACAGTCCTGACGCCGGCTCCCGATGCCCGTAGTGTGGGGACCAGCTGTCAGGCGTTCCCGTGCGTCTGCACCCCATCCACCGAGGAGGAGCCCATGTTCGAACGGTTCACCGACCGAGCGCGGCGAGTCGTCGTCCTGGCGCAGGACGAGGCCCGGGGCCTCAACCACAACTACATCGGGACCGAGCACCTCCTTCTGGGGCTCATCACCGAGGGCGAGGGCGTGGCCGCCAAGGCCCTGGAGATGATGGACATCAAGCGCGACGACGTGCGCGCCGCCGTCATCGACATCATCGGGGAGGGCGAGAAGCCCGTCGAGGGCCACATCCCCTTCACGCCGCGCGCCAAGCGCGTCTTCGAGCTCTCGCTGCGCGAGGCCCTCCAGCTGGGACACAACTATATCGGGACGGAGCACCTGCTCCTCGGCCTCCTCAAGGAGGGCGAGGGCGTGGCCGCCCAGGTGCTGACGAAGCTCGGCGCGGACCTCGGCCAGGTCCGCCAGACGGTCATCCAGCTGCTGTCGGGCTACCAGCGCCAGACCGGGGAGGGCGACGGGCGCGAGGCGGTGGGCGTCTCGGGCGCCCCGCTGCGCGACCCGGGGCAGACGAATTCCGCGATCCTCGAGCAGTTCGGGCGCAACCTCACCCAGGCCGCCCGCGAGGGCAAGCTCGACCCCGTCATCGGGCGCCAGACCGAGATGGAGCGCGTCATGCAGGTCCTCTCCCGGCGCACGAAGAACAACCCGGTGCTGGTCGGCGAGCCCGGCGTCGGCAAGACCGCCGTCGTCGAGGGCCTCGCGCAGGCCATCGTGCGCGGGGACGTGCCCGAGACCATCAAGGACAAGCAGATCTACAGCCTGGACATGGGCTCGCTCGTGGCGGGGTCGCGCTACCGCGGCGACTTCGAGGAGCGCCTGAAGAAGGTCCTCAAGGAGATCCGCACCCGCGGGGACATCATCCTGTTCATCGACGAGATCCACACCCTGGTCGGGGCGGGCGCCGCAGAGGGGTCGATCGACGCCGCCCAGATGCTCAAGCCGATGCTGGCCCGCGGGGAGCTGCAGACCATCGGCGCCACGACGATGGACGAGTACCGCAAGTACATCGAGAAGGACGCCGCTCTGGAGCGGCGCTTCCAGCCGGTCAAGGTGGAGGAGCCCAGCGTCGAGGAGACGGTGGGCATCCTCAAGGGGCTGCGCGACCGCTACGAGGCCCACCACCGCGTCATCATCACGGACCAGGCGATCGAGGCCGCCGCCGAGCTCGCGGACCGCTACGTCTCCGACCGTTTCCTGCCCGACAAGGCGATCGACCTGATGGACGAGGCCGGCGCCCGCCTGCGCATCCGCCGGATGACGGCGCCCCCCGAGCTGCGCGAGCTCGACGAGAAGATCGCGGGCGTGCGCCGCGACAAGGAGTCCGCGATCGACGACCAGGACTTCGAGAAGGCGGCGTCGCTGCGCGACGAGGAGCAGAAGCTCGGCGAGCAGCGCGCAGAGAAGGAGAAGGCCTGGAAGGGCGGAGACCTCGACGACATCGCCGAGGTCTCCGAGGACGACATCGCCGAGGTGCTGTCCATGTCGACCGGCATCCCCGTGTTCAAGCTGACCCAGACGGAGTCCGCGAAGCTCCTCCACATGGAGGACGAGCTGCACAAGCGCGTCATCGGCCAGGACGAGGCCGTCAAGGCCCTGTCCCAGGCGATCCGGCGCACCCGCTCCGGCCTGAAGGACCCCAAGCGCCCCGGCGGGTCGTTCATCTTCGCCGGTCCCACGGGCGTCGGCAAGACGGAGTTGGCCAAGGCGCTCGCGGAGTTCCTCTTCGGCGACGAGGACGCCCTCATCCAGCTCGACATGTCGGAGTTCTCCGAGAAGCACACGGCCTCCCGGCTGTTCGGCGCGCCCCCCGGGTACGTCGGCTACGACGAGGGCGGCCAGCTCACGGAGAAGGTCCGCCGCCGTCCGTTCTCTGTCGTGCTTTTCGACGAGGTGGAGAAGGCCCACCCCGATATCTTCAACTCGCTGCTGCAGATCCTGGAGGAGGGCCGACTCACCGACGCGCAGGGCCGCAAGGTCGACTTCAAGAACACCGTCATCATCATGACGACGAACCTGGGCACGCGCGACATCAACAAGGGCGTGCTCACCGGGTTCCAGTCCTCCCAGAATCTCACCCACGACTACTCGCGGATGAAGGCGAAGGTCAACGAGGAGCTCAAGCAGCACTTCCGCCCCGAGTTCCTCAACCGCGTCGACGACACGATCGTGTTCCCGCCGCTGGAGAAGGACCAGATCAAGCAGATCGTCGACCTCATGGTCGCCAGGCTCGCCGAGCGCATGCGCGCCCAGGGCATGGAACTGCAGCTCACCGACGCGGCGCGCGACCTGCTGGCCGACCGGGGCTTCGATCCGGTGCTCGGCGCCCGCCCGCTGCGCCGCGCGATCCAGCGCGACATCGAGGACGCCCTGTCCGAGCGCATCCTGTTCGGCGAGGTCCTCCCCGGCCAGGTCGTCACCGTCGGCGTCCAGGGCGAGGGGGCGGACCGCGAGTTCACCTTCGCATCCGACGGGGCGATCCAGGCGCCGCGCGAGGGCCGGGAGGACGAGTCGCCGGCGGGGCCCGTCGCCGCGGCGGAGGAGCAGCACGTCGGCTGACGCACCCGTCCCTGGGCCGGCGCCGCCCTCGTCTCCGGAATGGGGACGAGGGCGGCGCCGCGCGAACGCGGACCGCGGGGCGAGCCGGCAGGGTCACTCCGCCGGCAGCGCGAGCCAGAGCACGAGGTAGATCGGGATCACCGGGACGGGCGTGAGCCCGACGAGCACCGTGAGGAGACGGACGGTCGCCGGGGTGAGGCCGCTGGACCGGGCGATGCCGCCGCAGACGCCGCCGAGGATCTTGTCAGTGGAGCTCCGTGTCAATGCCATGGGGACAGCCCATCACGCCCGCCGGGCCGGCGGAATCGGGGAGCACCCTGGTTCCCCACCGATTCCGCCGACCGGACGCCCCTCGGCGGGCCGCTGGCCGTCCGACAGGCCCGGGGCCGATGTTCGTGGCGGTGACGGTTGTCCGACGAAGGTCCCGGTCGCCTGCCGCGGGGTGAGGAGCGGTTTCGCCGTCGTCTGGTGACGTAGGTCCTTGAATGGGTACAGTTGAGGCACTGCGCACGCAGCGCTGGAGTGGCAGCGACGTCACGGAGAGAGGACCTCCATTGGTCAAGTATGTGTATGACTTCGTCGAGGGCGACAAGTCCATGAAGGACCTGCTCGGCGGAAAGGGAGCCAATCTGGCGGAGATGACGAATCTGGGGTTGCCCGTCCCCCCGGGATTCACGATCTCCACCGATGCCTGCCGGGCCTATCTGGACGCGGGGGCGCCTCCCGCATCACTGGCCGACGAGGTCACCGCCGCCCTGCGCCGGGTCGAGCAGACGATGGGACGCACGCTGGGCGATGCCACCGACCCGCTGCTGGTCTCGGTGCGCTCGGGGGCGAAGTTCTCCATGCCCGGCATGATGGAGACGGTGCTCAACGTCGGACTCAACGACCGGTCGGTGACGGGGCTGGCCGCGGTGTCGGGCAACGGGCGTTTCGCCTGGGACTCCTACCGGCGCCTCATCCAGATGTTCGGCCGGACCGTGCTCGACATCGACGGCGAGCTGTTCTCGGAGGCACTGGAGGACCTCAAGACCCGGCGCGGCGTCACGGCGGACACGGATCTGACCGAGGAGGACCTGACCGGGCTGGTCGCCACGTACAAGGACATCGTGGACCGGGCGACCGGCTCCCCCTTCCCGCAGGATCCGCGCGAACAGCTGGACCTGGCCACCGAGGCCGTCTTCCGCTCGTGGAACACCGAGCGCGCGCGCGTCTACCGCCGCAGGGAGCGCATCCCTGACGACCTGGGCACGGCCGTCAACGTCGTCGCCATGGTCTTCGGCAACATGGGCGAGACCTCCGGAACGGGCGTGTGCTTCACGCGCGACCCCTCCACCGGCCACTCGGGCGTCTACGGCGACTACCTGCCCAACGCCCAGGGCGAGGACGTCGTCGCCGGCATCCGCAACACGCTGACGCTGGCGGACCTGGAGAAGCTGGACAAGACCTCCTACGACCAGCTGCGGGCCATCATGGCGAAGCTGGAGACCCATTACCGAGACCTGTGCGACATCGAGTTCACGATCGAGCGCGGCAAGTTGTGGATGCTGCAGACCCGGGTGGGCAAACGCACGCCGGCTGCGGCGTTCCGCGTGGCGATCGAGCTGGCCGACGAGGGCCTGATCACCGCCGACGAGGCCCTCACCCGCGTCACCGGCGAGCAGCTCACCAGCCTGATGTTCCCGCAGTTCGATCCCGAGGCCCCCAAGGAGACGCTCACCCGCGGCACGGCGGCCTCCCCGGGCGCCGCGGCCGGCGTCATCGTCTTCAACAACGAGCAGGCCGAGGCCGCGGCCAAGGAGGGGCGCCGATGCGTCCTGGTGCGCCGCGAGACCAACCCCGACGACCTGCCGGGCATGGTCGCCGCCGAGGGCGTGCTCACCGCGCGCGGAGGCAAGACGTCCCACGCGGCCGTCGTGGCGCGCGGTATGGGCAAGACCTGCGTGGTGGGGGCCGACGCCCTGGTCATCAACGCGGCGGCGGGCACCGTGACGGTGGGGGAGCGGATGCTCACCGCGGAGGACACCATCTCCATCGACGGCCAGACCGGCGAGGTCTTCCTGGGCGCGGTCCCCGTCGTCGACTCGCCAGTGACGACCTACCTGTCCCACGGCCTGGAGGCGGGCCTCGCCGCCGCCGGCGACGACGCCGACACCCGCGAGCTCGTCACCGCGGTCGACCGTCTGCTCACCCGCGCTGACGAGGTGCGCCGCCTCCAGGTGCGCGCCAACGCCGACACGCCGAACGACTCGCGCAACGCGCTGGCCTTCGGCGCGGAGGGCATCGGCCTGTGCCGCACCGAGCACATGTTCCTGGGTGCGCGCCGCCAGCTGGTGGAGAACGCCATCGTCTCCGAGCCCGGGTCGGCCGAGCGCCAGTCCGCCTTCGACGAGCTGGAGAGGCTCCAGAAGCAGGACTACCTGGAGATGCTCGAGGTCATGGACGGCAAGGAGATGGTGGTCCGCCTCATCGACCCGCCGCTGCACGAGTTCCTCCCCGACCTCACCAAGCTGGAGATCCGGGTCGCCGTCGATCTGGCCACCAAGGGGAGGGCTGACCCCGATGACCTCGCGATGCTCGTGGTGGCGCGCCGCCTGCACGAGCAGAACCCCATGCTGGGGCTGCGCGGCGTGCGCCTGGGCATCTACATGCCGGGACTCAACGACCTCCAAGTCCGGGCCCTGTGCGAAGCGGCGGCGGAGCTGGCGGCCCGGGGCCTCCACCCCAAGCCGGAGATCATGGTGCCCCTGGTCGGCTCCGTGCGCGAGCTGCGCCTGCTGCGCGAGAAGACCGAGGGCATCATCGCCGAGGTGGCCTCGAGAACCGGCGCGGATCTGTCCGCCATCACCGTCGGCGCCATGATCGAGCTGCCGCGCGCGGCCATCACGGCCGACGACCTGGCGGCCGAGGCCGACTTCTTCAGCTTCGGCACGAATGACCTCACGCAGACGACCTGGGGCTTCTCCCGGGACGACGTCGAAAGCACGTTCTTCAACGAGTACGCGGAGGCCGGGATCTTCACGGTCTCTCCCTTCGAGTCCATCGACGTCGACGGCGTCGGCGAGCTCGTGCGGATCGCGGTGGAGAAGGCGCGCGCGACCAAGCCGGGCATCAAGCTGGGCGTGTGCGGGGAGCACGGCGGGGACCCCGACTCCGTGCACTTCTTCCACGCGGTCGGGCTGGATTACGTGTCCTGTTCGCCGTTCCGGGTGCCCGTCGCCCGCCTCGAGGCCGGCCGCGCGGCCGTGGAGGACGTCCTGGGAGACGCCACCGCCTGAGCGGAGCGGTGACGCGGTATCGTCGGGGCCCGGCGGCGTCAGCCGCCGGGCCCCGCTGTGCGGCGTCGGAGGCCGCGAGGGCATCGGGACAGGTCAGAGCCATTCAATTGAGGGAAGCCTCACCTCATCTAGGACTAAGGGCCCTCTTTACTTCCGAGGTGGTGTTCGTAGACTTAGGTTTACCAAACCTCAGGAAGAACGGACGTCGCACCAGTGAGCAGCACGACGGGGACCATCGCGGTGCCGGGACGTCGATCAGGGGAGATGACACGGGCGTCAGATGCTTCGGGTCTCCGCCCCTTCCTCGCGGGACGCCGCGCCATCCGCCTCCTGCTGACGGTCCTGTGCCTGGGCGTCACCGCGCTCATGGTCGCCCCCGCCGCGCATGCGGAGGACACGGACTGGGACTCGGTCGTCGATCAGATGACCGAGACGATCCAGCAGGTCCCCGACCAGTACGCCGCGGGCGACACCGAGGGCGTCGAGACCTCCATCCGGAAGGCCTACTACGAGACCTACCAGGTCAGTGGCCTTGAGGCGCAGATCGACCATCGCCTGGGGACGGATCGCGCCGACGCCTTCGTCACCCAACTCCTCGCCCTGCGCGATCTCGCCCGCAACGCCGCCTCCCAGTCGGAGGTCGAGGAGGCCACCACCGCGACCGTCGGCCTGCTGCGCGCCGACGTCGCCGATCTGGCCGCCACCCCGGAGCTCAACGACCAGTGGACGCGCGTCGGCCAGCGGATCATCGAGCGCATCGAGGCCGCGAAGACGGCCTACGCCCAGGGGGACTACGAGAGCGCGGCCTCCGCCGCGAGGGACGCCTACCTCGCGCACTACGAGGCCGACGGCCTGGAGAAGGCGACGATCTCCTACATCGGGCAGTCGCGCGTCACTGACCTCGAGTCCATGTTCACCCAGCTTCGCCAGGACGGGCGCGACGGAAGCCTCAGCGTGGAGGACTACGCCGCGAAGGCCGATGAGCTGACGGCGGCGATCACCCAGGACGCCGCGCAGCTGGACGAGATGACCTCGCGGGACGAACTCGGCTGGAGCGGGTTCTGGGCCTCCTTCCTGGTCCTGGTCCGCGAGGGCGCCGAGGCGCTCCTGGTCGTCGCCGCGCTCGTGACCTACGCGATGAAGGCCGGCAGGCGCGACCAGCTGGTCGGCATCATGACCGGGGTCGTCGCGGCCCTCGCGATCTCCATCGGGCTCGCCGTCCTGTTCTCGAGGCTGGCCAGCTCCGCGACGTCGGGATTCAGCCAGGAGTTCCTGGAGGGCATCACCGGCCTGCTGGCGGTCATCATGCTGATCTGGGTGTCGAACTGGATTCTGTCGAAGGCCAGCGGGGCGCGCTTCCAGGAGTACATCGACCGCGCCGCCAGCAAGGGCGTGGCGGCGGGCGGCTCCTTCGCGCTCGCCTCGGCCGCCTTCCTCGCAGTCCTGCGCGAGGGATCGGAGACCATCCTGTTCTTCGCGCCGATCATCGCCGGCGCGAAGACCGGCGGGGACCACGCGAAGATCTGGATGGGCGTCGGCGCGGCCGTCGCGCTGCTCGCCCTCCTGTTCACACTGGTGTGGGTGTTCGGCGTCCGGTTGCCGCTCAGGCCGTTCTTCACCTGGACCTCGGTCCTGCTGGGCATCCTGTCCGTCACCATCGCCGGCGGGGCCGTCAAGGAATTCCAGGACGCGACCCTCGTCTCCCAGACGCTGGTGCCCGGAGTCCCGCAGGTCACAATCCTCGGCCTGTACCCCACGGCCGAGACCCTGGCGGCGCAACTGGCCGTCGTCGCGATCCTGGTCGTGCTGGCTGTCCTTCAACGCCGCAAGTCCAGGGCCGAAAAGCGGGGGGCCCACGTCCCGGACCCCGCCGCTGTCACACAGAGATGAGAGGAATCCCGAACGTGAAGAAGAAGCTCCTCGCCTGCACCGCTGCCGCGGCCATGGCCGTCTCGCTGGGTGCGTGCAGCTCCGGCGACTCCGCGGAGTCGGCGGACTCCAGCGCGCCGGCCGCCACCACGGAGGAGTCGGCGGCCGCCGACGCCACGGACGACGCCTCGGCGGAGGCCGACGTCATCGGCATCAACGAGATCCCGGTGGGCGACTCCGGTCCCCAGACCAACGACGCTCTGACCGTCGACGCCGTGTACTTCCAGGCGGTCGACCTCGAGCACGGCTCCATGGCGATGCCGGCCGCCTCGGAGTCCGACATGCACTTCGAGATCGACGTCGCCACCAACGAGAAGGCCACGGAATGGGGCTATGAGGCCGACCAGTTCCTCCCCTACCTCGATGTCACGGCCGTGGCGACGAACATCGACACCGGCGAGGAGGTCGACCTGGGCACGATGATGCCGATGATCGCCTCGGACGGGCCGCACTACGGAAACAACATCTCCCTGGAGCCCGGCAACTACAACGTGGTGGTCACCATCGCCTCCCCCGCGGACTCCTTCATGCTGCACACCGGCAAGGACTCCTCCGGCGTCAAGGGACGGTTCTGGACCGAGCCCCTGACCTTCGAATTCGACAATTGGCAGTGGGACGGCCAGCTGATCTGACCCGGTCCGCCGCCCCGGAGCCGCATGCTCCCGGGGCGGCGCCCGCCCTGCCCCCGCACACATCGAGGCGTCCCCGCGGGACGCGGAACCTGGTTCACCGCCGTCATGCTCAAGCTGTTCGTCCTCTCGGTCCAGAGCGCGCTGCCCCTGTGCCTCGCCGTGGCGATCCTGGTCGCCGCCCGCGCCTACTCCCCCCGTGAACGGCGGACCCTCGCGCGCCTGACATGGTCGATCGCAGCGGCCGGGCTGGCCGGCGGCGCGGTGGTCGCGTGGCTGCGCATCAACACGACCCACATCGACGTCCCGACCTTCAATGCGATCGTCGGGCCCCTCACCTTCCTCGCGATCCTGCTGTTCCTGGTCGCCCTGTGGGTCTTCGGCAACCGCGACCTCCACGACATCGCCCAGGGGCGCCGCCATCGCGCGCTGTCGGCCACCGCTCTGGCGGCGCTGGCCACCGCCTCCGTGTTCTACGGCTTCACCTACTTCTTCAACGCCTCCGGCATCACGCCGATGGGCTCCAGCCTGTTCGACTCCGAGAGCCTCCTGCGCCTGGCCGGATACGTGCTGGGCACCCTGCTGGTGGTCGTGGCCTCCTGGGGGTACGTCGTCTCGGCGGCGCGGGTCCCCTGGTACATGCGCTCGGTCATCACCACGGTCGTGTTCGCCGCGATGGTGCTGCCCCGCGCGATCCTCCTCTACCAGCAATTCGCGACCCGGCGCCTGGTCCCGCGCAGCTCGCTGGTGTTCCGTTGGGTCCTGTGGATCCAGGAGCACGAGGCCACGACGCAGCTGTCGCTGGCGATCCTCATCGCGATCCCGGGCATCGTGGCGCTGTGGACCCACGCGCGCGCCGCGCACCCGAACCCGGCGCAGGAGCGGCTGGAGCGCGCCGAGCAGCTCTCGCGCCGCCGGTTCCTGGGTCTCTCCGTCGTGGGAGCGCTGATCTTCGTGGGCGCGCTCACCGAGGGCAAGCGCCGCGCCGACTACGTGCCCGAGCTCTCCGCGATCGAGCCCTCGGAGGTCCAGGGGGACTCCGTGCTGGTCTCGCGCGAGCTGGTCAGCGACGGGCACCTCCACCGTTTCGCCTACCGGGCGCAGGACGGCACCGATGTGCGCTTCATCGTCATCCAGAAGAACCAGTCCGCGTTCGGCACCGGCCTGGACGCGTGCGAGATCTGCGGGGACGCCGGCTACTACGAGGACGACGGCAAGGTCATCTGCCGGCGGTGCGGCGTCATGATGAACATCCAGACCATCGGCTTCGAGGGGGGCTGCAACCCCATCCCCATCTCCTACGGGCAGACGGATGACGCCCTGACCTTCTCGGTCGAGGAGCTGGAGAGCCATGTCAAGGTCTTCAGGAGCTGAGGCGGCGCCATGTTCTTCTGGAGGATGATCGTCCAGGCGCTGCGGCGCCAGGTGGGCAAACGGCTGATGATCGCCGTGACGATCCTGCTGGGGTCCAGCCTGACCACCTCCATGCTGGCCGTCATGCTGGACGTCGGGGACAAGGTTCAGGAGGAACTGAGCTCCTATGGGGCGAACATCCAGGTCCTGCCCCAGTCCACCGCCATCGTCTCCGATATGTACGAGGTCGACTCCGTCTCCAGCTCGTCGGCCGGCTCGATCCGTGAGGACGAGCTGGCGGACATCAAGACGATCTTCTGGGCCTACAACATCGAGGACTTCGCGCCCTTCCTGGAGGTCGCCGCCACGGTCGACGGACAGGAGGCCACGGTCGCCGGGACGTGGTTCAGCCACGACCTGGATCTGGCCACCGGCCAGTCGGTGACCACGGGCATCGAGAACATGCGCGACTGGTGGGATGTCGCCGGGGACTGGCCCCAGAGCGACGATCAGGCCCTGATCGGCGCGCGGCTGGCCCAGACGCTGGGCGTGCAGGCCGGCGATCGGGTGAGCGTGGCCGCCGTCCCGTCGGAGCAGGAGGGCTCCCAGTCGGGGTCGTCCTCGACCCCGGGCGCGAGCGGGGCGTCTCCGCGAACGGTGACGATCACGGGCGTCATCGAGTCGGGCGACGAGGAGGACTCGAAACTCTTCACCACCCTGGCGACGGCCCAGGCGATGGCGGGACGCCCCGGCGAGGTCGGCAGCATCGAGGTGCGGGCCATCACCACCCCGGACAACGACCTCGCGCGCCGGGCCGCGCGCGACCCCTCGACGCTGTCGATCGACGAATGGGAGACCTGGTACTGCACGGCCTATGTCAGCTCGATCGCGTACCAGATCGAGGAGGCGATGACGAACGTGGTCGCCAAGCCCGTGCACCAGATCGCGGACACCGAGGGCGAGATCCTGGAGAAGACGCAGCTCATCATGACGGTCGTCGCGGTCTTCGCGATGGTCGCGGCCTCGCTGGGCATCGCGAACCTGGTGACGGCCTCGGTGATGGAACGCTCGAAGGAGATCGGCCTGATGAAGGCGCTCGGAGCGCGCAACCGGTCCATCGTCGCCACGATCCTCACCGAGACCTTCGTCGTGGCGCTGGCAGGCGGCGCTGCCGGCTTCGGGCTGGGCATCGGCCTCGCCCAACTGGTGGGGCACCTGGTGTTCGGATCGGGCATCGCGGTGCGCCCGATCGTCGCGCCCCTCATGGCCTTGGTCATCCTCGTGACGGCGCTGGTCGGGTGCCTGCCGTCGATCCGGTATCTGCTACGCCTGCAGCCCGCCCAGGTGCTGCACGGGAGGTGAGGGGGACATGGACGGACATCACCGGATGTACCTGCGGATGATCACGCAGTCGTTCTGGCACAGGGCCTCCCGGGTGCTCATCGCCTCGCTGTCGATCGCCGTGGGCGCCACGACCCTGTCGTGCCTGGGCCTCGTGGCCTATGCGGTTCCCGCGCAGATGGCGCGCGAGCTGCGGTCCTACGGCGCCAACATGGTGGTCCTCCCCGACGGGGCGGCGAGCCTCTCCGCCGACCAGCTCGACGCCGCGGACCGCGCCGTCGGCGACGCCGCGCTGGGGCGCGCCGCCTACCAGTACGCGAACCTGCTGTACAACCAGCAGGCCGTGCAGGTCATGGGCACGGACATCGACGACGCCCTCTCGGTGCGCCCCTACTGGGAGATCGACGGATCCGCCCCCACCGGTGCGGACGAGATCCTCGTCGGGGAGAGCGTGGCCGACCTCTACCGCTTCTCGGTCGGGGAGAAGGTGGGGCTCACGGAGCCCACCACCGAGGACGGCGCCGCGCGGCAGCTGACGGTCACCGGGATCCTCCGCACCGGGGGAGCGGAGGACGACCTTATCGTGACGAACCCGCAGACCCTGGCGGAGTTCACCGGCGGGGTCACCGCCTACGACGTCATCGAGTACTCGGTGGACGCCGACGGCGCGGACCTGGCGGCCGTGGCCGACGCGGTGGGGGCGCAGGGGACCGGCATGGAGGCCGAGGTCGTGCGCCGCGTCAGCGAGTCCGAGTCGGGCGTCGCCCAAACGCTCCAGACGCTCATCTGGATCGTCAGCGTGATCATCTGCCTGCTCACCCTCATCTCGATCTCGGCGACGCTCAGCGCCGTCGTCTCCGAGCGGGCGCGGGAGATCGGCCTGAAGAAGGCCCTGGGGGCGCTCGCCAGGGATGTCATGGGCGAGTTCGTCGGGGAGTCGGTGCTGCTCGGCCTGCTGGGCGGGGCCGTGGGGGCGGCGCTCGGCGTGTGGATCGCGGACGAGATCTCGATGAGGGCCTTCGCCGTCCAGATCGGGGTGAACTGGTGGGTCGTCCCCCTCACCCTGGTGTTCTCCGTGGCCGTCGCCCTGGTGGGCAGTCTGCTGCCGGCCCGGCGGATCTCGGCAATCAATCCCGTCGACGTGTTGGGAGGGGAGTGACCATGGCGGATCAGACCGCGCGCGCGGCCGTCCGGGAGGGGACGGACCCTGTGCAGGGCGCCACCGGCGAGGCGGCGGAGGGGGAGTCGATCTACTCCGTGAGGAACGTCAGCCGACGCTACGGCGAACTGGCGGCCCTGGATGACGTGAGCCTGGAGATCCGGCGCGGGGACTGGGTGTCGATCGTCGGTCCCTCGGGGTCGGGGAAGTCCACGCTGATGAACATCCTGGGGTGCATGGACAGCCCGACCGAGGGCATCGTCCTGCTTGAGGGCGAGCGCCTGGACAAGATGGGCGAACCGGAGCTGGCGACCGTGCGCCGCCAGAAGATCGGCCTGGTCTTCCAGCAGTTCCACCTCGTCCAGCACCTCACAGCCGTCGAGAACGTCATGCTGGCCCAGTACTACCACTCGATCCCGGATGAGAAGGAGGCCATGGCGGCCCTCGATCGCGTCGGAATGGCCGACCGCGCCACCCACCTGCCGCGCGAGCTCTCCGGAGGCGAGCAGCAGCGCGTGTGCGTCGCCCGCGCGCTCATCAACCATCCGGATGTGATCCTGGCCGACGAGCCCACCGGCAACCTCGACGAGGTCAACGAGAGGATCGTCATCGACTTCTTCCACACCCTCCACGACGCCGGAACGACGCTCATCGTCGTCACCCATGACGCCGAGGTCGCAGCCCAGGGCGGGCGCCAGATCATCCTGGAGCACGGCCGCATCGCCCGCGAGGCGGCGGATGTGGCGAGCACGCCCACGAAGGGGCGCGGCGCGGGAGAGGGAGGGACGCGGTGAGCGCCCGGAGCCCGCTCCGGGCCCGCGCCCTCCTGGCCGGGGCCGCCGTCGGCGCGGCGATCGGGCAGGCTGTGCTCACCGGGTGCGCCGTGGACGCGGGGCCGGCCGCAAGCACCCTGCCCGACGGGGACTACACCGGCACGTCCGCCACGGAGGACGACGGCTCCTACGGGGTGGTGACGTTCTCCGTCTCCGGCGGCGCCGTCACCGACGCCTCGTTCCTCGTCTACGACGAGGACGGCACCCCCCACGACGAGGACTACGGCCTGGGCAGCGACGGCACGCCCGCCGACCAGGAGTTCTACCAGCGCGCTCAGAACGCCATCGCCGCTGAGAAGGAGTTCGTCTCCGAGTTCGAGGAGACCGGCGACCAGAACCAGGTCGAGGCGATCGCGGGAGCCTCGCTGTCACACCGCCTGTTCCTGGATGCGGTGGCGGACGCCGTGGCGGATGCTCGGCAGTCCTGATCCCCAGCGGGGCGGAGACCCCCGGCCCGCCTCGTGCACATTCGCGACCATGGGCACGCTGGCGCATGTGTCGTGGGGGCCGGCCGGGCGGGGAGAGAGGGACCTCGCGCGCCGTCTGGCGGGGCGGGCCGCACATCTGGAGGGCCTCCTCACCCGCTTCGACCCCGCCTCGGAGGTGTCGCTCCTGGACGGGCGGTGGCGCCCGGTCAGCGAGGACACGGCCGCAGTGCTCTCGAGCGCGCAGGACCTCTGTCGGCGCACCCGCGCCGGATTCTCCGCGTTGCTGGGGGCGCGGGTGCGCGCCTGGGAGGGCGTGGCCCGCGGCGAGGACGCCCCGGGGGCGGATCCGGGCCCGGTGCGCGGGCGGATCGAGGTATCCGCCGACGCCGCGGGCGTGAGCGCGCGCGTGGTCGGCGCCGATCCACGGGCCGTGGACCTGGGGGGCATCGCGAAAGGGTATGCGGCGGACCAGCTGCGCGACCTGGCCCAGGCCTCGGGCGCCTCGGACGTCCTGGTCTCGCTGGGCCGGTCCTCGATGGCCGTGGCTGGCGCCGCGGCGCGGATCGCGCTGGCCAGCCCGTGGCGGGGCCTGGAGGCCTTCGGGACGTTGGTGCTGGAGTCGGGGTCCCTGTCCGTGTCCGCGGATCCGGGAACCCGGATCGGTCCGGGCCGCCAGCGCAGCCACGCCCTGGACCCCGTCACCGGCCGCCCGGCCGTCACGGACCTGTGCGGGGTCGTCGTGTGCGGCGAGGACGGGATGGTCTGCGAGGCCTTCTCGACGGCCTATCTGGTGTGCGGGCTGGACGCGGCGCTGGCGATGGACCGGGAGCACCCGGAACTGCGTTCGATCTTCATGACCGTCGACGGGCGGGTCCTGGCCGACCCGGCGCTGCGGGTCGCGGCCGTCCCCGGAGCCCAGCGCCGGCTCTCCTCCGCGAGGGCGGCGCTCCCGCTCCGTGCCGCGGGTCCCGCAGATCACATCCGAAGGTCCCTCTCCCGAAAGTAAGGGAGGGCTTATCTTGGTGACATGCTGTTGAGCACATGTCCGACGGGCGCCCAGGCCCGCCTTGCCCGAATCGACGTGGATCCCGCTTATCGTCTGCGCCTGGAGGAGCTCGGCATGCGCCCGGGCGCCGAGTTCCGCCTGACCAACCGCGCGGCATTCGGCGGGATCGTCATCAACATCGCGGGCACGCGCATCGCGGTGGACCGCCGCTCGGCCCGGCTCATCGACGTCGAGACCGCCGGTTCCGATGCCGCGGGGACCACGCAGCAGGAGGCCCGCGCATGAGCTGCCCGAAGTGCAATCCATCCGGCGGCGCCCCCCAGAGGCCGTCGCGCCGGCCGGCGACGCCCTCGTCCCTCCTGCGCCGGGCGAGCGGCGCCCGCCGCGTCCCGATCGCCCTGACCCGCGAGGCTCCAGTCGCCGTCGACGTCCTCGAGGACGAGGCCGGCGCCGTGGCCGGCGAGCCCACGATCCTGCTGGTCGGCAACCCGAACGTCGGCAAGTCGACGATATTCAACATCGTCACCGGTGCCCGCCAGCGCGTCGTCAACGCGCCAGGCACCACGGTCGAGGTCATGGCGGGCCGCTGGGGAGCGGTGGGGGCGCGGGTCCTGGATCTTCCGGGGACGTACTCGCTGATCGCGAACTCGCGTGACGAGCAGGTCGTCGTCGACACGGTCGCCGGGGCTCCCGGATCCTTCACCGATCCGGTCCGCGGCCGGTCCGCCGACCTCATCCTCGTCGTGTTGGACGCGACGGCGCTCACGCGCTCCCTCTACCTCTTGGGCCAGGTCGCGCGCACCGGCCGTCCCGTCGCGGCCGTCATCACCCTGGCCGACGTGGCCGAACGGGAGGGAGAGAGGATCGACGCCTCCGCCCTGTCGAAGGCGCTCGGCATCCCGGTCATGGCGATCGATCCCCGGACCTCGAAGGGGGTCGAGGGCCTCGACGACATGGTGGCCTCGGCCCTGAGCGCCGGCCCGCACGTGCGCGACGTCGATCCCGACCCGTCCGCGCCCGGCTACGGCGGGGCAGACGCTTCCGGCCCCGGCCGGGACGCGGCCGGCGCCCTCGTCGAAGATCCCCTGGCGGAGGCGGAGGACATCTTCGCGTGGGTCGAGGACGTCCAGCGGGAGGCGTCGGGAACGACCGCCGCGCAGGCCGCGCTGTCGCGCTCGGACCGGATCGACCGGTTCCTGCTGCATCCCGTCGTCGGCATCCCCGTGTTCTTCGCCCTGATGTGGCTGCTGTTCAAGATCGCCGGAGAGTGGGTCGGCCCGATCCAGGACTTCTTCGACGGGCTGTTCTCGTCGACCGACCCGGGGGCGGTGTCGGTGGCCGCCGGCGTCAACGCGCTCCTCGGGCTGGCCGGGTGGGAGGACACCTGGGTGCAGGGGCTGCTGGTCGGCGGCCTGTGCACCGGCCTGGGCGTGGTCGCCTCCTTCCTTCCGCTGATGTTCGCGATCTTCCTGATGATCTCCGTCCTGGAGGACTCCGGGTACATGGCCCGCGCCGCCTTCCTGGGCGACCGCGTCATGCGGGCGATCGGCCTCGACGGGCGCGTCATCATGCCGCTCATCATGGGCTTCGGATGCAACCTGCCGTCGCTGGCCGCGACCCGCACGCTGCCCAGCGACCGGCAGCGGCTGGTCACCACGCTCATCACCCCCTACACGTCCTGCGCCGCGCGACTGACGATCTACCTGATGATCGCCCGCATCTTCTTCCCCGAGAACACGGGGACGGTGGTGTTCGGGCTGTACATGATGTCCCTGCTCCTGGTCGTGCTGGCGGCGCTGGCCCTCAAGCCGTTCCTCACGAAGCGCGAGTCGCAGGCCCCGCTGATGCTCGTGCTGCCCCCCTACCAGATGCCGCGCCTGCTCATCATCCTCAAGAACACGTGGATGCGGGCGTGGGACTTCGTCAAGGGCGCGGGCCGGATCATCGTCGCGATGACGCTGGTCGTGTGGTTCATGGGCGCGATCCCGGTCGTCTCCGGGTTCTCCTTCGCGCAGGAGGATCTGCCGATGGAGGACTCCCTCTACGGGCGCACCGCGCAGGTCCTGGTGCCGGTCTTCGAGCCCACCGGGTTCGGCGAATGGCACCTCACCGGCGCGCTGATGACGGGGTTCGTCGCGAAGGAGACCGTGATCAGCTCGATCGTCACCTCCTACAACATGGATCCGGAGACGGCCGGCGGCGACGCCGAGGATGGCGGCACGGACCTGGGCTCCCTGCCGGATCTGGTGAGGGGCTCGTTCGACCAGTCCGCGGGGACCGGCGCCGCATCGTTGGCGGCGTTCGCCTTCATGGTCTTCGTCCTGGCGTACACGCCGTGCATGGCGACGGTGGCGGAGCAGTCCCGACAGATCGGCGGGAAACGCACCGCTGCGGCCGTGGGCGTGCAGCTGGCGGTCGCCTGGGTGCTCGCCACGGCCATCTTCCAGATCGGGAGGCTGTTCCTGTGAGCATCGCAGCGCCGGCGGCGGAGCGCCCGGGGCGCGAGCGCGCGCGGATGCGGTCGGCGCGCCAGACGGTGCTCCGCGCGCTCGAGGCCGGGGCCACCGTCAGCGCCGCAGCCGCCCGAGCCGGGATCTCCGCGGAGATGGCCGGCGTCATGGTCGACGAGATGCGCCGGTCCGGACTGCTGGTCGACGCCACGTCGCTGTGCGCGTCGGGGCTGGGCGCCTGTCACACCGCGGGGGGACTGACCGGCGCCAGCGAGGAGGTCCGCGTCCACTGCGCGGGCTGCCCGATGATCCCGCTGCGCCCGCGCGGCAACGGTGTGGGGTCTCGGCGCCTGTTCGCCCGTTTGCGTCGCGGAACCCCCGCCGAGACCGCGTCTCGTTGATCCCGGCCCCTCTCCTCAGGACCTCCCGTTCAGGAGCGTCGCCAGGTGCATCCCTCGGCGCCCGGCCAACTGCGCGGCCTGCGTGCGGCAGGAGAACCCGTCGGCCAGAAACACGGCGCCGGGATGCTCGCGGAGCGCCGGCAGCAGCGCGTTCTCCGCGACCCTGACCGACACATCGTAGTGGCCCCGCTCATAGCCGAAGTTGCCGGCCAGCCCGCAGCACCCGGCCAGCTCGACGACGTCGGCGCCCAGCGATCGAAGCAGCTCCCGGTCGGCCGACCACGTCATCACCGAGTAGTGGTGGCAGTGCGGTTGGGCGACGACCTGCACGCCTGTGAGGTCCGGCAGCCGGCGCTCGTCCGCGGGAACGGTGGCGAGGAGCTCCGCCAGGGTCCGGACCGCCCCCGACACGGCGCGCGATCGAGGGTCGTCGGGCAGTAGGTCGATCAGGTCGTCGCGCAGCACCGCGGTGCATGAGGGCTCCACCCCGACGATCGGGATCCCGTTGACGGCGAAAGGCCCCAGCACGCCGAGCAGCGCCGACAGGCGTTTCTTCGCGCCGCCCAGTTGGCCGGTGGTGATCCAGGTCAGCCCGCAGCACGCATCGGCCGGGGGGACCAGCACGGTGAAGCCGTTGGCCTCAAGGACCTCGACCATCGCGCGGGCGCCTGCATCGTCCAGGGTCTCGGAGAAGGAATCCGCCCACAGGACGACGTGACGGGGGCCAGTGGGCGCACGGACCTCGCCGGTCCGGACGGCCGTCTCCCGCGGGCGAGGGCGGATGCCGCCCGCCGAACTCGCCAGGCCCCGCTCACGCCGCGCCCATCGCGAGAACGTCCCCCTCTGGAACCCGGGCATCCCCCGGCGCGGGTCCAGGCCGATGACGCGGAACGCCAACCCGCGCAGCGCGCCCACGCCGAGAACCGCGTTACCCGCCGCGGCGAGCCCCGGCACGCGGGCGGTCAACCGGGTCCAGCGGGGCAGCCATCCCAGCGTGTAGTGGGACAACGGCCGCAACCGGCGGCGATAGCGGCGGAAGAAGGCCTCCGAGCGGTATTTCGCCATGTCGACGCCCGCCGGGCAGTCCGAGGAGCATGCCTTGCAGGCGAGGCACAGATCGAGCGCCTCCAAAACCTCAGGGCTCGCGATCGAGCGCACGAGCTGCCCGTTCGCCGCCTCCTGCAGGGTGCGGGCGCGTCCGCGCGTCACGTCCTTCTCATCGCGCGTGGCCTGCCACGACGGGCACATGAACGTCCCCGCGATGTCGGCGCGGCATTTGCCGACGCCGGTGCACCGGTGCAGCGCCGTGGTGAAGTCCCCGTGGTCCTCACCGAACGCGAACCCGCCGTCGGCGGGCATCGGCGCCGCACCGGGACGCCGCAGGAACTGGTCGAGCAGGTCGATCCCCTCCCGCCACCGGGCGCGCCGCGGGTCCGGTGCCAGGGGTCCGTCCTCGTCGTCGACGAGGGCGCCGCCTGCCGTGCCCGATCGGGCGGCCCCGATCCCGCCCTCGACCGGCGCCGGGCGGGTACGGGCCGCCGCGGGTCCAACGGGGCTCGTCAACACCCCGGGGTTCAGCAGGTTCTCCGGGTCGAACAGGTGCTTGACGCGGCCGAAGAGCTCGAGCATCTCCGGGGAGTACATGAACTGCAGCAACTCGGTGCGAGCCCGTCCGTCCCCGTGTTCGCCGGAGACGGAGCCTCCGTGGGCGGCGCAGATCTGCGCCGCCCGCTCGAGAAACCGGCGCGAATGGGCGACGCCCTCGTCGGTCTCCAGGGGCAGGTCCAGGCGGATGTGGACGCATCCGTCGCCGAAGTGCCCGTAGAGCAGTCCGTCCACGTCGAACTCGGCCATCAGGGCGGTGAAGTCGCGGAGGTAGGCGCCCAGGCGCTCGGGCGGGACGGCGGCGTCCTCGAAGCTGGGCCAGCCCTGCTCGTTGCCGCCGACGACACTGCCCCGCCCATCCAGGCGGACGGGGGTGCGCCCTCCCAGGCCCGCGCCGTCGGCCCGGATGCGCCACAGGGCCGCGGCGTCCGCGCCGGGCGGGTAGACGGCCACGGCCCTGCTCGACGCGGAGGCGGCCAGCGCGTGGGCGCGGGCGAGCGAGTCCTCTGGGGAGGCGCCTCCGACCTCGCACATCAGCCAGCCCTCGCCGGCGGGGAGCCCGGGAACGGCGCCGGGGCCGTTGTGGCGGCGGACGACGTCGACCAGGCGGGAGTCCAGTCCCTCCACGGCCAGCGGATGGTGGGCGAGCAGGGCGGGCACATCGTCGGCTGCGGCGATCATGTCGGGGTAGCCCAGCGCCACCAGCACCGGCGCCGTGGGGAGGGGGACCAGGCGGACCGTGATCGACAGGACTGTCACCAGAGTGCCCTCGGTGCCCACCAGCATGGCCGCGAGGTTGCGCCGGCGCTCGGGCAGCAGGTGCTCCAGCGAGTAGCCCGACACCTGGCGCCCGAAACGCCCGAGTTCCACGCGGATCGGCGCCAGGTGGGCGTCGACCAGGGCGGCGAGTCCGGGCACCTCGGGGAGCGCGGCCTCGTGCGAGGTTCGGGCGGTGAAGCGCCGGCCGGCCCCGTCGACGCAGTCGAGCGAGACGATGTTGTCTGCCGTGCGCCCCCAGGCGGTGGCGTGGGGCCCGCAGGCGTTGTTGCCCACCATGCCGCCGATGGTGGCGCGGTTCTGGCTGGAGGGGTCGGGCCCGAAGCGCAGTCCGAAGGGTGCGGCGGCAGCCTGCAGGGTGGCCTCCACGCAGCCCGGCTCGACGACGGCGGTGCGTGTCTCGGGGTCGATGGACACGACGTGGTCGAGGTGGCGGGAGAACTCCAGGACGATGCCGGGGCCCACGGCGTTGCCCGCGCAGGAGGTGCCGCCGCCGCGGTTCGTGACGGGGACCCGGCGGGCTCGGCAGATCGCCAGGGCCTGGAGAGCGTCGTCCACCGACGCGGGGAAGACGACGGCCAGCGGCGGGATCCGGTAATTGCCGGCGTCGGTCGAGTATCGGGCGCGCGTGCCGGTGGTGGCGTCGACCTCGCCGTCCAGCACGCGGGTGAGCTCGTCCAGGAGGCGCGCGGCGGCGGGGTCCTCATGGGGGTCTCGCAGGGCGGGGGCCGGGCGGGTCGGGGCCGGTCCCGGACCCGGCGAGGGCGACGCCGCCCCCGTCGCGGCCGTGGGCCCATGAGTCCCCGATGTTTGCGCGCTCACATGCCGATTGTGTCACCCATGGCGGGGAGCGGGTCGGGATGTCCGGGCTGGGTGGGTCTGGCGAGTGACTAGGTAAGGGATTTCTGACGGGTTTCTATATGGGTGTGACAACAATTTCTTGAAGGACCATTCTCCGTCACACATCATTGTCAACACTTCAGATGGAGGGGGGTGCTGGGGCGCACCTCACCGCTTCGGTCGCCAGCGCTCGTGAGAGGTCCTGGATTCCCCGTGACGGGGGTCCGGTCCACTCACGAGCGCTCTGTCTATCAGCCACCTCCCCAGCAGCGTCAAGCGTCCTTCGTACCTTCCACGCGAGTGAAGGAGCTTGGCGTGGGAAGCGAACTCGAAGCAACTGATTCATGGACGTGGGCGGAACAGGCATCGTGCCGGTTCGCGGATCCGGCGATGTTCGATGATGAGTTCGATGAGAGAACGTCCGCCGGGGGGCGGGCACAGCATCGTGAAACGATCCGACAGGCACGGGCGATCTGTCTAGCCTGCCCGGCGCTTGTGGCGTGCTGGGACCATGTCGTCAGTGAGGAGCGCGGCACCGGGCAGCGGGATCCGGAGATCATAGACAACCGGAGCGAGGCAGGCGCGCCCGAGGATACCGATCGTGAGGACCACCGGGATGGCTCGGTTCATCAGCAGGCTCTCTTCACGATCCGCGCCGGACTGACGGCGCCGGAGCGGGAGCAGGTCTATCGGCGGGGACGCCGAGCAATCGCGGCCTATGGCAGCCGGGTGGAGCTCATTGCTCGTGGCGGTGAACCTGTTGATCGTCGGAGAGTCTCCGAGACGGAGATGTGGGCGTTGCTGGAATCCCTGGACCGGCTACCCGAGCTGATCGCGATGGCAGAGAGATCTGCGGGACCGCGATCGAGCCGGTGGAGTGACGCGCCGAGGTCACGGGGGAGTTCGGGGTCAAGCATCCAGTGGAGGGTCGCGCCGCAGTTGATCGAGGCCGAGCGAGCACTGCGGGCGTGTGCGGGACACGGGCACGCGGGTGCTCCGGCGAGCGGAGCCGATTGGAGCGCCGTTGCTCGTGGTCTGCAGGAGACCCTGATCAGAGGGGACGGCGATCAAGCGCGTCGCCTCTCGCGCGCCCTCGGCGTGCTGATGGATGTTGCGGATCCTCAGAGGGTTGTCGACCGGCAGGCCAAAGCGAGACTGGCGCGGTGCCTCCACGAGGAGAGCGTCAACTGCGCGTGGCTTCCGATGGGGGAACTGGTCGCTCTGTTGGGCAGGCTGACGAGAACTCCTCCCTCGCCAGCCGCCATCCGGCAGTGGGTCGTGCGGGGAAAGGTCCGGAAGGGACAACAGGACGGAGTGGTCGTCTACAGCGTCGCGGACGCAGTGATGCGGGTATCGCGGGGCGCCGGGATGAGTCTGAGGCACTATTGCCAGGATGGCCAATCAGAGAACGCGCTGTAAGGGCCCTCGGGGGTTTCCGCTGTGGCGGGAGCATCAGGATCGCAGAATCCGCCTGGGATCAGTTCGTAGGGCGAGGGAGTGTCCCATTCGTTGAAGTCATCGGGGAGGTTGTCGATGTCGGGCACGGCGAAATCGGTCGGCGAGATCCCCATGAGCTCCTGGATCCAGGCGACCCTGACGTCCTGAGGTGCCTCCGGGTTGTTGAACCAGGCGACGCAGTAGCGGTTGAGGGCTTCCCAGGCCTCCTCCTCGGTGGCAAGAGCCGTGACACCCGACTTCTGAACCTGGAGGAAGTAGTTCTTCTGGATGCTGTAGGCGGGCTCGGTCGAGGTCCCGGTGACGGCGTCCCTCCGGGATCCATTCATTGAGCGATCCGGCTGGATCGGGGGGAGCACTCGGCCGCCGGCGATCAGCGGCACCGGGGTGCCGTACGTTCCGGGCGCAACCGCCAGAAGGCCCCCAGAGCCGGAGCCGGCTGTCGTCGGGCCGTTCGCTGGTGTCTCCGAGGACGTGGGGGCGGCGGTCTGTGTGTCGCCGGGCTGTGCCGACGTGGGCGAGTGCGCACCGGAGACAGGGAGTGACTGGGCCTCCTCGGAGCTGGTGCCGGGCGCAGATGGCGTACATCCGGTGAGAGCAGTCATCGCCATCAGGGTGCCCACGAGGACTCTTCGATGAGACGGCATGGATTCGGTCTACGCCTCCACGACGTCGACGTCAAGTCTCCACCGTCGCCATGACGGTGAGTGTGTGCCGCATCAACGGCATGCGGGTCAACGGAAAGATGAAAGGAAGTCCCGAAATGGGAAAGGTGAAATCTGCGCTCCAGATCGCGCAGAACGAGACGGGGTATTCGTACTATGCCGACGTCGAGGCGGGGAGCAAGTACGGTCGATGGGCGGCGGCCTACGACAGTTGGTCCTACCTGGGGGCGAATGGTGTTCCGTACTGCGCCATGTTTGTGTCATGGGTCCTCTACCAGGCGGGAGTACCGAACATCGGCCACCAGGTTGTCCAGATCAACACGGAGACCATGAGGAATGCCGCTGCGTCAGATGGCCGTCTGGTGCCATTCCGCGATGCCCAGCCCGGAGATCTGATCCTCTACGACTGGGACGAGGACGGCCGGACGGATCATATCGGCTTCTTCGTGCGAGAGACCGAGAACGGGACCGTCAGGACGATCGAAGGGAACACGAGCCGCTCGGACGGCAGAGGGGACGGGTACGTCTCCAACAAAGAGAGGCCTATCGACAATGCGGTCTTTCCGTACCTCATGCGCCCGTATTACGAGGATGCCGGCGCGTTCACGCCGGGGTCTCCGGTGTGGGACGGCGAGACGCCGTTCCCGGACTACCCGACGGGCCAGGTCGAGGTCGACGGGTACTGGGGCGCCCGGACGACGACGGCCCTGCAGCAGGTGTACGGCCAGACCGTGGACGGCGTGATCTCCAGCCAGGACCGGACGTGGCAGGCCCAAAATCCGGGTCTGACCAGCGGGTGGAACTGGGTGGGTGACGCCGAGGGCAGTCAGATCATCATGGAGATGCAGCGCCGTTACTGGAACGTGAGCCCCGCCGACGGCCTCATCGGGCCAACGACGATTCGAGCGATGCAGCGTCATTATGGAACGACGGTCGATGGCGTGATCGATGAGGGTTCGCAAGTCGTGATGGCCCTCCAGCGTGACATCAACGCGCAGTTCCGTGCGGCGCCGGGTGCCGGAGGAAAGCCTGGCTCAGGCACTCCTCAGTCTCCTGTGGTGCAGGACGGCTATTGGGGGAGCGGGCTGACCCGCGCGCTCCAGCGCGCCTATTCCACCCCCGTTGACGGAGTGGTCTCAAGCCAGCCGATCGAGTGGAAGGCGGCGAACCCCGGCCTGACGTCGGGATGGGAATGGTCCTCTGACGCGGTGGGGAGTCAGATCATCGCGCGTCTGCAACGGGTATGGGGCGTCGAGGCAGACGGCCTCATCGGTCCGAACACGATCAGGGCGATGCAGCGCTACTACGGGACGACAGCGGACGGCATGCTGGATGAGCAGTCGTCCGTGATTCTCGCCCTCCAACGAGAGCTCAACCGGAGATGACGGCGGGGCGTGCCCGATCCTGACAAGGACGGGCACGCCCGTTCCCGTTGGGAGGGGATCCATGAACGATATTCCGGAATTCTCGGCTGTCGCGGGTTCCATCGCCGCGTTGCTGGGAGCCGTGATCAACCAGTCGCATTGGTCGTCTCGGACGAAGCGCATGGTCTCCGCCGCCGTCGCCGTCGTGGTAGCGGGTGTGGGTGTCGTGTCGGTCTTTCGTCCGGACACGTGGACAACCGTTGCGACTGCGGCATTGGCGACTGTAGGGGCGGCGCAGGTGGTCTATACGGCATTCGCGCCTGTTTTCCGGGGGATTGAGCAGGCGACGACGCGGTCCGAGAAACAAGAGGGGGAACCGGACTGAGCGAGCAGGAGATCATCGCTCTCCTTGCCGATCTCGGCGGCCTGGGCGGTCTCGTCAGCAGTTTGACCGCTCAGAGTCGTTCGTCTGGAGGACGTCACCATCAGGACAAGAGACAGAACCCCGATCTGGAGAAGCGGCACAAGTACCACTGACAACCGGCCCACAGGAGCGGGCCCGACGAGGAAGGACAAGCAGATGTCAGAAGCAACGCAGGTTCAGATGACTCAGCACTGGCTGAACCAGACTTACGGGTCGGTCGCCGGATGGGTGCCTCTGGACGAGGACAACATGACAGGCTGGAACACCATCTATGGATTGCGGCGCGGTCTCCAGCACGAGTTGGGGATCTCGCCGGTGGCCTCGGGGTTTGGCGATCAGACGAAGGCGGCATATGTCGCAAAGATCGAGAAGATCACGGAAACGAGCAAGACATCGGTGAACGTGTTGCGCCTGCTCTCGGGAGCGCTATGGTGCAAGGGGTATGCGGGTGAGACGAGCTTCTCGGTGACACCCGCGTTCTCCCACATGGCCGCCTCCGTCACGGAGATTCGTCAGCTCCTGGGACTCGGTTCGGGAACTCCCGACGTCGATGTCAAACTGATGGCCTTCCTGATGTCCATGGATTCGCCGACCCTGCTATCGGCCTACGGGGGCGTGACGGCGGTGCGCACGATCCAACAGTGGTTGAACGGCCAGTATGTCGATCGGGCGGGCTTCCCGTTGTGCCCGGCGGATGGGGTGTTCTCGCGTCAGATGCTGACGGAGTTTCTCTATGCGATCCAGTATGAGATCGGAATGGATGACGAGACCGCGAACGGTAACTACGGTCCGGGCACACGGACAGGTCTGAGGAACCAAGCACAGGTTGCGGTCGGGGATGTGGACGAGACTCATCACTTCGTGCGTCTTCTGCAGGGGCTGCTGAGGTGTAACGGTTACCAAAGTATCGCGTTCAACGGGATGTTTGACTCGTACACGGCGACGAACGTGGCGAAGTTCCAGAGCTTTATGGAGATGGAGGTTACCAGCCGGGGCGACTACTCGACCTGGTGCGGTCTGTTGGTCTCGTGCGGGGACACGGACCTCGACTGTTCGGCCTTTGACACGAGCACTCAGTTGGATGTCGCCAGCGCCAGTGCGCTGCGCTCTGCGCCGTTTATTATGGGCGGCCGTTATTTGGTCAACCGCGGATCGAACATCACTGCGGGTGATCTTGACGGTATGCGGACCGCGGGCCTCAAGTTGGTCCCGATCTTCCAGCGGTACAGCGACAGAATCTCGGACTTCAGCTTGGACACGGGACGGGCTCATGGTCTCGAAGCGCTGGAACGAGTGCGGACCCTGGACCTTCCCGAGGATGCCCTGGTCTTCTTCGCCGTCGACCTCGACCCCACGACCGACGAGATGGGCTATATTCGCGACTACTTCACGGGTATCGACGAGGTCGTTGCGAGGGCTTTGACCCACGGGATCCGGATCGGCGCGTATGGGACGCGTGCGGTCTGCCTTGCCCTTGAGGACGCCCAGCTGTCCGAGGCGTCATACGTGGCCGGCGCGTCCTGGGGATATTCGGGGAACATGGGGTACCGGATGCCGTCGAATTGGCACTACAACCAGATCGAGGTCGATGTCGTTCGAGCCGGCGTGGCCGTCGATCGCGTCAGGGTGTCGAAGCGGGCGGCCCCCGTCGATCTCTCTGGCGTCGCCACGCCGCCGGTGATCTTGGGGTGGCCGAACACTGTGCAGACCCGCGACGTCTTCAGGACCGGCTTCGATCCTGTGTACGAGTGGATCAGCCGTGCCGAAACGCGCTGCGAACAGTTCACAGTTCCTGACCACACGAAGGTTGTGCCTGACTACGCGGCGCATTATCTGCGGGAGTCCCGATACTGGAGCCTCATCGATAACCCGGAGTCTGGCGCTGTCTGGAGGGTCTATACGCCGTACCCGGCGGCCGCTTATCCAGACGACGTTGACAGCAGTATCAGGTCGGCAGAGGCAGCGAACTGTGCGTATGCGCTCAGACAATGGGATGGCACGTACTTCACGCCTCCGGATGTGCCGTTCGCGATGCGGGAGGGAGCGGAATCTGAGCTCGGATTGGACCTGCCGCACTTCGCCGCTACATTCCTGGGATACCGGAACTGGGGGACAGCCCTCTCCGAAGGCGAGTACGGGATCGGAGATCTGGGAGGATGGGGCCTCGATCTCATCTCCGCCTGGGGGCAGTACATCGACAACGGAGGATCGGCGAACGATACTGCTGCCCTGCGGACATGGACGGCGGCGAACGTTGGCGTCTCGGGAGACACCAAGTTCTCGCGGAGAGATGTCATCGCGGATGCCGACGCCTATCTCGCCGCCGTCCGTCTGACGAGGGACACCAGCCGGATGTCGGATGCGCTGCGCTCACTCAACACCAAGACACCCGCGCAGAGGGTGTCACAGTTCTATGCCGAGCGTTTCGGATCATCGCCCGCCCGGGTCGCATCGGCTTTCACGGAGTTGCTCACGAACCTCACCGTGGGCGGGACCCGGATCCCTGGACTCGTCCGGGATCTCGCGTACAAGGCAGCAGGCCGGGCGGGAACGCTGCCCACCGGTCCGCGGATTGGCATCCTTGCGGACGGTTATGCTCGGGTGCTGGAAGTCCTGCCGGACTGACCGACGGGGAGGGGGCGGTGCGGATGGGCGAGTTGTCCGCACCGCCCCCTCCCTGCGACGGCGAGACCGGGAGCCGGGCGCGGTGGCGCTGGTGGACCTGGTCGGGGCGGTTGCTCCGGTTTCTCGCCGTGATCGGCGCGGTGGTGGTGTCCGGCGTGCTGTCGTGGTCGATCTTTCCGTATTCGTTCTACGGAATATGGAACTTCAGCTCGACAAATGCTTATCCTGAAATCGGCGAGGTGAGCATCCCCATCATCGAGACGATGCCGATCGCCGGTCCGTTCAACATCTGGGACCCGTTGTTGCTGCTCCTGGTTGTCTCGTTGTCATCGGTCGAGTTCGATCGCGGCCGCCGGGACTCTGAAGGGTTTGCATTCAACACCGGGGTGTTCATGATCGTCGGCCGCGTCTTGGCGATGCTCCCCGGGGTGTTCTTCAGCTTCGGCTTCGACGAGGCCTGCGAACTTCACGGAAGCCCCTGCGGATTCCTGTATTGGCCGCTTCCCCTGGCCGTCGCGTGCGTCCACCTTCCGGCGATCTTGACCGGGATCGCGATGACCCGGACGTCGAAGCGGGAGGGTTCGGTCTCGTGGAGGGAGCGCGCGGCCCCCTCCGCGAGGATGCTGCTGGTGAGCTGCGCTGTTTCCTGGGTCGTCTGGGAGCTTGCGGTGTGGCCGCTGATCCGGCCGGTCTGATCATCCGGCCAAGAGAGCGGAGGCGTCGCGTCACCCGGTGGGCCGCTGGGGGCGTGGCGCGTCAGACGGAGCCGCTTCGGAGACGACGGGAGCCAGAGCCGTCCCCAACGCGAACAGACGCCTATCGACGTCCGCCATCCGGTCCTCGACACGTCCCAGGCGGCCATCGATCCCGATGAGGCGCTCTTCCACCCGGCCCAGACCGGCAGCCATCCCATCGAGGCGCCCGCTCAGCGTCGCGACAAGCTCCGCGCTCACGGTGATCACTCCTCCAGTGCCGCAGGCGACACGCGCGTGTGCCCGTGCCGGCCCCGCTTTGTCCCGCAGGGTATCCGCCGTGCGGCTCGCCCCGACGTCTCACCCTGTCAGCGCGCGAGCGCCGCGGGCCTCTTCTGCCTGCGGATGGGCCGCGGCCGGGACTCGGCGGATTCCTCCCCGCCGGAAGGCCCCCAGACTCGGTCCGGTACATATGCTGGGAAACAATGCCGACGAGCGCCGGCGGATTCTGCCCAGGGGAGGGGAGCCATGTCGATGGACCAGAGGATCGATGTGATCAAGGCGTGCGCGCGCCGGCTCTATGGATTGGCCGTTCTGCTCTACCTGGTGTCGTTGGCCTCACGGACGGTTGCGGAGCAGCTGGCCTATCTTCCGGCCGTGGAGAGCTACAGCAGACCCCTGGCGGGAGTACTGCGCTTTGCCGTCTCCGAGCTCCAGATGCTGACAGCTCCCCCGGTCGCCGCCCTCTGCCTGATCCTCGCGTTCATTCTCCGGCCGACGCTCACCTCGCTCCTCGGCGGGCTCCGCGCCGGTACGGAGAGGGAGGATGGTTCCGCGGCGCACGAGGGCGGAACGCCCTCGTAGCCGCCGCCGACGCGCACGCCGCTGTCCCGCAGCCGGCTGCCACCAACCTAACGGCCGGGTACACCTAGACGGGGCGTCCCCGGGATCGGCGTCCGACGCCGGACCGCGGGGCTCTCACCGAGCTGAAGCGCTGCACGGCTTCGGCTCGCTGAGATGCCCGCGGCTCGGTGGGAAGCGCGCTGTTCGAGGAGGATCGCGGACACGCGGCAGCGCCGCCCTCGGCGGTGGGCGGCGAGGGGAGCGGAGAGTGCCCGGGGAGGCGAGGACGGTGTGCGCGAAATCCGGCGCGGCCATACAGTGAGCATGAGGAACGACCCGCGGCCCCGCCGGGACGACCCGGCCCCGACGAGGCGTCGGACGCACACGATGTCGGAGGAGTGACGATGACCGGGACACAGACGCGCTGGGCCAGCACGCGGGGCCAGGAGGTCCAGAAGATGACCGTCGCCCAGATCCTCGAGGCGGTGACCACGCCGCCCCTTCCCATCCGCTTCACAGCGTTCGACGGGTCCGCCACGGGCCCAGAGGACGCCCCCTTCGGGCTGCGCCTGGAGAACCCCCGCGGACTCAGCCGCCTGCTCACGGCCCCCAACGAACTCGGCGCCGCACGCGCCTACATCAGCGGAGACCTCACGGCGACGGGCGTGCATCCGGCGAACCCCTACCCGGCGTTCCGCGCTCTGGCGCCGATGGTGACGGGCCTCCACGCGCCCTCGCCCCGCGTTCTGCGCGAGATCCTGGCGGCTGTGGGGGCCCGGGGACTGGTCCCGCCCGAGCCCCCGGTCAGCGAGCAGCTGCCCGCCTGGCGCCGCGCCCTGCACGGCGCGCTCCCTCACTCCCACGAGGGCGACGCGCAGACCGTCACCTCCCACTACGACCGGTCGAACGAGTTCTACGCCCACGTGCTCGGCCCGTCGATGACCTACACCTGCGCCTGCTTCCCGCATCCCGGCGCGACGCTGGAGGAGGCCCAGGAGAACAAGCTCCGCCTGGTCCTGGACAAGCTCGATCTGCACCCCGGCGACCGGCTGCTGGACATCGGCTGCGGATGGGGGTCGATGCTGGTGGCGGCCGCGAAGCGCGGTATCCGGGCGATCGGCGTCACCCTGTCCGAGCCGCAGGTCGAGTGGGCCAATGAGTGGATCGCTCGCGAAGGACTCTCCGACCTGGCCGAGGCGCGGGTCATGGACTACCGCGACGTGCCCGAGAGGGACTTCGACGCCGTGTGCTCCCTCGGCATGATGGAGCATGTCGGCGTCCGCCACTACGACGGGTACTTCCGCAAGATGCACTCGCTGCTGCGCCCCGGCGGGCGCCTGCTCAACCACCAGATCACGCGGCGCGACTCCCGGCAGGGCCAGCACGCCGGCGCCTTCATCAACCGCTACATCTTCCCCGACGGGGAACTCGCGGCGCCCGGTGTCGTCATGACGCACCTGGGCGACTCCGGCCTGGAGGTCATCCACGAGGAGAACCTGCGCCAGCACTATGCGATCACGTTGCGCCACTGGTGCGAGAACCTCCAGGAGAACTGGGACGCCTGCGTCGGGGAGGCCGGCCGCGAGACGGCGCTGCTGTGGGGCCTCTACATGTCGGGCGCCCGGTTGAGCTTCGAGACGAACGGCATCCAGATCCACCAGTTCCTCGCCGTGCGGCCCGGGCTGGGGGCGGGGTGGGGCCCCTCCGCGGTCCTCCCCGTCGACGAGGGCGCCTCCTCCGAGGAGGACGGCCACTGGTATCCGCTCCGCCAGTGGTGGATGGCCTGAGGGCCGTCCACGAAGGGGGCGGGGCCCCGGCGCGGCCCTCGTCCCGTTGACCCATGCCTGTGGGACAATGGCCGCATACTGCAGGCGGCGCGGCGGGTCGCGCGTCCTGACGACGGAAGAACAGGTGGGGGTGTCGGATGGCTCTGTTCGAGATCGAGGACGGGCATCTGTTCCCAGCGCAGTTCGGCAGGCCCGTCGCGAACGGGTTGACGCCCGATGTGCTCGAGCTGGTGCGCGACCAGGTCCTCGAGATCGTCTCCCGCCCCCTGTTCCCCATCACGTGGCGCGACATGTCGCGCGTCGCCGATCCGACCAACGTCCAGCCCCGGCTCACCGCCCTCGACGCCTCCGGGCAGGTCGTCTCCGTGGAGGTCGTCGAGCACTTGGACTCCGAGACCCTCATCGCCTCTCTGTCGAGGCTGGCCGACACCGCCGCCCTGTCCTGGACGGATCTCGCGCGCGAGTACCCCGGCGACATCGAGGGATTCAAAGCCGGATGGATGCATTTCCGCGACTCGATGCCGCCCTCCCCGGCCCCCGGCCCGCGCCTGGTGATGGTGGTCGGCTCCATCGACCTGCAGGTCCGCCCGGCGCTCGACGTCCTGGCGTCCTCGGGCGTCGAGGTCCACGAGATGTCATTGCGGCAGATGTCCAATGGGCGCTCCTTCTTGGAGGTCCATGCGGTCGGCCCGCGCCTGTACGGCCACGTCCCGCAGGTCCTGCTGGGGCGCACCGGGCAGATCCCCGAGCTCGAGTCCCTGCGCGAACCGGTCTCGGGCCACCCCGGCCCGGAGGCGGTTCCCGCTCCCGGCCGCGAGGACATCCCGGTCAGAGAGGCGGCCGTCGCGGCGCTGGAGGCGATGGAGCGGCCCCGGCACGCCCGCGCCTCGGAGCTGGACGCCTCGACGTCCGGCGCGCCTGCCGCGGGGAGCCCCGGAGCCGTCGAGGAGGCCGCCCGGGCGGCCGATGCGGCGTCGCACTCGTCAGCCGACCGCGCCCCGGCGAGCCGGGACGGCGCTGATCGGGGAGCGCGGAGGGACGCGCCGAGGGACGTGGAACTGCTGGACCGCGACGCCGCCGGCCTGGAGGCCCTCGGGCAGATCGTCGGCGAGGACGTGCCGCTGGCGCTGCGCCCGTCCGTGACGCCCCAGGTCAGGGGCGCGCTGACGGCGGCGGGTCGGGTGCTCGTCAACGACAGGAGCTTCTCCGACCCGACGGCCGCCCTGGTGGCCAACGGCGTGTCGGGTCTGGACGGGTGGGCCGAGTGGCACCTCGGCGACGCCCTGGGCCCGACCCTGGCCGAGTCCCTGGACGAGGTCAACGACGAGATCCTCCGCGAGTACTCGAAGGCCGCGGCGGGCGCCCCCCACGGGCTCCCCGCGCACCAGCGCTGACCCGCCTCCGGCGGAAGAGCTCTCAGACGAAAGCCTGCAGCCAGCGCCCCATGACGTCCCAGACCTGGGCGCGCACGTCCGGGTCCGACAGGAACAGGTCGTGGCGGCCGGGGAAACGGGCGATCGTCACCAGGGGCCCCAGCCCGGCCGAGCGCTCCACCAGCACGTCGACGTCCAGAACGGCGTCGGAGGTGAAGACCTCCGGCGCCCACTTCTCCCCGGGGAACGACGAGGCCGAGACCATCGACAGGACGGGACACTCCAGGCGGACGTCGCGCTTGACCGTCTCCTGGGCGAGGAACACGGCGTCCAGCCATTGCGCGTAGGCCGGATAGGAGCCCGGGCGCTTCCATTCCAGGGCGTAGTCCCAGCCCGCGACGGCGGGGTCGTCCTCGTGGCCCCGGAGCCGGGAGGGAAGAGGGAAACCGGACCCCGCCCACCCCCCCGCGAGCGAGCGCGCGTAGAAGTCGGGCCCGCCGCCCACGGGCACGGCCCACAGGGGGTTGCGCGCCGCGATGCGCCCGAGCACCGGCTGGACGGAGCTGCGGGCGGCCGCCATGGTCTGGACCTCCAGCCAGGCGGAGTTCAGCATCACCGCGGCCGCCGCGCCGGGATGGCGGTAGGCCCACAGCGTGGCGGTGAGCCCGCCCGTCGAGTGCCCGATGAGGACCAGCGGCAGACGCCCCACCTCGGAGCGGATGAGGTCCAGGGCGGCGGCGATGTCCTCGTCGTAGTCGTCGAGGTCGCCGACGAAGCCGATCGTCTGCCCCGGGCGCAGGGAGCGGCCGTACTTGCGCAGGTCCAGAGCGAAGAAGCGCCCTCCCGACATCGCTACGCGCCGGGCCAGCTCGGTGTGGAAGAAGTAGTCGTTGCGGCCGTGGATGTACAGGGCGGCGAAACGCGGGTAGCCCAGGGCCTCCGTCGGCGCCTCGTGGTCGCGGTAGGGCAGGTAGCGCACGAGCGTGGCCACGACCGGGCCCTCGTCGTCCGGCATCAGCGCCATTGTGCGGGACTCGAAGGCCTCCCCGAGGATGTCGGTGCGCCAGGCGTCCTCGGGCGGCGGGCCGGCCGGACCCCACGGGGCCAGGACGTCGACCTCCGGGGGGGCATCCGGCGTGGAGGGCGCGGCAGAGGTGGAGGGGACGGGGCCGTCCCCGGTGGCGTCCGAACCGTCTTCCGCCGTGGTCATGGGGCCAGCCTAGGCGCAGACGGGGCCCGCCGCGCCGGGGGAGGCTCAGGCGGCGGTGGACAGCGCGCCCCGGGTCTGGGAGAGCCAGGCAGCCCCCGTCTGGACGACGACGAGCGCCGGCACCCACCAGGTCGGGGCGCCCCACATCGACCACAGGCCGCCGGTGGATCCGGCGGCGTAGTACCAGGCCGCCGCCGGGAGTACCGGGGCCACGGCCGGGATGATCGCGGGGATCGCGGCCCATGGGGCCCACTCCCGGAACGCGCTGCCGATGAGACGGCCGGCCGAGGCGACCGTGGCGAGGAGCGTGGCTGCGGGGAGGATCGTCGCCGCCGGGTGGTCGGCGAGCGCCAGGACGACGCCGGCGGCCCGGATGTCTCCGCTGTCGGACCACGTGTTCCACAGGGAGCCGCCCCAGGCCTGGGAGAGCGCCGTCGCAGCGACGCAGATCGCTGCGACGCCCACGGTGAGGAACGCGGTGGACAGCCAGGCGCTGGCGGCATGGCGGACGCGGGTGGCGCCGGCAGTCGCCAGGAGGCGGGTCTGGGAGCTCGCCTCGACGATGCCGGACACCAGCAGGATGACCGCCCAGGTGAACAGCGCGGAATCGACGAAGGTGACCGTGCGGGCGTCCTCTCCGTCGATGGCCAGCAGGATGACCACCGGGAAGAGGATCTGCGCGAGCGCGACCAGCAGGAACACGACCGGCAGGACCGCGCTGGAGCGCAGCTGGAGCCGGGTGAGAGCCCGCAGCGAGGGCTGGGCGGGCGCGGGAACTCGTCGGGCGTCGTCGGCGGGCGCCTCCCAGGCGGAGGCCTCGGCGGAGGGGGACAGGGAGCTCATCGGGGGTCCTCCTGGATCAAGCTGACGAAGGCGTCCTGGAAGGACACCGGGCGGGACTCGATGCCCTGGGCGCGCAGGCGTTCCAGGACGCGGGGCGGTGGCGCGCCGTCGAGGGTGACCTCCATCGTCGGGCCGAGCGTCCGCTCGGACAGCACGGCGCCGCCCTCGCCGGTGGCGAGGAACGAGCGGATCGCGGGGGCGGGGCCCACCAGGGCGGCCACCCGGGCGCGCAGCTCGTCCACGGTCGTGCGGGCGAGGACGCGGCCCGCCTTGAGAACGATGACGGCATCGGCCAGGGGCTCCAGCTCGGACACCAGATGGGAGGAGAGGACGATCGCGCGGGGCGACCCGGCGTCGGCGGCCCGAGCTGCGGCGGCGATCAGCTCCTCGTAGAAGGCGTAGCGGGCGGGGACGTCCAGGCCGACGTGGACCTCGTCGAGGAGGAGGACCGGCGCTCCGGAGGCCAGGGCCAGGCAGGCCGCCAGCATCGACTTCTGGCCCGTCGACTGCTTGCTCGCGTTGCCGCGGAGCCTGAGCGCGAAGCGGTCCGCGAGGTGGCGGAACAGGGTCTCGTCCCAGGTGGGGCGCGTGCGGGCGAAGCGCAGGACCTGGCGGACGTTGTCGTCGGAAAAATTGCCGCCCTCGTGGGCGTAGGCCGTCCAGGGGAGGCGCCGGTCGTAGGGGAGATCCCGGCCTCCCAGGCGGACCGTGCCGCCGGTCTCGGGGAGGTGACCGGCGAGGATGCGCAGCAGCGTCGTCTTCCCCGAACCGTTCGGGCCGATCAGCGCCGTGATCGATCCGGCCGGGACCTCGATCGAGATGCCGTCCAGGGCTGCGCCGGACGGGGCCGCGTGCGGCCGGCGCTCGGCGCGCGGCGCGCGGGCGTAGCGGTGGGTGAGGGAGTCGGTGGCGATCATGGGAGGTCCTCTGCTTCGGCGGGCCGGCTGGCGGCCAGGGCGCGGACATGGGCGATGAGGGCCTCGGTGTCCAGGCCCAGGTCCAGTCCCTGCGCGAGCGCGGGGTCCAGGACGTCGGTGAAGTAGGCGGCGCGTCCGCGCTCGCGGAGCCGCTCGCGGGCGCCGGCGTGCACGAACATGCCGATGCCGCGGCGTTTCTCGAGCAAGTCGTCGTCTATGAGCAGGGAAAACGCCTTGGCGGCGGTGGCCGGGTTGATGCGCATGGTCGTCGCGTAGGCGGTGGTGGACATGACCTGGTCTCCCTCTTTGAGGGCGCCGATGAGGATCTGGTGCCGCAGGTCGTCGGCGATCTGGATGTAGATCGGGGTGACGGAGTCGAAATGCGTCGCCACGAGCTGGCCCCCTTTCCGACCTGAGGCGTCCGGTCTCGCTTCTTCGGTTCATTACACGACTAATGAACCATAGAACCGGACGGACTGTCAACCCTCTGGGTGTCCGGTCCTCGTCCTCCGGCGATGCGGGCCCCTCGGCCCGTCCGCACGGCATCCGGACTCCACGGTCCGGCAGTGGACGACGGAGGCTCAGCCGGCGAGCACGGAGCGTCGCGCGGGAATGCGCTGATTGAGGAACTCGTCGAGCAGCGCCGTCATCTGGTCGTGCTCGATGAGGAAGCCGTCATGGCCGTGGTCGGAGTGGATCTCGCGGTAGAAGGCGCCCGGGATGCCGTCGGCGATCTGCCAGACCTGGGCGGGGAAGAACAGGCGGTCGGAGTCGACCGCGACCACCAGGGTCCGCGCTCGGACCGCGCGCAGCGCCTCGCGCACCCCGCCGCGGTCGCGGCCCACGTCGTGGCTGAGCATCGCGCGGCTCAGCGCCACATAGGACCCGGCGTCGAAGCGGCGCACCAGCTTCTCGCCATGGTGGTCGAGGTAGGACTGGACGGCGAGGCGCCCTCCCCGGAGCACGTCCTCCTCGTGCTGGGGGAGCCGGCCGAAACGGGCGTCGAGCTCCCGGGGCGACCGGTAGGTGGTGTGCGCGATCTGACGGGCGAGGGCGAGCCCGCCGGTGGGCCCCTCGGCCTCGGAGTAGTAGTCCCCGCCGTGCCAGGCGGGGTCCAGCTCGATGGCGTGCATCTGGGTGTGGATCCACGCGGACTGCTCGGCCGTCGTCTGCGCGCCCGAGGCCACGACGGCCAGCCGCTCGACCCGCTCGGGGTGGCCGGCCCCCCACTCGACGGCCCGCTGGCCGCCCATGGACGCGCCGATGACCAGGGACCACCGCGCGATGCCGAGGTAGTCTGCCAGGCGGACTTCGGCGTGGACCTGGTCGCGGGTGGAGACCACCGGGAAACGCGACCCCCACGCCCTCCCGTCCGGGGCGATCGAGGATGGCCCGGTCGACCCCTCGCATCCCCCCAGCGCATTCGCGGCGACCACGAAGAAGCGCCCGGTGTCGATGACCTTGCCGGGCCCGACGATCTCGCTCCACCACCCCGGGGTCGGCTGGCCGGGGACCTCGGGGCCGCCCGGCCCGGTGACGTGGGCGTCGCCGGTCAGGGCGTGCAGCACGAGCACCGCGTTGTCGCGGGCCGCGTTGAGCGTTCCCCAGGTCTCGTAGGCGAGACGCACCTGGGGCAGCCCCGCCCCGTTCTCCAGCCTGAGCGGCCCGATGTCGGCGAACCGCCGGAATGCTGCGGGGTCGCCCTCGTGCCACCCCCCTGAGGCGGGGGCGGAGGGAGAGGGGGCGGGGCGTGCGGACATGGTCTCAGCCCACCTGGGCGGGCGAGGCCGCCGCCACCGCCTCGCGGGCGGCGGCGAACCCGAGTTCCAGATCGGCCAGGATGTCGTCGATGTGCTCGATGCCGATGGACAGGCGCACGGTGCCCGGGTCGATGCCTGCGGCTGCCAGCTCGGCCTCGGACAGCTGGGAGTGCGTCGTGGACGCCGGGTGGATGACCAGGGACTTCGCGTCGCCGATGTTGGCGACGGTGGGCAGGAGCTCGAGCGCCGAGGCGAAGGCCTTGCCGGCGACGGCGCCGCCCTCGATCTCGAAGGACAGCAGGCCGCCGGCCCCGCGGGGCGCGTACTTCTGCTGGAGGGCGTGGTAGGGGGAGGACTCCAGGCCCGCGTAGTTCACGGAAATCACCTGGCCATGCCCCTCCAGCCATCTCGCCACGGCCAGCGCATTGTCGACGTGGCGTTCGATGCGCAGGGAGAGCGTCTCGATCCCCTGCTCGAGCAGGAAGGAGTTGAACGGGGACGCCGCGAAGCCCAGATCGCGTTCCCCGAGCGTGCGGGCACGCAGGATGAAGGACAGGTTGACGCCGAAGACGCCGCCCTCTCCCAGGTCCCGGCCGAAGACCAGGCCGTTGTAGGACTCGTCGGGCGTGTTGAAGTAGGGGAAGCGCTCCGCGTCGGCGGTGTAGTCGAAGCGTCCGGAGTCGATGATGGCGCCCCCGATCGCGTTGCCGTGGCCGCTCAGGTACTTCGTGGTCGAGTGGACCACGATGTCCGCGCCCCACTCGAAGGGGCGGATCAAGTAGGGGGTCGCGACCGTGTTGTCGACGATCAGGGGGACGCCGACCTCGTGGGCGGCGGCGGCGACGGCCTCGATGTCGAGGATGTCGCCCTTCGGATTGGGGATGGTCTCGCCGTAGAACGCGACCGTCTTCTCGTCGGCCAGCGCCTTCCACTGGCCGGGGTCCTCCGGGTCCTCGACGAAGCGCGCCTCGATGCCCAGGCGCCCCAGGGTGTTCTTGAGCAGGGTCACCGAGCCGCCGTACAGGGAGGGGGAGGCGACGACATTGTTCCCGGCCGTCGCCAGGTTGATGATCGAGAGCGCCGAGGCCGCCTGGCCGGAGGAGACGATCAGCGCGCCGACGCCGCCCTCGAGCGCGGCGAGGCGGTTCTCGACGGCCTCGTTGGTGGGGTTGGTCAGCCGGGTGTAGATGGGGCCGAGCTCCTGCAGGGCGAAGCGCGCCGCCGCCTGGTCGGCGGTGGCGAAGGCGTAGGAGGAGGTCTGGTAGATGGGGAGGGTGGTGGCGCCGGTGAGGGGGTCGCGGTCCCAGCCCGCGTGGATCTGCTTGGTCTCGAATCGCCAGTTCGCGGCGTTGGAGGCGGTGTGCTGTTCGGTCATGGTGTGCTCCTGATGGTCGTCGGGGTTCGGGACCCCGGGCCCAGGGCCGGGAGGGACGAGGGCGTCCGCCGGTCCACCTGGTGGGAGGGTTGTGAGGAGCGGGATCCGGGCATCGGAGGTCTGGGTCTGCTGCAACGGGGTCGTGAACCACGCCGAGTGCCTCCCGCTGTGGAGGGCTGTGCTGCACGGCAGGTTCCGCTCCAGCTCCGCTCGACCCCGACGGGCGCGCGCCCGGATGCGGGCGGCCCGGTCAACCGGCTCGGCGTGGTGTGGGCTGACGTGCAGTCAGCTCGGCATTCGACGACGGAACATGGGGACAAGGTACGGGTTCAGGACGGCGTCGGCCGAGCGGTGCCCACAATGCGGAATCCGGTGACGATGGCGGGCGCGGTGGCCGTCGTGCGGATCAGCGGTGTCAAGAGTTCACAAAGTGACAAAGGAGGCTGGTGAGGAGAACAGCCATATCTGTGAAACCTGTTGCAAGTGAGCTTCGTGTGCATTACGTTCGAGGGTGCACGCGCGCCGCCTGCGACGCTCCCAGCAGCACCCGCAGCGGCACACACGGACGATCGATCGGCGCAGGTGGACATCGTGGCTCTCAGAACTCGCAGGCCCCATCGGATGGCCCGACGGCGGCGCGGCTCGCTGGCGGGCCTGGCCGCGACGATGGCGACCCTGGGGCTGCTGGTCCCCGGGCTCGCGCAGGCGACTCCCTCGCAGGACGACATCGATCAGGCCCAGGCGGCCGCGGACGCCGCGAAGATGTCCGTCGCCCAGATCGAGGTCGAACTGGCCAGCGCGACCTCCCAGGCCCAGCAGGCGACGCAGGCGGCGCAGGTCGCGGCCGAGGACCTCAACCAGTCCAAGATCGAGCTTGAGGAGGCCACGGCGACGGCCACCCAGGCGAAGGCCGATGCGGAGAAGGCGCAGTCGGACTACGAGGCGGGGAAGAAGGAACTCGCCTCCGTCGCCCAGACGGCCTATCGCGAGGGGGGATCCTCCCTGGACGCCCTCACCCCCTACCTGGAGTCGGACGGGCTCAGCCAGGTCGAGCTCAAACAGTCCACCCTGGAGACCTTCGGGTCCGCGGCCGACGCCAAGATGCAGCGGGTCGCGGCCCTCGAGCAGGTCGCCCGGATCATGTCGGACGCGGCGGACAAGGCCCAGGCTGCCCAGGAGGCGGCCACCGCCGAGGTCCAGACGCGCACCGACGCCGCCCAGTCCGCCGCTGAGAGCGCCGTGTCGCTGCAGACGCAGACGCAGGAGCGACGTCAGGTGCTGGTCAACGAGCTCGCGAAGCGCGAGAACACCACGGCCGATCTCATCGAGCAGCGGGAGTCCGCCCTGGAGGCGCAGCGCCAGGCCGCCGCGAAGGCCGAGGCCGAGAGGGCCGCGGCCGAGGTCGCCCAGCAGCAGGCGGCCGCTGCGGGCGGCGGGTCGTCCGCGGGCGGCGGCGGATCCTCCTCCGGCGGCGGCTCGACCGGTGGTGGCGGCAACACCGGCGGCGGAGGCGGATACGTTCCGGATCCCGAGCCGGTGACCCCCGTCCCGTCGGGCGGCGGCTCCGCCGCCCAGGGCGCGATCGCGTGGGCGAAGTCCCAGATCGGCTGGCCCTATGTGTGGGCCGGTGAGGGGCCGGGCTGGGGCGGGTACGACTGCTCCGGCCTGGTGATGATGGCCTACCGCTCGCAGGGCATCTACCTGCCGCATTCATCGGCGGCGCAATACAACTATGGCTACAAGGTCCCCCTCAGCCAGCGCCAGCCCGGCGATCTGCTCTTCTGGTCGAACGGGTCCTCGATCTACCACGTCGCGATGTCGCTGGGCGGCGACTCGATCATCGAGGCCCAGATCGAAGGCGTCCCCGTCGGCATCCACTCCATCTGGGGTTGGGGACAGCTCATGCCCTACGTCGTGCGGCTGGCCTGAGCGCGCCGCGCCCCGCGCAGCACGACCGAGGGCGTCCCCGACCTGTCCATCCGGCGGGCCGGGGACGCCCTCGTCCGCGCCGATCGCAAGGCGGCGTCAGTGCGCGGGATCGGCGGTCGTGCGGAAGCCGTTCTTCTTCGCGCGCTCGAAGGACCGCGTGATCTCCTCCTCCGCGGCCTCGCGGCCGACCCAGTGGGCGCCCTCGACGGACTTGCCGGGTTCGAGGTCCTTGTACACCTCGAAGAAGTGCTGGATCTCCAGACGGTGGTACTCCGAGACGTCGTCGATCTCGGTGCGCCACGACATGCGCTGGTCGGAGGCGGGCACGCACAGGACCTTGTCGTCGCCGCCCTTCTCGTCGCGCATGCGGAACATGCCGAGCGCCCGGCACCGGATGACGCAGCCCGGGAACGTGGGCTCGTCGAGCAGGACCAGCGCGTCCAGGGGATCCCCGTCCAGGCCCAGGGTGTCGTCGATGAAGCCGTAGTCGTCGGGGTAGCGCGTGGACGTGAAGAGCATCCGGTCCAGGCGGATGCGACCGGTCTCGTGGTCGATCTCGTACTTGTTGCGGTTGCCCTTGGGGATCTCGATGGTGACGTCGAACTCCACGATGGCTGCTCACTTCCTGTCTGGGCGGCGGCGCGTCCGGCCGCACCGGCGCGGGCCGCTGTGACGGCCGCTGCCGCGCGTCCGGACCGGCCGCGTGATCTGGTCCGAACCGCATGTCCGATAGTGTGTCGACTGTCCGGGGAAGCCGGACGACCGGGTCACTGAGGGGGATGCACGCATGCGGCGCAGGGGTCTTGGTGCGATTGTAGGCGCAACCGCCGCCCTGGTGATCGTCGCCGGGTACGCCGTGGCCGATGCGCGCGACCTCGTCCCCGGCGTCCTCACCGCCTCCGACGCCCCCGAGCCCGCCGACCCCCCCGAGCTCGCCGCGCAGTCCGGGCCGGTGATGGAGCTCGCCCAGTCGGGGGAGGGAGCCGCCGTGGCCGCAGACTCCGTCACCGGCCTGTGGAGCGGGGTCTCCTCCGCGGCCGCCGAGGGCTCGTGGAAGGCCTGGGGCATGGTCATGGACGCCTCGACCGGAGAGGTGCTGCTCGACGCGTCCTCGTCCTCGGTGCACACCCCGGCGTCGACGACGAAGATCCTCACGGCCGTGTCGGCCCTGTCCCACCTGGACGAGACGGCGACCCTGGCCACGGGCGCCTCACTGGAGGGGACGGACCTGTACCTGTGGGGGCAGGGCGACCTCATGCTCGCCAGGGGCGAGGGCGATCCGGATGCGGTCGACGGGCGCGCGGGCGTCGCGGACCTCGCCGAGGCGACGGCCGCCGCGTTGGAGGAGCGCGGCATCACGCAGGTCACGCTGCGGTGGAACCACGAGATCTTCACCGGCGCCTCCCACCTGCCCGCCTGGGACGCGCAGGACTCGGGTGATTTCGAGGGCCGGGTCGGCGCGTTCGCCATCGACGGAGGGCGGGAGACGCCCGGGTCGGACCAGGGGTTCGCCGACGACCCGGGCCGCGACGTCGCCGCCGAGTTGGCCGCCGACCTGCGGGGTGCCGGCATCGAGGCCGTCATCACGGGTGAGTCCGCCGTGCCCGACGGCGCCCAGGAGATCGCCCGCGTCGAGTCCGCGACCATCGGCCAGCAGGTGCGCTGGATGCTCCACCACTCCGACAACACCCTCGCCGACCAGTTCTGCCGGCTGGCGGCCGCCGCGGCAGGGGCCGAGCCCTCGTACGCGGGCGCCGCCTCCACCGTCGCCCAGACCCTCACCTCCCTGGGCGTGGACACGACGGGACTCGTCATGGAGGACTGCTCCGGCCTGTCCACGAATGACCGGATCTCGGCGAAGACGCTGGTGGGGGCCCTCGACGCCTCGATGGGCGCGGACGCGCCCGCGCTGGGGGACCTCGTGCGCTCCCTGCCGTGGGGCGGGCTGGACGGGACGCTGGACACACGGTTCTCGTCGGGGCCTGCCGCCGCGAACGTCCAGGCGAAGACCGGGTCGCTGCCCACCGTCTCCTCGCTGGCGGGTGTGGTGACGACCTCAGGCGGGCGCACCCTGGTGTTCGCCGTCGGCAACGACGAGGTGCCCGATGACGGCGCCTACTGGACGCGCGCGCCCCTCGACGAGTTCGTCCAGGGGCTCGCCGGCCTCTGACCCCGCCAGGGTCCCGCGGGACGCGCGGACGCGGGCCCCCGCCGGATGGGCGGCCGCGGGCCGGGCGCCGCACCGCCGGGCGTCAGTAGACTCGGGTCATGGTCCGAGAGCTCCTGCGCGCCCCCAGCTGGGCGGATGCCGGTCGCCTCGTCGCCCGTGTCACGATGGCGGGTCCGCCCGTGTCGGCGACCGGGGCGGCCGTGTCGGTGGCCCGGCTGCGACGCGCCTCGCACTGGTCGGACGCCATGCTGGCCCCGCTGTCCGGCCTGGAGGAGGCGTCTGGCCGGGTCGCGGAACGCCCCACGGTCGTCGTCGACCGGCGCGGCGCCCTCTCGGCCTGCGGGCGGCTGGTCGACGAGCTGAGGGACCAGCGCGCCCGGACCGCCCGCCCGCGTCCGGCGCTCCTGTCCCTGGCGGGCCCCGTGTGCGTGCTCCATACCGTCGGCCCGCGCCTGCACTCCCTATGGGACCCGGTGGGGCGGCGCCGCCTCCTGGTCGCCCCCAATGTCGTGGCGACGGCGGACCGGGCCTCGATGGACCAGATCGACTTCTCCCGCTGGGTCGCGTTGCGCGCCGGGCTGTGGGGCGTCCTCCATGAGCAGGCTCCCTGGCTGGCCCCCCACCTGTCCCACCTCATCGCCCGATGGCCGTCGGGGGCCGGGGACCTGACGCGCCTCGCGCTGGTGCTCGACCAGGTCGTCACCTGTGAGATGGACGCCCTGACGCCGCAGGACATCTCCTCGGTGCGGTGGATCCGGCGCACCGCCCAGGAGTCGATGGTGGGGGAGGGACTGAGCTCCCTGCGCCGGCTGGGGGCCGCCGTGGGAGACGTCGGCGAGGCCCGGGCCCGCGCGCATGACCTGGCCCGCGTCATCGTCGGAGCCGGCGGCCAGGCGACCCTGCTGCGCTCCGCCGATCACCTGCCCACGGCCGAGGAGTTCGACCGCCCAGCGGCCTGGCTGGATCGTGTCGGACTCTGACCGCCCGGCGGCCTGCCGCCTCCTCGGGCCCCACCCGGGCGGCGCGGCCGGCCGGGTGTCGACCGCGGTCCGCCGCTTCCTCGTCCACGCGATCCCCCCGGGCCGGGAGGGGGGCGCCGGCGTGCTCCTCGCGGTCTCCGGCGGCCGCGACTCGATGGCCCTGGCGGTGTGCGCCGTGGACATCTGCGCGCGCCGGGGCCTCGCCGTCCGCGCGCTGACGGTCGACCACGGATTGCGGGAGGGCTCGGCGCGGGAGGCGGGCGAGGTCGCCCACCGCCTGGCCGGGTTGGGGGCGGACGCCCGCGTCGCCGCCGTCGACGCCGGGGCCCCCGGGGGAGGCCCCGAGGCCGCCGCGCGCCGGGCGCGCCGGGAGGCCCTGGAGCGGGAGGCGCGCCGTCTGCGCCGCGACGCCGGCGTCGACCGCGTCCTCGTGCTGCTGGGCCACACGATGGACGACCAGGCGGAGACCGTGCTGCTGCGCCTCGCGCGGGGATCAGGCGTCGGATCGCTGCGCGCGATGGACCCGCTCACGGTGTGGGAGCCCGGACGGGTGGAGGCCGGCCGGCCCCTGCTCGGGATCCGGCGCCGCGAGACGGGGGCGTGCTGCGAGCAGCTGGGCCTCGCCTGGGTCGAGGATCCGACGAACAGCCCGGACGGGCCGTGGAGGGCCTCCGACGGGTCCGCGCTGCGCCGGTCGGCCGTCCGGTCCCGCGCCCTGCCGGCGCTCGCGGAGGCGCTGGGCGTGGATCCCGTGCCCGCGCTCGCGCGGACGGCCCGGATGGCCGCCCTCGACGACGACGCCCTGGAGGAACAGGCCGGGCTGCTATGGGAGCGGGCCGTGAAGGTCGCGGACGCCGCGGGCGGCGCAGCGGGCGGGGGCGCCCTCGTCCTCGACTGCGCGGCGGACGCGCTGGCGCAGGCGCCCGCCGCGGTGCGCGACCGCGTGCTGCACCGGGCGATCCTCGCGGCCGGCGGCCGGTCGGGGGACGTGACGAGCGAGCATGTGGGCCGGGTGTCCGCCCTGGTCGCCGCCTGGAACGGGCAAGGGTCCGCCGATCTGCCGGGGCTGACGGCCCGGCGCCTTCCCGGGGGGGCGGTCCGGCTGGCCCCGGGGCGGCCGGGGGAGCGGGGGGCGCCCCGGAGGTGAGACAGCCCCGCGGCGCGGAGCGGTCCGCGCGCCCGCGGACGTCCGCCCTCAGCGAGAATGCGGGCCCGCGATGCCGCGCCGGCGGGAACTGTGGCACGCTTGGACCGTCCTGTTCCCCGCGGACACGGGGATTCGGCCCGGGGAAGGGGAACGGCGTGGACGCGTCGGACATGGGGGAGGACCTCACGAAGGTCCTGGTGGACGCCGATCAGATCGACCGCCGCCTCGACCAGATCGCGGCTCAGATCGATCGCGACTACGCGGGGCGCGACCTGCTGCTGGTGGGGGTGCTCAAGGGGGCCGTCGTCGTGATGGCGGATCTGTCGCGCAAGCTCCACTCCCCCGTCGAGATCGACTGGATGGCGGTGTCCTCCTACGGGTCGGGCACGAAGTCCTCGGGCGTGGTGCGGATCCTCAAGGACCTCGACACCGACGTGCACGACCGGGACGTGCTGATCGTCGAGGACATCATCGACTCGGGGCTCACCCTCTCGTGGCTGAAGGACAACCTCGAGACCCGCGGCGCGTCCTCGGTGCGCATCGCGGCGCTGCTGCGCAAGCCCGACGCGGTCAAGGTCGAGGTCGACGTCGCCTACGTCGGCTTCGACATCCCGAACGAGTTCGTGGTCGGTTACGGCCTGGACTACGACGAGCGGTACCGTCATCTGCCCTTCGTCGGAACCCTGGCGCCCCACGTGTACAGCGACTGACACCTGTCTCCGGGCGGCCGGCCCGGGGCGCGACCGACTCAGAAGGACAGAAGGACTTTCGTGGCCGACAACGCAAGCAAGAAGAGGGTCAACTGGACCTACATCCTGGTGCCGCTGCTGGTGCTGGTCGTGGGGGGCTGGTTCGTGTGGCGCATGTTCCAGCCGCAGACGGTGGACACCTCCGAGGGCCTGGAGATCCTCAAGGGCACGACGGTCGAGCGGGTCGTCGTCAACGACTCCACCCAACAGGTCAACCTCCTGCTCTCCGAGGACTACACACACCAGTCGACAGGCGCCGGGGACGCGACGCGCAACCTGGGCAAGGCGATCGCTTTCACCTACGCGGGCTCGGAGACGTCCGCGGTGATCCGCGCCGTCCAGGACGTCGATCCCGCCCAGGGGTGGAACGCGGTGCATCCGCAGACGTCCTTCCTGGGCTCGATGCTGCAGCTCCTCGTGCCGATGCTGCTGTTCCTCGGCCTGTTCTGGTGGCTGATGTCGCGGATGAGCGGCTCCCGGATGATGGGAGGGTTCGCCCAGTCGCGCGCGAAGGACGTCAGCCAGGAGCGCCCCGACGTCACCTTCGAGGACGTCGCCGGCGAGGACGAGGCCGTCGAGGAGCTCGAGGAGATCCGCGAGTTCCTGTCGAACCCCGACAAGTTCCACAAGGTCGGCGCGCGCATCCCGCGCGGCGTGCTGCTCTACGGCCCGCCCGGCACCGGGAAGACGCTGCTGGCCAAGGCCGTGGCGGGAGAGGCGCGGGTGCCGTTCTTCTCGATCTCGGGATCGGAGTTCATGGAGCTCTACGTGGGCGTGGGCGCCTCGCGTGTGCGCGACCTGTTCGACCGGGCGAAGAAGGCCTCCCCGGCCATCATCTTCGTCGACGAGATCGACGCGGTGGGCCGCCACCGCGGCTCCGGCATCGGCGGCGGGAACGACGAGCGCGAGCAGACCCTCAACCAGCTGCTCGTCGAGATGGACGGCTTCGACGAGCGCGCCAACGTCATCCTCATCGCGGCCACCAACCGGCCGGACATCCTGGACCCCGCCCTGCTGCGACCCGGGCGCTTCGATCGGCAGATCTCCGTGGAGGCCCCGGACCTCAAGGGCCGTGAGGCGATCCTGCGCGTGCACTCGCAGGGCAAGCCGATGACCCCCGACGTCGACCTGCACCAGGTCGCCAAGCGGACCCCCGGCTTCACGGGCGCGGACCTGGCCAACGTCCTCAACGAGGCCGCCCTGCTGACGGCCCGCTCCAACGCGGACCTCATCGACAATCGCGCGATCGACGAGGCCATCGACCGCGTCATCGCCGGCCCCCAGAAGCGCACCCGGGTGATGAACGAGCACGACAAGGCCGTCACCGCCTATCACGAGGGCGGACACGCCCTGTGCGCCGCGGCCCTGCGCTACACCGACCCGGTGACGAAGGTGACGATCCTCCCGAGAGGGCGGGCGCTCGGCTACACGATGGTGATGCCCACGGAGGACCGCTACTCGAAGACCCGCAATCAGCTGCTCGACGACCTGGTCTACGCCATGGGCGGGCGCGTCGCGGAGGAGATGGTCTTCCGCGATCCCTCCACCGGCGCGTCGAACGACATCGAGAAGGCGACCGAGAGCGCACGGGCGATGGTCACCGAGTATGGCATGTCCGCGCGCGTCGGCAACGTCAAGCTGGGATCCTCGGACACCGATCCCTTCGTCGGGCGCGAGGTGGGTCGCGGGGGCCAGCGCCCCTACTCCGACCAGGTCGCGGCCGTCGTCGACGAGGAGGTGCGCACCCTGCTGGACGACGCCACCCGTGAGGCCTGGGAGATCCTCTCCCGCAACCGGGAGGTCCTCGACGACCTGGCCTCGCGCCTCCTGGAGGCCGAGACCCTGGACGAGCGCCAGCTCGCCGAGGTCTTCTCGAGGATCCAGAAGCAGCCCGAGCGCCCGGTGTGGAACTACGGCGCCGACGCCGCCGTGGAGGGCGCCGTCTTCGGGCGGCCCGTGGCCGGAGGAGAGGAGCCGGCGCACTCCCAGCCCACCGATCCCCATAGCACCGCATTCACGCCGGCACAGGAGGCAGACCACTGATGTATGACCAGGCGGGCGTCGAGCGCGCCATCCGCGACCTTCTCATCGCCGTGGGGGAGGACCCGGATCGCGAGGGGCTGCGCGACACGCCCGCGCGTCTGGGCCGCTCCTGGCGGGAGCTCCTGGCCGGCATGGAGGAGGACCCGCGCAAGCACCTGCGCACCCTGTTCACCACCGGCACCGACGAGCTGGTGCTGGTCCGCGACATCGAGTTCTCCTCGGTGTGCGAGCACCACCTGCTGCCCTTCCGCGGCCGCGCCCATGTCGGGTACATCCCAGCGGACGGGCGCGTGACGGGGCTGTCGAAGCTGGCGCGCGTCGTCGAGGGGTACGCCCGGCGCCCCCAGCTGCAGGAGCGCCTGACCAGCCAGATCGCGGACGCGATCGATGGGGAGCTGCACCCCCAGGGCGTCATCGTGGTCCTGGAGGCGGAGCACATGTGCATGTCGATGCGCGGCGTGCGCAAGCCCGAGGCGAGCACCGTCACCTCCGCCCTGCGCGGGATCCTGCGCTCCCCCGCGACCCGCGCGGAGACGATGTCGCTGATCCTGGGGGGCCATCGGTGACGAGGGCGGTCCCTGCCCCCCGCCTGCCCGACGGCTTCTCCCTGCCCACCGGCCGCCTGCTGGTGATGGGCATCCTCAACGTGACACCGGACTCCTTCTCCGACGGGGGCCGCTTCGCGGATCCCGCCGCGGCCCTCGCCCACGCCGAGGAGATGATGGAGGCCGGGGCCGACCTCGTCGACGTCGGCGGGGAGTCGACGCGCCCGGGCTCCACCCGGCTCACCGGCGAGCAGGAGTGGGCGCGCATCGGGGGCATCGTGGGGGCGCTGGCCCGGCGGGGCGTCGTGGTCTCCGTCGACACCGTCCATGCGGGCACGGCCAGGCGCGCGGCGGACGCGGGGGCCGCGATCGTCAATGACGTCTCGGGCGGGCGCCACGACCCGGCGATGAACGCCGCCGTCGCGGCCTCGGGCTGCGCCCTGGTCGTCCAGCATTGGCGCGGCTTCCCCGGCGCCGCGGACGAGGACTTCCGCTACGGGCCCGACCTGGTCGGAGACCTCATGGCGGAGACCGGCCGCCAGGTGCGCGCCGCCCTGGACGCCGGGGTGGACCCGTCCCGCATCGTCGTGGATCCCGGTCTGGGCTTCTCCCTGCGGGCCGAGCAGTCGTGGGAGGTCGTGTCCTCGCTGGGCCGCCTGCGCGACCTCGGGTACCCTGTGTTGATCGGGGCCTCCCGCAAGCGCTTCCTGGAGGGCGCGTGCGGAGGGGACCGCGACGCCGCAACCGCAGCCGTCACCCGCCGGGCGCAGGAGGCGGGGATGTGGGCGGTCCGCGTGCACGACGTCGCTCCGAACGCGCGGCTGGTCCGCGCCGCCGACACCGCGGGGAGGGAATGGGCGTGAGTGGCATCTTCGACATCATCACCCTGCGCGGGCTGTCGGCCCGCGGGCATCACGGGGTCTACCCCTTCGAGCGGGAGGGCACCCAGCCCTTCACCGTCGACCTGTCGCTGTGGGTGGACACGCGCCGCGCCGCCGCCGCGGACGATCTGGACCTCACGGTCGACTACGGGGAGATCGCCGGGGAGGCCGTCGCCGTCCTCGAGGGCCCGTCCGTGTACCTCCTGGAGACCCTGGCCCAGCGCATCGCGGAGGCGGCCCTGGCCCATCCGCGCGTCCACGGCGTGGAGGTGACGCTCCACAAGCCGATGGCTCCTCTGCGGCAGCAGTTCTCCGACGTCGCTATCACGATCCGGCGCGGCGCGGCGGCGGAGTCGGCCTCGTCCGCGGGCGCGCCCAGCGGGAGCGCCACCCGGGACGAGGCCTCGGCCATGGCCGTCGCGGAGCCGGGCGGGCGGCGCTCCCAGCCGGCACGAGACACGGCGGGGTGGAAGCGCGTCGTGCTGGCCCTGGGGGCCAACCTCGGGGACCCGCCCACGACGCTGGCCCGCGCCGTCGGGGACCTCGTCGACGTGGATGGGCTGGAGGTCGATGAGGTTTCGCCGCTGGTGCGCACCCTTCCCGTCCTCGGACCCGGACAAGCCGCGCAGCCCGACTACTGGAACGCGGTGGTCCTGGCGCGGACCGGTCTGGATCCGCGGGAGCTGCTGGCGGCCACCTCCGCGATCGAGGACCGGTCGGGCCGGATCCGGCACGAGCGCTGGGGGGCGCGCACCCTCGACATCGACATCATCCAGATCCAGGGGGTCGCCTCCGATGACCCCGCCCTGACGCTGCCCCACCCGAGGGCGCGCTCGCGGGCGTTCGTGCTGGTCCCCTGGGAGCTGGCGGACCCCGACGCCGTCCTGGAGGGGGCCGGTCGCGTCGAGTTGCTGGCGCGCACGGCGCCCGACCGCGACGGGATCCGCGACGCCGTCTCCGACTGGCTGGAGGAACCCGAGTCCGTGGCCGCCGAGTCCGACCGCGTGCTCGCGGGGCACGCCTCCCAGCCGGTTCTGCCGACCCCCGCCGGCGGCTCGGTGGTCGTGGCGGTTCCGGGTCCGCGCGTATCGGGTCACAGCCGGATCGATCGACTGCCCGAGACCTCGCAGAAGGATCTGCGCCCCGACGGGTCCGGCGCGGATTACCTCTGGCGCAAGCTGTGGGCCCAGTGGGGGGCGGACACCGCTTCCAGCGCGTCGCCCCAGGCGGCCTCGGGTCCGCAGCGGCCGGCCCCGCCGCCCGCTGCGGTCACAGCCCCGCGGGCCGCGCGCGCCGAGGGCCGTCGCCCCGCGCCGGAGGCGGGCGCCGCCCCGGAGCCGTCGGCTCCGGCTCCCGCCCCCGCCCCGGCGGCCGCCGTCTCCCAGGAGAACCACCGGAGCGGGGCGCGGCCGGCCTCCCCGGGCCGGCGGCGCGCCCCGAAATGGGTGCCGGTTCGCGCCGGCGCCCGGACCGCCTCCCCGGCAGCCGCCGCTCCCTCCTCCGGCGACGCGCCGGAGTCCGCCGGCGGCGCGGCCCGCGCGCCGGAGGGCCCGCCCTCGTTACCCGCCTGGAACTTCCCCCCGCGCGAGGACGTGCGCATCGTGGACGACGCGCGCGACCTCGGCTCGGCTGCGCCGGTGGGCGAGGCGAGCGCGGGGAGCGGACCGGCGCCCGCCGGAGAGGCGGCGCCGCGGAGGCGGTCGATCCTCGACCCGAAGCTCCCCCCCTCGGCCGCGACCGGGACGCTGCCGCGTGACACGCCGGGGCCGACCACTTCCATCATGCGGCGCGTCACCGTCCGCCCGACGGTCACCGGCCAGCAGCCGATCGTCCGTCGGGACGGCGGTCGGGGGCGGTGACGCCCCAGTCGATCGGCCAGTTGGGGCTCATCGCCGCCGTCTGCGCCGGCGCCAGCGCCCTGGTCAGCGCCGTCCTGGTCGGGACCGGCCGCAGCCCCGTCATCGTCACCCCGTATCTCGCGGTCGTCCTGCTGACGCTGGCGGCGGTGCTGCTGTGGGCGGGCGTGGCCGTGCGGCGGATGCGCGCCCACCGGCGCACCTGGATGACCCCGCTGCTCGCGATGCGCACGGCGGTGGCCGCCCGGGCCGCCTCCTTGGCCGGGTCCGTGTGCCTGGGTCTGCTCGCCGGCGTCGCGGCCATCGGCGCGCTGCGGCTGGAGGCCTCCGCGATGGCGTCCTCGGCGGGCTCGGCGGGGCTCGGCGTCCTCGCCTCGCTGGTTCTCGTCGTCGTGGGCGTGATCGTGGAGCGGTGGTGCCTCATCCGCCCCGACGACCAGGACCGTGACGGCGCCGCTGGGACCCGCCGCGCCCCCGGCATGCCCGCGTGACGGGCGGGGCGGCGGACAGGTACGGTCGGCACCATGACGGCGACGCGGAGGAGGACGGCCAATCTGTGGCCCCGGCGCATCCTCACGGGGCTCGCCCTGGTGGCGGCCGTCGCGCTGCTGGTCCTCGGGGCTGTGCGGCTGGTCGGCGCGCTGGGGAACGCGGTGTCCAGGGGCGGCGGGGACGACGCGACGTCCGAGTCGGGCCAGTCGGGCGATGACGCGCAGTCGGGTCCCGGGCTCGCCGACAGGATGTCCGGCGGGACGTCCGGCCTGCAGTCCGTCGTCATCGACCCGTGTTCGGCCCAGGACCTGACGGTCCAGATCGGCGTCTCCGGCCCCGTCGCCGTGGGGGCGGGCGCCACCGTCCAGGTGACTCTCACCGGGGCCTCGGCGGCGGACTGCTCGATGACGACCGGCCAGCTGGCCCTGCGCGTCCTCAGCGGCGACCAGGTGATCGCCGACGGCTCCGCCTGCCAGGCGACGGACGGCCAGTCGGGGGAGGGGGCCGACGCGGCGACCGGGTCGGGGACGCCCCTCCTGTTCGCGACGGGCGACTCGTGGTCGGGGACGCTCACCTGGGACGGCGGCGTCCACGACGGATGCGGCGCGCTGGACGCCGACGGGGACGGCGCGGGCGACATCGCCGACGCTGGGACCTACCGCGCGCAGGTCCTGCTCGACGGCCAGCGGATCGGCGACGAGGCGGTCTTCGAGGTCCGGTAGGCGCCCCAGGGCCGGCGCCGGGTCACCAGCCGACGACGCCCGCGGCCGCCATCGCGTGCTGCCGCTCGAGGTTCTCGTGGATGAGCTTGGCGCGGTAGGGCCCGATCCCCTCGATCTTCTGAAGGTCCTCGACGCTGGCGGCGCGCAGCTCGGAGAGCGAGTCCCAGTTCTCCGCGATCGTCTTGATGACGCTCCACGGCAGGCGGGGGACCAGCGAGAGGGCGCGGATGCCGCGGGGCTGGATGATGCGGTCGAGGTCCGCGATGTCGAAGACGCCCAGGCCCAGGACGTTCGCGATGGCGGTGAGGTCGATGAGCTGGTCGCCGCCGAGCTCGGACAGCTGGCTCTCCGCGGCGGCGACCGCGGAAGACGTGTGGACGTAGTCGCGCAGGACCAGCGCGCGCTCGGAGGCCGAGCCGCGCACCAGGTCATCGACCTGGAGGGCGAGCAGCCGGCCGTCGGATCCCAACTCTTCCAGGTAGCCGTTGATCTCGGAGGTGATCCGGCGGATCATCTCCATGCGCTGGATCACGGTGGCGACGTCGCGGACGGTCGCGGAGTCGCGCATCTCGAGGATGGTGAGGGTCTGGAGGACCTCGTCGAGGCGCTGGCAGTAGCGGTCGAGAGTGTCCACCGCCTGGTTGGCGCGGGCGAGGAGGGCCTCGGGCTCGTACAGCGGGTGGTGGAGGTCTCCGACGTAGATCGAGATGAGCCGCATCGAGGCGGACAGGGACAGCACGGGCAGCCCGGTCTGGCGGGCCGTGCGCTGAGCCGTCCGGTGGCGCATGCCCGACTCGTCGGTCGGGATCGAGGGGTCGGGCAGCAGCTGGACGTTCGCGCGGCGGATCCGCCAGTTGTCGGTGTCCAGGACCACGGCGCCGTCCATCTTGCACAGCTCGCGCAGGCGGGCGGGCGTGAACTCCACGTCGAGCTCGAAGCCGCCGGAGCACAGGGCCTCGACCTCGGGGGTGAACCCGAGGACGATGAGCGCCCCCGTGTGGGAATGCTGGATGCGGTCGAGTCCTTCGCGGAGCGCGGTTCCGGGGGCGATCAGCTGGAGGGCCGATCGGAGCGTCGCCTGATCTGAGTTCATGTCTCCTGACTGTCCTCCGCCCGGGATATGAAGCAGCGGATGCCGACTACCCCTTGAGTCTACGGCAGGTCTAGGGCAGAGCGGCGGCGACGGCCGTCGCGAGGTCGGACACCGGGAGGATGTCGAGGCCCGCGACGGCGTGCAGCTCCGCGGAGCCCTGGGCGGGGACGACGGCGCGGGAGAAGCCGAGGCGAGCCGCCTCCTGGAGCCTGCGCTGGACGCCCGTGCACGCGCGGACCTCCCCGGTGAGCCCGACCTCGCCGAAGGCCACTGTTCCCCTCCGCGGCGCCTTTCCGGTGAGGGAGGAGACGATGGCCAGCGCCATCGCCAGGTCGACCGCGGGCTCGGCGGTGCGGGCGCCCCCCACGGTAGACACGTAGACGTCCTTGTCGGAGCTGCGCACCCGCAGCCTCGTGTCGAGGACCGCGAGCAGCATGAGGACGCGGTTGCGGTCCACCCCCGAGGTCGTGCGCCGCGGGGGCCCCGAGGGCTCGGCCAGGAGGGCCTGGACCTCGGTGGGCATCGGGCGGCGTCCCTCGAGGCTGACCGTCACGCAGGTCCCGGGCACATCGAGGGAGGTCTGGGACAGGAACAGCCCCGAGGGGTCGGGCAGGCCCGTGATGCCGGTGTCGTTGAGCTCGAAGCAGCCGACCTCGTCCGTGGGCCCGTACCGGTTCTTGACGGCGCGCAGCAGACGCAGCGGGGAGTGGCGGTCGCCCTCGAACTGGCAGACGACGTCGACCAGGTGCTCGAGCACGCGGGGCCCTGCGATCCCGCCGTCCTTCGTGACATGGCCGACCAGCAGCACCGGCATGGCCCGCTCCTTCGCCGTGCGGATCAGCCCGGCCGCCACGGCCCTCACCTGCGTGACACCGCCCGCGCCGCCCTCGACCTGGGAGGACTGCATGGTCTGCACCGAGTCGACGACGAGGAGCGAGGGTGCGTTCGCCTCCACGTGGCCCAGGACGGCGCCGAGGTCGTTCTCATCCGCCAGGAGCAGCGACTCGTCGACCGCCCCGATGCGTTCGGCGCGCGACTTCACCTGGGAGGCGGACTCCTCTCCCGTCACATACAGGACGGGACCCAGGCCGCCCGCCATCCGCTGGGCGAAGGCCGCCCGCGCCGCGACGTCCAACAGGAGCGTGGACTTGCCGACACCGGGCTCGCCCGCCAGCAGCACGACGGCGCCGGGGACGATGCCGCCGCCCAGGACGCGGTCGAGCTCGCCCACTCCGGTGGGCCGCCGCCGCGCACCGGAGGCGTCCACCTGCGTCATGGGCACCGCGGCGCGGCGCGGCGCCGCGGCCGCGGGCACGGCGGGGGCGGGGGACCCCGCCTCCTCCAGGGTGCCCCAGGCGCGGCACTCACGGCACTGGCCGACCCATTTCGGGGACGTCCACCCGCACTCCGTGCACCGGTACTCCGTCTTCGCCCTTGCCATGGGGACACCGTAGACGCAGGCATCGGCATCTGCGCCGCCGCCCCGGCCGGGCCCGCGCGCGGGAACCCGGGGACCTCGGAGAATGGCAGACTGGGGGGCGACCGCCACCGGGCATCGCGAAGGACACAGACAGGCCATGACATCCACGCCGCTTCCGTCGGACATCGAGATCGCGCAGGCAGCTCATCTGGACCCGATCGGCGGCATCGCCTCGGGCCTGGGCATCGCCCCCGACCAGCTCCACCCCTATGGGCGGGACAAGGCGAAAGTCGACCTCTCGGTCTTGCCGGCTCCGGACGGCGAAGGGGCCCCCGGGAGGCCCGAGCGTAGGCGGGGCCGGCTCGTCCTCGTCACCGCCATGTCCCCGACGCCCGCGGGCGAGGGGAAGACGGTGACGACCGTCGGCCTGGCCGACGCCCTGCGCGTCCTCGGGGAGAGGTCCGTGGTGGCGTTGCGCGAGCCCAGCCTCGGCCCGGTGTTCGGGCTCAAGGGGGGCGCCGCGGGCGGCGGCCGCGCGCAGGTCGTCCCCATGGAGGACATCAACCTGCACTTCACGGGCGACCTCCACGCGATCGGCGCCGCCGCGAACCTGCTCGCCGCCATGGTGGACAACCACATCCACCACGGCAACGCGCTGGGCATCGATCCCCGCCGGATCACCTGGAAACGGGCGCTGGACGTCAACGACCGCCAACTGCGACATCTCGTCAGCGGGCTGGGCGGTCCCGTCAACGGGACCCCGCGCGAGGACTCCTTCCAGATCACCGCCGCCAGCGAGGTGATGGCCGTGCTGTGCCTGGCCACCTCGCTGGAGGACCTGCACGCCCGTCTGGCGCGCATGGTCGTGGGCTCCACCCCGGACGGGCACCCCGTCACCTGCGCCGACCTGCACGCCGCCGGAGCGCTGACGGCCCTGCTGCGCGACGCGCTCAAACCGAACCTCGTCCAGACGCTCGAGCACACGCCGGCCCTGGTCCACGGCGGCCCCTTCGCCAACATCGCGCACGGCTGCAACTCCGTGGTCGCCACCCGCATGGCCCTGGAACTGGGGGACTACGCGGTCACCGAGGCGGGATTCGGCGCGGATCTCGGCGCGGAGAAGTTCCTCGACATCGTCACGCGGGCCTCCGGGCTGGTGCCCGACGCGGTGGTCGTCGTCGCCACGGTCCGCTCCCTGAAGATGCACGGGGGCGTCGCCAGGGGGAGCTTGGACGTCCCGGATGCCGAGTCCGTCGGGCGCGGGCTGCCGAACCTCCTCCAGCACGTCCGCACGATCACCGACGTCTTCGGGCTCCCGGCCGTCGTCGCCCTCAACGTCTTCCCCTCAGACACGGAGGCCGAACTCGACCTCGTCCAGCGCAGTTGCGCCGACCAGGGCGTGCGCGCCGTGCGCTCGGAGGTCTGGGCGCGCGGGGGCGCGGGCGGGACGGACCTGGCTCGCGCGGTCATCGACCTGTGCGGGGGGAAGGGGCGCGAGGGCGGCGCCGCCGGCCGGGACGGCGGATTCCGGTACGCCTACGACGTGCGCTCCTCCTTGGAGGACAAGCTCGGCCAGCTGTGCCGCCGCGTCTACCGGGCGGACGGCGTCGAGCTCACGCCCGCCGCGCGGCGCCAGGCCCGGGCTCTGGAGGACAACGGGTTCGGCGGGCTTCCCGTGTGCGTGGCGAAGACGCAGTACAGCTTCTCCGACGACCCCCGCCTGCTGGGCGCCCCCCGAGGGTTCACCGTCACCGTGCGCGACCTGACGGTGGACGCGGGCGCCGGTTTCGTCGTCGCGCTCGCGGGCTCGGTGACGACGATGCCGGGGCTTCCGGCCTCCCCCGCGGCCGAGCGGATCGACGTCGACGCGGACGGCCGGATCACCGGCCTGTTCTGACGCGGCGCGTCGGGAGGGGACGCGCCCAGGTGGCACGATGGACCCCATGCACATCATCATCACCGTCACCGGGGTGGACCACGTGGGGATCATCGCGGGGGTCTCCACGGCCCTGGCGGATCTCGGCGTCAACATCGTCAACGTCTCCCAGACCCTGATGGGGGACTACTTCACGATGATCATGGAGGGCGAGCTCACCGACGGCTCTCCCGACCTCATCGACGTGCAGGACTCCATGCGCGTCGCGGGCGACCGGCTGGGCGTCGCGGTCCGCGTGCAGTCCGAGGCCATCTTCGACGCGATGCACCAGCTGTGAGGGGCGCGGACATGACGAACCTGACGGCCGCCGGCCAGGGCATCCTGGACACGATCCGCATGCTGGAGGAGGACCGCCTCGACATCCGCACGGTGACGATGGGGATCTCCCTGCTGGACTGCCTCGACTCCGACGGCCCGGCGGCCCGGCGCAAGGTCTACGACCGCATCACGAGCCGGGCGGAGCATCTCGTGGAGACATGCCGCCGCATCGAGGCTGAACTGGGCATCCCGATCATCAACAAGCGCGTCGCCGTCACCCCGATCGCGCTGGTCGCGGGCGCCTCCCGGGAGGGGGCGGCCGGGTGCGTGGAGTTCGCGCGCACCCTGGACCGGGCGGCCCGCGAGGTGGGCATCGATTTCCTCGGCGGATACTCGGCGCTGGTGGACGCGGGGGCGACCGAGGCCGACCGGGCGCTCATGGACTCGATTCCCGAGGCGCTGGCCGCGACCGACCTCGTGTGCTCCTCGGTGAACATCGGATCCACGCGCGCCGGCATCAACATGTCGGCCGTGGCGGAGATGGGGCGGGTCGTCACGCGGACCGCGGCCGCCACCGCGGACGCCGGCGGCCTGGGCGCCGCGAAGCTGGTGGTCTTCGCCAACGCGGTGGGGGACAACCCGTTCATGGCGGGCGCCTTCCACGGCGTGGAGCAGACGGACTGCGTGGTCTCGGTGGGGGTCTCCGGGCCCGGCGTGGTCAAGCGGGCGGTGGAGAAGGTCCAGGGCGCCCCTTTCGACGAGGTCGCCGAGACGATCAAGAAGGCCGCCTTCCAGGTGACCCGCATGGGCCAGCTGGTGGGCACGACCGCGGCGGAGCGGCTGGGGGTGGACTTCGGCATCGTCGACCTCTCCCTGGCGCCGACGGCCGAGGTCGGGGACTCGGTGGCCCGCATCCTCGAGGAGATCGGCGTCGAGCGGGTCGGCGCGCCGGGCACCACCGCCGCGCTCGCCCTCCTCAACGACGCGGTCAAGAAGGGCGGCCTGATGGCCTGCTCGCATGTCGGCGGGCTGTCGGGGTCGTTCATCCCCGTCAGCGAGGACATCGGGATGATCGAGGCGGCCCGCATCGGCGCGATCACGCTGGACAAGCTGGAGGCCATGACCTGCATCTGCTCGGTCGGGTTGGACATGGTGGCGGTGCCCGGGGCGACGCCCTCGTCGACGATCGCGGGCATCATCGCGGACGAGGCCGCGATCGGCGTCATGAACCACAAGACGACGGGCGTGCGGATCATCCCGGCTCCCGGCAAGGACGTCGGCGACGAGCTCGACTTCGGCGGGCTCCTGGGACGCGCCCCCGTCATGCCGGTCAGCGCGTTCGGCTCCGAGGCGCTGGTCGCCCGCGGCGGCCGCATTCCCGCGCCCCTGCACGGCCTGCGCAACTGAGCGGGCGGGGCCCGGCCGGGCCGCCGGCGGGGCCCCTCGGCTCAGGGCTGGTCGGCGAAGCGCTCAAGCAGCAGGGCGTCGCCGGAGACGATGATGATGTCCTCGGGGTTGATGCGCGTATGGCTGTCCGCGTACTCGAAGGGCTCTCCGGGCCGCAGGATTCCCAGCAGGTTGACGCCGTAGCGGCCCCTGAGGTCCAGCTCGCCGACGGTGAAGCCGTGGACCTCCTTCGGCGGGCGCAGCTTCATGATGGCGAAACCCTGCTTGTCCATCTCGATGTAGTCGAGCATGTGCCCGCCGACCAGGTGCGCCGTGCGCTGTCCGGCATCGAACTCCGGGTAGACGACGTGGTGGGCCCCGATGCGCCGCAGGATGCGGCCGTGCTCGCGGGAGATCGCCTTCGCCCAGATCGAGTCGATGCCGATGTCCACCAGGTTGGCGGTGATGAGGACCGACGCCTCCAGCGAGGAGCCGATCCCGACCACGGCGGAGGAGAACTCCGAGGCGCCCAGCTGCTCGAGGGCCTCCATGTTCGAGGCGTCGGCCTCCACCAGGGGGATGCGCCCGGCGAATTGCTGGACGCGGCGGGGGTCCTTCTCCACGCCGAGGATCTCCCGGCCCAGGCGGTCCAGCGTCGCCGCGACCGCCGACCCGAATCGCCCCAGTCCGATGACCAGCGTCGACGACGCGCGCCCCGTGTCCTCTGCCATGGCGTCATTGTCCCACGCGGGTGCGCGGGGCCGGGCCGCCGGTCATGTCCGGCGCGCGCCGGACGCCGGGAGAGACACGTCGGGCCCGGCCGGAACGGCCGGGCCCCACTCGGGAATCATGATCCCGACACGTCACTTCTTGTTGCGACGCTGGTGACGCGTCTTGCGCAGCAGCTTGCGGTGCTTCTTCTTCGCCATGCGCTTGCGGCGCTTCTTGATCACGGAGCCCATGGGGTTCCTCCCTCGTCGACAGTACGATGCCCGGTCCGCGTCCCCGGGGTGGAGACACAACGGCCCTATCTTACCCGCCGATTCCCGTGGTGCGGTCATCGGACCAGTCGGCCAGGCCCGCGTCGATGAGCTGGCGGACCGCGGCCTGAGGGACCCGGAAGCTCTTCCCGACCCTGATCGCGGGGATGTCGCCCTTCTGGATCAGCCGATAGACCGTCATCTTCGACACGCGCATGAGGTCCGCCACTTCTGCCACCGTCATGAAACGGGGCACGGACTGCTTCTCCATGCACGTCTCCCAAGAACCAGAGGCGGACGGGCCACACCCGAACCAAGACAAGCCTCCCGGTCATGATAGTGGAACGCGCAGCCGCTTCGACAACTATCGACGATGTGTCTCATGCGACCCACCTGTCGCACCCGTCCACCGCCTACGATGAGAGTCGTCTGAGTCCGGCGCCGCCGCGCAACGGGACACGGCACCGCCCTCGTCCCCGTCCCGGGGAACCCCGCGGGGCTGCGCGAGCGCCCGGCCCCGCCACGGGACCCCCAACCAGGACGGGAGCATATGATCCGCAGGACCAGGATCCGGCGCCGCCGGCGCGAGAGGCAGCTGCTGGCGCCCAGCGCGGACCCCGGGGAGGCCGTCGACCGGACCTCGCTCGACCGCGATCCCGATCCGCTGCTGGGCGGTCCCCGCCGCGGGACGCCGCTGGTCCGCGCCGTCCAGGGCCCCAGTTCGACGCTGCTGCGCCGCTCCCGCGGGGAACGGCTGCGCGACTGGTTCGACCGGCAGGCCCGGAACTCGCCCGCGCGCCTCACCCTGGCCGTGTTCTTCGGGATCATCGTCCTCATCACGATCCTGCTGTGCCTGCCGGTGTCCGCCGCCGGCTCGCACCGCGTCCCCTTCGTCGACGTGGTGTTCACCGCGGTCTCCGCCGTGTGCGTCACCGGGCTGACCACCGTCGACACGGCGACGTCCTGGTCGTTGTTCGGGCAGGTCGTCATCGCGCTCGGCATCTCCGCGGGCGGGCTCGGCCTGATGACGCTGGCCTCGATCCTGGGCTTCGCCGTGTCGCGCCACCTCGGCCTGACCCAGCGCATGCTCGCCGCCCAGGAGACGGGGTCGACGGGGCTCGGCCAGGTGGGGACCCTGCTGCGCGCCGTCATCGCGACCTCGCTGGTGGCCGAGGGCGTCCTCTTCGTCGTCTTCCTGCCCGTCTTCCTGGACCTCAGGGAGACCCTCTCGGAGGCGGTCTGGCACTCCTTCTTCATGGCGGTCTCCGTGTTCAACAACGCCGGGTTCGTCATCACCTCCGAGGGCATGGCCCCCCATGTCAACGACTGGGGGATCCTGCTGCCCATCGCGCTGGGGACGTTCGTCGGGGCCATCGGGTTCCCCGTCATCACGGACGTCGCCTCGCGGTGGCGCACGCCCCGGCGGTGGACGCTGCACACGAAGCTGACGCTGGCCACCTACACGATGCTCACCGTCATCGGCAGCGTGATGCTGGCCCTCACCGAGTGGACGAACCCGGAGACCCTGGGCGGGCTCGACCTGGGGTCGAAGGTCCTCAACTCGCTGCTGGCCGGCGTCAACACGCGCTCATCTGGCCTGTCGGCCCTCGACGTCGGCGCGATGCAGTCCCAGACCCACTTCGTCCAGGACATCCTCATGATGATCGGCGGCGGCTCGGCGTCCACCGCTGGTGGCATCAAGGTCTCCACCTTCGCCGTCCTGATGCTGGCCGTCGTGGCCGAGGCCCGGGGCGACCGCGACATCGAGGCCTTCGGCAGGCGCATCCCCACGACGGTGGTCCGCCTCGCCGTCGCCGTCAGCCTCATCGGGATGACGATGGTGGGGGTCTCCGTCCTCCTGCTGCTCTCCATGACGGACTTCTCCCTGGACGTCGTCCTGTTCGAGGCGATCTCCGCCTTCGCGACGGTCGGACTGACCACAGGCATCACGTCGCTGCTGCCGGACGCCGCGAAGTGCGTCCTCATCGTGCTGATGTTCGCCGGGCGCACGGGCACGATGACGGTGGCGGCGGCCCTGGCGCTGCGCCAGCGCCGCCGGGTCATCCGGCTGCCCGCGGAGCGCCCCGTCATCGGCTGAGAGCCCGTGCCACACTGGACGCATGGAGACCACGATCGTCCACGTCATGCGCCATGGAGAGGTGGACAACCCGGACGGCCTGCTCTACGGGCGCCTACCCGGGTTCGGCCTGACCGTCAGGGGCCATGCGATGGCGCGCCGCGTGGCGGACCGGCTGGCGGCCCGGGGGAGCGACATCACCCGGGTCATCGCCTCGCCTCTGCTGCGCGCCCAGCAGTCCGCGGCTCCCACCGCGCAGGCGTTCGGACTGGCCGTGGAGTCGGATCCGCGCCTCATTGAGGCGGCCAGCGCCTTCGAGGGCGTCCCCGTCAATGCGGACCGCCTGGCTCTGGCGAGTCCGCGGTACTGGCATCTCTACATCCACCCTCTGGAGCCGTCGTGGGGCGAGCCCTACCGGGACGTCGCCTCCCGCATGCGGGCCGCCGTGTCGGCGGCGCTGGGGGCCGCTCGCGGGCACGAGGCCCTGGTCGTCTCCCACCAGATGCCCATCGTCACGCTCACCCGCTTCGCACGCCGCCAGCCGCTGCCGCACAGCCCGACGTCGCGCGTGTGCTCGCTGGCGTCGGTGACGTCCTTCACCTTCGAGGGCTCCACGCTGGTCGGCATCACCTACGAGGAGCCCGCCGCGGACCTGCTCGCCGAGGCCGCGGACATGACGCCCGGCGCCTCGCGGGCGTCGCTGAAGAAGTAGCTCGGACGGCCGCGGCGACGGCCGTCAGGCGGGGACGGCCAGCCCCTCAACGACCTCGGCTCGGGGGAGGGCCGCCAGCAGCTCGCCGGGGACGAAAAGCTTGGAGCGGCGCAGCCCCGATCCGATGCACGACCACCCGGTGGCGCATCGCGCGTCGATGAGCAGGCGCCAGGCGTCGGGCACGCCGACCGGGGTGATGCCGCCATACTCCATGCCGGAGGCCCCGACCGCCCGGTCCTGCGGCCAGAACGACGCCTTGCGCACGTCCAGCAGTTTCTTGACGGCGTGGTTGATGTCGGCGTTGGTCGTGGCGCGCACGACGCAGGCGGCGACTCGTTCCTCTCCCGCGCGCTTGCCGGCCACCAGGATGCAGTTCGACGACAGCGCCAGGTCCATTCCGAACGCCGCCGTCATGTCCTCGGTGTCGGCCAGGTCCGGGTCGATGGCGGTGACGCGGGCCCGGGCGGCCAGTTCGGGGCGGGTCGACGCCAAGGCGGTCAGGGCCGCCGCCACGGGCGGGGCGACCAGATCCAGGCGGTCCAGGGCTGCCGCGGTGCGCAGGGAGCCGCTGCCCGGGATCGCGGGTTCGGCCAGGGGAACGGCCACAATGACCTCCATCCTTTCGTCCAGCTCACAGTGCCCCCACCGTAGCCGCGACCGGGTGGTCGGGCGCGGGCCGCGGTCGCAGTGTGGTCGGTCGTGACCGCTGCGGTCGGGCGCGGGGGCGCGCCGTGGCCGTCGTCCTCGTTGTCCCGCTCCATCCCCGCGCGCCGGGGCCTCCTCCGCCTCCCTCGTCTTCGTCGTTATCGAATTGTGTCCGGAGAAGCGGTCCGGCCCCCGGGAGGCGTGGCACTATGGAGGCAACCCATATGAGAGCGCTCTCGATGAGAGTGAGACGTTATGAGAGCGCTCTCGGACTTGGGCCCGGCATTCCATCCGTTCCCGTGCAGACGCGGGATCGCACACAGGGTTCACGCACGAAGGAGTAGTTGTGACGACCAGGAAGAGCTTCGCCGCCCTCAGCCTCGCGGCGGTCGGCGCGCTGGCGCTGACCGCGTGCTCTAGCGGCAGTTCAAGCGGAGAATCCGCTGACTCGAGCAGCTCGGGGGATAGTGACGGCACGATCACGCTGACCGTCGCCACGTTCAACGAGTTCGGCTACACCCAGGAGATGTTCGACCAGTACGAGGCCGACCACCCCGGGATCACCGTCAAGGAGAAGAAGGCCGCGACCTCCAACGAGGCCCGCGACAACATGAACACGCGCCTCGCTGCGGGCTCCGGCCTGTCCGACGTCGAGGCCATCGAGGTCGACTGGCTCCCCGAGCTCATGCAGTACCCGGATGAGTTCGTCGACCTCACTTCCGATGAGACCAACGGCCGGTGGCTGGAATGGAAAACCGCCGCCGCGACGACCTCCGACGGCAAGCTGATCGGCTACGGCACCGACGTCGGCCCGGAGGCCATCTGCTACCGCGCCGACTTGTTTGAGAAAGCGGGTCTGCCCACCGACCGCGACGAGGTCGCCGCCCTCCTCGAGGGCGATTGGGACACCTACTTCGAGGTCGGCAAGCAGTTCGTCGACAAGACCGGCATCCCGTGGTACGACGGCGCCACCGCCACGTACCAGGGCATGATCAACCAGGTCGAGAACCCCTTCGAGAATGACGACGACACCGTCATCCCCCTCAAGGACAACTCGACCATCAAGGGCGTCTACGACACCGTGCTCACCCAGTCGGTGGACAACGAGCTGTCGGCCCACCTCTCCCAGTGGTCCGAGGATTGGGTGAACGCCTTCCAGAAGGACGGCTTCGCCACGATGCTGTGCCCGCCGTGGATGCTCGGCGTCATCGAGGGCAACGCGGAAGGGGTCACCGGATGGGACGTCGCCCCGGTCTTCCCCGGGGGCGGCGGCAACTGGGGCGGGTCCTACCTCACGGTGCCCGCCCAGGGCGCGCACTCTGAGGAGGCTAAGGAGCTCGCCGCCTGGCTGACGGCTCCTGAGCAGCAGATCCAGGCCTTCAAGAACAAGGGGACCTTCCCCTCGCAGATCGAGGCCCTGGACTCCGACGAGCTCACGTCCTACACGAACGAGTTCTTCAACAACGCCCCCGTCGGCCAGATCTACTCCGACCGTGTGAAGGCTGTGACGGTCCAGCCGTACAAGGGCCCGAACTTCTTCACGATCACCCAGATCGTCACCGACGCGATGACCCGCGTCGACGTCGACAAGACCGATGACGCGTCCTCCTCGTGGGACAAGGCTCTCAGCGAGTTCGACCAGCTCGGACTCCAGTGAGACCGCCCCGGCGGGCCGGGACGCCAGTCGTCCCGGCCCGCCGGGCGCCCCCGACACCACATCGACTCCCCGAGGCGCTCGCCGCCCCGCCGGGGAGAGGAGGACTCCCACATCATGAGCACCACCACGCCGAGGGCCGCGGCCGTCAACCGGGGTGACCGGCTCGGCCGGATGGAATACCGCTGGTCGCCCTACCTCTACATCGCGCCCTTCTTCGTCGTCTTCGCGATCACCGGGCTCTACCCGCTCCTCTATACGGCCTGGGTGTCCCTGCACAAATGGCACCTGATCGGCGGCGACCAGGGGTTCGCGGGCCTCCAGAACTACGCGGACGTCATCCAGCAACCGACCTTCTGGATCGCGCTGCGCAACACGTTCTCGATCTTCCTGCTCTCCTCGGTGCCCCAGATCATCGCGGCGGTGCTCATCGCCTACGTCCTGGACTCGAATCTGCGGGCCCGGACCTTCTGGCGGATGGGCGTCCTCCTCCCCTACGTCGTCGCGCCGGTGGCCGTCTCGCTGATCTTCTCCAAGGTCTTCGCCGACCAGTCGGGCATGGTCAACACCCTGCTGGCGGGCATCGGCGTGGATCCGGTGGGCTGGCACGCCAACGCCTTCGCCTCGCACATCGCCATCGCGAACATGGTGAACTTCCGGTGGACCGGGTACAACGCCCTGATCATGCTCGCCGCGATGCAGGCGATCCCCGGCGAGCTCTACGAGGCGGCCACCGTGGACGGAGCGGGGCGTGCCCGCCAGTTCTTCTCGGTGACGATCCCGCAGCTGCGTTCCACCATCATCTTCGTGGTCCTCACCTCCACGATCGGCGGCCTGCAGATCTTCGACGAGCCCCGCATGTTCGACACGATGGGCAACGGCGGAGCGGACAAGCAGTGGCTCACCCTGACCATGTACCTCTACTGGTTGGGCTGGGGGCCGCAGAAGAGCTTCGGGCGGGCCTCGGCCGTCGCCTGGATCCTGTTCCTCATCATCATCGTCCTGGCCGTGGTCAACTTCCTTCTCACGCAGCGCATCGCGAGCTCCGGGATGAAGGAGCGGCAGCGGGGCCGCGGGCGACGGCGCGCCACGCCCTCGCCGATCGACGAGGACGTCGCCCTGGGGGCCGTGCGGGGCATGCCGGGCGCGGCGGCCCGGTCCGCCGGGGCCGCCCTCGCCGATGACCCCGGCAGACCCGGGACCACAGGGGAAGGAGAGCAGAGATGAGCGCGGGCACGCCATCGGCGGCCATGATCGAGCAGCGCGCGGGCAAGGGGGCGGCCAGGGCGGCCAGACGTCGCAGGGCTCGCACCGGCTCCGGGCGGGTCGCCCACAGGTCCTTCGGGCGCAACCGCCGCCCGGGCCGCACGACCTACGTCATCCTCACGTTGGTGGTCCTGATCTCCGCCTACCCCCTCTACTTCGCGCTGCAGCTGGCCTCCTCCACGGCGGCCGACATCGCGCGGAACCCCATCCCGCCGTTGGCGCTGCAGGGAAACCTGGGGGAGAACATCCAGCGTGTCCTGAACTCCGGGATCGACTTCTGGGGCGCCTTCCTCAACTCCGTCATCGTCTCGACCGTCGTGTCCGTCTCGGTCGTGTTCTTCTCGACCCTGGCGGGCTACTCGTTCTCGAAGCTGCGCTTCCGGGGGCGGGACGGGCTGCTGACCTTCGTCATCGCGACGATGGCGGTCCCCGCCCAGCTGGGCGTCGTCCCGCTGTTCATCGTCATGGCGAAGCTGAACTGGACCGGGGAGTTGATCTCGGTGATCGTGCCGGGGATGGTCTCCGCGTTCGGCGTGTTCTGGATGACGCAGTACATCCGCGACGCGCTGCCCTATGAGCTCATCGAGGCGGCCCGCGTGGACGGGGCCTCGATGTTCCGCACGTTCTGGTCGGTGGCCCTCCCCTCGGCGCGCCCCGCGGCCGCGATGCTCGCCCTGTTCACCTTCGTCGGGTCGTGGACGAACTTCTTCTGGCCTTTCATCGTGCTGGGCGCGAAGAACCCGACCCTGCCGGTGGCCCTGCAGCTGCTGCAGGCCTCCTATTTCAAGGACTACTCGCTGATCATGGCGGGCGTGGTCGTCGCGACCGTGCCGCTGCTGATCCTGTTCGTCGTCGCCGGGCGCCAACTGGTGTCGGGCATCATGCAAGGAGCTGTCAAGGGATGAGCCACAGACTCGACTTCCCGCGGGGATTCCGATGGGGCGCGGCCACCGCCGCCGCGCAGATCGAGGGAGCCGGGCGCGAGGACGGCAAAGGGGACTCCATCTGGGATGCCCTGTGCCGCCGGCCGGGCGCGATCGCCGACGGCTCCGACATCGAGGTCGCCTGCGACCACTACCACCGCATGCCCGAGGACGTTGCGCTGATGCGCGAACTGGGGATCGGGACCTACCGGTTCTCCGTGTCGTGGGCGCGCGTGATGCCCGACGGGCGCACGGTCAACCCGGCGGGCCTGGACTTCTACTCGCGGCTGATCGACCGGCTTTCCGAGGCCGGGATCCGGCCTTGGCTGACCCTGTACCACTGGGACCTGCCCGAACGGCTCCAACAGGCCGGAGGCTGGGTGAACCGCGACACGGCCTCCTTGTTCGCCGACTACGCCGGCGCGGTGTACGACCGGCTGGGCGGACGCGTGCCCACCTGGACGACGCTCAACGAGCCGTGGTGCTCCTCGATGCTGTCCTACGCGGCGGGCGAGCACGCGCCCGGGCATGCCGACCCCGTCGAGGCGGTCGCCGCCGTCCACCATCTCCTGCTGGCCCATGGCCAGGCCGTGGAAGTCCTGCGGGAGAGGGCGGCACGGGCCGGGGAGTCGCCGGAGATCGGGCTGACGCTGAACTTCACGGTCGCCCACCCGGCCGACCCCTCATCGGAGGCGGACCGTGACGCGGCGCGTCGCATCGACGGCCTGCGCAACCGGCTGTTCACCGATCCGGTCTTCCGCGGCGAGTACCCGGAAGACGTCCTCCAGGACATGCGCTCCGGCGCGGGAGCCGACCTCGCGCGGTTCGTGCGCCCCGGCGACCTGGAGCTCATCGGCGCGCCGATCGACGTGCTGGGCGTCAACTTCTACAACGGGGAGATGGTGGCCGGCGCTGCGGAGGCGTCCTCGTCGCCCGCGCCCGACCCCCTCGTCCGCCACGACCGCTTCGGCTTCCCCCACCGCTCCGCCAACATCGGGTCGGAATGGGTGCGATCGGTGCCGCGCGGCCTGCCCCGCACGGACATGGGATGGGAGGTCGAGCCCGACGACCTGCGCCGGTTGCTGGTGCGCCTGCACCGCGACTACACGGGTCCCGCCGGGATCCCGCTGGTCGTCACCGAGAACGGCGCGGCCTACGCCGATCGGCCCGACGCGGCCGGTTTCGTGGACGACGCCGCCCCGGACGACAGCCGCACGGCCTACATCCGCGACCATCTGGCCGCCGTGCACCGGGCGATCCAGGAGGGAGCGGACGTCGACGGGTACCTCGTCTGGTCGCTTCTGGACAACTTCGAATGGGCGCTGGGGTACACGAAGCGCTTCGGGATCGTCCACGTCGACTACGAGACCCAGGAGCGCACGCCGAAGGCCTCGGCGCTGTGGTACCGCGACGTCATCGCGGCGAATGCGGTGACGATGGAGTGAGGGCCGTCCGCGGACGCGGCGGTGGCGGACCCTCATCCGGGTGACAATGGCGCAGGCGGACGGATGCCGCCGGCGGAGGAAGGGGGCGCGGGCATGTCGGTGGAGTCCAGCGGAGCGGTGACCCTCGAGGACGTGGCGCGCAGGGCCGGGGTCTCCCGGGCGACGGCCTCGCGGGTGGTGCGCGGCGACAGCGGCGTGTCCGCGGAGAAGGCGCAGGCCGTGCGCGGAGCCGTCGCCGAGCTCAGGTACATCCCGAACCGCGCCGCCCGGTCCCTGGTCACCCGGCGGACCGACACGGTGGCCGTCGTGGTGCCCGAACCGGACCAGAGGATCTTCTCCGACCCGTTCTTCTTCCTGACGATCCAGACGGTCTCGCGGGCGCTGGAGGACACGGACATCCAGCTCGTCATGGCCTTCGCCGACCGGGCCGGCTCCCACCAGCGGCTGCGCGCGTTCCTGGGAGATGGCCACGTGGACGGGGCGATCGTCGTGTCCCACCACCAGATCCCCGGGCAGATCGAGACGTTCATGCGCGCGCCGATCCCCGTGGTGTTCATCGGCCGCCCGGCGATGGCGACCTCGTCGGTGTCGTGGGTGGACGTCGACAACCGGGAGGGCGGGCGCATCGCCGCACGCAGGCTGGGGGAACGAGGCCGGCGCCGCCCCGCCATCATCACCGGCACGCTCGACATGGTGGCGGCGCAGGACCGGCTGGAGGGATTCACTTCGGTGTTCGAGAGCCAGGGGATCCCGGTGGCCCAGTTGGACGGCGACTACACCCGGGAGTCGGGGGCGCGCGCGGTGCGCGAGCTGGAGCCGCTGATCCGGCGCGGTGAGGTGGACGGCGTGTTCTGCTGCTCGGACCTGATGAGCCGGGGGGTGCTGGACGCGTGGCACGAGCTGGGGGTGGCGGTGCCGGGCGACGTGGCACTGGTGTCCTTCGATGACATCGACGCGGAGCGGACGGACCCGCCGCTCACCACGGTCGACAACCCCGTCTCCGAGATGGGGGTCGCGGCGATCCGGATGCTGCGGGACCTCATGGCGGGCCGGGAGACGCAGCAGCCCGTGCAGCTGCCCGCGAGGCTCATGGAGCGGATGTCGGGGTGAGGCGGCCGTCGGGGTGAGGCGGCCGTCGGGCCCCGATGCCGGCTGCCCCGCGACACTCCACCGGGCTCATCGCGCTGGTCACTTTCGGCGTCCTTGTCAGCGTGTTCGGGCAGAGGCTCTCCCTGAGGCGGAGGATCGGCGCCATGCCGACGTCAACTGGGCAGACAGTAAAAGAGAATCATGGCTCTCACGCGAGCATCGCGAGGAGTCTGCTCCGGCAGGCCGGCCAGTGGCGCCCGGCCCGGGGGATCCTGCGTCGCCCCGATCCCGGTGATCCGGTCTCTGCCCGGACATCTGCGCCGATCGGCGGCCCGGGACCGGGCCGCCGCGATGGCTGCGCGTCTGCGGTCCCAGGGGTCTCGGGCGTCTCGCCGTGTAGACTGTTCCCGATCCTCCGCGTGACGGTATCGTCCGAACCTCCCCAGGGCCGGAAGGCAGCAAGGATAAGGGCGCGCTGCCGGGTGCGCGGAGGGTCCTTTTCATGCACCCCGGGGCGGCTGCGGAGGGCGCCTGTGGATGGAGGCCCGGGGTGATGCGAGATGCCCATGGGTGCCCGTAAGGTGCAGGTGTGACGACAGCTCTCTACCGCAGGTACCGACCCGACACCTTCGACCAGGTGATCGGGCAGGACCACGTGACCGTTCCCCTGCGGGCGGCGCTGCGGGCGAATCGCGTCACCCACGCCTACCTCTTCTCCGGGCCCAGGGGGTGCGGGAAGACGACCTCGGCGCGCATCCTCGCCCGTTGCCTCAACTGCGCGGAGGGACCCACCGACACTCCCTGCGGGCACTGCGACTCCTGCCGCGAGCTGGCCACCGGCGGCCCCGGCTCACTCGATGTCGTCGAGATGGACGCGGCCTCCCACGGCGGCGTCGACGATGCCCGCGACCTGCGTGAGCGCGCGGCCTTCGCACCCGTGCGCGACCGCTACAAGGTGTTCATCATCGACGAGGCCCACATGGTGACGACCCAGGGCTTCAACGCGCTGCTCAAGCTCGTCGAGGAACCCCCCGAGCATGTGAAATTCGTCTTCGCCACCACGGAGCCGGACAAGGTCATCGGCACCATCCGCTCGCGCACGCACCACTACCCGTTCCGGCTGGTGCCGCCCGACATCCTGGAGCCCTACCTGAGGTCCCTGTGCGACCAGGAGGGGATCTCCGTCGGCGATGGCGTGCTGAACCTCGTCATCCGCGCCGGCGGGGGATCGGTGCGCGACACGCTGTCCGTCCTGGACCAGCTGATGGCGGGTGCGGCCGACCAGCGGCTGGACTACGCGACCACGGTGGCCCTGCTGGGCTACACGGACTCGGCCCTGCTGGACCAGACGGTGGATGCGCTCGCCGGAGGGGACGGCGCCGCCGTGTACCGCGTCATCGAGCGCATGGTCGAGTCCGGCCACGAACCCCGTCGCTTCGTCGAGGACCTGCTCCAGCGCCTGCGGGACCTGCTCATCATCGCGGTCGCCGGGGACGGCGCCGACGACGTGCTGGCGGGGACGCCGGCGGACCAGCTGGAGCGGATGCGGGTCCAGGCCAGGAACTGGGGGCCGGGCCCCCTGTCGCGCGCCGCGGATCTGACCGACCAGTCCCTGCGGTCGATGACGGGTGCCACCTCTCCGAGGCTGCAATTGGAACTGCTGATCGGACGCATCCTGGTGCCCGCTCCCGGACTGACCGCCGCGGGCGGCCAGCCGGGTGCGGGAGTCGGCGCCTTCCCGGGCACGGTCGGCATGGCCGGCGGGGGCGCGCCGCACAGCGGTTCCGGGACGGGCGGCGGGGCCGCGCATCCTCCGCAGGAGCAGGACGGTCCGGCCGGTCACCGCTTCGGGGCGGCGGAGGCCCGCGAGCAGCTGCGACGCGCTCGCGCAGATCAGGCGCGCCCGGACGCGGGAGCCGCCACACCGGTTCCCGCGGGGCCGGTTCCGTCGACGCCTGTCGCGCGCCGTCCATCGGACGGCGCCCGGGCGGGGACCGGGGCTCCCGAGCCGTTTGTCGGGGGGGCCGGGCGCGCGCTGCCCGGATGGGACGAGCCCGTCGCCCCCGTCCCCGGCTCGGAGACACCCCCGGCGGGCCGGGAGACGGGCGGGCGGGGAGCGGATTCCCCCACGGCCGCGGCTCCCCCCGTCGTTCCGTCCGCGCCGGCGCCTGCGGCGCCTCCCGTATCGGGAGGTGCCGAGCCGCCATCAGGGGAACCCGCCCCGCAGGAGCCGGCCGTCCCGGCCGGACGCGACGCGGACATGCTGCGGCAGCGCTGGCCCGAGGTCATCCAGAGGCTGGCCTCGATCAGCCGCGCGACGTGGTCCCTCGTCGACCAGAACGCCCAGTTGGGCGGCGTCGACGGCGCGGTGGCCGTCGTCGTCTTCCCGACGGAGGGCCTGGTCGGGGCGTTCGTCAACGGGCGCCGGGGTGTGGACGTCGAACTCGCCATCCACGAGGCCACCGGACTGTCCCTCAGCGTGCACGCCCAGGTCGGGCAGGCCGGCGGCGGCGCTTCCGTGACGACGCCGACGGCGCTCCCCCGGCCTCCCGAGCCCTCCCGCCGCCCCGCGCCCGCCCGGAGCGCGGGATCCGCCCAGGAGCCTCCGGAGGACACCTCCGATGCCGGGGACGGTGGGGAGGAGCCCCACCCAGGCGGACCGGCCGGCGCGGCCGGGTGGCCCCAGGCCCGCGTCCCCGCGGGCGGAGCCCGCGAGCCGTCTCCGTCTCCCGTGCCCGCGCGGATGGTCCGCGAGGGCCCAGGACTCCAGGCCCCGGCGCCGGACGGGCCGGTCTTCGACGGCCACGCCGCTGTCGGGGAGCCCGCCCCGGAGGAAACAGATCCCGAGGACGCCGCCTCCGCGCCCGGGAGGCCCTCGGATGCGGCGCCGTCAGCCCGGGCCGACGCGCATGCTCCCGCTGCCGCGGCCCGCGCGTCCGCTCCCGATCCCGTCTGGACCGGCGGATGGACCGAGCCCGTCGCCGTCATCCCGGGATCCGCCTCCGGCCCCGCAGCCGCTCCCGTCTTCGACGACGAGGCCGTCCCGGTCGGCCGAGACGAACCGCCGGCGCACCGCGAGACGCCCGCGGGACGGGTTCCGGGGACACCCTCGTCCGGACGCTCCGCGCCGGAGGGCGCGCGGCAGGCGGAGGACGCGGAGGAGAGCGCGCCCGATGCCGACCACCCGGCCGTGGCGGCCGCCCAGGACATGTCGGCCAGCATCGACGACGCGGATCTCGAGAGCTCGACGCTGATCGGGCTGCCGGCCGTCCTGGACATCCTGGGAGGCACCGTCGTCGAAGAGATCGACGAGAAGGAGGACTGAGAGCCGGTGTTCGAGGGAGCGTTGCAGGACCTCATCGACCAGCTGGGCATGCTGCCGGGCGTCGGCCCGAAATCCGCCCAACGCATGGCCCTGCACCTGCAGGCCGCCGATCCCGACGACGTCACCGCCCTGGTCGACGCCATCCGGGCCGTCCGTGAGCGCGTCCACGTGTGTGAGGTGTGTGGCAACCTCACCGAGGATCCGCTCTGCTCGATCTGCCGCGACGTCCGGCGCGACCCGACGATGATCTGCGTGGTCGAGGACGCCAAGGACATCCAGTCGATCGAGGGCGCGCGCGTCTTCCGGGGCCGCTACCACGTGCTGGGAGGGGCGATCGACCCGATCCACGGCGTCGGCCCCGACCAGCTGCGGATCCGGCAGCTGCTCACGCGCCTGCGGGACGGTCAGGTCACCGAGGTCATCCTGGCCACCAATCCCAACGTCGAGGGCGAGGCCACGGCCTCCTACCTGGCCCGCACGCTGAACACGATCGGGATCTCGACCTCGCGGCTGGCGATGGGCCTCCCCATGGGCGGGGACCTGGAATACGCGGACTCGATCACGCTGGGACGCGCCATGGAGGGCCGCCGCTCGATGAGCTGAGACCGGCCGGGGCCTCGGCGGGCCGGCGGTCGCCCCGCCACCCTCCGACGGGGTCCTCACAGCCCGGACACAGCCGCGCGGGCCGCGCGGGTGGGAGGATGGGCCCGTGACAGACGCCGATCCCACCTTCGTCCGCGCAGACGGGTCCAGCGCGCACATCCTCGTCGTCGACGACGAGGAGGTCCTGGCCGAGCTGCTGGGCGCTGCGCTGCGCCACCAGGGCTGGGAGGTCCGCACGGCCTCGAACGGCTGGGAGGCGCTGGACGCCGCCCGCGACTTCGACCCCGACGCGGTCGTCCTCGACATTCAGATGCCCGGCCTCGACGGCATGGAGACCCTCGACCGCCTGCGCAAGACCGACCCGCACCTGCCCGTCCTCTTCCTCACCGCGCGCGACGCCGTGGCCGACCGCGTCACCGGGCTGCGCGCCGGCGCGGACGACTACGTCACCAAGCCCTTCGACCTCGACGAGGTCACCGCCCGCATCGACGCCCTGCTGCGCCGGGCCGGCATGAGCGCGCAGACCGTGCGCCACGTCCTCGCCGTCGGCGACCTCGAGCTCGATGAGGACTCCCACGACGTGCAGCGCGGCGGAGACCCGATCCAGCTGACGAACACCGAGTTCGAACTGCTGCGCTATCTCATGGAGAATCCCAGCACGGTGCTGTCCAAGGCCCAGATCCTTGACCGTGTGTGGTCCTACGACTTCGGCGGCCAGGCCAATGTGGTCGAGCTCTACATCTCCTACCTGCGCAAGAAGATCGAGGCCGACCGCCCGCCGATGATCCACACCGTCCGGGGAGCGGGCTACATGATCCGGCCCGCTGAGGAGCCCTGATGGGGGAGGCGGGGGCGCCCCCGTCGGACCGCGGTGCTCCCGCGCGCCGACAGCGCTCGCTGACCTGGCGCATCAGCCTCTTCGTCTTGATCGTCGTCAGCGTCGCCCTGCTGGTCATGGTCGCGGCCTCGGGCTACGCGATGAGCCGATGGATGACGGGGAACGTCGACGGGGATCTCCAGGACAGCCTTCACCGCGTGGCCAGCCAGAGGGAGTCGCGGGAGTTGAGCGGCCAGAGCGCGGTCGGACGGGACCCCGTCTGCCGGGGCTGGCAGATGGATCCGGGTCCCTTGGGACCGGGCGTCCCCCCGGTGGCGGACACGTCCTCCGATTCCGAGATCCAGTCCGGGGCGCCGCGCAGCCTGGGGGGACCGGGGTTCAGCAAGGGCGCGCTGCTGCTCATCTCCGAGGGCGGACAGGTCCAGGCCGGAGTCGTCCAGGACTATGACGTCGTCGCTCTGGACGCCGCCGCGCAGGAGCAGCTGCTCGGCGTCGACGCCGACGGGCGCGGGCACACGGTCCGTCTGGCGGATGTCGGGTCCTTCCGCGTCATGGCGGAGGACACCGGTGCCGCGCGCGTCGTCGTGGGGCAGTCCCTCGCGCCGAGCAGCCGCACCGTCACCACGCTGATGTGGGTCGAGGGCGCCCTCGCCGTGCTCCTGGCCGCGGTGGTGGCCGTGGTCGGCCGGCGGTGGGTGGGCCGGGAGATGAGGCCTCTGGCGCGCGTGTCCTCCACGGCGCGCCGCATCGGCGCCCTCGACCTCCAGTCGACGCGCATCGAGCCCTTCGACCGGGTAGACGCCTCCGACGCCCAGCCCGGCACGGAGGTCGGCGACGTCGGCCAGGCCCTCAACACGATGATCGACAACGTCGAGTCCGCGCTCACCGAGCGCGTGAGGTCCGAGCAGCGCCTGCGCCAGTTCGTCGCCGACGCCTCGCACGAGCTGCGCACGCCGCTCGCCTCGATCCAGGGATACACGCAGCTGCTGCGCAAGGACTCGATCGAGCCGGACCTCGCGCTGTCTCGCATCGGCTCGGAGTCGCAGCGCATGTCCGGGCTGGTCGAGGACATGCTGCTGCTGGCCCGCCTGGACGCCGGACGCGAGCTGCGGCTCACCCCCGTCGATCTGGTGCCCCTGGTCATCGACGCCGTCTCCGACGCCCACGCCGCAGGACCGGACCACATGTGGGCGTTGGACATCGACGAGGACCCCGGCGACTCCTGCGTCGTCAACGGGGACGAGATGGGCCTGCGCCAGGTCCTGGCGAACCTCGTGAACAACTCGCGGGTCCACACGCCGCCCGGCACCCACGTCACGATCGGCGTGCATGCGCGCCCGGCCGGGTCGGTGTCGCTGACGGTGGCCGACGACGGGCCGGGGATCCCTCCGGATGTCCGGGCCAAGGTGTTCGACCGCTTCGTCCGCGGCGACGCCTCGCGCACGCGATCGGGGACGGGAAGCTCCGGCCTGGGGCTGTCGATCGTCGCCTCCATCACCCGCGGGCTCGGCGGCCGCGTCGACGTCATCTCCTCGGGCAGGGGCACGACCTTCACCGTCGTGCTCCCGCATCTCGAGGTGGACCCGGGATCCTCCTGACCCCGGGGCGCCGGAACGCGCCTCGCGTGCGGGGGCGCTCTCGCCCCCCGGATCGGTCACCGGGGACCGCATGCCGGGCGCGGCTCCGGCTCGCGTGGCCCGTCCCTAGGATGGGGCACGACCCAGGGGCGGCGACCACACGGCCGCGCGGGCGGAGGGGGATCTGTGGCACTGATCGTGCAGAAGTTCGGCGGTTCGTCCGTCGCGGACGTCGAGGCCGTGCGCCGCGTGGCCCGGCGTGTCGTCGACACCCGCAACGCGGGCCATCAGGTGGTCGTCGTGGTCTCCGCGATGGGGGACACCACCGACGACCTGCTGGACATGTCCGCACAGATCGCCTCGCAGCCCCCCGAACGCGAGCTGGACATCCTGCTCTCGGCCGGCGAGCGCATCTCCATGGCGCTGCTGGCGATGGCCGTCAACGAGCTCGGGGTGCCCGCCCAGTCCTACACGGGCGCCCAGGCCGGGATCCGCACCGACTCCCACTACGGCCGGGCGCAGATCATCGGCATGGTGCCCGAGCGCATCGCCCGGGCCGTCCGGGAGGGTCAGGTCGCCATCGTCGCCGGCTTCCAGGGCGTCTCCGAGGAGGAGGACACGACGACGCTGGGGCGCGGTGGCTCCGACACCTCCGCCGTGGCGCTCGCCGCCGCCCTGCACGCCGATGTCTGCGAGATCTACACCGACGTCGACGGCCTGTTCTCCGCGGACCCGCGCATCGTGCCCCTGGCCCACCGGCTGCGCACGATCAGCCAGGAGGAGACCCTGGAGCTGGCCGCGCACGGAGCGAAGATCCTGCACCTGCGCGCGGTGGAGTTCGCGCGCCGCTATCATGTGCCGCTGCACGTGCGCTCATCCTTCTCCGAGAAGGAGGGCACCTGGATCTCCGACAGGCCCGCCAACCCGGAACTCGCCGGGCTGGTCCCGGCCGCAGCGCTGGTCGATCCACAGGAGGAACCGATGGAGGAACCGATCATCTCGGGCATCGCCCACGACCGCTCCCAGGACAAGATCACGGTCCGGGGCGTCCCCAACACGCCGGGCACCGCCGCGCGCGTCTTCGAGGTTGTCGCGGAGGTCGGTGCGAACATCGACATGATCGTCCAGAACGTGCCCGGAGAGGACAAGGCCCGCGCGAACATCTCCTTCACTCTGCCAGGGGGAGACGCGCGCAAGGCGCTGGACGCCCTGGAGGCCCACCAGGACGAGATCGGCTTCAAGGAGCTGCGCTACAACCCCGACATCGGCAAGCTCTCGCTGGTGGGCGCCGGGATGCGGACGAACCCCGGCGTGTCCGCCAAGCTGTTCGGGGCGCTGTCGAAGGCGGGGATCAACATCGACCTGATCTCGACCTCGGAGATCCGCATCTCCGTGGTCACCCGGCTGGAGGACCTGGACCGCGCCGTCCAGGCGGTGCACACGGCCTTCGGGCTGGACGCCACCGAGTCGGAGGCCGTCGTCTACGGGGGCACGGGACGATGAACGCGCGCAGGGAGGAGAACGCGGTGGTGGCATCACAGGCCCGCAGGCCCGCAGAGGGATTGAGCGTCGCCGTGGTCGGCGCGACCGGCCAGGTCGGCCGCGTCATGCGCGCCCTCCTGGAGGAGAGGGGCTTCCCGGCCCGCCGCGTCCGGTTCTTCGCGTCCCCGCGCTCGGCCGGGACGACCCTCCCGTGGAGGGGAGACGAGGTCGTCGTCGAGGACGTCTCCGCGGCCACGGCCGAGGACCTGCGCGGCATCGACATCGCGGTCTTCTCGGCGGGCGCCACGGCCTCGCGCGCCTACGCGCCGCTGTTCGCGCAGGCCGGCGCCGTCGTCGTCGACAACTCCTCGGCCTGGCGCAAGGACCCGGACGTCCCGCTGGTGGTCTCGGAGGTCAACGGCGCGGACATCGCCGACCGCCCCAAGGGCATCATCGCGAACCCGAATTGCACGACCATGGCCGCGATGCCCGTCCTCAAGCCGCTCGTCGACGCCGCCGGCGGGCTGGACCGGCTGCTCGTGTCCTCCTACCAGGCCGTGTCCGGCTCGGGGGTGAAGGGGGTTCGGGAGCTGGCCGGCCAGGTCCGCGCCGTCGCGGACGACCCGGCGCTGACGGGGCTGGCCTTGGACGGGCGGGCCGTCTCGTTCCCGGAGCCTCAGGCCTATGTCGCGCCCATCGCCTTCGACGTCGTGCCGCTGGCCGGGGCGATCGTGGACGACGGCTCGGAGGAGACCGACGAGGAGCAGAAGCTCCGCAACGAGTCCCGGCGCATCCTCCACATCCCGGACCTGAGGGTCTCGGGCACCTGCGTGCGGGTCCCCGTGTTCACCGGCCACACCCTGACGATCCACGCCGAGTTCCCGGCGGCGATCGCGCCGGATCGGGCGCGCGACCTGCTGGCCGGCGCGCCCGGCGTCCAGCTGGTCGACGTCCCCACCCCGCTGGCCGCCGCCGGCATCGACGACGTCCTGGCCGGGCGCATCCGGCAGGACCAGGCGGTTGAGGACGGGCGCGGCCTGGTGCTTGTGGCGGCCGGGGATAACCTGCGCAAGGGCGCGGCGCTCAACGCGATCCAGATCGCGGAGCTCGTGGCCGAGGAGCTGCTGGGGGCCTGAGCGGGCGGTCTCCCGGACGGACGCAAGGGGGGCGCCGGTCAGACGTCGCCCCCCAGCGCTGCGGTGTCAGGCCTTCGTCGCGTCCTGGGCGGCGATGTCGGCGCGGACCTTGTCCATGTCGAGCTCGCGGATCTGGCGGATGAGGTCCTCCAGCGCGGAGGACGGCAGGGCGCCGGCCTGCCGGAAGACGGCGATGCCGTCGCGGAAGGCCATCAGCGTCGGGATCGAGCTGATCTGCGCGGCCTGCGCCAGCTGCATCTGCGCGTCGGTGTCGACCTTGCCGAAGACGATATCGGTGTTCTTCTGCGAGGCGTCGTCGAAAACGGGGGCGAACTGGCGGCACGGGCCGCACCATGTCGCCCAGAAGTCGACCAGGACGATGTCGTTGTCCAAGACGGTCTTCTCGAAAGTGTCATTCGTCAGTTCGACGGTGCTCATGCGGGCCTCTCCAGGTCGGTCGGATGCGGATGTGCTGCTGTCAGATGCTCAACGCCGCGCGCGAGGGGACTATTCCCGGGACGCTCCCCCGGGCCTCGGTCGGGGAGTCGGCGGGTGCGCCCGCCGGGAAGGCGGGCGCAAGGGCGGGCAGCGGCTGCTCGGCGGCGTCGGCGCCGATGCCCCGCAGGACGAAGGCCTGGATGAGGAGGACCGCCCGCTCGCGCCTCCGGGGGTCCTCCGGCAGGCGCTGGCCGGTCAGCGTGCCGTGGACGAGGCTGACCAGTGTCCGGGTGTCCTGGGAGGGGATCCGGCCCTGGTCCATGGCCTCCTGGAGGATGCCGGCGAGGACCCTGCCGACCAGGTGCGCGTGATCGCGCAGGTGGGAGCCTGCTTGGGCGGACATCTCGGAACGGAGGTTCATCATCTGGGGAAGGTGGTACCGCCGGGTCCACTCCAAGTGCGCGCGGATGTAGATGCGCAGCCGCTCGATGACATCGTCCTCGCCGGCCAGCGCGTCGGTGAGCAGATCCGCGAACTGGGCCACCGTCTGGTTCATGAAGGCCAGCAGCAGCGACTCCTTGTCCGCGAAGTGGTTGTACACGGCGGTGCGCCCCACTCCGGCGCGCTGTGCGATCTCGGACATGGTGAGCGAATCGAAGGGCCGTTCGGCCATGAGCTCGGACAACGCGTCGAACAGGTGCTGGCGCGTCAGCTCGCGGTGGTCGGCCAGCGTGGAGCCGATGATCTTGGGCATAGGCACATTCTGACAGATCGGGCGTGCGCGTCGTCAAATGCGTCCGCGGCCGAGGGCCGGCCCATGAGCGCCCGGGTCAGCCCCGGGGCTCGCGGACCGGGTCCGCGCCACGCGGACGGCGGCCCGCACGATGGGGCGGTCCGCCCCGATCCAGTCCAGCGCGTCGAGCCGGTCCAGGGGCACCCATCGCAGCTCGCGATGGCTGGGGCCGCGGCGCGGCGCCGGCGCCCCGTCGGCGATGCGCGCCAGCCAGACCGCCATCCGCCGCCCCTCCAGGATCGGCCACCATCCGCCGTCCGGGGCCGCGACCTCGGGGCCCAGGATGAGGGAGGTGGCCAGTTCCTCGGCGATCTCGCGCCCGAGGGCGCCGGAAGGGGACTCCCCCGGCTCGACCTTGCCCCCCGGCAATTCGAAGAGGCCGGCGAGCGCCGCGGGGTAGGCCCTGGACGCGCACAACAGCCGCGTCGGGGACTCGAGCGAATCGAGGATTGCCGCGGCGACGACGGGTCGGTGTGTCACGCCGCTCATGATAGGAGGCGCGAGAGGGGGCGGTCGGGGCACGGCTTTGCGCGTCCCCGTGGGGACCGGGTATCATCAACGAGTCTTTCCGGACGCGGGAGGGCGATGCGGGCGTAGTTCATCGGTAGAACGGAAGCTTCCCAAGCTTCAAAGGCGGGTTCGATTCCCGTCGCCCGCTCCATCTAGACGCCCATGTGGATACAAAGCCCCGGAAGCCCGGGAGCAGCGGTCCAGGTGGGCGTTTTCGCTTGTCAGAGCGGGTTTCAGGCGGCCGATGGTTGTGCTGGTTGCGGGGCGCTGATCGCTGTGAAGGTGCTCTACGTAGGCCTGGATGGTCGATCTAACGGCACCCCTGGCTGCCGGAGGCGATAGGCGTCAAAAGGTATGGGCTGCCGTCAAAAAGTATGGGGGTCGCGTCAAAAGGTCCGAGCCGCCGGTGTCCATCCAGCCTTGCTCCCACGACGCCCAGTAGCGTTGAGGACATGGCTCTTCCTGAACTCGACCTCATGCGCATCAAGCTCTGGTGCGACGACAAAGTGCCGAAACACCTGTGGGACCAGGTCAAGGTCGAGGCCGACATCACCGACCGGTACGTCACCATCGTCGAGGTCCGCCCGCCCTGGGACGGGCAAGGCGACCACACGCGCTTCCCGATCGCCCGGCTGCGGTACACGAAAACCACCGGGCTGTGGAGTCTGTACTGGCGAGACCGCAACCTAAAATTCCACGAGTACGACATCGCGCCCACCGTGCACGTCCAGGACCTGCTCGACCACATCGGCAACAGCGGAGACCCCATCTTCTTCGGGTAACACGCCGGGGGAACCATCGCGGCACCCACCCCAGTGGCGGATGCACCCACCTCAGCGATGCAGCGGCGGGCCGTCAGTTTGTAGGAACAAGCCCATCATGAGGAAACGTTGGTTAGGCGCATTGATACGGGATAATGCTGTGTGCGAGTACGCGCTTGCTGTGTAGATGCTGCGGATAGGCGGGGATTCGGGAATTCTTGCTCCGGTTGGATGCGTACCGGTGGCGCTCTAGGCGCGTCTCTCGGCGCTTCGCAGGACGCCTCGTCCAGGTACAGAACCTGCCCAGGAATTACCTGCCCGACCTCGCACAGGCACGTGGCCTCGTCCGCACCGGCAACTTCGACGCGCTCGAACTGCTCTACCCATCCGTCCCCGACACCCTCAGCCAGCTGATCCGCACAGCTTTCATCCCGAAGCCCGGCTGCCGGTTCGTCGTTGCGGACTACTCCGCAATCGAGGCGCGCGTCATCGCCTGGCTCGCAGGAGAAACCAGCACGTTGCAGGCGTTCCGAGAGGGCAAAGACCTCTACTGCGAGACCGCCTCCCGCATGTTCGGGGTTCCCGTCGAAAAGCACGGCGTGAACAGCGAACTGCGGCAGAAAGGGAAGATCGCAACATTGAGCTGCGGATACCAAGGCGGACCCGGCGCCCTCAAGGCAATGGGAGCTCTCCGCATGGGCCTCGACGAGTCAGAACTCCAGCCGATCGTCGATTCCTGGCGTGCGGCGAACCCGCATGTAGTGCAGCTGTGGGCTGCGGTGAATACTGCGGCTATCGGGGCCATTGAGACGTGCGACCCCCAATGCGTCGGCCCGCTCCGCTTCATTGTCGAGTCCGGGATCTTGTTCATCGAGCTGCCGTCGGGTCGCCGCCTCGCCTACGTCAAACCCCGCCTCGGCGAGAACCGCTTCGGCGGCACGTCCATCCTCCATGACGGCATCAACACCGGACGCTGGTGCCAACTGGAGACCTACGGAGGGAAACTCGTCGAGAACATCGTCCAGGCCGTCGCCCGCGACCTCCTCACCTACGGCATGCACCAAGTCGAAGCCGCCGGGCACCAGATCGTCATGCACGTCCACGATGAAATCGTCGTCGAAACCAGCGACGTCACCGTGGACGAGATCTGTGGGCTCATGGCCAGCATGCCCTCGTGGGCGGAGGGGCTACCACTCGACGCCGACGGCTACGAGTGCTCCTTCTACATGAAGGACTAACGACGTCGGCTAGAAACAGCCATCCCAGTCTTCGGGAAGCCCCAGTGCAGTGGATTCCACGAGGGGGTTTGGAAGGAAGGACTCACGGATAAGCGCTGCAACCTTCTGCGGCCACGTTGTCTCCGGCGACGTGGTCCGCAAGGCATGCGCCATGACGGTAAGGACGCCGAACATTCGCTCACTTTGCCCTTCAGGTAACGTGAGGAGATCAGTTTGAGTTCTCAGCGCGGCTGTTGGAGCCGGAGCGAAGGACTTGTTCCACAGGCGAGCGTGATGGGCGCCCATGTTGCGCACCACTGTGAGCTGCTCAAGCCAGCGCACCAGAGGGTGCTGCTTCTTGACCTTGCGCTGCTGGGTCACCGACAACTGGGATAAATCAACAGCGAAGTTCAGCCCTTCTGCAATCTCCTGCTGTGAACGAGACGGTAGCCCCTCGTACAGCTTGGAGATGTCCGCAAAGTCGAGTACTTCCGCTAAGACCCAGAATGGGAATTCGCCATCATACTTGCTCTGGTAGTGCTTGATGGCCTCGTTGCTTCGCCCAGCTCGAGCGATCCGCTTACGCGCTAAGCCCATCCACTGGGCATGCTCAAAGCCTGGACGGAACATTACCGGATTCGCGTAGGCGAGCGGGTCTGCGTCGCACAGGAGATTCCCGATGCGTGTACGCAAGGTGACTTCGATCCGCTCCATTCCATCGTGGGTGAGGGCTCGCAGTTTTCGATCGGCTTCGTAGAGAGCGGCAGCATCAGCGAACGAGGTGCCAGGAACGAAGTCGTCGGCTCGTGCACCCATCGCGTCGAAGCGTCGCGCGGGGTACCAGTAGGCAGACATGCGGTAGTAGCTCACGTTTGTCAGCCACTGGAGCGCCAACGCATCGTCGATGAGCATTCCACGTGACCGCAGCAAATCGACTTGCTCGGCGAGCGTCGTCGAAGGCTTCAGTCCAGCTGCCACATCTCCTACTTCCTGCAAAAAGAGATCCAGCCCACTCTCAACCATGGGCTGAGGCGGGCTGAACTGTTGGCTCAAAACTACCACATGGCAGAGGTTGGCACCAGAGCAACACCGCGGAGGCTTGAGCGACGAGGACCGGCCCTGGACCCCTGCTCGGGGCGGAACCGGTCGTGATGGACCCATCGTAACGAATCTGCGACCGGTGGTTATGAACCGCCCCTGCTCCAGGCCGTCCCTCTAGAGAACCACTCCTTTGTTTCCTACCTCGTGGGGATCCCGTCCTTGGCTTGGATCGTGGTGCGGATTGTTTTCGCTCGAGACACTCCCACCAGTCCCAGGGCCCGCATCGCGCGGTCCACGGCCCCACGCGAAGCAGTGGCGATGGCTGTGCGGCGAAT
>JALCNR010000005.1 GCA_022649165.1 Actinomyces sp.
ACCGGGAGCGGTCGGCGTCCTTCTACACGCCAGAGGTCCTCACCCACTGCGTCGTCGAGCACTCGTTGGCCGAGCTGTTGACGGAGGACACGAGGGCGGAGGACATCCTGGAGTTTCGCGTCTGCGAAGCTTTCAACCCGACTTGGATACAAAATGGCGGCACAGTCGCGCTGGCGGCGTGAGTGGTTCAAATGGGAGGTCGTTGGTTCAGTTCCGAGAGAATGAGGTATTAGGTTGAAGATTTGCTGTGTGGAAGGGTGCGTCCAACCCGGAGCGTTTACGACGCGCACGCGACCGACGTGGTGTCTCGATCATCTTCGCCAGCTTTACTCTCAGGGTGGCCTCACCTTGCTTGAAGAGTTCACTAAGCCATCCGCATACTTACTGACTCGGTGTACACGTTGCCGGTTCGAGGGGCACTACCGCTTCGAATACGTTGTTGACCGGTTGCAAGCCGGTGAATTCGTTTGCCGAGCTTGTTACTGGTGTGCGTGGGCGAAGGGAGCCCGCGCCATGTCGGGCCGTTCCGATCAGCCCGTGGATATACCCGCCGTCAAGAAGAACGCCGAGGCTCATGGCTACACATACTTGGGGCCACTGACGAATCCCAGCTTGGAGGATGATCCTCACGCCACGCGCTGCAACTTCTGCGGCAGAATCGAGGCGCAGCGAAATGCGGACATTGGTTGGGGTTGTCCCTGCCGACGGAACCCGAAGTCTGCAACTGCAGGAACCAAGAAGAGCCGAGGCGCTAACCTCCTCAAGAACTCTAGCAACCGAGCTGTGGAATGGTGGGATCACGACCGCAATACGGAATCCCTCTGGGACACGGCTACATTAAAAGCGCGCCGAGAAGCATGGTGGATCTGCCCTGAGGGGCACTCGTTCAAAGCGCGCATCCTTGATGTCACGAATGACTATTTCTCCTGCCCAGAATGCCAGGAGATTCGACGGGCGGCCTGGGAAGAGAAAAGAGCCTCTTTTGCAGGTAAGACTATCGCCGATGTACCAGAGCTATTGGCCGCTTGGGACGACGACCTCCCTCCTGAGAGGGTACGAGTCGACGAGAACCACTGGGGTTCAGGCTATAGATTCCGGTGTCCTTCTGGTCACCGAAACACGCGCCAACCTCTCAGCTATCTATTTGGGGGCTGTTCTGCTTGCAAGGCAATAAAGACCCGGAAAGCTAATGCGGATGCTGCGGCAGCTGATCCCTCCGCGAGCAGGTTGACACCAGAGATCAGCAGCCAGTGGCACCCCACCAAGAATGGCAATTTGCGCCTTGCAGACGTCTCTCCCGAGTCTCGTCGTATTGTCTGGTGGCGTGACCCTGTCTGCGGACATGAGTTCCAAGCTACTCCCCGAGAACGCGACAAATATGAGCGGTGGCGCTGCCCGGTGTGCCATACCATCCTTGATTCGCTTGCATACCATTATCCAGAGGTCGCCGAAGAATGGTCACCAGACAATCGTCTCTCACCGTGGGAAATCCGTCCGAACACCTCGCAACTGGCGGAGCCACCCCTTTGGGTATGCAAAAACGATCCGGCTCACATGTGGCGGGCTATGCCAGCAGCTCGAGTCAATGGGTCGCATTGCCCGGAGTGCATCGAAACAGGAAAATCACGGATCGAGACGGAGTACTATTCAGCAGCCCTTGCGCACTGGGGAAACGCAAAATCTGGTTCCCGCATTCATTCCGCAAAGTTCCAGACTCACTCTTCCTGGACTGTGGATATTTGCGTGGATCTTCCATCTGGGAAACAGCTCGCCATCGAATATGACGGCTCGTACTGGCATCGCGACAAGGCGGACGTTGATCGCGTCAAGAGCTTAGATCTCCTAGCAGACGGGTTCATTGTTGTTCGACTCCGTGAAGCCCCACTCCCTTCGCTGAACATCGCACACCCGAACTATCGGGAAATCACCGTATACCCCGGTGCCCAAGACCCTGTACACGATGTCGCAGTTATTGCTGAGACGATCACTTGTTGAGTGAGATCGCCTGCGATCTTCCGTCCCTGAACGTGAACATGATGGTGCCGTCGGTGCCCACTTCGGCGTGGTCGACGAGCGTGTGCCAGAGGTATGGGGTGAACTCGATGCTGGCGAGGTCGAGGGCGGCGAGTTGTTCCTTGTAGTAGCGGTAGGCGGCTTGCCGGTTCTCAAGATCGCTGATCTGCGTCAGGAGTTTGTCGTAGTCGGCGAGTAGCCGGGCATGGTCGCTGGTGAGTTTGTCGAAGCGGCGCTGGTATTCAGTCTGGTCTTGGGCGACGCGGGCGTTCCGGGCGATCAGCTGGTCGATTGCTTCGGCGGCGGCACCGACGCGGGCAAACAGCTGGTCAGCCTCAATATGTAGGTCGGTGGTGTCGAGTTCGGCGCGTACGGCCTTGCCGATCACCTCGTCCACCTTGCTCCTGCTGGCGAGCAGGGTGTGGACGGCGTCGAGGAACGCGGCCGTGATCTGCTCGTCGCTGACGTGTGGGGTGGCACACGGGGTATTGCCTGCGTATTTGTGATTGCACCGCCAGACGCGTTTTTCGTATTTGGAGCCGGCATGCCAGGTTTTCGACCCATACCAGGCACCACACTGGGCGCACCGGATCTTGCCGGAGAAGGTGCGCTGCCGGGAGGTGGAGCGCCGCCCGGTCCCGTGGGCGGCGAGTTCTGCTTGGACGAAGTCCCACACGGCAGGGGCGATGATCGGCTCGTGGTTGCCGGTGACGTAGTACTGGGGTACTTCGCCTTCGTTCTTGACCTGCTTCTTGGTGAGGAAGTCGGTGATGTAGGACTTCTGCAGTAGCGCGTCGCCTTTGTATTTCTCGTTGGTGAGGATGTTGCGCACTTGGCTGGCTGACCACTGCTTGCTGCCGGTCGCTGTCTGGTGTCCTTCGGCTTGGAGCCGGCGGGCGATGCCGGTCAGGGAGCCGCCGTCGAGGTAGAGGGTGTAGATGTAGCGCACGAGTTTGGCTTGTTCTTGGTTGATGACGAGGTTGCCGTCCTCGCCTCGGTCGTAGCCGAGGAACCGGCTGAACGGGATGGTGACTTTCCCGTCAGCGAATCGTTTCCGGTGTCCCCAGGTGACGTTTTCGCTGATGGAGCGGGCTTCTTCCTGCGCGAGCGAACTCATGATGGTGATCAGGAGTTCGCCTTTGGCGTCGAATGTCCAGATGTTCTCCTTCTCGAAGTACACCTCCACCCCGGCATCCTTCAACTGGCGCACGGTGGTGAGTGAGTCGACGGTGTTGCGGGCGAACCGGGACACGGACTTGGTGATGATCAGGTCGATCTTCCCGGCCAATGCGTCAGCGACCATGGACTGGAAGCCGGTGCGATGTTTGGTGGAGGTTCCGGTGATGCCTTCGTCGGTGTAGATGCCTGCGAGCTGCCACCCGGCGTGGTCGGTGATGTAGCGGGTGTAGTAGTCGACCTGCGCCTCATAGGAGGTCACCTGGTCGTCATGGTCGGTGGAGACACGGGCGTAGCCTGCGACTTTACGGATCGTGGTCTGCCCCAGCGGGGTGCCGGTGTGCAGGCGGCGAGTGGCCGGGATCGCGGTGACGGTACGAGCCATTAGCGTTCACCCCGCTCCGCGCGCAGCCTCTCGGCTTCGGCTTTCGCCACCGCCCTGTACTTGGCGAGCGCTTCGGGCGGGGTGGGTGCGCTGCGCCCGTCGATGCCGAGTTTGCGGGCGTACTCCCAGCGGGCTTTGACGAGTTCTGCCCAGGCGGCGCGTTTCGCTGGGGTCCAGGAGGATCGCTTCAGGTTTGGCCGCCACGTGTGGGCGCTGATGGTGCCATCGGTGTAGTGGAACGTGTAGTGGTCTTTCCCGGTCACGTCGATGTGGTCGATGCGAGCAGTGAACACGTCGTCGTCGAACTCGTCGATACCGAGGATGTTGGCGATTAAGGTCTTGAGGGCGGTGTCGGAGATTTCGCTGGTACCGCAACTGGTGGTGCGGCCCTTCTTGCGTTCGGTGCAGATCCAGTGTTCGGTGGTGATCTGGTTTTGGGTCTTGGGGTTGCGACGATTACGGACGAAGGAGCAGCCGCAGGTGGCGCACTTGATTTTCGAGGTCATCGCCACGGTCTCGATGGCCCAGTTGGCTCGTGCCCCCAGGTCGCGGCGGCGGGCGATCTCGGCCTGCACGGCGGTGAAGGTGTCGCGGTCAATGATGGTGGGAATGGCGTTTTCTACCAGATACATGGGGTGCTCGCCGGTGTTGCGCACCGCCCGGCCGGGTTTGCCGTCCGGGGTCGCCCACTGGCCGAGCAGTAGGTCACCGGTGTAGGAGGGGTTTTTCAGGATGTGACGCACCCACTCGCCGGGCATCTTGTTGCTTGCCAATTGCTGTGGGGCGCGTCCGTCGGCGATGAGCTGGGCGGCCATCGCCTCACACGAGGTCGGCGCCATGTACTGGGCGAAAATCCACCGCACCACCTCGGCCTCGGCTTCAATGATCTCGACGTCGGTCGCATCGGCGGAATCTGTGTAGCCGTAGAGGTGGAAGCCGTTGGCCTTGCCCTGCTCGAAGCCCTTACGTACCCGCCATCTCACGTTCTGGCTGATCTGCTCCGACTCGGCCTGCGCGAAGGACGCGAGCAGGGTGAGCACGAGTTCCCCGTCAGCGGAGAACGTGGAGATGTTCTCCTTTTCGAAGCGAACTTCCACGCCGAGGGTTTTCAGTTCCCGGATGGTTTCCAGCAGGTCGACGGTGTTGCGGGCGAACCGAGAGATCGACTTGGTCAAGATCAGGTCGATGCCACCGGCGCGGGCACGGTCGAGCATGGCCCGGAACTGGGGACGGTTGGTGGTGGTGCCCGAGATACCCGAGTCGGCGAACACGCCTGCATACTCCCAGCCGGGGGTCGATTGGATCAGTTCGGAGTAATGGGAGATCTGTGCCGACAGTGATTTCGGGGAGCGTTCGGTTTCCATCGAAATCCGGGCATACGCCGCGACCTTTCGTACCCGGGCTCTCTGGGGTGGCGGGGTCACCCGCTCCATCATCACCATCGGCTGCTTTTCCTTATCTGACTAGGGTTTTTGTATCCTTTGCGCGTCTATACATCACTCTGATCGGCCGTGAAGTCAACCAAGGTTTGTGCTTTCAACACCCCGATGTCCGCACCCGCATCAGCAGCGATCCTGGCCGCGACACTGGCCGCCTGCGCTGGCGTGAGGACACCGGATCGTGTGAGGTGGTCGAGTCGGGCGAGCGCGAGTGCCGTTGTCGTTTCGGCACGAAGTTGGGTAGGTGTCATCGGCGGCCACCTCGGGTGCCGAACCGGTGGCGGATGTAGCAGGCGTGAGAGCAGTACACGCGTGTCTTGTTGCCGTAGGCGGCGAATCCCTGCCCGCACTCGGGGCAGGTGAACTCATAGAACGCCCGCCGTTGCCCTGCTTCGGGGTGGGCGTGCCACCACGAGCGCCGACACGCCTCGCAGCAGAACTTTGCCGGACGGGCAGACGCAATCGGTGTCCCGCACGACAGGCACCACACCCCGACCGGATCAGCGACCTGCGGAACAGACGTGTCTGGGGTGATTCCGGCGCGGCGACACCACGTCTTGACCGTGTTGGGGTTGATGCCGATGTGGGCGGCGATCGCAGCGTAGGTCACCCCGGCTCGACGCATCACGGTGATCTGCTCCTGCTGGGTTGATGTCATGGCCGTCACTGGCTGGCTCCCTTCCATCCGAACCGCTCCGGAAGCGGGCGGTCTCATCTGTCAGGCACCGGCGGCCGGGAAACCGGACGGGCCGTGAACGCCTGCTCACTCATACGCCCCTGAGGAAGGCCGAATCCGGACGGGTGGAAGCCACTGCCCTGAGACGACGAAAAGCCCCGCCACCACCACTCCCGAGATGGGAGACAGTGATGACGGGGCTGAGGTCGTGCCGAAAGGCAGCGCAGGGGTTAGTAGCCGAGTTTCTGGTTCACTCGCTTCTGGACTTGGTCATACAGGTTGCCGAGCCTGCGTTTGCGCTCCTCACCGTTGCCGTACTCGCCACGGATCACCGCATCGGCGAGAGCGTCGATGTTCGGTCCGGACGGTTTAGCAGCAGGCTTCTTGCCGGCGAGTTTCTCGTTCACCCGGCGCTGGACGGCCGTATAGTTCGCCCCGAGACGGCGTTTGCGTTCCTCCCCGTTGCCGTACTCGCCACGAATCACCGCGTCAGCGAGTGCGTCGATGTTCGGCGGCACGGACGGTGCAGGCTTCGGTGTAGGTGTGGGCTTGGCAGGTGTGGTGCCGGTCATGTGGTCGTACCAGTACTGGGCGCGAGCCATATAAGCCTTGTGCTGGCTTTCTGCGAGGGATGCAGGGCATTCGGTCGCGGAGAAGTTCTTGTGGCCGAACACGTTCTTACCCCAGGCCGGGCGGCCGAGCTTGTAGTATCGGCAGATCGCGGCGACGAGGTGGGCACCGTTGTCGAGACATGCCTCGGATACCTTCCATGGGCTGGAAGATACGTCGGCGTGTTCGATGCCAATGCTGGTGGTGTTGGCGTTCCAGTTCCCGGCGTGCCAGGCGGTGTCGCGATCCCACACGAGTTGGCCGATCTTCCCGTCGGATTGCACCTGGTAGTGGGCGGAGGCCTGGCGGGTTTGCCACACGTCCCAGCAGCCCCGGATCGACAGGTTGCCGGCGTTGTGGTGGATGATCACCTTGTCGAGACGCCGACCGCCTCGTCCGGCGGTGTAGTGCTTGTTCATGATGAGGTCGACGTCGGCCTCAAGGGTGTTCCAGTTCTTCATCAGCGTTGCTCCTTATCGGTATGGGTTTCAGTGGGGTCGGTATTGGTGAGGGGTGGTCGTTTGTCGGCGCGGTTGGCGATCGCGTCGAGGGCGTCTCGCATTTGGGCGGGGATCGGCAGGCCGAGGCGGGTGGCGTTTTCGATCAGGGAGATGCCTTCGTTGGACAGGTAGAAGAAGATGACTGCTGCCCGCAGCACGCCGGGTGTGCCGATGACTTGGGTGTCGATCAGGTGAGCGAGGCCGACGAGGGTGAAGATGAGGATCTTGCGGGAGATGCCCCGGAACCCGACCGCGCTAGAGACGCGGCGTTCGTTGATGGCCGCGAGGACTCCGGTGATGTAGTCGGCGGCGATGAAGATGATGAGGGCGTAGATGAGGCCGTCGAGGCCGCCGAGGTAGGCGGCAAGCCACGCGCCGACACCGGCGATACCGGCTTGGATGGTGTGCCAAATGGTCTGCAAAGACACGAGGTGTTTCCTTTCCGTTCAAGGGGTGGGTGGGCATAGAAAAATGCCCCCACCCGGCACGGGTGAAGGCAGACATGGATGCGCCAGATGGCGCGGTTTACAGGTTGGGGCTGGTCAGGACTTCCAGGATCGGCATCGTCAAATCCAGACTCTGCACGACCGGGGCCACCAGCTCCGGCTTCTCAGGCAGCACGGATGCGGCGGGTGTTGGTGTGGTGTCGGAGACGATCGGGGTGATCGGATGCTCCACCACCGTCCCAACCGGCTCCACCACCTCACCCGACTCGACTGGCTCGATGCTGAGGTCGATATCGGGGGTGGTCATGATTCGTCCTTCCCGCCTGCGGTGGTGATGGCGTCGTAGAGCACGTCATACGCCTCCGCCGTCTGGCCGAACAGTTCACCGTCGTAGCCGTCCAACATGGCCTTCAGGTCGGCCAGGTGGGTGTCGTAGGTCGGCCCGGACACCTCGGCCAACGATTCGAGGAGCCGGGTGCGGGCGGTCATGAACTCGCCGGCCTGCTCGGGATCAGCAAGCCGGAACGTGCCATCCGCGTCCAGGACGGGATTGCCCTGGTCGTCACGGGCGGCGTATTCGGCCACCAGCTCGTATTCGTCTTCCCCGAACCTGGCGAGGGCTTGTTTGACGAGGGTGAGCAGTTTCGACCTGGCTCGCGACTGCGCGGCACGGAGCGGCATTCCGGTCAGCAGGTCGGCGACCGGCTGCAGGTACTGGTTGGCAAGCATGATGCGCATAAGTGTTCTCCTTAGCTGAGGGTGGTGGACATGGTGGACAGGCCGGTGTTCGAGTAGTACTGCCAGGTGATGTTCGACCCCGACCCGGAGATCGAGGTGATCCAGCCACGGTTGAACAGCCCGATCAGCGAGTTCATCCGGCTCATCAAGTCCCCGACACGATCGAACAGGCGGGTCATGTTGTAATACGATCCATTGGTGACGACCATCAGGTCGTAGGTGTGGAACACGACCTTCGAGTTCCCGGTCTGCCCCACCCAGCCCGGATGGGTTCCTTTCCCGCTGAGCGCACAGTCCTGCAACACCGCATACCGAGAGCCGGTGGTGTAGAACTTGTAGCCGTTCGTGCGCAGATCATCACCCAAGTGGATGCCAGCCTTACCGTAGAAGCGGCCCTTCGGATCCAGCGTCAAAGACGTGAAATAGTCCCCGCCCGATGCCGTCTGATACGTCCAGGCGACATAGTCGCCCCGGTAAGCAAGCTGGTTGACGATGCCCTGCACGTCGGGCTTGTCCTTGTGAGGACGCCTGGCCATCTCCCCGATATAGCGGGTGCCGTACCAGAACCGCGTCCCCGAACTGGAGATCGTGCCCTCCAGGGAGGACCCGTCATACCACGCGATCTGGGTTGGTGAAATGCGGATGGATTGTGTCCATCCGGCGAGCCCGACTTGGATCGCGTTGGTGGCGAGCTTGTCGGCAGTGATCGACTTTGCCCCAATCCGCGCCGCCGACAGTGTCCCGGTGGTGATCTTGCCCGCATCCAGCGAAGCAATCTTCGCCGAGGTGATCGCCGCATCCTTGATCATCGCCGTGGTGATGAACCCGTTGGCAATGGTCAACTTGTCCGACGTGATCGACCCGGCAGCAATCCGCCCCGCAGCCAAATAGCCGGTCGTGATCTTCGACGCCGAGAGTGAACCTATCTTCGCATCCGTGATCGCCGCGTCCTTGATCATCGCCGTGGTGATGAACCCGTTGGCGATAGTCAGCTTGTCGGAGGTGATCGACCCCGCCTGAATCCGCCCGGCAGCCAAATAGCCCGAGGTGATTTTCGCGGCCGACAGTGAGCTGATTTTCGCGTCCGTGATGGCGGCGTCGGCGATGTGTGCGGTGCCGATGGCGGCGTCTCCGATGTGTGCCTGGCTGATCGCTTTCGACCCGACCATCGCGGCACCCACCGGTGTCTGTTCCCATTGGTTGTTGGTGAGGATGTATTGGCGGGCAATCACGCCATCGACGCGCACTTGCCATAGCGCGCCCTCCGGTCGGCCAGCCGCATCCGCCACGCTCGGGTCAACAACGGCAACCGTGAGCCGCCCATCCGAGGTCACCGCAACGTCGTGGGCATCCTGCGCCAACTGGGCAGCACCAGCGGCGGCGTTCTTGGCCTCGTCGATCTCCACCTGCGCCGACGCCATCTGGGTGGCGACAGCATCGGCGGCGGTTTGTGCGTCTTGTGCGGCGGCGAGGGCTTGGTCGACCTCTGCGCGGGCGGCGTCGAGTTCGGCCTGCACCTGGGCATGGTTCAGATCAGTAGCGAGTGCCACCCAGCCGGGCTGTCCGGTGTCGGTGAGCCGGTAGATCCAGATCTCGACGGACTCGCCGTTCTGCTTGAACCACGTGTCCCCAAGCCGCGCCTGGGTGGGCTGTACGGTGCCGTAGTGGTTGGTGTTCTTCCCATCCGCCGACGCGAGGGCAAACCCAGCCACATCCTGCGCCTGCGTGGCAGCATCGACGGCGGTTTTGACTTGGCGGGTGACGGTGGTGAACTTCCCGGCCACCGACCCCAACTCGACGCTGATGTACGCCTCGCGGAGTGGGTCGTAGTCGTAGCCCACCACCCGCGCCGTGAGCGCAACGCCGAGGTCGGTGTGGCGGACAGTGACGGTGTCCCCCAGCAGCACCGTCTCCAACTGGGCGAGATCGGCGTACTCCACTGTCGTGGCGAGGTCGACGAAGGACACCTTGTAGGCGGCGGATGGCTCATCCACATGGTTCTTCGAGTATTCGAGGGCGGCGAGGCGGCGCAGCTCCGCATACGCCTGGTCGAGTGGGAGTTCGTCCTCGCGGGGCTGCTCAGGGTCTTTGATCGCCTTCACATCGCCGTAGCGCATCACCCGGATACGCGGCGTCACATACGCGCCGAGCTTCGGGGAATCCACATACAGTTCGGGCAGGAGCAGGCCGTCGTAGCCGACCGGAAGAATCCTCGTCACGACCGTGGTGAAGTCGATCGAACCCTGGTAGCCGGTGAGGTTTTTCCGGTCGCGGATCACCACGCCCCGATCCTGGCCACGCTGGGTGGCGTGGTGGATGTGCCAGTTGTCGCGGGTGATCTCCCCGCCCCAGCGGGAGGCGAACGTGTTGTCCTCACCGGTGTCCATAATCGCGGCGGCGAGCGGCATCCGCACTACTCGCGCACTCGCCCGCGTCACCGTATCCGAACTCGACGCAGTAAACCCGTGCGGCGTGTTGGCGGCGTTCAGGAGCTGGTCGAGGGTGGCCTTCGGGGTCTGGTTTACCACGAATGTGTCCGCGATCAGGTTCGCTGCCAGATCGTAGAACACATGGAACGCGGTGACTTCCAGCAGGCCGTCGAGAATGGTGGTGACTTCGTGGATGCGGAAACCCTGACGCATGGCGGCACCGGGCACCGGGCACACGACGATCGCCTCCAGGGTGAGCAGCGAAGCGGAGGGTGCATCAGCAGGGTAAGAGAACGTCAACGTGAATGCGCCGCCGAGTTCTTCGGTGACGACCGGGTCGATCACCTCCCGATCCAAGACGGCCAGCCCGGTGGTGGTGAAGTCGGTAGCGACGCGGTCGTGAACCGTGATCATCGAAAAGCCTCCAGACAGTAGTGGGGCCGCCCACCACAGGGCGGCCAGGAACAATTGAGCGAACGGGGTGGTTAGGGGTTACGCCAATTCGGCACGACGACGACCTTGCTGATGCCGGTGCCGAGAGTGATCCGGTTGGCTCCCGGTGTCAGTGTCGGGAAGCCTCCGGTGAGTGCGTCGGTTTGGACGTTTCCTGCGACGTGGGCGACCAGCCGGTTGGAGTCGAGGGTCACCTGCCCGGACGGGCTGTTGATCCGGTACTGCGTCCCGTTCATGGTGAGAGTGAGCTGCCCGGTGCCGTGGATGGTGATGACCGGGGCGGCTTCCAGCAGGCCGGGATTCGTCACCGTTCCCGAACTTGTCAACGTGACCGGGGTCAGCCCGGCAGTCAGGTAGGTGAAGGGTTGGCAGACGAGTTCGGCCTCGAACATGCCCCAGGAGGCCAACTCACGTGCCAGCGGGCCGACGCTGGCGTGCTTGATCTTTCGAAACACGCCGGGTTCGCCGGACAGGCTGATCGTCGTGGCATCCATGAACGCGGCGGCTGCTCGCCGGTAGGCGTCGAGCCCGTCACTGGTGGGAACAGCGAGTTGGAGGGTCAGCGTGGTGTCTTCCCAGCCGCCCAACCGGGTCAACGTGCCTGCCCGACCTGCGACCTCGATATCGTCAACCACCCGCGTGGAGGCAGGTATCTCCACCGGGGCAGTCAGCCGCAACCCCAACGTGCGGGAGGAGATGGTGTGGTTGAGGGTGAAGGCGAACATTAGGCTCCTCCCGTCAGGGCGAGGTCACGACGCGACAGCTTGGCGAGCCGGGTGTTCATGGCAGGGGCGAGTTTGCCCACCAGAGTGCCGTCGTTGAGCACCACCTGAATATCCAGAGAGCTGAGCAACCTGCGCGCGGTCGCATCCACGATCCCCTCAACATCCGTCTGTCCGGTCTCTGTGCCACGACCCTGCATGCCAGCGGCAGCCGTCGGTGCTGGCGCAAGGTCGAGGGTGGGCATGGTGAGGTTGGCGGTGGCGTCGATGGGCACGTCCACCCCGTCGGCCAGCTCGGCGAACGCGCCCAACGTGTCGGCGGCCAGCGTGGTGGCGGCGTCTGTGGCTTTGCGCCCATCCGTACGGATGGAGCCGGCGAGGCCTTCGACGAGCATCGAGCCGACCCACGCCATTTCCGTGGAGGGCGAGTGAATGCCGAAGAAGTCGGTAATGCCGTCCCAAATGCTGCTGATCCAGCCGGAGACCTGATCCCACAGCCAGCCCGCCAACGACTGGATACCGTTCCACAGGCCGCGCACGAGGTTCGCACCGGCCTCCGCCATCTGCCACACGCCCTGACCGACTGCTGACACGATGCCCGTGATGATCTGCGGGATCGCCGCGACGATCGTGGAGACAATCTGCGGCATGTTCCGAATCAGCGCCGTCAACAGCTGGATGCCTGCCTGCACGAGCTGCGGGATCGCCCCCGCTATCCCGTTGATGATCGCCGAAATGATCTGCGGTAGCGCCGCCACGATCGTCGTAATGATCTGCGGCAAGGCACCAATCAGGGCCGTGAGCAACTGGATACCAGCGTTGATCAACTGCGGAATTGCGCTGACGACGCCATTGATGATGGCGGTGATGATCTGCGGCAACGCAGCCACAATCGACGTAATGATCTGCGGCAAGGCACCGATCAGTGCGGTCAAGAGCTGGATGCCTGCTTGGATGATTTGTGGGATCGCGCCAACCAGGAACGTGATGATGCCCTCGATGATCGCCGGGAGCGCTTCAACCAGCACTGGGATCGCCGCGAGCAGTCCCTCAGCCAACCCGAGAATCAACTGGAGTGCAGCGTCCAGCAGGAGCGGCAGGTTGTCCACCAGTCCCTGCACCAATGCCATCAGCATCTCCACCGCTGCCGGAATCAGCTCCGGCAGAGCTTCGGCGATGCCAGTGACAAGGGTGGCAATAATCTGAATCGCCGCCTCAAGGAGCGCTGGGAGTGCTTCGATGATCGCCTCCACCAGCGCCACCACCAGGGTGACGGCAGTTTCCGCGAGCTGTGGCAGCACGGCGATGATGCCTTCGAGGAGGCTGGTGAGGATGGTCATGCCGGCTTCGACCACGGCCGGGAGCTGTTCGGCGATGAACGCCAATGCTTCCTGCAAGATCGTGCCGAGGGTGTCGATGAAGGCTGGGACACCGCCTTCTTCAATCGCGGCAGTCAGCTCGTCGATCCAGCCGTTGGCCATCGGCATGACTGTGCCCGCCAAGGCATCGGTGACACCAGTGGCGAGGAGGCCTTTCAGGTTCGCGATCCCGTCCTGCATGGTCGCCAACTGGCCACTAAAGGTCTGGGATTGGGCGTCCATCGCCCCATAGAACCGGCCACCCTCGGCCGTGGCAGAAGCAAACGCGTCCGCAACCATGTCCGCGGAGATAGCTCCCTGGGCCATTTCCTCCTTCAACTCACCAATGCTCTTGCCGGTCTTGCGGCTGATCTCTTCGAGCGGGTTGAAGCCGGCGTTGATCATCTGCAGCAAGTCCTGGCCGGTCAACTTGCCGGTGCTGCTCATTTGCGCGAACGCGAGGGTGAGGGACTCCATTTTGACGGCGTCACCTTGAGAGATGTCGCCGATCTCGTCCAGGTGCTTCTGTGCGTCCTCCAACGACATGCCGAAGCTGAGGAGGGTCTGCATGTTGGAGGCGAGGTCTTCCATGCCGAACGGGGTCTTGGCGGCCTCCACCTTCAAGTCGTTGACCAGCTGCTGGGCTTTGGCTTGGTCGCCGAGCATGGTGGTGAAGCTGGTGGTGTATTGCTCCATGCGGGCGTTGTACTCAACACCCTCCTTGAGTGCCCCGGCCATGCCGCGTCCGATGGAAGCGATGGCATGCCCGATACCTTTCACCCCTGCGACGATGGCTTCGGAGGCCAGGTTGGCTTTCAGGACGTCACCGAAGATGCGGGTCTTGCCCCCGGTCGAGTCCATCTCGTCGCCGAGATCATCGACTGCGTCCTCCAGTCGGCCTGCGTCCTTGGCGGCGTCTTTGGCATCGTCACCGGCACCGTCAGCCTCGTCACCGAACTCGGTGAGCGCGTCGTTATTCGACTTCAGTTCGCCTTCGAGCTTGTTCAGTTCGGCTCCGGCATTGTTGAGCTGGATCTGCCAGTTCTTCGTCCGCGAATCGTTCTCACCAAACGACGTGGCCGAATTCTGCAGGGCTTGGCGGAGGGTGTCGATCTTGGCTTTCTGTGCCTCGATCTCCTTACCCAACACCTGATTCCTGGCCGTCAGGGACTCAGCGGACTGGTCGTTCTTGTCGAACTGGGAGGCGACCAGCTTCATCTCCGAGCCGAGCACCCGCATCTCACGGTTGATATCCGTGATCGCTCGCTTGAACTCCCGCTCACCCTCCAAACCAATCTTTAAACCAAACGAGCTGTCAGCCATGGGTGTTCGCCTCCCTTCGTGTGGCTAGATGCCAGACGGAATGATGTCGTCGATGAACCACTGACGCAGTGGCTTGGCTCGGCTGGTTTCCAGCCGCCAGCAGTCGATGAGGTCGAGCAACTCCCCGAACACCATCAAGCTCACCTCCACCCGGCTCAGGTGAAGGTGAGCGATGCCGATGTAGGTGAGCCGGGTGAACACCGCCTCCGGCGAGTCGATTACCCGGCCTTCGCCTTCGTGGCTTTTGGGTCTGGCTCGGTCGCGATCACTCGGCGGGTGCCGCGCTGGAGGGCTTCGGCGATCGCACCCCGGTAGTCGGACAGATCGGCAGGCACGGTCAGCAGCTCCACCGTCTCCTCAGTGAGTTCGGGGCGGGGGTTGTCTGGGTGGCGCAGGTTATGGATGGCGACGGACTGGTTCGCCAAGAGGGTGATCAGCCAGATCACCTCACCCAACGTCGCACCCAGATCACTCGAGGACTCCAATGCTTCGCCGAGGTGTTCCAGGCCGCCGTAGCGCTCAGCGATGACTCGGGTGGCGCGGGTGGTGAGCACCAGCTCGAACTCCTCCCCACCAATCACCACCACAGCAGTCCGGGTGGGGTCAGTCGCCGGAATCGTGGTCTTCGACATTGTTGGCTGCTCCCTTTCCTTTAGCCTGCGGCTACTGCGTCGGTTGCGGGCTCGTACACTGCCGCGTACCAGCCAGTGATGATCTCCTGGCTCACCCCGGTTGCGCCTTCGGTGACTTCGGCCTTCCACGGATGCCGTCCCTTGCTGTCGGGCTTGTTGCGCCGCAGGATCGTGCCCTCAATCGACGGGGTCGAGAACGTGATGGAGTCGGCTTTGGTGGCGAGCGTCGTGGTCGGCAGGGCGAACTTCACCCGGTAGAGCCAGAAGTACTGGTATCTGCCGTTGGAGCGTGCGGCGCGGAAGCCGATCGCCACCGGCGTGCCGCCATCCTCCGAGGTGGAGATGAGCACTCCGTTGGCATCCAGGGTCGCCCCCGTCAGCGCCGCTGCCGCCTCACCGCCGAGGTCATCGACGCCAAGCGTGAGGGTGCCGGACTTGAATTCCTTCACGATCTCCGATGCGCCGTCGTCGGCATACAAGATGGCCTCAGCTACCTCGACCGACAGTTCGGCGGAGATGGCTTTCGCGAGCTGTTTCGGGGCGGCGTAAGTTTCCTCACCCGTGTCCGGGTCTTCGGTGATCGTGGCGTAGTAGAGCTTGTCCAAACCAATCGTGGCCATGAGTGTGTTCCTTTCTTATGGGTGAAACCCTGACCGGTAGGATCAGGAGCAAGTGGTTTTGTGTAGATACGAATGACGAGGATGTCCATGGCTAGCGATAACACGCCGACGATCGATCAGTTCCGGCCGGTCGTGTTGCGGGTTCTCGCTGACGGCCAGGAACGGGCTGTGCGCGAGGTGTGCGAACTGGTGGCCAGTCGCATGGAGCTGCCAGCAGAGGTACGCGCGGAGAGAATCGCTTCCGGTCAACACCGGTACATCAACCGAATCAACTGGGCGTGTTCTGGACTTACGCAAGCTGGCCTGTTGGAGCGTCCGAAGCGCGGCCACTACCGCATTACAGACAACGGGCGCACCGTCGATGCTCGCTCGTTGGCGGAGTATTCCGAGAAGGACATGCTCGAGTGGCCGGTGTGGCAGGCCTACCAGGAAGAGATCGCCGCCCGCAAACACGAGGTTCCGGAGACCTTGGAGGCAACTGCCAAGGACGATGCCGATCCGGTCGAGGTGATGGCTGCTGCCGAGCGAACCTTCAACGCGCAGACCGAGACCGCGCTACGCAAACGCCTCCAGGAAGCTTCACCAGAGTTCTTCGAGAAGGCGGTGATCGACGTGTTGTGGGCGATGGGCTACGGCGGCACCCACGGTGAGAAACAGCATGTCGGGCGCTCCGGTGACGGCGGCATCGACGGTGTGATCCGCCAGGACGCTCTCGGGCTGACGAACATCTACATTCAGGCCAAACGTTACGCCGACACGAACAAGGTTGGCGACCCAGAGATCCGCAACTTCATCGGCTCACTCGATTCACGCGGCGCGAACCTGGGCGTGTTCATCACGACATCCAGCTTCCAACCCGCTGCCGAGCGCACCGCAGCCGGATACCGCCACGGCAGGATCATCCTCATCGACGGCATCAAACTCACCAGCCTGATGCTCGCCTACGGGGTTGCCGTCCATAAGACCCGCGAATTCACCCTCTACGAGATCGACGACGACTTCTTCGACGACGAAACCGCCTAACCCCACGAGTTCGCTGCCGCCACATCGAGCGCGTAGTGGTGGTAGCCGGTGTCTGCCTCGAAGCCGACATACCGGCGGGCGGTGACCGTGAGACCGGCGTCTACGAGTGCGCGGGTGAGCCGGTCACGGATGGGTAGGTAGTTGCCGGTGGTGAACACCGCAAGCCGTACTTCCTCGATCTCAACACCGGGCTGGTTGTCGCCGTACACGTCGAACATGTCGCTCAATGGCGTGGCGACGAGGTAGGTGGCCGGTGCCGGACTGTCGGTGTAGAGGCCGACTGCGATCGGCAGACCCTCCTGATCGGCGATTGCCGTTAGTTGTTCCAAGAGTGGGGCGGTCATGGTTTCACCTGCCCGAACTTGGCCGCCAACGCCTGTTTCATGGCGTCGACCGCGCCACGCCTGGTCTGGCTTCCGGTGGGTGCGAGGAAGGGCCGGGCGGGCTGATTACTTCTGCCGTGTTCGAGCACGTTCGCAATCAACGCATTCGAGCGCCCGTCGCGCCGGTTTTCTGCGAACCCGACCTTGATGTTGTGATCCCCTTTGCTGTTCACCTTCACGCTCGTGGTGCCGAGCGCGCCGAGCAGCTGGCCGGTTGAACGCGACGGGGTCTTGGTGCCCGAGCCGATGGCTGCGGCGAGGTTGGAACGCATCCGTGGCTCGACCACGGCGGCCCCGGCACTGAGCACCTCGTCAGCGGAGGCTTCCAGCATGTTGGATGCGGCGTTGAGGGAGTCGATGAAGGCGTTGGGGAGCCTGATCTGCACACGCGCCATGGTCAACTCCCTTTCGGTGTGGTCTGGTGAGCGAGGATTTCCACATACCGGCCGATCTGTTCGACGCTGTCGATGACGTAGCGGCCGTCGGGACCGGTGATCTCCATATCAGTGGTCACGGATAGTCCGGGGATGGTGCGGATGCGGAAGAGGACGTCGGCTTTCGTATAGGCGGCGCGGTTCACCCACGCGCTCGATGCGTGCCGAACCTCGATCTGCGCCCGCGCCGTTGCCTTCACTTCATCGCGTGTGGTGGTGAACCCCGCCTTATCCCGAACAACCGTCGGCTGGATGAGATCGATCGAGGTGCGCATGGATCCAAGAGAAGCCATTGGACTACACCTTCCAATCCCGATCCAGACGCAGCAGATTGTTCACCGCGCTCCACACCGCCCGCGCCGCATCCGGTTTATCGGCCCAAAAGCCTGCCGTGGAACCATCACGCGACTCGTAGAAATGGGAGGCGAGCATGACAATGCCCTGCCTAGTCGCCCCAGACATGTCGTGTGTCTCGTAGTGGTTCTCGAGCAGGTGCTGGAAAGCGCAGGCGTAGGAGGTAGCCGCATTCACCAACGCAGCAATCAGTCTGTCGTCGTCATCGAAGGTGATGAGCAGGTTCGCCTTCACTTGATCGATGAGCTCAGTCGTGGTCATTGCGGCCACCTCCTATCCGTGTGTAGAACCGCTGGTTACGCGGATGCCTTTTGGGTCAGCAGCTTGACGGCCTCAGGCAGGATGAGCTTCCCGTCCAGTCGCTGGGAGGCGAGGAACCCCACCTGCCCAGTGGTGGCGAACAACTCGTTGAGCCGCTTGAACGAGCGTCCCTGCCGATCGGCGATCCAGTAGTAGGCCAGATCACCAAACGCCACCGTGGATGCGCCCGCCTTGATCTCCGGGACGAATGCCGACGTATGCACCGGACGGCCCAGCACCATGTCGGGGGTGCCTGCAGTGAGGGCGGGCTGCCACAGATACTGGCCGTTGCCGTCCTTGAGCTTGCGCACGGTCTTGACGGTGGCGTCGTTCATCAGCCACACCGCGTTCTTCCGGTACGGGGCACGCAAGCTGTAGTGCAGATCGATCAGCTCATCCGCACTGATATCGGTGGCCTTCGCGGTGGTGACCGCCTTGTCCCCACCACCGGTCGCAGCAAAGATCCCGGTCGGCTTACCCGCCCCGTCCCCGGTCAGGAAGGCTTCTTCTTCGGCAGCACCGATACGGCGAGCAAATTCCACCGCCAGATACTGCTCGACGTTGAACGCGGCATCGTTGAGCAGCTCCTCGCTGATCTTGAGGAAGGTGCCGAGCTTGAACGCGCTAAGGGTGACCTGGGTGAAGGTCTCATCCGACTCGGTGTACGGCTTGCCCTCATCGAGCCAGCCCGCCGTCCCATGCGTGGAGACGACCGGTATCTTGCGGTCACCGGAAGTGGTCTGGATGACCTTCGCGAGGGTGCGCATCACGTTCTGGTCCGCCAGTGCCTGGACGAGGGTGTGTTCGAACTCGTCGGGTACAAGATAGCCGCCCTCGGTATCCACACCCTCACTCAGGGCGTTACGCACCTCCAACGGCGAGGAGTTCAGCCGCATCGCGTCCCAGAACGCACGCTGATACGAGGCAGTCGCACGCGGCGAAACCTTGGGGTTAGCGTCGTCGTTGTCGATGGTGATGCCGGGCGTGGAGGTCAGCGGCTGGTTGGTGGCCTTGGCGAGGTCGGCATCGCGGCGCTGGGCACGCTCGGAGCGGGCGATCTCAGCGGTGAGCTTGTCGATCTCGCCCTCCATCTTTGTGTACTGCGCATCGTCCTCGGCGGACAGGCAGCCGGTGGCGGTGTCGCGGCGTTCGTCAAGGAACGTCTTGGCCTGATCCCAAATGTGGGCGCGCTTGGTGCGCAGGTCGGAAATAGTCATCGTGGACATTGGGGTCTCCTTCGTTCAGTGGGCTCGGTTGGTCAGTTGGGAGTACAAATCAACAACCCGCCGCCCCTGCGGGCTGACGGGCTGACGTGCGGGTGGCTGGTGGGTGGTGCAGGCGGCGACGAGCTGCTGCTCCGAGGTTCGCCGGGCGAACACCACACCGCCCGCGTGGTTCTTCTTGGATGGGAACGGCGGCCCCTTCTTGGCTGGCTTGTCGCCCTCATCCTTGTCTTCGTCCGGCTCGTCAGGCTCAGGCTCGGTGTCGCCCTCGTCCGGCCCGGGTTCTTCCTCGTCGGGTTTCTTGGGGTCGGCGTCGAAGATGGGGTCGCGGCTGCCGGTGAGCAGCTCGTCGGCAAAGCCCATCTGGATGGCGGCGCGGGCGTCCATCCACGTTTCGGCATCCATCAACTTGCTCAGCTTCGCCCGCGACAGGCCGGTTTTGAGTTGGTAGGCGTTGAGGATCGCGTCCTTGACCGACTCCAACATCGACATGGCTTTCGCGAGCTCGTCCTTGTCGCCCACGGCCAGGGTGGCGGGGTTGTGGATCATCAACATGCTCACCGGGGTCATCGCCACCGTGCTGGCTGCCATCGCAATCACGCTCGCAGCGGAGGCGGCGATGCCATCGATGTTTGCCGTGACCGGGCCGGGATAGTCCAGCAGCATGTTGTAAATCTGGGCGGCCGCCACCACGTCCCCGCCAGGCGAATTGAGCCAGATCGTCACCGGGCCGGTGCCGGCGTTGAGTTCTTGGGCGAAGATGGCGGGGGTGATGTCGTCGTCGAACCAGGATTCGTCGGCGATCTGCCCGTTGATACGCAAAACCCGGACGCTTGTCGCATCCGGGTCACCGTTCGGCTCGGGGTCGAGCCAGTTCCAGAAACGTCTCACAATCGTGTCCTCCTCAAAAATCGCTCATCAGACGCAGATTCAGATGGTGGTTGTTCGTCGGGCGGTGAGCCCGTCTCCGCAGGCTCGGGCGGGTCGGACTCGCCGTTGGTGGTTTGGGCGGCGGCGTAGGCACCGGCAAGGCCGAGGGGCAGCATGTTGCCGTTGACTAGGTAGAGGTCGCCGCCTGCTTCAGAGTCGATGCGGTCGAGGTTTTCCAGTTCGCGGATGTCGTTGGCGCTCATCCACCCGTTTTGCCGGGCGACCGCATACCCGTTCATGCGCGAGACGTAGTCGCCGCGCAGCAGACCCTCCAGGTTGAATTTCACGAACAACGTCGGCTTCTCGCGCTGCGTGAGGAGGGTTTTGGTGATGGCTTGTTCGAAGCGGATCACCCACGGGTCGAGCGTGTACTTCACGAACTCCAACGACTGCTGCTCGATGTTCGAGAACGAGGACTTCTCCAGGTCACCGATCATGTGGGGCGGGATGCGAAAGATGCGGGCGATCTCGTTGATCTGAAACTTGCGGGTCTCCAAGAACTGCGCCTGCTCCGGGGAGACGGAAATCGGCGTGTACTTCATGCCCTCCTCTAACACCGCGATCTTGTTGCCGTTCCTCGCCCCACCGAAGGTGGCCTGCCAGGATTCACGCACTCGGGCGGGGTCTTTGATCGTGCCCGGATGCTCCAACACACCGCCCGGTGCCGCACCGTTGGCGAAAAAGCTCGCGCCGTAGTCCTCGGTGGCCTGCGCGAGTCCGATGGCGTTCTTTGCCATCGCGATCGGGCTGTAGCCGACCAAGCCGTCGAAGCCCAGGCCGGGAATGTGCAACACCTCGTGCGGACTCAGCCGGACGGTTTCGAAGCGGCCTGCCGGTTCATCCCAGGTGCGCTGATACTCGTAATAGAGGCGGCCCTGTTCGTCGCGTCCGACGGTCATCCGGTTCGGCATCAACGGATACAGGCCAACCACTTCATCCAGCCCGTTGCGCAGGACTTGCGCGAAGGCGTTACCCCACAGCAGCAGGTGCGTCATGAGGGTTTCACGGAACACGAAGCTGGTCATCTCCGGGTTCGGCTCGTCATGCAGCAGCCGGTAGAGCGGATGGTGGAGCGCCTTCACCTTCGACCCGTCCGCGCCCTGCCGGTAGACATGCAACGGCAGACCGGCGATCGCCTCAGCGAGGATGCGCACGCACGAGTAGACGGCAGTCATCTGCATCGCGCTGCGCTCCGTCACCGGACGACCGCTGGTGGTGCCGCCAAAGAAGAAGCTGTAGCCGCCACCAGACAGCGCGTGATCTTCTGCAGGACGTTTCGATTCGCCGCGCAGCCAGTTACGAAAACCCATGAGTGTGCTCCTTCGTGGGAAAATGGCACAGAATGGAGGTGCCTATGACTCGCGAGAAGATGAGCGAGGCCGAAGCTGAACAGCGCTTCGTCGCCATGCTTGAGGCTGACGGGTGGACGGTGACGACCAACAATCCTGATTTCGCTGATGTCATCGCCACTAAGCTGGGCGAGCCTCGTCTTGTCGCAGAGGTCAAAGGTCACACCGCAGCACCCGGCCTGGATGTGAACACCTTGTACGGCCAGATCCTGAACCGGATGAGTGACCTCAGCGGCAATACCCGCTACGCGATCGTGGTACCCGAGTCGATTCTGGACAAAGTCGAACGCGTGACGCCAGAATTGCGGGCGATCCTCAAACTGGAGACTTGGGCGGTGCCCGCCGAGGGCGACCCGTACCAGGCTTGAGTCACAGCACGAGTAGTCCGCGTTGGTCGTAGACGGAGCCGGCGTGGTGGTCGCCTGCGCGTCGGATGGCGCGGTCGAGAGCCATGATCGTGGCGACCACGCCGTCGATCTTCTCCGTGGATTTCTGCTTGTCGGGTTTGATGTTCCCGGCCGGGTCGGTACGAACGTGAATGTTGTCAACCATCCATGACAGAACAGGGTGGCCGCCGTGGGCGAGCTTGCCTTCGAGCGCCAGCTTCATCAACTCCTTGGATGGTGGGGACATGTCTTTGAAGCCCTGCCCGAAGGGGACGACGGTGAATCCGGCGTCCTCAAGGTTCTGGCTCATTTGGACGGCACCCCACCGGTCGAACGCGATCTCCCGAATATCGAACCGGGTGCCGAGTTCTTCGATGAATGCTTCGATCGCCCCGTAATGCACAACGTTCCCTTCGGTCGTCTGCAGGAAGCCCTGTTGGTGCCAGAGGTCGTAGGGCACGTGGTCACGAGCCACCCTTAGTTTGAGGTTGTCTTCGGGAATCCAGAACCACGGAGCGATCACATACGGCTCGTCACTGGTCTGAGGTGGGAATACGAGGACGAACGCAGTGATGTCCGTCGTGCTGGCGAGATCGAGGCCGCCGTAGCAAACCCGGCCTTCCAGATCGGACAGGTCTACGGGAGCCGAGTTGTTGTTCCACACGTGCATGGGCATCCACCGCACCGACTGCTTCACCCACTGGTTCAAACGCAGCTGCCGGAACGTGTTCTCCTCAGCCGGATTCTGCCTGGCCGAGTTGCACGCGACGCGCACCTTCTCGATCGGCACCGTGATCCCCAGGGATGGGTTGGCTTTCGCCCACACCTTCTCGTCGGTCCAGTCATCCTCACGGTCCGCCCCGTAAATCACCGGGTAGAACGTCGGGTCGTGCTTCTTACCCGCGAGGATGTCCTCGGCCTTCCCATGCTGCTCGTAACAAATGCTGTGAGTATCGGTGCCGGCGGTCGTGATCAGGAAATACAACGGCTGGGTACGCGCATCCCCGGACCCTTTCGTCATCACGTCGAACAGGACCCGGTTCGGCTGGGTGTGGAGCTCGTCGAACACGACCCCGGAAATGTTGAACCCGTGCTTCGAATACGCCTCAGCTGAGAGGACTTGGTAGAAGGAGTTGGTGGGCTTGTAGATGATCCGCTTCTGGCTGGCGAGGATCTTCACCCGCTTGGACAAGGCCGGACTCATGCGCACCATGTCGGCCGCGACCTCGAACACGATCGACGCTTGCTGACGGTCAGCAGCGCAGCCGTAGACTTCAGCGCGCTCCTCACCATCGCCGCACGTCAACAGCAGCGCGACGGCGGCGGCCAGTTCTGATTTGCCCTGCTTCTTGGGTATCTCGACGTAGGCGGTGGTGAACTGTCGGTAGCCGTCTTCTTTCACGGTGCCGAACAAGTCCCGGATGATCCGTTCCTGCCAGTCAATGAGCTGGAAGGGCTTCCCGGACCAGCGACCCTTGGTGTGCTTCAAGGCTTGGATGAACGCGACCGCGAAGTCGGCCTTCCGCTTGTCATAGGTGGAGCCTGCGGCCATGAACCTGGTCGGCGTGTAGGTGTCGAGAGTGCGCATCACGCCCATCAGGCTCCTTTCAATGCTGGGTGGTTAGTTGGTGTGGGCGAAGGCCCAGGCGATGGCGTGGCCGGCGTCGGCGAACAGTTCGTCAGCCTCGGCGACCAGGGCGAGTTCGCATTCAATGACGCCTCGGGCGTCTGGCCCCCACCCGGGGATGGGCTGCTGGGCGAGCTTATAGACGCGGGCGTCGTTTCCGATCCGGCCTTTGCCCAGGTGCCGGTATGCCGAAGCGAGGACGAAATCTCCGTAGGCGATCACCGTGCCGTAGCTGTCGGTCGCCATCTGCAGCTGCTCCATCGTGGTCTTTTCGTTGTTCATGACCTTCTCCTTGTCCTCTTGTTCGGTCATGTACATACAGCCATAGGTGTGCGGACTTATCCAGTCGTAAAAGCCCTCATCAGCCCACTATCTTCAAGAGTTTTCGACGCCGCCCTAGGAGCACGGAAACCGCCCGAAGAGGGCGGCTCCCACGCTGGTTTCCGGCTCAGTTGATGGTCAGGTGCCAGGCAGGGATGAGTCGGCGCTCGCCGGTCACCGGGTCGGCGAAGCGGTCGTTGACTTCGGTCATGCCCGTCAAGGTGGATCCCGCGTGGGTGAGCTGCCAGATGATCTCAGTCAGGCCGGTCTGGTTCGCGCTGATCGTGAACTCGCCGATGCCGTGCTGGCGCAGTTCGTCGAGGATGCCGGACACATCGGAGTCGTAGAGGCCTTCGGCGAAGTCGAGCAGCTCGTTGCCCGCCCGCTGGGTGTTCATGTGGGCGGTGAGCAGGCTCGTGGACGAGGTTTGGGTGCGGGTCGCGATCTGCTGGTCGAGGTCGTCAATTGTGTTCATCCCTGGCTCCTATCTGGTTGGCGTGTGACATATACAGCCATAGGGGCGGGTGCTTATCCAGTCGTTCTTCGCTGATTCTCGAACGGAGAATCAATTGCCTGTTTCGGGAGGGTTTCCCACGCGTCTTCGCCGGGGATGAGGCCGAGGGTGGAGCCGCAGTCCCAGTCCACGTGCACCGTGCCAGCGTCATCGACGAACATGATGGTTCCCTCATCGCCGGGAGCCAGGCGCGTGTATGGGTCGGTGGTTGCCACCAGCCGGATTCGCCGCCCTTCCACATTCGCATTCATCGCACAGCCTCCGTTGCGGGCAGCGTTTTCCATGCCGCGTTACCTTCCAAATTCGCCAGCAGGACTCGGCGCACGTTCTTGTAGCTGTCGCCGATCATGCCGAGGCGCAGCAGCCAGCAGCGCATCGCATACTTGTCGTTCCCGCCCGTCTCGGCAGGCTTCGCGGACATTCTCGTGGCGACCTTGGCGTGCTCGAAGATCCGGGCGATCAGCACCGTGGCAGCCTCCACAACCTGCGGGTCGGGCACCTGGTCGAACCAGGGGAATTCGACCATCCCCGCGTCGGCGTCGATGTGCATCGGAGTCGCTGGGATCTGGAGAGCTGTGGCGATGAGCCGTCCTTTCGCCGCCAAGGTCGCCTCCACCTTCCCGGCGGTTGCCTCGTTCCAGTCGGTGGTTGGGAACACCAACGTCAACCCCAACTCCTGGGCCACCGGCGTGTCTGCTGGGAATCCGGCCTGCGCGGCGGCTTCAGCTAGGACGGCGCTGTCGGCGGTGCCGGGCAGATGCAGCAGCCAGTCACGATCCAATGTGGCCTGGCCCATCTGGTAGGCGAACGACGGGGTACCCAAGTACTCGGCATGCGCGCCGAGATGAGTGGCGATGAGCGCGGCGAGCTGTTTGCGGCTTTTCTTCTGTTTGGCGAACTGGATTGTTGTCATGACCATCTCCTTTAGTTGTTTCCCCTGGTCGGGGTGATTTTTGGTCATGTACATACACACTCTATTCCGCCTGAATAGCAAGCCGTGACAGCCACCTATTTCTTGCCTCGATCTACGACCTTCACCGCATCCAGATACGCGATCTGTTCACCGTCGCGTAGGCAGGTGATTCCGGCGGCATCCCCGGTGGCCTCGACGTAGCGGCGCAAGATCACGGAGGCGTACTTCTCATCGAGCTCCATGCAGTAGGCGATCCGGTCGGTCGCCTCGCACGCCATCAGCGTGGAGCCGGAGCCGGCGAATGTGTCGAGCACGATCGCGTTGGATTGGGTGGAGTTCCCGATCGGATACGCCAATAAGTCCAGCGGCTTTGAGGTCGGATGATCAGCGTTGCGACGGGGCTTATCAAACCGCCAGATGGTGGTTTGTTTCCGGTCGGCGTACCACTTGTGCTTACCCGTCTTTACCCAGCCGTACAGGATCGGCTCGTGTTGCCACTGGTACGGGGATCGCCCCAGCACGAGGGAGTCCTTCACCCAGATACAACAGCCCGAGAGCTTGAAGCCTGCGTCTTGGAAGGCGCGCCGGAAGTTCAGACCTTCGGTGTCGGCGTGGAACACATACGCTGACGCGCCCTTCTCACACACTTCCGCCATCTGGGTAAAGGCGGCGAGCAGGAACTCGTAGAACGCGTCCGCGCCCATCTTGTCGTTCTTGATCGACAAGCCGTCAGACGATTCAAATGCGACGTTGTATGGCGGGTCCGTGAGCACCAGGTTGGCGCGCTTGCCCTCCATGAGCGTGGCGACGTCGCCCTCGTTGGTGGCGTCGCCGCAGACGAGCCGGTGCCTGCCTACTGTCCACACGTCACCGCGCTGCACGAACGCGGCGGCCTCCAGAGCGGCTGTCAGGTCAAAGTCGTCGTCCTCCACTTCGTCCTCATCCAAGGAGCCGATCAACTGCTGGATTTCGTCGTCGTCGAAGCCAGTCAGCTCAGCGTCGAAATCCGAGGCATTAAGGTCGGCAATCAGCAGGGCGAGTTTGTCCTGGTCCCAGTCGCCGCTGATCTTGTTGAGCGCAACGTTGAGCGCCTTCTCCCGCGTCTCGTCCAGTTCGACGACCACGCAGTCGACGCTGGTGTGGTCGAGGTCTTCGAGGATTTTGAGGCGCTGGTGGCCGCCGACGACATGCCCGGTGGTCTTGTTCCAGATGATAGGTTCGACGTATCCGAACTCCGTCAGCGACCGCTTGAGCTTTTCGTAGTCGGGGTCGCCGGGCTTCAGATCCTTGCGGGGGTTGTAGTTAGCGGGCGTGAGGTCAGCGATGGGCAGTTGCTCGATGCGCATGGGTTTCCACCGCCTTTCGTAGGTCGCGCTCGTAGCGCCAGGTTTGTTCCCAGCGCGTCCAGTCCTGACCCAAGTGCCCGTAGACCGCCAGATCCCGGTAGCGGGGTGTGCACAGGGCGAGGGCGTCGATAATCCCCGCCGGCCGCAGGGGGAACACGTCCCGCGCAACGGAGGTCAAGATGTGGTCGGCGTATTCGCCGGTGCCGAGCGTGTCCACGCTGAAGGCGACCGGATCAGCCTTCCCAATCGCATAGCTGATCGCGACTTGGCATTCAGCGGCGAGTCCGGCGTCGACGATCGTGCGGGCGACCAGGCGTGCCATGTAGGCCGCGCTGCGGTCGACCTTCGAGGGGTCTTTGCCGGAGAACGCGCCCCCACCATGCGGGGCAAGCCCGCCGTAGGTGTCGACCATGAGCTTCCGACCCGTCAACCCGGTGTCGGCTCGCGGCCCGCCCTCGACGAACCTGCCCGACGGATTCACCAAGACCTCCGTGTCACCGTCCACAGGCAGATAGCGCTGGCAGGCCGGGGCAACGACCAGCGATTCGACCTCGCGGGTGAGCGCTTCCAGATCCTTGCCCGCCTCGTGCTGGACAGACACGATCACGGTGTCGATGGTTTCGGGTGTGCCGGTGTCGTCGTAGCGCACCGAGACCTGTGCCTTGCCGTCCGGGTTGATCCCCGTGATAGTGCCGTCGATGCGGGCGGTGTCGAGACGCTTGCAGATTTGGTGTGCCAAGACGAGCGGCAGCGGAAGCCGTTCGGGAGTCTCGACAGTGGCGTAGCCGTAGACGGTGCCCTGATCACCCGCCCCCTGCAGCGCGAACGCCGAGCTGTCGCCTGCGCGTGCCTCCAGGGAGGTGGACACTCCCGCGTTGATGTCGCCGGATTGTCGGCGCGTCCACACGTAGATCAGGAACCCGAGCGGACTGTAACCGGCTTTCGCGAGGGCGGTGCGCACCGACTCACGAATACGCGGGCGGTGGTTGGTTGTGATTTCGCCGGTGACGATGATCCGCTCGCCTGCGGCCATCACCTCCACCGCCACCCGGGCAGCCTTGTCCTCCCAGAGGATGTCGTCGAGGATCTGGTCGGCGATCTGGTCACACAGCTTGTCCGGATGACCAGCACACACGGACTCGGCAGTACGGACGGTAGACATGGGCACACTCGCTTCCACGAAACACAGGGGGAAAAGAACAGCGCCCACCCCGAACTGGGGGCAGGCGCAACGAACAGGGGCTGGGCTGGTTAGGAGCGGGCCTTCAGCAGCTGCTCCATCACCTCGTCACCGGGCGTGGCACCCGCATAGTCGGTCGTGCAGGTGGCGCGCACGATCTCGTAAATCTCGTACCAATACACATTCGCCTGCTTCCCGAACGACTGCGACATGGCGACGAACGGGGACGCGATGGCGGCACCGGTGGTGGGGTGTTTGCCGAGCAGGCCGAACTTGGAGATCGCCTGCTCGCACTGCACATAGCGGGCGAAGGCCTGCGCGTACGACTCAATCAACCTTGGTGCCACGAACTGCGAACAGCCGCGCTGATCAAGCCACTGCCAGGTTTCCCGGTAGACGATGTCAGCGCCCAGCGGTTTGCCGTCGCGCTGAACCTCGGACAGGTAGTCGGACGGTTCGGGCATGGTCTCCCCGGCGAGCACCGCACCGGCACCGATGTCGCCGCCCTCAAAGTCGAACGGTTCGTTCAGTGGGTCCTCCAGGCGGGTGGCGGGCCGTCCGGCGGCGAGCTTCTCGTTCAGCGGATCAGGTTTCGCTCCTGCACGGACACGGCGTCCGCCCCGGTTGGTGCCGTCCTTGGCCATGGATTACCTCCTTCTCTAGGCCAGTGGCCCGGGTATGGAGGCCAGGAGTGGGAACCCCGCTATCGGTCGTAACCGTTCGATAATGGGGATATGCGTATTGAGCGTGACATCGATTTCGGGCGGCCGCGACGGATGCGCTGCGGACGTTGTGGACACGAAGAACTCGTCAGCCACGACTGGATGGCAAGCTGGGAGCAGGGCAGCGAGCTCTGCCCCGAATGCGGGATCGACTGCACCGAAGAAGACCGGGCTCGCCCCACGTACGACCCTGATGATCCAGCAATAGTCGATCATCAGGCTCTTCGGATGTTCTGGTACCACACCAGCACGATCCCGGACTGGCCCCAGAAGGAGTTCGATCCACGGGAGAAGCTGACTCCAGAGACCGTTCAGCGCATGACGAGGATGTGCGGTGCAGGCGCTGTCGACCGATGGGCTGAACAACAGAAATCCAAAGCCCTTCACGTCGGCACCTACGAGGCAGCAATCGAGAACATGCTCAGGCGAATGGATGACCAGCCCGAGGGCGATGCCCCGTTCTACCTGTACCGAGTAGTGCTCGACGACGCTGTGGGCATCGAACCGGGAGTTCATCGCGAACCAACGAACTGGATCGGCGATGCACAACCAGAGAAGTTCCTGAACCCCGGACATTCCGTCTACCGCTACATCAACGAACACGAGGACGAAGGCAGCATTTCGTTGGCTCTTACCGCAGACGCGATCGAGTCGGTATCTGGAATTCAGATACCCGTAGCGACCCAAACGCCAGCTAGGAAGAAACAACGCCTGGCTACGTGGCAGGACGTTCAGCTGAAGGTCAAGGAAGCGAGCGTACCTGACCGGGTACGGCCCCGTTTAGCAGGTGCTTTCAGGGCCGTTAGCGCAAGCAATACCGACCACCTCAATCTGGATCTCCTCGACGGGCTGGTTGATCTCATCCAAAATCCCTCTCATATCCTCGCTCTCCTTGACTCCGTGGGGCCCCGACAAGTCTGAATCGGCAGCCTCGGGTCAATACCCTGTTTGATTCGGGGACTTTGTGCGCGGTTGGCCCCGCCCGCTGACCTGTCCGAAGTCCGTAGAGATCGAGAGGCCCCAACCCCCTCGCCAGCACCGCGACGTTGCCCAATGTCCGCCGAACAGCATCGAGGTAGGCATCTTTGAGGTTCCACGGTCTCGGCGCGACAGCGGGCGACGTGGCGAAGCTTTCAGTAGGTGTATACCCGAGGTGCTCGTCTCCATCGGTCACCGTCGAGCGCCGACTGTCGGGAGTGGCACGACTTACACAGGCTCCGGAGGTTACTCATGTCATGCGTGCCGCCGTGCTCCAACGGGATGACGTGGTGGACTTCCTGCGCGGGCGTGTACCGGCTAGTCGCGAGGCAGTCCTCACACAAGGGATGGGCGGTGATGTAGGCGGCACGGATCTTGCGCCAGCGAGCACCGTAGCGCCGGTTGATCTTCGGGTCACGCTGCCACCGTCGGTAGCGCTCGTCTTCGGCCTTGGCGTGGGCTTCGCAAAAGCGGGCGTGGGTGAGGTTCGGGCAGCCGGGCTGGGAACACGGACGGGCAGGCTTGACCGGCATCCCACACGCTCCTTTCGCTGACATGGCAAAGCCCCAAGGCTTCCGGGCTTATCGCCGGGTTTGCCCTGGGGCTTTTCCTACTTTTCAACCACCTACATCATTGCAGGCCGGAAACGGTAAATGCATCCGCAGTTCTTGACACCTTTTGGCGATTGGGTTCACGCCGCCTGCCCATACAGCGCAGACGCCAGCCGGGCGAGTGCGCGGGACTTCTTCTGGTAGGCGCTGGTGCGCTCCACGTAGAAGTGGTCACACACCGTCTGCACCGCATCATCCTGGGTACCGTCGCCGAGGAAGAATGCTTCGAGCACGAACCTGTCGTCGTCGGTGAGCAGCTGCCAGGCGGGAAGGAACCACGCCATGTACTCACGCGCTTGGGCGTAGCGGGCACGGTAGAAGTCGATCCGATCCAACGTGGCCGCCACACGCATCCCCCCAGCGTGCAGATCCGTGTGACGTGGCATCCCGTCGAGTTTCGGTGAAGCTGGGGTGGTGACGTCGTCGTAGGCGGTCTTGATTGCATCGTCGGTGGTGTCGATGATCTGCTCCATCACGGCGAAGTCCTGCAGCGCAGAGATGGCGGCTTTGCGGGTGTCGAGGTATTTGGTCATCACATGCATGACGACTCCTTCCTGAGGGTGGTTGACAGTTCGGTGGCGACTGCGTCGATCAACGCGGCCTGAGTCATGTCCTTCGCCTCCAGCGCCTTGAGGACGGCCTGGTCGAGGGTGCCGGTAGCGGCGAGGTGGGTGATGGTGACCGGCTCGGCCTGTCCTTGCCGATACAGCCGGGCGTTGGTCTGCTGATACAGCTCCAAGCTCCAGGTCAGCGAGAACCACACCAGCAGGTGGCCACCGGCCTGCAGATTCAGGCCGTGCCCGGCGGATGCGGGGTGGATCAGGCCGAGCGGGATGTCGCCCCGATTCCACGCCTCGATGTCCGCCGAGGTCTTGAGTTCGCGGGCGTCCGGGAAACGCTGGTGGATTCTGGCGAGGTCGTGCTTGAACCAGTAGGCGACGAGCACGCTCTGCCCGTTGGCGGCCTCGAGGATGTCTTCGAGGGCGTCGAGTTTCGCCCCATGCACCTCGACCGGGTTGCCGTGCTCGTCGTAGATCGCCCCAGAGGCGAGCTGCAGCAGCTTGCCCGACAGCGCGGCAGCGTTCGCCGCATCCACCACCTGCCCATCCAGATCAACAACCAGATCGGCCTTCAGCTGCTCATACACGGCCCGCTCTTTGGCTCCGAGTACCACCGGTGTGGTCGTCACCGTCAGATCAGGCAGCGTGAGGTGGTCGGTAGTGCGCATCGACAACGTCATGTCGGCGATGGCGTCGTAGATCTCGTCCTCCGCACCCTCGCGGGGCTTGTAGGTGAAAACTTGCATTCCGTTGCGTTTGTCCGGGGTGAACCAGCGGTCGCGGTAACGGGTGATGAACCTGCCGAGGCGTTGGCCTCCGTCGAGGAGCCGGAACTGCGCCCAGATATCCATCAGCCCGTTGGAGGCGGGGGTGCCGGTCAGGCCGACCCAGCGCTTGACGTGCGGGCGCATCTTCACCAACGCCGTGAACCGCTTCGCACGATGATTCTTAAACGAGCTCAGTTCGTCGATGACGACCATGTCGAACGGCCAGCTATCGCCGTAATAGCTGACCAGCCAGGGGATGTTTTCCCGGTTGATGACGGTCACCATCGCCGACTTGGCGAGTGCGTCGAGCCGGTCAGCTTTGGTGCCTACAGCCACCGCCACCGATAGCCCCTCGAGGTGATCCCACTTCGCTACTTCGGTGGGCCAGGTGTCTCGGGCTACACGCAACGGCGCGACGACCAAGACGCGGGAGACGGTGAAGTGGTCGAGCAGCAGTTCCCAGATGGCCGTCAGGGTGATGACACTCTTGCCGAGTCCCATGCCCAGGAGGATGGCGGCCTCTGGGTGGTCGAGGATGAACTCGGTGGCCTGGGTCTGGTAGTTATGCGGCCGGTAGTGCATCAAGCACCTCCTGGATGCCGTCGATCGAGTCAACGACCAGCGCGGTGAAGCCCTGCGCCTGTAGTTGGTTCATCCGGCGGCGTTGGATCGGCCGAAGCTTCTTGCCGGGGGCTTTCACTTCGATGAAGACGACCTGGCCTCCCATTAGGCATAGCCGGTCAGGTACGCCCGTGGTTCCAGGGCAGACAAGCTTCCAGCACAAGCCTCCGGAGGCTTCAACGGCCTTCTTGAGCTGGGCTTCGATGTGGTGTTCGTTCATGGTCACTCCTTGAGTGGTTTCCCACGGGGTGACGACTGGTGACGGGTGGATCTGAACTTTTCTAAAGGCGATATTTTTATGGCCTTAGTAATAGTTCAATACCGGTCGTCACCGGTCGTCACCCTCATCGGGTTTAGCTGTTGAACTCGCTGGTCAGAGCCAGTCCGTAGACGTACATGCCATGCTTGGATTTGCGTCGTTCAAACCCGGACTGTTCGAGAGTGGCGTTGAAGTCGACCATCGGCCGCGCCCACCCGCTGGTGGATTGCGCCCACGCCCGATACTCCTGGTACAGGTCACCGGCACGTTCGGATAGGGAGGGATCCACCTCGCAGCGGGCGTCGAGAAACTGGGCGAACCAGTTGTTCTCTTCCCGATATGCGCTCGACGCATCTACTACCTGACTGGGCGGGGTGAGCTGGTAGTCCTCGGCGTGGATGAGCCGCGCGCCGTCCATGATCCAGGCGAGTACCGCTCCGCCAGCGGTCTTGTAGAGGTGGTCGGCGTAGTTCTTCACATCGGAGTTGCCCTCGATGACCGCGTTGAACGGGATCACGATGAGCCTGCGCCAGATGCCCGCATCCATCGCGCCCACCCTGGGCAGGTGATTCGTGTAGAGGATGAGCGTGTGGGATGGGGTGAACGCGAACGGTGCCTTGTACTTCTTCTCCGCGTAGATCTGGTCAGTGGAGGCGAGCTGCTTGACCGTAGAGGTGGACAGGCGCACGCCTTCCTCGGACTCGGCGGCGATGATGAGCCGCTTGCCTTTCGCTTCGGCAAGCTCAGGTTTGACGTTCCGGTTCCCGCCAATGGTGAGCACGTCGGCGGACATGTTGCCCGCATACGTGCCGAGCACTCTCGCGATTGTGTTCCAGAACGTGGACTTGCCGTTGCGGCCATCCCCGTAGGCGATCACAAGCGCTTCGACCATGACCTTCCCGATCGCCGCCAGACCGACGATCCGCTGCACATATCCGATCAGCTCTGGGTCGGATTGGAAGAACACGTTGAGCGCCTGGTTCCAGATGTCTGTGTCCGTGTCGGTGGGGTCGAGCGCGGTTTGTTTCGTGATCAGATCCGTTGGGTTGTGGTCGCGTCGGGTGCCGTCACGCAGATCCCACGTGCCACCAGGCGTGTTGAGGAGATACGGGTCAGCGTCCAGCCGGTCTGGGGTGGTCAGCAACATCGGGTGCGCTTCCCGCAGGCAGGCGGTGATCGCCCTGGACTCGCGGCGTTTCAAGACGAACGCCTCGTAGGTCTTCGCGTCCTCAAATGCCCGGTATGCGGCCCGCTGCGGTGAGGTGAAACTGGCGAGTGCTTTCGCTTTCGACGATGCGGCTGCGAGCACCGCGTCCGCGCCCGTCACCGCGAGCTCGTCGCGAGCCTTTTCCAGCAGGTGGCCGGCCTCGGCGAGTTGCCGGTCGGTCAGTTCCTGGGCGATGCCTTGCGCAGCAGGCGCAGACTCAGACCACACGCCGCCTTCGTAGACGAGCCAGTCTGTGGCCTCCGTGAACGCCAGACGCGACGAGTATTCTGCGGTCAGCATCGCAGCTTGCCCCACATCGGTGAAATCATCCGGCCGCAGGCTCGTCAACTGCGCGTAGGCTTCCGGAGACAGATAACCCGGCTGCGCCTCGACCTTGGCGGCGAACCGGCACGCCGAGCCCCAGATCGACTCCAACTCGTGATCCGACAGTGGCGGTTCACACAGGGATGCTTTGCGATCGAACAGGTCACGGGCCTGGGTGGTCTGCCCGTAGCGGATCAGGACGCGCCCGGCGAAGCGGGACAGGGTGGCATTGCGGGAGCCTTCCCCGATCACCTGGGTCGAGGCGTCGAACGCCGCGAACACGTCAATCTCGTCCGCCTCATCCAGCCAGGCGTCCAGCAGCCGGTCGCCGACGTGGACGGTGATCTCGGTGTTGGTGGTGCCGTAGATGAACCTGCCAGCATCCAACGCCTGCTGATCAAAGAAACCGAACCTGGCCGCCAGGCGACGCTTCAACCCCGCATAGGTGTCGGCGTCCTTCACTTCGGTGATCGGGAAGTAGACGTGGAAACGCGGCCTGGCCGACACCACGCCCTTCGGCTTCTGGTGGTTCCGGGAAGTGGCGGTCATGAACACCACACCCGCTATCAACTCGCCGAGCTTCTCCGGTGTCACCCAGTCGGATGACTCTTCGGTGTGGTCGTTGTCGATGTCCATCACCACACAGTCTGAGGAGACAAAACTCGCCGACGAGCGCCGATCGCCGGTGTAGGTGGCTGCGACGTGATCCAACCTGGCCACCAGCTGCAGGTCAGCCTGGTCGGTGATGTGGTGGTGGTTCGGGTAGTGGTTGTTGTGCGGGTTGCCGCTACTGGTCGCGGCGCACAAAGTGAACGGGGTCATGCGAGGTGCACCTCCTGGAAGTCGGCGTCGAAGAAGCGGATCGGGATGTCCATCTGGTGGGCCCAGTCGATCTCGGCACGCATCCCCGCACTGACCCGGCCGATGTAGGCCCATAGCTGTTCGCATTTCGACAGCAGGATGCGGTTGAAGAACATGGCCAGCTCACGGGCATCTGGGTCGGTGTCCTCCATGAACTGCGGATAATGCAGATGCGGGGCGAGCGGGATCTGGCGAGCCGCGACAGCCAAGCTGCAGAACCGGCGAGCGAGTTCCACGTTCGCCTCCACATCGCCGGAGTACGGGGAGCAGATGTACACCAGCGGCCGGTACCCGTACTCGGCGCGCTGAATCACTTTCAGCGCCTTGTAGCAGGTCGGGTCGGGGTATCCTTCGATGTTCTTCCTCGGGATACCGATGTCGAGAAGCGCAGTGGTGCTCATCGGGCGTCCTCGCTTTCACGCTCGATCACCGGCAGCAAGCCACGCTCATTCTTCAACAGGTCGTAGACGAACAGGCGTCCTTTCTGTGTCCAGTACATGTGGGTGCGGGTCTTGCCCTCGTCGTACTCGTGCGTCTTGGACTGGGTGTAGCCCTGCTCGGCGAAGCGGGCGTAGAGGAACCAGCGGCCGGACTGGTGGAACTGCACCTGCTCCTCGCGCAGAATCTGGTTGAGCTTCTTCGCCGACAGGCCGTAGTCCTTGGCGATCTCGGTGGTGGTGATCAGCGACGGCGAGGCCAGCACCACGTCGTAGTAGGACACCTTCGGTGCCGCTTCCAGCAGGGCTTGCTCGGCGGCGAGGCGCTTGGCACGCTCAGCTCGCAGAGTGGCGATCGCCCGCTCCAAGAACTCATCGTCGGCCAACAGTTCGTCGATCGCGTAGAGGCCGTGGCGGCGGATGGACGGGAGTACCTCGTCGAACACCCAGGACTCGAACTGCTGGGCGGCGGGCAGCTTGGATGAGATGATCAGCCGGTACAGGTCGCCTTCGCTGATGAACCTGACCTGCTGGATGCCACCAGGCGTCTCAAGGGGGTAACGAAACGGAACCCCCTTGCAGCGATCCTGAAGTGCCTTGCTCGGGTTGGCGTAGCCGAGGGCGGTGGCAACATCCCGGCCACAGAACAGCACCTGCCCGCCCGAGGTGATGGTTCGGATCGTGCCGAACTCGTGGTTGGTGAACGCTTGTAGCGCGGTAGCCATGACCGGCTCCTTTTCTGAGAGCCGGGTAGACAAATCGCGGGCGCGGGATGCGCCAGGCTCTCACCTGTCAGGCACGGCAGGCACCGAAACCGGACACGGCGTGAGGAAGGCTCTCGCCCATACGCCCCTGAGCACTGACGAATCCGGACGGGTCACCGGACACTCGCTGTGGCAACCTGGACACGACCCGCGTCGCTGGAGTCCTGGCATGAACCGGCGAGGTTGTGGGGAGCTATTCAGCTCGACTCGACCCCTGTCGGCAGTGGGCTGGATCTCTAGTGTGGAGACGCCAACTTCGGCACGTGACATTGACCAGACGGCCACGTTGACGTACCGTAGGGGGTGATAGATCCCCGGTCAGGCCTCTAGTCCCGCAAGGGACAATGCACAAATGACCGGGGCCTTTCACTTTCTAGGGAGCTCATGGTCAAGCGCTGGCTCAGTTACGACGAACAAGTCAAACTGCTTCAAGAACGCGGTTTGACCGTCACTGACGCCGCATCAGCAGCTGAGTTCCTATCTCGCGTGAACTACTACCGGCTCTCGGGATATTTCCGTTACTGGCAAGTTGACCCAATGGCGGGCAACAATCGCTTCCTCGACGGTTCATCCTTTGAAGTGATTCAGCGGCTCTACGAAGCCGAACAAGACCTGGTTGCAGTCTGTGACGAAGTTCTCCACCCGATCGAGGTTCTACTCCGAACTCGGTTCGCCTACTACTACGCACAGCATGTCGGAGCGATCGGAACGTTCGCCCGTGGTGACGGGTTCACGCAATCGCCTGATCCTAATGACGAACGTGTCGAAGAACATGCGCTGTCGAATCTGGATCGCAGCAAGGAGACCTTTGTGTCTCACTACCGTGATGAGATCAAGACGGGCAACGCTTACAGCATCGAAGCCTACGCACGCATGCCCGTCTGGGTAGCGGTTGAGGCATTCACGTTTGGCAGCCTGTCCAGGCTTATTGAGGCTTCAAGCAAGTCCGGAGTGCTGCACGACATGGCAGCGTCGATGAACGTTTCTCCAACTACACTGCCAAGCCAAGTCCGATCATTCGTCTACCTACGCAACCGCAACGCCCACTGTGCGAAGCTATGGAACCACGCTGTTCTCGACCGCCCAGGACTCCTCTCCAACATCGCCCGACGAGCCAAACGAGACCACCGTCAGTTCAGCGATCATTCGATCTACAAGATCTTCGTAGCGCTTGACCAAGTCGCCACCAAGACCGGTCTCCAGCAGGATTGGCTCGCCAACCGCGTCGAGCCGATCCTTGCCACGAATGCCCTTCTCGCCGCAGGCATCGCAACCCCAGCCCGCTACGGCGAAATGCAGAAGCAGCTGCTCACCGCCGACCACTAGCTCTACACCGCCCGGTCAGTCCTTGCGGTAATACGAGCACTCGTATCCGTCGGCGTCCAGCGGGAGTCCGTCTGCCCAGTCGGGTGGGGTGGCCATGAGAGCGCAGGCGTCGGCGACGGTGAACCCGGAGCCCATGGGTTCGTCGATGACGATTTCGTCGTGGACGTGCATGACGATCCGATGCCCGGCCCCTGCGACGAGCCCCATGGCGTGGACGAGGAGGTCGCGGGCGACTGCTTGGACGATGTTCTCGACGAGTTTCCCGCCATAGGTTTCCAGCCGACCCCACTTGCGCCCGGTCGTGACACCGCTGTAGGTGATGGAGGTGCCGCCCCACCGGTTCTCACCCAGGCACGGCTGCACATACGCCAGCCGTCTGCCCGAGGGCAGGGTGATGAACAAGATGCCCGACTCGACCGAGAAACACAGGTTGCGCAGCCGGACGGTACTGCGGGTGGTGATCGCGTCCAGCGCGGCCTGCTCGACGTCCGCCCAGAGCTGCACGATGTTGGGGTTCGCTGCCCGCCAGGCGTCGACGATCGGTTTGAGCTCGTGCTCGGCCAGCCCCATCCGCAGCGCACCCATCGCCTTGAGCGCTCCGACGGAGCCGTTGTAACCGCAGGCCAGCGTGGCGATCTTCCCCTTCTGGCGAAGCTCGGCGTTGACACCGTGTTTTTCGACGGGCACGCCGAACATACGCGACGCGGTCTCGCAATAGAGGTCTTTGCCGTCGCGGAATGCTTGGAGGGTGGATGCTTCTCCGGCGAGCCAGGCGATGACTCGGGCTTCGATCGCGGAGTAGTCGGCCACGATGAATCGGCACCCAGCACTGGGGATGAACGCGGTACGGATCAACTGGGACAGCGTGTCCGGGACAGAGTCGTAGAGAAGTTCGAGCGCGTCGAGGTTGCCTTGTCGGGTGAGGGTCCGGGCTTGGTCGAGGTCAGGCAGATAGTTGCGCGGCAGGTTCTGCACTTGGACGAGGCGTCCGGCGAACCTACCGGTGCGCCCCGCGCCGTAGAACTGGATCAGCCCGCGTGCCCGCCCATCGCTGCCTGCCACGTTGTGCATCGCCTGGTACTTCTTCACCGAAGATTTCGCGAGGTCGCCGCGCAGCTCCAGCACCTCACGCACCACGCCGGTGGCAGTCTCTAGCGCAGCTGCGACTTCTGCCTTCGCCAAGGACGACAACTCGCAACCGTGGGTGGTGAGCCAGCCCTTCAACTGGATCGGTGAGTTCGGGGTCTCCAACCCGGTCAACTCCCGCGCCCTCGCCAACGTCACCGCACGATGCTGGTCGTCGAGCGCGACGGCAGCATATGCAAGGGTGTGGTCGAGCAGGATGCCCGTGTCATTAATGCGCTGATCTAGCACGTAGGCATCCCACTCGACCTCGGGCATCGGAAACAGGGAGAGCCGGTCGTGGATCGCGAGCTCGACCTCGACATCGCGCCGGTTGTATTCCACAAACGCTTGCCAACCATCTGGGTCGCTGCCGGGCAGGTTGCGGGTGCCGCCACCGTTGAGCACGGAGGGCGTGGCCGGGGTGCAGAACTGTTTGATCAGCCGCTTACCCGCAGTGTCCTTCTGAACGTCAAGGTCAAGAGCCGTACCGACCGCATCCAAGCTCATCGGCAGGCCGAGGTAGGCCGACCACACCATCGTGCAGCGCCACTGCGCCGGATCAAGAAACTCCTCAGTGAGGAGGTCGGGGTGGTGGCGGCGCAGCCACGCCGAGAGCACGACCCTCTCAAACGCCGCATTATGCGCCCACTTGACCACGCCCGGGTCCACCAATGCTGCGAGCACCTCATCGGGCAGCTGCTGGCCGCTGGCGAGATCGACGACCTCCACCGGGCCGCCGTCAACGGAGTAGCCGAAGATGAGGAGGCGGAAGTCGGGGGGTTCGGCATACGGGTAGACGCCGGTTCTCGCTAGGGGTGCTGGGCTGAAAGTTTCAATATCGATAGAGATCTGGCGCATCAGGGATCCTGGACAGTCGGGTAGGCGAAGGTGAGGGAGCCAACCGGTGTTTGGTGGCTCCCTCACTGCTGGGGTGTTACTTCGGGTCGAGGTTGTAGGTGGCGTTCATCCTGTCGAGCTCGGTCTTCTCCTTGGCAATCAGCTCATCGATGCGCTGACGTTCGCGGCGTTGGGCCCGCTTGTCCTTAATCCAGTAGTAGCCCCAGACCATCCAGAACGGGATCAGGACGTAGACCCACACGGCGAGGGTGATGGCGTTGAAACAGTCACTCATGATTCAGTCTCCTTAGTTGAGGAAGTCGTCGCTGGCGGCAGGGCTGCCGAAGTCGGACTCAGCGGAGATGCGCCCTGCGCCGAGGGGTTCACCGTCGCGGAGCTTCTGAATGTTGCCCAGCCCGCACGCCACACCCTTGTTCCCGTTCGTGTTGAACGCGTAGAACGACAGGGACACGCGGGCGTAGCAGCCCGAATACACCTCGGAACGGTCGAGGATCGGTGCGACGTTCTCGTCCACAACCTGCGGCGGGGTCAGCGAGTTCGCGTTGACGAAGAAGCTGTTTGCGTAGGCCTCGTCGTCGCGCTCGGTATCCCCGTCACGCAGCGGCAGCTTGAGGGCGGCCTTGTTGGGTCGCTTACCCCCGAACTTGGCAATCCCGGCGTCGATCGCGGCGTCGATCGCCTTCTCGATGGCGGTGATGGTGGCGGTGTCGGTCTTCGGGATGATCAGCGACACCGAGTACTTGGGCTTACCGCCCTGGATCGAGTTCGGCTCGAACACGTGGGCATAGGAGAGCCGGACTTCGCCGGTGACGATACGAGTCGGATTCTGAGTAGACATGATTGTCCTTCTTTCTCTTCGTTACTTGCTGGTTTTCGTGAATTCGGTTTGTGCGCTGTGGATTGCCAGCGCGGGTCGTTTGTCGCTCTCGGGTACGAGCGTCGGCTTACCCACCGGCTTGACCACCAGGCCGCCGAGAACCTCGTTGAAGGTCTTCTTGCCCATGAGGTGTTCCATCGCCGTGAGCGTGATGAGGCGCTTGTCGTAGATGTCGGCGTAACCGGCAGCCTGAGCCGCCTCGGCGACGGCGGTTTCGTTGGTGTATTTGCGGATCGACCTGCCGGCGACGAGCTTGAAACCGTCCCACGTCTTGCCCTGGTTCACCGCCTGCGAGAGCGCGTATGCCTCCACATCCGCAGCCCACGTTTTGAGCTGGGGAATCCTTGTCAGCACGTCCGCGATCTCCGCATCCGTCAGCTCGGCCGGCGACACAAACTCGTGTTGAGCGAGCGCGAGGTTGGCTTCGGCGCGTGCTCGGCAGGTCGGTGCGATGCGGCAGAACTGGCACCACGAGCCGGGACAGAACTCGCCCCCACCCGCCGCAGCCAGCTCGGCTTTCGGCTCCACCTCCGTCTCGGCCCACGCTTCGAGGTCGGCAACGGAGGTTTCCCAGGTGTCAACGTTGCCCCGCCGAGGCTGATAGATAGTCACCGCCACGGTCTCGATGTCATACAAGTCACCGAAAGCGTGGATGGCCCCGAGGGCGTAGAGCATCAACTGCGGGTTGTGTGCGGCCTCGACCAACACGCCTTGCCCATACTTCAGGTCGATGATCTGCAACTTCGGTTCGGCGATGATTACGCAATCGCCGGTGCCGAACCCTCCCGGCACGACGTGGGAGAAGTCGAGGCGCTGCTCGATGAGCACCTGCGGATCACCACAGGTCTCCCGAGCCAGCGAGACGTGCTCCTGCACGAACGACACGTAGTCGTCGGTCAGATGCTCCATCTCGTCATCGATCCAGGTCGATTCGGGTTTGAAGCCCGGTGCCTGGTGGAGGGCGCGCCGGAGCTTCCACTCGGCGAGGGCGTGTGCGACGGTGCCCTGCTCGGCAGCCGCCGACGACGAGTCCGGCTCACGGGACTCCAATACGGCGCTGGGTGGGCAGTTCAGCCATCGGTGCGCACCCGAGGCGCTGAGCAGCGCGTGCTGGTCAGGCATCGGACAGCTCCTTCGCCTTGGCGAGCAGCCAGCCGTACTTCGCCGGGTCGACCGCCGAGAGCTTGTCTGCGCCGGTGGCGACAATCAGTTCGCGCACCTGCTCGGTCATGCCCTGGCTGGAGAGCTCGGCGAGGACGCCACGCACCTGCGCCAACGACACCGGCTCCGGCTCAGGTGCCGGTTCGGGTTCCTGCTGGTGGGTGGTCTCGTACTCGGCGGCGGCCTCCTCCAGGTCGGGCTGTACCAACTGTGCGGCGGCGATCGGGCGCGCGCCGGGCATCCCGGCGTGATCCTCAAACGATTCCCACGCGGTCTCCTCAATTGCGGCGGCGAGCATGGTGACGCCTTCGGCGATCCGGTTCAGCGCGGCGATGTGCTTGTTCGCGTCGGTGACGTTCATGCCGCATCACCGCCCTTGCGGGTGACTCCGACCGCATCGGCCAGCGCCATCAGGTCGTCGTCGGTGTCTGCGACACGCACCTCGACCGAGGTGGTGTCAGTGCCGGGTAGCAGCACGGCCATGCGATGTTGTGGACGGCTGGTTCCGAAAATGGCTCGCAGCATCCGCCTGCTCGGGCGGAATTCTTTAGCGGCCAGTGCGGCTGCCGGGCTGGGATTCTTGGCGATCTTGATCTTGAGCTTGGTGGGCATCCGGGTTTCCTTCCATGTGAGTGGTGGTGCGCCCCATCACCGGGCTGGTGAAGGGCGTGCCTTGCATCTGTCAGGCATGGGGCGCACCGAAACCGGACGGCCTACGACTCGGTGAGTGTTTTGCGCAGTTGGGCCAGGCCGCGCGAGACGGCTTTCCGCACCGCGTCCGCGCTTGTTGGCTGGCCTGCAGCGGTCTTGCCGGCGGCGATCTCGGTGAACCGGTCGCCGTGGAGCACATGCAGCTCGATGTACTCGCGCTGCGTCGCAGTCAGCGGACTCATCAGTTCGACCACCGCGAGGTTGGCCTCGACCTGCTCGGTGAAGTCCGGATCGTCCGAGGCGAAGTAATCCGCGCCCAGGCCGCCACAGTCTTCGCCATCGTTGCGGCTGTGCTGGTCGGCGGAGATGTCGGAGCGGCGGCGGTTGTCCTGCTCGCGGTATTCGGCGTACACGTCGTCGAGGTAGGCGCGAGCCCACTTCGGACGCGATGCCGGGTCGCGCAGCTGGGCACGCAGTTCTTCGCTGTCGGGCAGGTCAGGGACGGGTAGGTCGATGGTGTTGCCCCTGGGGGTCAGGTACGGGACGGTGAATTGGTTGTTGAATGCCACGTGAGGGCTTCCCTTCGTGCGAAGGGAGACCCCGTTGAGGGCAACCGGTGAGAGACCGTGGTGTTGAGCGGAAACAGTGACGGGCACCAACCCGACTCGGGGTGAACCCGGATACAGGTGGTGCCCGTCAAGCGCTCAACGGAGGTCTCCCGAATACGGTTGAAAAACGCATGCGGGTGTAGGAGGAAGGCGGCCGGCCGGTGACCGGTACGGCTTTGACCGCCACAGTGGTCGGGCTGTCCTGCCGGTTGACGTCTGGCCGACAGGACAGTCGTGAGGGCTACTTGCCCTTACGCGGCTTGGCCTGTGCCAATGCCGAGGCAGCGACCGACCTTGAGTCCTTGCCGAACCGGTTGTCGGTCAGGATCTTCGAAGCCTTCGACGCCACCTTGGGTGAGGTCTGCTTCCTGTTCCTCGCCATGTCCATCACCTCCTCAACGCTCGCCTCCGACACGCCACCGATCGATGCGTGTTGATGAGCGTTCGTGCGGGCTGAAGTGAGATAATGGGTACGTTGAAGTTCATCTCGCTGGTCCCGTGATCCGCTCATACCTCTATGCAACGGCTTCTGTTTGGGACTCCCAATGCCTGCGAGCAGCGAGTAGTGGGACTTCTGGGACTAGTTTTGGGACTCGATGCGAAGGAGCGATGCTGATGGGATTAAGCGACTTCTGCACCGCGATCTACAAACGCAAACCGCCCGTGACCAGCCAGAGCAAATTCATCCAGGCGGTGTTCGAGGCGGCCGGCAGTGGAGAACTCATCTGCGACGAGTACGCCCGCAAGATGTTCTCCGGAGCCAAGCCCATTTCAGAGCCCCAATACGACTCGTTCCCCGCGCCAACCAACCACGAGAGACTGCTGGAGTTCTTGAAGCAACACGTCACTCCCGCTCGCGGCTCTAGAAGCACGACTCTGGAGCGCTGTCGGGAGATTGCCAACCGGGCTGGGGTTTCCAGAACACTTGGGATCGAGCCCGATGCGTTCTTGTTGGCATTGACCGACTGGTTCGAGGCGATCATCCACGACCCCGAGCATTGCGACATCCTTGAAACGGCATACCGGCTGCGACTCAACGGGGCCGAACCCGAACCGCGCCAACAACGACCCGCTCCGCTCCATCCGGGAGACCGAGCTGACGTCATGCGCCCACCTGCCCTGCAGAACAACACGCCAGGGTTTTGGGCAGAATTCACCCATGAATGGGTAATCAAGAATGTCGGCAATGTTCCCTGGCGCGGACGCAAGCTCGTCTGCGTCAACCCGAAAGACCTTTACATTCGGCCAAATGGTGTCACAGAAGTCGAGGTGCCTGACTGCGAACCGTCACGGACGGCCTTCGTCAAGACGCACTGTCAGTTCAGCGCACGTGGTCAAGAGGGTCCGGGCACCAGCATTTGGCAGATGCATGACACCAATGGCGAGAACTGTTTTCCCGGAGCAGCCACCATGTTCAACGTCGCAGCAACGATCACGAATCAGTACGCCCAACCTACGAGAGGCAGGTCATGAGCGACTCAGAGTTTGAAAACTGGGTGACTATGAAAGAAGCCGAGGCGCACCTGGGCGTGCGCCGCGAAACCATCTCCAAGTGGATCGCCAGCCACAATCTGCCTGCTTACAAGGTGGGCAGGGTGTGGAAGTTCAAGCTCTCCGAGATTGATGAGTGGGTGCGCAGTGGCGGCGCATCTGAAGACCCGCAGCAACAGGCAGAGCAGGTGCCTGAGCCGCCGAAGGAGGAACGTTAATGCCCGAACTGAACTGGGTGGGCAAAGACAAAGTCATCACCCACCACCTCGACGTGCCCTACCGCGTCCTCAACCGCCTGTACTCCTTCGACAAGGACGGGCAGCACGAAGCCGATAACGGCTCCGAGAACATGATCATCCACGGCGACAACCTCGAAGCCCTCAAAGCACTCCTGCCACGCTACGAAGGCAAAGTCGACTGCATCTACATCGATCCGCCCTACAACACCGGCAATGAAGGCTGGGTGTACAACGACGCCGTCAACGACCCCCGGATCAAGAAATGGCTAGGGGAAGTCGTCGGCAAGGAAGGCGAAGACCTCACTCGTCACGACAAGTGGCTGTGCATGATGTACCCACGGCTCCGCCTGCTCCAACGCCTGCTCGCACCGACCGGCGCTATTTTCATTTCGATCGATGACAATGAGGCGGCCAACCTGCGTCTGATCTGCGACGAGATCTTCGGTGCACGATGCTTCGTCGCGGACATCTCCTGGCAACGCAACTACTCGACACGCAACGACTCCAAGGGAATCCCAGCCGAAGTTGAACACCTGCTGGTGTTTTCCAAGCAGCCGGGGTGGAACCCATTCAAGCTCGAACGCACCGACGAGATGAACGCCATTTACAAGAATCCGGACAATGATTCGGGCGCGTGGACGTCAGATAACCCATTTGCGCCGGGGGCCGCTACTCACCAGGGCATGGTCTACGCGATCCAGCATCCCTTCACTGGAGAAATGATTTATCCCGGGATCGGGAATTGTTGGCGTTATGACCAGTCCGAGATGTTCCGTATTTTTTCTGGCTGGACGGAATATGAGCTCAAGGATCTAGATGATGCCGAAGAGCGTGCCCGTGTTTGTGGGTTGAGCGCCGACGAGGTGAAGCCAGGTGTTCTGGGCATCGTGCTCGCCAAGCCGCTGGAGGAAGCACAGGCCGACGCGCAGGCGGTTTACGAACGTGGCCAGTGGCCGCGTTTCTACTTCACAAGGGGCGGTCTGGGTGGTGTCCGTCGTAAGACCTATCTGGATAGTGTGGGCGGTCTTCTGCCGACAAATTTCTGGTCTTACGAAGTTGCGGGTCATACCGATGAGGCGAAGAAGGAAGTTCGTGCCATGTTTGATGGACGGGTTGCCTTCGACACGCCGAAGCCGACGCGGCTGATTGAGCGCGTACTGAAAATCGCCTCGAAGCCGGGTGACGTGGTTCTTGACTCCTTCGCCGGGTCAGGTACGACTGCTCAGGCTGTGCTCAACGTGAATAAACAGGATCGGGGTAACCGACGGTTCATTTTGGTTGAGCTCGGTGACTACGCCGACGACGTGACGGCAGAGCGTGTGCGTCGCACGATTCGTGGGTTCAAAGACACTCGCGTCGAAGAGCACGTGCTTTTCGAGCAGAAGCTCACCCTTGGCACCCTACGTAAGGGCAAGGATGTTCTGGAAGAAGCAACAGACGTTTTTGAACAGGCTCAGGGGCAGTACACGAAAGTCGCGCGGCCGAGGATCGTCACTGATGTGTCGGGTAAATCGGGTACACCGTTCGTTCGTGTGGTGGCCAGGCAGGAGCATGACACGGATGTATCGGGCACCGGCGGTGCCTTCTCCTTCTACGAGCTTGGCTCCCCCCTTCTGATCGACGGCGATCTGAACCTGGAAGTTGGTTTGGAGCGGGTGCGCGAGTACATCTGGTTCACCGAGACCGGCGAGACCTACCAACCCGAGTCGACCGGGGTTCACCGGGACTTCCTAGGTCGTTCGACGGCGGGTGTGGGTTACTTTTTCGCCTTCGACGAGCATGCCCCGACCGTGCTGGATCGGGAGTATCTGGCGTCGATCCCGGCAGAGTGCGCTTCGGGTTCGTATGTCATCTACGCCGACACGTGCGTGTTGAGCGATCAGGAACTGGCCGGGCACGCGATCACGTTCAAGAAGATCCCTCGGGATATCACCCGCCTCTAGGTCTGGAGCAGCAACATGGAACTGAAGAAGTATCAGAAGCGGGTTATCGCAGACTTGAGCGACTACCTGTCTTTCCTCAACCAGCAGTCGTCGTTGAGTGGCGCATTCGCGGCCTTCTGGGAGTCACGCCAGATCCCGGTGGGCAGGGACGGCATCGCCGGGTATCAGAACACCGTCGATGGTGTGCCGCACGTGTGTTACAAGGTGCCGACCGGTGGCGGAAAGACATTCTTGGCGTGCGCGTCGGTCAAGCCGATCTTTGATGCGCTGCCGGTGGTGCGTCGCCGGGCGGTGGTGTGGCTGGTGCCGTCGGATGCGATTTTGACTCAGACGATTGCGGCGTTGAAGAACCCGCACCATCCGTACCGGCAGCGGCTCAACTCTGATTTTGGCGGCCGGGTAGAGGTCTACTCCAAGGACGAGTTGTTGGCTGGTCAGAACTTCAGCCCGGCCACGGTTGCGGAGCAATTGTCGGTGATGGTGTTGTCGTATGACTCGTTCCGCTCCAGCCGTAAGGACGGGCGCAAGGCTTATCAGGCCAACGGCAACCTGGCTCCGTTTGCGACCGCGTTTGGTGCTCCGGAACAGCCCATTGAAAACGCTGATGAGACTGCTTTGTTTCAGGTGATCAACCAGCTCAACCCCGTCGTGATTGTCGACGAGTCCCACCATGCGACGAGCACGCTCAGCCACGAGATGCTGGTGAACTTCAATCCGGCGTTCATCTTGGATTTGACGGCGACGCCGAAGAAGCAGTCGAACATCATTTCCTACGTTGATGCGCTGGCGTTGAAGAACGAGAACATGGTCAAACTTCCGGTGATCGCCTACAACCGGTCGTCGCAGACCGAGGTGATCACCGACGCGATCGATCTTCGCCAGTCGCTGGAAGCAGCAGCGATCCAGCAGCAGGAACGGGGCGGGCGCTATATCCGGCCGATCGTGTTGTTCCAAGCTCAACCCAAAACCGGTGAGGATGCGACCTCGTTTGAGCGTCTGCGTGAGAAGTTGGTGGCGACCGGGATTCCGGCGAATCAGATTGCGATCAAGACGGCCAACATCAACGAACTCAAGGGCGTGGATCTGCTGAGCCCGGAGTGCGAGATCCGCTATATCATCACGGTGAATGCGCTCAAGGAGGGGTGGGACTGCCCGTTCGCCTACATTTTGGCGTCGCTGGCGAATAAGACGAGCCAGGTCGATGTTGAGCAGATTTTGGGCCGCGTGTTGCGCCAGCCGCACGCGACCCGTCAGCGTGATCCGCTGTTGAACATGAGTTACGTGTTGACGTCCTCGAATGACTTCAACGCCACCTTGAACCAGATCATTAAAGGGCTCAACAATGCGGGGTTCTCTAAACGAGACTTCCGGGCCGCCGACCAGGTTTCCCTTGACCTGGATCCGCAAGCAACAACACCAAGCCCGGATCAGCAGCCGGAACAGACGTCAACTCCAGGCGACACCGAGACCGAAGAGTTCCTCAACTTCGACGAAAGCGATGTCGCCGCAGGGTTGGAACAGCGTGGAACAACCGACGACAGCACCGGTGAACCATCGGCTGGAACGTCGGGGCTTGCCACCATGCTTGAGCAGGCAACTCAGAAGGGAACCGACTATGAGCAGGAAGCCGAACAGGCCGCCCAGTTCGGCGATGATTTTGTCCCTGCGGATTTGGAGGATGCCGTGGATACCACAGCCATGATCCCTGACTTCGTTGAGGAAGTCTCCCACCTGAAGATTCCGCAGTTTGTGATCCAAACTCCGCCTTCGGCACTGTTCTCCACCGGCGAGGACGGTGTGGATTTGCTCAAGAATGAGGCGCTGGCTGTCGACTTTGTGCTCCTCGACAAAGACATCCAACTCGATCTGACCACAGCCGACGAGCAGATGTACCGCATCGACGTTAGTAAGAAGGCTGATGTTCCACGCGCTTTCCGGATGAGTTCCGCTGACCAACGGTACATGCGTGAGCATTTCAGCAAGCTCAGCGTCGAGTCACAGAAACGCAGCGCCGCCGAAGCGATCTACGAGCGACTCAAGCCCATCAACTCGGTCAACGACTCCGACCTGAAGTCATACATTCAGCGGATCGCCGAGAACTTCGGAACCGAGGATCTGTTGACCTATCAGGAGCGTCCCAACGCGGTGGCGGACAAAATCCGCGACAAGATTAGAGGGATGCTCGATGATCACAAGATCAAGAAGTTCTACGAAGACATCGAGACCCGGCACATCGACGTCGCCTTCACCTACAGCCTGCCAGTGGTCATCCAGCCCGTCCACGCCAGTTCGCTGATCGGTGGATCGCTCTATGAGGCAGAAGACCGGATGAACAATGACGAGATAGACTTCGCTGGGCGCTTCTCCAGCATGGACAATGTTCGCTGGTGGCATCGTAACATTGAGCGGAAGGGTTTCTGTATCAACGGTCCGATCAACCACTACCCAGACTTCATCGTGATGACCAATAGCGGAACTGTTGTGATGGTTGAACCCAAGGGAGAGCAACTCAAGAACGACGATTCCCGCCGCAAGATCAAGCTCGGCCAGAAGTGGGCATCGTTGGCCGGCGACAAGTTCCGCTATTACATGGTGTTCCAAGACGGTGTGACACCCCTTGAAGGGGCGTTAAGCCAGTCTCAGTTCTTCTCGATCCTCGAGCAGCTCTGACATCGGGACGGGGTTCATTGGAAGAAGGCCAGATGGCGGGTACAGGAATCACGCGGACGTTGAAGGGAGCTACTTTCGACGACACGTTCACCGAAGTGCAGCATCCCACCTCGTTGGGGCTGCTCAACAGCGAACAGTTGCGCCTATTCCATCTCGCCGTGCAGAACAACCGCTTCAACTACACCAGTTTGACGAAATTCATTCGCCGCAACCTTGGCAGCTATGTGTTCTCGCGAGCCGAGATCGAAGACTATCGACGTTCCGACGACGTTGAGAGCATCGCCTTGGAAGCTGTCGAACGGCTTCGATCCCAACAAGGCGACGGCGGCATTGGCGAGATCCTGCTGTACGTGCTCCTCGAACAGATCCTGGAAGCGCCAAAGGTACTCAGCAAGATCGAGTTGGAACGCGCCGCCGGACAGGTGACCAGTCGGTGTGACGCGATCCACGTGCTCGCCCCTGGCGGTCAGGCCTCGACGAACTGTCTTGTCTTCGGCACCTCCAACGTCGTCGGTGACATCGAAGATGCTATCGATCAAGCCTTCGACCGTGTCGTGGCGATCCGCAACAACCAAGTGACTGAATGCCAACTCGCCGAGCAGACCATCTTCACCAAGACCACTGACCCGGCCACGGCGAACACGATCAAAGATCTGCTTGTACCGCAACGTGGAGCAAACACGGGATACGACACCGCATTCTCCATGTTCCTTGGCTACAACCTCGGTCTTGCTCCCGGTAACTACTCGAACGAGGCCTATCGGGCTCAACTCGATCAGAAGATGCGATTAGATATCAGCCACCACGCCAGCTACATCACCCAGCAGATTCAGGATCGGGGCTTGGGCGCATATTCGTTCTACATCTACGTGTTGCCGCTCGACGACGTTTCCGTAGACCCAGGCGAGATCATGACCCGCGTTCTAAACGGAGGCGCGTGAGATGACTAACGGGCAAGTCAACATCGGCGACGTGGTGTTCGACGACATCGATTCCAACGGGTTTCTGCGTGAACTCTACGCCAACTTGCTGCACAACTACGGTCTTTACCGCTTGAAGCTGACCGAGCGTGCTCCCATGGATGTCGATCTTGAAGCGGTACTGCGGTTTGCCGACCTCCTGTCGAAATCCACCCATCCTCACAATCGGGACGTGCACCGGGTCTGGGCACAAGAGATCGCGCTACTGTGCCAAATCCTCTACCCAGAAAACCGCTACACGAAAGCCTACGTGCCTGCAATCTTCACCACGCTCGGCAACTATCCAGGGCTTCAGCAACTCGGGGCGACAAGTGACGTGGGGATTCTGGCCGCCGTTTTTGAGGCCTATCAATACGAATACCTGACCGTTCCGGGTGTGCCGGACATGAAGTTCTTCGCCCCGCAGAAAAAGATCTACGACCGGCTCGCTACTGGCGAGTTCTCTTTTTCAGCGCCAACATCCCTGGGCAAGTCGTTTATCATGCGCACGTTCATCACCTCCCAGGTCAAAGCTGAGTCCCTCGCGAACTACGCGATCATCGTGCCCACCAAGGCGCTGATCAATGAGACACGTTCGAAGCTCATCGGAGAACTCGAAAATGAACTTGAGCGACACAACTACCGAATTGTCAGTGCGGCCGGTGACATCGTGCTCGAAGGCCAGCACCATTTCATTTTTGTCCTCACCCCGGAACGCCTGCTCTACCTGTTGATCAGTAGACCGGATCTGCAATTCGACTACGTCTTTTTCGACGAGTCGCACAAGTTGTCGGGTAAGAACTCGCGGGCACCGTTCTACTACCAGACCGTCACTCTGCTTCAGGATCGACCAAACCCGTCCCACATCATCTTTGCGTCACCCAACATTCCCAACCCGGAAGTCTTCCTTCGGCTCGTCAGCCCAGCGGCCGAGTCCCACAAGGGCAAGGCCATAGCGACCAGGTACTCACCGGTGGTGCAGTTCAAGTACCTCGTGGATATGGACGAGCGTCAAGTCTTGACCTACAACGACTACGCCCAGGAGTTCACACACTTAGCAAGTCTCACCGATGAGAGCGTAACTCCGGCAGCTCTGATCCAATTCCTTACACAGTCAACGCCGACCGCAGAGGGGAGACGAGGTCAAACAATCGTCTTCTATGCTGGCCGCCAGCGAGCCGTGGAGGCCGCCGAGGCATACGCGCGACGCCTGCCGCTACTCAACGACCATGACTTGGATGCGCTGGCTAAGGACGTCGAACGTGATGTCCATGAGGACTACTACTTGTGTGACCTCTTGCGGAAGGGAATTGCCTACCATATCGGGTACCTGCCACCGGCCATCCGCGAGCGCATCGAGGATCTCTTCCGTGCGGGCAAACTGACCACGCTGTTCTGCACCAGCACGCTCCTCGAAGGCGTCAACCTCCCAGCAGACAACCTGATCATCACGACCAACAAAATCGGTCGTCCCAACATGACCCCGGTCGACTTCAAAAACCTGATCGGGCGCGTTGGCCGCATCGAGTACAACCTCTACGGCAACGTCTTCATCATCACCGGGCAAGGCCTCGCGACCAGGAGCACTACCGAAGCACTCCTGCAAACTGAGATCCCCAAACAGAAGTTATCGATTGAGACCGACTCGAAAGTCATCAGCAAGTCGATGAAAGAAGGGATCGTAGACGCACTCAAGGAAGGAACTGTTCAGTTCCCCAAGGGCGACGAATCCTACGAAGTGTACGAAATGAAGCGCAAGTTCGGCCTGATCCTCCTGCGTGACATCACCCAGGGGCGTGACAGCCTTGTCCGACACGAATTTGCGCCGTTCCTTGACGGAGACACCGTGCGTGCCATCCGAGAGGCGTTCGATGACCGCGCCGACAAACAAGACGACGACATTAATGTGTCGATCGATCAGGCCGAATCACTGACCGACGCGATTCGAGCCGGACTGAAATACCCTGCGCTCTCCGACGACGGAAAATTCAACTACGACGACACCCTTACCTTCCTCGAACGACTTGCCCGCATTTTCAAGTGGGACACCTACGATTCCCAGACGCTCGGAAAGACCTCCGAAGACGGAAGCCAATTCACCCTGTTGCGCTGGTACGCCGTGCTCCTGAACCAGTGGATGGAAGGCCACGGGCTACGCTCTATCATGAACCGCGCACTCGACTACCGCCGCCGCGAAGGAACCATCTACATTCCCTGGAAGGGGCCAGTCACCTACGACGACAGCCCCGCGCAGCGAAACATCGTCTTCGGAGACATCCTCAAAACCATCGAGGATGTCATCCTGTTCAGCCTGTCGAACTACTTCTTGAAATTCTCCAACGAATACAAGAGTTTCCACGGCGTCGAGCAGTTCGACAACGACTGGTACGAGTACGTTGAATACGGAACCACCAACCCCCTCACGATCCTGCTGCAGCGCTTCGGGTTCACACGCGAAAGCTCCACCTACATACGAAACAATCTGCCGAACTGCCTCCGCCAGGAAGGAGACCAGTACTACCTCAACCCCGCCCTGTTAGAGAGCCCCAACGTAAACGTACGCAAGGAAGCCAACGAGATCCGGTTCAATGTGCCCGAAGCATTCACGTGGCCAGGACCAGTGTTCTAACCCCCTCGACATGAAATCGCCAACGCGACCGCCCGCCACTAACCCCTCTCCACGCACCAAGCGAAGCCGACTCGGCACCACGGGCAGATTCCTGCCAGCATCCCAGTCCGGTCAGCAACGCCCTGTAGCTGCGAGTTCGCCCGGGCGCATCACGGGGCTCCAGCGTTGCGGGAGGTCGAGGGTGACAGCCTCGCCGGTGATGAACACGAATCCGAGCCTGCCATCGGTGAGCATGCACCCGCCCTCCAGCATGGCAAGGAAGTCCGGGATGTGGAGCGCAAGCTGGGTCGGCGATTCGGTCAGGAGCTTGTCGATCGCCGTGTGGGGCGTCGATGGGCGTCGCCGCGCACCCGTTGACTGCAGGCTGTCCACGGCCTGGTCAACCGCCGTGCTGTTGCGCCCGGTAAGCACCTGCAACGCCTCGGCCATCTTCACCAGCAGCACCTCCTGGTAGAGGTGGCTGGTGGTGCAGGTGCCGCGCTTGACGTAGTTCGTGGGGCACTCCCACACGTCGACCCGGTTCGGGGTACCCGAGTGCCAGGTCTTGTGGCCGAACGCCCGTCCGCAGTCGCCGCAGACGATCTTGCCAGACATGCGCCGACCGAAAGATCTGTGTCCTTGCGGGTCGACGCGAGTGCCCAGCCACGGCAACTCCCTCTCGGTGATCTTGAGGACGCTGGCTGCGTGGCGTTGAGCGCGGAATGCGTCCATCCACTCGACGGTGTACCCGGCGGCAAGATTTTCAAGGAGGAAGCTGGCCAGCCGGTAGGTCAGGCGAGCTTGAACTGTTGCGAGTTCGGGGTAATGCATGGTGGGGGCTCCTGTCTTTGCGTCACGTACATACACGCTCTGATCAGGGCTAATAGCAAGTCGTAACCGGCACTACCTTTTGGCGCTTGCCGCACCTTTTGGCGCTCCACTGACAGCTGTATCGTTCGTGGTTCACGTCGACCCACGACGCCTCCCGGACAAGTCAGCCGCCGGAGCCGAACCGTCCGAGTAGACCGCTCAACGGCTCGCGCTATCCCGACCTTTCCCTAGTGGCGCGCGAGTTTCTTCCAATCCGGGTCGCTCACGCCCCACGAACCCTTGTATCCAACCTGATACGGTCTGCGAGCCTGCCCTGGGGTCCGGGGCATTCGCGAACGAGGCCGTCAATCAGCTGGCCGACGCCTACCTGGAGCGTCGTCAGGACGAGCTGAATCAGCGCATTCCGGCGGATGAGCTGCCCGAGGAACGCCGCCGGGTCAAGGCCTGGATCGCCCTGCACCGCGTCTACGGCGTCGACCTCAATGACACGGCCGTGGAGCTGGCCGAGGTCTCGATGTGGCTGAACGTCATGCAGCCGAGGCTCGCTGCCCCGTGGTTCGGCCTGCACCTCAAGCGGGGCAACTCCCTGATCGGGGCCCGGCGGGCCACCTACGACCTGTCAGCGCTGAGGAAGTCGAAGTCCAAGTGGTGGAAGACTCCGCCCGAGGATCGCGGGCTGGCCGACGTGCCCCTCGGGGGTCTGGAGAAGGGCAGCATTCACCACTTCCTGCTGCCCAGCGACACGTGGGGAGCCGCGGCCGGGGCGAAGCAGGCGAAAGAGCTGGCGCCCGAGCAGGTCGACACCATGAAGACGTGGAAGCGGGGGATGCTCCGCCAGCCGACGGCCACGCAGGTCAAGACATTGGCATCGTTGGCGCGGCGGGTCGAGCGCCTCTGGGAGATCGCCGCCAAGCGCCTGGAGATCAGCGAGGCGGAGGCCTCGCGCGACATCGACGTGTGGGGCCGTGAGGCGGAGCCCAGCCATTCGAATGTGACGCGCGAACAGATCGAAAATGCGCTGGCAGACCCGGACTCGATGTACCAGCGCCTGCGCCTGGTCATGGACGCGTGGTGCGCGTTGAGTTTCTGGCCGCTGGACCAGGTTGACCAGTTGCCCACGTGGCAGGAGTGGCTGGCGACATGCACGGACCTGCTCGGCATCGAGACCACGGACAAGGGACAGAACGAGGACTTCCTGACGCAGGGGAACGACTTCGACAAGCTCGCTGAGATTGAGAAGTTCGAGCGGTCGTTCCACCGGATGCCGTTGATGTTCGAGATTCAGGGGGCGCACCCGTGGCTGGCGACTGTGCAGGAGATCGCCGCGCGCGAGGGCTTCTTCCACTGGGAGTTGGACTTCGCGCAGGTCTTCGGGCGCGGAGGGTTCGACCTGCAGGTGGGAAACCCGCCGTGGGTGAGGCCGGTGTGGAAGGACAGTGCGACCCTGGCCGAGTTCGACCCGTGGTTCCTACTGGAGGAGAAGATCCCGGAGAGAGCGTTCCGCGATCGCCGTGGCCAGGTACTGGACGCACCGATGGCGCGGGACAAGTACCTGTCGGATCTGACGTCGGGGACCGCGACCTCGACGGTGCTGGGCGATAGAGTCGAGCATCCGGTCCTCGCAGGCCTCCAGACGAACCTCTACATGAACTTCATGGAGCGGACGTGGCGGTCGATGGCGCCCGCGGGGATCGTCGGACTGATCCATCCGGAGGGCCACTTCCTGGACCCGAAGGGCGGTGTGCTGCGGGAGAACACGTATCGAAGGCTGCGAAGGCATTGGCAGTTCTCCAATGAACTTCAGCTTTTCCCTGAGGTCCACCATATGACCGTGTTTGGTGTTCATGTTTATGGTCCACCGAATGAACCTAATTTCAAGCAGGCCGTTGGATTGCTGAACGTGTCGACACTTGACGGATCGCTTCGCGATGACGGGCGGGGAGAAGAGCCTGGAATCCAACACGCTTCCGGTGGATGGGATATTCGCCCTCATCGTTCTCGAATTCTGGCTGTCGATACTGATGTGTTGACCACGTGGGGATCTTTGTTTGATCCGGAAGGAATTCCTGCAGTTCAGGCTCGAATGGTTCGGCCTTACCTTCGTGAGCATCAGGAGGTGCTGGATCGCATCGCCTCCTCGGCGAGTCGTCCCGGGGAGAACATTGAGGTCTCAAGCGGTTGGCATGAAAAAGGAGCCAAGCAGGACGGATATATCGAGCAGGCGAAGACAGAGGCTGAGTCTTGGGACGAGGTGATCCTTCAAGGCCCGCTGTTCTATGTGGGGACTCCATTCTATAAGAATGCGCGCCCGTCGGGCTTCAAGAACAGCGACTACGACCTGTGGGACCTGGACGAGATTCCTGAGCGCATGATTCCTCGGACAAATTATCGTCGTGCGTGCGACCGGAAACGATATGACGCGGGTATGGATCGGTGGGACGGGCGACCGAGTTGGGACTACTGGCGCCTCGCAGTGAGGAGCATGACGCAGGTGGGGCTTGTTCGCTCTCTTGTCCCCGCTTTGATCCCCCGAGGTGCGGCACATGTCCATGCGGTACACTCGTGTACCGCATCGACATGTGCCGCACCTGCACATGTCCATGCGCGAAAATCTCCTGACGGAGATTTTCGAACGTATTCGACGGCGCCTGAAGACTCGTTGGCGACCGTCCTGACGTGTGGGTTGTGGTCGTCTCTCCCCTATGACTTCTTGACGAAGGTCTCAGGACAGACGCACGTCCATCCCGAGTTCATCCAGAAACTCCCCAGCCCGACGAAGCACCCCGCCTGGCCCTTCCTCCTTCTCCGCACGCTGCGCCTCAACTGCCTGACGCGGGACTACGAGGACCTGTGGAACGCGCTGGCCCCATTGACAGTGGCTGGGGATTCCTGGACACCCGCATTCGCCGACTGGCCGCAGCTCACCGTTCCCACCGGTGAATGGACATGGGACATCCCGCTTCGGTCCGATTTCGAGCGGCGGGCCGCGCTGGTCGAGACCGACGCGCTGGGCGCGATCATGCTCGGCCTGACCGCCGAGCAGCTGTGCCTGATCTACCGCGTCCAGTTCGGCGTCCTGCGCAAGTACGAGAACGACATGTGGTTCGACGGCCAAGGCCACCAGATCGCGAAGGACCACCACGCTTACGGCGTCCACCAGGAGAAGACGGATTTCCCGACGCTCATGGACTACGTGGCCGCCATGGAGGACGCGGGGCTGGATGCGCAGCGGGACCAGCCGAGCGACGCGATCCGCACGGACGCCAGGTTCTCCGCGTTCCTCGAGCACTATGAGGCGCCGTTCGTGAAGGCCGACCGGGAACGCGAGATGACGCTGGCGCACGAGGAATTCACGCGGCGCCTCCAAGCCGCCGGGCTGCTCCTGGCCGACGGGTCCGAGGCTCCGGGCGCCGAGGCCGTCGACGCGCAGGCGGTGCTGGAAGGCCGCCTGCCGTTCACGCCGACGCCAGGGGACCGCGCCATCGATGAGAGGGAGCGTGCGTGATGACCCAGCCCACGGAGACGCCCTCGTCCGTGTTCGCCGCGACGGCGCCGTTCGCCCCCACTCTGCCCAGCCTGCTGGCGGAGGAGGTCCAAGACGCGCTCACGGAGTACCTGACGACCACCTACGCGCTGGGCGACCAGGAGACGCGGGACGCGCTCGGGCGCTTCCTGCGCGACCCGGAGACGGGGATCTTCCGCGGGCCCTACTACCGGCTGCGCCTGCCGTTCCGGCCCGCACCGGAGGGATGGCGGAACCCGCTGGGCTGGCTGCCCGACAGGTTCGTGCCCCACGCCCACCAGGCGGCGGCGTTCGACCGGCTGACCTCGCTGGGGCGCGTTCCACAGCCCACCCTGGTCACCACGGGCACCGGGTCCGGCAAGACGGAGTCGTTCCTGCTGCCCCTGCTGGACCACGCGCGGCGCGCGGCGGCCGAGGGCGCTCCCGGGATCACCGCGCTCGTCCTGTACCCGATGAACGCGCTGGTCACCGACCAGGCGCGACGCATCGCCGACTACGTCGCGTCCAGCCCGGAGCTGTCAGACGTCCGTGTCGGGCTCTACATCGGCGGCAACGGGCGAAACCGCACGATGGGCGCCGACCACATCATCGATCACAGGGAGGAGCTCCAGGCCCGCCCCCCGCAGATCCTGCTGACGAACTACAAGATGCTGGACCTGCTGCTGCTGGACCCGCGCCACCGCGGACTGTGGGCGGGTGCGGCGGAGTCGCTGCAGTACCTGGTCCTCGACGAGTTCCACACCTACGACGGCGCGCAGGGCAGCGATGTCGCCATGCTCCTGCGGCGCCTCGGCATGGCGCTCGGGATCGCGGAGGAGGGGCGGCCGCTGGGGCGCGTGACGCCGGTGGCGACGTCCGCCACCCTGGGCGATGCCGGGGACACCGCGCCCATGCGGGAGCTCGCGCGGACCGTGTTCGGCTGCGACTTCCCGCCAGACTGCGTGATCACCGAGAGCCGTCGGACGCCGGAGGAGTTCCTGCCCCCCGACGACGAGGGCTCGCACGACCTGGTCCCGCCCCGGCCGGAGGTCCTGGCCGACCTGCCGGCGCCGGAGTCGGAAAGGCCGGAGTCCTGGATCCCGCTGGTCCGGTGCGTGTTCGGTCAGCGGGCCACAGAAGTCATGAGCGGAGGCCTGCCCGATCCGGTGCTCGTCGGCCATCTGCTCACCAAGCACCCGGTGACGCGCCTGCTCCTGGAGGCCATGGGCACACACCCCGCGGCCCCGGACGCCATCCTACGGACCCTCCAGGTGCGCACCCTCAACCTGTTCCCGTGGTATTCGGATGACTCGGCGGTGCAGGCGCGCAACATCCGGGCCCTGGGCCGCCTGCTCGCGTTGTACTCGTTCGCGCGAGTCCAGACCCCGCGGGGCCTGCGCTCCTTCCTGGAGGTCCAGGTCCAGCTGTGGGTCCGCGACGTCTCCCATCTGCTGCGCGTCGTCGACGAGTCGCCGCGGTTCAACTGGGAGGTCGGGGCGAACCGGGATCCCGAGAGGAAGTACCTTCCTGCGGCGTACTGCCGAACCTGCGGAGCGTCAGGGTGGATGTCGATGGTTCAGGAGGCCTCCGACGCGCTGGAGGCCGGGGCGGGGGAGATCTGGAAGGCGGCGCCGGACCTGCGTCGGCGCTCGCGCATTCGCGTCCTCATGACCGGAGGGGAGGACGCCGACTGCCGGTACCTGGACCCCGACACCCTGGAGCTGCTCGGCCCGGCCACGCCCGCGCAAGATCGCGAGGAGAAGCACCTCATCCGGGTCCACACGCCGCTGACCGGCGACGACGCGACGCGGGAGACCTGCCCGGCCTGTGGGTCCCGGGACTCCGTGCGATTCGTCGGGACGTCCGCTGCGACGCTGCTGTCCGTGTGCCTCACCCAGGAATTCGGGTCCACCCACCTGCCGGAGAGTGAGAAGAAGACCCTGGTGTTCACCGACTCCGTCCAGGACGCCGCGCACCGCGCGGCCTTCATCGAGGCGCGCGCCTTCACATTCAACCTGCGCGGGGCGCTGGTCAAAAAGCTCGGGGAGTTGGGCGGGGCCGCGACATTGACGGATTTGGCAGACTCCCTGGGCCGCGGGAGGGCCGGCCGCGGCCGCCTGGACGACAAGGATCTCTACCTGGTGACACCGCCGGACTTCACGCGGCGCAGGAACCTGAGCGGGACCTGGCTGACCCCGGACCCCAACGGCGAGAAGCACAAGAAGCTGGCGGAGCGCCTGGTCCAGGAGACCCATCTGGAGGCTGGGCTGGGCTCCCGGATCGGCCGAACGCTGCTGATGACGGGCACCTGGTCCCTGGACCTAGACGTCGACGTCCAGGGACTGGCCGAGGAGATGGCGGAGGCCCACCGGAACTCTCAGGGGTTCCTCCCGGACTCGAACACCGGGGAACGGACCGGGACCCAGGCCTATGCCGTGTGGATCTACGGGGTGCTCTCGCACCTGCGCGAGGCCGGCGGCATCTCCCACAGCTACCTCACGCGGCTGAGGCAGGGAAACCTGGCCCGCTGGCACGTGGGCGGTGGCGCACGCGGGACGGACATGCGCCGGTTCGGGCCCGGCCGACCCGCCCCCGGATTCCTCTCCGCCGGAGGCGCGGCTCAAGACCGTGGCCGCGAGACTGACGAGATCCCGTTGAGCGGGACGACCCGCACGTGGCTGGGGGACTGGACGCGGAAGTGCCTGGCGGACACAGGAACGGGCGTGGGGCGCCTGCTCGGCGACCTGGCGGAGGCGTGCGTCCGTCGCGGGGTCCTGGACCGGGTGGCCATGAAGAACGGCGGCCTCAACTTCGGACTGCTGCCCGACAAGGTCCTCGTGTCCCTGGAGGAACCCGTCCGGCTCGCGTGCTCGGACTGCGACCACGTCGAGATCGTGGCACCCGGGCGCGTCACCCTGTGGGAGGGGGCCCCGTGCCCCCGGATGCGATGCATGGGCACCCTGTCCGTCGCCACGGAGGCGCGGCCGGAGGGCACGTTCTACCGCGAGCTCTACCGGCAGGGCATCCGCCGGATCATCGCCCGGGAGCACACGGCCCTGCTGGAACGCGAGGAGCGGGAGGACCTGGAGCGCTCCTTCATCCAGAACACCTCGCCCGTCGACCCGAACGTCCTGGCCTGCACGCCGACCCTGGAGCTGGGCGTCGACATCGGCGACCTGTCCACCGTCGCCCTGGCGTCGGTCCCACGGACGTCGGCGAACTACCTCCAGCGCGTGGGCCGGGCCGGACGCTCCGACGGCAACGCCTTCGTCCTGACCGCGGCGCACGTCAGGCCCTCCACCGAGCAGCGATTCGCGGATCCGCTGGACCTCATCGACGGACCGGTCCGCCCGCCCGCCGCCTACCTGCGGGCCACCGAACTGGTGCGCCGCCAGTTCCTGGCCTCCGTCCTGGACCGCGCCTCCCGCACCGGGGAGCTCGGCTCCGCGCCCGGCCTGTACCCGGAGCTCATGCGCCAGGGACTGGAGGAGGGGACCTGGCTGAGACGGCTCGTCGACCTGGTGCGGGCCGACGGGCCCGCCCTCGTCGATGAGTTCCTGTCCGCGTTCCCGCCCGAGGCGCGCGACTCGCGCGACTCGTTGCTGGCGTACGCGAGCGACGAGCTGGAGGGGCAGTGCCAGGACCTCATCGACCGGTGGCAGGCGAAGCGGCGGACGCTGCGCGCGCGCATCGACGAGGTCTCCCAGACCGTGAGGGACCTGGAGGGTCGCGGGCACCTGGACGACTCGGAGAAGAACGACCTGGACCGGTGCCGGGGCGAGGTCCGCGGGCTGGTCCTGCAGAGCGAGCGGCACAACGGGACCAGTCGCAGCCAGGACCCCGAGGAGCTGTTCACCTCGATGGCGCGGGAGGGGCTGCTCCCGACCTACAACCTGGTCGATGACGGGACGGACCTGGAGGCCCACCTGTGGTGGCGGGCGGAGGACGACTCGACGACGGCGAAACCGGAGGCCCTGGACCTCACGTACTCCCGCCCGGCGGAGACCGCGCTCACCGAGCTGGCCCCCGGGTCCTGGTTCTACGCCGGCGGGCGCCGGCTCCAGGTCGATGCCGTCGAACGCGGCATCATCGGGGACGACGCCCCCGCGATGCGCGCGATCTGCCCGGACTGCGGGTGGCTGGGCGACCTCACGGACGTGTGCCCCCACTGCGGGTCCGTCGGCGTGGCCGAGGTCGGGCAGCACGCCGTCACGATGCCGTTGAAGGCCGTGAGCTCCCAGGCGAACCTGGACGACACGACGATCACGGACCAGCAGGACGAGCGCGTCCGCACCCGCTATCTCACGGCCACCTCCATCGAGGCGGAGGAGGTGACCCGCGCCTGGCGGTCGACCCGCACGACCTTCGGTGCCGAGATGCTGGGCCGGGCGACGATCCGCCGCTACAACCTGGGGAGGCCGGTATCCGGGGGACGGCGCGTGAGGATCGCGGGTGTGGAGTACTCGGCCCCCGGGTTCGAGGTCTGCGCCGGGTGCGGCGTCGTCCGTGAGCGTGAGCAGGCGGAGGACCGGGTCCGTCACCGCGGGTACTGCCCCTCGCGCCGAGGAGTGGAGACCGACTACGACACGATGTACTTCACCCACACCCTGTCAACCCAGGCCGTGCGGATTCTGCTGCCCGAGCTGGCGGCCGTGGACGACGCCGAGCGGATCGCGTTCCAGGCCGCCGTGCAGCTGGGGGTGCGGGAGGACTTCGGCGGTGACCCGCACCACCTGACGGTCGACTCGCCGGTGGAGAGCGGTGAGGAGGGGCGGCGCGCCTACCTGGTGCTGGCCGACACCGTGCCCGGAGGCACCGGCTACTTGGACCGCTACGCCGATCCGGCCGCCCTGCGCGAGATCCTTCAGAAAGCCCGGACGGTCCTGGAGACCTGTCCATGCAACGAGACCGGACAGGACGGGTGCCACCACTGCGTGCTCGGGGTCGTCGGGGACGCCGACCTGGGCTCCGCCTCCCGGGACCGCAGCCTGTCGGCGATCACGGCCCTGCTGGACGACTGGGAGACGGAGGACATCGGCTCCCTGGATGACATCGACATCGAGCAGCACCCGGAGTCCGTCTTGGAGGCCCACTTCATGGACTACCTCCAGCAGTGGACGGAGGCGCGTCGCGGTCGATTCACCCGGGCCAGGGGGGCCGGAGGATTCCGCAACGGGCATCTCACGATCGAGGTCGACGGGCAGGTGCGCACGTGGGACGTCCGCGCGCAGGGACACGCCGGGTCAGGGTCGCTGCAGACAATGCCGGACTACCGGCTGTCCCGCCCGGACGTCCCGGGTTCGTCCACGATCGAGGTCTACCTGGACGGCCAGCGCTACCACGCGAACATCGGGGACACGAACCGGACGGCGGACGATGCGCGCAAACGCAACGGGCTGCGCGGTGACCGCCATCTGGTCTGGTCGCTGAGCTGGGACGATGTCGAATCGGCGCTCACTCGGTTGACGAACCCCGCGAAGGCCGAGGACGGGGTGTGGCTCCCCCCGGAGACTCGCGCGAAGGTCGCGGCCGCACTCCCAGACGATGCCGGCAAAGTGAGCGCCCTCGCGGGCGGCCCCCTGGAGCTGTTGACCACGGTCCTCACGGACCCGGACTCCTCGTTCTGGGGGCGCAGCGCCCTGGCCCTGGCGAAGGTCCTCATGATGACGGGGAGAGGCGCGAGTTCCGTGCGCCCGGTTCCCGTCGCCCACTCGCGCGCGCAGGCGATGGTCGATGCCATGGTGAGAGAGACCCTGGGGTTCGATGCCGTGCCCGTTCCGCGTGGAACAGCCGCGGACTCGATGATCGCCTCAACACAGGGGCCAAGCGGGCTCCCCGTGTGGGTGCTTTCCGGGGTGGTGCCCGCGGAGATCGACGACCACCTGGGGATCCTCACGGTCCTGGACGACCGGGACGGGGTGAGCGGGGGCGAGGACCACCTGGCCCAGTGGCAGGATTGGCTGCGCCTGTCGAACATCCTCCAGATGCTGGTCGTCACCCCGGACGGAGGCGGGCACACCGGACGCTACTTCGGGGCGTGGACCGCGAAGAGTCTGGCGGACTTCGAGAGCCAGGACCTGCCGCTCACCCATATGGGCGAGGAACCCGTGCTCGTGCTCGCCGGCGTGGGGCATCCGGAGCAGCGCAGCGCTGCGGAGCCGGTGCCTGCGCCCGCCCCGGGCGCTGTGCCGACGCCGGAGGCGGCGCCCGGCGGAGCCGGGCCGTCCTCGTCGATGGGGGAACCCGACCCCGCCTGGGATAAGGCGCTGGAGTTGTGCGTGGCCAGTATGCGGCCCTTCCTCGAGGACATCCGGGCGGCCGGTCTGCCCGCGCCGGTCGTCGGCGAGGAGCTGGAGTCGGGGGAGACGTTCTTCCCCGTCGAAGCGCAGTGGGGTGTGGACGGTGCGCTGGTCGCGCTCAATCCGGAACCGGATGCGGAGCGGGACGCAGCCCTGGTGGCCGCGGGATTCACCGTCCTGGACGTGCGCATGGGAGTGGAGCGCGTGATCGCGGCGCTTGCGAGGGAAGGAGCTGACCGATGACCCGGTCGATCGTCATGTCGAAGCAGTTCGCCGACGAGACGGCGAAGATGGATGGGACCCTCAAACAGAAGGTGCTCACCTTCATGGGGAAGTTCCAGCGCGGCGTCGACGGGGGGCTGGACCTCAAGCAGCCGAAGAGCGCGCGGAGCAGCGCGGTGTTCACTGCGCGCGTCAACGACAACTACCGGGCGGTCCTGGCCGATGTCGGGGGCGAGGCATGGGCGCTCATCAGCGTGCGGCCGCACGATGACGCGTACACGTTCGCCGGGACGCTGCGAGTCGAGGTCAACCCCCGGACCGGCGGATTCGACATCATCGACGAGACGGCCCTGGCCACGGCGCGGGCGCTCGCGGCGGGGACGACGCGGGTGGCGGAGGCGCCGGACGCGCCCACCGTCCAGGAAGCGACGACGGAGCCAGAGCCTGAGCTGGTGGAGTTGGATGAGGATGAGCTCCTGTCGGTCGGGCTGGACCCGGAGACGGCGCATTCGCTGGCCGGGTCGGCCAACCGGAGGCAGGCCGAGGCGGTGGCGGAGAACCTGCCGACCGCGCAGGGGGCGGCCTTACTCGACGTGCTGGCGGGACGGCCGATCACGGAGATCCAGGCGGACTACATGGCGCCGGAGCCCGTGGACACGGGCGATGTCCAAGCGGCGCTCAAGCGGCCGGTGTCACAGATGACGTTCGTCGACATGGAGGACGCTCAGGCCGTCCAGGCGGCGATGAGCGGCAGCCTGGAGGCGTGGCGGGTGTGGTTGCATCCGGCGCAGCGGGCGCTGGCCGACCACGGACCGTGGAAGGGATCCTTCCGCGTGACGGGGGGCGCCGGGACAGGCAAGACGGTGACCGCGGTGCATCGGGCCGTCCACCTGGCGTCCCAGCCGGGGCTGACGCGTGTTCCCGGAGCCCGGTTCGCGCCGGTCGTGTTCGTGACGTACACGCGGAACCTGGCGACGGCGATCGAGTCGCAGGTGCGCACCGTCATCCGCTCGGGCGACGTCACCGGGGACGAGGCCGCGAAGAAGGAGCAGGACCGCGTCGCCCACAACATCGAGGTGCTGAGCACCGACGCGCTGGCGCGGCGGATCGCGGACCTGGACCCGGCGCTGGCGGAGGTCGTGGGAAAGGGACGGCCGGCGACGTCCACGGAGCTGGGGCGTGCGTGCGCGGACGCCGTGATCGGCACGTCGGTGGAGCCGGGGTTCCTGGCCGAGGAGTGGGAGCAGGTGGTTCTCGGCGGAGGTCTCACCTCGCGGGATCAGTACCTGGCCGTCGCGCGGTCGGGACGAGGGCGGCGACTGTCGCGGGCCCAGCGCGTCGAAGTCTGGACGTGCGTGGACCGGTTGACCACGGAGCTGTCCGTGATGAACCGGTATACGTGGGAGCAGCTGCGGGATCTGGTGGCGCGGGCGCTGGAGGCGGATGAGCGGGAGGACGGCTCTGGAGCGGGACTACGGGCTCGGACCGGCGTTCGGCACTTGGTTGTCGACGAGGCGCAGGACCTCACGGCGTCGCACTGGCGGATGCTGCGGGCGTTGGTGCCGGCGGGGCCCGACGACCTGTTCATCGCGGGCGACGCCCACCAGCGGATCTACGGGCGGCCGGTGCCGCTGTCGCGGTTCGGGATCGAGACGCGAGGGCGTTCGCGTCGGCTGACGGTCAACTACCGGACGTCGCGGGAGATCCTGCGGTGGTCGCTCGGAGTGGCGGACGTTGGGGCCGATGATCTGGATGACGAGGTGGACCCGTTGACGGGGGAACGGTCGGTGTTCTCGGGGCCAGCGGTGGACGTCATCGGGCAGGGTGCGCTCGCGGACCTGGGCCGCGATCCTGATGGAGCGATGGTGCGCTGGATCAGGGGTCTGCTCGACGAAGTGGATGACGACGGTGCGCGGAAGTACTGGCCGCGCGACATCGCCGTGGTGCGGATGGACAACCGCGGCGTGGCGGACACCGTCGGGGTGCTCGCGGACGCCGGTATCGACGCGGTCGAGGTCAAGGGCGGCACCGACGAGGAACGCCTGGACGACGCCGTGCGCGTCATGACCATGCACCGGGCGAAGGGTCTGGAGTACAAGGCCGTCGTCATCCGCGACGGCGACCAGATGCCGTCCGAGGAGGAGGCGGCGCGTGACGTGGAGAAGCGGAGGTTGCGGAACCTGTTCTACGTGGCGGGGACGAGGGCGCGGGAGAGGTTGCTGGAGTGTTGATCATCTGAGTTGCGCGGAGCACGACCCGGTGAAAGAGGCACAGTCGATATAGGAGTACTCATATCGAGACGTATCGTCGAGAGGAAGGGCAGCGATGCCGCAGGGTAAGCAAGTCAAGATGTTCCTTGTTGACGGAACGTCGAGCGGGCTGGTAACTGCGCAGATCACGAACTGGACCGGACACGTGATGAAGGGGCTGCGGCGGGATTTGGCCAGGATCCGAAAGCGCCCGGAGGCGACGCGCACGGGGGTCTACATTTTGTTGGGACCAGACCTTGAGGTGGCCGATGGCACCTTGGCCTACATCGGGCAAGCCGATGAAATCGCGAAGCGCTTGGGCCAACATGACAGGGATGAGGACAAGAACTTCTTCCAGGACGTGGTTGTCATCACGTCGAAGGATGAGAACTTGACGAGTGCCCATGTCCGGTACTTGGAGGCACGGCTCATTGCCATCGCGAAGGCTCAGTCGCGAGCTCGGCTGACCAACGGGAATGACGCTACTCAGGTGTCGCTCCCAGAGGGCGATGTCTCGGACATGGAGTACTTCATCGAGCAGTTGCGGATGTTGCTTCCTGTCCTTGGAGTCAACCTGTTTCGTGGTCGAGCGGCCGAGAACGCTGCGGCAGCGAAGTGTCAAGCAGTTCCCACGAAGAATGAACATGGTGATGGTTGGCAGTCTGGATCCGTGAGGGAAGACTCACCGGTCTTTCACCTCCGCCTGAAGAAGTGGCATGTCGACGCCTCTGCACAGGTGGTTGACGGAGAGTTCACGGTACTGCAAGGGTCGAGTGCCCGAAAAGACATGCCGGATGCCTCCGACGCGATGGCAATGAGCACCTCCAACCAGCATCGGCTCCGTCGAGCACATAGGCGGAGACTCTTTGATGATGGGACGCTTCAAGTCGACGGAGATGCTGCCAGGTTCACCCGTGACTGCGTGTTCTCTTCCCCGTCGATTGCGGCAGCCGTCGTGGTAGGGCGCGCGAGCTCCAATGGCCGGATCGAGTGGAAGGACGACAAGGGACGAACTTACGGCGAATGGGAATCTGATGACACTAATGAGTCGCCGGAGACCTGAGAACTGTGGCTTCTCCCGAACGTTGCGAGGGCGAGCCTTGAGTCATGCCCGTTCAGTGGCACATGTCCGCAGCGGCACCGTCCTCGTCCGTCGAAGGACGTCGCCAGCAGAGTCGCTGGGCGTCGGCGACGAAGCGTTCCCAGGAATGACTGGTGCCCACAGGACCCTTGGCTTGAGCACAGATGCTCTGCGCGATCTGTTCGGAATCGGACTCACGATAGGTTCGTGTCGTCTTCCCGGTGAGCGCAATGAGGCGACCCTTCGGATCTGAGATTACCTCGACGTCTCCGCCTGGGAAACGAAGATCCCTCCAAGCGCCGGGTGCGACAGCTCGGACGGCGTCGGGGAAGAGAAACCACCAGGCTTCGGTCATCTGCACCGGGACGACCGGGATCGATGTGAACTCCCCGAGATACTTCGCGACATCCCGGGTGAGGGCATCATACTGAGCTCCCGCTGGGTCAGGCCCGTCAGCATCTCTGTGGATGACAATTGCGATGACGCGGGCGAGTTCCCCTCTCGCCACCTTCTCCACGTTCGACAGCCAGCTGCGAACGGCGTTGTCCCGCGCCGTACGCGTGAGAGAGACGGGCCGCTTCATCGCCTTGATGTCGCAGGTCCTGGCGAGTTCGGAGTTGACGAACCGGAGGAGGTGTTTGAGGGCTTTCGCGTCGTTGCTCCCCTGGGAGCCGGCGGCCCTCGTCCCTTCGCCGAAGACCAGAACGACGGGACGTCGGCTGTGTCGGGCAGCGCCACGATCGTCGTTTGAGTACCTCCTACTCATCCGACGGAACACCGCCGATCGCGCCGGAGTACCAGAGCTCGCCGATTCCCATGCCGCTTCGCTCGACGGCTTCTTTGATTTCGTCGGGAGTCGCAGACGGAATGATCGACGCTCCGGTGCGTGGATCGCGATCGCAGAGGACGACCTCATCAGGACGCAGGTTGTTGACGAAGGTGGGAGAGTGCGAAGCTGCGATGATCTGAGTACGGGACGAGGCCGCTCTCATACGTTCGGCCAAGACGTCGAGGGCGTAGGGGTGCAGCCCGTGATCGACCTCCTCGATGATCGTTAGTGCAGGTGGGGTCGGGTCGTACAGGGCTGCGAGCAGAGCGAGCATCCTGACGGTGCCGAAGGACGCGTCCGCCAACTCGATATGGCGATCAAGACCGGTCTCCACGAGCTCCCCGACGACATCCCGGCTGGCTCCGCCTACAGCGGTGAAGTCAACTTTCCGCAGGCCTGGCAGACACAGAGCCAAATCTTGTTCGAGCTCGGTGAACGCCTCGGGGGACTGATTGCGGATTCGGAGAAGAACTGCTGCCAGATTGGAGGCGTCGTCGCCCAGATGGTCGTTGACGCTTCTCGCGGGCCGCCGAGCCTGGTCCACATTGGGGTCGAGGTACTTGATCTCTGCCAGGAAATTCGAGAACTCCAGGGGGACGGTCTGCAGCTCGTCGGTGGAGACGCGAGAGAACGCGCTGAGCGCGGAAGTCCGATCCCCGGACAGGCGGACCTCCGTCCGGGAACCGGGATCAACCTGCTGGCCCTTCGCCACATCGTCGCCGACTGTCGCAACATCGCCGTTGACCTTGAACCCGAATCTGCGTCCTGGTCCCTCCGTTCTCTTGTAGGAGAAAGTCTCGCTTCGAACGAGGTGATCGTCCTGGTTCCTCAGGGTCAAGGTGTACTTGTCTGGCGCCTTCGAGGACGCGTGCGCGGTGACCAGAGCTTCGATTGTCACAGAAGTCTCGGTGGTGTTCGAGGTCGCGCGTCGAAGCGAATCGAAACCGCCGTGCCCTTCGATCGCTTGGTCGAGATCCAGTTGGGCACTGTCGCTGACGAACCGGAGGACCTCCAAGAGGTTGGATTTCCCAGATCCGTTCGGACCGACGAGGACGGTGAAAGAGCCGAACTTGACAGTGGAATTCCCCAGTGATCGGAAACCGCGCGCGGTGATCGACTTCAGTCGCGGTCGCCTGGGAGTTCCGGAAGTGGTCGACATGTTGCATATGCTACCGACAGAACGTGTTGAACTCGGGGGATCCCGTCGGAGATGCCAGTGACTCTCGGTAGGATCATGAACGGGCATGGTCAAAGCCCTCAGGGAAACCGCCGGACGTGTCGCCCGGGGCGAAGGGGCACGACGTCGATATGACGAATCATGAGCTGATCTACCAGGCGTTGCTTGTTGTCGTGCCGAAGTATCTGGCGCCGTATGTCAGGTGGCGTCTTGACAACGCTTTTGGCGTCGGCAAATGGGGACCGGCGCTCTCCATGACCCGGACCTCATCGGGGAGGACCGGTGACCTGATCCACTGGAACGACGCTAGGGTGTGTCTCCTATACCCTGAGCCATTGGAGGACGGCGTGGGGGGCTGCGGCTGAGCGGTAGGTGGTGGCGAGTTTGTCGTATCTGGCGGCGAGTCTATGCCATTGCTTGACCCTGTTGAAGGCACGCTCCATGACGTTGCGGCCCTTGTAGGCCTCAGTGTCGAGGGTGGGTGGGCGTCGGCCTGCACTCCCACGCTTCTTGCGGGCCGCGATCTCGTTCTTCTTCTCGGGGATCACCATCTTGATGTGACGAGCACGCAGGTAAGAGCGGTTCGCCCCCGGCGTGTCACCGCGGTCGGCCATCACCGCATCGGGCGTGGTGCGAGGACGACCATGGGGCCGGGGGACGTAGATGTCTTCCAGCGTCACAGCCAGCATCACGCCGTCGTTGCGTTGGCCTCCCGTGATCACCATCGCCAAGGGGCGCCCATGACCATCCACTGCCTGGTGGATCTTCGTGGTCAACCCGCCTCGGGACCGGCCGATTCCATGGCCTGCGGGTTCGTCCTCACCCGTGGGCGATTTCTTGTCATTCGCTCTCGCCCCCTGTGTGCCTCTCGGGGCGCGTCGTGTTGGTGGCGTGCTGGTGGGCACGGTTGATCGTGGCGTCCACACTGACCGTCTAGTCCGCCTGGCCCACCACCTGGGACAAGATGTAGTCCCACACGCCCCGGCGGGCGTAGGAGCGATGCCTCTTCCACACCGTCTGCCACGGCCCGAACTGCTCTCGGGGCAGGTCCCTCCACGGGATCCCCGTCCTGTAGTGGTAGATGATCCCATTGACGATCATCCGATTGTTCGAAAACGGGTGTCCCCGGTGCCCCTCGTTGGACGGCAACAAGGGCTCCACGCGCGCCCACTGCTCATCCGTCAACGCCTTAAACCGGCTCTGTCCGCTCACTGGAACAGTCTGCGGCAAGCCTCACCCCACCTATAGGAGACACGCCCCAGTCTTGTCGAGCCAACCGGCAACCCTCATGTGAGTGCTGTACCAGGACAGGTGGTTGTGCCATCGGGCTTCCTCGGTGCTCGGCCCTGCGGGCGTGAGCTCAATGGGGGTGAACGTCCCCCGGAGCCGTTCCTCCACCCGGCCGAGGGCCTCAGACCTCTTGAGCGGTGCTCTCGCCTCGTCGAGGACACTCAGGAGCTCCAGGACCAGCGTGTCCTTGCGTGCCGCCGGAATGCCGTCGTTGGCCATGGTGCTCCCTTCTTCCTCCCGCAGCACGGGAATGTGCGAGGTGGTCTCCCGATCGGAGACCAACTCCTCTCGCCGAACCTGGTCCGGCGGGGCGCCCTCGTCAGCGAGAGTCCGGACGCGCCTCCAGCATAGGGAGGAGAGTCGCCCACGATCTCAGCCACCCTCCGTCAGGGTTCCGGGGCAGACAGATGTGCGGTGATCGTGCCGTCGTCGGTGACCATCGTGGGCCCGGTGCCCGTGACGGCCGAGTGGGGCGCGGTCACCGTGCGGACTCCGGCGGCATCAGCACCGGTGACGTCGCCGAGGCCGGTGAGAACTGCTGAGGCGCAGCCCTCGAAGGCGGTCTCCGCAACGAGAGATCGGACGACTGGACCGGGCCCGCTCTCGACGCTGCGGCGGACTGAACGGGGCCTCCCTGCCCTGGGCATGCTGCCCGAGGAGCGGGAAGGCCCCGTTCGCCGTGTCAGGCTGGTTCAGGCGCGGCGGGCGCGGCGCGCAGCCAGCAGCAGGCCGCCGGCCAGCAGCGCCGCAGCCATCAGAGCGGCCCGCGTGACGTCCGCGCCCGTGCGCGCCAGGCCTGCGCTGTCGACGGATCCGGCGCCGCCGCTCGTGCCGCCCGCACCGTCTCCACCGCCACCCGCGTCGTCACCGGCCGTGACGACCACCGCCCGTGTGGCGCTCGCCTGGTTCCCGGCTGGATCTGTGACCGTGAAGGTCGCCGTGTACTCCCCGGGCGTCTCCCAATCGACGTCGGAGGTCGTGACGATCTGGTCGGTGAGGTCGCCGGCCTGCTCGTCGACGGCCGTCACCCCTTGCGCCAGATCGACGGGGTGACCGGCGGCGGTGGTGATCGCGCCGTCTGGCACGGTGATCACCGGAGCCGCCGTGTCCGCAGCGTCTGCCGCCGTGAACAGGCCGTATTGGACCACGCCCGACCCCTCGGCCTCGCCCACGCCGTGGCTGTGCGCCGCCCAGCCGTAGACCCTGCCGGGGACGAGGCCGTCCCATACGATCTGGGCCGTGAGCCCCGAACGTGTGGTCACCGAGTCCAGTTTCTGCGATCCCTGGCCGACCAGAGCCACCGCGTCGGTGCTGAAGCTGGTTGCCCGCGTCTCCAACTGGATCGGAACGGTGAAGTCCTCCGAGCGGCGGTCATAGCGGTCCTTCGTGTCGTACTGGACGGCATCGAAGGTCTCGAGCAGCGGCGAGTACGTGTCGACGATGAGCTTCGAGCCCGCGACATCGAACTGGAGGAGCCGCAGGAAACTGGAGCCCAACCGCAGGGACGCCGCCGACGGGTTCTCGATGCCCACCTGCGAGGCGGGAACCTCATAGGCCTGGTGGTCGGCGAGCATGCCGACGACGTTGTTCCCCGTCTGTCCCACATCGGTGCGCACGTTGACGCTCACCCCGTGCTCGTGGCCGCCGATCGCGAGGAAGACATTCGGGTTCTTCTCGATGACCTGCTCATTGAGCAGGCGCCCGTCGGCGGAATCGGGGCCGTTGCGTCCGTCGGCCTGGGTGCTGGGCGCCAGGTAGGCGTGGGTCTGGAGGATCGCGTTGCGATCCTTGTACTGCTTGAGGACGGAGTCGGCCCATGCGGCCTCGTCCTCATCCACGCCGTACCCGAGGTTGACGACGACGAAGTCCAGTCCACCGGCGCTGAACAGCAGATAGTTGTTGCTGTTGTCCCCCTCCTCCCAGGCGTGGTATTCCGCGCCGGCGGCCTTCCACCCCTCCGTCAGGGCCTGAGCCTCGTAACGTTCGGGCCCGAAGTACTTGTTGAAATAGGTGTCGTTGTCCAGCCCGTGCATGTTGTCGTGGTTGCCGGGCAGGACCGAGTTCGGGATCTGGGCGTCCTCAAGCTTCTTCTGGATGTCGGAGGCCACCTGCATCTCACGGTCGAGATGGTCGGCCCCCCACTGCGCGATGTTCGACTCGTAGTAGTCCTGGTTCTCGTAGTCCTCCACGATGTCGCCCGTGTGGGAGACATAGGCAATGCGCCGGGACTCGCGGTTGTCCAGGATCCAGTTGATGATGTCCTCGTAGGCCGCGTGGAACTGCTCCTGCTCCACGGGGTTGTCGGGGTGCTCGATGGAGCCCTCGGACAGGTACTGCGTGTCGGAGAAGTGGACCATCGAGAAGTCGTAGTCCGCATCGTCCGCGAAGGAGTCCGACACCGGCTCATCGAGGTCATCGGCGAATGGATCCAGGCCCACCAGCAGGGCGTGCACGGTGCTGCCGTCCGTATGCGCGGCCGAGACGCCCGCCCGCAGGGCGGTGAGCGCCGTGGAGGACCCGCGGGAGAAGGCGACCTGCTCCCAGGCGCCCGTCTCCACGTTCCACAGGTGCAAGGCGACAGCCCGCTCCGGATCCACCGTCCCCTGCCACACGATCTGCCGATCCTCCTCCGGGACGCCCGACACGTCGAAGTCGAAACGCTGGTAGGGCATCTGGGCGACGCCCTCCTCGACCGTGCCGCGCGGGCTGTCCGCGGTCATGCCGTCGCCCGGCTTCAGGGGGTCGGCCGCCAGCGCGCGGGCGCGCGCGCCGCCGCCCGCCGACTCCACGTCCAGGCCGGCGGGGATCTGGCTGATCAGGCCCGTACTGCTGTTCGAGGCCGTCGCCGCGGGCTGCGGGTAGAAGTCCGTCGTGACGTCCTCGCCGCTGGGATTGACCGCCGCTGCGGACAGAGTGGCGCGTCCCGTGCCCACTGCGGAATCTGCGCCAGTGCCCTCCGGGATGCTCGTCGAGGTGAAAGCGACATCCGCCGACACAGCGAACCCGTAGCCGTCGGAATACGCGACGGTCAACGTGTGGGCGCCCTCGTCGAAGCCCGCCCCGATGGCGTCCCCCAGCGCGCTCCCAGCCCCGTCCACCTGGATGGCAACAGGGCCGTCGACCAGCTCGGAATGCTCGATCTGCGCGGACACCTCGACCACGGAATCCAGGTGGTCGCCCTGTCCGGGCGTCGTCCGGATGAGGGCCGTCGGCGATGCGGTAGGCAGATCGTCCAGGGCGCCCGCGTGGAGCGAGCGGACCTGCATGCCGTTGAGCGGAGCCGAGTAGACGTCCGCACGGGCGACCGTGGCCGGCGCGTAGAACTGGGTGCGCCCGTTCGAGGACGCGTCTCCGCCCAGGACCATGTGGTGCGCCGTCTCATTGGGCGGCTGCGTGAAGGCCCCGGCGGCGTTCGCCTGGCCCGCGAGCTCGCCGTTGACGTAGAGGAAGATCCTCGACCCGTCCCACACGGCGACCGTGTCGTACCAGGTGCCGGCCTGCAGGGGCTCGCTGCCCAACACCGACCGGTAGGAGCCGCCGACATTGATCATGAACCCGGCGGTGCCTTCCTTGCCGGTGTAGACGGCCAGGCCACCGGATTCCTTTGAGCTGCAGATGTCGGCCTCGGAGGAGGAGGGAAGCGCGCCGTTGTACTTGAAGACGCAGCGCACGGTGACGGTGCCGGCCTCGGCGATCGTCTCCATGGCATCGTGGAACTGATAGGACAGCGCGTCATCTCCGTGGAACGTGGCGGCCCCGGCGCCGAGCCCGCTGGGGGCGACGACAAAGGGCTTGCCGTGCTCCGTGGGCTCGTCCCCCGAGACTCGGTCCGCTCCCACGCCGTCGGCGAAGTCCACGGACAGCAGGTCCGCGGCGGGCGCGTCGCCCTCGTCCCCGCCGTCCTCTTCGATCTGGGCGGTGAAGCCGACCGTGTGGGTCACGGTCGTGCCGTACACGTCGCGGAAGGAAACGGTCAGCGTGTGAGGGCCATCGGCGAGGTCCGAGCCGATCGTGTTGCCCTGATAGACGGGTGAGCCGTCAAGCAGCAGTGTGACCGTCCCATGGACGAGGTCCGGCCGGTCGACCTCGACGCCCACCTGGACGGGTTCGGTGAGCTGCTGGCCTTCGGCTGGGACGGTGGAGGCCACCTGCGCGACGGCCCCCGTCGGCAGGGGCGAAGGCCGTGCGGCGGCGAGGGCGGCGACCTCCCCCGCGGACAGCGCCCGCGAGTACACCTGGGCGCTCGCGATCGATGCGGTGGAGGTGAACTGGACGCCGCCACTGGAGTTCGCGTCGCCACCGAGGACGAAGTTGCGCGCGGCCTCCTTCGCCGGCAGGGTCAGAGTGCCGGGGGCCTCGGTGCGCGCGGACTCCTCGCCGTCCACGTAAAGGACGATCGTCTGTCCGTCCCACGTCGCTGTGAGGTCGTACCAACGCCCGGGCGTGAGGTCCTGCGTCGACAGCGCCTTCGCGTAGGTGCCGTCGATATCGATCATGAAGCCGGCCTTCGACCCGCGGACGTAGGTGGACACGCCGCCCGCCTCCTTGCCGGAGCAGATGCCTTCCTCGCCGGAGGTGGGCAGCGTCCCGTTGTACTTGACGACGCAGTGGACTGTCACCGCGTTCGTCTGGGACAGGGTGTCGGCATAGGCGTCCTGGAAGGGGTATAGCAGGCCGTCACCTCCGCCGAAGGAGGCCACGCCCGTGTAGGAGTCATTCGCCCCGACGATGACCGGGTCTCCAAATGAGGTTGCCGTGCGGGACGCCGCCGCATCGGTCGGCGTCCCGTCGTCGAAACTGACGTTGAGGAGGTCGGGTTCGGGGACGGCCGGCGCGGCATGCGCACCGGCGGTCGGGAGCCCGGCCATCCCTCCCGCGAGCAGCGCGGTGGCCGCCAGGGCGGCCGTGGATCTCAGAAAGCGCATATCTGTTCTCTCGTCGTGCGTGCGATGGAATGCGGACAGGCTCGGGAGGTGGGCGACGCGCCGGCCCTCACAGGTCGTGCTCATGGGGTCCGCCGGATCCGCGTCGGTCATCTGCCGCAGCCTCCGCCACCGTAGAGAGTGCCGTCGGCTACCTCGTGAACACAGTTTGAACAGCAGAAAGACAGAGGTGGGCTGTCATTGTCCGAGGAGCCTGATCTGCCGCGACCGGGTGGCGGGAGAACCTCGGGCGCGGCGCGCCCGGACTCCGCGGACGATCCGATGCACACTCGACCCATGGACGATCTGCGAATCCCTCCCGGGCCCGGCGCGCCGCGCGGCCTGACGGTGCCCGCCGCGGAGATGGTCGAGCAGTTCTCCCACTCCTCCGGGCCCGGCGGGCAGGGCGTGAACACGGCGGACTCCCGCGTGCAGCTCAGCCTGGATCTGGCGGCCACCACCGCACTGGACGACGCCCAGAGGGCTCGCGCCCTCGCCCGGCTGGCCGGCAGGCTCGCGGGCGCGGTCCTGACCGTCGACGCCTCCGAGCAGCGCTCCCAGTACCGCAACCGCCAGGCGGCGCGCCAACGTCTGGCGGAGCTGTTGCGCTGGGCCGTCGAGCCGTCCGTCGCCCGCCGCGCGACGCGGCCGACCAGGGCGTCCCGGCAGCGCCGGCTCGCCGCGAAGCGGCTGCGCTCCGAGGTCAAGCAGAACCGCAGGCGGCCGACGGGCGAGTGACGGCTCCGGGGGTGGGGGGGGGAATCGGCTCCCACGAACAACGAGATCGGCTCCCACGGGCGGAAAACCACGGTTCATTCAGAACTATCAGTCGGCGGCGGACCCGCCCGCCCTCCCTCGAATCCTCGCCGCATCGTTGCAGCTTGTCGCCTTTTGGACGCGCGCGCGGGACCGAAGTCCCGGGCGTCTGCGCCTACAATAAGTTGCGCACGATCAAGTTGCGTCGAAAGGAAGTGCCACCATGCCATTGGTGAACACGACGATCCAGCCCTTCCATGTCAACGCCTACAGGGAGGGGGAGTTCATCGAGGTCAGCGACCAGGACTTCCTGGGCAAGTGGAATGTCCTGATGTTCTACCCCGGCGACTTCACCTTCGTGTGCCCGACCGAGCTCGAGGACCTGGCCGACCACTACGACGAGTTCCGGGCGCTGGGCGTCGAGGTCTACAGCGCGTCCGTCGACTCCCACTTCTCGCACAAGGCCTGGCACGACTCCTCCGAGGCCGTCGGCAAGGTCCGGTACGCGATGCTCGGCGATCTGAAGAAGGAGCTGGCCCGCCACTTCGACGTCCTCGACGAGGAGTCCGGCCAGGCCCTGCGCGGCACCTTCGTCATCGACCCCGAGGGCCGCATCCGCGTCATGGAGGTCAACGACTCCGGCATCGGCCGCGACGCGCGCGAACTGCTGCGCAAGGTCCGCGCCGCCCAGTACATCACCGCCCACCCCGACCAGGTCTGCCCCGCCCACTGGGACGAGGGCGAGGAGACGCTCAGCCCGTCGCTGGACCTGGTGGGCAAGATCTGATGGTGCTGGACGCCTCACTGACCGGGCAGCTGCGCTCGCTGTTCGGGAACCTCATCGATCCGGTCCAACTGCGCGAGGCCTCCGACGGCTCCCCGACGGGACGCCGGATGGCCGAACTCCTCGCCGAGATCGCCGCCCAGTCCGACCTGGTCACCGTGGTGGAGGACGGGTCGGCGGACCTCCGCCGGCCCTCGTTCCTCGTCGCGACCCCGGGCGCGGACACCGGCGTGCGCTTCGCCGGCGTCCCTCTGGGGCATGAGCTCACCTCGCTGGTGCTCGCGATCCTCCAGGTCGGCGGCCACCCGTCGAAGGAGCCGCCCGCCCTGCAGGAGCGCGCTCGCCGCCTCGCGCCTGCCGAGCCGCTGCGCTTCGAGACGTTCTTCTCGCTGAGCTGCCAGAATTGCCCGACCGTCGTCCAGGCGCTCAACCTGATCTCGATCCTCAACCCGCGTGTCTCGCACACCGCCATCGAGGGATCCGCCTTCCAGGACGAGGCCGACGCCCGCGGCGTCATGGCCGTGCCGACGATCTTCGTCAACGGCCGGGAGTTCGGCCAGGGCCGCATGACCCTGACGAGGATCCTCGACCGGATCATCGAGATGGGCCTGGCCGGGGACCCGGAGGCAGCCGGCTCGCCGGGCACGGCCTCGCCCTCGTCCCCCATCGACGAGGCCGGCGCCGGCCTGCCAGACCGGTCCGCCGACGCCGCGCCCCCCGCCGAGCCGGCCGGCCCGGCGTCGGGCTCCCGCCACGACGTCCTCGTCATCGGGGGCGGCCCCGCCGGCACCACCGCCGCGATCTACACGGCCCGCAAAGGCCTGGACACGGCGCTGGTCGCCGAGCGCATGGGCGGCCAGGTCCTGGACACCGCCTCCATCGAGAACCTGCCCTCGCAGATCCGCGTCGAGGGGCCGGAGTACGGCCGCCAGCTGGAGAACCACGTGCGCGCCTACCCCGTGGAGGTCTTGGCCGACAGGCGCGCGGTCTCGTTGGAGGCCGGAGCCCCGGACGGCGGCGGCTCGGCCACGGCGGCGAGCGTGCGCCTGGACGACGGCAGCGTCGTCTCGGCCCGGACCGTCATCCTGGCCACCGGCGCCCACTGGCGCCAGCTGGGCGTGCCCGGCGAGGACGAGTACCGCAACAGGGGCGTCACGTCCTGCCCCCACTGCGACGGCCCCCTGTTCGCGGGCAAACGCGTGGCCGTGATCGGAGGCGGGAACTCCGGGATCGAGGCCGCGATCGACCTGGCGGGCGTGGCCGCCCACGTCGACGTCGTCGAGTTCGACACGCGGCTGCGCGCCGACGAGGTGCTTCTGCGCACCCTGCGGACACTCGGCAACGTGGACGTCCACGTCAACGCCGCCACCCGGGAGATCGTCGGGGACGGCCGCTCGGTCACGGGATTGCGATGGACCGACCGCGAGTCCGGAGCCGAGACGGTATTGCCGGTCGACGGCGTCTTCGTCCAGATCGGCCTCATCCCCAACACCGGATGGCTGCGGGGGGCCGTCGACCTCAACGCGCGTGGGGAGATCGTCGTCGACGCGTCGCTGGCCACCTCGGTGCCCGGTGTCTTCGCTGCCGGAGACTGCACGACCAGCCGCGACAAGCAGGTCGTCGTCGCCGCCGGCGAGGGCGCGCAAGCGGCCCTGTCGGCCTTCGACCGGATGATCCGCGCGGTCGTCTGAGTCCCGCGCGCCCGCCTGGAGCGGGCCGGCCGGCGTCAGGGCGCGCCCCGGGAGCCCCGGTTCCCGGGGCGCGTCGTCGTCGGGGGCGTCCTGGCGGGCCGGTGGCGGATCGAGGCGGCGCCGCCCTCGTGAGATCGGGGAGGCCCGTGTGGGGCCGAGATCTCTCCCGCCGCGGCCCAAACGGCACAGAATGCCGAGGGCGCTGATCGGGCCCGGTCCGTCGACGTCCGATGTCGGAGCAGGTCGGGGCGCATCTCTGCGAGCATCGGGGAGACGGATGCGCGGGGATTCTGTGCTGTCCTCACTTCCGGCGCCGGGTCATCGCCAACCTGGGCCCTCCACGCGTGCGAACTGCTCCTCCTCGTCCCAGGCATGGACCCGCCTGCCGGTGAAAGGGACGCGCAGGGGACGCGGCAACCCGCCGAAGCGACCGAGAGCCTCCCGGACCACGGCCGCCACGATGCGCGCCAGGACCTGCCGAGTGGAGAACCGCAGGACGATGTAGCCCAGACGCCTCAACGCGAAATCGCGTTGCCGGTCGAGGGCGACCTGGCCGGGGTCGGTGTCGTGCTGGCGGCCGTCGATCTCCACGACGATCAGCCCGTCGACGAGCAGGTCGACCTCGCCGACGCCCTCGATCTCGGCGCCGACCTCGATTGGGCCGATGCCGGCGTCCTCCAGCTGGAGCCGGGCCAGCGTCTCCATGATCGAGCGGGCTCGCGGATTCGCCCGGTCCACGGCGCGTCGGGCCCGGCCCGAACCCGGACCCCGGGCGGGGACCGGGATCTCCCCGGGGGCGATGAGCCCGCGGCGGAGGACATCGTCCAGCGCGACGATTGCCTGGGTCTCGGAACAGCACGTGATCAGGCGGCCGATGACGGTCGGGAGGTCGGCCAGCCACGGTCGCGCGGGATCGACGCCGATCGGACGGAACTCGCGGTGCACGCGGATCCCGTCGGTGGCCGGCCCGCCGCGGAGCCTGGACCGCGTGTGGGGGACGGCGAGGTGGACGACGCGGGGCGGGTGGCCGACGACGGGGATGCCATGGCACTCCGCGGCGCTCAGACAGGTGACGAGGCCGCCGCGCTGCTCGGCGATCCTGCGGGCGATGTCGGTGGTCCCCTCGATGAACGTGAGGAACGGTCCTGTCCGGATCCGAGCGAGGGATGACATCCTGCTGACGGCCGCCTTCCCGTACCGCGAGACCAGCCGGCCGGTCTCCATCACGCCTCCGGCCCGGAGCAGGGCATCGTAGGCGGGCCGCGCGTCGTCGTTCATCCTGACATGGAAGCAGATGGCCGGGGCGTGGCCGGAGATGTCCACAGGGTCCTCGGCTCGGGACAGCACAGAATGCCTGGGGAGCCAGGCGGCGGGACGCGGGGTGTGTGGAGATATACGCAGGTCACGGATGAGGACGGCGTGTCGGCGGATTCCCTCGCGTCGGCATTCTGTGCTGTCGGCACTCCCGCGCGGTCCTCTCCGGCCGTACGCTTCCCACCAGGAGGTTTGACGATGACGACACGAATCGCAGTGGTCGGCGGCGGTTGGCGGGCGCAGTTCTACGGGCGGCTGGCGCGGGCGCTCCCAGACGAGTTCGACTTGGTCGGGATGACGGCGCGCTCCGCCGCCACGCGGGAGGAGTGGGAACGCGTCTTCCCCGGCTGCCCTGCGTTCCCGACCGTAGGCGACCTGGTGCGCCGCGCGCGCCCCGACCTGGTCGTCGTCGCCGTGTCGTACACGGCCAACGGGGCGGTCTCGCGTTCGCTCGCGATCGACGAGGGCGTCCACGTGCTCGCCGAGACGCCTCCCGCTGCGGACGTCGACGGTCTGCGACGCCTCTGGGACGCGGTCGGCGGGACCGGCCTGGTCCAGGTCGCCGAGCAGTACCCGGCGCTGCCCGAACACGCGGCCCGCCGCGCGGTCATCCGTAGCGGGGCCATCGGCGCGGTCACGCAGGTGCAGGTCTCCTCGACGCACACGTACCATGCGGTGGCGCTGATCCGAAGCTATCTGCGGGAGACGGGCGGCGCCTGCTTCGGTCCGGCCACGGTCACAGCGCACGTCAGCCGCGCGCCGCTGCTCGATCCCGAGGACCGCTCCGGCTGGCATGACGATCCGCGTCAGGTCGACGCCGCGACGACGTTGGCCGTCCTCGACCTGCCTGAGGGCGTCGGCCTCTACGATTTCACCGACAACCAATGGCACAACCGCCTGCTCCACCGCCGCGTGCTGGTGCGCGGCACCCGCGGCGAGATCTCCGGGGACTCGGTGCGCCACCTGCCTGAGCCCCGCGTCCTCGTGCGTTCCTCCCTGGAACGCCGCCAGACCGGCTACGACCTGGACCTCGACGGCTTCTGCCTGGAGTCGATCACCTTCGAGGGACGTGCCGTCTACCGCATGCCCTTCCCGGGCCGTCGCTTCTCCGACGAGGACATCGCGATCGCGACCCTCATGCGCTCGGCCGGGACCTGGGCTCGCGGCGAGGGCGCCCCCGCCTATCCGTTGGCACAGGCCCTGCAGGACCAGCTGCTGGGCCTGGCCATCGAGTCCTCGGCCGCGCGCGGCGGGGCGCCCGTGCGGACCGAGGTCGAGGCCTGGGGACGCTGACCGCGGGGTCCGCCGGTCCTCCTGCGCCGAGCCGGTGACCGGGCGCCGCGCCGGAGGGCGGCGCGGGGGAGCGGCGGACCGCGCCCCGTCGGCCGGCATCGGGGGACTCGCGTAATCTGGTCCCCGCGCTCCGGGGCCGGCGCAAGATCCGCCGAGGCCGGACCCGGCGGCTCGACACGGGACATCGGCAGATTATCCAGGGAACGGTGACGGGATCCGGAATATGAGAGACCAGACGCACGCGCACGCCGAACTCGGTCGGATGATCTACCTCCGGGAGGGAGGCGCCTGCCTCGCCCTCGAGACGCCGGAGGTCGGGCTCCCGAGGATCCTCTACTGGGGCAGGGACCTCGGGGAGCTGGACGCCGACGAGCTCGGCGACCTCGCCCGGCTGGCGGAACCGCGCCGGACCCGCGGCTTCCTCGACGCGCCCACGGTCGTCTCCGTGCTGCCCGAGGCCTCCAACGGATGGCAGGGGAGGCCCGGCCTGGAGGGCGACCGGGATGGTCGCGCCTGGTCGACCCGGCTCGTGGTGCGCTCGCTGGACGTCATCGAGGGGCCGGAGTCGTCGGCCTGCGTCGCCGAGGTGCGCTGCCGGGCGATCGACGAGGCCGCAGGGCTCGAGGTGGCCTGGACCCTGCAGGTGCTCCGCGGCGGCGCGGCGCGCCAGCGCGCCCGCGTGACGAACCTCGACGAGGCCCGCTACCGGCTCGACCATCTCGACCTCGCTGTGCCCATCCCCGCCCGGTGCGACGAACTGCTCGACTTCGCAGGCCGGTGGTCGAAGGAACGCGTCCCCCAGCGCCAGTCCTGGAACGTCGGCACGCATCTGCGCGAGGCGCGCCGCGGGCGCCCCGGCGCGGACTCCGCGACCCTGCTCATCGCCGGGCCGTCCGGTTTCGATTTCGCGCGCGGGCAGGTCTGGGCCGTCCATGAGGCCTGGTCGGGCGACCACCGGACCTACGCGGAGTCGACGGCCAGCGGGGAGAGGACGTTGGCGGGCGGGGAACTGCTCGGCCCCGGGGAGGTCGTCCTCGCGCGGGGTGAGGCCTACACCTCCCCCTGGCTCTACTTCGCCTGGGGCGACGGCCTGGACGATCTGGCCTCGCGCTTCCACCGCTACCTGCGCGCCCGGCCGGAGCACCCGCGGTCCCCGAGGCCGGTCACCCTCAACGTCTGGCAGGCCGTCTACTTCGATCAGGACCGCGGGAAGCTCCAGGCCCTGGCTCAGGCGGCGCACGAGATCGGCGTCGAGAGATTCGTCCTGGACGACGGGTGGTTCGCGGGGCGGCGCGACGACACGGCGGGCCTGGGCGACTGGTTCGTGGATCCCCAGGTGTGGCCCGGCGACTCCCTCGCCGGATTCTCGAGGGCGGTGCGCGGGAGCGGCATGGAGTTCGGGCTCTGGTTCGAGCCCGAGATGGTCAACCCCGACTCCGACCTGTTCCGGGCCCACCCCGACTGGGTGCTGCGGCCGGAGGGGAGGCTCCCGATGACGGGACGCCACCAGCAGGTCCTCAACCTGACAGTCCCCGAGGCGTGGGACCACCTGCTGGAGCGCATCGTCACGCTGGTCCGCGGCATCGGCGTCGACTACATCAAGTGGGACCACAACCGCGACCTGGTGGAGGCGGGCGACGCCACCAGCGGGCGCCCGGCCGTCCACGGGCAGACCCTGGCCCTCTACCGGCTCATCGACGCCATCCGCGAGCAGTGCCCGGGTCTGGAGATCGAGTCCTGCGCGTCGGGCGGGGCGCGCGTCGACCTGGAGATCCTCCAGCGCACGCAGCGCGTGTGGGCCTCGGATTGCATCGACGCGATTGAGAGGCAGGACATCCAGAGGTGGACCTCCCAGCTGATCCCCCTGGAGATGATCGGCGCCCACGTCGAGGCCGGCCGCTCGCACACGACCGGACGCCGGCTCCCGCTGCCGCTCCGGGCCGCGACAGCCCTCTTCGGCCACTTCGGCATCGAGTGGGACATCACGGAGATCAGCCAGGAGGAGCGCCGCGCCCTGGCCGGCTGGATCCGCGTCTACAAGGAGCATCGCGCGCTGCTGCATTCGGGCCGGCTGGTGCGCCGGGACGTCGGGTGGCTCGGCGGCGTGCTGTGGGGCGTCGTCTCCGAGGACGGGGCCGAGGCCCTGTACGCCCTGGACGTCCTCACGCGGACGTCGGCCTCGCCGGTCGGCCCGCTGCCGCTGCCCGGACTCGATCCCGAGGCGCGCTACTCGGTGCGCAGGATCGCCGCCCCGGCGGACGGGGCGGACGAGAACGCCTTCGCCCGCCCCCGGTGGTGGGACGGGCAGTGTCGGGCGAGCGGGCGGATGCTGGGCGAGGCCGGACTCCCGCTCCCGCAGTTCGAGGTGGAGGCGGCGGTCCTCCTGGAGGTCCGCAGGATCAGTCCCGCAGGGCCGCCCTCGTCGTGTGGCGGGTGAGGTCCGCGGCGGCCGGGTACACCTAGGAACAGCGGCAGGCCGATGAGTTGGAGATCAGCGCCGTGAAGCCGTGCTCGCCGAACAGCGCGTCGCGGCCCTGGCCGAACACGGCCACGGCGCACATCGCCAGGGCGATGACGGACCCCGCGGAATAGAGCCTGGAGCGGAAGGGCAGTTCGGAGACGTCGTGGCCCTGGGCTGGGAACGCCCGGCGGAACTTCAGATGCGACCATGCGATGCCCATCCAGGTGATGAACCCGGCCAGGCCCGAGGTGTTGACCAGCCACACATACGTGTTCCCGTCCCCGACGAGTGAGGACGCCAGGCAGGCGCCGCCCACGACGGTGGTCGCCCAGTTGAACCAGTAGTTCCAGCCGATGGTGCCGCCGCCCGCGTCGATGCCGACGACACCGTCCCCGCAACCCCCCTTGACGCAGGACAGGGGCGATCCTGGGGGGAGGGACTTTGGCCCTGACTCCGCCCACCCTTTCAATCCTTCAAACAAACAGGGATTGACCTGCGGGAACGTCGGACCGATCGGGCTCGAAACTGCGACCAAAGTCCTACAGTGGGAGCTGCCGGGTTCAGCGACGACCCGGCTCACGATGACAAGGGAGTGATCAAATGTCTGAAGTCATGCTCGCGGAGCGCTTCTACGCCGATGGGAGGCGCATCGCGCTCGAGGAGGTCCCCATCCCGGAGCCCGGACCCGGCCAGGTGCGCATCAAGGTGGAGTACTGCGGAATCTGCCATTCCGACATCTCACTGGTGAACGGCACCTTCCCCGCGCAGCTGCCGGTGGTCACCCAGGGGCACGAGGCCTCGGGCACCATCGAGAAGCTCGGGCCCGGCGTCACCGAGTGGCAGGTCGGGGACCGCGTCATCCCGGCGGCCGGCCGGCCGTGCCTGAAGTGCCGCCGCTGCCGTCGCGGCGACTTCCCCAACTGCCTGAACCTGCAGCTCATGGCCTTCGCCTATGACGGGGCGTGGGCGCAGTACACAATCGCCTCGTCGATGGGCCTGACCCGCGTCCCCGACGAGGTCGACATGCGGCAGGCGGCGATCCTGGCCGACGCCGTGTCGACCCCCTTCGGCGCCGTCGTGCGCACCGGCAAGGTCCACCCCGGCAACGCGGTGGGCGTGTGGGGCCTGGGCGGGGTGGGGACCCATATCGTCCAGCTCGCCCGCCTGGCCGGCGGCGTGCCCGTCATCGGATTCGACGTCGACGACTTCGCCCTCGAGCGGGCGAAGAAGCTGGGCGCCGATCACGTCTTCCGCTCCGACGACCCGGATCTGCTGGCCAAGGTCACCGAGGCCACCGGCGGGCGCATGATCGACGTCGCCTTCGACGCGGTCGGCATCCGCTCGACCCTGCGGCAGGCGGTCGCCAGCCTCGACCACTCGGGGCGGGTCGTCGTGGTCGGGATGTCCGCCCAGGAGGTCGCGCTGGGCACCTCCGTCACCGAGTTCAACCTGGCGGAGAAGCAGATCCTCGGGCACACGGGCTACAAGAACCAGGACATCTCGATGCTCGCCGAGATGCTGAGGTACGGCCGCCTGGACCTCACCCAGTCGGTGTCCGAGGTCGTGCCCCTGCGCGAGATCCAGACCGGCCTCGACCATCTGGAGGGCAAGGTCGGCCACCCGATCCGGATCCTGGTCGACCCCTGGGCGTGAGCCCGGGCCTGCGGCGCGGGTCCGTGGCCTGCGGGCGGGGGACGCGCGGGCGGGGCCCTCACCCCGTCCGGCCCGCGGCCCCGTCCGCCCGGGCGGCGGCCTGCCGCTCGAGTTCGCGGGCGAGGACGTGGGCGTGGCTGCGTCCGATGTCGCGCGTGGCGACCAGCAGGGTCACCGTCCCGGCCCGGCAGCGCCTCGCGAGGGCGGCGAGGGCCGGGACGGCGTCCAGCTCGGCGGCGTAGCGGTCCCGGAACGCCTCGTCGGAGATGTCCCCGTGGTGCCACGCCCGGCGCAGGTCGGTGGAGGGGGCCAGGTCCTTCGCCCACTCGTCCATGCCGAGGGCGTCCTTGCGGACGCCCCGGGGCCACAGCCGGTCGACCAGCACCCGGTACCCGTCCTCCGGTGCGGCGGCGTCGTAGACCCGCTTGATGCGGATCGCCCTGTCAGCGTTGGACAACACCGATCATCTCCCCGCCCAGCCCGAGCAGCGCGCGAACATTGTGGCTGACGCGCTCCTCCACCCCGATCGGCCGGTTGCCCGCGACATGGGGGGTGATGACGATGTTCGGAGCGTCCCACAGCGGCGAGCCGGCCGGCAGCGGCTCCGTCGAGGCGACGTCCAACGCCGCCGCGCCGAGGCGGCCCTCGCGCAGCGCGGAGGCGAGGGCGTCCTCGTCCACGCCCGAGCCGCGGCCGACGTTGACCACATGGGCGCGGTCGGGCAGGACGCCGATCGTGTGCTCGTCCAGGGCGCCGCGCGTGTCGGGGCGGTCGGGCAGGACCATGACCAGGACGTCGGCGGTGGACAGGGCGGCGTCGACCTCGTCGGGGGAGGAACCGACGACGGGGAACCCCGCGCGCTCGCCGGCGGTGTGGGCGATCCCGGTGACGCGGGCGCCCATCGCGGAGAACCGCCGCGCGATCTCCTGGCCGATCGCCCCGAAGCCCCAGACCACGACGTCCGACCCGATGAGCGTGGTCACGGCGTCGGCGGAATGCAGCGGCCGAGGGCCGGTGAGCTCCGTGGCCCAGCGGTGCTCGGCGCGGGCGCGCTCGCACAGGGGGATGCTGCGCAGGGTGGCCAGGGCGAGGGCCAGCGCGTGCTCGGCGACGGTCTTGTCGTGGAAATGGACGCCCTTGGTGATGATGACCTCGGGGGGAAGATCCAGCGCGAGCAGCGCATCCGGGCCCGCCGCCAGCGTCTGCACCCAGCGCAGCCGGGGCAGGTCGGCGAGGAACGACCCGATGTCCGGGTTCTGTCCCCAGATGACGACCGCCTCCGCGTCGCGGTGCTGCGGCGGGACCGGCTGCAGCTCGTCGACGGGGACGACGCGGACATCGTCGGGAACGTCGAACGCGCCGAACGCCACGGTGTCGGAGATGAGGATCTTCATGTGTCCTGCCTTCCAGGAGTCGTGCCAGGAGTCGTTCGTACCCGCGTCCAGTGTGCCCCCTCCGGGCCGGGGAGGGGAGGCCTGTAGGCTGGATCCCATGGGCAAGGCCAGTCGTCGCAAGAAGGTCGTCACATCCGCCGCGCGTCCCGCGTACCGGGCGCCGATCCCCTTCCGGGAGCGTCCCTTCGACGGTCTTCCCGCCGAGATCCAACTGGTCGCGATGCGCGAGTTCATCCCCTGCGCGGTCCTGCCCGCGCGCACGACCGCGGAGCACGGCGGCGTCGACGTCGACATCGTCACCCTGCTGCCCGACGGGCACGGCGCCATGGTGCGCGGCGACGGACGCATCCTGGTGGGGCTCCAGACGCGATTCCACTCCGGCGACCTCTCGCACGACGCGGGCGGCGCGCTGGCGGCCGCGATCGCCCGCAAGGAGGCGGGCGAGGAGGGCATGGTCTCCGTCGACGTGCGCGACCCCGCGCCGCGCCTGCAGGATCTGCTCGACCCGGCTGTGGCGCCCGACCTGCAGGTCCGCGAGGACTTCGGGTACTGGTTCGACCCCGAGGCGGAGGTCACCCCCGAGATGGAGCAGGCCCTGGAGCGCAACCGCGCCGACGTGGTCCCCACCCGGGCCGTCCCCGGCGTCGAGGGCATGTACTGGTGCGAGATGAACCACACCTTCATCCGCTACGTCACGGACTACCCCGAGTCGCGTCTGTTCACCGCGCTGGCCCGCCTGCAACTGGACGGAACGGCCCGCATCGGGGAGGGATCGCGCTTCGTCGGCGCCTTCCGAGCCTGCGGCCTAGCGATCCCCGTCTTCCAGCTGGAGGACGGCGTGGGCCCCGACGACGTCGCGTCCGACGCCCGTGCGCTCGCCGATGGGCTGGAGGCCGTCCTCGGGGCGGACGAGCCACTGACCCCCGAACTGAGGCGCGTGCGCGACGGGCTGGTCTCCCGCCAGGTGACCATCCGATAGGGCGGCGCGGGCCCCGTCCTCGCCCCTCGGGGCGGACCCGTCGGTCGAAGCCCGTCGGCGGCCTCCCCGCACGCCGAGTCGGCCTAAAATCGAGGTATGAACCCCCGCCCCGACCCCCATCCTCGGGCGACGCGCGACGAGCCGCAGCGGGTTGCGGCCGTCATCCCCGCACACAACGCCGAACGGGACATCGCCTCCACGGTGCGGTCGTGCCGGGCGATTCCGGGAGTGGATCTGCTGGTCGTGGTCGATGACGGGTCCGAGGACGACACGGGGCGCAATGCGCGCCAGGCCGGCGCCGTGGTGGTGCGCCACTCCGTGACGCGGGGGCGGGCCTCGGCGATGGAGACGGGCGTCAAGGTGGCCGCGATGCGCGACCGGGCGGACTGGCCGCCCAGGCTGCTGCTTTTCCTCTCGGCGGACCTGGGGGAATCGGCGGTCGAGGCCTCGGCGCTGGTCGAGGCCGTGATGTCGGGACAGGCCGACTGCGCCTGCGCGGCGCCTCCGGCCGCTTCTCCGCAGGTCGGACGCACTATGGCGGAGAAGCGGGCGCGCTGGGGAATCCGCCTGATGACGGGGTGGGAGCCGCAGGCGCCCCTGTCCGAGCAACGGTGCCTGACGAGGGCGGCGCTGACCTCCGTGATGCCGTTCTCGACCGGATACGGGCTGGAGCCCGGCGAGACCATCGATCTGCTGGTGGCCGGTTTCCGGATGGTCGAGGTGCCGTGCACCTTCGTGCACCTGGGGTCGGACACGACGATCGGCGAGCTCAACCGCGCCGCGCGTCTGCGCGACGCCCTGCTGGCCATCGAGCAGCGCCTCCTCCGGGGGGTGCGTCTGCCGGCGAATGTGCGGCGCGCGGCCGCGCGCGCCCAGCGGGCCGGAGTCCCCTATCCGAGCGACGAGGCTCGCGCCCTGCTGACGGGCGCCGTGGGGGGACCCGGAGGCCCGGGCGGTCCCAGGGGCCCGAGGAGGCCCGGAGGGTCCAGCGGCACCGGGGAACCGGGGAGGTCGGGCCCCTCTGCCGCCTCGGGCGCGGACTCGTGAGCGGGGACGCGCCGGAGGGGAACCTCCTCCCGGATCTGCGCGAGGGGGTGTTCGGCCCGGAGGGGCTGGTCCTCGGCCCGGACGGGCTGGCGCGCCCCGCGTGGGCGGCCAGCGACCCCCTGTTGCGCGAGTACTACGACACCGAGTGGGGACTGCCCGTGCGCGACGAACGGGGCGTCTTCGAGCGGCTCAGCCTCGAAGCCTTCCAGTCCGGCCTGTCCTGGTCGACGATCCTGCGCAAGCGGCCGGCGTTTCGAACGGCGTTTCTGAGGTTCGATCCCGACGCGGTGGCGGCCTTCGGCCCCGCCGACGAGGAGCGGCTGCTGTCCGACGCCGGCATCATCCGCAATCGCGCGAAGATCCGGGCGACGATCTCCAACGCCCGGGCGACCGTGGCGCTCCGGGCGTCCCGGCCGGGCGGGCTGGCGGCCCTGGTCTGGTCGTACGCGCCTGAGCGCATGCCCGCGCCGCGCACCCTGGGGGAGGTCCCGACGCGATCCCCGGAGTCCGAGGCGCTGGCCCGGGAGCTGCGCCGCAGGGGCTTCCGCTTCGTCGGACCGACGACGATGTTCGCCCTCATGGAGGCCATCGGCGTCGTCGACACCCATCTGGCCGGCGCCCACCGCCCGCGCCCGCGGGCCGCCTCCAGGTGAGGGTCAGCCGGCGCGGCGCAGCCTCAGCGAGTTCAGCACGACGAACACCGAGGAGAAGGCCATCGCCGCGGCCGCGATCATGGGATTGAGCAGGCCGGCGATGGCGAGGGGGACCATCGCCACGTTGTAGAAGAACGCCCAGAACAGGTTCTGCTTGATGACGCGCAGCGTTTGCCGCGACACGCGGATGGCGGTGGCCGCCGCCGTCAGCTCGGAGTTGACCAGCGTGATGTCCGCGACCTGGATCGCGACGTCGGTTCCCGATCCCATCGCGATACCGAGCCCCCGGTTCCCGGCCTGGGCCAGCGCGGCCGCGTCGTTGACGCCGTCTCCGACCATGGCGACGACGCGGCCCTGGTCCTGCAGCGACCTGACGACGTCGCGCTTCTGGTCGGGCATGACCTGCGCGATGACGCGCTCGATGCCGACCTGCCTGGCCACGTGCTCGGCTGCCGCCTGGTTGTCGCCGGTGAGCAGCACCGGCTCGATTCCGAGCTCCCGCAGCTGTCCGATCGCCGCGGCGGAGGTCGGCTTGACGGTGTCGCGCACCACCAGCACCGCATGCGCGGCGGCGCCGGCCAGATGCCCGGGGAGGACGCGCTCGCGGCGCGGGGCGGGATCCGCCGCCGGGCCGCTCGCCGCTCCGGGGAGCGCACTCCCCGACGAGGGCGCCGCCGCGGACTCCGTCAGGATCCCCGGCCGGGTCTCCGACCGCGATCTGACGATCCCGTGGTAGCCGGCGTTGTCGACGACCTCCTCCAGCTGCGCGTCGGTGTAGGGCCGGTCCAGGGTGATCGTCGCCGACTCCGTGGCCAGGTTGACGGAGGCGGAGACGCCCGGCAGCTTCCCGAGCTTGCGTTCGACGCGCCCCACGCAGGAGGCGCAGGTCATGCCCTGGACGTCCATGTCGACGCGGACGAGCGCGGGGTCCTCGGCGGGGATCCCCCCGGAGGGGGCGTCGTCGGCGGGACGCCGCCCGGTGCCCGGGGCGATGCGGGCGGCCTCGGCGCCGATGCCGGCCTCCGGGTCGTCGGCCCAGCCGGGCACCGTGGCCAGGAGCACCGCGGAGGCGCCGGAGCCCTCGGCCTCCCGTGCCGCGTCCGCCAGCTCCCCGGGCACCTCCACGCCCAGGCCACGCAGCCAGGACAGCCGCCCGACCAGGGCCAGGATGCCGCCCTGGCCGCGGTCGGAGCGGACCAGCGCGGACACCCCCGCCCCGGCGTGGTTCGTGAAGGCGGCGACCGGGGCGGCCTCCACCCCGGAGGCGCGGACGCCCGCGACGATGGCCCGGGCCATCGGATGCTCGGAGGGGGACTCGACGCCGGCGGCCACGGCCAGCAGGCGGTCCTGGGCGTCCTCGTCGCCCGGGGCGGTGACGACCCGTTCCAGGCTCATGCGTCCCGTGGTGACGGTGCCGGTCTTGTCCAGGACCATGGTGTCGATGGCGCGGGTCTGCTCGAGGATCTCGGCGGACTTGATGACGATGCCCAGCTGCGAGGCGCGGCCGGACCCGACCAGCAGGGCTGTGGGCGTGGCTAGGCCCAGGGCGCAGGGGCAGGCGACCACCAGGACGGCGACCGCGGCGGTGATCGCGGCCTGGGCGCCCGCGCCGCTCGCCAGCCAGCCGATGAGCGTGGCCGCGGAGATCGCCATGATCACGGGCACGAAAACGGAGGAGATCCTGTCCGCCAGCCGCTGGACGGGCGCCTTGCCGGCTTGCGCCTCGGTGACCAGGCGGCCGATCTGGGCCAGCGTCGTCTCGCCGCCGACACGGGTCGCGCGCACCACGAGCGACCCCCAGGTGTTGACCGTGGCGCCGGTGACTTCGTCCCCGGGCGAGACGTCGGCGGGGACGGACTCGCCGGTCAGCATCGAGGCGTCCAGCGCGGAGGATCCGTCCTCGACGCGTCCATCCGTGGCGACCTTCTCACCGGGGCGGACGAGGAAGAGATCGCCGACCTGCAGTTCCGCGACGGGGATCCGTTCCTCGGATCGGGAGCCGTCCTCGTCGACGCGGAGGCGCGTGGCCTCCTTCGCGCCGAGTTCCAGCAGCGAGCGCAGCGCGTCGCCCGCGCGGTAGCGGGTGCGCGCCTCGGCCAGGCGCCCGACGAGCAGGAAGACCACGATGACGCAGGCGCCCTCGAAGTAGATCTCGGCGTGGCCGCCGCCGGCGGCCGTGCGCGGGACCAGCGACATCTGCATGCGCATGCCGAGCATTCCGGCGCCGCCGAACAGCAGCGCCCACCAGCTCCACAGCGTGGAGGCGATGACGCCCAGGCTCACCAGCGTGTCCATCGTGGTCGAGCCGTGGACCCCCGCCTGGAACGCCGCGCGGTGGAAGGGCCACGCGCCCCACGTCACCACCGGGACCGACAGCACGGCGACCACCCATTGCCAGCCCGTGAACTGCAACGGGGGGACCATGGCCAGGATGACGATCACCAGGGTCGGGCCGGCGGTGACGAGGAGGCGGCGGCGCAGCATCTCGGCGCGCGCCCTGGCCCCCTCCCCGACCTGTCGGGTGGCGTGTGCGCTGTGGGCGGCGGGTGCGGACGGGGTGGACATGTCGGATCGCGTCCTGACGGTGAGGGGCGGCGAGGGCCGGGCGGCGTCCGGCCCGTGGGAAGGGCCCTCCCCTGGAAGGAGAGGGGACCGGTTCCGGGAGATCAGAAGTCGCGGGCGACGCCGACGAGGTCGTAGCCGGCCTCGGAGACGGCAGCGCGGAGGTCGTCGTCGTTCACGCCCTGGTCGGTGACGACGGTGACCTTGGAGGTCCCCCCCGAGTTCAGGATGACGTCGACGTTCTGGACGCCGGGGACCTCCTTGAGCTCCTCGGTGACGGAGGCGACGCAATGCGAGCAGGTCATGCCCGTGACGGAGAGCTCCACGGTGCGATCGATGGCCATGATGTGTGTCCTTCTGTGGGGAGATGGTGGGTGGGGCGACGGGGAGGGCGTCAGGACTTCACCAGCCGGGCGATGGCGTGAGTGGCCTCCTGGACCTTCTCGCGCCCCTCCTCGTCGGAGCGTTTCGCCGCGTCGACGACGCAGTGGTTGATGTGGTCCTCGAGCAGGCAGAGCGCCACGGAGTCCAGCGCGCTCTGGATCGCCGAGATCTGGGTGAGGACGTCGATGCAGTAGGTGTCCTCGGAGATCATGCGCTGGACGCCGCGGACCTGCCCCTCGATGCGGCGGAGCCGCGTGAGGTACTGATCGGTGGATCCGTGGTATCCCGCCATTGACCGCCTCCTGGTCGGTGTCGGAGACCGGGGCGGCGCCCCGGCCAGGACACCATGAATATACCCGTGGGGGGTATTCGAGTCAAACGCCGGGCCAGAGGGCCCCGGGGCTCGGGCCCGATCGTCTGGACCCGCCCCCTGTCGTGGGCCGGGCGGCGCGCGGATACGCTGGGAGGCGTCGGCGCAGCGGGCCCGAGCACGGGGAGGAGGACCATGACACGCTCCTGGTACTACGGCCCCCGCCGCGTCCCCCAGGCCTTTCCCCCCTCCTATGTCCGGCTGCGTGTCCTGCCGCTGGTGCCGCCGATGCTCGCCAACGCTGCGATGACGCTGATCGCCGAGGCGCCGGTCCTGCCCGAGGACCTGCGGGAGCAGGCCCGGAGGCGCTCCGAGTCCGCCGGCGCTCGGATCCTGGAGGACTCCCAGCGCCTCTTCTTCGACGAGCCGGGCCTGGACACGCTGCTCATTCGCTCGGTGTCCTCGTTGTCCCGGCGCGTCACGCAGGCGGGCCGGGCCTATCTGGGGGCCCGTGTCGGCCTGGGCCTCGATCGGGACGGCCGTGCGGCGGCCATGCTCCGCTTGGTGCCGACGCGCGGATACGACGCGCTGATGACCTCGGCGCTGGCCATCGGCACCGCACTGGGGCATTTCCGGGGCGGCGCGGTGCACGCGCAGGCTTTCTTCGACTCGCTCGCCGCCGGAGGCCCGGCGTCGGCGGCCCCCGGCCCGAACCTGCCGCTGCCCGCGGGGCATCCCGTGCCCGCGGTGCGTCGCTTCGGGGCGCCGCGCTCGCTGGGCGACATGGCCGCCGATATCGACGACCTCTACTTCGCGATGGCCTACGGGCAGGCGGTCAAGGTGACGCGCGTGGGCCCCTCGGGTCGCGACGCCCCCCGGGCCGGACGAGGGCGGCGCTGGCTGGTCTCGATCACCGGGACGGACCACTGGGACCTGGACTCCACGCCGAACCCCTCTGACCTCGAGTCGAACATCCGCGAGGTTCTCAACGTGCCCTCGGCCGCGAGGGTCGGCGTCGTGCGCGCCCTCCACGAGGCGATGCGCGCCGACGGCGTGCCCGCCGACCAGTGGTCGGCCGAGCCGGTCCTGGCCGTCGGACACTCGCAGGGCGGAATGGTGGCGACAGCGCTTGCGGCGGCGGATCCCCCGGATGCCGGGGTCAGGGTCATCGGCGTGCTCACCATGGGCACGCCGAGCCGCCGGCTGCGCATCCGCGACGATGTCGCGATGCTGGCGGTCGCCCACGACCAGGACGTGGTCCCCGCGATCGACGGGACGCCGGCGCGCGCCCCCGACCGTCGCGTCATGGTGGGGCGCCGGCTGGTCAGGCCGCGTCAGGGGCCGCTGTACTACGCGCACTCCTCGGCGACCTACACGGAGACGGTCCGCCACATCGAACGCCGCTCGCAGGTGGCGCCGTGGGGCCGGGTCGACCGGACGGTGGAGGAACTCCGCTCCCATCTGCCCCGCGGCGACGAGCCGACGCGCGTCCTGCTCTTCGACGTATGGCAGGATCTGCTCGAGCCGCGCCGCGGCAGCACCTGGCGGACCTATGTCGAACTGGATCGGCCCGAGTGGCAGCCGGCGGAGTTCGCGGAGAACTGGTCGCCGAATCCGCTGGTGCCCAGGCCCCTGCCGAGGGTCCCCTCCGTCATCGAGGAGCTCCACGGGGCCGTGACCGGGGCTGTCGGGGCGGTCGCCGGGATCTCCCGGCGCGTTCCGTCGCGCGGGGAGGACGCTGGGAGCGGGGGCGAGGGCGCCGCGGCGGACGGGACGGCGCCCGACGGGCGCGACGACGGCCATGACGACCAGGGGCGGGGCGCGGACGCCCTGCTCGGTGAGGAGCGATGATGGCGACACACGGTGGGAGGGGGCGCTCCGGCGCCTCGGGCGAGGGAATCCGCTCGATCCTGCGGGCGATGAGGTCGTCCATGCCGGTGAACAAGGGAGCCGCTGGAGCGCCGGGCGGTCGGCGCCTCCCGCAGATCGACAACCCGGTGATCGTCGGCGCCGTCGGCCTGGGACTGCTCGGGGCGGGGGCGGCTGTGCGGACGCTGCGTCCCCGGGGCCGGCGCGGACGCGAGGAGAGGTTCCGCCAGCGCATCGCCGAGGCTCTGGCCCGCGGGCGGGGCGTCCCGGAGGGCGGCGGAGACGCGGGCGGGCCCGGCGCGGAGCTCGGCCTCTCCCCGGAGGACCTGGAGGTCCGAGTCGAGGAGTCCTTCGGCAGGCCGACGCTGGTCAGCGTCGATGTGCGGGTGGACCGCGAGGGGCTCGCCCGGGCGGCAGACGGCGGCGCGGCCACCCCGGCGGACGCCGTTCTGCTCGACCTGCTGGATCGGATCGCGCGCGCCGCCTGGGACAATCCGGAGGTCGCGCCCGTCGCGGTGCGCGGGCGGATCACGCTGAACGTCGAGGGCGAGGGCGAGGGCGAGGGCGAGGGCGATGCGGTCGTGGCGCCGGGCGCGGACGGACCGTCGGCGCCGGGCGCGCCCGCCGGGGGAGGCCCCCGCGTCCTGGCCGACATGACGGCGCTGGGCTTCCCCGATGAGATCGCCCGGCCCGGCGACCTCTACGATCGCTACGGCGCTCCCGCCTCCGACCCGGCCTGGAGGCCGTGAGGCCGGCCCTGTGTTCCCGGCTCGACGGCGGTTCCGCGGCGTCGCGGAACCGCCGCATGATCGGCACCTCGCTCGGATTCTCGACGCACGGCTCTGGTATGCGACCGCGTCCCCGTTCCGAGTCCGAGATCTGTCGGCGCCGCCCTCGGCGATGTCTCTCGGAGCCTCCTGACGGATGCTTCGCCGAGTGATCAGATCGGTGCAATAGACAATGCAACACAGAAGCATGGTCTCAGAGCAGGGAATCAATGGTGATGTCGGTCGTGACGTCCAGTGCCGAGTGGTAGCGCGACGCCGTGACCTATCAGGTCTATCTCCGCTCCTTCAAGGACGGATCCGGGGATGGGATCGGTGACCTCCGTGGTCTCCGAGAGGGGCTGCCGGCGATCGTCGACCTGGGCTGCGACGCGATCTGGCTCAATCCCAGCTACCCCTCGCCTCAGAGGGACCTGGGCTACGACATCGCGGACTACCGCTCTGTCGACCCGGCCTATGGGACATTGGCCGATTTCGACGCGGTTGTCGCAGAAGCCCACGAACTCGGCCTGCGCGTCGTGATGGACATCGTGACGAACCACTGCTCGGTCGAACACCCGTGGTTCCAATCGGCTCTCGCGGCGGCGCCTGGAAGCCGGTCGAGAAGTCGCTTCCTGTGGAGAGCGACGGACAGCCCGGACAGTGGTGCCTCCATTCCTTCGACTCCTCGCAGCCGGACTTCAACGGTCAAGCCCCGTGGAGTGGTGTAGCGGTCGGTGATCCTTCTGGTGTTGGTTAGGCGGTGAGTTCGAGGGTGGGGTCGGTGGTCACTTCCGCTGTGGTGTCGGGGGCGAGGGTGAGGCGGCTTTTGGCGAGGATGTCGAGGCCGAGGTAGCGGCGGCCTTCGGCCCATTCGTCGGTCTGCTCGGCGAGCACGGCGCCGACGAGGCGGATGATGCTGTCGCGGTTGGGGAAGATCCCGACGGAGTCGGTGCGTCGGCGGATCTCGCGGTTGAGGCGCTCGTTGGGGTTGTTGGACCAGATCTGCTGCCAGAGGCCTTCGGGGAACCCGGTGGAGGCGAGGATGTCCGCGCGTGCCGCGTCGAGGTGGTTGTGCGCGTCGGGGAGCTTCCCGTCGACGTAGTCCAGCAGCCGGTCGAACTGTGCGTTGACGCTGTCGGCGTCGGGTTGGTCGTAGACGGAGTGCGGCATCGCCTTCACCGCCGGCCACATGCTCTTCGGGGTCACGCTCATCAGGTTGGCCGCGTAGTGGGTGCGGCATCGTTGCCAGGCCGCGCCGGGCAGGTTCGCCGCGATGGCCTCCACCAGCCCCTGATGCGCGTCGCTGGTGACCAGGCGGACCCCGCCCAGGCCGCGGGCGGCGAGGTCGGCGAAGAACGAGTTCCATGCCGCGCCGGTCTCGGATGTCGCGACCCGTAAGCCGAGGACTTCGCGTCGCCCATCCGCGTTGACACCGGTGGCGACCAGCACGACGGCGTTGATCACCCGGCCGCCTTCGCGGACTTTCATGGTGAGCGCGTCGGCGGCGAGGAAGGTGAACGGGCCCGCGTCACCCAGCGGCCGGCGCCGGAACTGGTCGACGTGCTCGTCGAGCTCGGCCGCCATCCGCGAGACCTGCGACTTCGACAATGAGTGGATCCCCAACGTCTTGACGAGTTTGTCCATCCGGCGAGTGGAGACGCCGGCGAGGTGGCAGTCCGCGACGACGGTGATCAGCGCGGTCTCGGCGCGTTTGCGGCGCTCCAGCAGCCATTCCGGGAAGTAGGTGCCGGTGCGTAGCTTCGGGATCTGAACGTTGATCGTGCCGACCCGGGTGTCCAGGTCGCGGTGGCGGTAGCCGTTGCGCTGCGCCACCCGGTCGGGGCTGGGCTTGCCCCATTCGGGGCCGACGACGGCGTCCGCGTCGGCGGACAGCAGCGCGTTGATCATGGTCTGCAGCAGCTGCCGCATCAGATCCGGCGACGAATCGGCGAGGGCTTCACCCAGCAGGCGGGCAGGGTCGACAATATGAGGTGCGGTCATCGACCGATTGAAACCGCCAGATACCCGCTGATCACCGCCTCACATGCTCAATCTTCTGGGAAGCCATGACACCGAACGGGTGCTGACCCGCCACGGCGCGATGCCGTGGCAGGAGGAACGATGGGACCCTGCGATCCTCACCCACATCCGTGAGCTGGGGCGCCTGCGCTCCCAGATCCCTGCACTGAGACGGGGGGAGCAGAGCGTGCGCGCATTGGACGCGGACACCGTCCTCATCGTCCGTGAGCCCCCGGGTGAGCCGACCGCGGTGGTGGTCCACCGCGGCTCGGGCGTCTCCGTCGATCGCAGGTCCCTCGGCGTGGGCGGGCCGGACGCCCGATGGGCCGATGAGCTGGGAGGACAGGACGGCCGCGGGCCTTGGAAGATAGAGGGACCGGGGAGCCTCATCCTCACCCCAGACGGAGGGAACGGCCAGTGAGAGCACATCGCGTGACGATGCAGGACGTCGCGGATCTGGCGAAGGTCTCGAAGTCGACGGTGTCCCTGGCCTTCCGGGACTCGAAGCGGCTGTCCGAGGACACGGTGAGGTCCGTGATGGACGTCGCCAAGGAACTCGGCTATGCGCAGGATCCGACCGCCCGGATGTTCCGGACGCGGCGGACGGTCAGTCTCGGCATGCTGCTGCCGCAGCAACTCGACAAGGTGCTGGAGAACCCGTACTACACGATGTTCCTCCGGGGGGTCGGACAAATCTGCCAGCGCGAGGGTGACACGCTGCTCCTGGTCCCTCCGCTGCGTGGCTCGATCATCATGGCAATCCCGTATGCGGCTGTCGACGGGTTCATCGTCAGCGGGCTGGAGACGGATCGGGGCGAGGTCACCGCCCTTACGCAGCGCGGGATCCCCTTCGTGCTGGTGGACAGCGATCCGATCGCCGGCGTCTCCAGCATCGACCTGGAGTCGGAGGGGATCTCCCTCCTCGAGGTGTCCTGCACCCGCGCCGGAGGGGGCAGGCGTTCCGCGCCCTGTGGTCGGCCTCCCCCTGTCCGACGGCGATGGTCGCCTTCAGCGACATCATCGCGTTGGGGATCCTCGACGCCGCCCGGGAGGCCGGTGTCAGCGTGCCCGCCCAGCTGTCTGTGACGGGCTTCGGCGATCTCAGTGAGGCAGTGTGGGCGGGAACCAGCCTGACGACGATCCGTCAGCCGATCGTCACCAAGGGACGGCTCGCCGCCGAGTTCCTCGTCGAGGCGATCAATGCCGAGGAGTCACGGCCCACGCAGGAGCGTCTGGCCACCGTCCCGCTGTTCCGGGACTCGACGGGCCCTGCGCCCCGCGGTTGACTGAGCCGGGTCGGCCCGGCCCGCCAGGGGCGTCGCCCTCGTCGATGGGCAGGGCGGGTCAGGGGACGCGGAGCTCCGTAAGGGGGTCGCGATGGGCGGCCCACAGAGCGGGAGCCACGGCGGCCAGGGTCGCGGAGGTGGTGATGCCGAGGGCGACCGCGCCGAAGAAGTCACGGGGCGGCAGTGGCTGGTGGGTGAGAGTGAGGAGCGTCCAAGCACCGGCGGTCCCGAAGGCGGTGGCCAAGACAGCGATGAAGAACACTTGGGCGGTGACCAATCCCGCGATGATCGGACGCGTGGCGCCCAGTGCGCGGCGACGCCCGTAGTCCCGCCGGTGGAGCAGGACGACGGTGAACACCAGAACGATACTGGCGGCGGCGGAGGCGGCGAAGGTCGCGAGGATGAGCGTGCGGTTCGCGGCGGTGAGCTCGCCAGAGATCGCTTGGTGGAGGTCGGCGAGAGCCGCCGGGGAGTCCACCGTGAGATCCTCGACGGGGACGCCAATGAGGGCGGAACGGACGAGGGCAGTGACTAGGTCCACGTCCTCAGGGGCGTCGGCCGTGACGATCAGAGAGGTCAGGGGCGTGTCGGCTGTGAGGGGGACGGGGATGAGGATGGTGCCGGTCTGGGACGAGAGTTGCTCGGGAAGGGTGAGGGTGTCGGTGACGAGATACTCGGGGCCGTCTTCGACGGTGCGGACGGCGCCGGTGTCCTGGGGGATGCCGAGAGTCTCCATGGCGTCGCCTGTGGCCAGGGCGCGGGCGGGCAGGCCCGGGGCGGCGTCGTTCGCGGGGTCCGCGGCCCACGCGGGTGCGTCAGGGCCCAAGTCGCCGGTGACGGCTCGGGCGCTCACACGGGTGCCGCCGGGTGTGGCGGCTGCGGTGACGTCCACGGGGGCGCCGAATCCGGTGGCGGACTCAACGACGTCGTAGGTGGCCAGGTCGGAGACCAGTCGGGAGGTGAAGTCCTGGGGCGCGTTGGCGGCGCGCACCGTGATCGTGCGCGTACCTCGGTCCTCCACCTGGCTAAGGACGGCTGCCTGGGTGGCGGCTCCCTGTCCAGCGGTGAGCAGGACGAGGCACGTGGCGCCGAGGAGGACCAGGAAGAGGACCAAGCTGGTCACCCCTTGGGCGCGGGCCGAGGTGATCACCTCCCTGGCGAAGGCGAGCCGTGGATGCCCGCGGCCGGACCGGGACGGCACCGGGCCCCGGCTCACCGTGTGGCCTCCGGCGCCGTGACAGCGACGTGGACGTCCGCCCAGGAGGCGGTCGCGCGGTCGTGGGTGACAATGATGACGCAGGCGCCGTCATCGGCCTGCTCGCGGAGCATGGCCAGAACCACGCGTGCGGAGTCCTCATCGAGGTTGCCGGTGGGCTCGTCGGCGAAGATGACGTCGGGGCACCCGACCAGAGCGCGGCACACGGCGATGCGTTGGGCTTGCCCGCCCGAGATCTGACCGGGACGGCGGTTCTCGGGGACTTCGACCTGCATGCGCTCGAGCAGGTCGAGTGCGCGGGTGCGGGCGGTGTGCGGGTCCTCGTGACGGTAGAGGCAGGACTCCACGACGTTGTCCAGGACGGTGCGCGTGGGGTCCAGGGCGGCATCCTGGAAGACGAATCCGAAGCGTTCGGCGCGCAGGGCGGCTCGGTGCGTGTCCGGCAGGTCATCCACGCGGCCCCCGTCCAGGAGGATCTGTCCCGCGCCGGGGCGAGCCATGAGCGCCAGGACGTACAGGCGCGTCGACTTGCCCGACCCGGACGCGCCCGTCACGGCCGTGACCGTGCCAGGGTCGAAACGCTGCGACCAGCCCTCGACGACCAGGTCGCGCGTGCGCGGGTAGCGGAACGAGACATCGACCGACTCGAGGGCCCCCACGCGCCTCACCTGCTCTGGGAGCCGTCAGACGACGAGGCAGGTGATGGTCCGGATGTCGTGGACGCGCCGACATCCCCTGCGACACGGATCCGTGCCCCGGTCTCCAGCCCTTCGACGATCGCGCGGCCGCCGACACTGGTTGTCACGGTGACGGGAACGGACGTGCCGTCCTCAAGGACCACTGCACTCGACCCATCCGCGGCGACCTGTAGGGCCGCGACCGGCACGATCGTGCCGGACTGCTCCGGGACGATGGTGATCGTCGCGCGCAGGTTCTGGGCGCCGCCGACGGGGACCTGGTCGCACTGCGGGGCGCAGATCGAGTCCGCTCCCTCGCCCGGAACCAGGGACGCCACCATGGTCCCGTCCTCGGCGGTCGACAGAGCCCCGACCTGGGCGGGCCACGCCGAATTGCCGGCAGCGATCGATACCGCCATCCCCGGCTCGACCATGGCCGCCTGGGCCGGCGGGAGGCCGATGCTGAATGTCGGCTCGGTCCCACCGAGCGTGCCGATGATCTCCCCCGGGGCGGCGGGCGCCCCGGCGGTGAAGTCCTGCGCCCAAGTGATCGTCACGGGCACCGTCGGCACGAACAGCAGCTGACCGGCGGGGACGACACCAGTCTGCTCAAGTCCCAGATCCTTCTGCCAGTGGCTGACCGCCTTCAGGGTCCGCTCGGCGAAGTCACCGTCCTCGGCCAGCCCCGCTCCTTCAGTGCGGTTGAGGAAAGCCTGGAGCTGGGCGACGTCCTGGCCCTTCGCTCCCATGGCCAAGTCGCGGTAGGCAGGGATCGCCCCTTGGGCAATGATCACCGGTTGCTCGTTCACTGTGTACAGCACGGCGCCTTCGCTGGCGCGATCACCCCCAGTGACGCCCACTTCGGTGACCGTCCCCTGACGGACGCCACGCAGATCTGCGCCATCTGACCACGAGGCCGAGGCGTTCAGGGAGATCGACCGGCCCAGCGTCCCGGACTGAGACGTGGTCACCGCGAAGGCGTGGGCCTGGGGCAGAGGAGCAGGCGGGGCCAAGAGCGCTCGACCGGCCCAGCCGACCCCGCATCCCGCGACCAGTGCGAGGGCGAGTCCGGCGACAATCCACACCCACCGGTGCGGACTGCCGTGTCGCTCATACCGCCGGGTAGGCTCTCTCACCTTCTGCCTCACTTCTGGTACTGGCAGTTACTCTCGACCTCGCTATGGGACCCGGCGTCGGTCGTCGATTGCAGCGCCTCCATTCGCGGATCCCAGGTGGGCTCAACAGCAAGCATCTGCTCAACATAAGTCTCTCGAGACGGCGGTTCCGAGACGACGTAGCCCAGATCCAGCAAGCAGTTTCGAGCAGCGACTCTGTCATCGTAGCGTTCCCCCGCCAACTCCTCGGTGAGGGGTGGAGGAATGGGCTCGGGGCCAGCCAGGGACTGACAGTCCGTGAGATCCGCGTCATGGGCTTCGGGTTGATTCCCCCGGTCATCCCACAGGGAGACGCTGGGGCTGTCCGGGTCCTCGACGTGCGTGTCTTCCCAGCCCCGGTCGTTCATGCAGGTGGCCACCGACGTGAGCCATGTCGTGGTCGCGGACCATAACTCTTCGTAGTTCGTGGTCTGGACGCCGACATCCGACGGCGCTGCAGACGCCCCCTCATTGGTCTCGGTGCTCGCAGACTGCTGCGGGAGAGAGCCGTTCGAAGCACACCCGGCGCACACGCTCAGGCACGTCGGAACGACGAAGAGGGCGAATGCGACTCTGCGCCCGAATCTTCTCATCACAAGGGTCTCCATCCACGCGCTCTCGATCGACAGCTCCGACGATGCCGGTGTGCGGGGCGCGCCCCCGTCGGCACCTCGCACACCGGCATCAGTCCTCGATCACGGCCGCCCGTTGATGCAGTAGGCGCCTGCCGTACGGATCGACCCCGTGGTCGACACCGTCCAGCTTCCGCCGCCTGCGATGGTGTTGCTGCTCTCTCGGTAAACGTAGTCACTGTAGTTGTGGAAGCTCGGGGCGTAGCCGCCCGGCATGAGGTGGGTGACGGTACCGGTGGCCACTGACCAGACGACCAGTGTCTGGTTGCTGGTGCATGCTGTCGTCCCATATGTGGAACTGTAGGCAACCGCCGACTCGCTGGCCAGTGCCGGTCCCCCCATCGAGAACGCCAGGGCGGTGGCGGCCAGAGCCGCTGTTGCCGCCATTCGTATCCTTCTCATCAGTTCCTCCTCGACCTGTGTGTCAGGATGTGTCGGTGTTCGGGGTGCGTTGAGTGGTCGAGTGACTCCGTGACTCCGTGACTCCGACAGTTTGCACCTTACTACTCGCGAGTGCTCGCGTCTTTCGAATTCCAACGGAGGAGGACGCCCGCTCCCGCGGCGGCCGACCCGGCCAGGGGCGTCGCCCTCGTCAATGGAGAAGAAGCAGCAGTTGACGACGACGTGGCGCCGACCGACCCCGACCGACCGGTTCAGACCCACCGGGCGATCTGCTCGGACAGGCCGATGTACGTCGACGGGGTCAGCGCGAGCAGCCGCGCCTCGACGTCGGCGGGCAGGCCGAGCCCCGCAATGAAGGAGCGCATATCCCCCGCCGTGACCGTGTGCCCGCGGGTGAGCTCCTTGAGACGCTCGTAGGGATTCGCCATCCCGGTGGCGCCGGCCAGGGAGGCCGCGCGCATGGCCTGCTGGACGGCCTCGCCCAGGACCGCCCAATTGGCCTCCAGATCGTCGGCGAGCCGGGCCTGGTCGACGTCCAGGCCGGCCAGCCCGCCGCGGAGGTTGTCCAGGGCCAGCAGCGAGTGCCCGAGCGCCACTCCGAGATTGCGCTGGGTCGTGGAGTCCGTGAGGTCGCGCTGCATCCGCGACGTCACGAGCGTGGAGGCCAGCGAGTCCAGCAGCGCGCAGGAGATCTCGAGGTTCGCCTCCGCGTTCTCGAAGCGGATGGGGTTGACCTTGTGGGGCATCGTCGAGGATCCGGTGGTGCCCTGGGCGGACAGGTTCTGGTGGAAATACCCCATCGAGATGTACGTCCAGCAGTCGGTCGCCAGATTGTGCGCGATGCGGTTGAAGCGGGCGAGGTCGGAGTCCAGCTCCGCCTGCCAGTCGTGCGACTCGATCTGGGTCGTCACGGGGTTCCACGTGAGCCCGAGCGACTCGACGAAGTCCCGGGTGATCGCCGGCCAGTCCGCCCCGGGCACGGCGACGACATGGGCCGCCCAGGTCCCCGTCGCGCCGTTGACCTTGCCCAGGTACTCGGCGTCCTCGACGCGGGCCAGCTGTCGGGAGAGCCTGTGGACGAACACCGCCAGTTCCTTGCCCATCGTCACCGGGGTCGCCGGCTGCCCGTGGGTGTGCGCCAGCATCGGGACGCCGGCCGACGCGTGGGCCATGTCGGTGAGCTGGGCGACCAGGGCGCGCGCCGCGGGCAGCCACACGCGCCGCACCGCCGTCTTGATCGTGAGGGCGTAGGCGAGGTTGTTGATGTCCTCCGATGTGCAGAAGATGTGGACGGCCTCATGCAGGTGGGGCAGGACGGTGGAGGGCCCCGGGGCGGGCGCGCCGTCCGGGCCGGGCGCTGCTGTGGGCGCGGCGTCCAGATGCTCCTGGAGGAGGTACTCGACGGCCTTGACGTCGTGGCGCGTGCGGGCCTCGATGGCGGCCAGCCGGTCGATGTCCCCGCGATCGAAGTCGACGGGCAAGCGGCGGAGGTAGGCGCGGTCGGCGCCGGTGAGCACGGGCGCTCCCGGCAGCACACGATGGTCCAGGAGGTGGATGAGCCACTCGACCTCCACGTGGACGCGCGCCCGGTTGAGGGCGGCCTCCGACAGATCGTTGGCCAGAGGAGCTGTGGCGGACCGGTAGCGGCCGTCCAGGGGGGACAGCGGCGCCACCTCGACGCCCTCCCGGGCGAGGTCCGCGTAGCCGGCGGCGGGGTCGAAGAGCCGGTCCCAGTCGGGGGTCGGGGAGGGGGATCCGGTGAGGTTCTCAGGCGCGCTCATGGGGCCATTCTCCCATCGGCGCGACGGCCTCGGCCCGGATGCCCACCGGGCGCCGGCGATGGAGCGCGTCCCCGGCGGGCCCGGCCGAACGGCCTCAGAGCCATCGCCGGGCAATCGCCAGCGTGTCGGGCACGTAGCCGCGCCCGAAGAGCTGACAGTGGACCATGAGCATGTGCAGCTGGTGGAGCCCGATGCGCTCCCGCCACCCCTCGGCCAGCGGCGAGGCCTCGTCGTAGGCGGCCCAGATGCGTTCCAGGTGCGGGCACCCGAAGACCGCGAGGGCCGCCAGGTCCTCCTCGGCGTGCCCGCCCTGGGCTGCCGGGTCGATGAGGGTGACGCCCGACGGGGTCCACAGGATGTTCCCACTCCACAGGTCGCCGTGGGTTCGGGCCGCCGGCTGTCCCGAGCGCCTCACCAGCTCCGGCTGGCCGTGGTCGTAGACGCCGCCGGCGAGCTTGTCGCACAGCCGGGCGAGCAGGGCGCGCTCGTCCTCCGTGAACGCGGGCGCGTCCAGGTAGGGGCCGATGCGGTCGCGCGCGTAGAAGGCGCCCCACGAGGCCGTGGACTCGGCGGGCGTGGAGGGCAGCGGCAGGCGCGCCAGTCCCATCCATCCGCCGCCGGCGGGCGTCCCGGGGGGAGGCGCCCCCAGGTGAGAGGCCCCGGCGGCGTGCGTGCGGGCCAGGGCCCGCCCGAAGTCCTCGGCGGCCCGGGCGTCCGGGTGGGTCTCGGGGAGCCTGGGCTCCTCCAGCCAGCCGGCGCCGCCCTCGTCCCCGTGGCGCAGGACGGGGACGACGGGCGCGGCTCCGCGCGGCGCGTCGGCCAGCCAGGCCAGCCCCGCCACCTCGTAGGCGATGCGTCCGGGCCGGGGATCGGACTTGCGGAAGGTCTCCATGAGCCCACCGTACGCGGGCGTCCGCTGCCCGCGCGATCCGCATCCCAGGCGCCTCCACATCCGCACCGGCGCGCCCGGGCCCGTCCACAGCCCCGCCCGTGGCCGTTTGGCTGCGCCGGCCTGCTCCCGTAGCGTCGCAACCATCGACGAGGGCGGCGCCGGACAGGAGGATGGGCGATGACGAGGAGCGGCGATCCGGGCCCCACCGGCTGGTGGTGCCCGCCGAGGGACGGCGCGGACCTCCACGGGTACGCGGGCGCATGGCTGAGCGCGGAGCAGATGCTCCCGTTGTCCGCCGCGGCCCCAGCCGAGCACCTGAGCGGGGCGCTCGCGGCGCTCGCCGAGGTGGCGGCCGGGCTGGCATCGGTGGACCTGGGGGAGTGGGAGGGGTCCGCGGCCCGCGCCGCGCGCGGGCGCCTGTCGGATGACCTGCTGCGCGTCGGCGGCCTCGAGTCCCGGCTGCTCGAGGCCCAGACGGCCCTGGACCAGCAGGAGCGGGCGATCCGCCAGGCTCTGCTCGCAGCCGCAGGGGCCTGCTGATGGGCGTCGACCCGCGCTTCGTCGACCACGTGGTGGTGACGTCCTCGACGACCCGGATCGACACGGACCGCCTGGTCTGCGCCGCGGTCCAGATGCGCGGCGCCGCGGAGGGGGCGCGGGCCGTGGGGCTGCGCCTCCATGGCGCAGGCTCGGCGGCCCTAGAAGGCTCGGCGATGGCGCCGCTGGAGACGGCGTGGGCCCACGGTGCGCTGGCCGGCGCGGAGACGGCCGCCGTCGAGCTGGCCGGGGAGCTGGACGGGCTGGCCGACGCGCTGGGATTCGCCGCGCTGGTCTATCTGGCGGCCGAGGGCGGCGCCGCCTCCTTTGAGAAGGCTTGGCGGCTGCTGCGACCCGACTCAGCCGCCGGATGGGACGCCGGATGGGGGACGCTGCACACGCGTGAGAGGATCCGGGACGCCTTCCCCTCGCCCCTTCGCGCGTATGTCCCGGAGGGACTGCTCGACGTCCTAGCGGCACCGTTCCTGCCGGCAACCGTCGGGGGAGTCCGCTCCGGCCTGTGGCACCTCGACTCCTTTCGGGAGGGCAGGATGAGCGACGGCGCGGACATGATGCGCGTCCAGCTCGACATCGAGGCGCTGTCCGCCCTGGTCGCCGATCACACGATGGAGATCCCGGCTGGGCGCGGGATCCTCGCCGATGGGGATGCGGCGGCGTGGTGGGGCGCCCGGAATGCGAAGACGCCTCAGGCGGCGTCGATCGCGGCGGGATGGATGTCCGGCATCGGGCGGTGGCGGCACGGCGCGACGGGCGGGGTCCGGGTGTCCATGGCTGTCCCCGCGGACACTCTGGACGCGCGCACGGGCCGCCCCGTCGGATACCGCCGTTCCTCCACGGTGCGCGCCTCGGACCCGCCGACGCCGGAGGCGGCGCTGACCCTCATGCCGGGCAGCCTCGGCGTGTTCTCAGCCGTCTCCGTCGGCGGCTCCCACGCGGCGTGGGCGCGCGCCCCGATGCGGGCGAGCTTCGAGGCCCCTGCGGGCGCGCCGCGGTCGCCCACGGCGGTGGGGACGCCGGCGGCCCCTTCGGAGCTGCTGGAGCGTATCTCGGGCCTGGGGACGTCGCAGGAGCATGGCCAGTTCGAGATCCTCGAGCACCGCACTCCGGATCCGGACGGCGGAGTCCGGCGCTCGTGGAGCGTCGTCATCCGCGGCACGCAGGGCGGGGGGTTCGGCCAGAGCAATCCGCAGGACATGCTGACGAATCTGCAGGGAGTCGCGGGCGAGTCCTCCGACCAGCAGCGCGCCATCCTGGAGGCGATGGGCCGCGTGGGGATCGCCCCGGACGAGCCCGTCGAGCTGACCGGCCACTCCCAGGGGGCCATCATGGCGGCGCAGCTCGCCGCCGACCCGCTGGTCGCCTCGCGTTTCGACGTGGTGTCGGTCCTGACGGCAGGTGGCCCGACCGCGGGCTCCGCGCCCACCGGAAACGCGCGCCTGCTGGCGCTGGAGAACACGCGCGACGCGGTCCCGGCCCTGGACGGGGCGGCGAACCGGGATCCGGCGGGCTCGGCGACCGTCTACTTCGACGGCGGGCTGGTGGACAATCCGCGCGCCGGCCTGACCGCGATCGGGCCCCACGACCTCGGCGTCTACTCCGAGGCGATGTCGTGGCTCGAATCGGGGCGCGGGGGAGACGCGACGGCCGAGGTCGCCGACTGGATCGCCGCCCGCCGGCAGGCGATGGGGTTCACCGACGAGACGCGCACCACGTCGATCCTCGTCGAGACCCGGCGAGTGGGACGGACCTAGGCGGGCGGCTGGGGCCGTCGTCGTGCGGGGCCGGCCCCCTCACTTGTCGCCGAGTACGGCCACCACCACCGCGGAGATCACCGCGGTGATGGTCCCGCCCAGCAGCGCCGCCCAGAAGCCGTCCACGGTGAGGGGCAGGCCCAGCGAGCCAGCCAGCCATCCCGTGAGGAGGAAGACAAGCGCGTTCGTCACCAGCGCGAACAGGCCGAAGGTGACGATGTACAGGGGGAAGGCGAGCGTGGAGATCACCGGGCGCGCGATCGTGTTGACCACGGTGAACACGAGCGCGATGGCACCCAACACCAGGATCGTCTCTCCGGTGGAGGTCCCGCTCACGATGACGATGCCCGAGACCAGCAGGCTCGCCACCCAGATCCCCAGCATGTTGCCCAGCAGGCGCACGACGAATCTCATGGTCACATTGTCCAGGAGCCGCACCCGCGGCGCCATGGGTCGCCGCTCTCGGCGGACCCATATGGGCGGATCTCTGGTCCGGCAGCGTTGACGGCGGGGTTCAGAGCGATCTGAGGGCGCCTGGGCACCGATCCCGGCATTGAACCCTGCACCGGGAGCCATCAATGACGGACGTCGGGGACCTGGCGCGCAGGCGTGCCGAGGCGCGAACCGCCGCCCGCCCGCGCTCCCGACTGGGGTAGGAATGGACCATGACCGCTTCAGACGACGCCGACCTCCCCCAGTCCGCGCCTCGCGCCATGCGGGTGCGCATCCGGCCCGAGGTGCTCGCGTTTCCCAGATACGTGGCCGGGAAGTCCCAGCCGGGAGCGGCGAAGCTCTCCTCCAACGAGAACCCCGAGCCTCCCACGCCGGACGTCATCGAGGCGGCGGGCCGGGCGCTCGAGGACGCCAACCGATACCCGGACATGGGCGCCGTCCTCCTGCGCTCGGCCATCGCCGATCACCTCGGGGTGGAGTCCGATCAGATCTGCGTGGGAACTGGCTCTTCGGGCGTGCTCGTCGCGGCGCTGAGCGCGGTGTGCGCGCCCGGCGGCGAGGTCGTCCACCCGTGGCGCAGTTTCGAGTCCTACCCGATCGCCATCCCGACGGCCGGCGGCGTGCCCGTTCCGGTCGCCCTGGATGCGCACGATGCCATCGACCTGGAGGCCATGGCGCGGGCGGTGGGGCCCCGGACGGCCGCGGTCATCCTCTGCTCGCCGAACAATCCGACAGGGCCTGCGCTGAGGCTGGAGGACGTCCGCGCCTTCCTCCGCCGGACGCCGCAGGAGGTCCTCGTCATCCTGGACGAGGCCTACATCGAGATGGCCACCGCCCCGGGCGTGGGATCGGCGGTCCCCCTCCTGGGGGAGTTCCCCAACCTGTTGGTCCTGCGGACCTTCTCCAAGGTCTACGCGCTGGCCGGTCTACGGGTCGGATACGGGGTCGCCCATCGCGACCTGACGGCCGCCGTGACGGCCGTGTCGCTTCCCTTCGGCGTGTCCTCCGTGGCCCAGGCCGCCGCCCTCGCCGCCCTGGCGGACCAGGGCGCCGTGGCGCGTTCCGTGAGGCTCATCGTGGCCGAGCGCGAGCGGATGCTCGCGGACCTGCGGGGGTGCGGCTACCGGGTGCCCGACTCGCAGGCCAACTTCGTCTGGCTCCCGGCCGACCAGTCCGGGCCGGCCTTCGTCCAGGCCTGCTCCGCCGCGAACCTGGTCGTGCGCCCCTTCCCCGAAGGGGTGCGCGTGTCCGTGGGCCGACCGGAGGACGACGACCGGTTCCTGGAGGTCGCCCGCGCCTTCCGCGGCGCCTGAGCGCGGCGCCCGCAGCGTCAGCCGAGCGGGCGGAAGGCGGTGACCAGCACCGAGACGGTGACGGAATCGGGCAGGAGCTCGGGTGCCAGGGACTCCCCGCCGAGGTGCCGGGCGCTCGGCGTCATCCCGACCAGGTCGACGGCCTCAGCCGGGGAGACCGGCACGCGCCGCTCGACCAGGCGCGTCATGGCCTCGCCGACTTCGAAGAACGGGGCGAGCGCGGCGCGGAGGCGGCGTTCCTTGTCGGCGTCGACGCCGACCATGCCGGGGACGCGCGCCCTCAGCTCGGCGAGGTGCCGGCCCGTGGGGCGGGCGACGACCAGGCGCCCGGCCGGGCGCAGCAGGCGGCGGAACTCCGCGGGGTTGTGCGGCGCGAAGACGTTGAGGACGACGTCCGCCGCCCCCGTCGCGACGGGAAGGCGGGGCGCGAACAGGTCGCAGGCGACAGCGGCGATGCGAGGGCCGGCGCGCCCGGCCGCCCTGAGGGCGCGCGCCGAGGCGTCGAGTCCCAGCCCGCGGGCCGGACGCGCCTCCGGGGACCCAGGGGCGGCGAGCACCCCGGCAAGGTAGTACCCCGTGCCGCACCCGGCGTCGACGACGGTCGGAGCGGCATCGGGCTCGCGCGGTGGGCGGCCGCTCCGCTGCGCAGGCTCCCACGCCATCGCGGAGACGGCGTCCCGGATGGGGCCGTAGCGCCCGGACTCCAGGAAACGCCGGCGGGCGCCCACCATCTCGGCCGAGTCGCCGCTGATCGGGGAGGACCCGGCGAGGAGACTGACATGCCCGTCGCGGGCGATGTCGAAGGAGTGCCCCTGCCCGCAGCGCAGCGCCGACCCCTGGCGCCGCAGGCGGCGCGCGCACAGCGGGCAGCGCAGCACGTCGAGGAGCAGATCGAGCCCCGCGCCGCGAGGGGCGGCCGACGGGGCCAGGGGGAAGGGGGCCATGCCCGCAGCGTAGATGAGGCGCGCCGGGCGGCCGGGCGGGCCCGGTTCCTGTGGTGGAACGCACAGGCCGTAGGCTGTCCCCCGGGGAAGGAGGTCCCGGCATGATGCAGCGCTATCTGCCGCGCTCGGACGTGGCCGACGGCGTGCTGGTCCCGGCCCTGGACCGCATCCGCACGGAGCTGGGGGTCCCCCCGGCATTTCCGCCCGCGGTCCGCCGGCAGGCGCTGCACGCGGTGCGCCAGTGGCGCCGGTACGTCGCCGCCACCCGGATCCCGGACCCGGTCCCCAGCCTCGACATGGATCTGGACGAGGGCGACATCCAGACGCTCTACCCCTTCCGGAGGCCGTCGCCCCGTCCCGCCCACGCCGACGGGACCGGCTGGGACGGCCTGTGGGAGCCGGCCCTGCCCTGGCTCGACGGCACGCACATCCCCTTCGTCACCATCGATCCCCCGGGATCGCGGGACCTGGACCAGGCGATGCATCTGCTCCGGCTGCCGCCTGGCGAGCCGGACGGCGCCGCCTACCTGGTCACCTATGCCATCGCCTCGCTGGCCACCTTCGTCCCCCCGGGCAGCCCGCTGGACCTCGAGGTCCGCTCCCGCGGCCTGACGACGTACTTCCCCGACGAGCCGACGCCCCTGCACCCGCCGGTCCTCTCCGAGGGCGCCGCCTCGCTCCTGCCCGGGCAGAAGAGCCCGGCGTGCGTGTGGCATATCCGGCTGGGCGCGGACGGCCGCCGGATCTCGTGGAGCGTGCGCCGCGCGATCGTCGTCTCGCGCGCCCAGCTGACCTACGAGGAGGTCCAGGAGGCGCTCTCGGCCATCGACGAGGGCGGCGCCCCCGCGCTGCCGTTCCGCGTGCCCGGCGACCTCCCGGTGCTCCTGCGCGAGATCGGCCAGTTGAGGCTGGCGCGTGAGGAACGCCGCGGCGGGGTGTCCGCCCGCATCCCCGAGCAGGAGATCGCGCGCATCGACGGGGACCTCCCGGGGCGCCGCCACCGGCGTTTCCGTCTGGTGTACCGGTCGAACCTGCCCTCCGAGGAGTGGAACGCGCAGATCAGCCTCCTCACCGGCATGTGCGCGGCGTCGGTCATGCGAGAGGCCGGCGTGGGGATCCTGAGGACGGTGCCGACGGTGCCGTCCTCGTCCTTGGAGCGCCTGCGGATGGTCGCCCGCGCGCTGGACGTCGACTGGCCCCAGGGCGAGTCCTACCCGGACCTGGTGCGCAGCCTTGATCCGGGGACGGCCCGGCACGCGGCCTTCCTGCTGGAGGCGACGACCCTGTTCCGCGGGGCCGGGTACGCGGTGTACGGCGTCGGCGGCCGGCCGCCCTTCCCCCCGGTCGGTGCGTCCGAGACCAGGCACGAGGCCATCGCCGCCGAGTACGCCCACGCCACGGCGCCGCTGCGGCGCCTGGCCGACCGGTGGGCGCTGGAGATCTGCCTGGCCGCATGCGCCGGGGAGCCCGTGCCGGACTGGGTGCGGGAGTCGCTTCCGGAGGTGCCCTCCCTCATGGGGCACGCCACCCAGCGGGTGGGGGCCGCCGAACGGGAGTCGTTGGCCGCGATCGAGGCGCTGCTGCTGGCCGACCAGGTCGGGGCGCGGTTCTCCGGCGCAGTGGTCGACGTCGAGCGGCGCCGGAACGGGGACACGGCCCGCGGGACCGTCATGATCGCCGATCCCGCGGTCATGGCCCCCGTCTACCCGGCCCGCCCGGAGGGCGCGGCGCCCGAGGGGAAGGCGGAGGCGCCGCCCGCCCCGCCCCGGGAGCTCCCCCTGGGCGAGGTCGTCGAGGTGAGGCTCGCGTCGGCGGATGTCGAGAGGCGGAGGATCCGTTTCGAGTGGCCGGCGTGACCCGGGCCGCCTGCCCCCGCCCGCGTGGCCGCGGTCCGGCCGCGCCGCCGCCTGCTGGACCTGTTTGACGGCACGGGTGGGACCTGTGAGACAGTAGGCGGGTGCTTCCAGGGTCCTGCGATGTGCACCGCGCTGGCGTCTTCGGCCCAGCAGATCCGAGCGCACCCGCCGACGACGGCGCCATCGACCCTCTGGCGGACGACCATCCCCGAGACCACTGCGGCGTGTTCGGCGTGTGGGCGCCCGGCGAGGACGTCTCCCGCCTCACCTATTTCGGCCTGTACGCCCTCCAGCATCGCGGCCAGCAGTCCGCAGGCATCGCCACCTCGGACGGCCAGCGCATCCGCGTGTACAAGGACCAGGGCCTGGTCAACCAGGTCTTCACCGACCAGATCCTCCAGGGGCTCCGCGGGCACATCGCGCTGGGGCATGTGCGCTACGCGACCACCGGGGCCGACACCTGGCGGAACGCGCAGCCGACCCTCGGCCCCACGCCCGACGGCACCATCGCGCTGGGGCACAACGGCAACCTCACCAACACCGCCGAGCTGCGGCGTCTCGCCCACTCGCTGGCCGATGGCGGCGACGACGTCGAACACGGCGCCTCCACCGACACCGCCATCGTCACCGCGCTCATGGGGCTGGCCGACAGGATCCCCGGCCCCGCCCCCTTCGTCGGCGCCTCCCGGTCGGTCGGCGCCGGGACGTCCTCACCCGAGGCGGAGGAGGCGCCCGCGCCGCTCGTGCCCGCCGCCCTGACGGTCCTGCCCCGGCTGAGAGGGGCATTCTCCCTGGTGTGGATGGATGAGCACACGCTCTACGGGGCGCGCGACCCTCATGGGTACCGCCCGCTGGTGCTGGGGCGGCTCGGCGAGGGATCCGGGCGCCCCGGGTGGGTGCTGGCCTCGGAGACCTCCGCCCTGGACCTGGTCGGCGCCGCCTTCATCCGGGAGATCGAGCCGGGGGAACTGGTGTCGATCGACGCGTCGGGCGTGCGCTCCCGCCATTTCGCGGTGACGAGGGCGAGCACATGCGTCTTCGAGTACGTCTACCTGGCGCGGCCCGACACCGTCATCGGCGGCCGCCAGATCGTGGCCACCCGGCGTGAGATGGGCGCCACGCTGGCCCGGGAGCACCCGGTCGAGGCGGACGTGGTGGTCCCCGTCCCGGAGTCGGGCACGCCGGCCGCCATCGGATACGCCCACGAGTCCGGCATCCCCTTCGCGCAGGGGCTCGTGAAGAACTCCTATGTCGGGCGCACCTTCATCCAGCCCACGCAGTCGCTGCGCCAGCTGGGGATCCGACTCAAGCTCAACCCGCTGCGCGAGGTCATCGAGGGGCGGCGGCTGGTCGTCGTCGACGACTCGATCGTGCGGGGGAACACCCAGCGGGCCCTGGTGCGGATGCTGCGCGAGGCCGGGGCCGCGGAGGTCCACGTGCGGATCTCGTCCCCGCCGGTGAACTGGCCGTGCTTCTTCGGCATCGACTTCCCCACCCGCGCGGAGCTGATCGCCGCCTCGATGGACATCGAGTCCATCCGCACCTCGATCGGGGCGGACTCGCTGGGCTACCTGTCGCTGCGCGGGATGGTCCAGGCGACTGGACAGGGGACGTCCCTGTGCCTGGGCTGCTTCACCGGCGACTACCCCGAGCCCATCGCCAAGGGCACGCCGATCCCCGGCACCCCGGGGGCGACCACATGAGCGGGCGGGGCGTGCGGGCGGACAGCCGCCCGCGGCCGTCGGCTGGACCAGGAGGATCCGATGACTGAACGCGAACCCCTCGACTACGCCTCGGCCGGAGTCGACACCCGCGCCGGGGACCTGGCCGTCGAGCTGATGAAGGGCGCCGTCGCCCGGACCCACGACGAGACGGTGCTGGGCGCGACGGGGGGATTCGCCGGCCTGGTCGACGCCTCGGCCCTGACGGGGATGCGCCGCCCCCTGCTGGCCACCTCCACCGACGGCGTGGGCACGAAGATCGCGATCGCTCGGGCGCTGGACATCCACGGCACGATCGGCCAGGACCTGGTCGGCATGGTGGTCGACGACATCGTCGTGGTCGGTGCGCGCCCGCTGCTCATGACCGACTACATCGCCTGCGGGCATGTGATCCCCCGGCGGATCGCGGAGATCGTCACGGGCGTCGCCCGTGCGTGCGAGTCCGTGGGCTGCCCGCTGGTGGGCGGGGAGACGGCCGAGCATCCCGGTCTCATGGCCCCCGACGACTACGACATCGCGGGCGCCGCCACGGGCGTGGTGGACGCCGACGCGGTCCTCGGACCGGAGCGGGTGCGGTCCGGCGACGTTCTGGTCGCGATGGCCTCCTCGGGCCTGCACTCGAACGGGTACTCCCTGGTGCGCCGCGTCGTGGAGCGGGCGGGCGTCCCGCTGGAGGCCGAGGTCCCCGCCTTCGGGCGGACGCTCGGCGAGGAGCTGCTGGAACCGACGCGCCTGTACACGCGCCTGTGCCTGGACCTGCTCGACCGGCTCGGCACGGGGGAGGGCACGGGCGTGCACGCCCTCGCTCATGTCACGGGCGGGGGGCTGGCCGCCAACCTGGCGCGCGTGCTGCCCCTCGGAGCGGTCGGCCGCGTCGACCGCTCGTCGTGGAGGGTCCCGGCCGTCTTCGACTGGGTGCGCGTGGGCGGCGGCGTCTCCTGGGGGGCGTTGGAGGACTCGCTGAACCTGGGCGTCGGCATGGTCGCCGTGGTGGCGCCCGACGCCGTCGACGCCGCCCTGGCCGCCATCGGATCCAGCGGGGTCCCGGCGTGGGTGCTGGGCGACGTCCGCCTGGACTCGGGCGAGGGAGCCCCCCGCGCCGAGGGCGCCTGCGGCGCATCGGAGGCGGCGGGCGGGGCAGGGCCGTCCTCGTCAGACGGTCGCGCGCGCGCGATCACCGGGACGAAGGGGGCGCGCGGCGGCGTGGTCCTCCTCAGCGGCGACTATCGAGCGGCCTGAGGGAGGGGCCGTCGGCCGGACGTGGGGGTCAGTGCTCGCTGGAGGCGGGGGACCAGTAGTCGTGTTGGTCCCCCTCCGAGTCCTCGTCGCCGTCGAAGTCGTCGGCTTGGGGCTGGTCGCCCAGGTCGGCGTATTTCGCGTACAGGTCGTCGTCCGAGTCTCCGCGCCCAGAGGCCAGCTCTCGCTGAAGGGCTTCAAGATCGGTATCAGGGCTGAAGTACTTCAGCTTGCGTGCGACTTTCGTCTGCTTGGCCTTCTGACGGCCGCGCCCCATGGCGTCGACCCCCTCCACCTTGTGCGGGTCCGCCGAAGCGGTTCCCTGATCTGATCAAAATCTGTCGTGGGCCCATCATAGCGTGGCGCCCTCGGATGCTCACATCCCGGACTGCGACGGACCGGCACGATCGCCGCGATCCTCGCGGTTCTTCGGCGCATCTGCTGTCTGTCCGCGCACGGCGAACAGGAGACGCGTCACCCTCGCCGCCCTGCCGCGCCAGCGGCGTGGCAAGACGCGGAAAGGTCAGGCCCGGTGGCGGCGGACGGCGCGCAGGATCGTGAGGCCCACGACGGCGGCGGCCCCGGCGGCGACGTACCCCACACGCCGCAGCGCGTCCGGATCGCCTTGGCGGGCGCGGACGATGACGGCCCTGGCCTCCTCGAGGAGGCCGAGGACCTTGTCCTGGGCGGCCTCCTTGGTCTTCTCGGCGATGCGGGCGGGCTGGAGCTCGGCGACCAGCTGATCGACGGTGCGGCTCATCTCCCGGCGGGTGGCCTCCAGCTCGGCCTGGATCTCCTCGGGCGTGCGAGTGTCGGAGGAGGTGTTCTGGTCGCTCACTTGCCCAGTCCCTTCTTGAAGGCGTCGACGTCCTGCCGGATCCCCTCCTGGGGGTTCGGCGTGTGCTCCTGCCCCTTCTGGATCAGCTTGACCCCCACGAAGGCCAGGAGGGCGACGAGGACGAGGAGGAGGGCCAGGACGATCAGCGAGGCCGCCCATTCGGGCAGCGCCACCGCGAGGGCGAGCTCGACGGTGTGGAACAGCCAGCCGAGCATGTAGAGGGCCAGGACGGCGGCGACAGCCAGGAGCGCGCCGCCGGCGCCGACCTTCTTGAGGAAGGCGGCGGCCTTGGTCTTCGTCAGTTCGATCTCGCCCTGGACCAGGGAGGAGATCTGCTCCGAGAGCCTGGCGAACAGCTCCCCGACCGTCGCGGGACGCTCCGAGGAGGGGGGCTCTCCGATGTCGGGGGCGGACGATGCCTGATCTGTCGCCATGGCGCGAACTCTCCTTCATCGCTGGTGTCCCCGCCCGGTTCGGCGGCGCCGTCGGGGGCGGCGCTGGACGAGGGGCGGAGAGGGGACGGTTGACGGCGGCGCGGCCCGGGGGCTGGCGCTTGGTGACCAGTGTGGCACGTCGCGGCGCCGGGCGGGGGCGCGACCACGGCCCCCTCGGGCGCGGATCGGGTGGTGCTCAGTCCTGCGGCATGATCGGCCCGGGCAGGTCTCCGAGGATGCGTTGGGCCTGGTCGACGACGCGGGCGGAGTCCTCGGGCAGGGTCTTGGTCGGCGAGAGCCGGTTGAGGGAGGCCTGGACGGCCTCGGCGCCGAGTTCCTCGCGCAGCGCGTCATGGGCGGCGGCCGACCGGGCGGCCGCCTGGTCGATGGCCCGGACCTGCTCGACCGCCAGCAGGGCGATCTCCTGGGTGCGCGGATCCTCCTCTGGGAGACGGATCCCGGGCGCCGCGACCGGCGCGGCGCCCGGGGCGCCGTCTCCGCCGCCCGCGACGGGCAGCCTCGGGATCCGGCTGGAGCGGGAGGCGGCGCCGGGCGGCGGCTCGGGGGCGCGGCGCGCGGGCTGCGGAATCTGCCAGGTCCGCTGCGGGGCGCCGCCGCCTTCGCCCTCGGCAGGGGATTGGGCGCCACCGGCGGGCGAGTCGTCGCGCGAGGCGAGGACGGTGAGCACGTCCCCGACGGACGGCGACATGAGGGTCCCCAGGGCCCGGCCGCCGGAGAGGATGACAGCCCGGTCGGCCCGGGCGGCGACCGCCGGGTCCCGGGTGGCGATGACGATCGCGCACCCCAGGTCGGAGGCCGCGGTCCGCAGGAGAGCGAGGATCTCCTCGGCGGGGGCGGCCTCGAGGCCGCCGGCGGGCTCGTCGGCCAGGAGGACAACGGGCGCGGCGACCAGGGCGCGCGCGACCGCGACGCGGCGCCTGAGGCCGGCGCTCAGCTCGGAGGGGCCGAGGTCGAGGACGTCTCCGAGCCCGGCTGCGGCGATGACGGACTCCAGGCGTTCCCGCGTCACGGGGACTCCGGCGATGGAGGCGGCCAGCAGGATGTTCTGCCGGACCGTGAGCGCGGGCGCCAGGCCGGGGTCCTCGAAGACCAGGCCGACGCGGGCGCGCCTCGGGTTCGGGCGCTCGGCGTCATCCGGGGCCGGCGTCACGACGTCCTCGCCCTTGAGCAGGACCGTTCCGCCCGCGGCCGGCTCCAGGCCGGCGAGCACCCGCAGGAGCGCCGGCGCATCGGAGCCCGCAGTGCCGATGAGGGCCGTGACGGTGCCGCGCATGACGTCGAGGTCGAGGCCCCCGGCCGCTCCCGTGTCCGCGCCTTCGCCGGCCGGGTGCAGGCGAAGCCCGCGCGCGGCCAGGACGGTGCCCTCGGGGAGCCGGGGGAGGGCCGGGGCGGCGGGGGCCGCCGCCTGCTGATCGCGCTCACGGCGGCTCCAGGGCCACAGTCTCCGGCGACGGGGCTTGGTGTGGGACGACGTCATGGTTCCCATTGTCCCCTCGCGGGTCGCGCTCGGGGGCGTGGGGATCGGCGTGGGGGAGTTTCGGGGGAGCCCTGTCCCGATGCGGGTCGCCTGCCGGCGGGCAGACAAGGACCCCGGGACTCCAACGGAATCCCGGGGTCTCGGTGGCTCCGACCGGCGTCGATCCGGTGACCTCCCGATTTTCAGTCGGACGCTCTACCAACTGAGCTACAGAGCCAAGACCAGATCTTGCGATCAAGGCCGGCGACCCCGACGGGACTTGAACCCGCGACCTCCGCCGTGACAGGGCGGCGCGCTAACCAGCTGCGCTACGGGGCCTCGGACGGGCTGACCCGTCCGGGCCGCCCTCCTGCGGCTCTGACCGAGGTTCTCCGAGGAGTACCCCCAACGGGATTCGAACCCGTGTCGTCGCCGTGAAAGGGCGATGTCCTGGGCCACTAGACGATGGGGGCCCGGTGGCCACCCGGACCGTGCTCCGAAGAACGCGACCCGAGGACGAGGAAGATCATACGCAGGTCTCGACGCCCAAGGCAAAACACGGACCTGTGAGGACGCTCACCGCGCCTCAGCGGAGTCTCAGCACGTGCTCCTACGCTGGAGCCATGCTGTCCACGATCCTGACGACCCTGCCGCAGGCGGCGTCGCTGCCCGCGGCCCCGCTGTCCGCGGTCGGGCTCCCCGCGGCCCTGCGTCCTCTGGCGGAGGGGGAGGACGCGGTCGCCGGCGCCCTCAACGCCGGGCGCCTGCTGCTGGCGATCGCGATCGGCGTGGTCGCCGGGGCCGCTCTCGCTTTCCTCGTGTCGATGCTGCTCAAGGCCGCCTTCGCCCGCTCGAAGATGCTCTCGGCGATGCTCGGGCGCATGCGGGGGCCGGCGTACTGGGCGCTGATGGCGTGGGGGGCGTGGGCCGGCCAGTCCGTCCTCCTGTCCGACACGGATCTGTCCCAGCTGGCCAACGGGGCGCTGGTCGCCGTCCTCAAGAAGGTCCTCCTGGTGCTCGCCATCTCGGCGACGACCTGGGTGGTCTTCGCCGCCACCTGGATCGTCGAGGACGCGGCCCGGCTGCGCCACACCGCCGACCTCGGCCGCTCGCGCCGCTATGAGACGCAGGCGCAGGTGCTGCGCCGCGTCCTTCAGGCGATCGTCGTCATTCTGGGAGTCGGCTGGGCGGTGTTCACCACCTTCCCCGAGGCCAAGCAGGTCCTCTCCGCCGTGCTGGCCTCCGCCGGCGTGCTCTCCGTGGTCGCCGGCCTGGCGGCCCAGTCGACTCTCGGGAACGTCTTCGCGGGGATCCAGTTGGCCTTCACCGACGCCATCCGCGTGGGCGACGTCGTGGTCGCCGGCCCCGATGGGGACTCCGGGGCGATTGAGGAGATCACGCTCACCTATGTCGTCGTGCGGGTGTGGGATGAGCGCCGCCTCATCATGCCCTCGACGTACTTCACCAGCCAGCCCTTCCAGAACTGGACCCGCCGGGCCGCCAAGCAGCTGGGCACGGTCGAACTGACCCTGGACTGGGGGGCGCCCATGGCTCAGATCCGGGCTCGCGTCGAGCAGCTCCTCCTGGCCACCGACCTGTGGGACGGGCGCACGTGGAATGTGCAGATGACGGATTCGGACCGCGACTCCGTCACCGTGCGCGTCCTCGTGTCGGCGAAGGATTCCGGAGACCTGTGGGATCTGCGCTGCTACCTGCGCGAGAACCTGGTCTCCTGGCTGGCCGACGAGGAGGCCTGGACCCGTCCGGTCACCCGCGTCCAGCAGCAGCAGACCGTCACGGTCGAGCACGACGAGTCCCATGAGCTCGTCGCCCGCCTGGCGGCCGAGCTCTCCGGCATCGCGGGCAGCGCCGCCGACACGGGCGCGCCCGGTGCGGACGCCTCCCCCGGGCCGTCTGGATCGGCCTCCGCGGATCCGGCCCCTGCCGGGTCCCATTCAGACGAGGGCGTCCCTGCCGGCCGGATCGAGACACCGCTGGACGCCTTCCACGCCGCACGCCTCCAGGCCGCCCGGCGGCGCGCGAAGCGGGCGCGCCGCCGGGCCATGGCCGAGCGCCAGCGCGCCAGCGCCGAGGGCAGGGCGGCCGGAGGGGCCCCGGCCGGGTCGGCCGGTGGAGACGCCCCGACGCCGTCCGTCTCAGAGGCCCTCCCCGCCTCCGGCGGTGTGGACGACGACCGCACTCGTCTGTTCACTCAGACCGAGTTGCTCGCCATCGCCCAGAGGTACGCGGCGAAAGGGGAACAGCAGGGGGAACGGAGGGCGGACCGGGACCAGGACCAGGCGCCGGTCCGCGAGGCGGCGCCCTCTCCGCAGGCCGATCCGGCGCCGGCCGTCATGACGGCGACGACGACGGGCGGGCGGGGCGAGCGCCTCTACTCCGGCTCGCCCGACGCGGAGGAGCGGCGGTCCGTGTTCGCGGGGCCCGGCGAGGACGCGCTGGCCGAGCGCGAGGAGGCGGCCAGGCTGCGCGCGGCGCAGAAGGGCCCGGTTCCCGATGCCGTGGCGAAGGACGGCGGCCCCGCGGACCCGCGCGAGCCCGGAGACGGCCGCCAGGACGGCGGCGTCCGCGGGGAGGGCCGCCAGGGGGGCCACGACGACGGCGAGGGCGCGCCGGACCGCACGCGCCTGCTCCCGGCGATCCAGCCGGGATCCGCGGACGAGGACGATCCTCGGGGACCGTCACGACCGTCCAGGGGCTGACCGCCGTGGCGCCGGCCGGCGCTCGCGCGGGGCCGCACGGGGCCGGCCGTCCACCCGTGGCGCGCCCGGCCGGTCGCGCGGACAATGGTCCCATGGCCCAGATCCTGAACGACGGCCCGGCACGGCGCAGCGAGATCGAATGGCGCCGCGTGCTGGATCCGATGGAGTACCACGTCCTGCGCGAGGCCGGCACGGAGCGCCCCTGGACGGGCGCTCTGCTCGACGAGCACCGCGAAGGCATCTACCGCTGCCGCGCCTGCGGGGCGGAGCTGTTCCGCTCGGCGACGAAGTTCGACTCCCACTGCGGGTGGCCCAGCTTCTACGATCCGCAGGAGGCCGCGGTGACGACCTCGGTCGACACCTCGCACGGCATGGTGCGCACCGAGGTGCGCTGCGCGCGCTGCGGCTCGCACCTGGGGCATGTCTTCGACGATGCGCCCGACCAGCCGACCGGCCAGCGCTACTGCATGAACTCCGTCTCACTGACCTTCGAGCCCGGCGCCGCGGGCGCGCCCGGCACGGAGGGGGCGGCCGCCGGGTAGCGCGGGGACGTCCTCGTCCCTCCCCTGCCGAGCGGGATGTGACAGACGTCCAGCCGCCGGCGGGTGAGGGATCGACCCGGCGGGGAGTGGCACGCTTGGGGGCGTGGCATCCCCCTCCTCCCTGGGCGGCGCGCGCGCCGTGGTGAATCGCGTTCCGGCTCCGTTCTTCATCGTCGGGTCCGGGCTGGTCCAGTACATCGGCGCCGCCGTCGCGGTGTGGCTGTTCACGGTGATGGAGCCGGCCTCGGTGGCCTGGTGGAGGCTCGCGGTGGGGGCCGTCGTGCTACTCGCGTGGCGCCGGCCGTGGCGCGACGGCCTGACCCGGCGCGACCTGTGGGCCTCGGCCGTGTTCGGAGTGGCCCTGGCGGCCATGAACACCGCCTTCTACGAGGCGATCAGCCGCCTGCCGCTGGGGGTGGCCGTGTCGCTGGAGTTCCTCGGGCCGGTCGCGGTGGCCGTCTGGCGCGGGCGGGGGGCGGGTCCGCGGGTGGCGGCCGCGCTCGCCCTGGCGGGCGTCATGGCGATCGGCGGTCTGGGGCTGGACCTCGGCGCGCCCGGCGTGGGCGTTGGAATCGCCTGGGTGCTGGGCGCCGCAGCGATGTGGGCCGCCTACATCGTGCTGGGGCAGCGGATCGCGCAGGAGCGGTCGGGGATCACGAACCTGGCGCTCGGATGCGCGACCGGATCGCTGGTCCTGGCCCCGCTGCTGGCACCCGGGGGCGCCCCCGCCCTGCACTCCTGGCAGGCGGCCCTGGCGGTGGTCGCGGTCGGCGTCCTGTCCACGGTGCTCCCGCTGTCGTTGGAGGCCCTGGCGCTCAGCCGTCTGAGCGCCTCGACGTTCGCGCTGCTCACAGCCTTGCTTCCCGCGACTTCGGCGGTGATCGGCGCCCTCATGCTCCACCAGCTCCCCGGCGCGTGGGAGCTGGTGGGGCTGGCGCTCGTGTCGGTGGCGGTGTGGCTGGCGTCGCGCTCGGGGGAGGACGCCGCGTCAGCCGGAGAAGGCGACTGACGACTCGAGGTCCGAGGAGGCCCCTGCGCGCGCCGGTGGGGACGGGGGACCTGAGGACCTTGTCCCGCCCCGACGCCGGTCCCTAGCGTGGGAGTGACGCCGGGACGGGGGCGGGCAATCGGATGCCCGAAGGCCCGCGCGCGCAGACGCGCAGGCCTCCCCGACCGCTCGGCGTCCGGACAGAGGAGCAGACATGACCGTCCATCGCATGATCTGGAACCAGACCGCCTACTTCGGAGCCGGGGCCATCGGCGTGATCCCCGACGAGGTCGCCTCCCGCGGATTCACCAAGGCGTTCGTCGTCACCGACCAGGTCCTGGTCGACACGGGCGTGGCGGCTCGCGTCACCGATCTGTTGGAGGGCGCGGGCCTTCCCTTCACCATGTTCACCGATGTCAAGCCGAACCCGCCGGTCGAGAACGTCCTGGCCGGTCTGGCCGCGTTCCGGGAGTTCGGCGCCGACGTGCTGATCTCGATCGGCGGCGGCTCGCCGCAGGACACCTGCAAGGCCATCGGCATCATCGCCGCGAACCCGGAGTTCTCCGACGTCGTCTCCTTGGAGGGGGCGGCGTCGACGAGGAACCCGTCCGTCCCGATCATCGCGATCCCCACGACGGCGGGCACGGCCTCGGAGACGACCATCAACTATGTCATCACGGACACCGCGCACCGCCGGAAGTTCGTGTGCGTGGACCCGCACGACATCCCGGTCCTGGCGATCGTCGACCCGGAGATGATGGCCACGGCCCCCCGCTCCCTCAAGGTGGCCACGGGGCTGGACGCCCTCACCCACGCCATCGAGGGCTTCGTGACGCCGGGAGCGTTCGAGCTGTCCGACATGTTCCACCTCACCGCGATCCGGATGATCGCCGGATCGCTTCCGGCGGCGGCCGACGGGGACGCCGAGGCCATGGACCGGATGGCGATGGCGCAGTACATCGCCGGCATGGGCTATTCGAACGTCGGCCTGGGCCTGGTCCACGGCATGGCGCACCCGCTGGGCGCGTTCTTCGGGGCGCCCCACGGCGTAGCCAACGGCATCCTGCTGCCGACCGTCCTGGAGTACAACGCGCCCTTCACCGGGGAGAAGTACCGCGACATCGCGGCCGCGTTCGGCGTCGAGGGCGCCGCCACCCGGCCCATCGAGGAGGTCCGGGCGGAGGCGGTCGCCACGATCCGCGACCTGGCGGTCTCCCTGGGCAACCCGACGCGGATCTCGGAGGTCGGCGCCACCGAGGCGGACGTCGAGCCGCTGGCCCGGGCGGCCTTCGAGGACGTGTGCACCGGGGGCAACCCGAGGACACCGACCGTCGAGGAGATCGCGCAGCTGTACCGGTCCCTCCTGTGAGGGACGCGCCGCCTGCCGGCCCGGCGGAGTCAGGCCGGCAGGCGGCCGCCCTCGTGCCCGGAGGCGCGGCGCGCGAGGAACTGGAAGGATCCCCACGCCCCCGCCACGCCGACGACCATGACGACCACCATCGGGACGGCGGTGCTGCCGCCTCCCATCGTCGCCAGCGGCGCGGAGACGGCGGAGGCGGTGGACTGGACGAGGCCCTGGATCGCGGAGGCGGCGCCGGCGTTGCCGCGCGCCAGCCCCAGGCCGACGGCGGAGGAGTTGCCGAAGATGAAGGCCTGGGCGGCCATCAGCCCCGCGAACCCGAGGCACAGAGGGACGAGGGCCGTGTCCCACACCGCCACGGTCACCACCAGCAGCACCACGGAGGAGCCGGAGATCGTGAGGCCCATGCGGATGAGGGCCTCCGGAGAGCGCCACCCGATGAGCCGGGCGTTGGCCAGCGTGCACACGATGTTGAGGAGCGCGTTCGCGGCGAAGACCATCGAGAAGGCCAGCGGCGTGAGGCCCTTCTGCTCCTGGAGGACGTAGGAGGCGTTCGCGATGTAGCCGAACATGCAGAAGCCGGAGAAGGCGCTGGTCAGCATGAACCCGTTGAACGCCCGGATGCGCAGGACCTGGCCGATGCCCCGGACGATCTGCGTGGCGCCGCCGGAATGGCGCGATCCCACGGGCAGCGACTCCGGCACGTACCTCCAGGCCAGGCCGGACATCACCACGCCGAACGCGGAGAGCGCCCAGAACACGGCCTGCCACGGCCAGCGTGTGACCATGACGCCGCCCACCACGGGCGCGATCATGGGGGCCAGCCCGCCCAGGGCCTGCAGGAGGGACATCGTGCGCGCCAGGACGTTGCCGTGGGCCAGATCGACGAGGACGGCGCGTCCGACGGCGGCGGCCACTCCGCCGCCGAGGCCCTGGAGCAACCGCCCGGCGATGAGGACCCAGATGCCGGGCGCCAGCGCGCAGATGACCGCCCCCGCGGTGCAGACCAGGCCGCCGATGATGAGAGGCCGGCGGCGGCCGAGCTGGTCGGAGACGACGCCTCCCAGGATCTGGCCCAGCCCCATGCCGATGAAGAAGGCCGTCAGGGTCAGGCCCACGAGGGAGGCCGTGGTCCCCAGGTCCTCGGTGACGTGGGGGAATGCCGGGGAGTACATGTCCGTGCTGAACGGGGGCACCGCGTTCTGCACGGCCAGTGTCACCAGGAGGGCGACGCTGAGAGCCCCGCCGCGTCCGGGCGTGGCGGGGGAGCGGTCGTCGCGGTCATCAGGCGGGGTGTGATCAGTCATTGGCTGTGGTCGCTGTCAGTCGTCGGTTCGGGATTCCCGGGGAGGCGGGGGACTCCTCGGGACGGGGGAGGCGGGCGCGGGGGGCCGTCTCGACGCGGATCCGCGGGCCGCCGAAGGGGACGTCGAAACGGGCGGTCAGCCGGATGTGCGCGGACAGCCAGAACAGTCCGGCCGAGGCCGCCACGACCGCGGCCAGCGCTCCCAACAGCACGGAGGAGCGCGGGCCCAGCGCATTGGCCACCCATCCCATGACGGGGGCGCCGACCGGCGTGCCGCCGGCCAGAACCGCCATGTAGACCGCCATGACGCGCCCGCGCATGTAGGGCGCCGTGGACATCTGGACGTAGCCGTTCGCCGAGGTCGTCATCATCTGCATGGCGAGGCCGCTCAGGGGCAGGATCAGCGCGAACAGCAGAGCGGTCGGCATGGCGGCCGTGACTGACAGGACCACGCCGAGCATCAGGCACGAGTAGATGACGACGTGGATCTGCGGTCGCTCGCGGCGGGCGGCCAGCAGCGCGCCGGCCACGGATCCGATGGCCAGAGCGGAGTTGAACAGACCGAACTCGCCGGAGCCGAGGTGGAAGACGGAGGTGCACATCGCCGCGATGTAGACGGCGAAGTTCAGCGTGAACGTCGAGGCGATGAAGATCGCCACCATCACGCCGACGAGGTCGGGCCGGTTGCGGATGTAGCGGAATCCCTGGGCCAACTGTCCCTTGCCGCGCTTCGCCCGGGCGGCGACGTGGAGCTCGGAGGGGCGGATGAAGAAGATCGAGACGAACACCGCGGCGAAGCTCGCCGCGTTGATGACGAACGCCCATCCGGCTCCCAGGGCCGCGATGAGCAGGCCGGCCGCGGCGGGGCCGATCATCCGCGCGATGTTGAAGGACGCCGAGTTCAGCGACACCGCGTTGCCCAGGTACGTCTCGCCGACCAGCTGGGAGACGAAGGTCTGGCGCGGTGGGGAGTCGAAGGCCGCGGCGATCCCCAGCATGAGGGCGAAGCCGTACACGTGCCACAGCGTCGCATGGCCGGTCAGGACGGTGATCCCCAGGCCCGCGGCGATCAGCGCCTGGGCGCCCTGGGTGAGGATGAGGAGCCGGCGGGTGTCGAAGTGGTCGGCCGCGAAGCCGACGATCGGGATGAACAGGAGCTGCGGGCCGAATTGGAGGGCCATGACGACGCCGACGGCGAAGGCGTCGTTGTCCGTGAGGTCGTGGATGACCAGCCAGTCCTGGGCCGTGCGCTGCAGCCAGGTGCCGATGTTCGACACGAGGGCGCCGACGAACCAGATCCGGTAGTTGCTGATCGCGAAGGAGCGGAAGGCGGCGGTCACGCGCGGTCACCGGTCTCTGCGAGCCGTCGGAGCAGGGGCGCGGCATGGGCGAGGACCTCGCGATCCGAGGCCGACAGCCTGCTCAGCGCGGTGGACAGCCATTGCGAGCGCGCCCTCCGGACGTCGAGCACGAGGTCGGTGCCGGCCGGGGTCGGTCCGAGGACCGATACGCGGGCGTCGTGGGCGTCGCGGGTGCGCTCGGCCAGGCCGACGCCCTCCAGGTGGTCGGCGACGCGGGTGATCGAGGTCGGCGTGACCCGCGTGTCGGCCGCCAGGCGCGTGAAGGACAGGGGGCCGTGCCGCACGACGTGGGCCAGGACGGAGTACTGCAGCTCGTTGAGGTCGTCGGCCGAGCGCTCCGAGCGGATGCGGCGCCACAGGGCGCCGACTGCGATGCGCAGCTGGTCGCTGAGGTCCAGGGGAGGGCACTGCGAGGGGTCGTGGTCCGTGACCCGGGTCATAAGAATTCACTTTCCGTAAGTAAGTAGTTTTCCCATGGTATTCCCGGTGTCAAGGGACGCGGGGCGCCGCGTGACGCTCAGCCTGGACGGCGTCGCCCTCAGAGCCAGAGCGAGGCGGCGGGAAGGGACGAAGCGCCCGGGCGCGGGGACCCCCACGCGAGCCACAGCAGGTCGAGCGAGCCGACGGCCTTCACCCACGGCTCGACCACCGGGAGCACCCGATGGAAGGCGGAGGCGAGGGCGATGCCCTCCCCATCGCGACGAGCGCCGGCGCCCTCGCTGACGCGCGGCGGCTCCAGGCACGAGGGCGTCCGGCCTCGCATCTCGAGGGCGGACACCCCCGGCATCGGGTGAGCCCAGGGGGACTCGAACCCCCAACCCGCGGATTAAAAGTCCGCTGCTCTACCATTGAGCTATAGGCCCGCAGCCATTGTAATGGCAGCGCGGGACCGGGAACCGCCGTGACCGTGCGGCTGGGGGACCACACTCGCAGCCGTCCGGTCGCCCGAGGGAAGGACGACGCCATGTCCGACGCGCAGCACCGCACGCCCCGCAGACCCGCCACGCTGAGCGCGGACCGGGCCGAGTACATCGTGGGCGACGAGGATCCGGAACGCGGTTCGGAGGCCGCCCACACCTCCGCGTGGGCGCTCATGGGCGTCGGCGACGAGGACCTGGGCCCGGAGGCCATCGCGAGCCTGCGGCACACGGTGCGCACCGAGGGGATCGACCTCGTGGCGAACATGTGGTCGCGCAGCCCGGAGTTCACCCTGCCCGGCGCCCTGTGGCGCCTGTACCTCCTGTGGGAGTGGTACCGGCGCGATCCCGAGGCCGTGCGCAGCCGGTACGAGGAGGGCAGATCCGCCCGCGTCATCCCGGGGCTGGAGCACCCGGTCGACGTCCCCGTCCTGGACCGGGTGATGGGCGAGGTCCACGCGCTGCTCACCGGGGAGCGCACCGACGACGACCTGGCCCCCGTCATCGGAGACGCGGCGCGCGTCATGCGGGTGCTGGCGGCGGGCGACACCCTGGGCGCGACATGGATCCGGGACGAGGACGACCCCCTGGCCCACCCGGTCACGCTGCGGGCCCGGGCCCTCCTGCGCACCGCCGACGAACTGGGCGAGGCCGAGCGGCACGCCGAGGTCGGGACACTCAATTGACACCGGGTGGACACGCGGCCGACACCCGGGCGTGCCACGCTGGCCGCCAGGCGGCAGCGCCGGGACCGGCCGCCCGGCGGGCCCTCCCCGGCGGCGACGGCCGCCAGCGCGCCCGCGGCCACGCGGGCCATCCAGGAAGGCACCCATGACCGACGATCCGCACCCCGCCGACCCGCCGACCTTCAGCGCCCCCGACGAGTCCTGGCCCGGGCCGGGGCCGGACATGGAGGACGCGGACCGCGACGCCCCCGCCGCAGGGCCCGGCGAGGGCGCCGGACGCGGTCCGGGACACGGGATGGAGCCGGCCCGGGCCGATGAGCTCTTCGTCCCGGCCGACGACGCCCAGCTCGTCGGCGTGGAGCACGAGGACGCGGAGTACGACGCCGACTCGCGGGCCGGCCAGCCCGACGTCGCGCCCTCCCTGGACGTGGCCGTCGACACCTCCGGTCCGCTGGGAGAGGACGCCCCGCTGCCGAAGGGCCGTTTCGCAGACCGCGAGCTGTCGTGGATGGCGTTCGACGAGCGCGTGCTGGAGCAGTCGGAGGACCTGGACCTCCCTCTGCTGGAGCGCGCATGGTTCAGCGCGATCTTCAGCTCGAACCTCGACGAGTTCTACATGGTGCGCGTCGCGGGTCTCAAACGCCGGATCGCGGCGGGGATCGCGCGGCCCTCCGCGTCGGGGCTCGAGCCGCGCCAGGTGCTGGAGGGCGTCCAGGCGCGCACCCGCGAACTCTCCGCGCGCCAGGCCCGCGACTTCCAGGAGCAGATCCTGCCCTCGCTGGAGGCGTCGGGCATCCACTTGCGGCGCTGGGAGGAACTGGCCGAGGACCAGCGCGAGCGGATGACCGTCTACTTCCGGCGCCAGATCTTCCCCGTCCTCACGCCGCTGGCCGTCGACCCCTCGCACCCCTTCCCCTACATCTCGGGGCTGTCGCTCAATCTCGCGGTCGTGGTGCGCAACCCGGTGACCGGCAAGCTGCATTTCGCCAGGGTCAAGGTCCCCCAGTCCCTGCCCCGGCTCATCAACGTGGACACGGCCGGACGCGAGGGCGCCGCGGAGGACTTCGCCCTCCAGCCCGGGGGAGCCACCTTCATCACCCTCGAGGACGTCGTCCGCGCCCATCTGGACCATCTCTTCCCCGGAGTCGAGATCGTCGAGGCGCACGGCTTCCGCGTCACCCGCAACGAGGATCTGGAGGTCGAGGAGGACGACGCCGAGAACCTGCTGGCCGCCATGGAGGAGGAGCTCCTGCGCCGCAAGTTCGGGCCCGTGGTCCGTCTGGAGGTCGAGGACACGATCTCCCGGTTCGTGCGGGACTTCCTCGTCGAGAAGCTCGAGATCGCCGGCGCCGACGTCATCAGCGTGCCGGCCCCGCTGGACCTCACGCTGTGCAACGAGCTCCACGACCTCGATCTCAGCCACCTCAAGTACCCGCGTTTCGTGCCCGTCACGGCGGCTGGCCTGGCCGAGGTCGAGTCCGCCCACGCGGGCGACGTCTTCGCCTCAGTCCGCAGCCATGACGTTCTGCTCCACCATCCCTACGACTCCTTCGCGACCTCCGTGCAGGCGTTCATCAGCCAGGCGGCGCGCGACCCGCAGGTTCTGGCCATGAAACAGACGCTGTACCGGACCTCGGGGGACTCCCCGATCGTGTCCGCTCTGATCGAGGCCGCCCAGTCCGGCAAACAGGTCGTGGCGATCGTGGAGATCAAGGCCCGTTTCGACGAGGAGGCGAACATCGGGTGGGCGCGCAAGCTGGAACGCGCCGGCGTCCACGTGGTCTACGGCATGATCGGCCTGAAGACCCACTGCAAGCTGTCTCTGGTGGTCCGCCAGGAGTCCGAGGGCCTGCGGCGCTACTGCCACATCGGCACCGGGAACTACCATCCGAAGACGGCTCGCGGATATGAGGACCTGGGCCTGCTCACCTGCGACCGCGATGTCGCCCAGGACATGACGCGCCTGTTCAACCAGTTGTCGGGCTACGCCCCGCGCTCCACGTTCCACCGCCTGCTGGTGGCGCCCCTGTCGATCCGCCCCGGCCTGATCGAGCGCATCAACGCCCAGGCGGCGCGGGCCCGGGCGGGGCTGGACGCGTGGATCGGGATCAAGGTCAACTCGGTGGTCGACGAGGCCGTCATCGACGCCCTGTACCGCGCCTCGCAGGCGGGGGTGCGCGTCGACGTGCTGGTGCGCGGCATCTGCGCCATCCGCGCGGGCGTGCCGGGCCTCAGCGAGAACATCCGGGTGCGCTCGATCCTGGGCCGCTACCTCGAGCATTCGCGAATCTACGCCTTCGGCCCGCGCGGCGAGGAGGAGGTCTGGATCGGCTCGGCGGACCTCATGCACCGCAATCTCGACCGGAGGGTCGAGGCGCTGGTGCGCATCGGGGATCCCGCTCAGGTGGCCTATCTGGCGGACCTGGTCCGCCGCGGCGTGGCGCCGACGACGTCCTCGTGGGCGCTGCGCCGGAACGGGACGTGGCGGCGGCGCACCCGCGACAAGCAGGGGCGCGCGCTGGAGGACCTCCAGGAGACTCTCATGGCCGAGGCCTCCGCCCGCGTCATCGGGCGGTGACGCGGAGGCGGCTGTACTGTTGCCGGAGCAACAAATGGCCGCCGTCCGGCGCCGCCCGCCGGCCCCGGGGCGGCGGGCGCGCCCCGTCCCCGAGAAAGGACCCGTCATGACCACGCTCACCGTCTTGGGCGGAACCGGATACGCCGGCTCCCGCATCGTCGCCGAGGCGGCCCGCCGCGGGCTCGACGTCACCTCCTGGTCGCGCACGCCGCCCGAGCGGCGGACGCCCGGCGCCGCCTTCCGCACCGGGGACCTCCAGGACCGCGCCGTCCTGGAGGGCGCGGTCGAGGGGGCGGACGTCGTCATCGGCGCGCTGTCCCCGCGCGGGGCTCTCGACGGAAGGCTCCGCGGCGTCTACGCGGATCTCGTCGGGATCGCGGAGTCCCGAGGGACGCGCTTGGGGATCGTCGGCGGCGCGGGCTCGCTCCTGATCCGCGAGGGCGGCCCCGTCCTGATGGACACCCCCGGCTTCCCGAAGGAGTTCGCCGCCGAGCCCCGCCAGCTCGCCGAGGTCCTCGGGGACCTGCGCGCCCATGAAGGGCCTCTGGACTGGTTTTTCGTCTCCCCGGCCGGCGGCTTCGGCGCGCACGACCCCGGTGAGGCGCTGGGCCGCTACCGCGTCGGCGGCGACGTCCTGCTGACCGACGACCAGGGGGTGTCCTTCATCTCCGGCGCCGACTTCGCGAGGGCCCTCATCGACGAGGTCGCCGCCCCCGCCCACCACCGGGAGCGCTTCACCGTCGCCTACTGATGGCCCGCCCCGGCCGGCGGCGGCCGGTCCCGCCCCGTGGCGGGGGAGAGGGCGACCCAGGCGGAGCGGACGGGAGCGACTACCCTTGTCACGTGTCGAAGTCCAGTCCGTCCCCCGTCCCGTCGCGCCTCGTACGCGCGGGCGGCGCCGTCACCTGGAGGTTGCGGAGCGGGGCCCGTGCGCTTCCGGGGCAGTCGCTGGACCCCGCCGACCTGGAGGTTCTCCTGGTCCACCGGCCCCGCTACGGCGACTGGTCCTGGCCCAAGGGGAAGGCCGAGCTCAACGAGCCCCTGCCCGTCACCGCCGTGCGCGAGGTCGAGGAGGAGACCGGGCAGGTCGTCGCCCTCGGCGCGCCGCTGACGACGCAGCGCTACCGGCTGGGCTCCGGCCAGACCAAGGAGGTCCACTACTGGGTCGGCACACCCCTCGAAGAGGGGGCGGCGCTGCGCACACGCCGGCCCGTCGAGGGCGCCTCCCACCGGGAGATCGACGCGCGACGCTGGGTGTCGCCCTCCCGAGCGCGAGCCCTGCTGACACGCCGCGGGGACCGGCGCCTGCTCACCGAGGTCGTCGCCCGAGCCGAGTCCGGCACGCTCATCACCTCCGTCGTCGCCCTGCTGCGCCACGCGAAGGCGGTGTCCCGCTCCTCATGGGAGGGGGACGAGGCCGAGCGCCCGCTGACCCGGCTGGGGGTCCAGCAGGCGATCGACCTGATCGACATGCTCTCCGCCTTCGGGGTGGAGCAGATCGTGAGCTCCCCGTGGCTACGGTGCGCCTCCACGGTCGGCCCCTACGCCACGGCGGCCGGGCTGGCCGTGGACGCGCGCCCGGAGCTCACCGAGGACGCGGCCGCCTCCGACCCCCTCCCGGCCTCCCGCGTGATGGAGCAGCTGGCCTCGGGCGCGCCCGCGCCCGTCGTCGTGTGCGCGCACCGGCCCACCCTGCCGGTCCTCATGGAGCCCCTCGCCGCCTGCGCGCCGACCCGGGTGCAGGCGGATCTGCCCCGGGAGTCGCCGTGGCTGTCCACCGCCGAGATGCTCGTCGCCCACGTGGCCCGCGCCTCGCGCGTGGCCGCGTCCGCCGGGGACGGCGCCGTGGTGACGGCCGTCGAGCGCCACGCCACGTACACGAAACTCGTCCTGCCCGACTGACGCCCTCCGCGGGCCCCCGCGCCCGGCGGAGGACGGGGCGCAGAGGACACGCAGTGTTCACGCCGTGTTCACCGAGGCCCGGTCTGGGCGTCATCTGCGTTCCCTAGCGTGGCCGTCGCGGCCGGGGAAACCGGCCTTGACACTGCGCCGCCTGGTGGCGGCAGAACGGAAGATCCTCAATGTCCCACCGTCTCATCCGCTCCGGCGCCCTGAGGTCCAGCGCGATCCTGGGCGCCAGCGTGCTGGTGATGTCCCTGGCAGCCTGCGGCTCCAATGATTCCGCCTCGAGCGACTCATCCAGCCCCGCATCCGGCACCGAGTCCGCCAGCGCGGAGAGCACCGCCGAGCAGCTCTCCGGTTCCCTCGCGGGCGCCGGCGCGACCTCCCAGGAAGCCGCGATGGAGGCATGGAAGGCCGGCTACGCCGCGCTTCAGCCCGACGTCACCCTGTCCTACGACGCCGTCGGTTCCGGCGCCGGCATCAAGCAGTTCACCGACGGCCAGGTCGCCTGGGCCGGCTCGGACGCGCCCCTCGAGGATGATGACATCGCCGCGGCGGAGTCCCGCTGCGGGGCTTCCGCCTGGGACCTGCCGGTGTACATCTCCCCGGTCGCCGTGATCTTCAACCTCGACGGGATCACCTCGCTCAACCTGGACGCGAAGACGATCGCCGGCATCTTCAACGGAACGATCACGAAGTGGAACGACGCCGCGATCGCCGCGACCAACCCCGACGCCACGCTGCCGGACCTGGCCATCACGCCCGTCCACCGCTCCGATGACTCGGGCACCACAGAGAACTTCACCGACTACCTGCACCAGGCCGCCCCGGACGTGTGGGCCGACGAGGCCGCGAAGGCCTGGCCGATCTCCGGCGGAGAGTCGGCGAACGGCACCTCCGGCGTGGTCCAGGCCGTCACGGCCGGGCAGGGCGCGATCGGCTACGCGGACGCCTCCCAGGCGGGCTCCCTGGGCACCGCGGCGCTGGAGACCTCCGGCGGGGACTTCGTGTCCTTCTCCAATGAGACGGCCGCGAACGCCGCCGACTCGGCGACCACGGTCGAGGGCCGCGACGCCAACGACATCGCGCTGGCCGTCAACCGCGTGCCCGACGATGCGGACTCCTACCCGCTGGTGCTGATCTCCTACTCGATCGTCTGCTCGACCTACGAGGATGCGAACGAGGCGGAACTGGTCAAGTCCTTCGTCGGCTACCAGGTCTCCGAGGAGGGACAGGAGCAGGCCTCCCAGGCCGCCGGTTCGGCCCCGCTCAGCGACACGCTGCGCGAGAAGGTGCAGACCGCGCTGGACGCCATCAAGTGATCACATCCGAGGAGCCGGCGGCGGGCGCGCGGAAGCGCCCCGCCGCCGGCCCACCGGCGTCAGGAGGCAGTGCGATGCCATCAGCAGGGACGCCCTCGTCGATCGCGGGGGAGGGGGAGGCCGCCCGCCTCGTGGAGGCTCGGACGGACCGCGCGGACACGGCCCCGCGCACGTGGACGGGGGAGTCGCGGGGGACCGGGAAGACCGGCAACATCATCTTCGGCTCCCTGTCCACCGCAGCCGCGGTCCTCATCCTGTGCACGCTCGCCGCCGTCGCGATCTTCCTCATCATCGAGGCGTGGCCGGCCCTGTCCGACACCACGCAGGTCTTCAACACGGCGGGATCCTCCGACGCGGTCTCGATCTGGCGGTTCACACTGCCGCAGGTGTTCGGCACCGTCCTCGGGGCGGCGCTGGCCATGGTGATCGCCGTGCCGGTCTCCATCGGGATCGCGCTGTTCATCAGCCACTACGCGCCCCGGCGCCTGGCACAGGGGCTCGGATACCTGGTCGACCTGCTGGCCGCGATCCCCTCGGTCGTCTACGGGCTGTGGGGCGCGATCTGGCTGGTGCCCAAGCTCGTTCCGATCTACACGTGGCTCGGCGCCCACCTGGGATGGTTCCCCCTCTTCGGCGGTACCGCCTCGCCGACGGGGCGGGTCATGGCCTCCGTCGCCCTGATCCTGGCCGTCATGATCCTGCCGATCATCACGTCCGTCTCCCGCGAGGTCTTCCTGCAGACGCCGCCCCTCCACGAGGAGGCCGCGCTGGCGCTGGGCGCGACGCGCTGGGAGATGGTGCGCATGGCCGTGCTGCCCTTCGGGCGCTCGGGGATCATCTCCGCCTCGATGCTCGGCCTCGGCCGCGCCCTGGGGGAGACGATGGCCGTCGTCATGGTGCTGTCGGTCGGCTCCACGTACTCCTGGCACGTCCTCGAGGCCGGCCGCCACTCGACGATCGCGGCGAACATCGCCCTGCAGTTCCCCGAGTCGACGGGAATCAACACGTCGGCCCTCATCGCCACGGGCCTGGCCCTCTTCGCCATCACGATGATCGTCAACTCGATCGCGCGGTGGATCGTCTCGCGCCACGCCGAATTCTCAGGAGCGAACTGATGAGCGCACCGAGCGCACCGGGCACCGCGGCCGCTCCGGGGGCGCGGACCTTCCTCCAGCCGGCGGACCCGGGATGGGAACGGCGGCGGGCGGTGACGGACTGGGTCGCCAGGATCGCCGTGTACACCGCGTTCGCCCTCGCCATGATCCCGCTGGTTTCGCTGGTGTGGACGGTCCTCTCGAACGGGTACCGGCGCCTCACCTGGAGCTTCCTGACCTCGGACATGGTGGGCCTGTTCGGCGGGATGGCCGGAGGGGGCATCGCCCACGCCATCACGGGGACGCTGCTCATCACCCTGTGGGCGACGCTGATCTCGGCGCCGATCGGCCTGTTCACCGCCATCTACCTGGTCGAGTACGGACAGGGGCGGCCGCTGGCACGTGCCACGACCTTCTTCGTCGACGTCATGACGGGCATCCCCTCCATCGTCGCCGGACTGTTCTCCGCCGCCGTCTTCACGCTCGCGGTCGGCTCGGGCTACCGCGCCGGCATCATGGGCGCCGTCGCGCTGTCGGTCCTCATGGTCCCCACGGTGGTGCGCTCCTCGGAGGAGATGCTGCGCCTGGTGCCCAACGAGCTGCGCGAGGCGGCCTACGCGCTGGGCGTGCCCAAGTGGCGCGTCGTGGTGCGGGTGGTGCTGCGCACCTCGGCGGCGGGGATCACGACCTCGATCATGCTGGCCATCGCCCGCGTCATCGGGGAGACGGCGCCGCTGCTCATGACGGTCGGCTTCATCGAGAAGATGAACGCCGACGTCTTCGACGGGCGCATGACGACGCTGCCCGTCTACGTCTACCGGCAGTACTCGCAGGGCCTGGCCACCTGCCGCGCAGGCGTCGAGGGCTGTGTGACGACGATCAACTACGAACGCGCCTGGGCCGCGGCCCTGGTGCTCATCCTGCTGGTCATGCTGCTGAACCTCATCGCCCGGCTCATCGCCCGGGCGTTCGCCCCGAAGGGCAGATAGGACCCCGTCATGACGACCCACACGTCGAACCGCCTGGAGATCCGCAACGAGTCCATCTACTACGGCGACTTCCTCGCCGTCGAAGATGTCTCCGTCTCCATCCCCTCCCACGCGATCACCGCGCTGATCGGGCCCTCGGGCTGCGGGAAGTCGACGTTCCTGCGCACGCTGAACCGGATGCACGAGGCGATCCCGGGCGCGCGCGTGGAGGGCACGGTCCTGCTGGACGGCACCGACATCTACGGCGCGGGCATCGACCCCGTCCAGGTGCGCCGCCACGTCGGCATGGTGTTCCAGCGCCCCAACCCGTTCCCGACGATGTCGATCCGCGACAACGTCCTGGCCGGCGTCAAGCTCAACTCCCGGCGCATGTCGAAGTCCGCGGAGGACGAGCTGGTGGAGGAGTCCCTGCGCGGCGCCAACCTGTGGAACGAGGTCAAGGACCGCCTGGGACGGCCCGGATCCTCCCTGTCCGGGGGGCAGCAGCAGCGTCTGTGCATCGCGCGCGCCATCGCGGTGGCCCCGGAGGTCCTGCTCATGGACGAACCCTGCTCGGCCCTGGACCCCATCTCCACGCTCGCCATCGAGGACCTCATGAACGAGCTGAAGGAGGACTACACGATCGTCATCGTCACCCACAACATGCAGCAGGCGGCCCGCGTGTCCGACCGGACGGGTTTCTTCAACCTGGAGGCCACGGGCAAGCCGGGCCGTCTGGTCGAGTTCGACGACACGACGACGATCTTCTCCCACCCCTCCCAGCAGGCGACCGAGGACTATATCTCCGGCCGCTTCGGGTGAGCCGCGGGGCAGGGCCGGCTCGGGCGTAGGGTCGACGCCGTGGACGTGATCTCCCAGTACTTCGCGGCCGGCGCGACCCGCGTCGAGGTCCCCGGCCGTTCCCGCGCCACCGCCGATACGGCGGTGACGCCCCGGTACGACGGGACCATCCCAGACCAGGGCTTCTGCATCCACTACGAGAGCGCGGGGATCGTCGTCGACCACGCGGACGACGCGGGGCTGGCGGCGGCCCTGGACGCCGTGGAGCTGCTGAACGAGGACGCCTCCTTCGAGACGGCCCTCGAGGTGCGCGACGCGCCGGTGTTCCCCACGCGGGCCTATCTCATGGACATGTCGGGGGACCGGATCCTCTCCTGGGACGGGTTCGTCCGCATCGTCGAGATGCTGGAGACCCTGCGGTTCAACCAGCTCGAACTGCGGGTGGGCCACGCCTTCGCCTACCGCGACCAGGACGTCGTGTGGGAGGGAGCGTCCCCGCTGACGCCCGCCCAGCTGCACCGCATCGAGGCGCTGTGCCAGAGCCACGGCATCCGCCTGGTGCTGGCCATCGAGCCGCTGACCCACTGGGAGCGCTGGCTGTCCCATCCCGAGTACGCCTGGCGCGCCGAACTGCCGCAGGGGCGCCTGTCCGGGGACGGGACGCGCCGTCGGATCCCCCCCTCGGAGCTGGCCGCGACGCCCGACAACGCGCATTTCGTCGCGGGGCTCGTCGAGCAGCTGACCGCCACCCTGTCCGGGCGGCGCATCAACATCGGCGGGCACTCGACCCGGGAGCTCGGGCGGGGGCGCTCCCGCCGCCTCGTCGAGCGGCGCGGCCTGGAGGCGGTGGCGCTGGACTTCATCGCCCACGCCACCGTCGCCCTGGAGCGCCACGGCACCGTCGGCGAGATGTGGGCGGACCTTGTCAGCGAGGATCCCGCGCTGCTCGCGCAGGTCCCCGCCCAGGTCACGCCCGTCGTACGATGCTCGGGTCCCGAGAGGTTCGCCGAGGCCGGAGGCGTGCTGGCCCGGTCGCGCCGCTCGTTCTGGGTCGCCCCGGGGACCGGATCGTGGAACACGCTGTGCGGGCGCAGCCGGCAGGCCGTGGACAACGTCGACGACGCCGTCACGTGGGGCGTGGCCTCAGGGGCTTCGGGACTGCTGCTGACCTCCTGGGCGGGGCGCGGGCATTGGGCGCCGGAGGCGCTCAACCTGCCCGCGATGGTCGAGGCCGCGGTGCGAGCCTGGCGCGGGGACGGCCCGGGGGAGGATCTCGGCCCGCTGCTGGGCGCCCTGGTCCCCGAGGACGTGGCGGCCGCCCTGCTGCGCCTGGGAGACGTGCCCGAGGCGGCGCCGCTGCCGCCGACCGTGCGCAACACGGACCTGACGTGGGAGGCGCTGCGCACGGGCGGGCATCTGCCGCCGGAGTGGGGCGTCGGCGCCGAGCGGGTCGATGCGGCTCGGCAGGTGGTCCGCGATGTCCGGCGCATCCTCGACTCCGGCCCCGGAGGGGCGGGACCCGGCGGGACGGGCGCGCTTCCGCGCGCGCAGGTGCGGTTGTGCGCCGACCTGTGCGACTTCGGGCTGACCCTGGTCGACGTCGCGCAGGGGCGCTCGCGGGCGGCCGAGGCCGATCTGCGCGGCCGCTGGGACCTGCTGGTCGCCCGGCACCGCGAGCTGTGGCTGGCCACCGCCCGCGAGGGCGGCCTGGAGCACTCCCTGTCCCTGCTGGACCCCCTCGGCGCCGCCGGGGAGGCCGCGGCGCGGGCGCGCTGACGGCGGCCGCCGTGCCCGAGCCCACAGCGGCGCGTGTTGGCCCGTCCGGCGCCATCGCGTAGACTCGGAGGCGCCAAAGACCGTCGGCCATCCGTTTCGGGATCCAAGCGCGAGAGCGACCGGCGCAGGTGAGTGACCATCGACCCCGTCGCGCGGGTACGCCGGCGGGTGGGGTGGGAACGGACTTCCGGGCCCGGCACGAACCTGCGTGCCGGGCTCTTCTGTTTGTCCCGGATCGGATGCGGCGGTCCTCACATCGGAAGGAGGACCATGGCGAGGTCTGACAAGGTGGCTGCCGTTGCGGCGCTCACGGAGCAGTTCCGTGGGTCCAGCGCGGTGCTGCTCACTGAGTATCGTGGCCTGACCGTCAAGCAGCTCAAGAAGCTGCGTCGCGGCCTGGGCGAAGACGCGAGCTACGCCGTGGTGAAGAACACGCTGGCCACGCTGGCGGCCAAGGAGGTCGGTCTCGACTTCCTGGAATCGGACCTCAACGGTCCGACCGCCATCGCCTTCGTCACGGGCGAGCCCGTCGAGGCCGCCAAGACGCTGCGTGATTTCGCCAAGGAGAATCCGGCGCTGGTGCTGAAGTCCGGCGCCATGGACGGCGCGCCGCTGTCCGCAGATGCCGTGAGGAAACTGGCTGATCTGGAGTCCCGCGAGGTGCTGCTGGCCAAGGCCGCCGGCGTCCTCAAGGCCAAGATCTCCCAGGCTGCGTACGCGTTCACCGCGCTCCCGTCGAAGACGGTGCGCACCATCGACGCTCTTCGCGACAAGCAGGAGCAGGCGGCCTGACACGACAGGCCCTGCTGCGCGCCCTCCGGGTCGCGCGGCGGATCGAATCACCACTCTGCTCGTGTAGCAGGCCCAACAAGGAAGGATGCCAATCATGGCCAAGCTCTCCACTGACGAGCTTCTGGATGCTTTCAAGGAAATGACCCTCATCGAGCTGTCTGACTTCGTCAAGGCGTTCGAGGAGACCTTCGACGTCACCGCCGCGGCTCCGGCCGCCGTGGCCGTCGCCGCCGCCCCCGCCGCTGGCGATGCCGAGGCCGAGGAGGAGAAGACCGAGTTCGAGGTCGTCCTGGAGTCGGCCGGCGATAAGAAGGTCGCCGTCATCAAGGCCGTCAAGGCCCTCACCGGCCTCGGCCTCAAGGAGGCCAAGGAGCTCGTCGACGGCGCGCCCTCGACCGTCCTTGAGAACGCCAAGAAGGACGACGCCGAGAAGGCCAAGGCTGAGATCGAGGAGGCCGGCGGCACCGTCACCCTCAAGTGACGCCGCCGCCTGAGCCCGCGTGCGCCTGACGGCGCGGGCGAGGCTCGGCGCTTCCGACGCGAACCCCCGCGGACCCTGTGGTCCCCGGGGGTTCCGTCATCTTCCCCTCTATCCCCCGCGGGTGCCGCGCAGCGCAATGCGCCGGCAGCCCGGGCCGCCGGCCCCGCGGCCCGGTCCACCCGCGCGTCCTCACGGGCCGGGGGAGGAGTCAGCCAGCAGGACGGCGGTTCCGGCGACAATGAGGGCGACGCCGGCGTCGAAGTCCCGATCCCCGTCGGCGTCCGGCCCTCGGGCGGAGGCGGCGGCCTCCGCGATCACTCCCGCCCGGCGGGCGGCCGCGCGCTGCTGCTCGTGGAACGTCGCGCCGATGGCGAAGTGGCCCAGGGTGGCGGCGACGGTGGCGATGATGCGCGGAGAGGCGCCAGCGGAGGCGAGCGCGGGTGTGATCCAGTCGGCCAGGGGCAGACGGACGAGGCCGAGCGCCAGGGAGCTCGAGACCACCTCGGCGCCATCGCGGTGGGCGAGCAGGCGGTCGCGCAGAGCTCCTGCGGCCCGACGGAGCGCATCCTCCCATCCTCCGGAGGAGGGCCGCCGAGCGGCCGCGGGTTCGGACGCCACCAGATCGCCGGAGCCGCGGAGGATCTCCCGCGACAGGGCGGCCAGCAGCGTCTGCTTGTCGGCGACATGCCAGTAGAGCGCGGACGGCTGGACGCCGAGGTCCTGGGCGAGGCGGCGCATCGTCAGCCCCTCCAGCCCGCGGCGGTCGAGCAGGCGCATGGCGGCGGCCAGGACGTCCCCGCGCGAGTGGCGGGTGGAGGAGGCCGGCGCCGGTCGGGTGGAGCGCTGGACGTCGGACACGGGTCCACTATAGTGAACGGTGTTCACCTGAACGACGTTCAAGAGCGTGTCGGCCGCCGCGTGCGACCCGGCCGGGGGAAGGAGATCGGATGTCAGAGGCGACGACGGGCGCTGCCCTGCCGGGGACGGGCTCGGCAGGCGGACGGGGACTCTCAACGGGCGCGCGGCCGGCGGACCGGCTCCGCGCCGCCCCGCGGGTGCTGGCGGACGCGGTGGCGGGAACGCCCGCCCGGGAGGCGGCGCTCCTGATCTCGGCGACCGCTCTGCTGGCGGTGGCCGCCCGCATCGCGATCCCCCTGCCCTTCACCCCGGTGCCGCTGTCACTGGCCACGCTGGCCGTCCTGGTCTCGGGGGCGGCGCTCGGGCCCAGGAGGGCCGTGGCGGTGGCGGGACTGTACGCGCTGCTCGGGGTGGCCGGCGTGCCGGTGTTCGCCGGAGGACAGACCGGATGGGCCTTCGCGTCCTTCGGGTACGTCCTCGGCTACGCTGCCGCCTCGGTGCTGGTCGGCTGGCTGGCGGCGCGCGGAGCGGACCGGCGGATGTGGTCGGCCGCGCTGATGGGCGTCGCCGGATCGGCGATGGTCTACGCGACGGGCCTGGTCTGGATGGTGCCGTGGCTCGGGCTGTCGCTGGGGGAGGGGCTCGCCGCCGGCGTGCTGCCGTTCCTCCTCGGCGACGCCCTCAAGATCGCCGTCGTCGCCGCCCTCATGCCGGCGGCATGGGGATGGCGGGGCAGGCGCGGCTGAGGGCAGGCCCGTCAGGACAGGCCGGCATCCGGGTGGTCGGGGATGCGCGGGACGACGCCCGGATTGTGGCTGTGGGCGGTCAGCGGATTCGTGGGGATCTCGAAGGCGTCGGACAGGAACGGGCGGATGAGCCCCGCCAGCTCCTCCGGCTGGCCGTCAGAGACGAAGACGACGCGGGGATGCAGCTTCTCCGATTCGACCAGGTCGAGGATCGGTCGGGAGTCGCCCCATTCCGACTCGACCCAGTAGACGATCCAGTCCGGCCCCAGGGGGCCGCGCGCGCTCACGACCAGCCGGCGCACCCGGCATCCCGGCGGAAGGGCGGTGACCACGTCCTCGTCCAGGTCGATCATCACGCCGGGTCCGCCGACGGCCGTGAGCGCGTCGGGCGCGACGCCGCGGGGATCCGCCGCGTCGATGCGGCCGACGCCGTCCTCGCCGACATCGGCGTGCCACACGGGTGCCGCCCGCCCGACGCGCGAGATCCGGTCCAGGACGCGCCACGACATCAGCTCGGGGCGGACCTCGAGAGACTCCGGGTAGGCCTGGCGGAACTTCAGGACGGCGAGGAACCACTCCAGATCGTCGACGGGATTGAGCAGCAGCCCCTCACGCAGGTACAGGGCGCGCATCATGATGCGGTCGCGCACCGGGTCCCGGGCCAGGCGGCGCGCCTTGCCCAGCCGCCGGTGGAAGCGCCTCTGTGCGGCGGCGTAGTCGTCGCCGGAGTCCCACTGGTCTCCCGGCCAGTTGTGCAGGCGGACCACCTCCTCGCGCAGTGAGAAGCGCTCGCCGACATGACCGCGCTGCTCCAGGATCTCGTCCCACTGCTGGACCATCTCCAGCGCGCGGACGAACTCGGCGGGGACCTCGAGCCCGGGGACCACCGCGAGGTCGGGGCCGGCCGCCAGAGCCTCCTGCCAGGCCCGGAACTGCCCGAGGGACACCGGCGTCCCCTCGACCTCCCTCCATGCCGGATCCCCCCGGCGCTCCTCCATGGCCCGGTACCACGCGTCGATCGCCCGCGCGAGGCGCCGCCGAGGGGCCGTGCGCGCGGTGCCCGGCGCGCGCGCCGCTCGGGACCGCGGCGGAGGCAGGGGCTGTGCCCGGGATGCGTCCGCCCGCCGGTCGCGCCTCTCCGCCTCGAAGGCGTTCTCCAGGAAGACGACGGCTCGGTCCAGCAGGCCGCGCTCGGGCAGGATCGGCGTGCGGCGGCGGGCCATCAGCAGCGGGTTGTGGAACTGCTGGATCATCCATCCGACATCGGGGGAGCGGGCGGCGCGCGCGACATCGGCCGCCGCGAGCCCGGCGGGCGCGTTGATGCGGGCGACGGCGAGGACCGACGCCCGCTCCGCCTTGGTGAGCTTGCGGCCGTCGGGGGCGCGACGCTCCTGGCCGCGCAATGCGATCTCCGCCAGCGAGGACCGCGATCGCCTCAGACGCTGCGACGCGCCGGCCGCCGCGTCCTTCGTGTCGCTCGCCCGGGCCATGGCCCCATTGTCGCCCCGATGGCCGGATTCCCGGAGGAGGGCGCCGGGTGGTGCGCGTCCCGGCTGCTCGGTGTCCTCGTCGACCGGCGCCGGATGGGGCCGGCCTCAGGACGGAACCGGCCTCGCCGGGGATGGCAGGCGCGGCCGGGTAGCATGGCGGCGTGAGCATGCCAGCCTCGAGTTCCGCCCCAGACACCGCGTCCTCCCTTCCCCCAGCGTCCTCCCCGGTCCCCGGTTCCGGCGCCCGCCCGGTCCTGGTCGTCGACTTCGGCGCCCAGTACGCGCAGCTGATCGCCCGGAGGGTGCGGGAGGCCTCCGTCTACTCAGAGATCGTCCCCCACTCCATGCCCGCCGAGCAGATTCTCGCCAAGGATCCTGCGGCGATCATCCTGTCGGGAGGGCCGTCCTCCGTGTACGCCGAGGGCGCCCCCAGTTTCGACCCCGCCGTGCTGGACGCCGGCGTGCCGGTGCTCGGCATCTGCTACGGGTTCCAACTGATGGCCCAGGCGCTGGGCGGCAGCGTCGGGCGCACCGGCACCCGGGAGTACGGGCGCACCCGGATGAGCCAGGCCACGGGCCGCGGCCCGGGCGGCGACGAGGTCGGCACGGCAGGGGCGCCCTCGTCCGGGCAGCGGCAGAGGAAGGCGGCATCGCGCCTGCTCAGCGGCACTCCCGCCGCCCAGACCGTGTGGATGAGCCACGGGGACGCCGTCGAACGGGCCCCGGAGGGCTTCACCGTCACAGCCTCGACCGACCAGACCCCCGTGGCAGCCTTCGAGGACGACGCTCGCCGCCTCTACGGCATCCAGTGGCACCCCGAGGTCGTCCACTCCGAGTACGGCCAGCGCCTCATCGAGACCTTCCTCCACGACTGTGCGGGCATCGGGCGGGACTGGACCCCCGGCTCCATCATCGACGACCAGGTCGCCCGCATCCGCGCCCAAGTCGGCGGCGCCCGGGTGATCTGCGGGCTGAGCGGCGGCGTCGACTCCTCGGTCGCCGCGGCCCTCGTGCACCGCGCCATCGGGGACCAGCTGACCTGCATCTTCGTCGACCACGGCCTGCTGCGGGCCGGCGAGCGCGAGCAGGTCGAACGCGACTACGCGCAATCCATGGGCATCCGGGTGGTCACCGTCGACGAGTCCGAGCGGTTCCTCGACGCGCTCGCGGGCGTCACCGATCCCGAGGCGAAGCGCAAGATCATCGGCCGCGAGTTCATCCGCAGCTTCGAGGCCGCCCAGCGCGCCCTCGTCGCCGAGGCGGGGGAGCAGGGCGCGGAGATCCGCTTCCTGGTCCAGGGCACCCTCTACCCCGACGTCGTCGAATCCGGCGGCGGGGACGGGGCGGCCAACATCAAGAGCCATCACAACGTCGGCGGCCTGCCCGAGGACCTGGACTTCACGCTCATCGAGCCGCTGCGCACGCTGTTCAAGGACGAGGTCCGCGCGATCGGCCTCGAGCTGGGCGTCCCGGAGCACATCGTGTGGCGCCAGCCCTTCCCCGGCCCCGGCCTGGGGATCCGCGTCATCGGGGAGGTCACCCGCGAGCGGCTCGACGTGCTGCGCGCCGCCGACGCGATCGCCCGCGAGGAGCTCACGGCCGCGGGCCTGGACCGCGAGATCTGGCAGTGCCCCGTGGTGCTGCTCGCTGACGTCCACTCCGTGGGCGTCCAGGGGGACGGGCGCTCCTACGGGAACCCGGTGGTCCTGCGGCCGGTGACCTCCGAGGACGCGATGACGGCCGACTGGTCGCGCGTGCCCTTCGACGTGCTCGCCCGGATCTCGACGCGGATCACGAACTCCGTGCCCGAGGTGACCCGCGTGGTCCTGGACGTCACGTCCAAGCCGCCGGCCACGATCGAGTGGGAGTGAACGGCGGGTCCCCGAGGCCCCGGGACACCGGGACGCGGGCTTCCGCCGGGTGGATCGGAGGGCATCGGATGGAATACGTCTGCACACGGTGCGGGGAGCGCAGCCCCGTGACGACCCGGCGCGCGCGGTGCGAGTGCGGGGGGCTGTGGGAGCTGGACGCGCCCCCGCCGCCGTTCACGCTGGGGGGCGTCGACCGCGGCGAGTGGAGCATCTTCCGCTACCGCAGGTACATGGCGATCGAGGACGACGCCTGGCGGCGTGTCACCCTGGGCGAGGGGATGACGCCCGTCATCGGCCTGGACGAGGGCGTCCTGCTCAAGATGGACTACTACATGCCCACGCTCTCCTTCAAGGACCGCGGGGCGGCCACCCTGATCGCCCACTGCGTCTCCATCGGGGTCGACCGCGTCATGCAGGACAGCAGCGGCAACGCCGGGAACAGCGTGGCCGCCTACTGCGCGAAGGCCGGCATCCGCTGCGAGATCCTCGTCCCCGAGGGGACGTCGCCCCATAAGATCGCGATGATCCGCGCGCATGGGGCCGTCTGCACGGTCGTGCCCGGCGACCGGGACCACTGCGCCGACGTGTGCCGCCGCCGGGTCGAGGACGAGGGTGCCTTCTACGCCAACCATGTGTACAACCCATTCTTCTACGAGGGGACGAAAACCTACGTCTACGAGGTCTTCGAGCAGCTGGGCCGCATCCCCTCCACCGTCCTTGTCCCGGTGGGGAACGGGACGCTCCTCCTCGGCGTGCTGCGAGCCCTCGAGCATCTGCTGGCCAGCGGCGCCATCGACTCGATGCCCCAGGTGCTGGCCGTCCAGTCCGAGAACTGCGACCCGCTGTGGCGGGCGGCGCGACGGGGGGCGGAGGCTCCCGTTCCGGTCGCGCCGGCGCCGACCCTGGCCGAGGGCATCGCGATCGGGCGGCCGGTGCGCGGCACCGAGATCCTCGCGCTGGCGCGCAGGCACGGCGTCAGGTTCATCCACGCCCCGGAGGGCGACATCCTGCGAGCGCGGGCGCGGCTGGCCGAGAGGGGCATCTACTGCGAGCACACGACCGCCGCGAACTACGCGGCCTTCCTGCGCGAGCGCGAGGTCCACGGGGTGGGCGGCGACTGCCTGATCCCGATGTGCGGCGCGGGCCTGAAGTCGGACCACTGAGCGGAGGGACATGAGCAGGCACAAGCCGAGGCCCTGGCCGCAGACCCCCGAGCCGCTGGCCGTCCCCGTCATGGACGACCACACGCACCTCGCCCTGCGGGAGGGCGACATCCCCCGTGCGGAGGGCGTGCGGATGGCCCTGGACGAGCAGCTCTCCCGCGCCGCCCAGGTCGGCGTCACCCGAGCGGTGACCTCCGCCTGCGAGCTCCCGGACCTGGATCCGGCCCTGGAACTGGCCCGGGCGGCCACCGGCGGCGGGGTCCGCGTGCGCGTCGCGCTGGCGATCCACCCCAACGAGGCGGCTCTGCACGCGGGGTTCGCCGATCCGTCCCCGGACGGGCTGACCCCCGTGCGCTCCGGGCATCACCTCGTCCCGCTGGTCGAGGCGCTGGAGGAGGTCGCCCGCCGCCTCGACGACCCGATGGTGGCGGCCGTGGGGGAGAGCGGGCTCGACTACCATCGCACGGCGGAGCCCGGGCGCGAGGCGCAGAAGGAGTCGCTGCGCGCCCACATCGAGATGGCGTGGCGCCATGACCTGCCGCTGCAGATCCATGACCGCGACGCCCACGCCGACTGCCTGGACGTCATCGCCCAGTCCGCGACCCACGGGCAGAGGATCGTCTTCCACTGCTTCTCCGGCGACCGGGCGATGGCCCGCGAGCTGTCCGAGCGGGGCTGGTACGCCTCCTTCGCCGGGCCCCTCACCTACCCGGCGAACGAGGACCTGCGCCGGGCGCTGGTCGAGATGCCCCGCGAACTCGTGCTCGTCGAGACCGATGCCCCCTATCTCACACCGGTGCCGTGGAGGGGCAGCCCGAACGCCTCCTACGTCATGGCGCACACCGTCCGCGCGATCGCCGAGTTGTGGCAGGTCAGCGAGGAGGATGCCTGCCAGCGGCTGTCCGCGAACGCGACGCGCGTCTACGGGGACTGGTGAGGGGAGCGGCGCGGCGGGGCGTGTCGCGTCACTCACACGGGGTCGCGCGCATTGTCACGGTTCGGTTACGGTAGCGCAGTCAGTCCGTCCGTGGCCGTTCCCGCCGCATCCCACCCCGTTCCTCTCGGAGGGGCCGGGCCCGCGCCGGGGCCGTCCCCCGGGGAAGCGCCGGGGACGAGGGCGTCACACGGATCCGAACGAAGCAAGGAGCCTCGTGGTCTCTTTCACCCCGACTCGCCGTCAGATCCTCGGCGCCTCCTCGGCGCTCTCCCTGGGCATCGTCGCGATCGCCGGCGTCGCCGTCGCGGCCTCGCACCGCTGCGTCGTCCTGGAGGTCGATGGCGTCTCGACGCCGGTCTCCGGCTTCGAGCGCACGGTCGGCGACGTGCTCGCGGCGCAGGGCGTCTCCGTCTCCGCGCACGACCTGGTGGCCCCCGCGGCCGACCAGTCCGTGGCGGACGGGCAGACGATTGTGGTGCGCACCGCCTCTCAGTACAAGGTCATGGTCGACGGGGAGCCGGTCCAGGCCTGGTCGACCGGTGACTCGGTCGACGCGGTCCTCGACGAGGTCGCAGGCGGCGGCGCCGTGGTCATGGCGGCGGACCGTTCGACCCAGCGTGAGGCGCTGCCCGTCGTGACGGCCTCGGGCACGCTGCCGGTCGTGGCCGACGGATCCTCCCACGAGGTCGAGGCCGGCCCCGGCGACGATGTCACGAGCCTGCTGGCAAAGGCCGGCGTCACGGTCGGTCCCATCGACCGGGTGGCCTTCTCCCAGCAGGACGGCCGCACGGCGCTCACCGTCACGCGCGTGACGCGCGGCGAGCGCACCGAGACGCAGGCGGTCCCCTTCCCGACCGAGGAGCGCGACGACGACACCCTGGCGCAGGGCACCCAGCAGGTCCTCCAGGAGGGTCGCGACGGGCAGGTCTCGACGACCTACTACGAGGAGACCGTCGGCGGGCGGACCACGGTGTCCGTCAAAGTGGGCGAGTCCTCCACCGATCCGGTGAGCCGGATCCTCGTCAACGGCACGAAGGAGCCGCAGCCGGCGGCGGCCGCCGCCTCCTCCTCCGCGTCGAGCGGATCGTCCTCGGCCGGCTCCGCCGTCGGCGGTGACGTCTGGGCCGCGCTGGCGAACTGCGAGTCCGGGGGGAACCCCGCCACCAACACGGGCAACGGCTTCTACGGCATGTACCAGTTCACGCTGGGCACGTGGCAGGCGATGGGCGGGACGGGGCTGCCGTCGGAGGCCTCGGCCGCCACGCAGACCGCCATGGCCCAGAGGCTCCAGGCTTCCGCCGGCTGGGGCCAGTGGCCCGCCTGCGCGGCGTCGCTGGGACTGCTGTGAACGCGCGCGGCGTGAGGATGTGAGGCGGGGCCCGCATCCATGGACCGGCCGGTCCTCCGCTGCCGGGGCCTTGGGCCTTCCCCATTCAGTCACGATTCGGTTACGATCGTGAGGTGCCGCATCTCTCCCTCATGTCTTCGGGCCGGACGCGGGTTGCCGCGTCGGCCCTTGCGGCGTCCCTGGGCGTCCTCGGCATCGCGGGTTTTGGCGTCGCCTCCTCGCGCGCGGAGGTCGTCCTCGAGGTCGACGGGGTCTCCCGTCCGGTGGTCGCCTGGGGCGGCACCGTCTCCACGATCCTCGCGCAGGCCGGCGTCGAGCCCGGAGCCCACGACCTCGTCTCCCCCGATGTCGACGAGCAGGTCCGCGATGGCGCCACCGTGGTCGTGCGGACCGCCCACCCCTTCGACGTGACGGTCGACGGCGTGCCGCGCAGGATCTGGTCCACCTCGGAGTCGGCCGACGCGGTGCTGGCCGATGCCGGCGTCGACGGCGGGCAGGTCGTCATGGCCGCGGACCGTTCCAGCCAGCGCCCCTCGCTGACCCCGCTGGTGTCGCGCACCCGTACGGTCACCGTGGATGTGGCCGGGAGGCTGTCGCAGGTGACGGTGCGTCCCGGCGAGGACGCGCGAACGGCTCTGGCCGCCTCCGGCGTGGAGGTCTCGCCCAACGACCGCGTGAGCCTCACTCAGAAGGACGGCGACCTGGCCATCCAGGTGGTGCCGGTGACCCGGGGGGTGACCACGACTGAGCTCGAGGTCCCCTACGGATCCCGCGAGGAGCAGGACGGCGGCCTCTTCCAGGGGGAGAGGGTCGTCGCGACCCCGGGTCGGACCGGCACCGAGACCACTGTCCAGTGGACCGAGTCCCGGGGCGGGGAGGTCGTCCACCAGAGCCTCCTCAGCCGGTCCGTCACAGCCGAACCCGTCGACGAGGTCGTCCGCGTGGGCGCGCAGGAGGCCACCCCCCAGGCGCTCGTCGCCGCGGGGCTGGACCCGAAGGCGACCCTTGAGGAGGCCAGGGAGGCCGACGGCACGGTCTCCGTGCGGTACCGCGCGAAACTCGGCACCCTGTCCACGGCGGCCGAGATCGCCGCGGTGACGGGCGCGCAGACGGCGGCGTCCGTCACCGCGGGATCGGCCGCGGCGGCTCCCACCGCCTCAGCCGCCGAGGCGCAGGCCATCGCCCAGGGCATGGTCGCGGCGCGCGGATGGGACGACTCCGAGTTCCAGTGCCTCGTCACGTTGTGGAGCCACGAGTCCGGGTGGAGCGTGACCGCCTCGAACCCCTCCGGCGCCTACGGGATCCCGCAGGCCCTGCCCGGATCCAAGATGGCATCGGCAGGCGCGGACTGGCAGACGAGCGCCGCGACGCAGATCACCTGGGGCCTCGGCTACATCTCGGGGCGCTACGTCACGCCGTGCAGCGCGCTCGCCCATTGGCAGTCGACCGGCTGGTACTGAGGCCGGCCCCGCCCTCGCGGGTCGCCCGTCGAGCCGTGGGCTTTGTGCCGAAGTGAGGTCTTCGACCGATTCGGTTCGGTGGGACCTCCACGGTTGGGCGGTCGAAGGCCAGTGGGAGTCCGGGCGAGCGGGGCACTAGGATTCCCCCGTGACCCGATCGCCCCGACCTCCCGCGCCCCGTGACCGGGGCCACCGGACAGGCGCCGCACCGGCGCCCGCCACGGTCCGGGACACGGAGCCCACCGGGTCTGGACTGCTGGGCCCCGTCGAGGTCCGCGCGATCGCGGAGGCCCTGGGGATCCGGCCCACCAAAACCTTGGGGCAGAACTTCGTCCACGATCCCGGCACCGTGCGCCGTATCGTCCGCGCCGGCGGCGTGCTGCCCGGGGACGAGGTGCTGGAGATCGGCCCGGGGCTCGGCTCCCTGACGCTCGCCCTGCTGGAGGCCGGCGCCCGCGTCCGCGCCGTCGAGATCGACGAGGCGCTGGCCCGCGCCCTGCCCCGCACCGTCGGCGGCCGCATGCCCGCGGCCTCCGGCCGGCTGCGCGTCATCCACGCCGACGCGCTGCGCCTGGAGGGCGCCCGCGACCTCGGCGGGGAGTGGCCCGACCCGACCCGCCTCGTCGCCAACCTCCCGTACAACGTCGCAGTGCCTGTGCTCCTGTCGCTCCTCGAGCGCCTCCCCTCGCTGACCGATGTCCTGGTCATGGTGCAGGCCGAGGTGGCGGACCGCCTGGTGGCGGGTCCGGGCTCGCGCACCTACGGCGTGCCCTCCGTCAAGGCCGCCTGGTACGGCGAGACCGAGCGCGCGGGGACGATCGGGCGCACCGTGTTCTGGCCGTCCCCCAACGTCGATTCCGCCCTGGTCCGGTTGCACCGCCATGCCGAGCCCCTGGGCGATGACGCCCTCAGACGGGCCGTCTTCGAGGTCGTCGACATCGCCTTCGGCCAGCGCCGCAAGACGCTGAGGGCCGCCCTGCGCCACTGGGCCGGGTCCTCGCATCAGGCCGAGGCGCTCCTGCGGGCGGCCGGCGTCGATCCCTCGGCGCGCGGGGAGACCCTGGGCATCGACCGTTTCACGGCGCTCGCCCGGCAGGTGCTCGCGGCGAGGGCCCGCGGCGAGATGCCGGGTCCCGGGAGCGCCGCCGGAGCCCCATCGAGGGAGGAGGGCGCCGATGCGTGAGGTCACCGCCTCCGCGCCGGGCAAGATCAACCTGCTCCTGCGCGTCGGCCGGCCGGGTGCGGACGGCTACCATCCCCTGGTCACGGTCTTCGAGAGCGTGGACCTGCGCGAGACCGTCACCGTGCGCACCGTCAGGAGCCCCGGGATCCAGGTGCGCACCCGCGCCCGCAGCGCGGACGGATCCGTCGACGAGGCCGCCTCGCGCCAGCTGGACGCGCTGCCCCCCGAACGCCACCTCGCCGCCCGGGCGGCGCGCGCCCTGCAGAGGCTCGCGTCGGCCGGCCCCTGGGCGAGCACCGCGGCAGGCGTCCGCCTGGACGTCGACAAGCGCGTGCC
>JALCNR010000006.1 GCA_022649165.1 Actinomyces sp.
GGTCTAATGGTCGGGCGCACACCTGAGTATCTGGGGAAGAAGATCGGGCCGCGGGAGATGAAGCTGGCCAGCCTCTACATCCTGGTCACACCCTGTCTGGTGCTGGCAGGGGTGGGAGTCAGCCTGGGCTTGTCAAGTGTTTTGTGTAAGCGGGTTCGGGTTTAGTGGTTGAAGTAGTAGTCGATCTGGGTGATCTCGGCGCGGACGTCGTCGAGGAGTGTCTCGAAGTCGCCGGCGATGGGATCGTGTCGTTCGATTGCGGCGGCGATGTCGGTGACGGCGTCGCCGCGGGCATCGGTGAGGATCGCTTCGAGGTAGCGCAGCGATTCGAGCGCGTCGCGGAGCAACTCGAAACCGGTCGGTGTACCCGGGTCGGTGATGGTCATGACCGGTCCTTTCATTGCAGGTAGGGTTCGATGCGGTCGGGGTAGGCCAGGGCGAGCTGTTCGAGGGCCTTCTTCCAGTTCGTGGTCACGGCGCCCTCGACGAGTCGGGGCTCGGCGCGCCGCTGGTCGGCGGGCTTGCCTCGTTCCTTGAGCCGGTCTCTGGCTCGTTTGTCCTCGATGTTGCAGATCGCCAGCCAGAGCAGCTTGACCGCGGCGGCGTCGTTCGGGAAGTGCCCGCGGGATTTGGTGACCTTCCGCAGCTGGTAGTTCAGCGACTCGATGCTGTTGGTCGTGTAGATCACCCGCCGCAGCTCGGGCGGGAACGCCAGGAACGGGGTGAACCGGTCCCACGCGTCCTGGAACGAGCGCACCGCCGACGGATACCGTCTGCCGAGCTCGGAGTCGGCGAACTCGGTCAGCGCCTCGAGCGCGGCGTCCTCGTTCGCGGCGGTGTAGATCGGCTTGAGCGCGGCGGCGACGGCCTTGCGGTCCTTGTAGTTCACGAACCGCATCGCTGCTCTGATGAGGTGCACGACGCACGTTTGCACGGTCGCTTGCGGCCAGGTCGCCTCGACCGCCTCGGGGAAGCCGGTGAGCCCGTCGGTGCAGACGATGAGCACGTCCCGCACGCCCCGGTTGGCCAGCTCCGCGCACACGGCCGCCCAGAACTTCGCACCCTCGGTGGCTTGCACCCAGATCCCCAGGACGTGCTTGATGCCGTCCATGTCGACGCCGACGGCGATATGCGCGGCCTTGTTGCGGACGTGCCCGCCGTCGCGGATCTTCACGATGATCGCGTCGAGGTAGATCACCGGGTAGAGCGCGTCCAGCGGCCGGGTCTGCCACGCGAGGACTTCCTCTGCGACCTGGTCGGTGATCTTCGAGATCGTCTCGTGCGAAAGGTCCGTGCCCAGCGTCGAGGCGAGGTGATGCTGAATGTCGCGGACAGTCATCCCGCCCGCGTACAGCGAGATGATCATCCCGTCCAGGCCGTCCAGCCGGCGCTGCCCCTTGGGGACCAGCATCGGGGTGAACGTCCCGGCCCGGTCCCGCGGGACCGCCAACTCGATGTCGCCGACCTCGGTGGCGACCGTCTTCGTGGACGTGCCGTTGCGGGAGTTCGGATACAACGGCGCTTCCGCGTCGCCGCGCTCGTAGCCGACGTGCTCGGTCAGCTCCGTCTCCAAGCCACGCTCCAGCGCGGCCTTGAGCATCCCCCCGATCAGGCCGTGCTCGCCCGTAAGCGGCTCCCCGGCGTCGATCTGCGCGAAGATCTCATCCATCGCACCCGACGCCTTGAGCCGATCAGCGAGCTCCTTCTGCCGGCGACGACGCTCCTCGCGCTCCGGACTGATAGCCATGGTCTCCATGATGTTCTCCCTCGAGGTGAACCTCACCCCTTACACAGACCATCTGACACCCCCGTCAGCCTGGCCGTTCCGTCGCTGCGCGCCTCGGTGGAAGGCACCTCTCTGCTCAACCCGGGATCGCATGGATTCTCCGAACTGCTCTATGCCTTCACATCAGCCGCGAACAACAACGGATCCGCTTTCGGGGGGATCACGGCGAACACGCCGTGGCTCAATGCGTCCCTAGGTGTCGCCATGCTTCTAGGTCGCTTCGTCCCCATCGTCTTGGTCCTCTCGCTTGCCGGCTCCCTCGCCGTACAAGACCCGGTCCCTGCGACCGCGGGCACTCTTCCCACGCACCGGCCGCTCTTCGTGGCGCTCCTTTTCGGCGTTGTCGTCATCATCGCGGCGCTCACCTACTTCCCCATGCTCGCACTGGGACCTCTCGCAGAAGGGTTGTTGTGATCAGCATGTCCTCCACCGCAGTCTCAGGGGCCGCGACTGTGCGCTCGCGTTCCCCTCGAAGCTCTCGTACCCCCCGCGGCGGCCTGACATGGGCTCAGGTCGGCTCCGCCCTGCCGGGCGCGCTGCGCAAGTTCGATCCGCGCGAGCAATGGCACAACCCGGTGATGTTTGTGGTCTGGGTGGGCGCGCTGTTCACCACGGGGGCAGTGATCTTCGATACCGCGGCGCCGGGGGAGGCGACGTCTGGAGAGGCCGTTGTCCCCGGTTCCTTCGCCTGGCTGATCACCCTATGGTTGTGGCTGACCGTCTTATTCGCCAACCTTGCCGAATCTGTGGCTGAGTCGCGAGGAAAGGCACAGGCCGACTCGCTGCGCCGCACCCGCACCACCACCCAGGCGATACGGGTCGTCAGCTACGCGCCGGCCTCGGACGCCGCCGTACGGGCGCCCACCACGGGCACAGAGCAGGTGACGTCCTCGGATCTGGTCCTCGGGGACGTCGTGGTGGTCGAGGCTGGGCAGATGGTTCCCGGCGATGGAGACATCATCTGGGGCATCGCCTCGATTGATGAGTCCGCCATCACCGGCGAGTCCGCTCCCGTCGTGCACGAGGCAGGGGGCGACCGGTCTGCCGTCACCGGCGGCACGCGGGTTCTGTCCGACAGGATCGTCGTGCGCATCACGTCGAAACCCGGTGAGACGTTCGTCGATCGCATGATCAGCCTGGTCGAAGGGGCAAACCGTCAGCGCACCCCAATGAGATCGCCCTGACGATCTTGCTGTCCGCGCTGTCGATCGTCTTCATCGTCGTGTGCCTCACCATCAACCCGGCCGCCTTGTTCCTGGGGAGCCCTGTGACGGTCATCGTGCTTATCGCGCTTCTCGTATGCCTTCTTCCCACCACGATCGGCGCACTGCTCTCCGCCATCGGGATCGCCGGTATGGACCGCTTGGTCCAGCGTAATGTGCTGGCGATGTCAGGTCGTGCCGTCGAGGCAGCAGGCGATGTGACGACGCTGCTCCTGGACAAGACGGGGACCATCACCTACGGCAACCGCCGTGCCACTGAGTTCATTCCGCTGGCGGGCGTCGAAGGGGATGAATTGGTCCGGGCCGCTTCCCTGGCGTCCCGCGCGGATCCGACTCCCGAAGGAGCCTCCATCGTCGAACTGGCCGGCGACGTCGGAGCTGCCTTCGCCGAGGACAGCGGGTCTGGGGAGTTCTCGGGCACACCTGTTCCTTTCAGCGCAACCACGCGTATGTCCGGGATGGATCTTGGCGATGGCACGAGCATCCGCAAAGGGGCCGGGTCTGCGATTTCCGCATGGCTCGGCGCCGAGGGACTGCCCGTGCCCGCGGACGACCACGGCCTCGCATCCATCACTGATCGCATCGCCCAGTCCGGTGGCACCCCCCTGGTCGTCGCGGTCAAAGATCCTGATGGGTGGGGGCGGATCCTCGGCGTGGTCCACCTCAAGGACATCGTCAAAGACGGGCTGAGCGAACGCTTTGCGGAGCTGCGCGCGATGGGCCTCCGCACGGTGATGATCACGGGCGACAACCCGCTGACCGCCGAGGCGATCGGCCGGGAGGCGGGGGTCGACGACGTGCTGGCCGAGGCCACACCGGAGGACAAACTACGCCTCATCCGCCGGGAGCAAAAGGGAGGCAACCTCGTCGCGATGACGGGGGACGGCACGAACGACGCTCCGGCGCTGGCCCAGGCCGATGTGGGCGTGGCGATGAATTCGGGCACGTCCGCCGCGAAGGAGGCCGGCAACATGGTCGATCTTGATTCCGACCCGACGAAGCTCATCGACGTGGTCCGTATCGGCAAGCAACTGCTCATCACCCGTGGCGCACTCACGACGTTCTCCATCGCCAACGACGTGGCGAAGTACTTCGCCATCATCCCGGCGATGTTCATGGGAGCGTTTCCCAGCCTGAGCGCGCTCAACATCATGGGACTGCATTCCCCGGCGTCCGCGGTGATGTCCGCCGTCATCTTCAATGCCCTCATCATCATCGCCCTGATCCCGCTCGCCCTGCGCGGCGTGCCCTACCGCGCGGAATCGGCCTCGCGTCTGCTGGGGCGCAATCTTGGCATCTATGGCGCGGGAGGAATCATCGCGCCGTTCATAGGGATTTGGCTGATCGACCAGCTGGTCCGCCTGATTCACGGCTTCTGAGTCTCCGCGGCACTGACGAGAGGAATCGCCGAATATCATGAGCACGTCGAACAGTGTTCTGCGCCCAACCTGGGCGGCATTGCGGATGATCCTGGTCCTCACCATCGTTCTCGGTATCGGATACACGGCCGTGGTGCTCGGTATTGGGCAAGGGGCTTTCACCAGCAAGGCCAACGGATCGCTCATCACGGACTCATCGGGCGAAGTCGTCGGTTCCCGATTGATCGGACAGTCGTTCTCCACGGCGGACGGCGAGCCGGACCCACGGTACTTCCAGCCGCGGCCCTCGGCCGCCGGCGACGGATACGACGCTCTGTCCTCGTCCGGGTCGAATCTCGGGCCGGAGAACTCGGAGCTCATCGCTGAGATCCGGCAACGCCGCGCGGACATCGCGGCGTTCAACGGAGTAAGCCCCGAGAGCGTGCCCGCCGACGCCCTCACGGCCTCGGGGTCCGGCCTGGATCCTGATATCAGTCCCGACTATGCCGCGATCCAAGTGGAGCGTGTGGCGAGCGCGCGGGGTCTGTCCGGGGCTGACGTGACCGACCTGGTCGCTGCACACACGCGCGGCCGGGACCTCGGATACTTGGGTGAGCCCGCGGTGAACGTCGTGGAGCTGAACAGCGCGCTCGATGCGATGTCAGAATGAGCGCATGAAGAGAGGGAAGTTGCATGTCCTTCTCGGTGCGGCTCCCGGGGTGGGCAAGACCTCCGCGATGCTGGAGGAGGGGCATCGCCTCCAGGAAGCGGGTCGTCGTGTGCTGGTCGGTGTCGTCGAGGAGCACGGCCGCTCCGGCGTTCTCGCCCTCGTCAAGGGCCTTGACGTCGTGCCCCGTCACGTTGGGCGCCACCGGGGCGTCGAGCTGGCGGAGATGGACCTCGACGCGATCCTCCGTGCGGCGCCCGACGTCGCCCTCGTCGACGAGCTCGCCCACACCAACGCCCCCGGTTCGCGCCACCGCAAGAGGTGGCAGGATGTCTGTGAGCTCCTCGACGCGGGCATCGATGTCGTCTCGACGATCAACATCCAGCATATCGAGTCCCTCAACGACGTCGTCGAGGCCGTTACCGGAGTCCCCCAGCGAGAGACGGTCCCCGATCACGTCGTGCGCGGAGCCGACCAGGTCGAGCTGGTCGATCTTCCTCCCGACGTCTTGCGGGAGAGGCTCTCCGAGGGAAAGGTCTACCCGCCCGAGCGCATCGACGCGGCGCTCGCCAACTTCTTCCGGGTCGGCAACCTCACCGCCTTGAGGGAACTTGCGCTCTTGTGGCTGGCCGACGACGTTGACGACGCCTTGCGCGACTACCGGCGTGAGCATGACATCGACGGGCCGTGGGAGACGCGGGAGCGGGTGGTCGTCGCGTTGGCAGGCGGGCCCGAGGGGGACATCCTGTTGCGCCGCGGAGCGAGGATCATCGCCCGATCGGGGGGTGGCGAACTGATGGCGGTCCACGTCGTGTCCCCTGACGGACTGCGCGTCAGCGAGCCTGGCCGGCTCACCCGTCAGCAGGAGCTCGTCGAGAAGCTCGGAGGCACCTATTCCCAGGTGATTGGCGAGGACGTCCCCGGTGCGCTCCTCGCATTCGCGCGCTCTGCCGAGGCGACTCAGCTCGTGATCGGGGCGACGAGGCGGAGGTGGGTGTCGCGGATGCTCGGTGGGCCCGGCGTGGCTTTCGAGGTGATCCGCGCGGCCGGCCCCATCGATGTCCACATCATCAACCACCGTGCGGTGGGGGAGCATCCACGGTTGCCACGCATGCACGGTGCCCTCTCGTGGAAACGGCGGCTGGCCGGATTCCTCCTGACGCTGATTGCCTGTCCGTCGCTCACCTGGGGTCTGGCAGCCATGCGCGGCACGGAGACGCTCACCACGAGCGCTCTGTCCTATCAGCTGTTGGTCGTCATTGTGGCACTCGTCGGCGGCGTGTGGCCGGCGCTCCTCGCGGCGGTCGCCAGCGGGTTGGCGCTCGACTATTTCCTGATCCCGCCCCTCCACACCACCGCCATCGGCGATCCCATCCACGCCCTGTCGGTGGTCCTCTTCATCCTCGTCGGGCTGTTGGTCAGCTATGTCGTCGACCGGTCGGCGCGCCGTGCGCGGATCGCGCAACGCGCGACGGCGGAGTCCGACGTGCTAAGCAGCGTGGCGGGCAGCGTTCTGCGTGAGCAGGACGCGCTGCATGCTCTGGTGAGCACGATGCGCGAGGCGTTCGGGCTCTCGGCCGTCCGTCTGCTCGCGACTCCCTTGCCCGGTGCCGCTCTCCCCGAGGCTCCCACCGTCCTTGCAACGGATGGCGAATTTAGGCCGTCCGGGGAGCGCCGTCGTGTGGCGGTGAACGGCACGACCATGCTGGAGTTCTCCGGCCCGGAGCTGGACGCTTCTGAGCAGCGCCTCCTCAGCGTGATCGTCACCCAGATCCGCACGACCCTGGAGCACCGGGATCTTGAGGACCGAGCCCGGGAGGTCGGCCCCCTTGAGGAGGCGAACAAAGTGCGTTCGGCTCTGCTGTCCGCAGTCGGCCACGACGTGCGCCGTCCCCTGGCCGCTGCCACGGCCGCCGTCAGCGGTCTGCAGACGATGCGAGACCAACTCTCATCGGCTGACCGGGAGGAACTGTTGTCCGTCGTGGCCAAGGGACTTGACGACCTCACGGGCCTGATCACCGATCTCCTCGATATCTCCCGCGTCCAGGCGGGCGTCTTCCCCGTAGCCGCGAAACCGATGGACCCCGCGGACGTCTTGCTTCCTGCCCTGGAGGAACTCGGACTGGGGCCCGGCGACGTCGAGCTCGACCTGGCGTCGGATCTGCCTCTGGTACGGGCCGATCCTGCGCTGTTGCGCCGTGTCCTCGTCAACCTCTTCGCCAACGCCCGACGCTTCTCTGGGTCCGAATACCCGGTTCGGCTCGCCACCAGCTCGTTCGCGGGGGCCGTCGAGATCCGCGTCGTCGACCACGGTCCGGGGCTCCCCGTCGATCGCCGCGACGAGGTTTTCCTTCCGTTCCAACGCTTGGGCGATACTGACAACACGACGGGTCTGGGTCTGGGGCTCGCCCTGTCGCGCGGCTTCACCGAGGGGATGGGCGGGAGCCTGAGAGCCGAGGACACGCCCGGCGGCGGTCTCACCATGGTCGTATCGCTGCCTTGTGCTGGTGCGCACGCAACGCTCTCGCCCCTGCCGGACGCAACCTCGCCGGCGGGCGCGTTCCGGATGGCGTGCACACGCACACCTGCGGTGCATGGCGACCGGGGCGGGACGGACAAGCACGGTACAGAGGAGGGGCGATGAAGATCCTGATCGTCGATGACGACCCGCAGATCCTGATGGCGTTGCGGATCACGCTGAAGGCCCGCGGCTATGAGCTGGCGACCGCTCCGGACGGCGAGCAGGCCATCGCAGCGGCGGTGGATCGCCCCCCGGACCTGTTCATCATCGACCTCGGTCTTCCCGGCCTCGATGGCATGCAGGTGATCAAGGCAATTCGCGGATGGTCAGAAGCGCCGATCCTCGTCATCTCGGGGCGCACAGGCTCCACTGACAAGGTGAAGGCCCTAGACGCTGGGGCGGATGACTATATGACGAAACCGTTCGTCATCGACGAGTTGCTTGCCCGCATCCGCGCCCTGGGGCGTCGCATCGCGCCGGACCCGGCGGTACCGGTGATCGTCTTGGGCGATGCCACCATCGACCTGGCCTCCCACACCGTGACGCGCGAGGTCGACGGCCGCACACGTCCCGTCCGGCTCACTCCCACGGAGTGGCGCGTCCTGGAGGTCCTCGTGCGCAACCCCGGTGCTCTGGTCACCCGCGAGACGCTCCTTCGGGAGATCTGGGGATCCGAGCACGTCAGCGACTCCGGATATCTGCGGCTCTACGTCTCGCAGCTTCGTCACAAGTTGGAGCCCATTCCCTCTGAGCCGCGCTACATCCTCACCGAGGCGGGAATGGGCTACCGTTTGATGGGCGAGGCAGAGCCATCGTGCGGCCGGTGAGGCCTGCTCAGCCGCCCAGGGCGTCGGCGACGACCGTCCGAGCGGCGGCCTGGACTTCGGCCAGGTGATCGGCGCCCTTGAAGGACTCGGCGTAGATCTTGTAGACGTCCTCGGTGCCCGAGGGGCGGGCCGCGAACCAGGCGTCCTCGGTGACGACCTTGAGGCCGCCGATGGGCGCGCCGTTGCCGGGCGCGCGCACGAGCCGGGCGGTGATGGGCTCCCCGGCCAGCTCCGTGGCGGTGACGTCCTCGGGGGAGAGGGCGGCCAGGCGCGCCTTCTCCTCCTTCGTCGCTGCGGCGTCGATGCGGGCGTAGGCGGAGTCGCCGAAACGTGCCACCTGGTCGCGGTGCAATTCGGAGGGGGTCTTCCCGGTGACGGCCAGGATCTCCGAAGCGAGCAGGGCGAGGATGATGCCGTCCTTGTCGGTGGTCCACACGGTGCCGTCCATGCGCTGAAAGGACGCTCCGGCGGACTCCTCGCCTCCGAAGCCCACCTGGCCGGTGAGCAGTCCGGGGACGAAGTGTTTGAAGCCCACGGGGACCTCGACCAGCCCGCGTCCCATCGCCGCGACCACGCGGTCGATCAACGAGGACGACACGAGGGTCTTGCCGACCGCGGCGTCCTCCGGCCAGCCGGGACGATGCGTGAACAGGTACTCGATGGCGACGGCCAGGTAGTGGTTCGGGTTCATCAGGCCGTCGGGGGTGACGATGCCGTGGCGGTCGGAGTCCGCGTCGTTGCCGGTGGCGATGTCATAGGGCGTGGAGCCGTCGGGGTTCGGGGTCATGGCGTCGCGCAGGGAGGCCATGGCGAACGGGGAGGAGCAGTCCATGCGGATCTTGCCGTCCCAGTCGAGCGTCATGAACCGCCACGTCGGGTCCACCGTCGGATTGACCACGGTGAGGTCGAGGTCGAAGCGCTCGGCGATCGCGGCCCAGTAATCGACGGAGGCCCCGCCCAGCGGGTCGGCGCCGATCCGGATGCCCGCTGAGCGGATCGCGTCGACGTCGATGATCGTGTCGAGCTGGTCGACGTAGTTCCTCAGATAGTCGAAGCGGTGGACCCGCGGATGCTCCAGGAGGTCCGATCCGAGGGCCCGGGGGACTGAGCGCCAGCCGTCGGCCAGGATCGCGTTCGCCCGAGCCGCGATCCACCCGGTGGCGTCGGAGTCGGCGGGGCCCCCGTGTGGCGGGTTGTACTTGAAACCGCCGTCGCGCGGCGGGTTGTGCGAGGGCGTGACGACGATCCCGTCGGCCAGCCCCGGTCCTGTGGTGCGCAGCGCGTCCGGCGCGCCGTTGGCCCCCAGGATCGCCAGCGACACCGCGGGGGTGGGCGTGTAGGACTCGCGCGCATCGACCATGACGTCGATGCCGGCGGCGGCCAGCACCTCCAGCGCCGTGCGCCAGGCGGGCTGGGACAGGGCATGGGTGTCCCGCCCGATGTAGAGGGGGCCGTCGATGCCCTGTCCCGCGCGGTACTCGACGATCGCCTGGGTGATGGCGACGATGTGGGCCTCGTTGAACGCGCCGTCGAGGGAGGAACCCCGGTGTCCGGATGTCCCGAACACGACTCTCTGGCTGGGATCCGACGGGTCGGGCTCGCGGTCGTAGTACGTGGAGACGACGTCCTGGACGTCGATGAGATCCTCGGGGAGGGCAACCGTGCCGGCGCGTTCGTGCATGCCTCCAGTCTGGCACGCGCCCGTCCGCTTGTCCCACGCCCCTTCCGGCCCGCGGACCCCACCCCGTCGCCCCCTGCTGGGCGCCGCTGGCGGGGCGTCCCGTCCGGCGAGGGCGGCGCCGGCCCGCTCCTGCGCCCGCGGCGCGGGGCGCCAGGTAATGTGGGAGCCGATGGGAGTCGACGAGGAGGTCGCCATGGGATGGTTCGGTTCGGTGGAGCACGACAGATGGCTGTCGGCCCAGATGAGGGCCCTCCTGGATGAGGCCCGGGGGGCGAGCGTGCCCACGGGCTTCGCCCACCTGCTGCCGGAGGGAGGGGCCGATCCGGACCGGCCGATCGATCTGGCGGTCACGGCGCGGATGACCTACGTGTTCTCCCTGGGGGTCCTCATGGGCATCCCGGGGTGCCGGCGCCTGGCGGACCACGGGGTGCGGTCGCTGGCCGGGTGCTTCCCCGATCCGGTCAACGGGGGATGGTTCTCCTCGATCCGCCCGGAGCTCGACGCCGAGGGGGCGGCCGTGCCGTGGGACGCCACCGGGAGGTGGAAGTCGCAGTTCCACCACGCCTTTCTCGTCTTCGCGGCCTCCGCGGCGACCATCGCGGACCGGCCGGGCGCGTTCGAACTGCTGGCGGCGGCCCTGCACGACCAGGAGAGGCATTGGCTCGACGATTCGGGCCTGGTCGTCGACGCGTGGTCGGAGGACTACTCGCTGCCCGTGCCCCAGCGGTCGATGGACACCCTCCTCCACACCGCGGAGGCCTACCTGTCGGCGGCCGAGGCCACGACGGATCCCGTGTGGGTCGAACGCGCCGAGGCGATGACGCGCTTCGTCGCCGACCGCGCCCGGGAGAGCGCCTGGCGCCTGCCTGAGTACTTCGGAGCGGATCTGGAGCGTCTCGACGCCCCGGTGGTGCGCACGGATCGGCGGCCCGCCTACGACGGCTCCGTCATCGGCCACTCGATGGCGTGGGCGCGCCTGGCCCTGCAGATCCGTGCCGGCCTGCGCTCGATGGGCCGCCCCCAGCCGGACTACCTGATGGAGATGGCGCAGGAGCTGTTCGAGCGCGCCCGCGCGGACGGCTGGCGCCGCACCGACGGCGAGCCGGGATTCGTCCTCACGGTCGACCAGGAGGGGCGTCCCGTGGACGCCCGCCACCTGCAATGGGTGGCTTGCGAGGGCGTGTGCGCCGCCGTCGCTCTGCGCCGCGCCGCCCTCGACGACGGCGCGCAGCCCGGCGAGGTCGAGCACTACGAGCACTGCTACCGTTCGTGGCTCGACTTCATCAACGACCACATCATCGTCCGCCCGGGCCAGTGGCGCCGCGTCCTCGATGTGCATAACGAGCCGCTGGAGCCCGCGGTCAACAACCCCATGGACGTCTACCACAGCATCCAGACGCTGCTCATGGCGCGTGTGCCGTTGTGGCCGCCGTTCGCGTCGGCGATCTCGCGCGGGCTGCTCGACCATCCGGAGGAGGCTCCGCGCGACCGCCGGTCGTGGAACGTGTTCCGCCGCGGAGGGCGGGCCTGAGCGGGGCGGATCGGGATCGGCTCCCGCGCCCCGGCCTGGGAGGGTTCCCGGATCCGGGCGCCGGCCAGTTCACGGGCGCCCGGGTGCTGGGATGGGGGTGGCGTGCGCATCCGCGCGGTGCGACGGTGGCGGGGTGAACGCTCGTCCGCCCGACCGCCGCCCCCGGCTGTTCGTGTCGAACGTCGTGTCGCGCAGGCCCGGCGCCCGGCGCTTCCACGACGCGGTGACGATGCTGTCGAACAGCCTCGTCCAGTCGGCCTCGGGCTCGTGGGACGTGACCTGGGCCTTCGCCGAGGACGACGGTCCCGCCCGCACCCTGGATCGCGCTCGAGACGCGGACGCGATCATCCTCATGGGCGGCGAGGACATCAGCCCAGACCTCTACGGCGCGGCTCCCGGCTATCCGGGCGAGGGGCCTCACTGGCGCCGTGCGGACCTGGCGCAGATCGCGCTCGCGAGGTTCGCGGTCGCCGACGGCGTCCCGCTGCTCGGGGTGTGCCGGGGCCTCCAGATCCTCGCGGTCGCCCTGGGTGGGAGTCTCGTGGAGGACGTGGACGTTCCCGGACACCGATCCGCGACCTTCCTGGACGACCACCGGCTGGCCCGCCACGACGTCCTCGTCGAGGCCTCCTCGATGCTGGCCCGGGGGATTCCCCGGCGCGAGGGCGGCGCCGGCTGGCCTGATCCCGGTGGGCGCCTGCGCCTGCGCGTCCACTCGGCGCACCACCAGGCTGTCGCGGATCCGGGGCCTCATCTCGTGGTCTCGGCCACGGCCCCGGACGGCACCGTCGAAGGGGTCGAGCACCCCGCCGCGCCGGTCCTCGGCGTGCAGTGGCATCCCGAGGACCCCGCGGCGGATCCGGCGGGCCTTCGGGCCCTCCTGGGGCTACTGCGCGAGGGGCGGGAGGGAGCGATCGACATGCCTGGCGCCGGGCGCGCGCGCCCCGTCCTCGTGTGACCATTTCCCCATCAGACGTGCGCGGCGCGCCATATGCGGAGTACGTTCTTTGTCAATCCATCACCAAGAGAAGAGGAAACCGATGAACATGCTGAGATCCGGCACTCGTCCCCGGCGCGGACGCGCCTCCCGACGCCCCATGACGGTCGTCGCGATGGCGGCAGCGGCCATCCTCGGCCTGGGCGCCTGCGGTTCGAGCGATGCCGGAGGAGCCTCGGGCGAGTCGGGGACGGGCGGCGGAGGCCTCTCCTCCGGAGACGCGACCTATGACGCGGTGGTCAACGGCGGGCCGGTGGCGGACGCGGCGACGGTCGCCGCCAACGAATGGGCCAGCGCCGTCAAGGAGTCCGGGACGCTGCGCGTGGGCGGGACGGAGACCTCGACGCTGTTCTCCAACCTCGATCCCACGACCGGCGTGGTCACCGGCTTCGACGCCGGCATCACGCAGCTGCTGGCCCGCTACATCCTCGGCGACGCCACCCGGACCGACCTCACCCAGGTCTCCGTGGACACCCGTGAGGAGCTCCTGGTCAACGGCCAGGTCGACCTGGTCGCCGCCACCTACTCGATCACGCCGGAGCGGCTGGCGCGCATCGATTTCGCGGGACCGTACTACTCGTCGGCAGCCGGCATCCTGGTGAAGAAGGACAACACGGACATCGCCGGCGTGGACGACCTCGCCGGGCGGACCGTCGCCACCCAGGCGGGGTCCACCGGCGAGACCACCCTCGCGACGTTCGCCCCCGACGCCACGGTCCTCGCCCTGCCCGACCACGCCCAGTGCGTCCAGGCGGTCCAGCAGGGTCGCGCCGACGCCTACGTCATCGACCAATCCCTGTTGCTCAACGCCGTCACGTCGAATGACGACGTCAAGGTCGTCGGAGACAGCTTCGGGTCCGAGGACCTCTACGGCATCGGGCTCCCGAAGGGCTCCGACGCCACAGAGTTCGTCAACGACTTCCTCACGGAGATCGAGCAGGACGGCACGTGGCTGGACCTGTGGAAGGCGACGATCCAGGCGAAGACCGGAGTCGAGACCGCGCCGACGCCTCCGGAGATCGGCGTCTCCGAGGACGCCCAGAGCTGATGGTCCTGTGGGACTACCGGGGGGAGTTCCTGGACGGCCTGGGGGTGACGCTCCAGCTGACGGTGTGCGCCTTCGCCGGGGCGGTCGTCGTCGGAACGCTCGTCGCCGTCCTCCGCATCTGCCCGGTGACGCCGCTTCGGGCCTTGGGGGCCGTCTTCGTCGAGGTCTTCCGCAATGTGCCCGTCATGAGCCTGCTGATCCTGGTCGCGTTCGCTCTGCCGGAGATCGGCGTGATGATGGACCTGACCACGTCGGTGATCGTCGCGATGACGTGCGTGGGCGGGGCGTTCCTGTGCGAGGCGGTGCGCGGGGGCGTCAACGCCGTCCCCGCCGGCCAGATCGAGGCGGCCCGCTCGCTCGGCTTCACCTTCTCGGGCCTGCTGCGCACCGTGGTGCTGCCCCAGGCGTTCCGCTCGATGGTCCAGCCTCTGGTGACGGTCTTCATCGGGATCCTCATCAGCTCGTCCCTCGCGGGGGTCATCGGGGTGCGCGACCTGACCGCCACCGTCTCCTCGATCAACAACCGCGAGGCGCTGGGGCTCACGACGTTCCTGGTCGCCGCCGTCCTGTACCTGGTCATCGCCCTGACGGCCGAGGGCGTCGGGGCGCGGCTCGAGAAGAGACTGAGGATCTTGCGATGAGCGCCGCGACGCCCGTCGGGACCATCCGGGCGCCCCGGGGAGCGGGGGCCTCCACCCCGTTGTTCGACGAGCCGGGGCCCCGCACGCTCCGGCTCATCCGCCTGGCGACGGCGGTCTCGGTCGTCGCCCTGACCGCGCTGGCGGTATGGGTCGTGCACGTCTTCGGGGAGAACGGCCAACTGGCCGCCGACCGGTGGCACGAGTTCACGGCGTGGCCGACCTGGCGCTATCTCATCGCGGGGTTCTTGGGCACCCTGCGGGGCGCCGTCGGAGCGGCTGCGATCGCGCTGCCGTTGGGGGTCGTCCTGGCGCTGGGGAGGCTCTCCGAGAGACGGCCGGTGCGGTGGCTCTGCGTCGCCGTCATCGAGTTCTTCCGCGCGATGCCGCTGCTGCTGCTCGTCTACATCTTCTTCTTCGCTCTGCCGCGCTACGGGATCAATCCGGCGTTGTTCTGGCAGCTCGTCATCCCGATCGGGTTGTGCTCGGGCGCGACGCTCGCCGAGGTCTTCCGGGCGGGGATCCTCGCCCTGCCCGCCGGCCAGACCGAGGCGGCCTATGCCGTGGGCATGACCCACGGGCAGGCCATGCGGCTGGTGGTCCTGCCGCAGGCGACCAGGCTGGTTCTGCCGGGGCTGCTGGCCCAGGTCGTCGTCCTGCTCAAGGACACGACCCTGGGCTACGTGGTGTCCTATTCGGAACTCCAATTCTCCGCGAAGGTCCTGGTGTCCTCCACCGGCCATCTGGTCCAGACCTACCTGTTGGTCACGATCCTGTACGTCCTCATCAACCTGGCGATCTCGAAGGCCGCCGACGCGTGGGGCCGCAGGGAGCGGCGCGCGTACGCCCGGGCGGGCGCGGCGTCCACCACGGCCACCGGCATCGCCTGAGCCGGCGTGCGGACTCGCGAAGAGGGCTCGGACCCAGCCTTTTGGCTGGGTCCGAGCCCTCTTCTCCGCTTCGGCGTCGCGGCCTCAGCCCTGACGGGCCTTCAGGCGCGGGTTCTTCTTGTTGATGACGTAAAGGTGCCCGCGGCGGCGGACCACCACGGATCCGGGCTGGCGGGCCAGGGACCGGATCGACGCGCGGACCTTCATGAGCGCGCCTCCCCTGCGGGGTCGGCGTCGGCACCCGCCTGGCGGGGACGCCCATAGCGCGCATAGAACTTCTCGACGCGCCCGGCGGTGTCGACCAGGCGCGAACGCCCGGTCCAGAAGGGGTGGGAGGCCGAGGAGACCTCGACGTCGACGACGGGGTAGGTGTTGCCGTCCTCCCACTCGATGCTCGTGTCCGAGTGCTTCGTGGACCGGGTGAGGAACGAGAATCCCGCGGCGCGGTCGCGGAAGACGACGGGATGGTAATCGGGATGGATACCGGGTTTCATAGGTGCTCTCCTTGGAGGGTCGCGGTGATCAGGGGCCGGGTCAGGGGCGGCGCGGCGCGCGGGGCGGGCGGTCACACCGGCCCGATCACCATGAGGATTTGGTGACGCCGGGCAGGTCGCCTCGCAGGGCGAGTTGGCGGAATTGGACGCGGGAGAGCCCGAACTGGCGGAGGTACCCGCGGGGCCGCCCGTCGGAGGCCCCCCGGTTGCGCAGCCTGGTCGGCGAGGCGTCCCGGGGGAGCGCATGGAGATCCCGCATGGCGGCCTCCCTCTCCTCGGCCGGGAGGTGGGGGTTCACCGAGGCGCGTTTGAGGGCGGCGCGGCGCGCCGCGTACCTCTCGACGACCGCCGCCCGCTGGGCGTTGCGCGCGATCTTGGACGTCTTGGCCATCAGCGCACCTCCACGAACTCGACGTGGCGGCGGGCCACGGGGTCGTACTTGCGCAGGCGCAGCCGGTCGGGCGTGTTGCGCCTGTTCTTGCGGGTGACGTAGCGGTATCCGGTGCCCGCCGTGGACTCCAGCGTGATCACCAGGCGCGAGGCGGTGGAACGTGCTGCCATCTCAGAATCTCTCCCCTCGAGCACGCATGTCCGCGATGACCGCGTCGATCCCGTGCTTGTCGATCGTGCGGATCCCGCGGGGGCTGACGGTGAGCGTCACCGTCCGGCCCAGGGAGGGGACCCAGTAGCGCTTCTTCTGCACATTGACGTCCCATCGCCGGCGCGTTCGCCGGTGCGAGTGGGAGACGTTGTTGCCGAAGGACGGGCTGGCGCCCGTCACCTGGCAGTGATTGCTCATCGCGTGACCTCGTAGTTGTGGGACGGCCGTGACATATCCTATGGTACTGATAATCAATCTCATGTACACCGTCAATCCAGTTCGAGAGGTCACACTCGATGCTCGTCAGCGTCCTGTCCACCGTCGATCCGATGTTGCGCGACGTCGTCTGCCTGGGGGTGAGCGACGAGTCCGACGTGCTCGCCGTCGACCTCACAGAGGACGGCGTCATCCTGCGCCGCTGGTCTGACGCGGGCACGCCGCCGCGCGAGGAGGTCCCGCTGGCGCACCCCTGTCTGACGTGCTCGGTGCGCGAGGCCGTGGTCCCGGCGCTCGCGCTGATGCGAGCGGAGGGCCGCGAACGGATGGTGCTCGCGCTCCCCGTCGCCCTGGAGCCGATCGCCGTGGTCCCCGCGCTGGTCGATCTCACGCAGCCGGGCGGACCGCTGGCCGGATGCGCGGTCACCACCAGCGTGCACGCCGTCTCCGTCGACGCCGCGGCCGGGGACCTCCTCCGGCACACCCCCCTGGCGGAGCGAGGATTGGAACTCGCCGAGGACGACACGCGGTGCACGGGAGAGGTGCTCATGGTCTCCCTGGGCTACGCCGACGTGCTGCTCGCGCTGGGAGACGACCCTCTCGGCTCGGATCTGGTGGAGCATCTGCGCCCCCTCGACACGCTGCGCGTCGACCATCTGGACGAGCTCACCGGTGATGTGCTCTTCGGCTCGGCGGGCGGGCTCCGGCATGACCCGGAGGCGGCGGTGCGCCGGGTCCACCCCGCCTCGACGGCCGCCTGGGGCGGCCCCACCGCCCATGGCGTGTGGACCCTGGACCTGCGTTCCGACCGGCCCTTCCACCCGGGGCGGCTCGCGGAACGGGTGACGGAGCTCGCCGCGGACGGGACGCTGGCGCGCGGCTGCTTCTGGCTGCCCACCCGGCCCGACACCGTGTGCACCTGGGAGGTCAACGGCGACACGGCATCGGTGGGGACAGCCGGCCGGTGGGACGGCGAGCCCGCCACGCACCTCATCGTCACGGGCACCGCCGACCCCGATGTGCGCGACCGCATCCGAACGGTGTTCGCCCGGATGCTCATGACGGACGCCGAGATGGCGGGCGCTCTGGCCTGGGTGGGGGCCGACGACGGCCTCGACGAATGGTTCCCCGGAGACGAGTGACCCCGCCGACGCGAGACGACCCGGTCCCAGGGCCCGGGGAGGGGACGCGGTCCCACAACAAGAAATCCCGACAAAACAGAAGAAGAACCATCCCGATTCGGTGCGCACGCACCTGGACAGGAACATGCCATGACCACATCCACGCGACCACGCGCCCAGGCGCTGCTGAGCGCCCTCGTCCTCGCCTCGGGTCTGCTCGCGGTGCAGCCCGCGGCGCTCGCAGCCGACCCGGCCTACACCGATCCGAGCGTCATCAAGTCGGATCCGATCACCCTGGAGACGGGGCACATCGACGCCTTCAACCCGGTGGCGACCGGTGACGGGCAGATCCAGCTGGCCCTCAAGGAGGACGTCACAGGATCCGGGGTGCTCCACACGCCCGAGTCCGTGACGCTCAAGGTGAAGGAGAGCGCCCACACGGCGATCCCCGACGGGTATCCGGGGGCGCCCGGAGGCTACCTGCTCCCCCTCACTCAGAATCCGGACCTCATCTGGCCCGGGTGGGACACGATGCACGCGGGCGCCGCCGTGGGGGTCACCGACCTCAACGCCGGACGCGCCGACATCACGATCTCCGACGTGCAGGGCCCCGGCGACGTCTACATCTTCTCCCAGTCCGGCTTCGGCGCGCTGAAGTCTCTCCTGACGGACGGCGGCTACCAGCTGCCCGGGACGATCCACCAGGACGGACTGGCGCATGTCCACACGAACTGGGTGTTCACCGAGCCGGGCAGGTACTCGCTGACCGTCAGCTCCACGGTGTGGAACGCGGAGGAGCCGGCGAGGACGGCGACGAGCCAGACGGCGACCTACACCTTCGAGGTCGGGACCTTCGCCAAGGTCGCGGTGACGGGGGCGCCGGAGGGGCACGCCCACTCGGGCTCGCCCATCGAGTTCACGGCGGCGGGTGAGAACCTGCCGGAGGGCGCGGCTTACCGGTGGGAGGTCAAGCGGGCGGACCAGTCCGATTTCGAGGCGGTCGAGGGTCAGAGCGGCTCGTCGTACACGCTGACGGCCGAGCAGGCTTTGAACGCTGCGCAGGTGCGGGTGAGCGTGCTCTCGGGGAACGAGGCCGTCGCGACCTCGGAGCCCGTGACCCTCGAGGTCGACGACCACGGGGCGGCGCCGCTGCAGAAGGCGGCCGTCTCCGGCCTAGCCGATCACTACCACCCTGGTGATGACGTGTCCCTCAGCGCGTCCGTCAGCCCCGCCTCCGTGGTCGACACCTGGGCGTGGTACGTGACGAACCCGGGCGAGTCCGAGGTTCAGGTCGAGGGCGCCGACTCGTCGTCCGTGACCCTGGAGGCCGGGACCGCCGTCAAGGACGGAGCAACTGTTCGCGCTGCCCTGGTGAAGGACGACGGGACGGTCTATGTCGCCTCCGACCCGGTGACCGTCGCGGTGGAGGACCATGAGGAACCTGCGGCCACGGTGGCCATCCAAGGCGCGCCCGACGGTGCCGTCCAGGCGGGCGAGACGGTCACCCTGTCGGCGGCGGGTGAGAATCTGCCGGAGGGCGCGGCCTACCGGTGGGAGGTCAAGCGGGCGGGCCAGTCCGATTTCGAGGCGGTCGAGGGTCAGAGCGGCGCCTCCTATGCGCTGATCGCCGGGCAAGGGCTTGACGGCGCGCAGGTGCGGGTGAGCGTGCTCTCGGGGGACGAGCTCGTGGCGACCTCGGAGCCCGTGACCCTCGAGGTGGAGGGCGCGGAACCCGACGAGCCCGAGGCTCCGGCCGAGTCCGAGCTCACCGACGCCACCCGCGGTGGCGTCACCGCGCCCGCTACGGCCGAGCAGGGCAGCACGATCACACTTGATGTGGGTGCCGCGTACGCCGGCCAGGCGGTCACCGTGTGGCTGCACTCCGACCCCGTGCTGCTGGCCGAGAGCACAACCGTCAATGCCGCTGGCGCTGTCTCTGTCACGATCCCCGCGGACACCGAGGTGGCCGGGCACAAGATCTCAGTTCAGGACGCGGACGGCGGCGCGCTGATCGGGTGGGCGCCCCTTGAGGTGACGGCGGCGGACGAGGAGCCTTCGCCGGATCCGTCGGACGCGCCCTCGTCGACCCCGTCCGGTTCGGACACGAAGGACGGCGCGAAGCAGGATCAGAAGAAGGACGGACTGGCGGACACGGGCGCCGGCACGGAGGCGGCCCTCGCGGCTGCGGCGCTGCTGGCCCTGAGCGGAGCCGCGACGGCTCTGGCCGCCAGGTCCCGACGTCGCCGCGGTTGACAGCGGATCCGTACCACCGGAGAGCGGCGTCGTGACCGGGCATCCCCCAGTCACGACGCCGCCACGGGACGCCCGGACGCTCCCAGGGGCTGTCCGGAGTCCTTCCCCTCGGGGGATCGTCGCCGGGCCGACCGCCATCGGCCACATCATCATCGGACACCAGATCTGAGAGGCATCGCGGACACTGTGCTCTTCCCATCGCAACGACGATTCCGCAGGCGCCGGTCGGCGGTCCTGACGGGCGTCGCCCTCGTGACCCTCCTGGCCGGATGTGCGGGCACCGCTACCGGTGGGGCGGGCACCGTCGCCCTGTCGCCGGACTCGGACAGGCTCCAGGTCGTCACCACCACCGGTATCCTCGCCGACCTCGCGCGCAACGTCGGCGGTGATCGGGTGGACGTGGCCTCGATCGTCCCCGACGGGGCGGATCCCCACAGCTACGAGCCGACGCCCCACAACGTCCGCGACATCGTCTACGCGGACGTCGCCTTCTCGAACTACCTCATGCTCGAGGAGCAGGACATCGTCAAGACCCTCGACGCGAACGTCCGCGAGGGCGTGCCTAACATCTCGCTGGCGGAGGCCTCGGTGAAGTACGCCGCCGATGTCATCCCCCTGGTCGAGGACGTCTCCCTGGACACGATCTGGCTCGGCCTGCGCGTCGAGGGCAGCGGCCAGGACATCGGGATGGACCGCTCCTCGGAGGTTCTCCTCTCGGCGACCGGGATGGAAGGGCCGGGCCGGCTCGTGGCTTACCTGACCGAGAGCCTGGGGCAGACCGACGTCTACTTCGACTCCGGGGACGGATTCGACGCCGCCAGCGGGTACCGTGACGACACGGTCTCCCTGCCGACGGCGGCGCACACGCATCTGAGCTGGGCCTTCACGGAACCGGGCGTCTACCGCCTGCACCTGCAGGCCCGCGCGAAGCCCTCCCAAGAGGAGCAGACGGTCGACCTCGGATCCGCCGTCGTCACCTTCGCCGTCGGCGTCGATCCGGCGACCGTGGCGGAGGAGGGAGACACGATCCTTGGCGAGGGGCACGCCGACATCTCGGTGGACGTGGATGCCGGCGGGTTCTCGATCCTGGCGGACCATACGCACGACGGCGAGGCCGAGCAGGACCACACGCCGACGGAGTCCACGGTCATCGAGGTGCCCACGAAGGCCCTCCATGAGCTGCCGTCCGGCCCCCAGTACCGGTTCCTCGGCGAGAGCGGGTCGAAGGTCTACCAGCTCCCCCAGGCGGTCCTCGGCAAGCACGTGCACGGCGAGATCGACCCGCACCTGTGGCAGAACGTCGCGAACGCGGAGGCCTACGTCAAGATCATGCGCGACCAGTTCATCGAGGCCGACCCCGCCGGCGCCGCCGAGTACACGGAGAACGCCGCGAGCTACCTCGCGCACCTCGATGCGCTCGACACCGAGGTGCGCGAGACCATCGCCCAGATCCCGGCCGAGAGACGCCACCTGGTGACGACGCATGACGCCTTCGCGTACCTGGGCAAGGCCTACGACCTCGACATCGCCGGGTTCGTCACGCCGAACCCCGCCACCGAGCCGAGCCTCGCGGAGCGCAAACGGCTCACGGAGACGATCCGCAACCTCGACGTGCGCGCCGTGTTCCTCGAGCCCGAGCTGCGCGCCCGCTCCTCGACCCTGGTGGAGATCGCCCGCGAGCAGGGGGTCCGGGTCTGCACGATCTACGGAGACTCCTTCGACCGCGACGTCCGGACGTACATCGACATGATGCGGTTCAACGCCCACTCCATCCAGGACTGTCTGACAACCAGCAAGGACACTGATCAATGAGCGCACTGACGTCCGTCCATCACCGGGTGAGCCGTCCCACGGCGATCGCGGGCCTGGCGGCATGCCTGCTCGCGGCCGCCCTCGTCACGCCGGTGGCGCGGGCCGACGACGACCTCACCCAGACCATCGACCCGAACCAGGCTCAGGGCGAGGGCCAGACGGTCCTCGACGAGGGGCACATCGACATCGGCCCGACCCTGGGCACGGGCGAGTTCATCCTGGAGGCGCACGACGACACGGGGGAGACCTCGGTGTGGCGGCGTCTGAGCGACGTGGTGGTCAAGGTGAAGGACGAGGGCATGATGACGATGCCCGACGACGACACCTATTCCTTCATCGGGGCGGAGCCCGGATCATCGATCTGGATGATCCCGCAGACCCAGCAGGCCGGTGTGGCGTGGCTGGGGTGGAACACTCAGGAGCCCCAGCTCATGCAGACGGTCAGCGGCGGCGTGACCTTCTCGCTGCTCGGCATCGAGGGGCCGGGCGACGCGACGGTGTACCTGCAGTCCGGCAACTTCGGCGCTCCGGAGGTCATCTGGAGTTCGCAGAACGCCTTCCCGCAGGACTCGTGGATCGAGGTCAATACCCACACGCACGCGAACTGGGCGTTCACCGAGGAGGGGCTGTACCTGATGCGGTTCCGGATCTCGGCGACGACGCTCGCCGGGGACGAGATCTCCACGGAGGACACGCTGAGGATCGCCGTGGGCTCCGATGCGGACACGGACGCCGCGTTCGCCGCCCAGTGGGAAGGCGAGCCGCAGACGGAGGCGGCATCGGGCGCGCAGTCGGAGCCCTCGGGCGGCGCTCCCGCCTCCGATCAGGGCGCCCCGCTCTCGGGCGCGGCGGCGGGCGGATCCGGGTCGTCGTCGGCCATGCCCGTCGTCCTCGCGGGCGCCGGCATCGTCGCGGCCGCGCTTCTCATCGCGGCAATCGCCTTCGTGGTGTCGGGGCGCCGGGCGCGCCAGCGTGTCTGGGAGGCCCGCCGTGCCGCGGACGAGCAGGCCGAGCAGAAGCACAGGGACGGGACCTCGGGCAGGGGGATCTCCGATGAGTGAGGCAGTCACCTGGCCTGCGGTCCTCCCCACCGAGGACGGCCTCGCGGGCGACCCGGCGCCCGGCATCCCCGAGGACAACCCGGAAGAGAGGGGCACGACCCTGATCGAGGTCCACGACCTCGCCGTCGCGTTGGGCGGCAGACGGGTCCTCACCGGCATCCGCTTCCAGGTCGGCCCCGGCGAGTTCATCGGGATCATCGGACCCAATGGCGCGGGGAAGACGACGCTGATGCGCGCCATCCTCTCCCTGGTGCCGGCCGAGGGCGGATCGATCCTCGTCGACGGGCGCCGTGCCCGCAGGGGCAGCGGGAGCATCGGATACGTGCCCCAGCGCCATGAGTTCATGTGGGACTTCCCCATCTCCGTCGAGGACGCCGTGCTGACGGGGCGCGTGTCCCGGATCGGGTGGCTGCGGCGCGCCCGCGTGGAGGACTACGCCGCGGTGGCCGACGCTCTGTCGCTGGTCGGCATGTCCGACCTGCGCCGGCGGCCCGTCGGCGAGCTCTCCGGGGGCCAGCGGCAACGGGTGCTTGTCGCGCGGGCGCTGGCCCTGCGCCCCCGGGTCCTCCTGCTCGACGAGCCCTTCACGGGCCTCGACATGCCGACCCAGGAACTGCTCACCGACCTGTTCACGACGTTGTCCGCCCAGGGGACGGCGATTGTCATGACGACGCACGACATCGTCGCCGCCGTGCACCAGTGCGCGCGTCTGATCCTCATCAACCGCCGGATCATCGCCGACGGCCCTCCCTCGGACGTGACCGAGGGGCGCCTGTGGAAGGAGACCTTCGACGTGACCGACTCCAACCCCCTCCTCATGGCGGTGGGGGCGATCCGATGAGCCCCCTCGACTTCATCCGCGACGTGCTCAACCCGGATCTGCAGTTCCTGCTCAAGGCGCTGCTGATCTCCGTGATGTCCTCGGCGGTGTGCGGTGTCATCGGCTGCTACGTCGTCCTGCGCGGCATGGCCTTCATCGGCGACGCCGTGACCCACGCCGTGTTCCCCGGGCTGGCGGTCGCCTTCGTCCTGCAGGGATCGCTGGTCCTCGGCGGCGTTGTGGCGGGCGTCGCGGTCTCGGTCCTGGTGGCGGTCTTCTCCCAGAACCGGCGCCTCAAGGAGGACTCCATCATCGGCGTCCTCATGGTGGCGGCCTTCGCCCTGGGCATCGTCATCATGTCCTTCTCCCCGGCCTATGCGGGATCGCTGCAAGGCTTCCTGTTCGGCTCGATCACCGGCATCCCGGACTCCGACCTCGTGATCGCCGCCGTCACCGGCGCCCTGGTGCTCCTGGGCGCGCTGGCGTTCCACCGCCAATTCGTCGCGGTCAGCCTGGACCGGGAGATGGCCCGGGCCGCGGGGCTGCCCGTCTTCCTGCTCGACGTCGTGCTCTACGTGCTGGTCACCATCGCGGTCGTGATCTCCGTGCAGACCATCGGCAACATCCTGGTCCTCGCGCTGCTGGTCACGCCGGCGGCCACCGCCCGGCTCCTCACGGACCGACTCGGGCCCATGATGGCGATGGCGCCCCTCATCGGGGCCTTCTCCGCGCTCTCCGGGCTCTATGTCTCGTGGGCGCTCAACTTGCCGGTGGGCGGCACCATCGTGCTGGTCGCGACGATCCTGTTCCTCTTGGCATGGGTTCTCGCCCCGCGCCACGGAATGGTCGCCCGCCGCCTGCGCGCCCGGCGCTCGCCGTCCGATGCCACCCCGTCCCGGAAGTCCTTGGAAGGAGAGGGGACCGGTCTCGCACGGGTCCCCGGCACAGTCTCATGAGCAGACGATTCTCACGGCGCACCGCGTCCCGCCACGGCCCGCTCTCACGCTGGCGCCGCTGCGCGCTGCTCGGCGCGGGCGCGGCGGCCGTCCTCGTCAACGGCCTGGTCCTGCCCACGATCGCGGCTGGTGCCCAGGACACCTCCTCAGATCCCTCCGTGCACACGGAGGTCCCCGCCGCCCAGGCGGTGGTCGTGGCCGATCTGGCGGATCCGCAGGCCTCCCGGGTCGTCCTGGAGGACGGAACCGAGAAAGGCCTCGACGAGGTCGTCCTCACCTCCGACACCACCGAACTGCGCCTTCAGATGAAGGCCTCTGCCGACGGCGCGGAGGCGCCCGGGTCCTCCGAGGACTCCGCCCTCGTCCCGCTGGCCGGGACGGTCGAGGATCTCGCGCGCGACCGGGGAGAGGACGGCCTTCCGACCGTCTCGACCGCCACCGGTGAGGACGTCGAACCGGGTCTCGACGAGGCCGGGGGACGGGCCACATGGAGCGTCCCGGGGGGAGACCCCCCCGAGGTGAGCGTGTGGACCTTCGCGGAGGCCGGCACCTATGTCCTCAAGGTCGCAGCGGCGGGCGACGCCGACGGGCCGGGCGATGTCGCCCAGTCGGGCGGCGGCGCCGCGAACGACCTGACCCTCCGGGTTGGGGAGGCTGAGAACACCGAAGACACGGGGCAGCCTGGCGAGCCGACCGGCGCGGGCGCGGCGGAGGATCCCGCATCCGAGACAGCCTCCGGGCCGGCGGGCCAGGAGAGCCGCGGCACGACCTCGGCCCTGTCCGCTCTGGGCGCCGTCACGCCCTTCGCGACTTCGGAGCGGCGGGTGCTCTCCAAGGTGCACACGGACGCCATCTCGGCCTACGTCGACGACGGCGCGCTCGTCGCGGCCACCAAGGCGGATGTCGACGGCGCCGAGGGCAAACGGCTCGACCCCGACCAGATCGTGTTCAACATCGAGCCGGCCTCGCTGACCACGCTGCCGGCGGGCACGCCCTCGTGGCTGGGCGCGCCGGGGCAGCAGGTCTACTGGGCGCCCCAGACGTGGGACGACAAGGAGATCATCTGGCCCGGGTTCTCCACCCAGGATCCGGCCCTCATCCAGGCGCTGGGCGATGGCGGCCAGGTGCGCTACACGCTGGCCGGCGTCAAGGGGCCCGGCTCGGTCGAGGTGTTCCTCAACGGGAACTTCGGGGGCGCGCCGACCAGGTGGTTCTCCAGCACAGACGAGGACTACTCGTACCACGACATCCCCGCCAACACCCACGCGCATGCCAACTGGGTGTTCAGCGAGGCGGGGCGCTACGAGCTCACCTTCCAGATGACGGCGTCGATCAACGGGAAGGCCCAGACGACGCAGTCGACCTACGTCTTCTACGCCGGGGACGCGAAGGGCCTCAGGCAGGCGACCCAGACGTATCTCGCCGCCACCCCGGACGCCGACGGCGGGCATGTCACGCTCCAGGCCCTGGTGACATCCGAGGTCCCGAACAGCAACGGCCTGTCCTACACGACCACCGGCACGGTCACGGTCTACCGCGGGAGCAGGGACACGGCGGATCCCGCCACGCTCGAGGGCATGACCGCGGTGGCCAGCCTCCCGCTGAAGAATGGGGGCGCGACCTCGGACCCGCTGGAGGATCCCGACGGGGACAGCGTGTTCGTGGCCGTCTATCGGCCGACCTACTCGAACGAATTCGCGTCCTCGACATCGGATCCCGCCGACCGGACGATGCCGGACCTCTCGCGCGACGGGATGACGGTCGCCGCCGCGATGGCGGGGACGGACATCACAGCGGGATCCTCGGTGATCGGCACCCTGGACGCGGACGTCGACGCGCCCGACGGCAGCGGCTATGTCGCATGGCTGCGCGACACGACCGGCATCACCCGCCAATTGGGCTCCGTCGAGGTCGCGGACCGGGTGTTCTCGGTCGCCCTTCCCGACGGGTTGGCGAGCAGCAAGTGGCACAAGCTCGCCCTCACCGATGCGGAGGGCACGCTGCTGGGGTGGAGCGAGTTCGCCGTCGTCGGGGACTCGGGGACGGTGCCCGACGTCCCGCCGGACGCGCCCGGCGGCGGCGCGGACAACCCTGGAGGTGGCGGCGGCAACGGCGGCGGTGGCTCCGGCAACCAGAACGGGGGCGGCTCCGGCGGCCAGGGAGGCGGCGGGACCGGTGGCGGCGGTTCCGCCGGCCGCGTGTGCCAGCCCGGCGTGACCCTCGACCACGGCCACATGGACATCTGGAACGTCACCTACTCCGATGGCGGCATCGTCATGCAGATCAAGGAGGACGCCACCGGATCCCACGTGCTGCGCGATCCGAAGACGGTCCTCCTGCAGGTCAAAGAGTCGGCCCTCCAGTCCGTGCCCTCCGGGTACCCGGGCGGCGGCGGGCAGGCCTACGTGCTTCCGCTGACCCAGGACAGCACCCTGATCTGGCCGGGGTGGGACACGAACGGGGTGAAGGCGGGGCCGTTCACTGACGTGTCGATCCACATCACCTCGGTCTCCGGCCCCGGATCCGTCTTCCTCTACTCCGAGGACAGCATGGGCCATCTGAAGTCGCTGTTCACAGACGGCGGCTACCAGTTCCCGAACACGATCCGGGAGGAGACCCCCGCGCACACGCACGCCCAGTGGACCTTCACCCAGAAGGGCGTCTACGTCCTGAAGGCCTACGCGGAGGCGCGCAATCCGCAGACGGGCGTGACCATCAAGACGGTCACGGTGCCCTACGTCTTCCAAGTGGGCGATGTGTCGATCGGGGACGTCTTCTGCGACGTCGGCGATGACACGTCCACGGCGGCGACGGCCGCCGCCGATGACGTCGCCAAGGCGGAGGCGGCCGAGAAGGCCGAGGAGGAGGCCGCCGCCAAGGCCGCGGCCCAGGCGAAGGCCAAGGCCAAGGCGAAGGGGGCCCAGAGCGGGGACGGGCAGTCGGGGGCCCAGTCCGGAGCCGGGGCGTTCGGTTCCCTCGGGGGCGGAGCGGGCTCACCGTGGGCTTATGCGGGGATCGGCGCCGGGTCCGTCGCGCTCGCGGGCGGCATCGCCCTGGGAACGACCGTCCTCATCCGCCGGCGGAACATGCAATTGGCCGCTCTGGCGAATGCCTGAGCACGCCCGGGGCCGTCGCCGGTCGTCTCACGCGATCGGCGGCCGGCCCCGGCGCGCCGTGCCGCCGGCGTTCCTCGCGGCGGTTGCCCTCGTGCTGGCCGGCGCGATTGCCCTCATCGGGGGGATCTGCGCGGTGACGGGGCGGGGGGATGCCGGCGGAGCGACGGCGGCCTCCGGCGGGCCCGCGGGCGCCGCTCCCCGCTCGGCCGCTCCGCGGTCTTCGGCGGACGGGCGGCGCCAGGGCGCGGCGGAGGCCGCAGATGAGGACTGGGTCGACGCGATGGCGGGAGCCACCGGCATCCCGGCCCGCGCCTTGGCGGCCTACGCGGGAGCCGCCCTCGTCCAGCAGGAGCGGACCCCCGACTGCCATCTCGGGTGGAACACCCTGGCGGCGATCGGCCAGGTCGAGTCCGGCCACGGCGGGGACGATCTGGGGCCGGATGGGATCGTGCGGCCCCGGCTCGTGGGCGTCGCGCTCGACGGCGCGGGCGTCGCGGCGGTGCCCGACACCGACGACGGGCGCCTGGACGGCGACCGGATCTGGGACCGGGCGGTGGGCCCCCTGCAGTTCCTGCCCGCGACGTGGGCCCTGTTCGGCCGCGATGGCAACGGCGACGGGGTGGCGGACATCGACAGCATCGACGACGCCGCGGTCAGCGCTGCCGCCTACCTGTGCTCCTCAGAGGTGGATCTGTCCGAGGAGGCCGACTGGGCGGCGGCGATCTCCCGCTACAACGCGGGGACGCGCTACACCAACGAGGTGGCCGACGCGGCCGAGGCCTTCGCCTCGGTCGAGATCCCGTGAGGGCCGGCCTCCCGGCACGTGCGGAGAGGACGAGAGCATGTTAGTCTCACCTTAAGTTCGGACACCCGAAGCTTAAAGTTTGATCACCAATAAATCGGTGGGCACGAGAGATCGACAGGAGCGGACCATGACCATCCCCAGAGGGCCCCGGGCCCTTCTCGCACTCGCCGCCGCGAGCTCCCTCGGCTTGAGCGCCTGCTCTGCGGGACCTGGAGGGTCGCAGAGCGGAGACGCCTCGGCGGGCTCCCAGGACGCGCCCCTCGTGCTCACGACCTTCACCGTCCTGCAGGACATGGCCGCCAACGTCGCGGGCGACCACCTGCGCGTCGAGTCGATCACGAAGCCCGGCGCCGAGATCCACGACTACGAGCCGACGCCCTCGGACATCACGAAGGTCGAGGGCGCCGACCTCATCCTCAACAACGGCCTCGGCCTGGAACGCTGGTTCGAGAAGTTCGTCGCCGACTCCGACGCCCCGCGCGTCGACCTCAGCGAGGGCATCGCCCCGATCGACATCTCCGAGGGCGACTACTCCGGCAAACCGAACCCCCACGCCTGGATGTCCCCGGCCAACGGGCAGATCTACGTCGACAACATCGCGAGGGCCTTCACCTCGATCGACCCGGACCATGCCGCCGACTACCAGGCCAACGCCACCGCGTACAAGCAGAAGATCCAGTCCGTCGCCGACTCCCTCGAGGCGCGCTTGGAGGCCCTCCCCGACAACGAGCGCACCCTGGTCAGCTGCGAGGGCGCCTTCTCCTACCTCACCCGCGACGTCGGTCTCAATGAGGTCTACCTGTGGCCCGTCAACTCCGAGACCGAGGGCACTCCCCAGCAGATCGCCTCCGTCGTCGACAAGGTCGCAGCCGATCGCGTCCCCGCCGTCTTCTGCGAGTCGACCGTCAACACGAAGGCCATGCAGCAGGTCGCCGACGAGACCGGAGCGGCCTTCCTCGCCGACGCCGACCATCTGCTCTACGTCGACTCGCTGTCCGAGGCCGACGGCCCCGTGCCGAGCTACCTCGACCTGCTCCAGCACGACGCCGACGCGATCGCCTCCGGCCTGACCGGGCAGGGCGCGCAGTGACACCGCTCGCCCGCACGCTCAGGGCCGCAGCGCCTCCCTCACCGGACACGGCGGCGGCCGGGGCCGCGCCGGCCTGCCCGCCCCCGGAGCCGCCGGGGATCGAGGTCCGCGACCTCGCCGTCTCCTACCGGGAGGTCGTCGCCCTCGAGGACGTGACGCTGCGCGTGGAGCCCGGCGACCTGTGCGGCCTCGTCGGGATGAACGGGGCCGGCAAGTCCACCCTGTTCAAGGCGCTGATGGGGGTGGTCGCCCCGAGTCGCGGCGAGATCCGCTTCCTCGGCGTGCCCGCCGAGCGGGCCCGCTCGCGCGCCCTCGTCGGCTACGTCCCCCAGCGCGACGAGGTCGACGCGGCCTTCCCTCTCAGCGTCGCCGACGTCGTGATGACGGGGCGCTACGGCTACCAGAACCTCTTGCGCACGCCGCGCCCGGCCGACCGCGAGGCCGTGGAGGCCGCCCTCGACCGCGTCGGGCTGGCTGACCTCGCCCATCGCCAGATCGGCGCCCTGTCGGGCGGCCAGCGCAAGCGGGTCTTCGTCGCCCGCGCCCTGGCCCAGGAGGCGCGCGTCCTCCTGCTCGACGAGCCTTTCGCGGGGGTGGACCGCGACTCGGAGGCGACGATCATCGAGGTCCTCCACGACTTGTCCGACCAGGGCGTCACGATGCTGATCGCCGAGCACGACCTCAACACCCTGCCCCGGATCTGCTCCGAGGCGATCCTCCTCAACCGCACCGTGCTGCTCCACGCCGACGTCCAGACCGTGCTGCGCCCGGAGAACCTGGCGCTGGCCTTCGGGATCGATACGGCCCGCGCCGAGGAGGTCGTCCGATGAACGACCTCCTCGCGGTTCTGGAGTCCGTCCTGGTGGAGCCCTGGAGCTACACCTTCATGCAGCGGGCGCTCGTCGTCGGTCTGGTCACCGCGCTGGTGTGCGGGGTCATCAGCTGCTGGCTGGTGCTGATCGGGTGGTCCCTGATGGGCGACGCGATCTCCCACTCGGTCCTGCCCGGCGTCGTCATCGCCTACATGCTGGGCCTCCCCTTCGCCGTGGGTGCGCTCGCCTTCGCCCTGATCGCCGTCGCGATGATCGGATCGATCCGCCGCTCCGGCGAGGTCAAACCGGACGCCGCGATCGGCATCGTCTTCACGACGCTCTTCGCGCTGGGGACCGTCCTCGTCTCGGTGACGCCGAGCCAGACGGACCTCAATCACATCCTCTTCGGGAACCTCCTGGGCGTGATCAGATCCGACATGGTCCAGGTCATGGCGCTCGGCGCGATCGTCCTCGTCTTCATCCTGGTCAAGCGGCGCGACCTCACTCTGTTCGCCTTCGACCCGATGCAGGCACGGGCCATCGGGCTGTCCCCGCGGTTCCTCAGCGCGTCGCTGCTGGTGTCGCTGGCGATCACGGTCGTCGTGTCCTTCCAGGCAGTCGGGTTGATCCTCGTGGTGGCCATGCTGATCACCCCGGGGGCGACCGCGCGGCTGCTGACCGGGAGCATCTGGCGGATGCTGTGGATCTCGCCATTGGTCGCCGTCGTCGCCGTGCTGACCGGCATCCTGTCGAGCTACGCGCTCGACGCCTCGTCGGGCGGGATGATCGGCGTCTCCCTGGGCGTCCTGTTCGGGATCACGTACCTGGCGGGGCCGCGCGGGGTGATCACCGAGGCCGTCCGCCGGCGCCGGCGCGGACGCGCCCGCGCGAGGGCCGTGACGGCCTGACCGTCACGGCAGCAGGGCGTGCGCTCCGACGTGTTCGCCGTGCAGCACGGCCTCATGGGCCTGGGCGGCCTCCTCCAGCGGCCAGACGCCCGCCAGCACCGGGCGGACCAGCCCGCGCCGGACCAGCGGCCAGACGTGGGTCTCCAGGGCGTCGCATAGGGCGGCTTTCACCTGCCCAGGCTGTGAGCGCAGCGTCTCGGCGTGGACGGACAGGTTGCGGCTGAGCATCCGCTCCAGGTCGATCTCCGACCGGGTGCCGCCCAGCAGCCCGATGACGGCCAGCGTCCCGTGGTTGGCCAGGGACTTGACGTCATCGGCGAAGGATCCCGCGCCCGACACGGACAGGATGATGTCGGCGCCGTGCCGGCCGGTCTGCGCCCTGACGAATGCCGGCAGGTCGTCGGCTCGGTCCAGGGCGGCCTCGGCCCCGAGTTTCACACAGACCAGTGCCCGTTCGGGGGAGCCGGCGGTGGCCAGGACCCGGCAGCCGAGCGCGCGCGCGATCTGGATGGCCGTGCTCCCGACGTTCCCGGTCCCGCCGTGGACGAGGACGACGCGCCCCTCGTTGTCTGCGGGGACGGGAGAGAGCCCCCCGATGCGCACCAGGTTGAGCCAGGTCGTCGCCGAGGCCTCGACCAGGATGGCGGCGGCCGCGAAGGCGGCGGTGCCGCGGGTGAGGCGCGTCTGGAGGGCGTCCTCGTCGGAGACGGCGGAGAACCCCGGGTGGTAGCGCGGGTCCTGGGCGGGATCCAGGTCCGTGAGAGGCAGGGGCATGACCTCTCCGTCGTCTGCCAGGCATAGGTCCGCGCACGCGCCGCCGGCCACCAGCGCGCACACGGCGTCGCCCTCGTGCCAGCGGGAGACCCCGGGGCCGACGGAGGCGATCGTGCCCGCGCAGGCGAGTCCCAGGGTGAGCGGGGAGCCGGCCGGCGGGACGTAGCGTCCCCGCGACTGCGCAACGTCCGCGCGGTTGACGCCAGCGGCGACCACGCGGATCAGGACCTGGCCGGGACCGGGTTCGGGCACGGCGGCGTCGACGAGGGCGAGGTGCGGGCCGATGCGCCGCACCGCGGGATCCTCCGGACAGGTCTCGCTGAGGGTTGACAGGGTGCGCATATCCTCATTGTCTCGCCTCAGGTACCCGAGCGGAATGGGGTCGGCTAGGATCGGACAGTCTGGAGGGCTGACCGAGCGGCCGAAGGTGACGGTCTTGAAAACCGTTGTGCCGGCAATGGCACCAAGGGTTCGAATCCCTTGCCCTCCGCGGCTGTCGGCCCCGTCCTTCCGAGTCTTCCGCCGGGGGCGGGGCTGCGCCTTGCGGGTGCGCCGTCGTCGCTCGCCCGTCGAGGAGTGTCCCCTTACAGCGGCGCGATGCTTCCGTGGTCGATGAGCTGGGGAGGAATCAGCCGGATGACGTGTGGTCCCGTGTCGTGCGCCGACAGGCGCCTGATCAGCTGCCGGACGGCCAGTGACCCCAGTTGCTCAGCTGCGGAGTCGACGGAGGAGTACTGGAGGGAGAATGTCCGGCCGAACTCCTCGGAGAAGCGTCCGATCACGGCGATGTCGTCCGGAACGGTCAGGTTCCTTTCGGCAAGGATGCCCGGCAGCGCGGCGGCGGCCGCCTCGTTGTTGAGGAGGACGCCGGTGCAATGAGGGTTCTCGTCGAAGATCCTCTGCAGGTCATCCCCCACCTCGGGTTGCATGGACGCCGCATCGTAGGTGCGCAGGGAGACCCCGCGGATGCGCGCCTGCTCGAGAGCGGCGTCCCGGAGTCGCCAGACGTAGGCGCCGCCCCGGTCGACCACGTGCTTCGGCTGGGAGACGAGCACGAGATCCTGCCGACCTGCGTCGCTCAGGAGGTCGACCATCAGGCGCCCCGCCTCCTCGAAGTCGAGGTCGAAGACGTCGACTCCGCGGGGATCCTCGGGAAGACCGACGAGGACGACCGGTTGGCTCATCTCGCGGGCGAGCGGAAGACGGTGGTCGTCGGCGGCGACGTTGAGGAGGATCGCACCGTCGATCATCTGGGAGGTCGACACCCGACGGAGGGACTCGACCCCGTCCTCGGCGGTGGTGAGCAGGATGTCGTAACCGAGCTCCTGCGCAGCCCGGGACACCCCCAGAATGTACTGGAGCATCGCGGGGGCGAACTCGTCCGGGTAGAACTCCGCCATCAGGCCGATGACCCGCGTGCGGGAGGACTTGAGCGCCCGGGCCCCGGCGTTGGGGGCGTACCCGAGCTCCTTGACGGCGGTGGAGATGCGTTCCTTGACCTCGGCGCTGATCGGGCGCTTGCCCGATAGCGCATAGGACACCGTGCTCCGGGAGACGCCGGCGAGATTCGCGACGTCAGCGATCGTGGTCACGGTCTGTTCCACCTTCTGGGCTGTGGCAAGGTCGCCAGGCGTCCTCCGCCGACCCCCGGGAAGGAGGGGTCGCGCATCTTGCCCCGGATGTCATCCTACCTATCGCTCAGCGCGCTCTGGATCCGTCCGAGCAGGTGCTCTCCGGCGCCGTCGCGTCCGAAGACCGGGATGGACCCGAGGTCGACGGGGGTCTCGACCCATTGCCCCCCTGCGCGGAGCGACCCGTCCCGGAGATCGGTCCACGTCGCGCCTGTGGGCAGGTACAGCCGACGTGTCGTGGCACCCGGCTCGAGGACGGGGCAGACCAACAGGTCCGCTCCCAGGAGGAACTCGTCGTCGATGGTCCAGCAGACCTGGTCGTCGGGGAACTCGAGGAACAGTCCGCGCATGACGGGAGCGCCGGTGTCATGGGCCTCTCCCATGGCGCGGGCGACATCGTCGTGCAGGACGCGGCGCAGCCGGATGCAGTGCTCGAGGATCCGCGTGGTGTCGCCGCCATAGACCCAGGGCTCGTCGGGAGCGCCCGAACGCAGTCTCGGCGTGCCGTCGGCCGCAGCGACGTCCTCGAAGGGGAGGCGGTCGCCGTGAAGGCGCATGACGGGGCAGAAGGTGCCGAACTGGAACCACCGGACCAGTAGCTCCTGGAATGCGGGATCCTCCGTCCGACCGCCCGTGAACCCGCCGATGTCCGTGGTGAACCACGGTATTCCGGAGGCTCCGAGGTGGATGCCGATCGGGATCTGGTTGGCCAGGTCGGCCCACGTGGAGTGGATGTCCCCCGACCAGAGAACGACGCCGTACCGCTGGCTGCCAGCCCACGCGCACCGGACGAGGTTGACGATGTCGGTCTGGCCGTCGCGCCGCTGTCCCTCGAAGAACGTGCGGGCGAAGAGCTGGGGGTACAGGTTCCCCACCTCCAGGGCCGGGCCGGTGAAGTGACGGTAGACCGAGTGGTCGTAAACCCCGTACTCCGGTTCGGCCTCGTCCAGCCAGAACATCCGAATGCCGTGAGACCCGTAGTTGCGGCGGCACATCTCCCACAGGAATTCCCGCGCCTCGGGGTTCATCACATCGATGAACAGGGAGGGGCCCTGGAACGACATCTGCGCGTCCATCCCCCGGTCGGTGCGGACCAGCAGGTTCCGGGACGACATCTCGGCGAAGTTCTCACTGTCCAGGGCGACCTGGGGCCATATCGACACCATGAGCTCTGTGCCGAGGCTCTTGAGCTCGCTCGTCATCGCGTCGGGATCGGGCCAGAATTCCTCGTCGAACCGGTAGTCGCCCATGTGGGGCCAGTGGAAGAAGTCAGCGACGATGACGTCCAGCGGGAGGTTCCGCTCCTTGAAGGTCCGGGCGGTGTCGATGATCTGCTGCTGGTTCCAGTAGCGGAGCTTGCTGTGCCAGAAGCCCATCGCCCAGTCGGGGAACTCGGGGGCATGACCCGTGGCGTCGGCGTATGCGTGGAGGATTTGGGACGGCGTTTCCCCGGCAGTGATCCAGTAGTCGAGCTGCCGGGTCATCCGAGACTCCCAGACTGTCCGGTTGACGGCGAACGTCGCCGAACCGATGGAGGGGTCGTTCCACAGCATTCCGTACCCGGCGCTCGAGATGACGAACGGCACGCTCGCCTGGGAGTTGCGTTGCATGAGTTCCAGCGTCGTCCCCTTGAGGTCGATCTGGTGCTGCTGGTACTCGCCCATGCCCACGAGGTGCTCCGACGGGTCGGAAGCGAACGAGGCGCTGACTGCGAAGGAGTCGCCGGCGAGCGGGCGGAAGTCGCGCGCGCGCAGGTTGAGGGCGCCCCCGGGGTCGGTCTCCTCGAGCAGGGCGCGCCCTGAGGCGTCCGTGAACCGGAGGCGGCACCGGTGGAGGGGCCGCTGGCGGACTTCGCTCAGGACCGTCTCCTCGTGCATCTCGACACGGAGACCGCCGTTCGTCATGACGACGAGGCCATCGGTCCGGGTGAAGGAGACCTCCGTGCGGCGGGCCGGTGTCAGCAGGGCGTGCTCGGAGTCGATGATCGGTCCGACGGGGACGGATCGGACCCGGACGGAATCGGGTCCCCAGGGCTGGACGAGGACGGTCTCGGCGTCTCCACGCCACGTCATCCTCGCATCGTCGATGGTGATCATGAGGCCTCACTAGAAGGGGAGCAGGGGAGGAACACGCGCATGGCCGAGGTCCCCCGTTCTGCGCGGTCGGAATAGGGAATGAGCGTGACGGGCCCGACCGGGTGCGGTTCCCGTGGAACGGCCGGCCCGTAGGCGGCACTGCCAGCGTGTGGCAGCGGGAGGCCCCAGGCGCCGACGGAGACATCTCCGCTCGCCCGGTCGGCGACGGTCGAGGGGTCGACGAGAATCTCCTCGAGGTCCGTCGGCGGGGGGACGTCGCAGGACTCCAGGCAGAGGACCTGGGGCCCCCGCTCGAAGGCGACGCACCCGCGGACCGCATCGATGTGGGGATCCGGGAAGGTCGCGCGAGCCGACATCGGCAGGAGAAGCTCGAGACGGTCATGCGCGTGCGCACGGAGGTCGACCCACCCGGGGTCGACGCGTCGGGGCGAGGAGGACCGGAGGTCTCCGACGCCCGGGCCCTCGGCCAGGATCGTCGCCCCTTCGGCCCAGGATGGGATCCTCAGTCGGAGGTCGACACCCTGCTTGGGAGCCTCCTCGACGTCGATGCGGATCCGTCCGTCGTGGGGGTAGTCGGTGTTCTCCGCGAGGGCGACCGGCGCTCCTCCGACCTCGGTGCGGATCTCGCAGGTGGCGTACTGGAGGAGGGCGAGACGTCCGTCCTCGACGGAGGCCGAGTATGAGCCGAGCGACGCCAGGGTCCGCGCGATGTTGGTCGGACAGCAGGCGACGTCGAACCACTCGGCCCTGAAGGCCGAGTTCGCCCGCGGCGAGGGCGGTTCAGTCACCGTGCCCTCGCCGCGCTGGTGGAGGGTATTGGCGTAGAAGAAGGCGTTTCCCTCCGAGGAGACGGCGCCGGCGACGACGTTGTGGAGGGTGCGCTCGATCTGGTCGACGAACTCCACTGATCCGGTGGCCAGGTAGAGCCGCCACGAGACCATGATCGAGGCGATTCCCGCGCAGGTCTCGCAGTAGGCGCGGTCGGTCGGCAGTTCGAAGTCCTCCCCGAAGCCCTCGTCGGCGTACCGCGACCCCATTCCGCCGGTGAGGTAGGTGCGGCGGGATACCGTGCGGTGCCACTGGCCGTCGAGGGCCTCCAGCAGCGCGTGGTCTCCCAGGTCCACGGCGATGTCGACGGCGCCGGCTGCCAAGTAGAGCGCGCGGACGGCGTGTCCGGACCAGACGGTGCGCGAGAGAAGGGGGACGTCGTCCTGGAAGTAGTCGCTCCCCAGCAGGACGGGAGGAGGCAGCGTGCGGAACCCCCTCCGGCGGACGAACAATTCCGCCTGTTCGGTGTAGCGAATATCGCCGGTCGCACGGCCGAACTCGGCGAGCCCCATCTCGATCTCGGGGTGCCCGCAGAGGCCGCCCGGGGCCTCCGGTCCGAACCGCCGGCACACGTGGTCGGCGGCGCTCCGTGCGGCCTCGACCAGAGGATCGTCGCCGACCGTGCGCAGCCGGGCGACCGCCGCCTGGAGCAGATGGCCGAGGCAGTAGAGCTCATGGCCCAGGGAGAGGTTGGAGTACCGGGAGGCCTGACCGTCGTGGCCGTAGCAGGTGTTGAGGTACCCGTCCGCGTCCTGGGCTGCAACGATCCGGTCGCTCAGCGCGCGGAACGTCGCATCGGCAGCGGGGTCGCCGGTCCGGTGGAAGTCCCAGGCCATGGCCTCGAGGAGCTTGTAGACCTCTGAGTCGACGAACTCGAACCCTGCGTGTGGACGGGCGGCCGTCCGCCCCTGTGCCACGACGTCGAAGTTCTCGATCCATCCGAGCCTCTCCATCCATGCCAGGCAGTGGGGGATCGTCACCGAGGAGTTCGTGTCCTGGTGGCGGCCCCAGAATCCTCCGCGGAATCGCAGTTCCGTGCTGTCGAGGCCTCGACGGGGGAGGGCCGGCGAGAGGACGGGGAGTGCGGGCCCGTGCGTGTCGGCAGGTGGGGCCGGGACCTCCGTCGGGTCGGAGACAGCGGACGACGGCCCCTCCGTCGGGGGGATCGTGTGATCAACGGGCATCGGTTCTCAGTCCTTCACCGCACCGGCGGTGACCCCGGCGGCGACGTACTTCTGGGCCAACACGATGAGGAAGGCCGCGGGAACGGAGGCGACGGTGGCGGTGGCCATGATCGCGTTCCAGGTCGTGGTGTTGTTGCCGATGTACTCGTAGATGCCCAGGGTGATGGGGATCAGGGAGCCGTTGCGGTCGAGCGTGGAGGCGAAGATGAAGTCCGACCACGACCACAGGAACGCGAAGAGGGAGATCGTGAGGATCGAGTTCCTGCTGATCGGCAGCGCGACGGACCAGAAGGTCCGCACAGGGCCGGCGCCGTCGATCTTCGCGGCCTGGATGAGCTCGCGCGGGATCCCGGCCATGTAGGTCGAGAAGAGCATGACGCCGAACGGCACCGCGACCGTCGAGTCGGCGACGATGAGCCCCCAAATCGTGTCGAGCCATCCGAGCCGGACGTAGATCGCGTAGAAGCCCATCGCCATGACGACGCTCGGGATCATCTGGGCGACGAGGAGGACGAAGTTGATGGGCCGTGCCCCCGGCACCCTCAGCTGGGTGAGGGCGTAGCCGGCGGGGAGCGCGATGACGAGTGTGACGATCACGCATCCCAGACCGATGAGGATGCTGGTGAGCAGGTTCGGAAGCTGGTCGTGGAGGGCACTGGCGTAGCCGTCGAGCGTTGGGTTCGACGGGAACCAGTTTGGAGGAGTCTTCCGCATGTCCTCCGTCTTCGTCAGGGAGACGTTCGCCATCCAGTAGACGGGGAAGAGCATGAGCGCGGTGAAGATCAGCCCCAGAACGGTGTGGACGAGGTTGTGTCGCGTTCTCATCATTGTTCCTGCCTGCGTTGGACGTTCAGATAGAGGATCCCGACGGCGAGCGCGAGGACGATCAGAAGGTTGCCGATGGCGGACGCCGTCGAAAAATCAGGCTGTCCGGTGCCGAACGCGTTCCGGTAGGACATCACGGCCAAGGTGAGCGAGGAGTTGCCGGGCCCGCCCTTCGTCATGATCCAGATGATGTCGACGACCTTGAGCGTGTAGACGAATCCGAGCATCAGGGTGATCGCGGATACGGGGCGGAGGAGAGGGACGGTGATCCGCCAGAACTGCTGCCAGGAATTCGCTCCGTCCAGCGAGGCCGCCTCGTAGAGGTCCTCCGAGATGTTCTGGAGTCCCGAGTAGAGGATGACGAGGTTGAACGGAATGCCGAGCCAGATGTTCGCGATCGTCACCGACACGAGAACCAGTGTCGGCGAGGTCAACCAGTTCACCGGCGTCCCGCCGAGCAGGGAGATCAAGGAGTTGATGACCCCGTAATCGCTGTTCATCATCCACGACCAGATGGACCCCGAGACGATGAGCGGAAGGAGCCACGGGATCAGGAAGAGGCCCCTGAGAAGGGTGGAGAGGGGGAAGTGCTTGGTGAAGAAGACGGCGAGGGCGAGTCCCAGTGAGTACTGGAAAAGGATTGACACCACTGTGAAGAACAGGGTGTTCACCAATGCAGTGCGGAAGGCCGAGGACTGGAGCACCGCGAGGTGGTTCGACCACCCGACGAAATCGGCGTTGCCCTGCATGAATGCGCGGACGTTGTAGTCGTGGATGCTGAGATCCACGTTGCGGATGAGCGGATAGAGGTAGAACAGAACCAGGTAGAGGACGAGGGGCGTGACGAACGCCAGTCCGAACCACCTGTCGCTGCTCGTCGTGCTGGATCTCCCGGGCTTGGGGGTGGCGCGGTCGACGACCGCCCCACCCCCAAGCCTCAGGGTCTCCGTCGCTTGTCCGGAAGCCATCAGTTCTCTCCTCACCTGGTCCTCGACGGCCCGGCGACCGACGAGACCATCGGGTCATTTGTTGAGCCCCGCCTCAGTGGCCTCCTGCTGCCCTTCGGTCAGTGCTTCCTGTGGATCCATGGCTCCCGAGAGCGCGTTCTGGACGGCCGTCCACAACTGTTCGGAGATGATCGGGTACTTCGTGCCGAGGTTGTCTCCCGTGCGCCCCTTGGCGTTCTTGACGGCCTCGACCCACGGCTCGAGTTCGGGATGCTCCTTGAGGAGCGCCTGCTGGCCCGCACTCGTCGGCGGGATGTAGTAGGCGAAGGTGTCGGCCGTCTGGACCTGGCCGTCGGTGGTGCTCATGCATTCGACGATCTTCTTCGTGGTCTCGTAGCGCGACGTGTCCTTTTGGACGGGTGCGACGATGAACTCGCCGCCGGTGGGCGCCGGGGCGGCCCCTCCGTCCTCGGCCGGGATCTGGATGACGCCGGTCTGGAAGGAGGCGCTTGCAGCGCTGTTGACCTGCCAGGTTCCGTTGATCCCGAAGGCGAACGTCCCGGTGAGGAACTCCTCCCATGTCGTGTTCTGGGAGTTCGTGAGGACCGTGTTCGGGGCGTACCCGTCATCTAGCCAGCCCTTCCAGAGCTGGAGCGCGGACACGGCCTGCGCAGAGTCGAGGTCGGTGAGATCCGCGCCGGCGCCCCAGAAGAACGGGAGGAACTGGAACGAGCCCTCTTCCGTTCCGATGGCGGCGAAGGTGATGCCCTTGTCGCCGGCACCCGTCACCGTCGCGAGGGCGGCCGTCAGACTCTTCCAGTCGGTGATGGTCGAGGGGTCGACGTCCACCTTGTCGAGCAGATCCTTGTTGTAGTAGATGGCCAGGGTGTTCGCCCCGATGGGCACGCCATAGGTCTTGCCGTCGAGAATGCCGGCGGACAGGAGGTTCGCGTCGTAGGCAGAGGTGTCCAGACCCAACTCGTCCGTCGTCAGCAGCATGCCAGTATCCGCAAGGGTCGACACGGCGGGGTTGTCGAGCAGGATGATGTCGGGCGACTTGTTGCTCTGGGCGGCCAAGAGCGCCTGGTTCGTCAGATTCGTGGTGTCGTAGGCGGTGCGGGTGATCGTGACGCCGGCCTCCGTCCCGCACTGGTTGACACGTTGGGCCCATGCTGAACTGGCGTCGTGCTGCGGATAGGGATCCCACCAGGTGTAGGCGCCTGACGAGGCTCCCGACGCCGGCGAGGTCCCGGACTCGGACCCGCTCGAACTGCCTGAGCTGCATCCGACCAGTCCGAGGGCGACGGCTGCTGCCGCCGCGGCTGCCCCCACTCGGGGACCAATTCGTGTGGACATCTTGCTCTCCTCTGCTTCATTGCCGTGTGGAGCACGTGGTGACGTTGCATGTGGTGCGCGCCGGGGTGGCGCAGTGTGTCGATCCGCTGTCGGCGGCCTCTTCGCCTGTCGTGAGCTGGAGACCCGCCATCGAATCGATTCGAGTGTAATGAGTCGCTCAAGCTTCGTCAACCCCCGCAAAAATTCGAGAATTCTCGAAGAGAATATCGAACCGATTCGATCTCTGAGCTGCGACATCGTGAGCGTCTCGCCACCGGGTGACTCGCCTCCGCGACCCGAGGCCCAGCAGACGCGGCGCTCGATTTCCGCGCGTGCGCCGGATTCGGTACGCTGGACGCGCACTGGAGACGTCGCATAGCCAGGTCGAGTGCGCCTCCCTGCTAAGGAGGTAGGGGTTCACGCCCCTCGAGGGTTCAAATCCCTCCGTCTCCGCCATTGTCGGTGAGGAGGCGTTGGGGGACTCCTCGGGCTGCCACGCCCTTGTCGAAGACTGCCAGGGCCCCTTCACTGGTCTCAGCGTCTGCGACGTGGGAGGCGACTGCCGCCCTGGAATGGTCGTCTTCAAGTTGGAGGATCACGCACTTGCGTCCCGCGATCAGGACGTACTCGGTGGCGTCGAGTTGCCAGCAGCAGTTGGGAGCGGGGTAGACGAAGCGACGGTATGAGGAACGGGGACGCTTCTTCGGTTCAGATCTCGCCACCCCTCGACGTCTGAACACTCGAGCGAGGGAGGCCACTGAGGGGGCCTCCAGGCCCATGGAACGCATCCGCTCGAACACGCTGATGGGGCCGTGGTCCAACCCGGAGGCTTCCAGGGTGGCGCGCACATCCATGGCCTGGGCCTCGACGTCCTCACTGATGCGACTCGGACTGGAATGGGGGCGCCTGGACTTCGCCTCCAGCACAGCTGCTGGGCCTTCGACTTCGGCTCGCTTTCGCAGGGCGGACAACGTCTTGCGTGAGATGCCCACCTCCAGGCAGAAGGAGGACACCGTGCCTCGGGGCGCGTCATCACTCCATTGGGAGATCGCCAGGCGAATACGAGGATCGATGGGTTCATTGGTCTTCTTCACCCACTAAGCAGACCCGAACCCGCACGCTCATCCGCCACACGTGCCAGCCGTCCTCACAAGTGTCACCACCAACACCCCCAGAAGTGTCACCAATGTCCTGAGGCAGAACTGTCACCGAAGTCCTGCGACATGACACCGGGCGGACCCCCACGCGGCACCCCGACACGCCGCCGAGCCCTACGATCACGCGGACGATGACACGCTCACACCCCACCCCGACAAGAGACCCCCAATAAGCGTCGCTGATCAACGAGAACCGCCTGGCGTATGAGAGTGAAATGCTCAGAATATCTGCCTGTCCAAGCAGAGTCAATACCCATCTGGGGATGATGTCGAACGCGCACCTCAAGAGACGATGTTGAGGCTTCGGGATAAGAGCTCAACGACAAGGAGCGCGCTTTGGTCAGGATAGAGAAGGCGCCACGAGGGCCGCCCAAGGCTATCTGCAGATTCAACCAAGTCCCACACGCGCCGCAGTGAGCGACGCAGACTTCGGGCCCTGCTTGATTCGACGCCCACCACACCAAAGTCACGATTGGCAAATAGGCGGAAGGCTTGAATCATTCAGAGATGAGAATTCGCTGGTCTCATCTGCCTGTGGAGAGTCGCTTCACGCTAACGCCCCAATACCCGCATCATCAACGATGAGCCTTTCCGCAGAGTTGCCCAACTGACACATGCATCACTCATGCAAAGGAGCATCTCAAATGCACTCTCAACCCTCGACCGCACCGGTCTCCCACCTTGGGCGCCAAGCGAGCAGAGCATTCTTGACTGGGACCCTGGTCATGGCCATGGCCGCAGGAACGATCGGCATCGGCAACACCGCACACGCTTCTGACGCGGTCTCAAACCCCAACATTCACTCATCCTCCGCCACGCTGCTCACAGCAGTTGGCCAAGAGGCGCAGTTCGAAGAGATCCTCACCAGACTCGAGAACCTACCCGACGACCTCAAGAACGCAGACCCTCGAACGACTCCCAACTACGAAGCGCGTCTGAACGAGGCGCTCGGGGGGATCACCATCCTCCAAGGCCTGCAGCCGACAGGGGGCCTCTCGGCTCAGACAAACTGGGGCAAGTGTGCCATCGAAGTCGCAAAGGTCATCGTAACCTACGGCATCCCAGTGGCGAAGGTCGTCAAGTGGATCAAAGAAGCTCGCGCCATCTGGGGAGGAGTCCGAGGGATACTCGCAGCAATCCGTGCCGGGGACGCCGCTGCGAAAATCGGGCCCGAAGCGGTTGCTGTTCTTGAAGGAATCCTCGGAATTGGTGGCGTGCGCTCTGCTTGCTTCAACTAGAGGCACGACACCTGGTCTCGGTGCAGAAGGAAAGGACGACCGATGCAGGTAGAGAAGAGCGAAGTTCCGAAGAGTAGAGGATGGGAGCCAATGCCCCTGTCAAACGCTTTGTTTGGCCACCAGTTCACTGGCCTCATCCGCTCTCCCTTCGTCGCCCTCTTTCTTTGGGGACTGAGCTTTCTGCCGCAGATCACGAGACACCCGTTCGAGGATCTGGTATTCGTGGCCATCGTGGCGACATTGATCGCCGAGATACCCTCCACACTCATCGACCGAGTATTTTCCATCCATTTTCACAATGACGATCCAGCAACCCTCTGGCCACATATCTTGAGTCCGATTGCGCATCTCATGGTAGGTTTCGCCGCCGGGTTCCTTCTATTCGGCGGCGTGACAGATGGCATCGCGTGTGGCTCCTCAATGGCGCTCGTCCATGCGGCAGAAATTGTGTGGAGAAAGCCTTGGAGAGGCGGGATGACTCGAGAAGTGGTCGCGGAAAAGTGGGAGGCGACGAAGGAGATGACGCGGGAGGTGTTCGGCGACGATATCCGCGAAGTGAAGCGACGCGCCGCTGATAGCCAGCGGCGCCACTGGGAGAGCAGGATCGATACGGACAGCGAGTGAGGCTGGTCTGGACCTGTGGGACGGGGTCCAGATCAGCTCATCTGTCTGCAGAGCGGAACGGATCCGTCATGACCGGGTCGATACCCTCGCCCGTGTGATCACCCGCGATAGGCTCCGATGCGCACCACCTGGGGAAGGGAAGTAGCAGTGTCCTCCATCGAGAGACTGTGGTTCCAGCGCCTGCTCGCCGGAGGGACAGCTGGGCTGCTGGCGTTCAGCGGACTGTTCACGATCGCTCCAGCCACACCCGCTCACCTGCAGCGGGATGCTCCCAGCTCGGCTACTGAAGTCGGCAAGTGGTTGTGCGCGGTCTTCCCATCATTGCCCGGCTGCCACTCGAAGTGAACAGGGCATCGGGAGTCCACGGCCTGCGCACCCTCCTGATGCGCCAGCCGGTGGGTGGGGTGGCCCGCAGGGCGGGGTTCGGCGCGCTGGCTGTGGTGCTGGTGGTCGCTGAGCTGGTCTCGGGTGGGGGCCCCGGTCAGCTCGGCGCGTTCACAATTGAATGGCTGATCACCGGCTACGGTCTGCTCGCCCTGACAGGATGGCTGCCCGCCACCGGCGGACTCCTGTACACGATTGCCACGTGCCTCGCCATCCTGGCCCCCAGTGACACCTTGATGGTGGTGTTCCCTCTCATCGGGGTCTTCGCCGTGGCCGGGGACTGGATCTCCAGGAGCTGGTACCTCCCAGCCGTACTAGTTCTGGCCGCCACCAATGCCGCTGACGTCCTTCTCTCTGACTCCAGGAGCACCACGTTCCTGGGCGCGTTCCTGGGCATCTGCGCGAGCATCGGCGTGGGATCAGGCCTTCGATGGAACAGCACCCGCCTCACCACGGCGCACCAGGAAGCCGAATCAGCGCGCCGAGCGGCGGAGACCGCCCAGATGGAGGTCCGCCGTGAGATCGCCGCCACCCTCCACGACACGGTCGTGGCTGATCTCGTGCGCCTCCTTGTGGCCTCCCAGTCCTTGACCCGCACCACCACCGATCCCCAGGCAGCCGAGGACTCCCGCGCCCTCACCAGCACCGCCCGGGACGCCATGGTCCACCTGCGTGCCCTCATGTCCTCCACCCTGCCCGACCAATCCAGCCAACCCGAGCCCCTCACCCAGGTCATCGCCACCTGCCAGACCATGCTCCAGGGCCGCTCCATCACCTTGGACACCGAGGTGCCCCCAGACTTGGGTCCTTCTCTCACTCGACGTCAGCGCGCCCTGGTCGCCCTCGTCGTGCGCGAGGCCGCCACCAACATCCTCAAGTACGCCCGAGCTGGCACCCACGCCGACCTCACGATCGAGACACCCCCAGACGGCGGAATCGCCATCCTGGCCACCAACCAGATCGATCCCGCCCGCGACCACGCCCGCGCCACACTGGGAGGAGGCTTCGGCCTGGACAACCTCACCGCACAGGTGGCCCGGGAGGGCGGAACCCTCCAGTACGGCTCCCGCGGAGCATCCTGGCTCCTCGCAGTCCTCATCCCCGCAACACCATCAGACCAGGGCGGAGACAGCCTCCCCGCCTCATCCCAGGACACTGCGGACACCCCGACACGTGAGACAACCACCCCCGGAGACTCCTCCGCCTCCACAGGGCCCACGACCCGCACGGAACCGTCCCGCTCCACGGAAGGAACCTCATCATGAACGATGATCCCGTGCGCGTGCTCCTGGCCGACGACGACCCCCTCCTACGCACGTCCATGAGCCGCCTGCTCCAGAGATGCCCCGACATCGATCTCGTCGCTGCCGTCGCCGACGGCGCCCAAGCCCTCCACGCCCTTGCCGACCACCCCGTCGACGTGGCCCTGCTGGACGCGGACATGCCCGTCCTGGACGGCGCCGCCGCCACCGCCCGCATCCGAACCGCACACCCCCAGGTCAGGGTCGTCATCCTCACCGCCTTCAAACACGACGACTTCCTCCCCCGCGCCATGGCCGCAGGAGCCATAGGGTTCCTCACCAAGGACACTCCCATCGAAGACCTCATCGCCCTGATCCACCGCGCCCACGCAGGCGAAACAGTCCTCAGCCCCCGACCCACCGCCATGGTCCTGGACTCCTACCGCACCCACGCCACCCAAAGAGAATCAGAAGCCCACTTCCTCGCAGCAGTGGATACCCTGCCACCCCACCTACGCGACGTCCTCGCCCTCCTCGCCGACGCCACCCCCACCCCCACCATCGCCACCCGCCTCCACCTCAGCGAAGCCACCGCCCGCACCTACATCAAGCAGGTCCTCCACCACACCAACTGCACCACGCGCACCGAACTGGTCGTGCACGCAGCCCGAGTCGACCTTGATGCAGAATAAAGAATAAGAAGACACGACGCTCGAATGGGTGTGGTGGTGGAACAACCAGAGGCTCCACGGTGAACTCGATATGCGCACACCGATCGAGGTCGAGCAGGCGTACTTCGCTGACCCTGAATCAGCTGGTCCGGCACCCGCTGGACAAGACTCCCGATAGGAACAGAAACCAATCCGATTCAGTCATCATCACGACAGTCAATCAGGCCGCGTTACCAACTACTGCAACCTGTTCGCGCAGCAGACCAAGACGAGCGTTGTCCCTGAGCGTTCTCGCCGGTGCGGATTACCGCACTGATTCCAAAGACGGCGAGGTGCGCGCCTCAGAACGTGCGCAGATCGACGACCTCGAGCTCAAGGTACGTGAACGGCCCGTCGGGCGCGTGCCAGCGTCCTTCCCCGCCGCCCGCGGCGCGCCGGCCGTGCCAATCGCGATACGGCCGAAGCGGCGTCGACCATGGCATCCGTACGAACGTCGCGCCGCCCGAGGTCTGCGCGGCGCGATCGGGGGAGACGAAATCGACCAGGTCTCCGGCATCATCGAATACGAGGTCCGCCGAGACGGTGATGCCCGCGTTTGTATAGCATCCCCGTACGCGCCGCGCGTCGAGTTGCTCCCATGCGACGGGCGCGTCCAGGAGCGCGGCTGGCGCGAACACGCAGAGGTCGTTGAAGATGGTCACGGTCTCACTGCTGTCCAGTTCGGGCCCAGCCGCGTTCACGACGGGGACCGCGGAGAGGAGCCGGCCGCGCATCCTCGCGTGTCCCTCGTGGAACTCGTGGAGGACGGCGACGGGGAGACCGCGCATCGTCGCGTCCATGTGGAACAGGCGTGCGGCGTGGGGCCTATACGTGCTTGTCTGGCGCGCGACAAACGGCATCCATGCCGCATGCGAATCGGACCGGATGCGGCCTCGGAACCGGGCCTCGAAGCCGCGCACCCGGGGCCCGCCGACGGCGCCTGAACGGCGGAGGTATGCCGCGACCGGATCGGGCAGCCCGGCGAGGTCGGCATCGGCGACGAGCGGCGCTGCGTCAGCGGTTGCGGAGGCGACCATGGCTGCGGCGCCGCGCCGATAGCGCGCTTCGGAGGACCACGGGCCATGGGCGAGCCAGCCGTAGAGCACGGGGAGCGCGAGCACGAGGTTTGCGACGGTGCCGATGCGCGCGTCCGACCAGCTCGTCGCGATCGTGAACTGCGAGACGATGAGCGCGAGCGACCCGATCGCCCACCAGTGCGGCAGGCGAGCAGCGACCGAGGCTGCGAAGGCAAGCAGAAGCACCGCCGACGCGAGCCACAGCCATGCCACAGCGACAGGGATCAGCGTGGGCAGCGTGTCGATGACCGCTATGCCGAAGCCCTTCGCGACGCCGAGCACGTGGATCAAGCCATGGAGCGCGGCGAGGGCAGCGGTGATCCAGCGCGCCAGGGGCTTCATGCGTCGGTCTTCGTCGCGCTGTCGAGGATTCGCAGCGCGAGCCGGCGGAGCGCGGCGAGTTCGTGGGGGTCGAGCCCGCCGAATGTGCGATCGAGGAAGACGCGCTGGGCTTCGAGCGCGGCGGGGGAGTCGAGCTCGTGGTGCCGCTCGGTGAGCTTGAGCCGGAGTGCGCGGCGGTCGTCGGTGTCGGCGAGGAGGTGGAGGTAGCCGCGGCGTTCGAGAGCCCTCGCGAGTTGCGTGAGGTTCTGGCGGGAGGTGCCGTAGGCATCGGCGGCCTCGGTGAGCGTGGGTGCGCGGTCAGGAAAACGCTGGACGAGCACGGCGAGGAGGAGCCATTGCCGTCCGGTGAGACCGTAGTCGTGGAGAGCGGCGTCGGCGCCGCGGCTCAGGTGTTGCGCGAGCAGGAACATGAGCCCGAACAACTCGGCCTCCGTCTCGCTGCGATCGTCGCGGGCAGTCATATAGGCAATATATTGCCTATATGACGAAGGGTCAAGCCGGGCATCGGCGCCACGCCTCGGCCTCTCCTTGCAGGTTCCACCAGTCGTCGGGGGTGAGGGTGAGGGCGTCCACGATGTCGGCGCGCTCGCGGGTGGTGTCGGTCATGTCGGGTTCCTCTCGGTGTCCCCGGCTCCGGCCCCGAGGGGCTGAAGCCGTTGAAGAATAGGCACATGGCAGACGCGGCCAGAATCGGAGACGTGTTGTCGCAGGTCAGAGGAAGGGGGCGGATAATCCCTCCGTCTCCGCCATATGCGGTGCAGCGGGGCATCCTTCGTTGGATGTCCCGCCTTTTCGCGTGTCCGGATGCTCCGAGGTCATGGCGCGGGGCCCTTGTCTGCGCCGATCCGGTCGAAAGCCGGGGCTGGCCATGACGTGGGAGCGTGGCGGGTCCGTCGAATCTCGGGCGGCGGGTGGGAGCCGCGCCGGCGTCGCACAGAATGCGCCGCGGCCCAGACGGTGATCCCGATCGTAGTCGTCGTATGTGCTGGTCATGGGGTTGGACGGAAAGACGTTCGGCGTTCCGGCGGTGGCATTCTGTGCTGTTGGTCCCGCACCGATGGGGCCGGGGCTGCGGGCCGGGGCAGGCGACCGTGGCAGGATGGGATCGGCCTCGGCCACATGGCCTCCGCCGGGCAGGTCTGGCGAGGCGGGCTCGGGTCCCGCGGAGGCGGGCCGGACGCCGGAAGGAGCAGCTGATGGGACACGTGCGCAGCGGGAACGGGCCGCGGGCACGGGGACGGGATCCCCGCGATGGCGAGCGCACCGGGTCGCTGCTGGTGGCGCGCGGCGTCTCCCGCACGGTCGGCGGCCTGAGGATCCTCGCGCCGGTGTCCTTGGAGGCCCGGCCCGGTGCCTGCGTGGTACTGCGCGGGCCGAACGGATCCGGGAAGACGACCCTGCTGAGGCTCCTGCTGGGTCTGGACCGGCCGACATCGGGCGCCGTCCGGATCGCCGACCCGTCTCTGACGCGACGCGACATCGCAGGCGTGCTCGGGATGCCCCCCTTCTTCGAGAATCTCACGGTTCTCGAGCATCTGCTGTTCGTGCGGGCGTCATGGGGACTGCCCCCAGGGTCGGTGGAGCCGCTCGCGCTCCTGAGGGCCTTCGACGCGGAGCGCCTGGCCCGCCATTTCCCCGATGAGCTCTCTTCGGGTGAACGGCAGATCGTCGCGCTGACCCTGGGGCTGGCCCGTCCGGCGCGCATCCTTGTCTTGGACGAACCCGAGCAGCGCCTCGATCAGGAGCGGTGTGCGGCGCTCGCGGGCCTGCTCCGGACGCGCCTGGCCGCCGGGACCGCCGTGGTCATGGCCACCCACGCCCCCGACCTGGCGGACGCCGTCGCCGACCGCGTCATCACCCTGGACCCCGCGTGATGGTGCGGAGACCCCTCTGGTCCGGAGACGCGTCGGCTCCCGGCGGATCCGCGGGCGCGGGAAGCCCGTCGGCGCGGATCGACCGGGCGGCTCTGCGCCGGGCCCGCCGCGTCATCCGGGGCAGTGAGGGCTCGACCCCGCAGGACCTCCTCTACCGCATCTACGTCACCGTGCTCCTGGCCGTCCTCATCGCCGGCCCCCTGGTCTCGGGGGTCGCCGGACAGGTCAGGGACGTGGTCGCGCAGGCCGGGGCGGAGGGCCTCACCTGGAACATCCGAGCCGCCCTGGGCGTGCTCATCCTCCTGGGGGGCCTGGCCCCCGCCTGGCTGGGCCCCGTCATCGCCTCCCAGACCGAGCTCCACTACCTCATCGACGGCCCCTTCGGCGTCCGGCCGGTCGTGCAGGCGCGGACCTGGGGCATCGTCGTGGGCCTGATCGTCGTCGCCCTGGTCCCGGGCATCATGCTGATCTGGGCCGCCGCGCTGACGGGGCTGCCCGCCCTGGCCTGCGTCGTCTGGTCGGTGGTGGCCGCCCTGCTCCTCGGAGCGGGCCTGCTCGCCACCCAGACCGGCCGGGCCGCGCCGCTGAGGGCGGTCACCGTGGTGGTCGGCGGCGCGCTCGCCGCGACCTCCCTCAGCGCCCGCACGGCCGGGGTCGCCCTGGGATCGGGGCGGGACCTGGTGCTCGCGGGCGCACTCGCCGCACTCGGGCTCGGCGGGGCAGCCGCCGTCCCGATGCTGCTCGACCACGTGTCGCTGGTGACATTGGCCTCCACGATCCGCACGAGGCGCATGATCCGGGCCGGCATGGCCGTGGGCGACATCCGCGGCGTCAGCGTGCGGGAGCAGCCGCCGCGCCGCAGCCTCCGCGACATGCGCCGGCCGATGCCCCGGGGACGCATCCGCCGGGCCGCGTCCGTGGACCTGTTGAGCGTCGTCCGCCGCCCGGGGCGCGCGATCCTGTCCGCCCTGACGGTCGTCGCTGCGGGAGCCGTCGCCGTGGCCGTCCTGCCCGCGGGCGCCGGCGAGGGCGTCCCACCAGCTCAGGGCGGCGGACCCGCCGTCCTGGCGCTCCCGGTCTGCCTGATCGCGGTGTCCCTGGCCTTCGGCGTCTGGGCGAAGGGCCTCCAGGACCTCATGGACACGGTGGGCGCCGGGCGCCTCGGGCCGGAAGGGTTCCTCGGCGACGTCGCGCGCCACCTGGTCCTGCCCGCCGCCGTCACCGTCGTGGGCCTGGGTGCCGGGGCCGTCCTCGGGACCCTCGCCGGCCTCGCGACGGCGCGGGGGGCGGGACCCGGCCCGGCCGCGATCGCCGAGGCCCTGATCCTGCTGGCGATTGCGGGTCCGTCCACGACGCTCGCACTGGCCGGATCGGCCGGCGTCCCGCCGCAGCTCCTGGACGCGACGGTGGGGCCCGCCGCCGAGATGACCGCGGCCCTCGTCGCCCTCTGGCTCGGGCGGGGCATCCTGCCCGCCGCCCTGCTGGCCGCCGTCATCGCCGTCGCCGGTCCGGCGGCGGGGGCGCCGATCGCCGCGGTGGTGCTGGTCCCCGCGTGCCTGCTGGCCGCCCTGTGGCATCTGAGGACGGTGAGGCGCACCGACCTGGACGCCCGCGGTCGGTACCTGGCCGTGGACGCCTGAGGGCCCGTCCCCGCGGGGACGCCCTCGTCGTCGCGCGTGCGGGCCCGGCGCGGGCCGACGACGATGGGGAGGCGTCTCGGAGAGAGGATGATCATGGCGGAGGAGTGGCGTCGCATCGTCGCGGTCCTGGCTAATCGCGACCTCAGGGTCGCGTTCGCACGGATCGTGCTGGAGACCGAGGGCGGGCGGTCGGGCACCTCGGGGGCCAGCGCGGTCCGCCCGCGGGACATCTCCGCGCTGGAGGCATCCGGGTTGGTCCTCCGTGACGAGGGAGGCCGCGCCCGCGTGGACGAGCCGGCCCTGCGCGCGCTCCTCACGCGGGCATCGCGCGAACCCAGGCCGCGCGGTCCCGAACGTTTCCTCGACGAGACCGGACGGATCGCGAGCTATCCTTCGCGGCTGCGCGACGAGCTCGCCCTGCTCCGCCTGATCGCCGGACGGGTGCTGGCCGATGACGAGGTCGTCGACGAGGCCGGGCTGAACGCGCGGCTCGCTCCCTTCGACCCTGACACCGCGCGGTTGAGGCGGGCCCTGGTCGACCGCGGGTTCCTCACCCGGACGCCGTCGGGATCGCGGTATCGGCGGGAGCGCCGGGGCTGAGGGGAGCCATGGCCGCGGGCGCAGGCCGAAGAGGCTCCGGCGACGGATCCGCCGCTCACGAGTAGTCCGCCCACACCCGCTGCTGCTCCCCGTCCACGGTGATCGTCCCGCCGTGGGGGAGGATCCACTGCGGCCGGGTGTGCCCGAAGGGCACGCCGGCGCAGATGACGGCGTCGGGGTTGTAGCGCTGGACGACCTCGGCGGCGGCGGCGCGCTGATCGGCGCGCAGACGGCGGGCGGTCTCCGCGTCGGGGTGGCGCTCGAAGTCGCCGACCGGGGGGCGTGCCACCAGCACGGCGTCGACGGCCGCGAGGATGCCGCGCTCGCCGAGGAGACGGAGGATGCGCGCGACCTCGAGGGGCGGGATGAGCTCTTCGGAGGTCTCCGCCAGGAGCACGCCGCCCTGGAAGGCGTCGGCGTCCGCGTGGAGGTGACCAGCTCCCAGGACGTCGCGGACGACCTCCAGACAGCCGCCCCAGCTCGGTCCGGACACGCGGCGCGCGGGACCCGACCAGATCCATGGCTCGTCGGCGGTGGAGACCCGTTCCCCGGACTCGGTGAGAGCCCGTGGATCGGTCCACGACCACCCGTGGTCCTCGGACTCCCCCGGATCGGTGATCTCGAGCGTGCCTCCGTCCAGCAGGGCGGCCCGCAGCGCCCGCGCGTGGATCTCGTCGACGGCGGGGCCGGGGCCGAGCTGTACCTGAGTGGAGCCTCCGTAGAAGCTGCGCACGCCGGCACTCCACCACCAGTGGTGGAGGTGGAAGTTGTCCGAGTATCCGAAGAAGGGCTTCGGGTCGGCGCGCAACAGGTCGGGCTCCAGGTACGGCAGCACGGTGATCTGGTCGTCCCCGCCCACCGTCGCCAGGATCGCGCGGATCGAGGGGTCCGCCAACGCCGCGTTCACGTCGGCGGCCCGGTCCTTGGGCGAGGCGTCCAGGCGGCGCGTCGTCGGGTACTCGACGGGCTCCAGCCCGGTGAGCTCACGCAGCCGCCGCATCGCCTGCTCGTGGATCCCGGGCCCGATCGCCGGAGCCGCGACCGAGGGAGACAGCACGGCGATGCGGTCCCCCGGCTTCGCCTTCGGGGCGGGCGCCGGGACGCGGGGGGAGGGCGCGGTCGGGCTGCTCATAGGGCCGTTATACAGGATCGTCCTCGGGCCGGTCACGGCCATCGCCCGTCGTCTCAGCGGATCTGGACGATCCGACCGGAGTCCCCGTCCGCCGTCGTCACGGGTCCACGCGGACTCCGTAGCTTTCCAGGACGGCCCGGGCGACCGGCCAGTCGCCGCCGTGGGCCGGGATCTTCTGGGGGGTCTCGGACCAGTTCACCGCTCCGACGCCGCCGTCGGCGAGGCTGCTGGAGACCTGATCGCTGCCGCGCTCGCCCACGAGGAAGGCGAGCAGGGCGGAGGCGTCGAGGACGGTCGTCATGCGTCGTCCCGAAGGAAGGCGGCGCGTCCTTCCCGGTCCGGTCGCTAGGATCGGTCCGTCACCCGGAAGGAACACGCCATGGCGATGAAGCAGGACGACCTGGGAACCCCCGTCCCGACACAGCAATTCGATCCCGCGTGGCGGGCAGACCCCGGGCGCTACCAGGCCTCCGGCGCCGTCTACCGCAGGTGCGGGCGCTCGGGCCTCCGCCTCCCCGCGATCAGCCTCGGCCTGTGGCAGAACTTCGGGGACGAACGCCCGCTTGACGTCCAGCGCGACATCCTGCGCACCGCCTTCGATCTGGGCGTCACGCAGTTCGACCTGGCCAACAACTACGGCATCCCTTACGGCTCGGCCGAGTCCAACTTCGGGCACCACATGGACCGCGACTTCCGCCCCTACCGCGACGAGATGGTCATCACCACGAAGGCCGGGTACGACATGTGGCCCGGCCCCTACGGCGAAGGCGGATCGGGGCGCAAGTACCTGCTGAGTTCGCTCGACCAGTCGCTCGCCCGCATGCGCCTGGACTACGTCGACATCTTCTACAGCCACCGCTTCGACCCGGACACGCCGCTGGAGGAGACCATGGTCGCGCTGGATCAGGCGGTGCGATCCGGCAAGGCGCTCTACGTCGGGATCTCTTCCTACGATCCGGACCAGACCCGCCGCGCGGTCGCGGCTGCGCGGGAGCTCCGCACCCCGCTGATCGTCAGCCAGCCGCGCTACAACATGCTCGACCGGGCCGTCGAGGGCGAGGGCGGCGTCCTGGCCGCCTGCGACGAACTGGGCCTCGGTACCGCCGTCTTCAGTCCGCTCGCCCAGGGGCTCCTCACCGACCGCTACCTGGGCGGCGACCCGGTTCCGGAGGGCTCGCGCATGCGTCTGCAGCGCTTTCTCCGCACGGACGTGCTGACCGAGGATCGGCTCGTCCACCTGAGGGCGCTCGCGGGCCTCGCACGTGACCGGGGCCAGACGCTGGCGCAGATGTCGCTGGCCTGGCTGCTGCGCGATCCGCGGGTGACGACCGTGCTGGTGGGGGCCTCCTCTGCGAGGCAGCTCCGCGACTCCGTGGGAGCGCTGGGCAACTTGTCGTTCACGGAGGAGGAGCTGTCCGAGATCGACGCCCATTCCCGGGCAGCCGCCCTGTAGGCGCGGGACCCCGCCGGTTGCGGACGTGTACGATGAGCGCCGGCTGGCGCCCGTCGTGACGGCGGGGGACCAGGCGCAGGCAGCACGACTTCGATAGGGGTGGGCGGGGTGAACGCCGGACCGTCGGTGCCCGGAGCGATCCGCCAGCGACTGCTGGACGGGATGCGGCCGCTCGCCCCGTTGACCGTCCTGTGCGGCGTCCCCGGCACGGCGAAGAGCGAGCTCATCCGCCAGCTCGCGGGGCAGATGGCCGCGGATGCGGGCTCCCGTCGCCATCCGGTCGTGCTCGTCGACTTCCCGCTCCGCCATCTCGGGGACGTGGCGGCCCTCGCCTTCGCCATCGATGCCGTGATCGAGGTCCTGGGGCCTGGAGTCGTCGATGCTGGGGTCGTCTCCGACCTGCATCGTGGGCGCGTCGATCTGGGGGAGTTCGCCGGGAACGCCCGTCGGCGGCGCGTCGCAATGGCGGGAGCCTCGCTCTTGCTCATGAACTACGAGTGGCAGTCCTCATCCGGGCTCGACCGGATTCTTGTCGAGTATGCGCGGGCGGGCCTCAATGTCGTCTGCTCCCTCGTCGACGCCACTCCGCTCCGGGACCTTGCCCAGGCCCAGGGCGTGACCGTGCGCGTCATCGACGACGAGGACCTCCGGTTCCGCGCTCCCGAGTTGGAGACCTTGGCCCGGAGCCTCGGGATCGAGCCGAGCGAGGAGCTCATCGCCCGTGTCGAGGAGATGACCGCCGGCCTCCCCGACATCGCGGCGGTCATGATGCTGCAGCTGGCGGGCGTCGAGCGCGTCGTCGTCGAGCGCGGCGAGGCTCTCATCCTGAGGAGGGACGCCCGGGGGGAGCTCGTTCCGGTCGACCGGCCCGAGGCGGGTGTGCAGGACCATCGCGCGCCGTTGCGGCGCGTGGATCCCGGGGCGTTCCAGCTCGACGACCTCAGGCGGGTTGTCGCCGCCATGCGGTATCGCGACCTCGCGGCCGGCGACCCCCTCACGGACGAGCAGGGCTCAAGCGGCTTCGTGCGTTTCCTCGACGCCGTCCTGGAGGTGCCGCAAATCGACGTTGATGCGCTGGAGGACCTGCTGCCGGGCTGCGGGGCGTTCGTCCAGCGCCTGGTGTCGGCCGGATACGCGCGCCTGGAGCTCTGGGAACGCCCGGTCGGGCGGTTGGTGTGGAGCGAGGGTTTCCGGATCGTCGCCAGGCAATGGCGGCGGAACGCGACGGCGGGCGACCCGGCGGACTCCTCCGGAGGCTTTCCCGTCCGGTTGGCGCAATGGTGCGCGGAACGGGAGCGGTACGCCGAGGCGGTGGAGGTCCTCAGGCAGACGGGAGACAACAGGCTCCTGGAGCGTTTCGCTGCCTCGTACTTCGTGGACCTCATCGTCGACGGGCGGACCCACGGGCTCGCCTCTCTCCTCCCGGCCTCGGCGGGGGCCGCGGCCTCGTGCCCGTCGACGACCGTCCTCTCCGCGCTGGAGGCGCATCCGCTGGCTCGGGACGACCGGGACATCGCGACCGTCCTGGAAGCCCTGCTTCCCCAGCTCTCGGGAGGCTTCGAGGATCCAGATCCCCTGGTCCGCCTGCGTTCCGTCGAGGAGTTCCTCGTCGCCGCCGGCGCGCTCGACCGGTGGGAGGACGCTCCGGGAGCGGAGGAACGGGGGATCGACGCTCTGGAGAAATGCCTGGCCACCGGGCAACTCACGCAGGCCAGGGCCGCCAAGGAATACGCCTTCCTGGGGATGATCGCCCTGCTCAGAGCCGACATCGTTGCGGCGCGCCGGGCTCTGACCAGATCGGTGGCCGTCTCGGTCCCCGGCAGCAGGGACTTCCGGATCGCAGCGACAGGCTTGATCCTCCTGGAGGGCTACTTCGGGGAGTTCCTCTTCGACCGCTCCTTCGACCGGGCGCGCCTCCTCGAGGAGGAGCTGCCCCTGGCTCAGCGCGGCAAGAGGTGGCAGGGCTCCCTCGTGGTGACGCGGCTCGCGCGTTCCTGGACTCTGGTGTGGAACGGTTCCTACGAGGAGGGGCTCAAGGAGATCGTCCAGCTGGTGAGGGAGGCGCCCCGGACGGTCATCCATCCGATCGTCGTGTGGACCCAGGTCCTGGAACTGCTCCTCACGGGCAGGCCGGCTAAGGCCCACGCTCTCGTCAGAGGCGTCGACCGCCGCGTCGCCGACCTGGGCCACCCGCCCAGGCAGTCCCCGGTCTTCGTCCTCGGGGCGACTCTGGCCTGCGTCGCGGACGGAAGGCTGCCGGAAGCGCTCGGATTCGCCTCGCGGCGCCGCTCGCATGAAGGGGTCCTGGACGAGGTGACGCAGATGGTCCTCGCGACGGCATCGGGCCAGAAGATCGAGGGACCCGGTCCGGCGTACTTCGATCCGGATCAGGCGCCGCCCAGCGCCCGCGCCTCGACGCTTCTCACCTGCGCGTGGGTCGCGGCATACGTTGACAGCGGGCATGGCGCCCAGGCCGTCGAGGCGATGCACGGCCTGGCCGCCTCGGCCTCGCCGCTCGACGTCGATTTCGCATGCCGCTTCATGACGCGCGAGGACACCGTCCGCCTGCGCGATCTGGCCGAGTCTGTCGCGCCGGGTTCGGTGTCGGAAGCGATCGCGCACGCCGTGGACGGGCCTCATGCGGTGGTGGAGAACCTCGCGGTGATCTCGCTCAGCGGCGTGCAGCTCGCCGTCGTCGACGGGCTTCGCCGGGGTCTGCGCAATCAGGAGATCGCAGACGAGCTGTACCTGTCCGTCAACACGGTGAAGACCCATCTGCGGACGATCTACAGGAAGCTCGGGGCGTCGAACCGCGCGGAGGCGGTGGCCTTGGCGCAGACCTTCGGTCTGCTCGACCGGTGACCATCGCCGTGGGCGGCTTCGGGTCCGCACGGGCGGTGCTCATCGGCTCGGCAAGGTGAGGCGTCTCGCACCCGGGTGACTCTGAGGGTGAGCCGGTCACCCGAGGGACGCTCGCCGGGTGATTCTCCGAATGAAATTTGCTCTGAACAACGAATCCGCCGCAGAAGCATCGCCAGAATGGGGTCGGCCCGGCGGGGACCGGGCCTGACTTCCACGGCCGTCCCACTCTGGAGGAGAGCACCCGGTGACACGAGAGACAGGCGCGAGCATGCCCGCGTCGATCGCACAGCACGCACGAACGAGCCGATCCCTGACATGGAGAAGGACGGCGGCGATGGCCGCCGGCATGCTGGCCGTGGTCGCGGTCTCGCTGACCCCGGCGGTTGCCCCTCCGGCCCTGGCGTCCGACGGCGGGACCACGTGCGTCAACCCGATGGCCGCGTCCACCCCGGTGGGCAGCTCCGCCGGATTCACGATCTACACCACGGGCGACGCCACCTTCGCCAACGGCGAGATCGAGGGCTCGATCGCGGTCGGCGGCACGGCCGCATTCGGCAACCCGGGAGACGGCTACAGCGACTACGCCGTGAGGTGGCAGGCGGCGGGCAACGGCGACTACACGGTGCCGACGGTCGACGGGGACAGCACCCGGATGCTCCTCAACCACTTCGACACCGCCTCGGGCCGAGTGCCCCACCTGATCACGCAGAAGGAGGACCCCTCGTATCCCGCGGTCGCCAAACTCGTCAACGTCGATCAGGGCTTCGGATTCGAGAGGTTCGGCACGGACGGGACGGCGTACAAGGCGCAGGGCTCGACGAATCAGAGCCCCCAGATCCAGTCGGAGACGAACCTCTGGTCAAAGCCCGGCCACCAGTTCGCGGCGGAGGGGTCGTTCACGGACTACTTCACCGCCGACCCGGGTGCCTCGGCGTTGGGCGCCGTCGGAGATTGGAGGACGCCGTCGATCTCCGGCGACCAGAACCAGACGGTCATCGCCCTGGACGGCAGCGGAGCGAATCGGATCGAGTACGGGGCCGTCAGTCAGGCCGCGCAGTTCCGGATGGAGAATTGGGGCGAGTCCTCGCCCCTCGTCGTCCACGTCTCAGCCTCCGACGTTCATGACGGCACGCTGATCCTGCCGTCCTACATGTCCGAAGGCAGCAGTCCGGAGGGCCAGGCGATCAGCTACCTGCTCTGGGACCTCTCGGAGATCACGGGGGCCGTGTCCATCGACACGCGCAACGGCCCGATCCGCGGCTCGATCTACGCCCCGAACGCTGACATCACCGTTCCCCAGCGGCAGCTCGAGGGCCAGGTCGTCGCCCGGTCCTTCGCCGATCTCGCGCAGGGGCAGGAGATCCACACCAATCTCTTCGGGGGCGCGCTCTGCTCCTCCGGCTCCGAGACGCCGTCCGTGGGCGGGTTCTCGCTGAGCAAGGCCCTCTCGGGCGCAGCGCCCTCAGCGTTCCCCGACGGCACGCGTTTCACGGTGACGGCGTCGTGGACGCAGGAGGGCCGGACGACGTCGCAGGACTTCGAGCTGAGCCCCGATGGGACAACAGTCGAGGGGCCGCAGGACTTGCCGGCGGGAACGGTGGTGTCCTTCTCGGAGTCGTCGGCGCCGGAGGCCGGCGGCCTCGTCTTCGTCGGCGCCGCCTTCGCACCCGAGACGGTCACGATCGCCGAGGGAGAGGACATCGCGGTGGTCGTGACGAACACCTACTCCGACGCGAGCGCCACGCCCGAACCCAGTCGTCCGGCCGAGTCCGGCGTCCAGTCCGGCGACGGCAATGCGCCCAGCGGAGGCGCCGGGCCCGGCGCCGGCGGGTCGACGGGCGTGGCGCTGGCGGAGACCGGCGTCTCCGACGGGTCGCTTCTCATGGGGGCCGTGGCGCTGACGCTCCTCGCCGCCGGGCTGGTGATCATGGCGGCCGCCGCCAGAAGGGAGTCCTGATCCGATCCGTCCGGACGCGTCCGGCCCCGGTCCGCGCGGTGCTCTAGCATCGTCGGCATGGCGGACCTGCTCATCCGCGACGCCCGGATCGTCCGGTTCGGGCCTCTCGGCCCGTTCCGGCCCTTCCGGGGGCGCCCCGCCGACCCGGCCGCGCGGCCCGTCCCCGGCGGCGAGCCCGTGGACCTCATGATCCACCGGGGGCGCGTCGCCGCCGTGGGGCGCGGGCTGGATCCCGGCGGCGCCCGGATCCTGCAGGCGGAGGGCGCCCATGCGATCCCGGGCCTGTGGGACGCCCACGCTCATCTCGACCTCGAGGCCGCGCGGGCCGCGCGCCTCGACCTGTCGCCCGCCGCGGGGCCCGAGGACGTCCTCGTTCAGGTCAGGGTGGCAGCGGAGGCGGTCGCGGCTGGATCCGCCCCATATGCCAGCGTGCAGGGTTTCGGTTTCCGGCTCTCGCAGTGGCCGCGCACGCCGACGGTCGGGGAGCTCGATGAGGTCTCCGGCGGCGTGCCCGTCGTCCTCGTCTCCGGGGACGTCCACTCCGGGTGGCTGAACACGGCCGCGCTGAAGATCCTGGGACTCCGGGGCGTCACCGGGCCGATGAGCGAGGAGCCGTGGTTCGCGGCCCTCAACCGCCTCGACCGGATCCCGGGGACGGCGGCCATGCGCCGACTCGGATACCGCCGGGTGATGGCCGCGATGAGGGAACGCGGAGTCTGCGGCGTCGTCGACATGGCCCGGCAGACGGCGCCCGGCGAATGGCCCATCCGCGCCGGACAGGGGGACGCCCCGCTCCCGAGGATCCGCGCAGCGGTCTATGGCGATCAGTGGGAGGAATGGTCCCGGGCCGGGATGCGGACGGGTGCCGCGCTGCCCGGCTCCCCCCGGGACGAGGGCGGAGAGCCCCTCCTGGTCCAGGGCCCGCTCAAGATCATCGCCGACGGCTCGATGGGAACGATGACCGCTCACCTGCGCGATCCGTATCCGGCGTCTCTGGGCCGCCCGCCGGGGCGGGAGCGCGGCGTCGCCTCGATCGGGCGCGGGGAGCTCACTGAGCTGATGCGCCAGGCCGCGGCGGCGGGGTTCGAGACGGCGGTCCATGCCATCGGCGATGCCGCCGTGGAGGACGCGGTGGCGGCGTTCGAGGCCTCGGGGGCGCGGGGCCGCATCGAGCATGCGCAGCTTCTCCCCTCCGGCAGCGGCGGCAGCCGTGTGGATCGGTCGCTGCTGGCGCGGATCGCGCGGGCGGGCGTCGAGGTCTCGGTCCAGCCGGCCCACCTCCTCGATGACTGGTCGGCGGTGGGTCGTATCTGGCCGGGCGCCTCCCCGAGGTGCTACGCCTTCGCGGACATGGTGTCGGCCGGGATCGGGCTGCACCTGGGGTCCGACGCCCCGGTGGCGCCCCTGGACCCGTGGCTGGCGATGGCCGTGGCCGTGTCGCGACGCATGCCGGACGGCGCGGTCTGGTCGCCCGGACAACGGATGACCGCGGAGCAGGCGCTCGCCGCGTCGGTCGACGGACAGGGGCCTGTGGGAGCGGGCTCGCGTGGCGACATCGTGCTGGTGGACCGGGATCCGGTGCATGGCCCGGAAGGGGACTTGCCCGACGGCGCGGCCGGATGGCTGCGCGCGACCCGCGTGCTGGCCACCGTGATCGCGGGCCGGGACACCGTCCTGTCCTGATCGCACCGCTCCGACGGCGGGGACGCCCTCGTCGGGACGGCGGCCCTATGGATCATCGGATTGCATCTTGTCAAGACTTGGCCTGTTTCTGTACCACTATATGACGATCTGACAACATGTCATTTAACTTTGGTCCACGATGACCCTGACGCCGGACAACCAGGCGGAGGGTCCCGGTGACCTGTGTCCATGCAGGTCGCAGCGCGGACGCCCCTCTGGTCCATCGCCGACGGCATCCCCGCACGCTCCCGAGACACCCCGGAGAACATGTCATGACTCCCTCCTTGCCCCGTCCCCGCGCCGGGCGACTCGCCGCCCCTGTGGCCGCGACGCTTCTGGTGGCGCTCGGGCCGGGCATCGCCCCGACCTCGGCCCAGGCCCTCGCGCCCGCCGACGGCGCGGACGCCGCCCCGGCGGTGACCGCGGCCCCTGAGGACTCCGATCCCCTGAATCTGCTCGCCCGCGCTGGGACCGGCGACTCTGCGCAGTCGGGCGACGGCACCGGCTCCGCCGGGCTCCTCGACCAGGCGGCCGCCGCTGACGGGCAGGGCGTGCCCGCGGGCGGTGATCCCGTCACGATGATCGTCCAGCTGGAACCCGGCCACGTCGGCATTCCCTGGTACCGCACGCTCCTGGGGGTGAGCGACCGGGCACGCCACGAGGCCGTCCAGGATCGCATCGAGGACCTGGTCGAGGAACTTTCGTCCTCCGGCACCTCCGGCCAGGATGACGCGGTCATCGTGGTCGCCGACTACACCCACGTCCTCGATGGATTCGCCGTCACGGTCCCCGCGGACGTGGTCGAGGGGATCCAGAAGGTCGAGGGCGTGCAGGCAGCCTTCGTCGAGAACGTCCAAGACGTTCCCACCCCGGCGGACCCCGGCGACGCCCCCGAGTTCATCAACGCGTCATCCCTGGCGATGACCGGGGCCGACCGGCTCACGCAGACAGGCGACGGCCAGGTCATCACCGTCATCGACTCCGGCCTGGACATCACCCACGAGGCATTCTCGGGCGACTTGGACGACGACCGCGTGGACCTGACCCGTTCCGAGGCCGAGTCCCTCGCCGCCCAGCTACCGGGCGGCAAGACGGGGACCTATGTCAGCGAGAAGATCCCCTTCGCCTGGGACTACGCCGACGGGGACGATGACGTCATCCCCTCCCAGACCGATGGTATGGAGCACGGAACCCACGTCTCCGGCATCGTCGCCGCGAATGCCGGGCAGATCCGGGGAACCGCCCCCGACGCCCAGCTCATGATGCTCAAGGTCGCGCGCGACGTCGACGGTGCGATTCCCGACTCCGTCCTGCTGGCCGCCCTGGACGACGCCGCCGTGTTGCGCCCCGACGTCATCAACATGTCGCTGGGGGTGGATGCCGGACTTCCCGACCCTGCCGGCACCGTCTTCTCAGAGGTCTACGACACCATCGGCGACCTCGGCATCACGCTCAACGTCGCAGCCGGCAACGCCTATTCCTCGGCTTTGCAGAACGCCTCCGGCGCGAGCCTGCCCTACTCGAGCGACCCCGACTCCTCCACCGTTGCCGAGCCGTCCACCTACGATCAGGCGCTGTCCGTCGCCAGCGTCGACAACGCCGGGCCCCAGCCCTACGTCACGGCCGCCGACGGCCGCCGGATCGCCTACCTCCAAGCCCAGGGGTCCACCGGCCAGGACGTCGCGCAGTTCTCCGCCCTGCCCGACGGCGACTACCCCTATGTCGAGGGCGGTACCGCCTCGGCGGCCGACATCGAGGCGCTCTCCGCCGCCCACGCGGACGGGCTGGACGGCATGTTCGTCCTGGTCGACCGCGGCGGCACCGACGCGTCGGGAGAGCCCATGACCTTCGAGGCGAAGGTGGCGGCGCTGGCGCCGCTGTCGCCAGCGGCCATCATCCTGGTTGACAACATCGCGGGGGAGACCCTGCCGACCCCTGGCATCGAGACCGCCGCCGTCCCCACGATCATGATCTCCCAGGAGGACGGACAGGCCTTGCGCCAGGCCGACGCGACGACCCTCACGGTCGTCCAGGGCCAGACCGCGGTGCTGACCACCGACTATGCGATGAGCTCCTTCTCCAGCTGGGGGGTTGGCGCCGATCTCACCCTCAAACCCGAGATCTCCGCGCCGGGCGGCCGGATCCAGTCCGCGCTCCCCGACGGCGCCTACGGCGAGCTGAGCGGGACGTCCATGGCGACCCCGCAGATGGCGGGCCTGTCGGCAGATGTGCGTGAGCGTATCGAGGAGGACCCTGCCTTCGAGGGGCTCTCCGACGGAGAACGGGCCGATCTGGTCACCCAGCTCCTCATGGGCACCGCCCAGCCCCTCGTCGACCCCGCCGCGGGCTCCCCCTCCTCGGGGGACGAGGACGGGGCCAGCGGTTCTGCGTCGGTGAGCTACTACTCCCCGCGCAAGCAGGGCGCCGGCATCGCCGACGCCGTGGCGGCCACCAGCGCGCTCGTCTACCCGACGGTGGACGGGGCGAAGACGGCCTCGCGCCCCAAGGCGGACCTCGGCGACGGCACGTCCGGATGGTCCTTTACGATCACGCTGCACAACGCGGACGACAGCGACCACGGGTTCTCCTTGGAGTCGGCCGCCCTGTCGGAGCAGATCGCAGACGGGCTGTTCCAGGAACGTTCGGACAACTGGACCGGACACGGCATCGACGTCTCCTACACCGGCGACGTGCGCACCGCCGACGGCGCCACGACGGTCACGGTCCCGGCGCGCTCCACCGCCCAGGTCACCGTGGACGTGCGGATCGGGTCCGCTTTCGCGGACTTCGCCGCCCGGCGCGCACCCAACGGGACGTTCGTCGACGGCTTCACTTTCCTGCGCGCCGCGGAGGACTCCGGCGTCGACCTGTCGGTCCCGTTCCTCGGCTTCTACGGCGACTGGAACAAGGCCCCCGTGTTCGACGCCACCGCCTGGGAGGGGACGGCCCATCTCTACCCGACCGCGCTGGCCAGCTCCTCCACAGGTCTTCCACTGGGTCTCAACCCGCTCGATGAGCTGGTCTCCCAGGGGGTCTATCGGATGGAGGACATCGACCCGGAGCGCTTCGTCGTCTCCGCAGCGGGATACTCCTCGGCCCCCAGCTCCATGCAGCCTGTCACCGGTACCCTGCGGACGGCGGAACACCTGGACTACGTCTATGCGAACGCCCAGGGCGAGACCGTCCGCTCCCACTCGTTCGACAACGCCCACAAGTCCCTCTACAACGCCGTCCTCGGGTCCGTGGACTACGTCGAGGCGTCGCTGGGCAACCCCGTCTTCGACGGCCTGGACGACAGCGGCACACGTCTGCCCGAGGGCCGCTACACGCTGACGGAGACGGCCACGCTGGCCGGGGATGGCGCTGCCCAGCAGTCCCAGTCCTTCGCCTTCGACTACGACCTCACAGGCCCGCGGATCTCGGACCTCGCCACTCAGGACGTCGACGGCGTCCCCACCGTCACCTTCACGGTGCGGGACAACACGTGGCTGTCCGCCATCGACTTCCACGACCCCTCCACCGGCGGCTGGTTCCACCGCGAACTGGCGGGGGACCCGGACTCCGTGGACCCGGACGGCCAGAAGGTCTACCACTTCTCCGTGCCCGTCCAGACCATCGAGAACGCCTGGACCAGCGCGGGCCTCACCGATCCGATGCCCGCCGCCGTGCCCCTGTACGCCTGGGACTATGGACTCAACCCGAGCGAACGCAGCCAGGCCGTCATCACGCCGGTCGCTATGACCGGAGTGAGCGTGGCCCCCGCCGAACTCGCGCTCGCCCCGGGCCAGCAGGGCGCCCTGGCCGCATCCATCGAGCCGGAGGACGCCACCAGCCCCGACCTCGTGTGGACCAGCGACGACGATTCGGTGGCCACGGTGGTGGGCGATGGCTTCCGGGGCGCGACCCTCACGGGCGTGTCCGAGGGGCAGGCGCACATCGCGGTCGCCTCCGCCGAGGATCCGACCGTCCAGGCCACCGCCACCGTCACCGTCGCGGCGGTGGCCGAGGACGTGGGAATCCTCCTGTCACGCAGCGAGATCACCCTGGAGCCCGGAGGGCGAGGCGCGGTGGACGCGCTGCTGGCGCCCGCCCTCGACCAATCCGGTGCCACAGTCACCTGGACGAGCTCGGACACCTCCCTGGTGGGGGTGGAGCCCTCCGAGGACACGCGGTCCGCGACCCTGACCTCCCAAGGGGCCACCGGCGACGCCCTCGTCACCTCCCGCGTGGAGGGCGCGGACGGCACCGCCCACGAGGCCCAGCTCATCGTCCATGTGCGTCCCGCCGACTACGGCGATTTCGTCATCGACGCCGACGGGGTCCTCCAGTACTACCGGGGCTCGTCGCGCCACGTGGAGATCCCCGGCAATGTGACGGCGGTGGCCGAGGAGGCCTTCGCCGGAGCGACCATGGAGAGCGTCCGCGTGCCGGCCGGCGTCACCTCGATCGGCGACCGGGCGTTCGCCTCGGCCCCGAACCTGCGGCGCATCACCTTCGAGGACACTTCGGAGCGGCCCAGCATGCTGCGAAGCCTCGGCTCAGACCTCATCGACAACACGCTGTCGATGGACGAGGTCCTCCTGCCGCGCGGCGTGACGACGATCGGGGCCCGCGCCCTGGCCAATTCCACGCTGAAGAGGGCGTCGATCCCCGACGGAGTCACCGAACTGCCCGACGGCCTGTTCGCCGGCGATGCGCAACTGTCCGACGTCGCGATCTCCGACTCGGTGACAGTCATCGGCGATGGCGTGTTCAGCGCGGACGGCTCCTTGGCCACGCTCACGCTGCGCACCGGCGCAGACGATGGGGAAACGGCCGGGGCGGGCGCGGAGTCCGGGGTCTCCGGCACGCGCACCGGGCTGCCCCGGGCGTTGGCGGTCATCGGGAATTCGGCGTTCGCCGGCACCGCGATCCCCGCCTTCGACCTGCCGGAGGGCGTCACCTCCATCGGGGACGACGCCTTCGCCCTCACCCCTGCGGCCGAGATCACACTGAATGACGGGTTGCGCCGCATCGGGGCCCGGGCATTCCAGGGCACTCCGATCGTGACGCTGTCCGTCCCGGACTCCGTCACCGACGTCGGCGATGCGGCCTTCGGCTCCTTGCCGAGGCTGACGGCCCTGCGCCTGGGGTCGAACATCGGCCAGGGGCAGCTCATCGGGGCGTTCACCGGAACCCCCTCCCTCCGGGAGATCACCCTGGACCCCTCCGCGTCGAACTACACGCTTAGCGGCGGAGTCCTCTACGACAAGGCCCTTACCCTGCTGGTCGCCTACCCCGCCGCGCTTCCCGCAGGCGAGGACGGGTTCGTCGTCCCCGAGGGCGTCACCGAGGTGGCCGACAAGGCGTTCCAAGAGGTTCCCCTCTCCCGTGTCGCGTTCCCCCGATCGCTGCGCACGATCGGGGTCCGCGCCTTCACCGACTCCGGTCTGACCGAGGTCGCGTTGCCCGAGGGCTTCGAGACGATCGGCGCCACGGCCTTCCAGGGGATCGGGTCCCTGACCCGCGTCGACCTGGGCGGGACGACGGTCGTCGGATCGAACGCCTTCGACTCCGACACCTCCCTGTCCGAGGTCGACATGCGCCCGGACCTCCAGCGACTCACCGCCATCGGCGAAGGCGCCTTCGGCTCCGTGCCGCTGGCCCGCGTGAACCTCCCCGACTCCGTGGTCTCCATCGGGTCGCTGGCCTTCGCGAACAACGGGGCCCTGGAGGAGGTCCATATCGGGGCGGGGGTGACCTCGATGGACATGGGGATCTTCACGGGCTCCAACGGGCTGAGCACGCTCACCGTCTCCGAGGGCAACCCCGTCTACAGCGCCGAGGAGAACGTCCTGTATGCCCAGCAGGAGGACGGCCTGCACCTGGTCCTGTCCCTGCCCACCAACGCTTTCGCCGAATACTCGGTGAAGCCGGGCACGGTCCAGGTAGACGCTCAAGCCTTCCGCAACAACACCGCGCTCACGCGCGTCGCTCTTCCCGAGGGACTCAGGGTGTTGGGGCCGGGCGCCTTCAACGGCGACTCCGCCCTGTCCGAGGTGGAGTTCCCCGACAGCCTCCAGGTCGTCGACGGCTTCTACATGACCGGGTTGACCGAGGTCAACCTCGGGACGCAGATCCAGGAGGTCAAGGAGAACGCCTTCATGGGGCGCATGCCCGAGCGCATCGTGGTCCGCGGAGGCGTGGACGGACGGTTCTCGGCATCCATGGACTTCGAGAACACGGTCCAGAGGAGCGCGTACTTCGGTGAGGGCATGACATCCGTGGACTACGGCTACGGGGTGGTCCCGCGGCTCCTGGTCCTGCCGAGCACCCTGGCGTCGTTGTCGCTGTCGACCTACGAGTCGGGCGGCGACGGGGCGCGGGTCCTGGTGGCCGGGGGCTCCGACGGTCCGGCGTGGCAGGTCGCCAGCGACGCGATGAGCGCCGCCGGGATGGACCCCGGCACGCAGCTCGAGGAGTACGCCCCGTTGGACGTCACCGTGTCGGCAGATCCGGGGACCGTGGCGCCGGGGGCACAGGTTCCGGCGACCGCCGAGGTCACGGGCGGTGTCGACGAGGGCCGCCAGGTGAGGTTCCTCCAGGTCGGCGCCGACGGCTCGCAGTCCGTCCTCCAGGACTGGGCCGACGCGACGGAGGTGGGCGACGGCGGGGTGGGCGCGTCCTTCATGTGGACGGTGCCGGAGGATGGGTCGACCCTGCGCGCCGAGGTCCGAGACGCGACGCTGCTCACCGACACCGCGGACCTCGGGTTCGCGTCGGCGCCGGTCCTCACGAGCGACCTCGGCGGGGTCCATCTCCGCATCCTCGAGGGCGATCCCGGTCCCGAACTCGGCGTGACGGTGCAGCCCCCCGCCGACGGGGCCGAGATCTCGTACCAGTGGTACGAGGGCGACGCGGCCCTTGAGGGGGCCACCGCGGCCACCTACGTCCCGGAGGGGCTGGCGGTGGGCGACCACACCTTCCATGTCGTCGTCCGGGCCACGCTCAACGGGCTGTCGACGGTCACCGTCAGCCAGGACGCGACGGTCACCGTGCTGCGCCGCGCCCAGGCCCCCATGCTGACCGCCAACCTGCCGGCCCAAGTGACCCTGCGCCAAGGGGAGGAGCCGGATCCCCTGGCGGTCGCTGCCGTGTCCCCCGACGGAGGCACGCTGACCTACCAGTGGTCACGCGACGGGGTGGCGCTCGGCGGGGCGGAGGGCCCCACGTTGGTTCCGGACACCTCCGAGGCCGGGACCCACCGCTACCGGGTGGTCGTGACGAACACGGTCGGGGACTCCCAGGCGAGCGTCTCCAGCGCCGTCGCCACGGTCACCGTCGAGGCGGACGCGTCCGGAGACGGCGGGCAGCCGGGCGACGGTCCGCAGTCCGGCGGTGGCGGCGGACAGGCTGCGCCAGGCGATCCGGGACAGGCGGACGGCGCGGTCCCGGCGGCTTCCGGACCGGAGACAGGGGGCGGGGGCCTGGCGTCCTCCGGCGCGTCGGGTCTTGCTGCTGTGGCTGTGGGAACGCTGCTCCTGGCCGCAGCGGGCGCGGGAGCGCTGGCCCTGCGCCGGCGCGGCGGGCGTGACGGGTCCTGACGCCCCTGGGGGACGCCGGAACGACACGGAGGGGTGCCCCGGACCGAAGTCCGGAGCACCCCTCCGCACGCCTGGCCTGGTCATCGCCTCGAGTCGGAGGCCCTGTGGAGGTCCTGTCGATCGAACCGGGAGGCCGGAGCGGGCGAGCGCAACACGCAGGGGGATCTTCCCTTTCTAGACATCCATATTCCTGGTAGATACTCCGTGTTGCGCAAGTGCGTCGGCGCACCGATCCGGAGAGTCGAATCTGCCGCGCCGTCGACGGAACGCCGAGCAGCATCCGGCCCCACCGGGCCTCGCTCGCCATCGTCGCTCCGCGTCACTCCGCGGCCAGGGCCTCCACCGGAGAGGTGCGGGCGGCCCGTCGTCCCGGCAGCCAGGCGGCCACCACGGCGCAGACGACGGCGATGGCGCCCACGCAGGCCACTTGCCACCAGGGCACGACGAAGATCGTGCGCTCCAGGTTCAGCGGCAGCGCGTGGACGCCGACCCATCCGAAGCCGATGCCGAGCAGCACGCCGGCCAGCGTCCCCGACACGGAGATGAGCAGGGATTCGAGGACCAGCATGGCCTTCATCTGGCGCCTGGTCAGGCCCAGGGCCCTCAGCAGCCCGTTCTCCCGGGTGCGCTCGGCGACGGACAGCGACAGGGTGTTGGCCACCCCCACGAGAGAGACCAGGACGGATACGGCCAGCAGGCCGATGGCGACGGCCAGCACCGTGTCGATCATCGAGGTGTACTGCTCGCGCTCCTGCGCTCCTCCCGAGACCTGGAGCGTCTCGTCCAGGGAGAGGATCCCCGTCTGGACGGCGTCCAGGTCGGCGTCCCCGTCGAGCTTGATGAGGACCTGGGTGACGGGAGCGTCGGGGGCGAGCTCCTCCAGGGTCCCCTCGGGGACGGTGACCGCGCCATCGGATGCGGTGGCGTTGTGGACGAGTTCCACGGTGAGGCACCGGGCCTCGTCGGCTCCCGACTGCCCGTCCGGCGCCCGGCACAGGCTGGCCTCGCCCTCGGGGAGATCCTCGGGGACGAAGCCCTGTCCCTCCGCAGGCTGGTCGACGGTTGAGTGGGTGACCGGGGCGAGGTCCGGCAGCCCGATGACGGCCAGGGTGGTGGGCTCATCCGTCCCCACTTGGAGGGTGCCCGTGATCGAGCGCGACTCCGCGGTCGCTGCGACGCCGTCGATCTCCCCGATGCGCTCCGCCACCCCGGCGGGGACGCCCTCCGGCGCGGTCGAGCTCGCGATCAGGTCGAGGGGGCGGCGGGCGTCGACCTCGCCGAGCAGGGTCGCGCGGGTCGAGGACGCGCCGACCATCATCATGACGATGAGCGTCACTCCGATGATGATCGCCGTCGCCGTGGTGCCGGTGCGATCGGGGTTGCGCACGGTGTTCGCGCGGGCCATCCGGGCGAGCATGCCGCGCGGCAGGGAACCGACGAGGAAGGTCACGCGCGCCATCACGACGGTGGCGGCCATGAGCAGTCCCACCAGGGCGACCATCGAGCCGGCCAGAGCCAGGAGGAAGCGGAGGCTGTCGTCGTCCGAGCCCAGCCCGGCCCAGATCGCCGCCGCGCCGCCCGCCGTGAGGACCAGGCCGGCGGCCAGACGCAGCCGGTGGGCGGAGCGGGCGGGGGCGCCGCCCTCGTCGGCGGACTGGAGTGCGGCGATCGGCGGGACTCGTGAGACCCCCAGGGCGGGGCGGATCCCGAACAACAGGGTGAGGAGCGTGCCGAGCAGCCACACCCCGGCCACGGTCAGCGGTTGAACCGAGGAGAGCGCCTCGCGGTAGGAGTCCGCGAGGCCGAGGGCCCGCATCCCCAACGGTCCGAGCAGCGCCCCGGCCACGACGCCCACCAGGGAGGACACGGCCCCCACGGCCAGGGTCTCGCGCACCAGGAGGCCGCGGACCTGCCCCGCCCGGGCGCCCAGGCAGCGCAGCAGGGCGAGCTCGCGGCGGCGCTGGTGCAGGACCACGCGGAACGTGGAGGAGACGACGATCCCCGCGACGACGACCGCGATCACGGGGAAGGTGAGGAGGATCGCCAGCATCTGGTCGCTGCCGACCTTCATCTGCTGGAGGGCCTCGTCGACGACCTCGTGGGCGGGGCGCACGGACACAGCCGGGGTGTCGGCCAGCGCGGCCGCGACCCGCCCCGACAGCGCGTCCTGGTCGGCCTCGCTCGGGGAGGCGTCCCCGGTCGACACGAGGATCCCGGTGACGGAGTGGCCCGGGAGGACGCGGGAGGCGGCCTCGTCGGTCATGAGGAGCTGAGCCCCGGAGACCTGGGCGTTGCTGGCGAGGATCCCGGTGACGGTCATCGGCGTGCCGGTCTGCGCGGACGAGGCCGGGCCCACCTCAAGGGAGTCCCCCACGGAGAGGCCGAGCGCGTCGGCGGTGTCGGCGTCCACGGCCACCTCGCCGGGCGCCGCGGGCGCCGACCCCTGTCGGAGGGGCCACTGGGTGAAGGGCTCCGGTGCGGTCAGCGTGACCTGGCGGGTCAGCCGGGCGGAGCCGTGGCGCACCTCCGCGTAGTCGTACGTGGTCAGGGCCACTGCCTTGACGCCGTCGACGGCCTCGACGGCGGAGACCTCGGAGGAGAGGTCCGGGTAGGGGATCGTCTCGGAGCCGGACTGGGACTCGGAGCCGGACTCGGGGCCCGTGAGGTCGTCCCAGTCGACGTCGACGACCGCGGCGGCGCCCCGGTACACGTCGGTCACGGAGCGGCCGAGCGAGTCGTTGAGCCCCGCCGAGAAGACGAGGCAGACCAGAATGAAGGCCATCGAGATCGCCACGGCGACGCCGGTGGCGACATAGCGGCGCCCGTGCTGGCGGACGTTGGCCCGAAGGAGCCGGTTCATCGCGCCACCGCCGCCAGGGTGGAGGCGTCGGGACGGTCGAGGTCGGCCACGACGTTCCCGTCGCGCACCACGAGCACCCGGTCGGCGGTCGCCGCGGACGCCGGATCGTGGGTGACCATGATGACCGTCTGATGCAACTGGTCGACGGCGGAGCGCAGCAGGGACAAGACCTCCTCGGAGGCCCGGGAGTCGAGGTTGCCGGTGGGCTCGTCGGCCACGATGACGGCCGGCCGCGAGACGAGCGCCCGGGCGATGGCCACGCGCTGCTGCTGGCCGCCCGAGAGCTCGGAGGGCCTGTGGGTGAGACGGTCGACCAGGCCCAGCACGCCGACGACCTGGTCGAGCCAGGCGCGGTCCGCGCGCCGGCCGGCCAGCCGCAGGGGCAGGAGGATGTTCTCCCGGGCGTCGAGCGTGGGGACCAGGTTGAAGCTCTGGAAGATGAATCCGATGCGGTCGCGCCGCAGGCGGGTGAGGTCGTCGTCGCGCAGGTGGGTGAGGTCGGTGCCCTCGATCGTCACGGATCCCGCGGTGGGGTCGTCGAGGCCGGCCAGGACGTGGAGCATCGTGGACTTCCCCGATCCGGACGGGCCCATGATGGCGGTGAAGGCCCCCTGCCGGAAGTCCACGTCGACCCCGTCGAGGGCGTGGACCTGCGTGTCCCCGCTGCCGTAGATCTTGGTGACCCCGCGCAGGGAGACGACGGGTTCCCCGGGGGCGGTGGGCGTGCTGAATGCGCTGATGATTGCCATGGCTCGATCGTGTCACCGGCGTGCGGGGCGTCGTCATGGGGGACACCCCTGAAAGGTCCCGGACCGTTCCCCCGATACCCCGCTCCCCACGACGCCCATGGGGGCAGCCTCGTCGGGCGTCCCCGGGCCGAGCCCCCGCTGGGAGGGGATCAGACGAGGGCGAGCGTCCGGTACCGGTTGAGAGCCGCCCCGATGTCGACGCGGCGGGGCCGCACGAGGAAGGCCGGATGGGGCCGCGCCCCGAACTTGACGCAGGCGTCCAGCCCCTCGCTGGCGAAGGAGCGCTCAAGGCGGTCGAGGAGCTCGGGCAGGGGCGCGCGCCCGTCGGCGAAATGCTCGACGAGGCCGCGCACCGCCCAGGCAATGGCCTCCGCCTGGCCCGGGTCGACGATCTGCTCGACGTCGGCCAGGCTGATGGTCTGCTTGTCCAGGACGACGGTGTCCAGCCCGGAGGACCTCGTCTTCGGACGGTCGCGGCCGCCGCGCGCCCGGACCGGGATGCGCTCCGGCGGTCGGGGATCCGCGGGCCCGGCGCCGGAGCCACCCTCGTCCCGCCCGGCCGGGGCGGAGCGCGGCCACGGGAGGTCCTCGCGCGTGCGCGGCATGGCGGCGACCACCTCGTGCGCGCGCGGCGTGACGTCCAGGCAGCGGTACGTGTCGAGCATGAGCACGCGGTCGGCGACGTCCAGGTAGTCCCCGGACCCGCCCATCACCATGATCGTGGAGACACGGCCCTCGCGCGCCAGGGAGCCGACGCGGTCGACCAGGGGCGTGATGGGCTCCTTCTCCGCGCGGACCAGGGAGCGCATGCGGGCATCGCGGATGAGGAGGTTGGTGGCGGAGGTGTCCTCGTCGAGCAGCAGGAGGGGGGCGCCGAGCTCGACGGCCTCGACGATGGCGGCCGCCTGGGAGGTGGAGCCCGAGGCGTTCGACGTGGAGAACCGCGTCGTGTCCGCTCCGCCGGGCAGGTGCGCGATGAAGGGGGAAACGTCGACGCCGGTGACGGCGCGCCCGTCGGCGGCGCGGACCTTGACGGCATCGGGCAGGGTGGCCACCAGCTCCCGCCCGTCGCCGGGCACATGCGCGTAGACGCCCTGCTGGACGGCGCTGAGCAGCGTGGACTTGCCGTGGTAGCCGCCCCCGACGATGACCGTGACACCGGGCTCCACAGCCATGCCGGTCACCTCGCCCGCGTGGGGCAGGGTGACGGAGCGCCGCAGGGACTCCGGAGCCTCGAAGGGGACGGCCCCGGCGTCGAGGGGCAGGGGCAACGGCGATACGCCGGTGCGCCGGGCCAGCAGCGACCCGTCGGCCACGAAGGCGACCCAGCCGTTGTCCGCGAGGGCCTGCTGGAGCGCGCGGTGGTCCTCGTAGGCGCGGACGTGGGCGCGCAGCTCCTCCAGGCGGGCGCGCGTCGCGTCGTCGTCCGACACGAGGTCGAAGGCCGTCATCAGGGCGTTGGGGACGTCCAGATCGAACAGGCGGGCGGCGGCGTCGCCCAGGATGGTGCGCCCGCGCGCGGGCAGGTGGACCTGGAAGCGCAGCTCGACGCGATCGGGCCTCACCGTGCACGCCGAGCGCTGGAGGATCTCCTGGCCGGGTCGGGCCGCCTGGACGGCGTTCGCGGGCGAGTGCTCGCGCAGCGCCCGCCCGAAGGAGCGCAGCAGGTAGTCGGCCGCGGCCAGACGCTGGTCGCCGCTGCTCAGGCAGTCCTCGGGCAGTCCCATCGCCGTGGGCGTCGTGAGGGCCCGCAGCGATGAGGGTGGGGCGTAGGGGTCCGACTGGATCCGGTCGACGCTCAGGGTGAAGTCGCCATAGTCCCAGTCGCCCAGGACCGACTTGTACGCGCCGTAGTTGCGCCCGTCCAGGCGGCGGAGGCCCCGCAGGAGGTCCTGATCCGAGCCGGTGCGCCGCCGCACCGCCTCGTCGTGGCGGGCATGGGAGCGGGGTCGGGAGGCGTCGGGCCGGGGGGTCATGCCATCCAGCGTAGATGAGGCGCCCGCGTCCCCGACGAGGGCGTCGCCCTCGTCACATGCCCGGCGGCCCGGTCAGTAGGCGCCGGGGTTCTGGGAGAAGGCGAAGGCCCCGATCGCGATGAGGACGAGGAGGAGGAGCAGACAGACCCCCGCCAGGGCCACCTCGATGATGCCGAGGATCTTGCCGATCTTCGCGTTCTGGACGACGTCCTCGGGCAGGCCGGCGTCGCGGGCCTGCTTGATCAGCGAGTTGCCCCAGACCCACGCCGCGATCGCGCCGATGATGCCGAGGATCTGGATGATGCCGAGGATCCCGAGCACCAGGACCCACGTCGAGTTCGAGCGGAGCTTCTCGACGGTCACGTACCCGTACCCCTGGTCGTAGGGGGAGGCGGGGCCCGGCTTCCCGTAACCCGGCTGCCCGTAGGGCATCTGCCCGTAGCCCGGTTGCCCGTAGGGGTTCTGCGGCTGGGCGGGCGGTGCCGGCTGCTGGCTGGACCAGCCCGGCTGCTGAGAGCCCTGGCCGGAGGCGTCCGGAGAGGCGTTGGGGGTGGACATGGCGTCCCTTCCATCTGGGATCAGCGGACAGGTGACATCATAAGGGTCTCAGAGCATGCAGGACACGCAGCCCTCGACCTCGGTGCCCTCCAGGGCCATCTGGCGCAGCCGCACGTAGTAGAGCGTCTTGATTCCCTTGCGCCAGGCGCGGATGTAGGACCTGTTGAGGTCGCGCGTGGTGACCGTGTCGGGGTAGAAGAGCGTGAGCGACAGCCCCTGGTCGACGTGCTGGGTGGCCGCGGCGTAGGTGTCGATGATCTTGTCGGGGCCGATCTCGTACGCGTCCTCGTAGTACTCGAGGTTGTCGTTGGTCATGTAGGGCGCCGGGTAGTAGACGCGCCCGATCTTGCCCTCCTTGCGGATCTCGATCTTCGAGACGATCGGGTGGATCGACGACGTCGAGTTGTTGATGTAGCTGATGGAGCCCGTGGGCGGGACGGCCTGCAGGTTCTGGTTGTACATCCCGAACGTGGCCACGTCCTCGGCGAGCCTGCGCCAGTCCTCAGAGGTCGGCACGTGGATCGTGGACTTCGCCAGCAGTTCCCGGCACTTCGCGGTGCGGGGCTCCCAGGTGCCGGGCGCGGCGTCGATGTACTTCCGGAAGTACTCGCCGCTGGCGTAGGCCGAGTCCTCGAAACCGGCGAAGCGCGCGCCCCGCTCCCGCGCGATCGCGCACGACGCCTTGATGGCCTCGTAGGCGATCGTCATGAAGTACATGTTCGTGAAGTCCAGCGCCTCCGGCGAGCCGTAGTGGACGTGCTCGCGGGCCAGGTAGCCGTGCAGGTTCATCTGGCCCAGCCCGATGGCGTGGCTCATCGCGTTGCCGCGCGCGATGGAGGGGACGGCTTCGATGTCGGACAGGTCGGAGACGGCGGTCAGGCCGCGGATCGCGGTCTCCACCGTGAGCGAGAAGTCGGGGGAGTCCATCGTCTTCGCGATGTTGAGCGACCCCAGGTTGCAGGAGATGTCCTTGCCGACGCTCGCGTAGGAGAGGTCCTCGTTGAACGTCGAGGGCTCGGAGACCTGGAGGATCTCGCTGCACAGGTTCGACATCGTGATACGGCCCTTGATCGGGTTCGCCCGGTTCACCGTGTCCTCGAAGACGAGATAGGGATACCCGGACTCGAACTGGATCTCGGCCAGGGTCTGGAAGAACCGGCGCGCGTTGATCGCCGTCTTGTGGATGCGCGGGTCGTCCGCCATCTCACGGTACTTCTCCGTCACGGAGATGTCGGAGAAGGGGACCCCGTAGACGCGCTGGACGTCGTAGGGGCTGAACAGGTACATGTCCTCGTTGTTGCGCGCCAGCTCGAAGGTGATGTCGGGGATGACGACGCCCAGGGACAGCGACTTGATGCGGATCTTCTCGTCCGCGTTCTCGCGCTTGGTGTCCAGGAAGCGCAGGATGTCGGGGTGGTGGGCGTGCAGGTACACGGCGCCCGCGCCCTGGCGGGCGCCCAGCTGGTTCGCGTAGGAGAAAGAGTCCTCCAGCAGCTTCATGACGGGCACGACGCCGCTGGACTGGTTCTCGATCTTCTTGATCGGGGCGCCCTGCTCGCGCAGGTTCGTCAGGGACAGGGCCACGCCGCCCCCGCGCTTGGACAGCTGGAGGGCAGAGTTGATGCCGCGCGCGATGGACTCCATGTTGTCCTCGACGCGCAGCAGGAAACAGGAGACGAGTTCGCCGCGGGCCTTCTTGCCCGCGTTGAGGAAGGTCGGGGTGGCCGGCTGGAAGCGCCCGGACATCATCGCGTCGACGAGGCGTCCCGCGAGCTCGACGTCCCCGCGCGCGAGGTACAGGGCCACCATGGTGACGCGGTCCTCGAAGCGCTCGAGGTAGCGCTTCCCGTCGAAGGTCTTGAGCGTGTAGGACGTGTAGTACTTGAAGGCGCCCAGGAACGTCTGGAAGCGGAACCGGAAGGCGTAGGCCCGCTGGTAGAGGGCCTTGAGGTCCTCGAAGGCGTACTGCTCGAGCACCTCCGGTTCGTAGTAGCCCTCCTCGACCAGGTAGTCGAGCTTCTCGCGCAGGTCGTGGAAGAACACCGTGTTCTGGTTGACGTGGCTCAGGAAGTACTGGCGCGCGGCCTCGTGGTCGGCCTCGAACTGGATCTTCCCGTTCTCGTCGTACAGGTTGAGCTGGGCGTTCAGCGAGTGATAGTCCAGTTCGGGGGCGGGAGCCGTCTCTACGCCGGTGTCGGTGAGGTTGTCGACCAAAATTCGCTCAGTCCTTCGTGAACTCGGGAGACGTCCTCAGGGGTTCCGAGGAGCTCGAACTTGTACATGTGCGGCACGCCCAGCTTCGCCGAGATGATGTCGCCCGCCAGGCAGTATGCCGTGCCGAAGTTGGTGTTGCCTCCCGAGATGACGCCCCGGCAGTGGGCGCGGTTCGTCGGGTCGTTGAGGAACTTGATGACCTGCTTGGGGACCGCGCCCCGCGTGTTGCCCCCGCCGTACGTCGGCACGATCAGCACGTAGTCGCGGTCGACGTGCAGGAAGGGGTCCGCGGCCCGCAGCGGGATCCGCCGGGCGGGGAATCCGAGCTTGTCCACGAACCTGCGGGTGTTCCCCGTGGCCGAGGAGAAGTAGACGATGCTCACCATCTGCGGTCCTTGGTCCTTCTTCCGGCGTCGCGCGGCACTGACAGTTCTCCCGGCCACCCGCGGTGACCGGGAGAGAGGGCTCAGGCCTGGGCGACGCGCAGCGCGGGCGCCGACGCGACGGCCGAGGCCGCCGCCTTGATGCGGTCGGGGCGGTAGCCGCTCCAGTGGTCGTCGCCGGCGATGACGACGGGCGCCTGCTGGTAGCCGAGCGCTTTGATGTAGTCGAGCGCCTCCGCGTCCCGGGTGACGTCGACCGACTCGTAGTCCAGCCCCTGCTTGTCCAGGGCGCGGTAGGTGGCATCGCATTGCACGCACATCGGCTTGGAGTAGACGGTGATGGTCATGTGATGCTCCTTCTCATGGTCGCCGGCGAGAGGGCGGCCGTCCGATGGGCCGGGACGGCGCCGAATCGCGTGGGTGTGGTCCTCCGGGGCGCTGGCTGCGCCCTCAAGGTGCCACAACACTACACCTTGTGTCCGGCGATGCAACGGACCACTACGGGTAGTGTCCAGATGGTGTCGTTAGTGGCTCTGTGGACAGGGCGCGGGGACCGCTTGTGGACAACCCGGCGCTCGGTGCGCCGGGACCATTGTCCCGCCCGGCTCCGGTCTTCGGCGGATCGAGGCCGCGCGTGGCGCGTCGGGCCGGCGGGGACGGCGCGGACGCCCCGCGCGTCCTCGGCGTGTCGCCTCACTCGCCGGAGGACATGTGGCGTTCGACGGACCGGCCCAGCTGGAACCGGCTCTCCACCCCGAAGCGGTTCATGAGGGCGCTGACGCGCCGTCGGAAAGTGCGGTCGCTGATCCCCAGGTGCCGCGCGATTCCGGTGTCGTTCATGCCGCTGGAGAGCAGTTGGATGAGCTGTTCCTCATCGCCCGTCAGCGGCGTCCCGTGGCGGGAGGCCGGTTGGGCGGCGCCGGCTGGCTCCAGGGGGGACGCGAGGTCGAAGAGGACGTCGAAGAGCGACTGGAGCGCGCCGACCAGCTCGGGATGGGACACCACGGCGACGGCCGGCTCCCCGAAGGCGGGATCCGCCGCCAGGGGCAGGAGCGCGCGTCGGCGGTCCGCGATGACGAGCTTGGTGCGGGCCCTCGACGAGAGCCTCACCTGCTGGCCCTCCGAGACCGAGCGGAGCATGTCGCGCACGTGGCGGGGATTGTCCAGGGCCGAGTAATCGATGATCGTGCGCAGCGCCAGCCCCCGGCCCGCGGCATCCGTCTCGGAATCGTGGACGTCGGGGTTCGGGCCGCTCACATAGGGCGGCGTGTCGATCATGTCGAGGGACGCGCGCGCGGACTCCACGAGCTCGTGCACGCGCTCCATCACCCGGGCGCGCCCCCGCACGACCGTGAGGACCTCCGACGAGGCCGTTCCCGGCGGGCGGGCGTCGAAGACCTGCTCGAGCTCGCCGATCAGCGCCTCCGCCCGGCTGAGCTGCGCCCGCCGTTCCGCCGCCAGGGCGGTCACCCCGATCGACGGGCGGGCGGGGAGCAGGGCGCCGTCGCGGCGCGCGGCCAACCCGAGGGCCTCCAGGCGGCTCAGCGCCGTGTCGAGCGCGCCAGGGGTGAGGCCGAGGGCCTGTGCCCGCGCGTCCGGGGCTGCCTGGGGATCGCCGAGGAGGTCCTGGTAGACGCGCACATCGTCCTCGCTGAGCCCGAGCGCCCGCCACAGCTCGCGGGTGTGATCGACGTCCACAGGGCGATCTTATGGCCGGATCCGGCGATGGCCGGATCGGGCGTCTGGGGAGTGCGTCACGGTTCCTAGCATCAGTGTTGCCATCCCATTTACCTGAGCTTTGGAGTTCTCATGGCGATGCCTCATGCACGATCCGTGCGGGCCCTGGCGGCATCTGTCGCCGTGGCGCTCGCCGGGGTCCTCACGCCCGTCGGCGCATTCGCCGCCGACCCCAGCCCCGATCCCAGCCCCGACGCCCCGACGGCCGCCGCGCCGGAGGAGCCCGTCCCGGCGGAGTCCGCCTCCGGCGCGGAGACGTCGGCCGAGCCGGCCCCCGCCGATCCCACCCCGGTCCCCTCAGCCCCCGCGCAGTCCGGGGACGAGGGCGGCGCCGGTGAGTCCGGTGGGTCCGACGCCGCGCAGAAGCCGGCGTACACGACGGCCTCCGGGGCCGTGGCCGTCGAGCGCAACACCATCAAGGTCGGGACCTCGGCCGCCGACATGCGCACGGTCGTGCCCACCCGCGCCCGGTCCGCCTCCACGGTCCCCTACCTGCTGAGCGTCACGCTCGATCCGCCGACGATCAACAACTACGACTACTTCGCGGTCGGCGTCACCCTGACGGCCACCGGCCTGGGAGCCGGCGAACGGGCGATCATCACGGACACCTCCCCCAGCGGCGACGTCCACACCTTCGACCCCGTCACCGCCGACGCCTCCGGCACCGTGACCACCACGGTCATGCGCCGCGACCGAGTGGATCCCGAGGTCGGCGCGCACCTCATCGAGATCACCGCCGACAGCGGCTCCATGGGCGGCGCCTCCCTGGACGTCACGCTCTCCGAGCGCCTGAACGCCAAGGCCCAGGCCACGCCCTCCACCACCGACGTCGTCTCCTACCACGACACGCCGGTCACGATCGACGGATCCGGCTTCACACCGGGCGAATGGGTGAGCGTCCACGTCACCACGCCCGACGGCTCGACAGGCCTGGTCTCCGACGACGTGGCCGCCGACGCGCAGGGGAAGGTCCGTTACGTCGTCCAGGCCGGCAGCGCGGCCGTGGACCCCGGGCAATGGACCATCACGATCCTCGGCATGGAGTCCACGCGCAATGGCATCGCGACCTACTTCGTCAAGGAGAACCCAGACGCCCACCAGGTCGGGACCATCGACGTCCCCACCCAACCTGTGAGCCCCGACCAGTTCGACCAGGACGGCGTCCCCTTCACCGCCCACGGCCTCCCGGCCTTCGGCCTCTTCGACCTCTCGATCCGAAACGCCCACGGCAACGACTACTCGGTGGGCCGCTACCGCGCGAACGGCGACGGAGAATGGTCCGACGCGATCTACAGCGCCGGTGCGGACGCCGGGACCTACACCCTGCGGCTGGACAACGTCGACACCGCCGACTGGACGACCGCCTCCTTCACGGTGACCGAGGAGGACGGGAGCGTTCCCGAGGCTCCGACGCTCGTCGTCGATCCCCCGACAGTCTCCGACACCGACCTTATGGACGGCGGGATCGATGTCACCGGCACCGGCTACCAGCCCGGCGAACTCGTCGAGCTGACGCTGCGCGACAAGTACCAGAAGAAGATGGACCTGGACCACCGGGTCATCGACGCCAAGCAGGCGGACGATCGTGGCGCGGTCTCCTTCCACGTCCAGGCGGACGCCAGGCCCGAGGCCGGACAGTGGACGGTCATCGTCGCCGGCGTCCTCTACGACGCCCTCACCCAGCGCGCCGCCCTGACCGTCACCTCGGCCGACGCGGGGGACGGATCGGGCGACGCCGGCCAGTCCGGCGGCGCCCCACAGCCGGGCGGCGGGACGGGGGAGGCCGAGCCCGACCCGGACACCGGGTCCGCGCCCGCCGACGGGGATCTCCCCGCCCAGGAGCCCCAGACCCCGGCGCTCGCGGCCACCGACGCCCCCCACGCCTACTTCGTGCGCACCTCCGGCGAGGGCGCTCTGGCCTACGACGTGCGCGAGCAGGGGGCGCGCGCCCAGCTGAAGGGCGTCTCGCGCACCGCCTCGCAGCGGGTCCAGATCCTCCAGGGCACGCTCAACCGGATCGAGGAGGCGGCGACCGACCTGGACGACGAGTCGTCCGTCCTCTACCGCTCCGTGTGGACGGTTCCCGGCGTGGCCGTCCAGACCACCGCGCAGGTGGCCGCCGAGCTCGCCGACCGTCCGGACGTCGTCTCGGTGCGCCCGATCGTCACCAAGACGCTCGTGGAACCCGTGGACGGCGGCGACGCGGAGGGGGACTCGACGTCCCCGACCGGGTCCGACACGCCCGCCAACGGCCCCTCGGACCTCCTGACCGGCGCATGGAAGACGTGGACCGGATCAGGCGGCTACACCGGTGAGGGACAGGTCATCGCCGTCATCGACACGGGCCTGGACTACACCCACGCGGACTTCGGCGGCCCCGACACCTCCGGCCGCCTGTGGAGCCAGGTCGGCGCCCAGCACGCCGGGGACGCGATGCAGCCCGAGTGGTACGACCCCTCGGTGGTCATCCCCGGCTGGGACTTCGTGGGAGCCGCGTACGACGCGGACGCGTCCTCGTCCTCGTACCACCCCATCGCGAAGCCGGATGCGAACCCGATCGACGGGCCGGGAGGCGGACACGGCACCCACGTCGCGGGCACGGCCATCGGGCGCGGCGTGAACGCGGACGGGACGACCTTCGCCGGCGACTACACGACGCTCACCCAGGCGCAGGTCTCCGCCATGAAGGTCGCGCCCGGCGCGGCGCCTGGGGCGAAGGTCATCCCGCTCAAGGTCTTCGGCGACGGCGGCGGGTCCACGGACCTGACCGGCGCCGCCCTCGACTACGTCGGGAAGCTGCTGGCCAGCGGCCAGCAGGTCGACGCGATCAACCTGTCGCTGGGCTCCGCCTTCGGGGCGGCCGACGACCCGGACAACGACCTCATCCAGGTCCTCTCCGACCAGGGCGTCGTGCCGGTGATCTCCGCGGGCAACTCCGGGGACATCACCGACGTGGGCGGCAGCCCGGGGACGGCGCAGGCCGCGCTGACGGTGGCCGCCTCCGCCTCGGGCGCTGCGGTGCTCGACACGGTGCAGGTCGTGGAGCCGGCCGGGTCCGCCGGCGACCAGGCCAGCCAGTACTCGCAGGACTACCCGCTGTGGTTCGACATCACGGCTCCCGTGGTCGCCCTCTCCGACCCCGCGAACCTCGAGGGGTGCCGGGCCTTCTCTGCGGCCGACAAGGCGGCGGTGGAGGGCAAGATCGTCTGGCTGGAGTGGACCGACGACGACGCGACGAGGCCCTGCGGATCGGCGACCCGGTGGGACAACGCGTCCGACGCCGGCGCCGTGGGCGTGATCGTGACCTCCGGTTCCGACCAGTTCGAGGCCGGCATCGCCGGCAACACCTCGATCCCCGGCGCCCAGCTCACGGCCGAGGGCACGCAGGCCCTGCGCCCCGCCCTCGAGGCCGGGACACTCGCCGTGCGCCTGGCCACCTCCCTCGCCCAGACGATCCGCATCGAGGACCCCTCCCTGGCGGACGTCATCGGCTCCTTCAGCTCCCGCGGCCTCCACGGCAGCGTGGACGACACCATCAAGCCCGACGTCTCCGCCCCCGGGGTCAACGTCTACTCCGCGGCCGTGGGCACGGGCACGGGCGGCACCTCGATGAGCGGGACGTCGATGGCCTCCCCGCACACCGCGGGCGTCGTGCTGCTCACCCGGCAGGCCCACCCCGACTGGCCGGCTCAGCGCATCAAGGAGGTCGTGATGAACACGGCCACCCATGACGTCGTCGACAAGGCGGGCGTCTCGATGTCGACCCTGCGCCAGGGGACGGGCCGCGTCGACGCCGTGCAGGCCACGACGTCCCAGGTGACCGTCGCCTCGATCGAGAACGGGGCCGCCACCAGCGCCTCCTTCGGCGTCGTCGAGGTGGGCGAGGGCGGCTACACCGCCACGCGCACCCTGGAGCTGACGAACTCCGGCGCCACCGACCAGACCTACACCGTCGGGTACGACGCGCGCACGGAGACGCCGGGCGCCTCCTTCTCCCTGTCCGCCGACTCCGTGACGGTGCCGGCCGGGGGGAGCGCCCAGGTCACGGTCACCCTCTCGGCGCCGGATCCCACCGCCCTGCGCCGGACCATCGACCCGGGCCAGGAGGCCACCCAGGACACGGACAACCACGTCGCCGACCTCACGGGCGTCGTGACCTTCACTCCGGGGGACGCGGACGCCGGTGCGACCCCGCTGTGGCTGCCCGTGTTCGCCGCGCCCAAACCGGTGGCGGACACCTCGGCGGAGGCCGCGGAGTTCATCGGCGGGGCGGACTCGGCGACCCTGCCGGTCACGGGAACGCCCCTCGACCAGGGGGACGCGGCGAGCGGCTACCACAGCCGCGTGACGCCGCTCGTGTTCGGCGGAGACAGCCCGCTCATGGACTTCGACGGCGAGGCCGCGCAGGCCTCCCTCCAGGGGGTGGACATCCTCCGGTTCGGAGCGGCGTCCACCTCGCCGGCGGAATCCTCGCCCTCGCAGGGCACGCTGGCAGTGGGCATCGAGACGGCCGGCCCCATCACGGGGCTCGGCGCGACCTCCTACCCGACGGCGGACCTCGACCTCAACGGGGACGGGCGCGACGACTTCATGCTCATGCCCCAGCTGGACTCGGAGAACGGGTACCGGCCGGTCGTCTACACCATCGACGTCGGGCGCAACGCCGTCGTCGACGTGCAGCCGCTGAACAACCTCTCCTCCCACCCCGGCCAGTGGGACAACGACACAGTCGTGTACACGACGAGCCTCCAACGGCTCGGCTACACCGACACGACCACGAGCACGACGCTGAGGTACCGGGCGTCCTCCCAGTCGGTCTACGCTCCGGTGCGCGAGGACGGGACGTCGATCGTCGACCAGACGGCGCGCGTCAGCCTCGACGTCTTCGCGCCGCCCATCTGGTTCGCCACCGCGGCAGACCAGGATGCGAACCCGACGGCCGTGACCGTCACGTCGGGCTCCTCCGTGGAGGTCCACGCGGGATCGGCGGACTCGGGGAAGATCCTGCTCGTCGAGCATGACGACGCCACGCACCACCGCACCTCGGTGGTCGAGTGGTCGACGCGTGACGCCGTCAAGCTCGCGATCCTCACCCAGCCCCAGTCGCAGACCGTGGCCGAGGGCGGCCCCGCCGAGTTCACGGTCGACGCCACGGGCGAGGAACCCTCCTACCAGTGGCAGGAGAGGTCTCCCGGCGGGGAGTGGACGCCGTCCACGGCCGAGGGCGCGGCCACGGCGACGCTGACGGTCCCGGGCGACACGGCCCTGAGCGGACACCAGTTCCGCGTCGTGGTCTCCGACGCCTCGGGGTCGCTGACCTCCGACGCCGCGACGCTGACGGTGGTCGCCGAGGGGATGAGGGTGCCCGCGGTCACGCTGTCGCCCGACGTGGCGCGCGCGGGCGACGAGGTCACGCTCAGCGGCGCCGACTTCACGCCGGACTCCGCGGTGACGCTCGACATCGGCCCCGACGGCGTCGAACTCCAGGCGGCCACCACCGACGCCGCGGGCGCCTTCACGGTGACGTTCATCGTGCCCGAGGGGCTCGACGTGGGCGACCACACGGTGACGGCGACCGACGCGCAGGGCCTGGTCGCCAGGGCTTCGCTGAGGATCGCCGCAGGCGAGGGAGGGACGCTCCCGTCGGAGCCCGGCCAGTCGGGCGGCGCGCAGGACACCGGAGCGGTGCGCGGTCTGGCCGTGACGGGCGGGACCGCCGCCCTGGCCGGGTCGCTTGCGCTGGCCCTGCTCGTCGCCGGCGCCGTGCTCGTCCGGCGTCGCGAGAGGGGGACGGCGCCCCGCCACTGACGCGGGCGTGAGAGGGCCCCGGGGGGCGCGCCGTTGGGCGCGCCCCCCGGGGCCTCATCCGCAGCGGGCCGGCCGGGACCCGGCCGGCCCGGCTCAATCGGCGTCGGCTGAGAAAGAGACGTCGGCCGCGCTGAGGACGCGCGCCGTGCGCCCCGGTGCCGCCTGGAAGCTCCAGTAGAGATTCGTGTGCGCGATCACCTGGCCGACCGGTGGGGCTCCCCACGCGGTCTTCTCCTGGGCCGTGTGCGCGTCGGAGACCAGGGTGACGTCGTAGCCGCGCGTGAAGGCGCCGTGGATCGTCGACCGGACGCAGGCGTCGGTCTCCGCCCCCCGCGACGACGAGGCGGCCGACACCGAGCTCGGCGAGGACGGCTTCCAGGCCCGTGCCCTCGAAAGCGTCGCCGTAGCGCTTCGGGATGAGCGCCTCGGAGCCGCGTCGCACCAGTTCGGGGACGTACCGCAACCCCTCGCTGCCCTCGGCGAGGTCGTCGCCGCAATGCTGCACCCACACGGCCGGCGCGCCCCAGCGGCCCGGGCCTTGTCGAGGAGCGCCCGATGCGTCCGACGACCGCATCCCGCGCGTAGGCGTCCCGGACGACGTCGTTCTGGACGTCGATGACCACCAGGGCCGTCCTCGGGCGATCAGCCAACGTCGTCATTCGGTGTCCTTCCCCGTGAGGCGCCCGAACCGGGGCGCGCGCGAACCGGAGGAGCCGCGCCGGTACCACCTGGGCGTCCCGACGTGGCACCCTTGGAGGGATGACCACGAACGCACCGCACGACGACCCCGCCGCACCTCCCAGCACACCAGCCAACCCGGCCGACGCCCCCGCGGACCCGGACCGCGAGGCGGAGGCAGGCCGATCCCCCCAGGCGCCGGCCCTGTCCGGGCAGACCGAGGTCGCGGTCCTGCTGGGCAACGCGCAGCGCGCCTTCGCCGGGCTGCCGCCGGAGATCACCCGGCTCGGCCACCTCTTCGACGACGCGGGCGAGGAGATCGCGCTGGTCGGCGGCCCGGTGCGCGACGCGTTCCTGGGAGCGGCCCCCCACGACTTCGACCTCGCGACCTCCGCCCGCCCTGAGCGCACCGAGGAGCTCCTGCGGCGGTGGGGGGCCTCGACATGGGACATCGGGCGGCAGTTCGGGACCATCGGCGGGCACCGCCATGGCCTCGACGTGGAGATCACGACCTACCGCGCGGACCAGTACGAGAAGGGCTCCCGCAAGCCGGAGGTCACCTACGGCGACACGCTGGAGGGCGACCTCGCCCGCCGCGACTTCACCGTCAACGCCATGGCGATGCGGCTGCCGCAGATGGCGCTGGTGGATCCGCACCACGGGCTGGAGGACCTGGCGGCCGGGCGGCTGCGCACGCCCGTCGGCGCCGAGCAGTCCTTCGACGACGACCCGCTGCGCATCATGAGGGCGGCGCGTTTCGCCTCCCAGCTGGGCATCGACGTGGACTGGGACGTCATGGAGGCGATGGGGGCGATGGCCGGGCGCCTGCGGATCGTCTCCGCTGAACGCATCCGCGCCGAGCTGGAGCGGCTGATGGTCGGCGCCCACCCCCGCCGCGGACTGGAGTTGATGGTCCACACGGGTGTCGCCGCCGTCGTGCTGCCGGAGTTCGCGGCGTTGGTGGACACCCGCGACGAGCACCGTCGGCACAAGGACGTCTACGAGCACACCCTGACCGTCCTGGACCAGGCGATCGCGCTGGAGACGGACGCGGGGGGCCCGGTTCCCCGGCCGGACCTCGTGCTGCGCCTGGCCGCGATCATGCACGACGTCGGCAAACCGGCGACGCGCCGCTTCGAGCCCGATGGCACGGTGACCTTCCACCACCACGACGTCGTGGGAGCGAAGCTCACGCGCAAGCGGCTGCGGGCCCTGCGCTTCGACGCGCGCACCGTCGACGCCGTCGCGAAGCTGGTCGGCCTGCACCTGCGCTTCCACGGGTACGGGGAGGCCGGGTGGTCGGACTCCGCGGTGCGCCGCTACGTCACGGACGCCGGCGATCAGCTGGAGCGCCTCCACCGCCTGACCCGCGCGGACTGCACGACGCGCAACCGCCGCAAGGCGATGCAGCTGGCGGCCGCCTATGACGACCTCGAGCAGCGCATCGCCCGGCTGCGAGAACAGGAGCAGCTCGACGCCATCCGCCCGGACCTGGACGGCGCGCAGATCATGGAGATCCTCGGCGTGGGCCCGGGCCCGGTCGTCGGATTCGTCCACGGCCACCTCATGGAGGTGCGGATGGAGCGCGGCCCCATCGGCCCCGAGGCGGCCCGCGAGGAGCTGCTCGCGTGGTGGGCGGGCGAGGACGTCCAGGAGAGGGCCCGCGCCCTCGTCGCCGAGCAGGCGAAGTGGCAGGCGGTGGTCGACGCGAAGAAGGCGCGCAAGGCCCGCGCGCGCCAGGAGCGCGAGCCGGACCGGGCCGCCGATCCCGGGGGCCCGGAGCCCGGCGGGCGATGACCGGGCCACGCGGCGGCGCCGTGTCCTGAGTGCGCCGGACCTGCGATCCCGCGCTGCCGGTGGGGTTCGCATGCGGACATGACGCCGAGCGCGGGGTTGGCGGCCGGATCCGGCCCCCGGGACCCCTCGGATCGCGTTGAACCCCGCCGACGGCGTCGCCGCCTGCCGCCGGGCGTCGTCAGCGCGAGGCCGCCGCCGGCGCGGATCCCTCCCCGGCGATGATCGCCCCGTACGTCTCCTCGAAGCGAGCGCGCAGATCGTCGTAGTAGGCGCGCTGGGACGGATCGGGGAGGGCGGCGGGCGTGCGCTCGGGCTCCGCGAAGGAGCCGCCCGGGTCGACGACGGACAGCGCCATCATCGCCGTGCCGCGCATCGTCATCCGCTTCATGTCGACGATGTCCATCGGGAAGCCGAGCGCCTGCGTGACGACATCAAGGACCGGCGCGTAGTGGTGCGTCACGCCGCCGGAGGCCAGGATCCGCTCGATGGCGGGATCGACGGCGCGGAGTTGCTCGAAGATCCGGGCGTAGGACACGGCCAGCCCCTCGGCGGCTCCCCGCCACATCTCGAGCGCTCCGGTCGCGGCGGAGACCCCCGTGATGACGGCCCGCGCGCCTCCCGCCCAGCCGGTCGCGCGCTCCCCGGTGAGGAAGGGCAGCACCAGGGGCGTCCCAGGCACCGGGTTGCCTCGCAGCGCCACGTCCAACAGCCCCGCGTCGACAGGCGCCATCGTCTGCTCCAGCCACGTCATCACGCGACCGACGTCGTTGAGCGCCCCGCCGACGATCGACTGCCGGCGCGACACCCGGTAGGCCCACAGCCCGGGGGGCAGTTCGTCCGGCGTCCCGTCCACGATGACCCGCATGGCGCCCGAGGTCGCGGCCGACAGAGCGACGGTCTGCGCGGAGGTCGCGCCCACGCCCAGGTTCGAGGCGTACCCGTCCGGGACCGCCGGGAACCACGCGGCGCCCTCCAGCGCGGGCCACCGCCTGGCCACCCCGGCCCGGGACCCGGGCGCCACCGGCTGGTCCGGGTCCGCCATCGGCGCGTACTGCTCGCGGCGCGTGCCCGTCGCCTCCAGCAGGTCCGCATCCAGGTCGCAGGTGGCCCGGTCGAGCATCCCGGTCCAGGCCATCGTCGAGGTCGCCGCCGCCTCCACGCCGGCCAGCCGCGTGTAGACGTATTCGCCCACGGACACGAAGCGCGTCGTCGCCGCGAACACGCCGGGCCGGGTGCGCGCCAGCCAGAGCAGCCGGGGCGGGTGGTAGCTCGTGTGCAGGCGGGCGCCGACGGCCTGGTGGACGGCCGCCTCGTCCAGTTCGGCGCGCAGGCGCGCCAGGTCCCCCACCGAGCGCGAGTCCGCGTAGGTGAGACACGGCGTCAGCGCCTCGCCGTCCGGCCCGACGCAGATCAGGGACGACGCGAAGGTGTCCAGCGCGACCGCCGCGATCGCGCCGCGCCCCAGCCCGTCGACGGCGCGCGTGATGACGTCCGCCACCTCGCCGGCGACCTGGTCGGCGTCGATCTCCGAGGTGCCGTCCGCGCCCTCGCGGAACAGGTGGTCGACCTTCGCGGTGCGACCCCTCACCGGCCGCGCCTGCGCGTCGTACACGGCGGCGCGGGTGGATGTCGACCCGATGTCCATCGCCAGGACCAGCGGCGCGGCGGCCTTCTTCGGGGCGACGGCGGTGGCGGTCTGCTCGCTCATGATGCGGATGCTCCTGTGGAATGGGGGAGGTGCGGATGCCGACCGTCTAGACGATGAGGCCGAGGATCAGGACGCCTGCCAGCCCGACCACGGAGACGGCGCACTCCATGAGGGACCACGTCTTGAAGGTCTGCCCGACGGTCATTCCGAAGTACTCCTTGACCAGCCAGAACCCGGCGTCGTTGACGTGGGAGAGGAACACGGATCCGGCGCCGATCGCCAGGACCAGCAGAGCGACCTCGCCGGAGGGGAGACCCGCCGCCAGGGGCGCCATGATGCCGGAGGCGGTGACGGTGGCGACCGTGGCGGACCCGGTCGCGACGCGAATGAGGACCGCGACCAGCCAGCCGGCCACCAGCACCGGGATGCCGGAGGAGGCGATGCCCTCGCCGATCACGCCGCCGACGCCGGACTCGATGAGGGTCTCCTTGAAGCCGCCGCCGGCGCCCACGATCAGCAGGATGCCGGCCACCGGCCCGAACGCGGACCCTGTGAGGTCGCCGACCTTCCTCAGCCCCATCCCGAGCGACAGGCCCAGGACGGCCATCGCGTACAGCGAGGTGATGAGCAGGGCCTGCAGGGGCGTCCCGATCCAGTACAGGGCCTTCCCCCACGTCGTCTCCTCCCCGCCGAGAGTCTCCACGAGCGTGCGCAGCAGCATGAGGACCACCGGCATGAGGACCACGGACAGGGAGACCCCGAAGGAGGGCCGCCTGGTCCCGGCCTCGGCCTGGCCCGACGCGGTGAACGCCTCGGGAGCCTGGATCGGCACCCACGCCGACATCGGCCGGGCCAGCACCGGCCCGGCGATGATGACGGTGGGGATCGCGACGATCAGGCCGAATCCGAGGGTCTGGCCGATATTGGCGCCGAGCGCGTCGATCGCGATGAGGGGACCGGGGTGGGGAGGGACCAGCCCGTGCAGGGCGGACAGGCCGGCCAGGGCCGGGATCCCGACCCGGATGACGGGCTGCCTGGCGCGTCTGGCGACCATCATGACGATCGGGATCAGCAGGACGACGCCGACCTCGAAGAACAGGGGGATGCCGATGATGAAGGCGGCGGCGGCCATCGCCCAGGGTAGTCGCCGGGCCGGGGTGGCGCCGACAATGGTGTCGACGATCTCGTCGGCGGCCCCGGACTGGGTGAGGAACCGGCCGATGACGGCGCCCAGCGCGATGAGGACGCCGACGCCGGACAGGGTGTCGCCGATGCCCGTGGTGAACGCGGTGAAGGAGTTCTCGAACCCCATGTCCGCCGCGACCGCCATCACGGCGGAGCCCAGCATCAGGGCGAAGAACGGGTGCATCCGCACCCACACGATCAGCACGACGATCACGGCGATCGCAGCGACCGCCGCCGCGACCAGCTGCGCCGTCGAGGCCGAGGGCTCGGCGGCTTCCGCCATCGGGCTCAGGGCGGGGAGCACAGATGCGAAGGTGACCACGGTGCGACCTCCATGACGGGACAAGCAGCCTATGACGACGGTAACACCGCAGGGGTGCGGGTTCAACGAGGATTCGCTCGCGCGAGCGCCCGCCCCCGCGCCCCGCCCGCCGGCCGACGGGCCGTCGGCGCATCTCTGGTCACCGGCGTCGCCCTCGTCCTAGGCTGGGGTCGTACACACCTGCCACCCGCCCACGAGAGGGACGACCGCCATGACCATTCCCATCCCGGCGCCAGCCAGCGCGGACATCGGCGTCTACGGCCTGGGCGTGATGGGCGCGAACCTCGCCCGGAACCTGGCCCGCAACGGATACCGGGTGGCCGTGACGAACCGGTCGACGGGCCGCACCGAGAAGCTGATGGCCGCCCACGGGGACGGGTCCGAGGGCGTGTTCGTGCCCGCGGCCGACATCGACCGCTTCGTCGCCTCCCTGGAGAGGCCGCGCGTCGCCATCATCATGGTGCTGGCCGGGGCCGCGACGGACGAGGTGATGGAGCAGCTGGCGGCCCGCATGGAGCCGGGCGACATCATCGTCGACTGCGGCAACTCCCTGTTCACCGACACGATCCGCCGTGAGGCCTGGGCCCGCGCCCGCGGCCTCCATTTCGTCGGCGCGGGCGTCTCCGGCGGCGAGGAGGGCGCGCTGTGGGGGCCCTCGATCATGCCGGGGGGCACTCCCGAGTCGTATGACCGCCTCGGCCCGATGTTTGAGAAGATCTCCGCCCACTACCAGGGGCAGCCCTGCTGCGCGCACATCGGCGCGGACGGCGCCGGGCACTTCGTCAAGATGGTCCACAACGGCATCGAGTACGCCGACATGCAGGTCATCGCCGAGGCCTACGATCTGCTGCGCCACGGCCTGGACGCCGCGCCCGCCGCGCTGGCCGACGTCTTCGCCTCCTGGAACGAGGGCGAGCTCAACTCCTACCTCATCGAGATCACGGCCGAGGTGCTGCGCCAGGTCGACGCCCCCACCGGCACGCCGCTGGTCGACCTCATCGTCGACCGGGCGTCGCAGAAGGGCACCGGCAAGTGGACGGTGCAGACCGCCCTGGACCTGGCCGTCCCCGTCACCGGCATCGGCGAGGCCACTTTCGCCCGCGGCGCGTCGTCGGGCGTCCGCCAGCGTGAGGCCGCCCGGGCCCTGGACGGGCACGCCGGCGGGTTCGGGATCGACCCCTCCGACCCCGGCACCCGCGACGCCTTCATCGAGGACGTCCGCCAGGCGCTCTACGCCTCGAAGATCGTCGCCTACTCGCAGGGCTTCGACATGATCGCCGAGGGCGCCGCCGCCCACGGATGGGACATCGACAAGGGCGGGCTGGCCAGCATCTGGCGGGCGGGGTGCATCATCCGCGCCGCCTTCCTCGACGACATCACCCGCGCGTACGCGGCGCGGCCCGACCTCCCCCTCCTGCTGGCCGCCGAGCCCTTCGCGACCCGGATCCAGCAGGCCGTCCCCTCGCTGCGCCGCGTCGTGGCGCTCGCGGCCGGGGCGGGCGTGCCGGTCCCCGTGTTCGCCTCCTCCTTGTCCTACTTCGACACGATCCGCAGCCCGCGCCTGCCTGCGGCCCTCATCCAGGGGCAGCGCGACTTCTTCGGGTCGCATACCTACCACCGGATCGACCGGCCGGGGACGTTCCACACGCTGTGGGCGCAGGAGGGCCGCCCGGAGGAGCAGTGGGACTGAAACGGCCTCGCCAGGCGGGCGAGGACGGCCCCGCGGAGCGCCGCTCCGCGGGGCTCTCCCGTGCGCGGACAAGGAGGCGGGCGACGAGGCCGCCCGTCGCCCCGGTCACATGAGGTGGCCCGTTCCCAGCCCGCGTGCGTAGTCTGGGCGGTTGTACCCGGCTGAAAGGTGGGATCGGTGGCGAGCTCGGACGGGAAGATGGACTGGGACCAGGTGATGACCGGCCGCTCGGCGTCCCCCGGAGGCGGCGCGGGCCGGGGCCGGTCCGGCTCGCGTTCCCGGTCCGCGTCGGCCGGGACGGGCTCCGCCTCCCGCCGCGGGGGGGCGGGGCGGGCGGGACGCGGCGGCCGACCGAAACGATCGATCGGCAGGAGGATCGGCCTGGGCATCGTCTTCACCTTCCTCTCCCTGGTGATCCTCGGGCTCGGCGCCTTCGTCTACCTCTACATGACGCTGAGCGTGCCCGCCGCGGACGAGGTCGCACTCGCCCAGACGACGAAGGTCTACTACTCGGACGGCACCACGGAGATGGGATCGCTGTCCGAGGTCAACCGGACGATCATCGACGCCTCGACCCTGCCCGGCTACGTGGGCGAGGCGGTCGTCGCCTCCGAGGACCGCACCTTCTTCACGAACTCGGGCGTGGACTTCAAGGGCATCGCGCGCGCCCTGGTCAACAACGTGACGACGGGGTCGCGCCAGGGCGGGTCGACCCTGTCCCAGCAGTATGTCGAGCGCTACTACATGGGGGAGACCACCAGCTACACGGGCAAGATCAAGGAGGCCGTGCTGGCCGTCAAGATCAACCGCTCGCAGACCAAGGACGAGATCCTCGGCAACTACATGAACACGATCTACTTCGGGCGCGGCGCCTACGGCATCGAGGCCGCCTCGCAGGCGTACTTCGGCCACCCCGCCAAGGACCTCACCCTGTCCGAGTCCGCGCTGCTGGCCGGCATCATCCCGGCGCCCTCCGCCTGGGATCCGGCGGTCGACGCGGAGGAGGCCCAGCAGCGATGGGGGCGCGTCCTGGACCTCATGGTCGAGGACGGGTGGATCAGCCAGTCGGACGCCGACGCCGCGACCTTCCCGGAGACGGTGGATCCGGCCTCCCTGACGGACACCTCGAACCAGGGGCCGACGGGCTACCTCATCACGCAGGTCCGCAACGAGTTGGCGAACAAGGCGGGCCTGACGGACGAGCAGATCGACACCGGCGGCCTCACGATCGTCACGACCATCGACAAGGCGAAGCAGGACGCGGCCGTCCAGGCGGCCGAGACGATGACACAGGTCTCCGGCTGGGACCCCTCGACGATGCACACCGCGCTGTCGTCGGTCGACCCCGCCACGGGGGAGATCCTCGCCGAGTACGCGGGCGCCGACTACCAGACGCGGCAGCAGAACGCCGTCACCCAGGATCGGGCGGCCGCGGGCTCCACGTTCAAGGTGTTCGCGCTGCTGGCGCACGCCATGGACGGCGGCACCATCTACGACGCGTACAACGGCGCGTCGCCCCAGTACTTCAACAACCTGACGGACCCGGTGACGAACGACGGCCTCGTGTCCTACGGGACGGTGGACCTGCTCAAGGCGACGGCGTACTCGATCAACACGGCGTTCGTCGCCCTCAACGAGGAGGTCGGGCCCGCCACCACCGAGAAAGTCGCGATCGACGCCGGCATGCCGGAGAACACGGAGGACAACGACTACGGGCTGGAGCCCACGCTGCTCAACGTGCTGGGGTTCGCCGCCCCCCACAACATCGACATCACGCGCGCCTACGCGACGATCGTCTCCGGCGGGCTGCGCACCGACCCCCACATCGTGCGCGAGGTCCGCGACTCCGGCGGCTCGCAGGTCTACGGCGCGGACACGGAGCCGACCCGCGTCTTCCAGGCGGAGGACGTCGCCGCGATCATGCCCGCCCTGGAGGCCGTGATGGAGCCCGGCGGGACGGGGGAGAAGGCCGCGGTCCTCGGGCGCACGGTCGCCGGCAAGACGGGCACGTCCGAGCAGCAGATGTCCGCCCAGTTCGTCGGCGCCGTCCCGCAGATGGTGACGACGGTGTCGATGTACCAGTCGGGGCCCAACGGCGAGCAGGTCCCGCTCGCGGACGGCGGCGGCATCGGCGGCCTCGACCAGTTCCACGGCGGCGACTGGCCCGCCCAGGTGTGGGTGGACTACATGCAGGTGGCCACGCAGGGCATGGAGAACACAGACTTCACGTGGATGGACAGCGTGACGCCACGGCCTGCGCCGACCCCCACCTACACGGCCCCGCCGCCGACCCAGACCCCGACCCCGGAGCCGACGACCGAGCAGCCGACCCAGACCCCGACCCCGGAGCCGACGACCGAGCAGCCCACGACGCCGACAGACGGAGGCGGCGACGGAGGCACCGGCGGCGGGGACGACGGAGGGGGCGGCGGCGACCAGAGCGGCAGAGACTCCGGCACCTGAGGAAGGCCCTCGCCCGCCCCGCGGATCCGCGCATGCGGAGGCGCCCCCGGCCCCTTGTGGGGCCGGGGGCGCCTGACGTCTCAGCGCGGAAGCGTCACTTCACAGCGGGCGCCGCGGTGACGCGCACCGTCAGGGAGACCGAGACCTCCGGATGAAGGTTGATGGTGACGGCGTGGTCGCCGACGGTCTTGAGCGCGGAGGTGGTGACGATCTTGCGGCGGTCGACCGTCTGGCCGGTCTGGGCCTTGACGGCCTCGGCGACGTCCGCGGTGGACACGGCGCCGAAGAGCCGGCCCGAGGCGCCGACGGTGGCCTGGACCGTCACGAGCCTGGCCTCCTGCAGCGCGTCGCGCACGACGCGGGCGTCCTCGATGGAGGCGATCTCGCGGCGGCGGCGGGCGGCCGTCATCTGATCGATCTGCTTCTGGGCGCCCTTCGTCCACTTGGCGGCGAGGCCGCGGGGGACCAGGTAGTTGCGGGCGTAGCCGTCCTTGACCTCGACGACCTCCCCGGCGGCGCCGAGGTTCGTCACGTCATGGGTGAGGATGAGCTTGGTGGTCATGATCTGTCTCTCCCTCTCCCGATCAGCGGCCGGACGACGAGTAGGGGAGCAGAGCCATCTCGCGGGCGTTCTTGACGGCGCGCGCGATCTTGCGCTGCTCCTGGACGGACACGCCGGTGACCCGGCGGGCGCGGATCTTGCCGCGATCGGAGATGAATTTGCGCAGCAGCGCCGTGTCCTTGTAATCGATCGTGTCGATCTTCGCCGCCTTCAGAGGGTTCGGCTTCTTCTTGATCGGCTTGGCGCGAAGTTGAGGCTTCGCCATGATGTTCTCCTTGGGTGATTCCGAGCGGTGTCGACCGCTCCGAGCATGCGTTCCCATCGACGGGGGCGGCCCTGGCGGGCCAGGGGCCCCTCAGGCCGAGACGGCCTCGTCGACGAATGACTGTCAGAAGGGAGGCTCGCTGCCAAACGACGTCGCGGCTCCGCCGCCCTCCGTGCGCCAGGGGTCGTCGGGCGTGCCGCCGGCCGGAGCGCTGTAGCTTCCCTGGTTGCCGTAGCCCCCCTGGGGAGGCTGCTGGCCGTATCCCTGGCCGCCCCCGTAGGCGGGCTGGCCTCCGGCGGGGGCGCCGCCCTGCTGGCCGTAGCCTCCCTGCCCGCCCTGGGAGTAGCCGCCCTGTCCGCCACCGGAGGTGGTGCGGGTGACCTGAGCCTTCGCGCGCCGCAGGGAGACGCCGACCTCGTCGGCCTGCATCTCCACCACGGTGCGGCGCTCGCCCTCGCGGGTCTCGTAGGACCGCTGGGTGAGCCGACCCTGGACGATGACCCGCATGCCCTTGCGGAGGGACTCGGCGACGTTCTCGGCCTGTTCGCGCCACACGCTGGCGCGCATGAACAGGGTCTCGCCGTCCTTCCACTCGTTGGCGTTGCGGTCGAAGGTCCTCGGCGTGGACGCCACCGTGAAGTCGGCGACGGCGGCGCCCGACGGCGTGAAACGCAGCTCCGGATCCGCGGTCAGGTTGCCGATGATCGTGATGACGGTGTCTCCGGCCATGTCGACTCCTTTGGTGGACGGGTGGCGGGCGGTCAGGTGAGAGGTCAGTGGGCGTCGGGGCGCTGGAGCTTCGTGCGCAGGATGGACTCGTTGAGGGTCATCAGGCGGTTGATCTCCAGGGCGACCTCCGGCGTCGTCGTCATGTCGATGACGACGTAGATGCCCTCGGAACGCTTGTTGATGTCGTAGGCCAGGCGGCGCTTGCCCCAGACGTCGATCTTCTCCACGGAGCCGCCCCCGGCCGTCACCGGCTTGAGGAACTTCTCCATCGTGGGGGTGACGGTGCGCTCGTCGATCTCGGGATCGAGGATCACCATCAGTTCATATCCACGCAACGGATACCCACCTCCTGCGGTCTCAGCGGTCACGGTCTCTCCGTGACAGGAGGGTGATGCGTCGGCCCGTCCCGCTCCGGAGGGAGCCGACACGGACCAGTCAGTCAGTCTACCCGGATGCGGGGGGCGCCTGCCAGCCCCGCGGCGTGAGCGCGCGGGTCGGGTGGAACACACGCGCGGCCGGGGCCGCGGGCCGGCGGCGCCCCCCGCGTGGTCACAGCCTGCTGGTCAGGCACCGGATGGTCAGCTCGGTGCGGGACGAGGAGCCTGTGGCCTTGAGAATCCGCGTGACGTAGGTGTTCACGGTGTTCTCGCTGAGATGGAGCCGCATGGCGACCTGCCTGTTGGACAGGCCCTGCGTGACCAACTCGTAGACGGGCCGCAGTCCGGGCGGCAGCGCGGTCACGGCCTCGATGAAGGAGGTGTTGGCCTCGCGCCGGCTGATCCTGTCGCGGCTGTGGCGCGCCGCGACGTCGGCGGCCCTGCGTGACAGCACCGTGGCCCCCTTCGTCGTCGCCACGATGGCCTCCGCGATCTCGTCCGCCGTCAGGCTCTTGTCGAGGCAGCCGGTCGCACCCGCCGCCAGCGCCTGGTCGAGGACCTGGGCGTACCCCCATCCGGTGAGCATGACGATCGCGATGTCGGGATGGGACCGCCGGATCGCCGCCGCGGCGTCGACGCCGCCGAGACCGGGCATCTCGACGTCGAGGAGCACGGCATCCACCGGCGGGTCCCCGGACGCGTCGATCGCGTGGACGGCGGCCGCGCCCTCGTGGACGGCGGCGACCACCTCGATGTCGGCGCGCGTGGACAGCAGGCCGACGAGGGGGCCGAGGTACGCCGGGTCGTCGTCCGCGACGACGACCCGGACGCGGTCCTGCCGCAGCGCCGCCGTCATCGCGGGTCCCCGGGAGCGCCACCCGGCGCCGCCGGCCTCGGGCCCGTCCCTCGGAGGACGGGAACGGTCACGATGAGCCGCCACGTCGCGTCGGCGGCGCCGTAGAGGACGGTCCCGCCCGCGTCGGCGACGACCTCGGCGAGGCCGGCCAGGCCGTAGCCGCCGGAGAGCGCGTTGTGCGTGTCAGGCGCGTCGGCGGCGATGACGTTCGTCATCGTCAGGCCGGCGTCGCCCCCGGGCAGGCGCTCGATGAGAAGGCTCGCGGTCGTCGACTCGCGGGCGTGCCGCAAGATGTTGGCCGCGCCCTCCTGGACGGCGAGCCCCACGACGGCGCGCGTCCGGTCGGGGAACTGGGCGTCGATGCCGGCGGGAAGGTCGCAATCCAGCCGGATGCGGCGACTGGACAACATCTGGCGGGACTCCTCCACGATCTCGGCGAGATTCCGCGGGGGGGGGGGCGGTGCCTCCTCCGCGGCGGCCTGCTCGCCGCCGGTCATGAGGCTGCGGATGCTGCGCATGGCGTGGGCCGCCAGTTCCGTGAGGCGCTCCGCCTCCTGGACGACGCCGGGGTCCGCGCTGCGCTGCGCGATCGACTGGCTCGCGATGACGATGCGCGCGAGGTCGCGCACCGCCGTGTCGTGGAGCTCGCGGGCCAGGCCGCGGTGGACGGCGGCGCGCGCCTCCGACGCGTGCCGCTCCGCCAGGGCCGCGCGCCTCTCCAGGTCGGACGTCCGCCGCTCGCTCCGTTGGACGCCCAGCCCGATCGGCACCGCCACCGAGCAGGCCAGCACCATCCCGGCGGCCTCGGCCTCGGGGGAGGGCGACGTCGCCAGCCGCGCCCCCTCCACCGCCAGCAGCGCGAGCGCCGCGGGGACATAGCGCCTCCGGGAGACCCATTCCCCGCACACGGCGTAGATCCCGAGGGACGGCAGCGCCAGCGGGACGAGTTCACCGGGCATCCCGGCGCCCGCCACCATGACGGCCGTGTAGAGGAGGCCTCCGAGAGTGGGCATCCATCCGACGAGCGCGAGGCAGAGGCACGCGGCCGCGGAGAACCAGGCGTTGGGGGCGGTGAGGCCCTCGGTGTTGTTGACGAGCAGCTCGAGGGCCAGGAGGATGGCGCCGAACGAGCTGAAGACGATGCGCCTCCCGAATCTCCTGCCGCAGCGCCGGCCCGCCCTCCCGCGCGCGGGCGTCCCGGGCGAGCGACTAATCCACCTCATGGAGCGCCTCCTCCGTGCTGCGCCCATCGGCCCAGGGGTGAGAGACAGTCTAGGACGCGCTCCCGCGAGGAGCTCCCCCCGGGCGTCCTCCGCCAGGGCCGTCGAGGCGCCGGCGCCGCCGGGCGCCTCCCTCACCGCGCCCCGCCGATCAGCGGTCCGGAGGCAAGCTCCTGGGCGGGGGCGGCGGGCAGGGCGACGGTCAGCAGCCAGGTGCCGCCGGTGGAGCCGAATCGGATCCGGCCTCCCTCATTGGCGACGGCGCGCGCCAGGTTGTCCAGCCCGAAGCCGCCCATCAGCGAGCTCCGGGCGTCCTGGGAGACAGGGTCGATCGCGTTCGCCATCGACAGGGCGACTCCTCCGTGTCCGAGGAGTTCCACCACTAGGCGCACGGGGGATCCCTCGCGCCCGTATTTGTAGACATTGGTCATGCCCTCGCGGATCGAGAGCGCGAGGATCGAGTGCGCCCGGGGCCCGCATGCCGTGTCGATCCCCGCTGGGATATCCGCATCCACGCGGATCCCGCGGCCCTCCAGCATCTGGCGGCAGACCTCCACCACCGACGCGACGGGCTCCCTCAGGGGGATGTCCCCCGTCACGGCGGCGGTTCCCATCATCGAGCGCACGTGACGCATCGCGTCGCGCCCCAGATCGCCCAGGTGGTCGACCTCCTCCGCGGTGCCCGGATCGGGGGAGCGCCGCGCGATCGACTGGCTGTCGACGATGATCTGGACGAGGTCGCGGGCCACGGTGTCGTGCAGCGCCGCGGCGAGCTCGCGCTGGATCGACTCCTTGGCGACGAGGGCGTCCCTGCGGGAGGACTCGGCCTGTCCGCGCAGGACGTCGACCCGGCGCTCGTTCCACTGGATGCCCAGGCCCAGGGTGACGGCGAATACGCCGCCGAGCGCCAGCCCGGCCGCCTCCGCCGCGGGCGAGGAGGTGGTGGCGAACTGCGCGCTCTCGACGGCGGCGAGGAGCAGCACGGAGGGGATGTACCACCGCCGGGAGACCCACTCGGCGATGACCGCGTACAGGCCGATGCCCAGCAGCACGGGCGAGGCGATGGCATCCGGGAGCGCGATGCCCGTCAGCATGAGGGCTCCGAACAGCGTTCCGCCCAGGGCGGGGAGCCAGCCGGCGGACGCCAGCGCCGCGCAGGCCCCCAGCGTCAGCTCGATGCCGATGAGGCCCCGCGAGGTCGGGTCGCCGAGGGTCACCTCGAGGACGAAGAGAAGTGCCGCGAGGAGCCCGAACACAATCCGCCGCCCGGTCCCGCCGCGCGGCTGGCGGTCGATCAGGGAGGCGAGCCGTGTCCGCTGCCGGCCGCTCACAGGTTCTGGCAGGCGGGCAGCTTCGGGAGGAACGTGCAGATCCACGGATCGCCCAACGGCGTGATCTGCCCTCCGGGAGCCGTGGCGGGGGTGGCGGGAGGGGGGACGTCCGCTGCCCGGGCGGGTCCCGCCACGCCCGTCAGAGCCGCCGTCGCGCAGCACAGCACGACACCTGCCGCCCATCGCCTCATCGAAACCGCCTCCTTCTCGCCTTCGGGCCCCGGCGCGGCCCGCCCATCCACTGTACGGCGCAACAGTGTCGGAAGGCAGTTGTTCCCGATCGGATGGCTCCGGCTCCCGCGGACGCGACCGCGCGCCCGGCGTCAGGGGATGACGAGGGTCCTATGCCGCCGGGGCGCGCCCGGCGGAGTTCGCCAGCGCGTGCCGGGGCGACCACCAGGTCCTCCACGCGTTGCACAGGCCGCGCGCGCCCATGAACAGCCCGGCGAAGGCGGCCCACAGGAGGATCATCGCCGTGGTCTGGTCGGCCGGGGCGAGCGCACCGCCCTCGTCGGGCATGGACCGCACCCACGCCCTGATCCCGCCCAGCGCCGGGAGGTAGGCGATGAGCGTCACCAGGCCCGCTCCCGCGAGGAACCGGCCCTGCGAGGCGCCGATGAGCACGCCGTCGAGCAGGAACACGACGCCGCCCAACGGCAGGCACACGGCGGCGACGAGCAGCGCCGCGGAGGCGATGCCCCTCATCCCCGGGTCGTCGCCGAAGAGCGCGGGGAGCCAGGGCGAGGCGGCGCCGACGAGGACGCCCAGGACCGCCCCCGCCCCAGCCCCCCATACGGCCAGACGGCGCACGAGGTCGCGGAGGCGGCCGGGGTCGCCGGCGCCCAGGGCGTATCCGACCAGGGCCTGCGCGGCGATGGCCAGGGCGTCGAGCACCAGGGCCGTGAGGTTCCACAGCGAGTTGACGATCTGGTGGGCGGCCAGCGCCTGGACGCCGATCGCCGCGGCGGTGGACACGGTGGCCAGCAGCGCCACGCGCAGGGCCACGGTGCGCACGAACAGGGGCGCGCCGTCGAGCATCGCCTGCCACATGCCCCCCATCGACGGGCGCAGCGGGACGCCCAATCTGCGGGCCCCCTTGGCGACGACCCGGATGTAGGCGGCGGCCATGAGGGTCTGCGCCAGGGCCGTGCCCGCTCCCGAGCCCGCGACCCCCAAATCCGCCCCGAAGATCAGCACGGCGTTGGCGGCGACGTTGAGCGCGGCGCCGCCCGCCGCCACCACGAGAGGGGTGCGGGTGTCCAGCAGGCCGCGCAGCGTGCCGGTGCCGGCGAGGACCACGAACATGCCGACGAGCCCCGGGGAGGACGCCCGGATGTAGTCCAGTGCGGCGGGCGCGACGCCGGGCCCGGCTCCCAGCGCCCGGACGAGGGCGGGGCCGGCGGCCATCAGGGCGGCGGCCGCCACCAGGCCCAGGCCTGCGGCCAGCCACATCGCCTCGATCCCGGATCGCACGGCGCGGTCGCGCCGCCCCGCTCCGAGCGCCTGGGCGGCCAGGGCCGTCGTCGAGTAGGCGAGGAACACGAAGACGCCGACGATGGTCTGCAGGACGGTGGATCCCAGGGCCAGGCCGGCCAGGGACTCGGTGCCGAGGTGGCCGACCATGGCGGTGTCGATGAGGACGAACAGCGGTTCGGCCACGAGCGCCCCGAGGGCGGGGACGGCCAGGGCCAGGATGCGGCGGGTGAGGGAGGGCGGGTCGGGAGGAGGGGCGGCGGACGCTCCCCCGGCCACGCCGTCGCAACCCTCAGGCGGCCCCTGAGACTGACCGGTCGTGTCCCGGAGTTCATCCACCGATGTGCCCTCGACTTTCCATCCACAGGCTGTGCACAGATCTGTGGACACGTGGCGGCCGGTTGTGGGTGGAATTCCGCCACTCACCGGATGACGGCCGAGCAGACTCACGCTCCCTGCTTCCGTGTCCATCCACAGGCATTGTGCACGACGAGCCGGTCCATCCACATCCTGCGCCCCCTTCGTCCACACTCCGTCCACATTGAGGGTCGCCGGTCCGAGGGCGGGGGCGTCTACGCTCAGGCGTGCGAGCGCGAGCGCTCGCACGCGCCCGCCCCCCGGGGACGCGCCGCGCTTCGCGCGGCGCCGCCCTCGTCGACGGCGGGCGGGATCGCCCACGCGCACCCACGAGAGAGGACCGGCCCCGATGGCGTCCGACGACTTCGACCGCACACCCCCGCAGGATCTGGAGGCGGAGGCCTCGGTCCTCGGGTCGATGATGCTGTCGAAGGAGGCGATCAACGACGTCACCGAGGAGATCCGCGGCGGCGACTACTACAAGCCGGCGCATGAGATCATCCACGACGTCATCGTCGACCTGTCGGGCCGCGGGGAGCCGGCCGACGCCGTGACCGTGGCCGCCGAGCTGCAGCGCCGCGGCGAGCTCCAGCGCGTGGGAGGGGCGCCGTACCTGCACACCCTCATCGCCTCGGTGCCCACCGCCGCCAACGCCGGGTACTACGCCCGCATCGTGCGCGAGCGCTCGCTGCTGCGCCGCCTGGTCTCGGCCGGCACGCGCATCGTGCAGCTCGGCTACGCGGACGCCGGCGGCGATGTCGACCAGATCGTCGACCAGGCCTCCCAGGAGGTCTTCGCCGTCGCCGAGCGGCGGGCGGCGGCGGACTACGTGCCGATGAGCGAGATCTCCGAGTCCATCCTCGACGAGCTGGAGGACATCGAGCGCAACAAGGACAAACTGGGCGGCGTGCCCACCGGGTTCGCCGACCTGGACCGGCTCACCCAGGGACTGCACCCCGGCCAGATGATCATCGTGGCCGCCCGCCCCGCGATGGGGAAGTCGACCCTCGCCCTGGACTTCTGCCGGTCGGCCGCCATCCACCATGACACCACGGCCGTGATCTTCAGCCTCGAGATGTCGCGCTCGGAGATCGCGATGCGCCTGCTCTCCGCCGAGTCGGGAGTCTTCCTGTCCAAGATGCGCGCGGGGGAGATGACCAGCCAGGACTGGAGGAAGGTCTCGGAGACCACCTCGCGCGTGTCCGAGGCCCCGCTGTTCATCGACGACTCGCCGAACATGGCGATGACGGAGATCCGGGCGAAGTGCCGCCGGCTCAAGCAGCAGCACAACCTGGGACTGGTGGTCGTCGACTACCTCCAGCTGATGACCTCGGGTCGCCAGGTCGAGTCCCGCCAGCAGGAGGTCTCCGAGTTCTCCCGTCAGCTCAAGCTGATGGCCAAGGAGATCGAGGTCCCCGTCGTCGCCGTCGCCCAGCTGAACCGCGGTCCCGAGCAGCGCACGGACAAGAAGCCGATGATGGCCGACCTGCGCGAGTCCGGCTCCCTCGAGCAGGACGCGGACGTCATCATGCTGCTGCACCGTCCCGAGTACTACAACTCCGAGGACCGCCCCGGCGAGGCCGACATCATCGTCGCCAAGCACCGCAACGGCGAGACCGCCACGATCAAGACCCTCTTCCAGGGCCACATGGCGCGCTTCGCGAATTACACGGGCCGTGAGGAGCCGGGCCGCGGGTACGGCGGAGGGGAGGAGCCTGCGGCGGCGGCGTCCTGATCGCGCGTGCCCTGGGGCCGGGGCCGCGGGGGAGGGGCCGGGCCGGCGGGCCTCAGGCCGCTCCCACCAGCGCCCGGTTGCCGATCCGGTTGCGGTGAGCGACCGGCGTGAGCCCCATGGACAGGCCCGCGAGCACGCTCCCGGCGACGAAGACCGCCATCGCGCCGACCACGCCCAGGCGGGACGCGGCGACCCCGGAGAGCAGCGAACCGATGGGCATGACGCCCCACACGGCGAAGCGGAACGTGGCGTTGAGTCGCCCGAGCAGCTCCGGGGCGCAGATCCGCTGGCGCAGGCTCATCTGGGTGATGTTGTAGATCGTGATGAAGAACGAGCTGATCAGGTTCGTCACAACCAGCACGAGGGCGGCTCCGGACGGGGGGACCAAGACCGTCAGGGGCAGGCCCGCCAGCGCCAGGGCGCCGGCGACGTTGCAGGCGACGATGGTGTGGCCCTCGCCCAGGCGGAGGACGACGCGCGACTGGACGAGGGCGCCCGCGATGCCGCCGAGCGCGCCGAGGGAGAGCAGCGTGCCCAGCGCGGTGGCGGACATCCCGAGGTTGCGCAGGGCGAGCAGCGGCAGGAGCGTCTGCACGCCCTGCCCGGTGAGCGCCGCGGCGGAGATGCACAGGAACAGGGGCCCGAGCAGGGGCTCCCCGCTGACGTAGTCGATGCCCTCGCGCACCTGGTGCCACAGCTTCTGGTCCCTGGGCGCCGGCGGGCGGGACTCGCGTCCGGGGATGCGCCAGATCGCGATCGCGCTGAACGCGTAGGTGGCGGCGGTGAGCAGGTACGCGACGGGCGCGGCGACGATGCCGAGCAGCCAGCCCGCCAGGCCGGGGCCGCCGACGCGGGCGACCTGGAAGGAGGCCTCCATCCGGCCGTTCGCCGGCCCGATCTGGTCGTTGTCGACGATCGCGGGCACGAAGGACTGGTAGGAGACGTCGAAGAACACCGTGGCGAAGCCCAGGACGGCCGCGACCGCCATGAGGTGCCAGATCGACAGGGCGCCGGCGGTCCAGGCGAGGGGGATCGAGGCCAGGGCCGCGACGCGCACCAGGTCGGCGGCGATCATCGTGCGGCGTTTGCGCCACCGGTCGACCCACGCGCCTGCGGGCAGCCCGATGAGCAGGAACGCCACGGTCTGCAGAGCCCCGAGCACGCCGATCTGGCGTTCCGTGGCGCCCAGCACCGTGATCGCGATGGCGCTGGTGGCCAGGGCCGCCACCTGGAAGCCGAACTGGCTGGCCGTCTCTCCCGCCCACAGGTGGGTGAAGGCGGAGTTGCGCGACAGCGGCACACGCCGCGTTCCGGCGTCCGCGGCGCCTGCGTCCCCATCGACGTCGACGGGGGCCGGGGAGGCGGGGCGCGGGCGGGCGGAGGCAGGGATGGCGGCACGGGAGGAGATGGGCACCGATCAAGCCTAGGGCCGTGTCTCGGTGGCCTTCCAGCGTCCCGGGAGGCGGTGTGAGGGGGTAGACGCCGCATCTCCGTCCCGACCGGCGGGGTCGCCCTCGGGGAGGTCCCTGATTGATCCCCGATCGGGGCGCGGGGCACTGGATCCCGGTCGGCGGAGAGCGGATCCTGTGAGGGTGCCCCGGCAGGGGCGCGCGCGGATCGACGCGCGGGCACGGGGCGCGGAGGAGCCGGACAGGAGGTGGGGCGGATGCCGACCGTTGTGGAAGCCGTCCGTCCCCTCGGATGGGTGTGGGGCCCCGGGCCGGGTGCCGACCAGGAACTCACGGAGCGCGCCGGGGACACCGGCGGGACGCCCCCCGCAGCCACGGATCCGGGTGCCGACGTCGACCTCGGGGAGGTCCGGATGCTCATGCGCGACCGCAGCGCCCGCGGGACCCGGGCTCGGACCAGGAGGCGTCGCCCCATAGGGTGACCACAGTCCTATTACGCAAGGCGATTGTCCTGATTTCTCGGGCATTCTGGCTGGATTGCGTCTGGGAGTAAGGTCCTGGAAGGGCTGCAATCCCAACGATCGATCGGCGTCCCATCCCGAGGTCGGACCACCCGCCGGGCGTCGACCTACCATCCGAGACATGGTCGAAGTGAGAATCCATGGTCGAGGGGGACAGGGCGTCGTCACGGCCGCTGATCTTCTCGCGATGGCCGCCTTCACGGACGGTCACCACGCGCAGTCGTTCCCATCCTTCGGGTCGGAGCGCACCGGAGCGCCCGTCGTCAGCTACTGCCGCATCGCCGAGGCGCCCATCCGAACCCGCGAGCCCGTGCTGGAGCCGGATCTGGTCATCGTCCAGGACCCGACCCTGCTCAAGGTCATGAACCCGTTCTCGGGCCTGAGGCCCGAGGGCTTCGCCGTCGTCAACTCCCGGAAGACGTTCGAGGAGCTCGGGCTCGCGGACCTGGTGAGCAGGCACCCGGAGGGGCACATCATCGCGGTCCCGGCCACCGAGATCGCGAAGGAGCATGTCGGGCGCAACGTCCCCAACGCCGTCCTCCTGGGGGCGGTGTCCGCGCTGACGGGGCTGATCCGCCTGTCCAGCGTGATCGAGGCGATCCGCCACCGTTTCCGCGGCCAGGTGGGCGAGGGCAATGTCGCGGCGGCGACCGCCGCCTTCGATCTCGTCGCCGGGAGCGCCGAGGCCGAGAGCATCAGGTCCGAGGAGGCCGTCCATGCGTGAGCAGATCGAAGGTTCCCAGGCGATGGCGCGCGCCGTTGCGGCCTGCCGCCCCGATGTGATCGCCGCCTACCCGATCAGCCCCCAGACGCACATCGTCGAGGGCCTGTCCGCGATGGTGAAGAAGGGGGACCTCGGCACCTGCGAGTTCCTCAACGTCGAGTCCGAATACGGCGCGATGTCGGCCTGCATCGGCGCCTCGGCCTCGGGGGCGCGCACCTACACGGCGACGGCCTCGCAGGGCCTGCTCTACATGGTCGAGCCGGTCTACAACGCCTCCGGCCTCGGGCTGCCGATCGTGATGACCGTGGCGAACCGCGCGCTGGGCGCGCCGATCAACATCTGGAACGACCACTCCGACGCGATGAGCCAGCGCGACTCCGGGTGGCTGCAGCTCTACGCCGAGAACAACCAGGAGGCCGCCGACCTGCACGTCCAGGCCTTCCGCATCGCGGAGGAGCTGTCCGTGCCCGTCATGGTGTGCATGGACGGGTTCATCCTCACCCACTCCGTGGAGGAGGTGGACCTTCCCGAACAGGAACAGGTCGACCGCTTCCTGCCCCCGTTCGTCCCCCGCCAGGAGCTGGACCCCGCCCATCCGCTCTCGATCGGCGCGATGGTGGGCCCGGAGGCCTTCACGGAGGTGAAGTACCTCCAGCACATGCGCCAGCTCGACGCCCTCACGCTGATCCCGCAGGTCCAGGCCGAGTTCGCGGAGATCTTCGGACGCGACTCGGGCGGGCTCGTCCGGCCGTACCGTTGCGAGGACGCGGAGACGATCGTCATCGCCCTGGGTTCGGTCCTCGGCACGATCAAGGACGTCGTGGACATCCGTCGAGACGCGGGGGAGAGGATCGGGGTGCTCGGGATCACGAGCTTCCGGCCGTTCCCCTTCGAGGCCGTGCGCGAGGCCCTCACGGGGGCCAGGCGCTTCATCGCCGTCGAGAAGGCCTTCAGCCTGGGCATCGGCGGCATCGTCGCCTCGCACTGCCGCCGTGCCGCCGCGGGCCTGGGGCTGGACGGCTACGAGGTCTTCGCGGGTCTGGGCGGCCGCCCGGTCACCAGCCGCTCCCTCGACGAGATGTTCGATCACGTCCGGGACGGCGTCCTGGAGGAGCAGACGTTCCTCGACCTCGACCGGGAGCTCGTCGACGCGGAACTCGAACGCGAGCACCGCACGCGCCGCTCCGGTCCGGTGGCGGAGAACGTCATGCGCGACGCGCATGCGCGCGGCGGCGAATCGATGGGGATCTGAGGGGGAGGGGCACGATGAGCACGACTGAACTCGGAATCCCGGAGGTGCGTGAGACGGAGATCCCGGCCCGCGCGCACGTCAAGTTCTACCAGGTCGGGTCTTACGCGGTGGGCAACCGGCTGGCGGACGAGGCCGACCGCTCCGTCCAGTCCGATCCGCACCGGCGCAACTCCCTGACGTCGGGCCACCGAGCGTGCCAGGGCTGCGGGCAGGCGCTCGGCGCGCGCTACGCCCTGGACACGGCGTCGGCGGCCACCGGCGGCGACATCGTCACGATCAACGCGACCGGATGCCTGGAGGTCTTCTCGACCCCCTACCCGGAGTCGGCGTGGACCGTGCCGTGGCTGCATTCGTTGTTCGGCAACACGGCGGCGGTGGCGGCCGGGGCGGCTGCGGCGATGAAGGCCCTGGGCAGGCCGACGCGCGTGGTGGCCCAGGGCGGGGACGGCGGCACCGTCGACATCGGCATGGCCTGCCTGTCGGGCATGTTCGAGCGCAACGACGACGTGCTCTACATCTGCTACGACAACGGCGGGTACATGAACACCGGCTTCCAGCGTTCGGGCGCGACCCCTCCGGGGGCCCGGACCTCGACGACCCAGCCGGTGGGGGAGCACCCGGGCAACGCCTTCGGCCAGGGCAAGTTCATGCCCCGCATCGCGATGGCCCATGAGATCCCCTACGTCGCCACGGCGACGGTCGCGGATCTGCGGGACCTCGAGTACAAGGTGGGCAAGGCGATGCAGGTGCGCGGCGCCCGCTACATCCACGTCCTGGTCCCCTGCCCGCTGGGGTGGGGCACCGCTTCGAACCGGACCGTCGAGTACGCCCGCCTGGCCACACAGACGGGGATCTTCCCCGTCTTCGAGGCCGAGGGCGGGGAGCTGACCTCGGTGACGAAGATCCGCAGGCCGATGCCCGTCGAGGCCTACCTCAAGGGCCAGGTCCGTTTCCGCCACCTCTTCAGGCCCGCTCGCGACGAGGAGGCCATCGCTCGCTACCAGGCGATCTGCGACCGCAACGTCCGCCGGTACGGCCTCATCGACGAGGACGACCTCGACGAGGACGTCCTGGCGCGCGTCCTCGCCGCACCGCGCGACCCGGAGGACCGCTACACGTCGATCCTGCACGCGGCCGAGGAGACGACGCTCGGACGGGCCCAGAGGGGCAACGACCCGGAGCGGTCTCAGATGAGCGGCGAGACGGCGGCCACCGCGATGACGCCGGAGTCGGCGCGGATCCCCGCCGCCGACCTCCCCCCGAGGGACTCCGGGTCGTCGAACGTCAAGGCCGGCAGCGGTGCGGGACGGGCCGGCGGGCCCGCCTCCGATGCGGAAGGAAAGTGAGACATCCATGACCACCACCATCGGCGCGGGTCCCGCGCTCGCGGAGGGGGCGGCGGCGTCCCGGACGGACACCGAGCCCTTCGCCATCACCCTGGATGTCGGGTCCTCCCTGCGCAATGAGACGGGCTCGTGGCGCACGGAGCGCCCGGTGTACGTCGATCTCCTCCCCCCGTGCAACAAGGCCTGCCCCGCGGGCGAGAACGTCCAGCAGTGGCTCTCCCTGGCCGAGGAGGGGCGCTACGAGGAGGCTTGGCGGGAGATCATGGTCAACAACCCGATGCCCGCCGTCATGGGCCGGGTGTGCTACCACCCGTGCCAGACCGCCTGCAACAGGTGCCAGGTCGACGAGGCCGTCGGGATCAACGCCATCGAGCGCTTCCTCGGGGACAAGGCGATCGAGGAGGGATGGAAGGTCGCGGTCGACGCGAAGCCGACCGGCAGGACCGTCCTCGTCATCGGCGCGGGGCCCTCGGGCCTGTCGGCGGCCTACCACCTGCGCCGGCTGGGGCACGAGGTCGTCGTGCGCGACGCCGGCCCGATGGCCGGCGGCATGATGCGCTTCGGCATCCCGAGCTATCGTCTGCCCCGCGGCATCCTCGACGCGGAGATCCGCCGCATCGAGGAGATGGGAGTGCGCTTCGAGTTCAACTCGAAGGTCGACAACGTCGAGGACGTCGTCGGCGGCTTCGACGCGGTCTTCCTGGCCGTGGGCGCACAGATCGGCAAGCGCGCCTACATCCCGGCCGGCGCCTCCGCGAAGGTCATGGACGCGATCTCCGTGCTCGGCGAGGTCGCCCAGGGGGAGAAACCCCTGCTCGGCCGGCGCGTCGCGATCTACGGCGGCGGCAACACCGCCATCGACGCCGCCCGCACGGCGAAGCGCCTGGGCGCCTCCGAGGCGATCATCGTCTACCGCCGCACGCGCGACCGCATGCCCGCCAACGACTCCGAGGTCACCGAGGCCGAGGAGGAGGGCATCATGATGCGCTGGCTGTCGACGATCAAGCACGTCGACGGCGGCACGCTGACGATCGAGAAGATGGAGCTCGACGAGAACGGCTTCCCCCAGCCCACCGGCGAGTTCGAGGAGCTCGGGGCCGACTCCCTCATCATGGCCCTCGGCCAGGAGTCCGACCTCGGCCTCATCGAGAAGGCGGAGGGCATCGAGGTCAGGGATGGCGTGGTCCAGGTCGACCGCCAGATGATGACGGGGGTGAAGGGGGTCTTCGCCGGCGGCGACATGGTGCCCTCGGAGCGCACGGTCACCGCGGGCATCGGCCACGGCAAGAAGGCGGCGCGCTACATCGACGCCTATCTGCGCGGCACGGCGTACGACCCCGCCCCGAAGCACGCGGACGCCGACTTCTCCCGGCTCACGCCGTGGTACTACGCGGACGCCCCGCACAAGGTGCGCGCCCGCCTGGAGGGCCCGCGCCGCGCCTCGACCTTCGACGAGGTCGTCCAGGGACTCGACGAGGAGTCGGCGGTCTTCGAGGCGCGGCGGTGCATGAGCTGCGGCAACTGCTTCGGGTGCGACAACTGCTTCGGCGTGTGCCCCGACAACGCGGTGATCAAGATCCGCCCCGGCGAGTACCAGTTCAACTACGACTACTGCAAGGGCTGCGGCATCTGCGCCGCGGAATGCCCCTGCGGCGCGATCTCGATGATCCCCGAGGAGGTCTGAGCCGTCTGAGCCCGATCCGGGAGCGCCCGTGGCTGGGCTGTGGCCTGCCACGGGCGCTCCCGGGTGTCGGCGGGACCGCGTCCGCTCAGAGGCGGACGACGGTGCCTGTGCGTGCGGACTCCGCGGCGGCCTCGGCCACGCGCAGGGCGGCGGCGCCGTCCTCGATGCCGGGGCTCGGGCGGCGGCCTTGTGCGATCGCGGCGACGAAGGCGTCGAGTTCGCGCGCGTAGGCGGCCTCGTAGCGCTCGAGGAAGAAGTCGAGGTAGGGGTCCTGCGCCTCGGTGAGTGTCGCGGTGTTGCGGCGCACCGTCGTGGGGCGCACGTTGTCCGCGGTCAGCGAGCCGAGTGTGCCGAAGGCCTCCAGGCGCTGGTCGTAGCCCGAGGCGCAGTGCCGCGAGTTGGTGATCGTCGCGGAGACGCCGGCGGCGTTGGCCAGTGTGACGATCGCGCCGTCGAAGTCGCCGGTGTCGGCCAGCTCCGGATCCAGGTGCTGGCCCAGGGCGGAGACGGTGGCGATGTCGCCCAGGAAGTAGCGGGCCGTGTCGAAGTCGTGGATCGTCATGTCCTTGAAGATCCCGCCGGAGACGGCGATGTACTCCTTCGGGGGGGCCGCCGGGTCGCGTGAGATGATCGTGACCTGCTCCAGCGTGCCGATCTCCCCGGCCTCGACGGCGTCGTGGACGGCCTGGAAGGACGGGTCGAAGCGGCGGTTGAAGCCCATCATGACCGCGGGCGCGGAGTCGCCGGCCTCGGCCAGGCGCCGGCGCAGCTCGTCGACGGCGGCGGAGTCCATGGCCACGGGCTTCTCGCACAGGGCGGGTTTTCCGGCGCGGACGGCGGCGAGGATGTGGTCGACGTGCAGGGGGGTCGGCGAGCAGATGACGATGGCATCGACCTCCGCGTCGGCGAAGACGGAGTCGACGTCGGCGGTGGCGCGGGCGCCGTGGGCGCTGGCGACGTCCGACGCCGCCTCGAGGACGACGTCGCCCACCACCGCCAGCGTGGTGGACGGGTTCTGAGCGATGGAGCGGGCGTGGACGCGGGCGATCCGTCCGGCTCCGATGAGTCCGATTCTGAGCACGGGGCACTTCCTTGTGAGGGTCGATCTGATGCTGCTGTCATGCCATGTCAGCACTGCAAGGGTACACGTCCGGACAATGTGATGCGGGTTCTGGCTTCTCTTCGGAGAACGGGTGCCGAGGCCGACGATGAGCAGATCATCCGGATGGCGTGATTGTACTCACATGCGACGTCATGTACTATGACCGTCATCACATGGGACCAAAGTCGGCCGCGTGTGGTGGAGACATGCGGGTTCCGGTCGTCGCTGACCGGGACAAGGACCTGGACAATCGAATGTCGGACCGTTGTCAACGAAGGGCGGGACGGGATGGAGAATCGCGCGGCGGACCGGGTGGGAATCGCTCTGCTCGGATCGGGGAGGATCGGGGTCGGACACGCCCGGGCGCTCAGCGGCGTTCCCGGCGTCGACCTGACGGTCTGCGACGTCGACGTCGGGCGCGCCGAGAGGGTCGCTTCCGAGCTGGGCGCGCGGCATCGCGCGATCGAGGAGGTCTTCTCCCGGGGGGCCGGCATCGACGCGGTGGTGATCGCGACGCCGACCTCGACGCACGAGGAGCTGATCCTCCGATGCGCCGACGCAGGGGTCCCCTTCTTCTGCGAGAAGCCGGTGGCGCCGGACCTGGAGGGCACCCGCCGCTGCATTGAGGCGGTGAGGGCTGCGGGCATCGCGTCGCAGATCGGTTTCCAACGGCGCTTCGATCCGGGCTACGCCGAGGCGCGCCGCCGGGTGCGGGCGGGCGAACTGGGCGAGATCCACCGCATCCACATGCTCACCTGCGATCAGCATCCTCCCCAGGAGCAGTTCGTCGCGACGTCGGGCGGGATCTTCCGCGACTGCCTGATCCACGACTTCGATGCGCTCCGCTGGGTGACAGGCCACGAGGTCGAGTCCGTGTTCGCGACGGGCGCGGTGCGCGGGGACCCCTTCTTCGAGACCTACGGCGACGTCGACGAGGCCGTGGCCGTGCTGCGGATGGACGACCAGACCCTGGTGACGGCGCAGACCTCGAGGAACAACGGCCAGGGATACGACGTGCGGATGGAGATCTCGGGAACGCGGGCGAACGCCACGGTCGGCCTGGAGCCGAAGGTGCCGCTGGTCAGCGTGGAACCGGGCGCCGCCTTCCCGGACGCCGATCCGTGGGTGGACTTCATCGCCCGTTTCGAGGCGTGCTACGGAGCTGAGCTGGCGGCGTTCGTCGACGTCGTGCGCGGGAAGACCCCGAGTCCGTGCCCGATCGATCAGGCGCTGGAGGCGTTGAGCATCGCGGTGGCCGCCACCCGCTCCTGCCAGGAGGGCCGTGTCGTCCGACTGTCCGAGATCCGCGAGAACTGAGAGGTGGGCATGATGTCGGAGGAGAAGACGGCGGCGGATGGTCCGGAGGTGACGCCGCTCATCGAGGCCTGGGGGATTTCGAAAAGGTTCCCCGGTGTCCTCGCACTGGACGATGTGCGCTTCAGGCTGCTTCCGGGTGAGGTCCACGCGCTGGTGGGCGAGAACGGCGCGGGGAAGTCGACGCTGATGAAGATCCTGGGAGGGATCCACCAGCCCGACGCCGGCGTCATCAAGGTGGGCGGCCAGGCGACCACGATGAGCGGCCCGCTCGACGCGCAGAACAAGGGGATCTCGGTCATCCACCAGGAGCTCAACCTGATGCCGGACCTGACGGTCGCGGAGAACATCTTCTTCGGCCGGGAGCCATGGGTCGGGACGCGGTTCACCCTCTCGGACAGGAGGCTCTATGCCCAGACCCGCGAGCTCCTGGACAGGGTCGGCCTCGATCTCGATCCAACGGCGAAGGTCGGCAACCTGACCGTCGCGATGCAGCAGATGGTCGAGATCGCGAAGGCGCTGTCCTTCGACTCGAAGGTGCTCATCATGGACGAGCCGACCGCGGCCCTGACCGATCGCGAGGTCGAGGCGCTCTTCGAGGTCATCCACGACTTCGTCAGCCCCACGACGGGGGTCGTCTACATCTCGCACCGCATGGAGGAGATCAAGCGGATCTCCGACACGATCACCGTGATGCGCGATGGCCGCTGGATCTCGACGGGTCCCGCGGCCGAGCACTCGATCGACGACATCATCGCGAAGATGGTCGGCCGCCACCTGGTCTCGAACGTCCGCCCCGAGCCTCTGCCGCCGGGGCGCGACATCGTGCTCAGGGTGAGCGGCCTGAGCACGAAGGAGCTGGTGAGGGATGTCTCCTTCGAGGTGCATCGCGGCGAGATCCTCGGGTTCAGCGGTCTGGTCGGAGCGGGACGGACGGAAGTCGCGCGTGCCGTCATCGGCGCCGACCCGACGACTGCGGGCGAGATCGAGGTCTTCGGCAAGAAGGTGCAGATCAAGAGCCCGGAGGACGCGGTCCGGCACTCCATCGCGTACCTGTCTGAGGACCGGAAGCGCTACGGGCTGCTCCTGGACAAGGATCTCGTCGAGAACGTCGCGCTCCCCTCGTACCGGTTGTGGTCGCGGGGCACCGTCGTCGACGACTCGAAGGCGCAGGGCACGGCCGAGACGTACATCGGCCGCCTGCGGGTCAGGACGCCGGGGCTGTCGCAGCTGGCCAAGAACCTGTCGGGGGGCAATCAGCAGAAGGTCGTCCTGTCCAAGTGGCTGGCACGTGACTGCGACATCCTCATCTTCGACGAGCCCACCCGCGGCATCGACGTCGGGGCGAAGGACGAGATCTACGACCTGCTCGACCAGCTGGTCGACGAGGGCAAGTCCATCATCGTCATCTCATCGGAGATCCCGGAGATCCTCCGCGTCGCCCAGCGCATCGTCGTGATGTGCGAGGGACGGGTCGCGGGCGTCGTGGACAACGCCGACGCCACCCAGGAGTCCATCATGGCGCTGGCCACCAGCCAGTCAACCTCTACCTTGAAGGAGTCAGCGTGAGCACCACACCGGTCACGGAACCGAAGACGGCGGGCGACGGCGTTCCCGCCGGAACGGAGCCCTCCCCGCGACGCGCCTCGGCGCAGAGGTCGCCGGGCGCCACCCTGCAGGCCTTCGTGCGCAAGCACTCCTCACAGGTCCTGGTCGTGGTCTCGGAGCTGATCCTCATCGCGGGCTTCTCGATCGCGAGCCCGTACTTCCTCCAGATCAGCAACTTCTCGGCGCTGCTCCTGGACGCCTCCGTCTACATCCTGCTGGCCCTGGGCCTCACATTCGTCATCGCGACCGGAGGGATCGATCTGACGCCCGGCTTCGGGATCGCCTTCACCAGCGTGTGCCTGGCGCTGGTGATGACCAAGTGCTTCAACGCGGGCCTGCCGGTCTGGTTGTGCGTGACGCTGGGCGTGCTGGCCGGTGTGCTCTCCGGAGCGTTGATGGGGTCGGCGAACGGGGTGATGGTCGCCTACCTCCGCATGCAGCCGATGATCGCCACGCTGGCGATGATGCTCGTCGCGTGGGGACTGGCGATGGTGCTGTCGGGGACCTCCGCGATCCCCCTCACGCAGTTCCCCGGATTCCTCCTGCTGGGGCAGGGCCGTGCGGTCGGGGGGATCACCAACGCCGTCTGGCTGTGCCTGATCGCCGCGATCATCGCCGCGTTCCTTCTCAACAAGACGCTCATCGGCCGCTACGCCCTGGCCATGGGCTCCAACGAGGAGGCGACCCGGCTGTCCGGTGTCAACGTCACGCGGTGGAAGTTTAGGGTCTATGCGCTGGCCGGCTCGTTCACGGGCCTCGCCGGCGTGCTGATGGCCTCGCGGTTGGCCTCGGGTAAACCGGATGTCGGCCAGTCCTATGAGATGTACGCCATCGCGGCGGCGGTCCTGGGCGGAGCCTCGCTTCTGGGCGGGCGAGCCTCGGTGTTCGGCTCCGTCGTCGGCGCGATCCTCATCGCGACGATCCGCAACGGCGCGGTGCTGATGGGCATCCCCGACCAGTGGCAGAAGGTCCTGCTGGGAGTCGTGGTGCTCGCTGCCGTCTACCTCGACGTCCGGCGCAAGGACCGGTGAATCGCAGGAACTGGTCGCCGCGGCCCGCGGCGACCGACACAAGGCACAACGAGAGGAAGTCATGAGAGCCACACACCATCTCATCGCCGCCCTGAGTGCGGCGGCACTGTCTGTCGCAGGCCTCGCGGCCTGCTCCGACTCCGGATCGTCGGGCGCCTCTTCGGGAGATGCGGGGAGCTCAGGCGGGGGTGACACCTACATCGCCGTGGTGGCGAAGGGCTATGCCAGCCCGTTCTGGGCGGCTGTGAAGTCGGGATCGGAAGATGCGGCGAAGGACCTCGGCATCTCGATCACCTTCAACGGCCCCGACACGGAGACGGACACCCCGCGTCAGAACGACCAGCTGAACCAGGCCCTGGTGAAGAGGCCGGCGGCCCTGGTCTTCGCCGCGCTGGACTCGACGGCGCAGGCCTCCGTGCTCCAGCAGTTCAAGGACGCGAACATCCCGGTCGTCGCCTTCGACTCCGGCGTCCCGGGCTCGGACATCCCGGTCACGACCGTGGCCACCGACAACAAGGCGGCCGCGGCAAAGGGCGCCGAGGAGCTGTCCGATCTGCTCGGCGCCAAGGGAAAGGTCGCCATCATCTGCCACTCGCAGACGTCGGTCACCGGTCAGGATCGCGAGCAGGGATTCCGGGACTGGATCGCGGAGAACGCTCCGGACGTCGAGATCGTGGACGTCCAGTACAACAACTCCGACCAGGCGGTGGCCCAGCAGCAGGCGGCGGCGATCCTGCAGGCGCATCCGGACCTCAACGGCATCTTCGCGACGGATGACGACGGCGCGGTGGCCGCGGCCCAGGCGGTCAAGACCGCTGGACGCACGGACGCGGTGAAGGTCGTCGGCTTTGACTCCGGCGCTCCGCAGATCGAGCTGATCAAGGAGGGCGTGATCGCGGGTTCGATCACGCAGAACCCCTACCAGATGGGCTACGACGCCGTGAAGACGGCCCTCGACGTCGTCAACGGGAAGGCGCCGGCGGAGGAGTTCATGGACTCGGGCTTCTACTGGTACGACGCCACGAACCTGGAGGACCCCGAGATCCAGAAGGCGGTCTACGAGTGACCGCCGGCCATCGGTGGCCTCCCGCAGGTGAATGACAAGGGGTGGTCCGGGCCCTGGGCCCGGACCACCCCTGATCCGTGCCTCCGCGGATGCCGGGGATCGTCCTCGGACGGCGGCGGGCGCGATCCGGCCGCTCCTCCCGCGATCTCCGCCGGTCCGGGGCGGGTGGGTCCGGTTGTGCTCCTCGTGATGAGCCGGGGTGTCCGCGGCGGCATGGGAGGTCGCCGTCCAGGCGGCCGGCGCTCGCGTGCGCCACGATGGCCGCGGGCTCGCGGCGTGGGGAGGATTCGTCGGCGAGTACGACCCCTCGACGGCCACGATCGTCCTGCACGAGGGGGCCCTGCGGCGACTCAGGGCGCGGGGATGAGGATGTCGCGGACCAGGGAGTCGAGCTTCGCGTCGGCGTCGAGGAACTGGCGCAGCGTCTTGGCGGTGGGGCCGAAGGAGATGAACTCGTCGACCGTCATGCCGTCCTCGTCATAGGCGCGGGAGAAGTCCGGGATGCGGCGCAGCTGCTCGATGTAATGGGGATCCACCGGCACCTGCATGCGGGCGACGGGCTGGTAGTCGGAGTCGTTGATGATCTTCTGCCACTTGAACGGCGGGGAGACCACGACGTCGCCGCCCTGGAACTCCGACCACTGGAGGACGTTGCGGAATGCCGCGGAGAGGAGGCGGGACCGGAATCCCCGTTCCTGGAAGATGCCGTAGGCCTTCTTGAAGGTGGCGATGCCGGCCCACTCCAGAGCGGAGGGATCGAGGTAGATGCCGTCGCGGGCGACCACCGACTTCAGCCAGTCGTCCAGGCGGCCGACCATGATGGTGACGACGGGTCCCATCCCGGAGGTGTCCAGACCCTCCTTGTCGCGTCGCTGGAGCCCGCGCTCGATGGCCTCCGCGGCGCGGACGGCCTGGGGGACGGAGAAGGACACTGTGACGTTGACGGACACGCCGCGGTAGGTGGCGTCCTCGATCGCCGCGATGCCGGTGCTCGTGGCGGGGATCTTCACGACGATGTTCGGCGCCATCTCGGAGAACTCGACGGCCTGGTCGGCCAGGTGCTTCGCATCGCGGTGGAAACGCGGATCCGTCTGCACCGACAGGCGCCCGTTGCGGCCCTTGTGCGCGGCGAAGGCCGGCTCCAGCAGCTTGGCGGCCTCGATCGAGAGGTCCTTGACGGCGCGCCATCCGATCTCGGACTCGCTCCACGTGGGGTTCGCCTCGGCGATGGCCCGGATGCGGGGCTCCCAGACATCGGGGTGCTGGGAGATCGTGGTGTAGGCGATCACCGGGTTGCACGTGGCGCCGACGCCGCCGAAGCTGATCGACTGGCGCAGCTCGTCGAGGTCGGAGGAATCGTTCCACAGGACGGTGGGAAAGGACTCGGTCGCGGTCTGGAGCGGACCGGGTGTCTGGGTGGGGGTGCTCACTGGATCTCCTGTGTTCGAACGTTCCGGGCGCGCCATCGTTGGCGCGGACCGGTCATGACAGAACCAGTGAATGACGAATGAGCCGCTTTGTCAAGCTTTTGTTCGGACAATTAGGGTCGAGATGGGCCGGACGGCCTCACTCCGCCGTGAGGGTGACCTGGAAGGAGTAGAGCTCGGCGTTGTAGATGTGTGCGCCGTGCTCGACGACGCTCCCGCTCGCGTCGTAGGCGGTGCGTTCCATCGTCAGCAGCGCGGCCCCCGGTTCGACGCCCAGCTGGTCCGCGTCCTCGGCGGTGGCGTTGCGCGCGCCCACCGACTGGCGGGCGGAGACCGGGTGGATGCCGCGCTCCTCGAGGCAGGCGTAGAGGCCCTGGGAGCTCAGCTCGGTGAAGGAGGGAGCGATCTTCGCGGGCAGGAGGTTTCTCAGCAGGGCGAGGCGCCGATCGTTGATCCACCGCCTTCGCTCGATGCTGACGATCTCGGTGTCCACCGGGCATCCGAGGAGCGCCGACTCCTCCTCCTGGGCGAGCTTGACCTCGTAGCTGAGGACCTCGGTGCGCGGATCGAAACCCGCCTTGACGAGATCGTCGTTGAGGGATGTGAGGGACAGCTGCCGTCTGACATGGGACGGCGTCACCCGGGTCCCGACCCCCCTTCGGCGGGTGAGCAGACCGCGCCCGACCAGGTCCTGGAGGGCACGGCGCGCGGTGGGGCGTGAGACGCTGAGACGATGCGCCATCGAGACCTCGTCCTCGATGAGCTGCCCGGGCTCGAGCCTGCCGGAGGTGATGAGCTCCTCCAGGGGCTGCGCGATCTGGTGGTACAGGGGGACCGGAGAGGATCGGTCGAGGTGGATGGCCGGGACGAAGGGCTCGTCCGAGGGGTCGGGGACGGTGGCATCCGAGGAGGAGTGGGGGGAGACGTCCGTCATTCGTGGTGTCCTCGTCGTCGATCTGACAGTGCGTGCTGATGCAACAGGGCCGATTGTACGGCAGAAGGGATGCTTGTTGTTTTGTTCTGACAAAGACTTGACGAAGGGGTTCCAAACCCCCACACTTGAGGGTGCCACCAGCCCCGTAGACGTGGAAGGACCTCCGATGGCCAGTCCTGGACATTCACCGTTCGACATCCTCACCATTGGTCGCAGTGGTGTGGACATCTACCCGCTCGACATCAACGTCCCCTTGGAGGATGTCAAGACCTTCGGAAAGTTCCTGGGGGGCTCGCCCACCAATGTGGCGGTGGCAGGCGCCCGGCTGGGCCACTCGACGGCCGCCATCACCGAGGTCGGCGATGATCCGTTCGGCGTGTTCGTCCGACAGGAGATGCGCCGCCTGGGCGTCTCCGACGACTACGTCACGGTCAACGGGGAGTTCAAGACCCCAGTGACCTTCTGCGCGATCATCCCCCCCGACGACTTCCCGCTCTACTTCTACCGGGAGCCCTCGGCCCCCGACCTGCAGCTGACGCCCGCCGAGATCCCCGTCGACGCCGTGCGCGCGGCGCGCATCTTCTGGCTGACCGTCACCGGGCTGTCGGTGGAGCCCACCCGCTCGGCGCACTTCGCGGCCCTGGATGCGCGAGCGAAGAAGGGTTGGACCGTCGCGGACCTCGACTACCGCGCCATGTTCTGGGAGGACGAGGCCACGGCCCACGAACAGGTCGAACGGATGCTCTCCCAGGTCAACGTGGCCATCGGCAACCGCGAGGAATGCCGCATCGCCGTGGGCGAGACCGATCCCGACCGGGCTGCCGACGCGCTCCTGGAGCGCGGCGTGGAGATCGCCGTGGTCAAGCAGGGGCGCCACGGCACTCTGGCCAAGACCCGCGAGGAACGCGTCGTCGCCCCGATCACGCCGACCCCCGTGTGCAACGGGCTCGGTGCGGGGGACGCGTTCGGCGGTTCCTTCTGCCACGCGCTCCTGGAGGGGATGGACCTCGGCCAGGCCGCGCAGTTCGCCTCCGCGGCCGGCGGCATCGTCGCCTCCCGGCTGGAGTGCTCGACGGCGATGCCCACGGCCCAGGAGGTCTCCGACCTCATCGGGCAGTTCCCCGAGGAGACCAAGCCGACTGTGGAGAAGCGCTGATACAGACATGACCTACATCGAGACAATCACCGAGATCAGGGCCCAGGCGCCTGGACGCATCGACGCCGCTCTGGCGGCGCGCCCACGTGGCGACCTCAGCCATGCGGGATCCCTGATGGTCATCGCCTGCGACCACCCCGCGCGAGGCGCCCTGGGCGCAGGTCCTGAGCCGATGGCGATGGCCTCGCGCGAGGACCTCCTCGACCGGTGCGTGACCGCGCTGAACCGTCCCGGAGTCAACGGGTTCCTGGGGACCGCCGACCTCATCGAGGACCTCGCGCTCCTGGGGGCGCTGGACGGCAAACTCGTCTGGGGCTCCATGAACCGGGTCGGGCTCCAGGGAGCGTCCTTCGAGATGGACGACCGCTTCGCGGGCTACGACGCGGAGGGCGTCGAGGCGTCCGGCCTCAACGGCGGCAAGATGCTCACCCGGATCAACTACGCCGATCCGCACACCGCCGACACGCTCGAGGCCGCGGCCCACGCCGTCGACGACCTCTCCTCCCGCGGGCTGACGGCGATGATCGAGCCCTTCATCTCCTCCTGGGAGTCGGGGCGCATCGTCAACGACCTCTCACCCGAGGCCGTCATGAGGTCCATCGCCATCGCCTCGGGGCTGGGGCGCACCTCGGCCCGGACCTGGCTGAAACTGCCCTGCGTCGGGGACATGGAGCGCGTCATGGAGGCCACGACGCTGCCCAGCCTCATCCTGGGAGGAGAGGTCTCCTCCGATCCGGAAGCCACCCGGGCGGCATGGGCGCAGGCGCTCGCGCTGCCCAACGTCCGCGGACTGGTGATCGGCCGGTCCCTCCTGTATCCGCCAGATGACGACGTCGAGGGCGCCGTCGACCAAGCTGTGGAGCTGCTATGAGCGAGTCGAAGTACATCATCCGGGCCGGCGAGACGGCGCACGACGCCTACGAGCTCGACCTGACCCCCGAGCGGGCCGGGTGGGAGTGGTCCTCCCTGCGCGTCGTCCGCCTGGAGGCGGGAGGATCGCTGGACGTGCCGGGCGGGGAGGCGGAGTTCCTCGTCCTGCCCCTGAGCGGCGGATGCACCGTGACGGTGGACGGCCGGGACATCGCCGTCGAGGGTCGCGAGTCCGTGTTCACGGATATCACGGACTACGCCTACATCCCCCGCCGCACCGACATCCGTCTGACCAGCGCGGCAGGCGCGCGCATCGCGCTGCCCGGCGCCAGGGCGACGAGGGACCTTCCCGCGCGTTACTGTCCGCGGGGCGAGGTCGGGACCGCCCTGCGCGGCGCGGGCGACTGCTCCCGCCAGGTCAACAACTACTCGATGGGCAACCCGGTCGAGACCTCTCACCTGCTGGCCTGCGAGGTTCTCACGCCGGGGGGCGACTGGTCCTCCTACCCGCCCCATAAGCACGACGAGAACACCGCGGAGGAGCGCCAGCTGGAGGAGGTCTACTACTACGAGGTCCGCGAGGGCCGCGGGGGCGGTCAGGGCTTCGGCATCCAGCGGATCTACCCGTCGCCCGGCCACGACATCGATGTGTGCGCGGAGGTCCGCGGCGGCGACGTCGTGGTGATGCCCTACGGGTACCACGGTCCCACTGTCGCGGCTCCCGGCTACGATCTGTACTACCTCAACGTCATGGCCGGTCCCGCCGAGGATGCCGTGTGGATGATGACCTTCGATCCCGACCATTCGTGGATCCGCGACACCTGGGACGACCAGGTGGTCGACCCCCGCCTGCCCATGACCCCGATGAACGACTGATGCCGTTCGGAGGCGGACCCGTCACGGCGGCGGGTCCGCACTCCTCCCCGCGGCATCCCCCCACCCCAGGAGAACCCATGAACTCGAATCCGGTCCCCACCGTGCGCCTGACCGTCGCCCAGGCCACGATCCGGTTCCTTATCAACCAGTACTCGGAGCGTGACGGCGTCGAACGTCGTTTCGTCACCGGGGCCTTCGGCATCTTCGGCCACGGCAACGTCGCCGGCCTCGGCCAGGCGCTGCTCCAGAACGAGATCGATCCGGAGCCCGACGGCGGGACGATGCCCTACGTCATGCCCCGCAACGAGCAGGGCATGGTCCACGCGGCCTCCGCCTACGCCAAGGCCACGAACCGGCTGCAGATCAAGATGTGCACGGCCTCGATCGGCCCCGGCTCGCTCAATATGGTCACGGGCGCGGCCCTGGCCACCACGAACCGCCTGCCGGTCCTGCTCTTCCCCTCCGACCAGTTCGCCACGCGCTATCCGGATCCGGTGCTCCAGCAGATCGAGAACCCGCAGACGTTGGACACGACCTGCAATGACGCGTTCCGCCCCGTGGCGGCCTTCTTCGACCGCATCAACCGTCCCGAGCAACTGCTGCCCAGCCTCATGCAGGCGATGCGCACGCTCACCGACCCCGCCGACGCGGGAGCCGTCGTGCTCGCGATGCCCCAGGACGTCCAGGCCGAGGCCTTCGACTTCCCCGTCGAGATGTTCACCAAGCGCGTGTGGCATGTCCGCCGCGCCCCCCTGGACCGCGCGTCCCTGGACCGGGCGGCGGCGGCGATCCGCGCCAGCAAGCGCCCCATGGTCATCGCCGGCGGCGGTGTCATCTACTCGGAGGCGTCCGAGCAGCTGCGGGCCTTCGCCTCCGCCACGGGCATCCCCGTCGCCGACACCCAGGCCGGCAAGGGCGCGATCAACTTCGATCATCCCCAGTCTGTCGGGGGCGTGGGCTCGACGGGGGGCGACTCCGGCAACCACATCGCCGACAGGGCCGACCTCGTCATCGGCATCGGGACCCGCTACTCCGATTTCACGACCGCCTCCCGCACGCAGTTCAAGAACCCGGACGTCCGCTTCGTCAACGTCAACGTCAAACCCTTCGACGCCGTGAAGAACGCGGGGGAGATGCTGGTGGCGGACGCCCGCGAAGCGCTCGAGGCGCTGACCGCGGCCCTGCGCGGCTACCGCGTCGAGGAGCCCTACGCCGAGGAGGTCGCCCGCGAGAAGGCGGCGTGGCACAAGCGCGTCGACCAGTGCTACCACCTGGACCACGGCCCTCTGCCGGCCCAGACGGAGGTCTTCGGCGCGCTCAACGAGATGATGGGGGACGACGACGTCGTCATCAACGCGGCGGGTTCGATGCCGGGCGACCTCCAGGCCCTGTGGCGCGCGCGCACCCCCGTCCAGTACCACGTCGAATACGCCTTCTCGTGCATGGGGTACGAGATTCCGGCCGCCATGGGCGTCAAGATGGCGCTGCCGGACTCCGAGGTCGTGGCCATCGTCGGGGACGGGACCTACCAGATGCTGCCCCAGGAGCTGGCGACGGTGTCCCAGGAGGGCATCAAGGTCATCTACGTCCTGCTCCAGAACTACGGCTTCGCCTCGATCGGCGCGCTTTCGGAGTCCCACGGCTCCCAGCGCTTCGGCACCCGCTACCGCCAGGGCGGTCCCGGAGCCCACCACAACGAGGACGGCGCCAAGCTCGACGTCGACATCGCGGCCAATGCGAAGTCATGGGGCATCGACGTCCTCAAGGTGCACACGATCGACGAGTTCAGGCAGGCGTTCCGCCAGGCCGAGGCCTCCGACCGGGCGACGATGATCCACATCGAGACGGATCTGTACGGTCCGAATCCGCCAGCGTCGTCGTGGTGGGACGTCCCCGTCTCGCAGACCTCGAGGCTGGAGTCCACGAACCAGGCGTACGCGGCGTACCTGGAGGACAAAGCGGGCCAGCGCCACTATCTGAGGTGAGCGCCGGGGCCGGGACCCGGCGCCCCCGCCGTGTGAGGGCGAGGCGGGTCCGAGGTCCCGGCCTGGGATCGGGGGCGGGCGGACGTCGAGGGCGTTCGCCCGCCCCCTTTGCCATGTCCGGTCAGGCGGCATGCCCGCTCCGCCCCCGGTCGAGGAGGGATCGGGGCGTCCGAGGTGACCAATTGTCCCTTCTTTGTCATGACAAAGAGCCTGCATGGGACTAAAGTAGGAGAAGCCGCGGCGGGGACCCCGCCGGGATCGGCCGACGCAATTCGACGACGAAACGGCAACAAGGAGATCCGGACAATGAAGACGATCAAGCAATGGATCGGTGGCGAGTACTACGAGGGCACGCCCATCGGCACCTCCGACGTGGAGAATCCCGCCACCGGCGAGGTCGAGGCGCGGATGCTCCAGGCCTCGCAGGCCGACCTCGACCACGCGGTCGAGGTGGCGCGCGAGGCGCAGAAGAAGTGGGCGAAGGTCTCGCTGGCCAAGCGGGTCGCCATCATGTTCCGCATGCGCCAGCTGGTGCTCGACCACCAGGATGAGATGGCCAGGCTCATCGTGGCCGAGCACGGGAAGAACTACTCCGACGCCATCGGCGAGATCCAGCGCGGCCGGGAGACCCTGGACTTCGCGACCGCGATCAACGTCGCTCTCAAGGGCGAGTACTCCTTCGACATCTCCACCGGCGTCGACATCCACACCCTCCGCCAGCCGGTCGGCGTGGTCGCGGGCATCTGCCCCTTCAACTTCCCCGCCATGGTCCCGATGTGGATGCACCCCCTGGCGATCGCAACCGGTAACGCATTCATCCTCAAGCCTGCCTCCCCGACGCCCTCGGCGGCCCTGCTGACCGCGGAGCTCTACAAGGAGGCGGGCCTGCCCGACGGCGTCTTCAACGTGGTGGCCGGCGACCGGCGCCTCGTCAGCAACATCCTCGTGCATCCCGGAATCGACGCGATCTCCTTCGTGGGCTCGACCCCCGTCGCCCACGTCGTCCAGGACACCGGCGTGTCCCACGGCAAGCGTGTGCAGGCGCTGGGCGGGGCGAACAACCACGCCATCGTCATGCCCGACGCCGACCTCGATTTCGCGGCCCAGCACATCTCGGCGGCGGCCTTCGGCGCCGCCGGCGAGCGCTGCATGGCCCTGCCCGTCGTCGTGGCGGTGGGCGGCATCGGCCCGAAGCTGGCCGAGATGGTCAAGAAACACGCCGAGAGGATCAAGGTCGGCCCCGGCATGGAGGACGGGGTCGAGATGGGCCCGGTCGTCTCGAAGAAGGCGAAGGACCGCATCGTCGGGCTCATCGACGACGCGGAGAAGCGCGGGGCGAAGATCGTCATGGACGGTCGCGGCCTGGTCATCCCCGGGCACGAGAACGGGCATTTCCTGGGCCCGACGATCATCGACGACACGCCGCTGGACGCCCCGGTCTACACCGAAGAGGTGTTCGGCCCGGTCCTCACCATCGTCCACGCCGACACCTACGAGCAGGCGATCGGGATCGTCAACGCGGTCGAGTTCGGCAACGGCTCGGCGATCTTCACCAACGACGGCGGCGTCGCCCGCCGCTTCACTCTGGACGTCGAGGCCGGCATGGTCGGGGTCAACGTCCCGATCCCCACGCCGGTCGCGTACTACTCGTTCGGCGGATGGAAGCAGTCCCTGCTGGGCGACACCCACATCCACGGCCCGGAAGGCGTGAAGTTCTACACCAAGGCGAAGGCGGTCACGTCGCGCTGGCCCTCCGAGCGGACCTACGCGGCCACGATGTCCTTCCAGCGCGAGGACTGACGGTCTCTCGGGGACTCCGGCGGGGCGGCCCGGCGGAGCCTCCGGAGGCACGCGGCATCCGGCCCGACGGGGATCCCCCGCCGGGCCGGTAGTCGTGCCCGCGACGAGGGCGTCGGGAGGGGCGGGGTGTGACCCTATGATGACCGGGTGGAGTCAGACGGAGGCGCCCGGCCGCGCCGAGTGACGATCCGCGACGTGGCGCGCGCATCGGGCACGTCGATCACCACCGTGTCCGTCGCGCTGTCCGGGGGCGCGGGGGTGGCGGAGGCGACCCGAGCGAGGGTCGTCGCCGCCGCGAACCGGCTGGGGTGGCGTCCGAACCGCCGGGCGTCGGCGCTTCGGCGCCTCGATCCCCGGCTGGTGGGCCTCGTCTACGAGGTCGAGCAGGACTTCCAGGCGATGCTGGTGGACGCCGTGTACACCGCGGGCGCGGCGAACGGCCTCGAGGTCACGCTCTCGGGCGCGACCCGGCACCATCGGGAGCGCCGGTGCGTCGCCGAGCTGCTCCGAGACAACGTCCAGGCCCTCCTGCTGACGGGATCCGAGCTGACCGACGGCGACTTCGCGCATCTGGCCAGGGAACTGCCAGTGATGTCGCTGTGCCGTTTCGTCCGGGCCCCCGGGGTCGATGCGGTCGTCTCCGACGACCAGATGGCCCTGGGCCAAGCGATCGGGCATCTGCGGGAGCTGGGGCACCGCGAGATCGCCCATGTCGACGGCGGCGACGTGTCGACGTTGTCGGCGCGCCGACGCCACGCCTACGCCTCGGTCATGGAGGAGCAGGGGTTGTCGGACCGGGTGAGGGTCGTGCGCGGGGGGTCCACGCTGGCGGCGGGCGCCGCCGCCGCACATGCGCTGATCGGGGAGGGAAGGACTCCCACGGCGGTGGTCTGCTACAACGACATGGTGGCGGCCGGCCTGTCGCGCACCCTGCGGCAGCTGGGGCTCCGGGTCCCCGAGGACTTCTCGGTGGTGGGATTCGACGACGGTCCGACGGCGGCCGATCCGACGACGGACCTCACCACGATCGTCCAGGACATCGACGGGATCGCCACCGCCGCCATGGGCCTGCTGGCCCGGCGCATCGCCGCCGATGCGCTCGTGGCCCCGGGGCAGGAGGAGCTCGTCGTCATGCCGACGCGCCTCGTCGTGCGTTCGACGACGGGCCCAGTGCGCCTGGGCTCCTGAGGCCTTCGTCCCAAAACGTTTCCCACTCCTCCCAAAACGTTTCCCACGCGGAACCCCGTTCCGGATTGTCCGGACATGTGTGAGCCTGTTGGCGTTCCGAAGACGGGATGCGGACCGGGAGCGAAGACGACGCCGGGGACGCAGGACGAAGGAGATCGCAATGCCAAAGAGGACGCTGGGCGTCGGAGTCATCAGCCTCGGATGGATGGGGCGCCTGCACAGCAGGGGGTACAAGGCGCTCGCCGAGCACTACCCGGATCTGGATGCCGACATCCGGCTCGTGTCCGCATGCGATGTCCTCGCGGCCAACCGGGAGATCGCGGTCACTCAGCTGGGCTTCGCCCGCGCGGTGGAGGACTACCGCGAGCTCCTGGCGGACCCTGAGGTCGACATCGTCTCGATCTGCTCCCCGAACTACCTCCACCGCGAGATCGCGCTGGCGGCCGCCGCGGCCGGGAAGCCCTTCTGGATCGAAAAGCCGATGGGGATCAGCGCCGCCCAGTCCCGCGACATCGCAGAGGCGGCCGCGTCGGCCGGCCTGGTCACCTCCGTGGGCTTCAACTACCGGCACGCCCCCGCCGTCGAGAAGGCCCGGCAACTCATCAGGGAGGGGCGCCTGGGCCGGATCACGAATGTCCGGGCCTGGCTGATCGCCGACTACGCCGCCTCTCCCGACGGGCCGCTGACCTGGCGGTACGACCGCGAGCGCGCCGGCGCCGGCGTGATCCTGGACCTCATGAGCCATGGATCCGACCTGGTCCAGTACATGGTCGGGCGCATCGCCTCCGTGTCGGCCCTCACCGGCACGTTCATCGCCGATCGGCCAATCCCCACCAAGGCGGGGGTCGGGCACAGCGGGTGGGAGGTCTCAGACGAGCGCGGCGCGGTGGGCAACGAGGACTACGTCGCGATGATGGTCCGCTTCGACGGGGGCGCCGTCGGCACGCTGGAGTCCTCGCGCGTCTCGGTGGGACCCCGCTGCGAGTACGTCGTCGAGGTCTACGGCACCGAGGGGTCGCTGAGGTGGAACTTCGAGGAGATGAACGTCCTCGAGGTGTGCCTGGGCCTGGACAACGAGTTCCAGGGGTACACGAAGGTCATGGCCGGACCCGGCTTCCCCCACTTCTCACGGTTCCAGCCCGGGGCCGGGAACTCGATGGGATTCGACGACCTCAAGGTCATCGAGGCCGCCCAGTTCGTCCAGTCGGTGCTCACCGGCCATCAGAGCGCCCCCTCCGTCGCCGACGGCTGGGCGGCGGCCGAGGTCGACGAGGCGACGGCGGCCTCGGCGAGCGACGGGACCTGGCACGATGTGCGCCCGGTGACCGGGTGCACCACGTTCGGCAACTGAGGCGCCGTCAGGGACGCGAGAGGGACCGCATCCTCGGGGGCGGTCCAGGAAATCCATACGGCCTCTTCCGGACACGCCGGGGGCCGGCCGGCGACGCGTCGAGGCGTCGCGATCCACGAGAGAGACAGGCACAGATGTCCACCACACCATCGTTGAGCGCGCAGATGACGCGCGAGGAACTCGAGGGCGCCGTCAGGTCGACGCCGCCCTCGGGGAAGAGGCGGTCCATCGGTTTCGTCGCGGCGGTCGCCACCCTCGGCGGCTTCCTCTTCGGCTACGACACGGGCGTCATCTCGGGCGCGCTGCCGTACATGTACATGCCCCACGCGGCTGGCGGCCTCCACCTCACGGCCGTCGAGGAGGGGCTGGTGGGGGGCACTCTGCTGGTCGGAGCCGCATTCGGCGCCCTCATCGGCGGACGGCTCTCCGACAGGTACGGACGCCGGCACAACATCCTCATGCTCGCCGTCATCTTCGCGATCGGGTCCGTGGCCACCGCCGCGGCCCCCAACATCGGCGCCATGTACGTGGCCCGCGTGGTCCTCGGCTTCGCCGTCGGCGGCGCGTCGGCGACCGTTCCCGTCTACCTCTCGGAGACGGCGCCCAAACGGATCCGCGGGACCATCGTGGCGGTCGACCAGGTGATGATCGTCACCGGGCAGCTTCTGGCCTTCATCATGAACTCGATCGTCAAGTCCTTCAACGGGGCGCCGCGCCTCGACGTGGCCGAGGACCCGGCGGGGGTCCTGAGCACCGGCAGCCACAGCTTCGACGATGTCAACGCCCTGATGTCCTCTCAGGGCGGGACGATGGACACCCACCAGTGGTACGACTACGTCTCGAATCTGGTCATCTCGGGCGGTAACGGGAATGCGTGGCGCATCATGCTGCTGATCTGCACGGTTCCTGCGATCGCCCTGTGGATCGGCATGCGTCTCATGCCGGAGTCCCCGCGCTGGTACGCGAAGAACCAACGCTTCTACGAGGCGATCGGCTCACTGCAGCGCGTGCGTGTCGAGGAACGCGACGGATCCATCCCCGACGAGGTCCGCGACATGATCCTCAACGAGGAGCGGAACGCGCATGCCGAGAGGGGAAGCTTCCGCGAGATCTTCTCCACGCCCTGGATGAGGAGGCTGTTCCTCGTCGGCGTGTTCCTGGCGATCACCAACCAGACCACGGGTGTCAACACCGTGATGTACTACGCCCCCAAGGTCCTCCAGTACGCGGGGTGGTCCACGGATGCGGCCATCACCGCCCAGATCGCCAACGGGGTGATGTCCGTCCTGGGATGCTCGCTGGCGCTGGTGCTGATCTCCCGGTTTCCGCGGCGCAGGCTGCTCATCACCTGCCTCTTCTCCGTGTTCGTCACCCTGGGGGTGATCGCGGCGCTCTTCGAGTTCACGATCGCGCCGGTGATGGCTTCCGGCGGGACGCCCGTGGCCTGGGCGCCGATGGTCATCCTCGTGATGATGGGCGTCTTCATGCTGGTCGTCCAGGCCGGGAACGGGCCCGTGGTGTGGACGATGCTCGGGGAGATGTTCCCGCAGAAGGTGCGCGGCATCGCCAACGGGGCCGCCGTGTTCTGCATGTGGATCGTCAACGCCGTCATCACCGTGACCTTCCCGCCGATGATGGCCTCCTTGGGCGGAGGGCTCACCTACGGGATCTTCGCCGTGGTGAACCTCGTCTTCGCCATCATCCTCATCAAGGTCATGCCCGAGACATCGAACAAGTCGCTGGAGGAGATCGAAGCGTATGTGCAGCGCCGCTACTCCTGAACGGCGGGGGGCGGATCGTCGCCCCTGACCGGCAGTCGGGACGGCGGGCGCGCGCGGGACGCTACAAAACGATTCGGACGGGCAGGAGGCTGACTCCCCTGATCGTACGCGATACCATCTTTTTGTCAGAACATAGCGGGGTCGGTGGAGCCGCCGCTGGACTCCCGGAACCCGGAGAACCGGCATGCTGACGTGCGCGGGCGGGACTACACCCTCAAGGAGCGACATGAGCAACATCCAGCTGGCGATCGCGCCGATCGCCTGGACCAATGACGACCTGCCGGAGCTCGGCGCGGAGAACACCTTCGAGCAGTGCGTCTCGGAGATGGCGCTGGCCGGATACACCGGCACCGAGATCGGCAACAAGTACCCGCGCGATCCGGCCGTTCTGCGTCGGGCGCTCGAGATGCGGGGGCTTCGCGTGGCCTCGGCATGGACCTCTCTCTTCCTCACGACGAAGCCCTTCGAGGAGACCGAGCGCGCCTTCCTCGCCCAGCGCGACTTCCTCCACGCCATGGGCGCCGAGGTCATCGTCGTGGCCGAGCAGGGGCACTCGGTGCAGGGGATGGAGGACGTTCCCGTCTTCGATGGGAAGCCGCATTTCACCGACGCCGAATGGGACCGTCTGACCTCCGGCCTCGAGCGCCTGGGGGAGCTGGCCGCCCAGACCGGCCAGAAGATTGTCTACCACCACCACATGGGCACGGGTGTCCAGACCACGGCCGAGATCGACCGCCTCATGGCCGGCACGGATCCGGAGAAGGTGTCGCTGCTGCTGGACACGGGTCATCTCGTCTTCTCCGGCGAGGATCCCATGGACATCGCGACCCGGTACAAGGATCGTATCGCCCACGTCCACCTCAAGGACATCCGCGGTCCCCAGCTGGATGAGGCGAAGGAGAAGCGCATGTCCTTCCTCACGGCCATCAAGAACGGCGTCTTCACCGTCCCCGGTGACGGAATCGTCGACATGGAGCCGGTGCTGAGGCTCTTCCTCGACTCCGACTACGACGGCTGGTTCGTCGTCGAGGCCGAGCAGGATCCGGCCAAGGCGAACCCGCTGGAGTACGCGCTCAAGGCGCGGGACTACATCCGTTCCGCGACAGGTCTGTGACCGAGGGCCTTCCCGGGGGCTGTGGCCGCATCGCGGCCGCAGCCCCCGTCCTCGTGCGACCGGGGTCGCTGAAGCCCTTATACTCACTTTGACGTGACAAATAGCTCCCGGGAGGGTCCATGATCTGGCTCGCGGTTGCGGCGGTGGCGGCCCTCATCGCGCTGGACAAATCGCTCCTGCCGGGTGCGAGCATCCTGGGAATCGGGGCCCTGACGAACATCCTCCCGGCCAAGGAGGCCACCGGGACCACGCTCGCCCTGCTCATCGTGGCCGACTGGATGGCCATCTGGGCTTATCGCGACAGTGTCGACTGGGGATCGCTGCGCAGGCTTCTGCCCAATGTCGTGCTCGGCGTCGGGCTGGGGGCGTTGTTCCTCTTCGTCGCCGACAACGATCTCACCAAACGGGTGATCGGCGTGATCATCCTCGTCTTCATCGGGTGGAACGTGGTCTCGATGCTGAGGGAGCGCCGCAACCGCCCGCACGCGCCGGGCCGATCGGAGGACCCGTCCGGGCCGGTGGAGGACCCGGAGGCGAAGGACATCGCCATGGTCTCGGACAAGGCCCCGCAGGATGCGGCGGCCGATGAGGCGTCGGCCCGGCCTGCGGCCATGCGCCGGGTCAGAGGCGTCCTCTTCGGTTCCCTGGCGGGCTTCACGACGATGGTCGCCAACGCCGGAGGTCCCGTGACGGCGATGTACTTCATGACCGAGAGATTTCCGGTCCGCCTGTTCCTGGGGACAACCGCCTGGTTCTATCTCATCGTCAATCTGGTCAAATTGCCCTTCGCTCTGGGGCTCGGGATGCTCGGCGTCGAGCAGCTTCCGATGATCCTCGCGATGGTCCCGGTCATCGGCCTGACCGTCGCGGCGGGGAGAAGACTGTCGGGACGGATCAATCCGACGTTCTTCAACACCGCCATCATCGTCCTCACCCTCATCACCGGCGTGATGCTGCTGGTCTAGGCGAACGCCGTCGCGGGACGCTTGCAGTATGCTGCAATTTGTCCATACAATAAGCGCATCCCGGAAATCCGGGAGGCACACCACAGGGCCGTGCGGCGCACGGCCCGCCCGTTGCTCCGCATGACGCTGTCGAACATGAAGGAGCAATCATCATGAGCACCATCGCCCTCGGGGCGGCGTCCGATCGGGCCGGAGGCAGAACCTCCGCGAAGAAGGAACGGCCGTCTTCCGCCCCCGGGATCCTCATCGCCATGGTCGTGCTGTCCGTGGTCGCCGTGGTCGCGGCGATCATCGGATCGGCTATGGCCACCGTCGTCTCCGGCCTCCTGGTCGCCGCTCTCGCGCTCGCGCTGCTGGCGCAGCCGGAGTTCGGACTCGGCGTCTGAGCCGTCTCTCTGCGTGGGTGCGGGCCGCCCTCGTCGAGTGTCTCCGATGGCCCTGTGCAGTCGTGGCACGGTGAAGTGCCACGACTTCGTCGTCTCGGACCGCGGTCCGACCTGCGACGTGGTTCCGTGGCGGGGTCCTCCCGGGCGCTTGTGCATCCTGGCCGTGGAACGGCCTCGTCGGTGTGGCCGGACAGGGGCCAAAGACCCGGACAACGGTGTCGGATCGGAGGGCTTCTCGAGAAACCAACCATTTGTGAGCACAAGATGAGGCGCATTCGACGGGTCCGTAGTTAGCCTGTGAGGCGATGTCCGCGTACTTCCGCGAACGCTTCAGATGTGAGACTTTGGCAGGGAGCCTAGAAATGTCACGACATACTCCGACGTTGATGCGCGCGGCGGTGCTCCGCGACATCGATCACGGTCTGGAGGTCCAGGAGATCCGCACGCCCCATCCGAAGGATGGAGAGGTCCTGATCAGGGTCAGCGCCTGCGGCCTGTGTCACTCGGACCTCCACGTCCTCGGAGGGGCGATCGCCTTTCCTCTTCCGGCGGTGGTGGGCCATGAGGTCGCCGGCGAGATCGTGGAACTGGGACCCGGCAACGACCAGTCCGGATTGGCGGTCGGGCAACGGGTGGCGGGAGCCTTCCTCATGCCCTGCGGACGCTGCCCGGCCTGCGCGGAGGGGCGCGACGACCTCTGCGGTCCGTTCTTCGACCTCAACCGCCTCCAGGGGAAGCTCTACGACGGCACGACGCGTCTGGCCGACATGGACGGCTCCCCCATCGCCATGTACTCGATGGGCGGATTGGCCGAGTACTGCGTCATCCCCTCGACGGCCGTCGCCCCCGTTCCGGACCGGATCGACCCCGTGGCGGGAGCGATCCTCGGATGCGCGACGATGACGGCCTACGGGGCGGTGCGGCGCGGGGCCGATCTCCGCCACGGCGAGACGGTCGCCGTCGTGGCCACGGGCGGCGTGGGATCCAGCATCATCCAGATCGCCCGGGCATTCGGCGCCGGCCGGATCATCGCGGTCGACATCGCCGAGGACAAGCTCGCCGCTGCCCGCATGCTGGGGGCAACGGACACCATCAACTCCGCGGAGCAGAACGTCCATGAAGTGGTCTTCTCGCTCACGGGCGGACGGGGCGTCGATGTCGCCTTCGAGGCGCTCGGGCGGCCCGAGACCTGGAACTCCGCTCTCGAGGCCCTGCGCGACGGCGGACGGATGGTGCCCATCGGCCTGG